>JAYYPW010000001.1:0-48701 GCA_036128855.1 Pseudomonadota bacterium
TACTATCTGCCTGTTTTTTCGTCTGTGCCAATAAACCATGTTTTTGTTTATTAAATAAGTGAATGCTATATTTTTTTTGTTTATTAGCATCATAGCGATAATAAAATATTTTCGACCCATTGACAGGCCATCTTTTGGTTAAAGTATTATCATCAAGTTCTTCAGGTTGCAGTTTATATTTTTGGGCCAATGCTTCAACTTTGAATACGAATTCTAGTATTTTTTCTTTATCAATGTTTTCTCCTAAATGTATTACAAGATTTTTACCAGCATAAGATTTTCCTTCATCGAGCTTTAGGTAATATAGTAAGCCAAATTGGTACATATATATTTGCAAATGATATTCTATTTTCTCTATAGATTTTTTATTCAAGTTAAGGTAGAGCTTATAGCCTACGTGGGTTTCGGTATGTGGTTGAGTCGCATCGATGGATCTAAAGAATAAATAGTCGTTATTACATTTATGTGATAATAGGTACAGCATTGGTTAAGTATTCGCTATTTGGTTTGTATTCACAAGGCTACATATCGACTGGTATTTTGAATTTATCTCAAAATCAGTGTGGGTGTTATCTGTTTCTACGTAGCTCTTTTAATCTGATTTTTATAAAGTGGCTATTATACTTAGAAATTTCTTAATTTTCTAGTGGCTGTGTTCCATTTATTGGAAATTTTAAATTATTTAAGCAGAATATCTGTAGATATATAGATTTTATTTTTGCAGCACTATTTGTACAAGTTGTTCTCTATTGCATATAAGTTTTGCGTGTAACAATGCTATATATGCTCCCCAGAGATTAGCATATGTGCTACTATTGCGTATGTTCAATATTTGTTCATCAAAGTTTTTAATCCATGCTGCGGTTGTTTTGATGTAATGTAGGCTTAGGTTCTCAAGGACTTGTATTTTTAACCCTAAGTTCTTAGTGATTTGCTGGATTTCTGTTAATGTCGGGGTTTGATTTTTAGGTGTAAAATAGGGTGTAAAATCTTTGTGTGTACGGACAAGTGCTTGTATGAAGATAATTCCGCCTTTTTTGAGTTTGCTAAGGTACTGTTCGAGTTTTTGACCCCAAAGATCAATGTGTGTATTATTTAATGCCTCAATATCAACTATCGCGTCATAAGTAAAGCCAAGATTCTCAATCATATTGTTTGTAAGTAGGTAATTAACTTTTTGAGGCTGTTTTTTCAAGTTCTCTTCACAAAATTTTTTGTGATTGTAGTTTCTAAATATCGCGGTAGTATCAAATCCTGACTTCATACTTTCGAGCATAAATCCTCCCCATTGACAATCTGTAATAAGAAGATTATTTACTAAAAAGTGGGATAAGCATCGTAGTATCTTCATGTGATTTATTTTGTGTGATTGAAAAAGAAGAGAATGGCCATCTTCTTTGAAAAAACCTGCGTTACAGCTTAGACTGGGGTCTAGCCATAATGCAAAGAAATCATAGTCTTGATTTTCCCAAATAGGTACTGTGTGTAGAACAGTAGGCTGCTGAAGAAACTCTACTGGTAAAAAATGACGAGTTTCTTTAGGGTTTTTAGATAATATTGATTGTAACTGTTGACTTAATGTTGTGATCGGTGTGGTTTTTACATTTGAGAGCATAATAATTTAGAGGTATTCGTCTACGAGATTTTGCAATATTTAAGTGTGAGATAAGTTTCCCATAATGCCTGAGTGCCTGAAAAAAATCAATGTGTCTTTGTCACGTTTTAATGTTTTCTATGTCTACATTGCTTTTAAGTATTGCTTGGTATAAACCTTAAGTTTTTTTGTAATAGACGGTTGAATATTTTTTAATGTCTGAATTAACTTCTCTTATGTAAGAATAGTATTCTTTTTTGGTACATAGATTTTTTTGTATGCGTTTATGGTTTCTTCACATTTTTTTGTAAGTGAGTATTGTTCTTTTACGAGTTGAAACTCTTTCTTTTGATCTATTTCTTCGTTTGTACAGAGGTGTTTTTTTAGTAATTTTCTTAGAGCTTCGACATTATTGGGTGGTGCAAGAAATTGATCTGGGAGTATAAGATCAACTGTTCCAACACGAGTCGATAAAACTGGTATTTTAAGATACAGAGCTTCTAGAACTACACGTTGACAACCTTCACGCCTCGATGACACGATGAGTGTGCTGGCATTCTGATAATATCTAATTAAATTTTCGTTCGACATACTAGGTATGATTGAGATATAGTCGTCAAGTTTGTAGGTTCTCACTAGCTGATGTAGAGTTTTTTTCTCTTTGCCGCAGCCAATAATAATCAGTTTTTTGTTTATTGATTTCCAGGCTTTAATCAAAATATCGAACCCCTTAACTTTTTCAAGTCTTCCAATCGCTAGTATATAATGGTTTGCTCTTGGCAGATTTTTTGGAAGAGAGGGTTTCCACCAGTTATGGATCGTACTGTGGGGTACTTTTATGGACTGAAGAAAGTTCTTGTTGACCCCGATTACATAATCTGACTTTTGATACAGGGCTAGGTTTGATTTTTTTCCGTGTATTGTTGATATGTGTTTTATTGAAAAAAACCATTTAATAATGTTTACAACAGTTGTTGTTTTACTACCGTGAGTATGTATTATGTCGGGATCTAAGTCTTTGAGTATGCTGATAATATTATAATAACTCAATATAGAAAAACGATAAAAATTTTCGATGGTGATTACTTGTTCTGTAGTAGAAAACTTTGATGCTATTTCTTTATTACATATGATCACTGCATTTATTGTACAATTTTGTTCTTTCACGAGTTCATCTACGTGAAGCTCGAGCCCGCCAAAACTTTTACTGAGTACTAAGTGCACGACTTTCATAATTTAAATATCTCTTTTAAAGTAGGCTGACTTGATGTTTGAATGTAGGATACATTTCTATTCGGGACTATCTGCAAGGATGTACGCCTTTAATATTCGGTCAGGTGCGGTTACGCTACCAGAGCCAGGCGCTCCTTTTTTCAAACTGTCTATCAGGTCCATGCCATCTGTAACACGGCCAAATACGGTATATTGATTATCAAGATGAGGGCAATTATCGTAACATATGAAGAACTGGCTATTTGCAGAGTTAGGACTGGCAGCACGCGCCATGGAGACAACTCCTCGCTCGTGAGCAGTGGAGTTAAACTCTTGTGTTAGGTTTGGGTAATCAGATCCACCAGTGCCATCTTGGTTGGAACCATCGCCCGTTTGAGCCATAAATCCTTCGATGACCCTATGGAATGGGCAGTTGTCATAGAATGATTCGCTAGCTAAAAGTTTGATACGTTCAACGTGGTTGGGAGCTACATCCGGTAGAAGCTGAATTGAGACATTGCCTTGGTTAAGTTTTAATATAAGTGTGTTTTCTGGGTCGCTCATGATAATTTCCATTTTTTTATAATTTACCATAGTTCTAACTTGAATTAAATACCTTGGTATTTTCTTTGCTTGTTAAGCTAAGTAATCTCGTCTAATATACTAGAATGCTAAAAGTTATATCATGTAATTTAAACGGGATAAGATCCGCACAACGTAAGGGCTTTTTTAAATGGTTGCAGACGCAGAATGCAGACTTTATCTGTCTTCAAGAAACCAAAGCACATCTTGCAGATTTAGACCTAGCTATTTTTACGCTTGTAGGTTATAAAATATATTTTTCCGATGCTCAAAAAAAAGGTTACTCGGGTGTCGCCATCTTAACAAAACATGCGCCAGAATCAATAAATGTAAAGCTAGGTAATTCTTACCTAGATCATGAAGGTCGCTTTATTGAATTGAACTATAATAATTTTCGCGTGGTATCTTTATATTTACCTTCAGGTACAAGTGGTGAATTACGTCAGGGTATTAAAATGGATTTGTTAGACTACTTTTACGATGAATATCTTTCTTCTGAAAATTTGTTACGTAACCCTACAATTATCTGCGGTGACTGGAATATTGCACACAAACCTATAGACCTGAAAAACTGGAAACAAAACCAGAATAACTCAGGTTTTCTACCAGAAGAGAGGGCTTGGCTAGATAAGGTGTTTGCTAATGGCTGGGTTGATGCTTTTCGGGTACTAAATCATGATCCAGAGCAGTATACATGGTGGAGTTTTCGCGGTCGTGCTCGTACTAATAATATAGGCTGGCGCATAGACTACCAGGTTGTCTCTCCTAGTCTTGCTGATAGCTTGCAATCTGTGTCAATATATAAGGATGAGCTGTTTTCTGATCATGCACCTTTAGTTATGGACTACGATTATGTTCTTGCGTAAAAACCGACCTGAATTTAGGTGGATATTTTCATTATCTCTCGGCTTACATATGTGTGCCTTTCTACTCCTAAGCTTTTTACTAACCCAACAAAACACCATTTCGAATACCATGGTTCCTAAGACTCGGATTGCAGTACAGGGATTGGTATCTCATTCGTTTCTGCAGAGTCATATTCAACCTAAAAATGTACATAAATCTCAAGTTATATCTAAAAATCAAACCAAGACTCAACCCTTATTGAAGTCGACAACTTTGCCGATGAAAAAGAATAAAGTAGCGGCTGTTAAACCAGCAATTAAACCGACAAAGACTCCTCCCCGTGCTCTTGCTGCCAAAGCTTCTGCCCAGTCTCAGCTTTCACAAGCAAAGAAATTAGTATCAACAACCACGCGTTCTGTAGATGTGGAACCAACAAAACTTGCAGGTCAAGTTCAGACCCATCATAAAATTGCGCTTGCCTCATCACCACAGAAACAAAACCAAGGTGCAAGCATGGCTTCAAAAACAACTAATGCGCAACGTTTGGCTAGTTCAGATGTATCAGGGAAGCAAAAAATACTTCCTGATGCGTCCAATGCTCCTGGTCCAGCTTCTGCGGGCAGGGATGACGTATTGCATACCATACAACAAAAAACTACTGAACAGACTAGAATAGATACTACTCAAGCTCTAATTCAAGAACAACAACAAAAAGACCTACAGAAGAAACGCCAAGAAGAGATAATGAAACAAGAGCAATTGGCAAAGGTTGCTAGGGAGAAAGCAGCGCAAGAGAAAAAAATTCAAGAAGCAAAGCGTATAGAAGATGAAAGGATTCGTAAAGAGCAGGAAGCATTAAGACTTGCACAACAACGTGCAGAGCGTGCACGTCAAGTTGCACTTGATAAGGCAGAAGATAGGCGCTTGGTTGCACAATTTAGCCAGTCTATCGTTGAGAAGTTGCGACCACATTACCATCTTCCCCCTGGTTTGTCTGGACAGTGGACAACTATTTTACAAGTGCAACTTAATGATCAAGGTTATGTTCAGCATGTGCAACTTAAGCAGGCAAGTGGAAACGATACACACGATAGGTCTGCTATTGCAGCAATAATGAAAGCTTCACCACTACCATTACCTATGAAAAAATCTGCACGCGAGAACTTTTTAGTTTTTGATGTCACTGTTTCGCCTAAGACAATGCAACAACATGAAGACACTCCCTCGTAATGTACTTATTGGTCCCATCTTGCTCCTTTGGTGGCTAGACGAGCTCAATTTCATTTGGTCTTTTTAGTTCTTTTGCTTTGGAAAAAATGATAAAGTTTTTTTTCTGCAGCTTCCTGGCATATGCCATATGTCCACTGAAAGTGGTGGTTACATGCCTGATGAAAATACTCATATTTTTTTTGAGATAATATGCCAATTTTATTATCCTTAGCTGCAAAGATAATTCTTTTAATTCGTGCTTGGATTAACGCAAAAAAGCACATTGGGCAAGGTTCAAGAGTTATATAGATAGAGCATTCATCCAATCTATAATTATTCTGTTGAGAGCAAGCCTGGCGTAACGCTTGAATTTCAGCATGTGCTGTTGGATCGTTCTTTTTAATGGGTTGGTTGTTCGCAATCGCTATAAGTTTATTGTTTTTATTTATAATTATAGCGCTAATGGGGACTTCATGCTGATTTTCCACGTCTTGAGGTAAATGCTCGAGACATTTTTGCATCCAAAAAATATCATGTTTTTCTTGCGTTTCATCAACAAGGAAATTCTTTTGTCTATCACAGCACGGTTCGTGTTGTATTGTAAATGTATTCAATGGTGATTTAGTCTCTAAAATTTTGGAATTGTAGTGGTTGTTCTAAGTCTTGAGTTTTTAGAAATGAGATCGTCTGTTGTAGATCATCACGTTTTTTGCCTGTAACTCTTACTTGTTCTTGTTGTATACTTGCTTGTACTTTTATCTTGCTACTTTTGATTACTTTACATATTTTCTTGCCAAATTCAGTATTAATACCATCTTTGATTAAAACACTCTGTTTTGCATGGTTTAGTTGAGTCTCAGGTTTCTGAAAATCTAACGCTTTCGCATCAATGTTTCTTTTACCTGCTTTTTGTAAGATAATATCTCTTAATTGTTGTAAATGGAATTCTGTATCTCCTAAGACGTTAATTTTCTGGCTTTCGAGTGTTACTTTGCAACTTGTGCCTTTAAAATCAAAACGGTTTTCTATTTCTCGTTGAACTTGGTCAATCATGTTGGTTAGCTCATGTTTGTCAACTTCAGATACTATATCGAATGATGGCATAGTTTTTTCCTTACAAATTAGAGTATTATACCTGGTTTATAAGAGAAGTTGCTATGGTTAGTTATGGATAATAGTTATTTTGTTCATTTTTTTCAGGATTTTTTCTACATCTATACTATATTTAACCGTATTTACATGGATTAGATCATATAATGCCGACAACATCTTGGAAAGGGAAAACACTCTTTATTACAGGTTCCTCTAGAGGAATAGGTCTATCGATAGCATTACGATTTGCTCGCCAGGGCGCAAATATAGCTGTTGTAGCAAAAACTACAGAGCCACACCCTAAACTTCCTGGGACGGTATATACTGCGTGTGAAGCTATAGAAAATGCGGGTGGACATGCCCTAGCAATACCTACAGATATACGTTATGAGGACCAGGTGCAAAATGCGGTTACACAAACTGTTGCTACATTTGGAGGTATTGATGTTTGTATAAATAATGCTAGTGCGATATTTCTTCTTGGTCCTCAAGTTCTAAAAATGAAGCAATACGATTTAATGCACCAGATTAATGGTCGTGGGACTTATCTTTGTAGTAGTTTATGCTTTCCTCATTTGAAGAAAGCAGCGAACCCACATATTTTGAATTTATCTCCACCTCTGAATATGCACCCAGGATGGTTTAAATCTCATGTGGCTTATACACAATCAAAATACTTAATGAGTATGTCTACGCTAGGTATGTCAGAGTCTTTTCGTAGCTATGGTGTGGCAGTGAATTCTCTATGGCCGATGACAGCGATTGATACGGCAGCAGTGCGTAACTTATTACCAATTGGGCAAATGAACTGTAGAACTCCTGAAATTGTAGCTGATGCTGCATATTATATAATTTCACAATCTGCAACTAAGACAACAGGAAAGTTTTTTGTCGATGAAGAGGTTCTAAAAAAATCTGGTGTTACTGATTTTAGACAGTATTCTCTTGACCCATCTAAGCCACTTGTTCGCGATGTTTTTATCGGTGACCCGGCACTACAGTTTTCATTTATAAAACCCGATAACTAGTAGTATGACTATATACTTGCCTATATAATTTCTGCATAATAAAAACACTTGCTAGATAGTTGTGAATGATGCGAATTTTTTGGTTAATTTTTATTTTTTCTTATTTTACCGTAACTGGTGGCGATATAATTAATAGAGAGGGGGAAGTCATTGGTTATGCCACTGTATACCAAAAAGGCTCTGGATTGCTACTTAAGTTAACTCTACAAGGGTTGAAATCAGGTTGGCATGGTATGCATATTCATGCTGTAGGTACATGTGAAGACTATGCAGATGGTTTTATAAAGTCAGGCTCACATTTTAATCCTGAAGAAAAGACACATGGTGTTTTTGACAACCATGGTTATCACGCTGGAGATCTCGCTAATATTTTTGTAGATAAGTCTGGAGCAGCGCATATTGAGCAAATTATACCTAATATGTCGAGTTTGTATTATCGAGAACACTTTTCTTCCGCTGATGCTGCTTTGATTATCCATAGTGGTCCTGATGATTATACTACGCAACCAACCGGTGATTCAGGTGCCAGGGTTGCCTGCGCAGTATTGTCAGCTTCTGCGGGTAAATAGATGAAGCCTAGCGCTTGCACCTTTGTAATTCATTTGATAATATTGACTTTTCTTTGGAGAACATCATGTCTTTGAACAATCTAACCCCGGGTCGAAATATTCCTGATGACCTAAATGTTATTATTGAAATATCCGCACATAGCACACCTGTTAAATATGAAGTGGACAAAGATACGGGATTACTTCATGTGGATAGATTTCAGGCTACATCTATGATTTATCCATTTAACTATGGTTTTGTTCCAAAAACTTTATGTGACGATGGTGACCCCCTAGACATGATGGTATTAGCACCATTTTCAATTTATCCAGGTTCTGTGGTTAGAGCTAAGCCAATTGGTGTACTCTTGATGCGTGATGAGGCAGGCATAGATCCTAAAATTCTTGCTGTGCCAGTGCAAAAGTTATCAAAGTTATATGATAATGTTCACGATTATACTGATATTCCAATTTCAACGCGCGAATCTATAGAGCACTTCTTCAAGCACTATAAAGATCTAGATAAAGGCAAATGGGTGGAACTTCAAGGTTGGCAGAATATGGAAAAAGCACGTAAAATAGTACAAGAAGCGGTGTCGGCATACCAGGAATAAATTTTTACGGCAGGTTCTACGTTTTTATACTATAAAAACAGATACATCGTATAAAGATATTTAATGCAACCTGTACAAACTCCATCTCCTACAAATCTTACTCCGGACCATATTCGTGCACGTGCGAATATAGTAAATGCTGTTGTTTCATTTGATCTTATTGCATTTTTATTTCGAATTTTTGGTTATAAACCATCTTATCTAGATTTATCAGATGCGCAGAAGAAAATCTTTGATAATACGCATCCTATTTTAGGTATGGTAGTGTATTTTTTATCGCTTATCCGTCAAATTTCTGCTACTTTTATGATGTTATCAACAGTTCTTATGCTTTTACCTGCTGCTGGCTTTGCTTATGGTCTTTTTGGCATTATTGCACCTTATTTGATACCTATCATTGTAATCGGTACTGTTTGTCTATTAATTTCGTATTTATTAGATAGTTTTGTATTTATTTATCGAGAGTATGCACTATCTCATCCTGTTACTTCTAGTAGTCTTGCCTTGGTAAAGTCCTTGGAGAAGGGACAAAATAATGCAGACTTAGCAATTAATGAAGTGAAAAATATCTTGCATCAATCAATATTTGATCCACACTGTTCACCACATGTCCAGGAAGATATTGCTAAATTACAAAAACGTATTTCCGAGATGTTTCAGAAGAATATTAAAATTTTGGATAGTTATCAAGATGGCTTTTTGAACCAGTCTTTTCGTGAACTCTTGCTGAAAGTATTGTCCGAGCAACTAGAAAATGGTGAATCATCGTTATCTAGTAAAACTGCCCAGCATATTCTAATGGTTCAAAATGCTATGTGTTGTAAATCTATGGACCATACTATTGCAGACTTTGTGTATTTTGATCAACGTATTACTGATTTATGTAGAGAAATGAAGATGTGTTTAAAACACTTACAAACTTTTTGTATTCACAAAAGTATTTCTCCGACTAAACTAAATCAAATTCACAAAGTACTTGACCAGTTTGACGAGAACTGTAACTTAGCCCAAGCACCCATTAAGTCTAATGGTGCACCACGCTCACCTAGGTCAAAGTTCAAACGACTTTTATTTGTATTCCAGTCTACGAATCAAAAGTTACACTCAAATTTATCTATGTCCTATAAGCCAAATCCTATTGCATCAACTGCTTTTGTGCAATCTGCTTTACGAGATAAAAGAAATAAAGTGAGAAGTTCTATTAGTAACGATATGCAGATACATAGAAAATCCCAGGTTAGAAGGAGGAGATAAGTAGTCTTTTATTTATTTAATAAGAATTACTGTAATAGAACTCTAACCCAGTGATGCCTTCGTTTTGCATATAACTACTTAGTGTCATATTGTCATTTAATTGTGCATCAAAGCTGACCTTACTAGATCGAGTTTCATTAGATGCGAAGTGTACCCGCAAGGTAAAGTTTTCATCAATAAGTTTTGTTAGCGTTATTTCAAGATCATCATACAATCTGTTTGATCCACTAATATTGTCGTTTTGTGCATCGTAGTTATCAATATCTACTTGATCAAAAAATAATAATTTTCGTAATGCTGTTAATAAAGAGAAGACGTTTTGTAGGTCATTTCCCCCATATTGATGGTAGTTTAGATCTGTGAGAAGTTTGTCCATACTTTCTGAGTTTTCAAGGGGAGGGCTTTTGCTTTGGACAAGTAACGCACTAAGAATTTCGGGTTCGGTCATCTTTTTTGGATTTGAAAAAAACTCGAATTCTAGCTGATTGACAGGTCCCAATACTCTGATTCCATAGTTCTGACTACTGCGACTATCGCTTTTTATATTGCTATCTTTCTGTAGAATTTCCAAGTTCAAATTGGGGTTGTTCAGAGGCGATTCAAACCATGAAAACATACATTGATTCAAAGGTAGATATTTTTTGAATAATAGTAGGTGGCTATTTATGATTTGAATATTTCCTTCACAGAGAGTGTTACTGGGTTGTAAATTCTTAATTATTAGTTCGCCAATAAGATCTCCATGAAAACCAAAAGCATGAAATTGGTTGTTCTTTCCTAATATGATTTTTATGTTGAAAGGATTAAACTCATTTTCTTCTGTGAAAATGTTCTCATTTTCGGATATTATTATAGTTTCAGGTGGCAGTTGTGTGCCTATATCCCAGCTGTTATTGTGATATAGAGAGTCGTGTATATGAACGTCTCCGTGAGTGAGCATTTGATCATCTTGCTGTGTAATATGTAATTTAGAATCAAGCTTTATTACCGACTTAGGGTTTTGTCTAAATACTAAGTTTTTACCATTTATGAGTATGGACATTTTATTATCAATGCTTGGACTCCAAGGCGTGAAAATATCTATATTGCATTGTCCTTGATTTACCACTCCGGCCCCATTCATGTGAACACCGGCGCTAGAAAGCGTGCCCTGTATATCACCTTTAGTTATTTCTAGAGATGAGTTGAGTGGTAAGCTGGGTAGGATGCTGTTGATTCTTGCTTGTTCTATTCGAATATTAAAGTTGCCTGCAAATGTAGGTTTGGTACTTTCTTCTGTGGTTAATCGAATTTTTCCATCTATCGTACCTTGTAATTTATCAAAGGGAATTATGAATGCCTCCAGTAGTTCGGGTGGAAGGTTTTTCAAAGGAAAATGGTCTATTGTGAATTCTGTATCAATCTTTTTATCATAAAAATAGCGCATATTAATATCAACTGGTGTTGTAATCGTTTCACTTTTAAGCGACGCGATTTGAATTTTGTCTCTTTCAAATGATATTTTTTTAGGGTTTTCTGGTCTTACTAAGAGGTAGTTGTCAGCAATCGATAGTTTTTCAAGAGTTATTTGCCAATTTTCAAGTGGACGTTCGATCGTAATATCAGCATGGGTTAATCCGGTTTTTTGTAACATGTCGGTACTTATTATCTGTTTTTTATCATCACCACTTGCATGTGCGACAAACTGAGTGGCAATAATTTTTGTATTGTAGTCAATAGAATCGGCTTGTATATCTGTTTGTATTTCATTGACTTTATCTTTAGATAGGTCGTGATAATGAGAAATACTAAGATCTGTTAGATGAGTCTTGTTATAGTGTATATTTTTTCCAAGCAGATCTAGTTTTGTTTGTGTATGAGAACGGCTAACTTGACTTTCTAGGGTGAATGAAGCATTGTCGTAGCTCCATGTCTGATATTTGAATTTTTTACTCTGCGCCTTGATGTCAATTTTTGTCGAGTCATTGTGAAGTATGTTTAGTTGAGCATGATGTTCTGGGTGGCTAAATACTAATTGGATTCTTTGCTCTGCGTTTTCTGTAAACCAATCTGAATAAAGGTTTATCGTTGGGTTGTGTATATGGAGATAACCCCGTTTACCCTTCCAGGATGTATTCTTGTTAATTTTAACGTGTAATTGTTCTTCAGCAACCCAAATGGCACCATTTGCTTCTACTGATGGATTTGCTATGGCATGGTCAATACTGAATTGTATTTCTCGAGGTGCTTCCTCAGTCCTATGGCTAAATAATGATCCGTGGATATGAGAGTGCTCTAAATAAGTTTTTGCTTGGTAATGCGTTTCTAAAAAAGTCCATGTAGTTAAAAGTTCAGGGTATTTATTTAAGCGTAAATTTAATGTGAGATCTAAATCTCTGAATATATCTGCTTTTATATACCCATCTACTTGGTCTTGTATTTCATGAGGTACATAATTGCTTATTGTTTCTAGATTAGTACTAATCCTGTCTGAATGTAGCTCTAGTTGTAAGTATTTGCCTTTCTTCCATACGCCGCTTACGTCATGTATGCTGAAACTATTATGAATTTTGACTCTCTCAATGGTGAAGTTTGTAATCAAACGTCCGCGAATATTTTTAAACTCTATGGGAATGGTGCTTGTGGAGCTTATATAGCTTGCTATTATCTTAAGGCCGGTATTGGTTGTTGAGAGAAATACTGTGAAAACTAATAAGATACAGATTGTGAATGCCAAGCTTCTTAAGATGATTGTACTTGCACGTTGCCAAATGTCGCTTTTTTTTAAACTATTTACCATCTTAACTATCCTAGTAAAAGCCTTTTTTTAGTGCAACATGAAATTTATAATTATCTTTATCTAAGCTGTAATTTTTTACTGGCCAGGCAATACTGAACTCGATATTACCAAAAGGAGACTCCCAAACACTTCCTGTACCAATAGACTGTGAAGTAGGGCTTTTAAAGATATTGTCACTTGCATTACCTGCATCATAAAATGCACTAAGATAAATGCTTTCATATATTTTTCTTTGTATCTCGTTGGTGTAGGTAAATAGCATGGTGTTGTTGCTCAACTCTGGGTCGCCAATACTTTCGTATTCAAAACCTCTAACAGAATAAGTTCCTCCAGTGCGAAAATACCAAGATAATGGTAATGTGTCTGGAGTCTCAATTATTCCATATTTACTTTTAAAGAGAACTCTGAAATTGTAAAATTCACTACTCCTAAGGTTGCTGTAGAGTACGAGCTTGATAAAACTTAGTTCAGAAAGAAAGAAATCTGAATTTCCTTGTATCTCTCCGCCTAGTAATGCATTGAATGACTGATCATGTGATGAGAAGTAGTATTGGTATTCAAGCTTTGGGTAAATCAATTGGCTTTTGATCTTTGATTCACCTTTTGCTTGTGACCAATCTAGAGCATAGATAAGTGACAACTTTCTATCAGAAAAATGTTTTTCGCCGAGTTTTTCTAATAAAATGTGGTTAAAAGTAAAGTAAAAACTATCGTCTTTGTTGTCGTTAATGATCGTTTCAGTGGAGAACTGGCTTTCAATAGTATAGTAGTCAAACTTTGGATGTGATCTCGGTATGTAAATATTACCTTGTAGTATGGTCTTTTCTCTAGAGGCGTATAACTCTGTGTTGATTTTTTCACCTCGCTTGCCAATGCGATTATGTGTTTGTCCAAGAAAGCCATTAAGTTTAGTGTCACTATTATATCCAATCCCTAATCTAAACTGTGTTTTGTCTATGGGTTCATATTGAACATAAATTGGTACTTGATTACTGTTATTTTTATTCTGTACAGATGGTCGTACTGAGACTGTGTTAAATAAACCAGAAAGTTGTAAAGTGTTTTGGTATTCATGAAGTTTTTGTGCTTGATAAAGATCACCGGTTTTAAAGTCAGCCATGTCACGGAGAAATCTCTCACTGAAATCGTTTTGTTCAAATCTAATTTTGTCAAAAACAAATGCTTTTTTAGAATCTAGCACGAAGTTGATGTTGGCAGTGTTTTTATCAGTGTTAATAACAACTTTAGAAGAGGTAGTGTTGGCATTTATAAACCCGTGTTCATATGCTATTGAAAGTAGTTCTTGTTTGCTTTTATCGTAAATATTTGCATCAAAAATGTCACCCCTCTGACTTGATAGTGCGCTTTCTTTTATGACAGTTGTTAAAACGTTTTGTCCAGTTCCATCGCAAGTAATTTCTATATTTTGTATTATAACAGGGGGCCCAAGATGGCATGATACTTCAATTACTTTATTGTCTTTATCTTGTGAGGTCGCATCACATTGGCTGTGAAAGTAGCCAAAAGGTTTAGCTGCATCATGTATCAAATTAGGTATTTGGGCAACGAGTGCTGTCCTCTCTTTATGGGATAGCCTATGGTGGTACTTTTCTAAATAGTTTTTTAATGCAATAGCACTATTTTGTTGAATATTATCTGGTATGTTTTCTGCGAAAGTGATAAGAACCCCATAAGTCGATTCGACTTCGATGCTCGTATTTGCCGCGCTGTATGAGAAAACTAAGCACAGTAGAAATGGAATCAAACTCATTCTCATGTAAATTATTTATTATAGCTTTTATTGCATAAAGTCGCTAGTAAATAATCTACAATTAGCTGATAGATACCACTATGTTAGTTTTATTTCTATTTGTGTTGTGGCATGCTGTTCCAAGTTGAAATAAAATAGATCGGGTTAACGATGAGCAACATCGCAATAAGTGATCTTTATCGATCGATGACAAACGATATGGATTTTAGAAAAAATGGTACTTCAGAATATAATCTGTACGCTTCTCATTGTGATACTAAGTTTTTATGCATGATTGAAGATGCGCAGTATTTTAATATATTACAGGACATTTTAAGGTCGTTTGGCTACCTTAATCTCAAACAATGTAGCGGCGCCTCTCTTTTGTCGGCTGATATAGTGTTTTTTTTTCTTGCTAGGCATCCCGTTACAGGGTCCTTGTTATTTAGTCAAACAGACTTATCGTATAGTTTCCAATTTTTGGAAAACAATAAGCAGCAATTTTTGTTTTTACCTCCTTTAAGGTTTATTAATCAAGATATTGAGAGTAAGCGTTACTTTTGGGCCCAGATGTCTGAAAACATTTTGCACTCTATGTAGTTTTTTGTTAAGGTAGTCAGATGTTTAGTATAACTTGATTTCCTATGACCCAAACGCGTGATTCACTTATTTTTTCCTTGCTAGAGCGTGAGCTGCATCGACAACAGAACAACCTTGTTCTGATTGCATCTGAAAATTATACAAGCTTAGAAGTTATGCGTGCTCAAGGTAGCGTTGCTACGAATAAATATGCAGAAGGCTATCCAGGTAAACGTTTTTATGCAGGGTGTGAGGTACTTGACGAAGTTGAGAATCTTGCAATTGAAAGAGTGAAAAAGCTCTTTGGTGTAGAGTTTGCCAATGTTCAGCCGCACAGTGGTTCACAAGCTAACGCAGCTGTCTTTATGGCACTGCTAAATCCTGGTGATACAATACTGGGGTTGAATCTCTCTGATGGTGGCCACTTAACTCATGGATCTAAAGTAAATATGTCTGGCCATTACTATCATGCAATGAGTTATCATTTAGACCAGCAGTCTGAAGCTCTTGATTATGATGCTATCGAGAAGCAAGCTCTGGATTGTAAGCCAAAAATTATTATTGCTGGTTACTCTGCTTATGCTTTGGAGATAGATTGGCAGCGCTTCCGTGCTATTGCAGATAAGGTTGGTGCCTATTTATTAGCAGATATTAGCCATGTTTCAGGTATGGTTGTAGCAGGGGTGTTTTCTTCACCTGTTCCTTTTGCAGACGTTGTTACCTCTACGACGCACAAATCATTGCGAGGCCCTCGAGGTGGTATGATCCTAACACCAAGAGATGAGCAAATTGCTAAAAAGATTGATTCAGCTATCTTTCCAGGTTTACAAGGTGGGCCAATGATGCATGCTATTGCAGCTAAAGCAGTGAGTTTTTGGGAAGCTATGCAGCCAGGCTTTGTCGAATATCAGAATCAAGTATTAGCTAATGCTCGTGCCATGGTTTCACAGTTTCAGCACCACGGGTTTCATGTTGTTTCAGGTAAGACTGATTCGCATCTGTTCCTTGTGGACTTAACCAATAGAAATCAGACTGGTAAGCAAGCTGAAAAGCTGCTAGAAAGTATACATATTGTGGTCAACAAAAACACAGTTCCAGGTGACAAGAGGTCTCCATTTGTTACGAGTGGTTTTAGAGTAGGCGCCTTAGGTTTAACTACTCGTGGTTTGAAAGAGATAGAATGCACTAAACTTGTAGATATTATGGTTGCGCACTTAAACGCTCCTGAAGATGCTTCGTTAACAGATATATTACAAAAAAAAGTAATTAATTTGTGTGAAAGTTTTCCAATTTACTCTGACTATCATGAAATTTGAGGTCATATAATGTGGTGTCCACAGTGTAGAATGCCTGAGACAAAAGTCGTTGACTCACGTCTAGTACAGGGGGCTAATTACATACGCCGGCGTCGAGTATGTGGTTCTTGCCAATATCGTTTTACTACACATGAATCTGTTGAAGTAAGGTATCCCCGTGTTATCAAGCGAGATGGTACCAAATATCAGTTCTCAGATGCTAAGTTACGTGCTGGTATATTACGGGCACTAGAGAAAAGGCCCATTAATCCAGATGCATTTGAAAAACTGATCCTTACTATCTTAGATAAAATTCAGCAATACCCCGAAGATGAGATTCCATCTCGAGAAATTGGCGTGATTGTGTTGCAATATCTTAAAGCACTAGATGAAGTCGCGTATGTTAGGTTTGCTTCTGTGTATCAAAGTTTTAACAATATAGAATCTTTCCAGCGAGTGGTTCATGACTTACAAAAAATTAAACTAGCGGAACCTGAATATGAGTAATGATAAGCCTAAACACAAAAAAAGCCTCGCTAGAGAGTGTGCTTTTAAAGCGGTTTTTGCATGGCGTATTAGTCAGACTAATATAGATAAGCATTTTTTGGATGTATGTCAGGATCCCTATTTTAAACGAGTAGATAAGATTTTTTCTGGTCATTTAGTCAAGCTTTTTGATGAAAAACAGTCGCTTATTAATAAACAAATAGATCCTCTTATTTCGTTGCAGTCATCTCGAAATTTAAATGATGTTGAGCGATCTATCTTAGAATTGGCGAGTGTTGAGCTTTTATTTTGTCCTGAAACTCCTCCAAAAGTAGTTATAAATGAATATATAAATTTATGTAAAGTGTATGGAACTGATCAAGGTTTTAAACTTGTCAATGCTGTATTACATCAGCTTCATCAGCAGTCTCAAGGGCAAATATAGATGTCTCATGATAAGCTTTCCACGCATGCGTGGTGGAGTATGGCTTGGGGGTTAGGGTTAGCACCAGTCGGGCCAGGTACAGCGGGTACGTTATTTGGTGTAGTGCTGGCTTGTTTTTTGAGTTTAATGCCTTCGTTGTTTGCTTTATTCTTATTAATTATAATTACATGCTATTCTATCTATGCAGCTGATCTTTTCGCGCAACAATTGCCTGGAAAAGATCCTTCAATTATCGTCTCTGATGAAGTTGTTGGTTTTATGTGGGCAGTAATTGGTTATCCTTGTCACGTTAGTTTATATCTTTTTGCATTTATCCTATTTCGACTTTTTGATATTGCTAAGCCTGGTCCAGTTAGTTGGTTTGATAGTCGGCAGTGGGGTGGTGCGAGTATTGTTTTAGATGACTGCTGTGCCGGAGTTATGACATGGATTTGTTTATATATTTTAATGTATTATAACGTTATCGTTTGATAGTTTCTAAGCTTGGATGGTTAAATCCTGTTGGACCCAGTCAGGTAGGTTTTCAATAGAAGAAATAATGGCATGAGGTTGGTGATAAGTTAATTTTTCCGCTGTGGAAGAATTTTCCGCGATCACAACAACGGGGATGTGAGCTGCTTTGGCAGCTAATATATCATTTTCATGATCTCCAACCATCAGGCAATTTTCTGCGTGTAAGCCATGGGCATCAACGATATGTGTAAGCATGCTCGGATTAGGTTTGGCTGGTTGCTCTGAAGGGGTTTGGCTCATTGATATAAGAGATTCTACAGCAGTTTCTCCTAACTCTTTTTCTAAAAGAGGTCTAGTTTTATTTGTTGCTATGGCTAGCTTGTATCCTTTTTGTGATAGTCTTTCGAGTACTAGTTTTGACCCAGGAAATAACTTTGCAGATTTTTTTTGGTAAAAATTGCGGAATTTACTAGTGAATATCAAGGTGAAATCTTTATTTTTCGTTGATTCTTCAGGAAAGAATTGGTAGATGATTTGCTCTGGCTTATGGCCGAATGATTGGCGGATATCGTTAATTGTAGGCTTGTTAAGGTCCATATCTTTACACGTTTCTATAAAACTTTCTGTGAGTGGGCTTAGTGAATCTAATAATGTTCCATCCCAGTCGAATATGATGAGCTTGATTTTTTGATTCTGATATTTTATGGGTGTTAGCATGTGTTTCTCGCAGCTGTGAAATTGGTAAGTGGTTTTGTAGTAACCTTGTTAGCTATCTGTATGGATTGGTGGGTTTCTTTCCCCTGAAAAACTGAATGTTTTATGGGGTTTTGCATTGAAATATATGGCGATATCCACAGTTTATCTATGCTGTGATATGCTGCTAGCAAGTTGGTGAAAAGCAAAGCTTGGCAAAAAAATATTTTATCGAGAAAAGTAGGGTTGTGTAATAGGAAGCATGTGCAAAGAATATTGCCAACTAAGCATAACCCCCATGCCCAGTTTAATCTTTCACTCTGTTTTCCAGGTATGAATGGGTTTTTTGTTGAAGATTTGGTAAAGAAATTATTATACATGACTGTAAATGATACAAAAGCACCGATGGATACAATAACATGTTGTCCTATTTTCGGAAGATAAGTCAAATCTCCTAGTGCTATCCATCCATTGGCAAATCCATTACCAACGATAAGTAAGAAATACCACCAGGGTGGGGTGGCATTCCTTTTAGTATTTATAAATGTAGAGCACTCTTTGTAATTAAATGTTAGCTCCGCTAGAAAAAGCGTAGATGCTAGATAAAAAGCAGAAATAAGTTGTAGTGGAGGTGGTAAGAGGTGGGTCGTTATGTTAAGTACGCTTAAGTAGTTTAGTAATGCGTATGCTAGGCTTTGCGCTAATGCTAATGTCCATGAGGATAAATTTTTAATCTTTTTCTCAAAAGACTGTACCCAAAAATGATTTGTAAGTTTCTGTATTTTTGATAAATAACTAGTTTTTGTTTTTTTATGTGTTATTTGGGAGCAATCAGGCGTTGTTTCTGAAAATAATGCAAAATTAGCTAATCCACTTGCAATACTCATAGTCCATGAAATAAAACCAACTGGAAGATATTGCCCAGCTGCCCATCTTGTTAGTTGATGCATGTAGGATTGGTAGGTCAAGCCACCGATACATATTGCAGAACAAATTTCTACGCGTGCCTTATGTATTACTGAAAGGGGTTTCTTATATAAAGCTCTGGAGAAATTATAAAACTTTTGTGCGCCTTCTCTCCAATATAAAGCTGTGTTTAAAATAAATCCAGCTGTTGCGCAAGCAGCAGCTAACCAGATATTTGTTTTGTTAAACATAAAGTCCCAAGCAACGATGAAGCAGTTGATTCCGCAAAAGAATGCACTTATTGTTGCCACTAAATACCAGTACCAGTGGGGATCTTGTTGATGATTCAAATTTTGCATGTTCTCATTGGTATTAGTTTAATTTTGATAATAACACAACAATATGCAAGTTACACGCTGGCAGTTTCTTTTTGTAGAGTGAAGAAATCCTTCAAGAAGTGAATGGTTGTGTTTCCATCTATGAAAGACTGATCATTGAGAATTTTTTTGTGTAAGCTTATATTAGTTTTTACACCATCTATAACAGTTTCCGCAAGAGCTTGTCGCATAGATTGGATTGCAGAGAACCTTGTGTCGCCAAATGCTATTATTTTGGCAATTAACGAGTCATAGTGATGTGGTATTTTATAACTTGTGTAGAGGTGAGAGTCCACGCGGATGCCAAATCCTTGTGGTGGATGAAATATTCTCACGGTTCCTGGGCTTGGTAACATTGTTGTAGGGTCTTCTGCGTTTATCCGGCATTCTATAGCGTGGCCGCGGAATTGAATATCTTCTTGTGTAAAATTAAATGCTTCACCAGACTGTGCGCGTAATTGCTCTTTAATGATATCGATACCAGTTACCATCTCTGTAACTGGGTGCTCAACTTGTATTCGTGTATTCATTTCAATAAAGTAGAATTGGCTATCTTGGAAAAGAAATTCTAAAGTCCCAGCGCCTTCGTAGTTCATCTTCTCACAAGCGTTTATGCAAATTTGATATAATTCACTTCTTTGTTGTTGGGTTAATCCAAATGCTTGTGCTTCTTCGATGATTTTTTGCTGTCTTCTCTGTATGGAGCAGTCTCTATCACCTAGACAAACAACATGGCCATATTGATCTGCAAGGACTTGAACTTCTATGTGCCTTGGTCTAGTGAGGAACTTTTCTGCATACACTTCATCGTTCATGAAGGCATTTTTTGCTTCTTTTTTGGCTTCTAAAATCGACTCACGTAATTGATATTCATTGTGTACGACACGCATACCTTTCCCGCCGCCTCCAGCAGAGGCTTTGATTAAGACGGGGTAACCTATTCTTTGTGCTATCTTTTTTTGATCATCAGGGTTGTTAGGTAGTGGTCCGTTACTACCTGGGACGGTTGGGACACCAAGTTTGTTCATAGTCTCTATGGCTGTAATCTTATCACCCATGGTACGAATAGTTGATGCTGTAGGGCCGACAAAAATGAATCCGCTTTGAGTAGCTTGTTCTGCGAATGTGGCATTTTCTGATAAAAACCCATATCCAGGATGTATTGCGTCTGCTCCAGTAACTTCAGCTGCACTCAATATTGCTGGTATATTTAGATAGGATTGTTGCGGATTTGCAGGTCCAATGCATATAGATTCATCGCATAGCCTTACATGTAGGAGCTCGCTGTCTGCTTTGGAATGGACGGCAACAGTCTGCATGTTGAGTGCTTTAGCAGCACGCATAATTCTTAGTGCGATTTCACCACGATTTGCAATTAATAGTTTACGTATCATCTATGCCTCGGCAAGAAGAAATAAAGGTTGATCAAATTCGACAGTTGCACCGTTTTCAACGAGAATTTTACTTATTTTACCAGATTTTTCTGAGGTTATTTTGTTGAACATTTTCATGGCTTCGATCAAGCAAAGAGTATCGCCAACTTGAACTGAAGATTGACTTTGGACAAATGCAGGTGCTTCAGGTGAAGGGGTGAGATACACTGTTCCAACCATTGGAGATTTAATTACTGTGGCAGAATCAGCTTCGTGGGCTGTGCTGGCAGAACTGCTAGATTCTTGGGATGTGGTGGGTGTCATAATAGAGCTAGATGCAGGTAATACATTAGTTGGTTTAGACTTTACTGTGACTTCTGAGTTTGTGTCGTACTGAACATGAATTTCTCCTAAGTCATGCTCTTTAAGAAGTTCTATGATTTGTTTAATTTTGGTGATGCTGGTCATACTGAAACGTGAAAAAAGTTCAATCTTTTATAACGTACAATTCTTTTTAATGCAAGCTGTCGCCATGTGTCATGTGATTTACTTGGAATTATAATTCGCGTAACAGTTGGTTTATACTCGTCTTTTTCCTGGTTTTTTCATCGCAGTACTTTACAATAATAACAGCATATGTGCTGTGAGTTTGATCTTGACTGGGTATTGAGCCGGGGACAACTACGGCATTCTCTGGAATAGTTCCAAAGGTTATTTTACCTGTGTCTCGGTGATAGATTTTGGTGCTTTGGCTGACGAAGGTTCCCATTGCTAGCACGGCACCTTTCTGTACGATTACTCCTTCTGCTATTTCTGATCTTGCTCCGATAAAACAATTATCTTCGATAATAGTAGGTGTGGCCTGTGGTGGCTCTAGTACTCCACCGATGCCTGCTCCACCACTGATGTGGCAATTTTTGCCAATTTGTGCGCCGGCACCAACAGCGCACCAGGTGTCAAGCATAGTGCCGTTGTCAACATACGCACCTATATTAACAAAGCATGGCATGAGGACACAATTATCTCCAATATATGCACCATAGCGTACATGTGTAGGTGGTACTATTCGACATTGAGAGGTATTTTTATTATTGACAAACTTACTTGGTATTTTATCTTGGTAGAATAGAAAGGGGTTTTGGTTTGCTACTATATTTTGAGTTTTAAAGTAGCTCAAAATGGCTTTTTGAAGATAGGGTTGGTGTTGCCACCCGTTTGTAGTCGGTGTACTGACTCTAACATTACCTTGGTCGAGGTGAGCTAGCGTTATCTCAATAGTGGTTTTTATCTCTTTACTCCAATCTTTGTATGGGGAGTTGAATGCGATGTCTATATTCTGTAGTGTTTTTTGGTTGAGAATTTTTTCGTTTTTAACGAATGTAGTTTCTTCCATATATGTTGCCTAGTTTAAAGAAATAAAGAAAAGTAATATGATAAAATCATTGACCTTTACATAGATAAAAGTTAACATAACCGTCTGAATTTGTAAATAATAATTTGCTTGTTCACAGCCAATTAAACGGGGTGTAGCGCAGCCTGGTAGCGCGCCTGCTTTGGGAGCAGGATGTCGGGGGTTCGAATCCCTCCACCCCGATTATGCGCCTGTAGCTCAACTGGATAGAGCATCGGCCTTCTAAGCCGAGGGTTGCAGGTTCGAGTCCTGCCAGGCGCGCAACATGGTGAGCGTAGCTCAGTTGGTAGAGCCCCGGATTGTGATTCCGGTTGTCGTGGGTTCGAGTCCCATCGTTCACCCCACTATTGTGATGAGGATTACCCTGGCAGTACTTGCTAATTTGGAGTGATTCATTTCAATTTTTTTTTACTATTTCAACGGTAGATTAATCGACATTTTTATTTTTCTCCTAAGTAATCTATCTTAAAATTTTGTTCTTGTGATTTATAGAGAGATTTTAGCGATTAGATAAGAATGTTTCGGCAGCCTTTAAAATTATTTTTGAGTTATCAAAGGTTATTTGAGAAAAGGCATCTTCCCACTTAAACCAACCGAATCCCTGATGTTCTGAGCTAAGATGAATTTCTAAGGTTTTAGTTTGTCCAAGAAAGTATACCACTTTTTTCTGATAGAGATGTCTTTGCCGTCTGTAGTTATATTGAGTGAACTCTCGGAAACCTTCTATGAATTCGAAATTCGTTATACCTGTTTCTTCAGTGAGTTCGCGCTTAGCTGTTTCTTTTTCAGTTTCAGCTCCGTCAACATGACCTTTAGGAAAATCCCAGTGTCCGCTTGGATAGTGTAAAAGTAAGATATTATTAGCGTTTAATACAATTATCCCACATGATTTCTCATATCTAATACTTGCAGTCATTATGATTCTCTAATTAATTATATGCATTATAAGGCTGCGATGATGAATTTAGCAACCCGTGAAAGTTTTTAGTATCTATAACAACGTTAGCTTTTTCTTAAAATTGTGCGATGTCTTCGTGGTTTAATTTCGTATAAATTTTTTCCACTTGGATGAATTTAGAATGATTACAGGTTTGTACCTTTCCTGTTATGAAAACATTACTAGCAATATGTAAGTCTTTAACGATTTTACGATGTAGGTTCTTTTGTATTTTTAGTTTAATAAGTGTATTCCCGAGTATTTCGTTGGTGTCGTCCTGAATATCTTGGGTTCTACCAAAGATTGCCTGCATTTCGTAATCTAGTAAGTTAGGGTTAAGGGTGGGGTTTTTTTGTTTGGATAAAATAAAAAACCAGCCTTGTATAAATATATCTTCCATGACTCAAAAGTTTATTGGGTACATAAAGAGTACATATTTGTTTTATTTACGTCAACACATTTAGGTTATCTTTTTCTTATGTTCGTAAAATTATTTGTGTTATTCTCTAGTCTCACAAGACTCGCTTGCCTAGGGCTGAGATTGTACATACTGTTAGCAGATAATGACTTTTGTAAAGTTGTAGGCGTCATAGGGGTGTTTACTATGGTCTGTGTATTGCCTACTTTGCTTCCTGGGGCGTTATTTTGTAATAGATCTGATGTTTTTTTTACCAATAGTTCTTTATAAAGTTTCACACATGTTATTTCAATGCTTGGATCAAGGATGGATAGATTTAACTTTGGCCACTGATGTGCACTCTTTGACTGTACTTTGAAATCTGAGCGCATGATAGGGCTTTTATTTGTCATGCTGTTATTGTGTGATTTGAGGATGTCGATTGTTTGTGTGAGTTGATTTCTCGTTGCAAGATCTAAAGCTGTGTCAGATTGAGGTCCTTTTGATCCGCATTCTACTCCGTTATTCAACATGAATTTTATTAAGATAGCACTTTTATCTGGCCATATTTGTATCGCTTTGTATATAGCGTTTGAATACTGGCTGTATTGCTCATGTGATTTTGCAAGTTTAGATAGTTTTATTCCTGAGGCTGTATCACCATGATCTACGGCTTGCTTCGCGGCTGCTAAAATCTTTGCTTTTTCACTTGGTTTTTTTTGAATTTTTTCTAAGAAGTTTTCTAGTATCTTTTCGAAAGTATGTAGATCAGCAACTAATTGTGTAAGTGTCTTCTTTGCTATGTTTTTGATCGTTATTTCTATGGGGAAAATTGGGGCTACTCCACTAAAATCACACTTTAGGTTGTCCGGATATTTGGTGCTTTGTAACTGGCTGTTAGCCGGAAAGTTACTGCATTTCTGAATTAATTTCTTAAGGCCTATGTGTAACGCATTTTGCGTGTCTGTGTTGTGTGTTTGAAGGCTTTGTGGGTGGGAGGTTATTGTGTTTTGGTAAAGGGTGTTAATATCTTTATCTTGTATAATATTCTTCAGCTGTTGTTGTAAATTATATAGAAAATATCTCTTTGCTGATACGCTATGCTTAAATTCTAATATCTCATTGTATTTATTAACCTTGTCTTTAGGTAGATTGTCTCTTACTACCTCGTATTGTTTTGGTAATTGATGAATGCTTTCTTTTTCAGTTAGAAAAAATGTCTTTGAAGATTTGTTTTTTACAAATGTCGGGTTTTGTAGAATTTTCAGTTTACTTTTGTTTTGTAGGTCTGGTTGAAATTGGACTAACTCATCAAAATATTGATTTTTCTTAACTATACTTGGTAAAAATCTATCTATAGAATTACAAAGTGTCTGAAGTTCAAGTTGACGTTTACTGTTACTGGTTGTTTTTGTTGAAAAAGAAGATAGCATTTTTTTTATTGCAGTATTATTTAGGCTTGTGTGTAATCCTACCCAGGTTAGGGCTTGTAGTGTAATGTTTACTAAATGTGTCGCTGGCAAGAAGAAATTCACTGAACTAAGTATTATTAGCGTTACTGTAGTCAGGTTGCTTAGTAGAAAGGTTTTTTTTATACGTGCAAATAATGCATTATTACTCGCGTTTGTGCTTCTTGAACTTGGTGTCTTCGGTATATTTCTTGCTAAAAGGCTGAGCGTGTATACAAAACCTACCACGCTGAGGCACATGCTAGCTGCGTTCATCGTAAAGTATATGTTTGTGTGCGTAAGTGGTATTTTATGCAATGAAATAATTGTAAATAGGAGTAGGGATTGTATAGGTTTTACGCCGCGTGTTTGATATGTTTTGAACATGGTAATTACTTCCAGCTGAGCTAATGTATTTCTGACCGACAGTATATAGGTGGCTATCTAGAATTTTTCCTAATTTTTTTGATCTTTTTTTTTAAACCGGCTGTTTAATTATTGACACTATGTTTTGGTGTTGTTAAGATAAGCCACTGAATTTTCTCTTAATAAAAAATGCGAGAGTGGCGGAATTGGTAGACGCGCTGGATTTAGGTTCCAGTAGGGTAACCTGTGAGAGTTCGAGTCTCTCCTCTCGTACATATTCAAAGGTAGTTATAATGTCCCAAAATATCGAGGTAAATAGTTCTTACCAGTTGGACAAAGATGGTCTAACATGCACGTTGAAAGCCAATATTCTAGCTTCTTTGGTTGAGAATGCTTATCGATCGAAGATCCAAGAAATTGCAACGACACAGCGTTTTCCTGGGTTTAGAAAAGGAAAGCTTGCTATACCTATGATCAAACAACGCTATGGACCTGCACTATTGCAAGACCTAGCTCAAGAGTGGATTGAAAAGTCATTACGCAATGTAGCGGAAAAAGAAGAGATTGAAATGGCAGGTTCACCTAACGTTGAAATCACAAAACTTGTTCTCGGAGAAGACGTTGTTTATGAAGCAAGTTTTGAGATGCTGCCTACTTTTACCCTTAAAGAGCTAAAATCTTTGAAGCTCATCAAGCCTCAAATTGTATTAGATAAAAAAGATGAAAAAGATGTCTTTGAGAAAGTTATAGATGATAATCTTGAATGGGAGAGTACCACTAAGCCTGCCGTGGATAGCGACCGTGTTACAGTAGACTTTAAAGGTACGATTGATGGTGTGGCATTCCAAGGTGGCACAGGTCAAGACTCAGTTTTTACCTTAGGGCAAAAACAGATGCTCGCAGATTTTGAGTCTGGTGTTAAAGGTGCAAAAGCAGGTGACACTGTCAATGTTGATTGCGCTTTTCCTGATAACTACCATGCAGAAGATTTACGCGGTAAAACTGCTCAATTTGTGATAGATGTCAAAAAAGTGGAGTCTTCTAAAAGGCTTAAGCTTGATGCCAGTTTTCTAAAGAAAGTAAATGCCAAAGATCAGAGTATTACAGAATATAAAAAATCGCTTTTGACAAAAAAGGCAGAAGAAATCCCGTGGCTTGAACAGCGTGTGTTGCACAAGAGAGTTATGGATGCCCTGGCCTTAGACTATGATTTTCCAGTGCCTGCTTCGCTCGTTAAGCAAGAAATCGTGGAAGCGAAGAAAAATAACCAGTCTCCTGTCGAGCAAGATGAGGCTAGTCTGACAAAATTAGCTGAAAGAAATATTCGTCTAACTTTAGTAGTAAGAAAACTTGTAGACCATTTTCAACTCAAGGTTGACCAAGATAAAGTAACCAGTTATCTTACCAATATGACACCTGATTTTATTGATAGTAAGACTTTTATATCTTGGTATGAAAATGATCCCCAAAGGATGGAGCGCGTTAGGATTGCGGTACTCGAGCAACAAGTTGTAGAGAAGGTTATGGATGAATCAGGTGCCAAAATCGAAAAGCTGTCGTATGCAGCTGCTGAAGAAACACTAAAATCGGAGTAATTACATGCACCTAAACAACACCTTGGTACCTATGGTCGTCGAGTCATCTTCTCGTGGCGAACGAGCCTACGACATTTACTCTAGACTACTCAAAGAAAACATAATTTTTTTGGTAGGGCCAATAGAAGAAAACATGGCTAATCTAGTTGTAGCACAGATGCTTTTTCTTGAAAGTGAGAACCCAGATAAAGACATTTTCCTATACATCAACTCGCCAGGCGGTGTGGTATCTGCAGCATTAGCGATCTATGATACGATGCAGTTTATCAAGCCAGATGTTGCAACACTTTGTATCGGGCAGGCTGCAAGCGCTGGGTCTCTGTTGTTGTGCTCAGGCGCTCCTGGTAAACGGCAATGCCTACCTCATGCGACTGTTATGATTCATCAAGTTTTAGGTGGCTACCAAGGCCAGGCTGCTGATATAGAGATCCATGCGAAAGAAACCCGAAGAATTAATACTCTTGTCAATGGGATTATCTCTAAGCACAGCGGTCGTACTGTCGAAGATCTCAAAAAGGACATGGATAGGGACTACTTTATGACTGCCGAGCATGCCTTAGAATACGGTATTGTCGATAAGATAATAATGCCGGAAGATACTAAGACTAGTTAATCAGTTAACTATTTATTCGTATATACTGATAAAGTATTCTGTTTCATGTTATAATAATATTTGTAAATAAGGTAGGTTTCATATGTCAGATTCTAAGCATCATTGTTCATTTTGTGGTAAGTCTCAAGATGATGTACTTCGTTTGGTTCAGGGTCAGCCAGGGACATGTATTTGCAATGAGTGTATTGATCTTTGTAGTCAACTGGTTAAAGACGAAGAGAAGGGCGTTTTACAGAAAAACATTACCCATTCTGCATTACCGAAGCCAATTGAGATTCACGAGCATCTTAATGAGTATGTCATAGGGCAAGCAAAGCCAAAAAAGCAGCTTGCAGTTGCTTTATATAACCATTACAAACGTCTGTTCAGTAAACAAAAAAATGACGATCTCGAAATTGGTAAAAGCAACGTCCTTTTAATAGGTCCTACAGGGTCAGGAAAGACATTGCTAGCTAAGTCTTTAGCCAAAAAACTGCAGGTTCCATTTACTATAGTCGATGCTACGACGTTGACGGAGGCAGGTTATGTTGGAGAAGATGTCGAGAATATAGTGCAGAAACTTCTACAGGTTTGTGAATACGATGTTGAGAAAGCTGAAACAGGTATTATTTATATAGATGAGATTGATAAAATCACTCGTAAAAGCGATAGTCCATCCATAACACGTGATGTGTCTGGTGAAGGAGTGCAACAAGCATTACTTAAGCTTATCGAAGGTTCGGTGGTCTCAGTTCCTCCACAAGGCGGCCGTAAGCATCCGAATCAAGAGTATATTCAAGTTGATACTAGTAACATACTTTTTATTTGTGCTGGTGCATTCGCTGGCTTAGACAAAGTAATACAGAATAGGACAGCTAAATCCGGTATTGGTTTTGGTGCTAAAATTGTAAAAAATTCAAAGAAAGATGAAATCAACAAATTATTACCGCTCGTTCAACCAGAAGACCTTATTCGTTTCGGTCTTATTCCTGAGTTTGTTGGTAGACTACCGATTACATCAGTGCTTGAAGAACTTGATGAATCTGCACTAGTTCGTATATTGACGGAGCCAAAAGACTCGTTGATTAAACAGTACAAGCATTTGTTTGATATGGAGCAAGTACAGCTTGATTTTACTGATGCGGCCTTGTTAGCTGTTGCTGCTGAGGCTGCGAAAAAGAAGGCTGGTGCAAGGGGACTGAGAGCAATTATTGAGCGAATTTTACTAGATGTAATGTATGAAGCCCCCTCTACTGACCAGTTACATAAAGTGGTTATCGACGAATCAGTAGTCAGAGAGCAGTCTGAGCCACTTTATGTTTTTGAGAAATGCGATAAAAGTGAAGGGGGCACTTGATCTCTAAATGAATGAAGAAATTGTAAACAAAACTCTACAACTTCCTTTATTGCCACTGCGCGACACCGTTATCTTTCCAAACATGGTTTGTCCACTGTATGTTACACGAGATAAATCGATTGCGACTATTGAAGAAGCAGTACAAAACAGTCGTGGTTTACTCTGCGTAGCCCAATTGGATAGCAATGTAGATAACCCAAAGCTTTCTGATCTGTATAGTATGGGCACTTTTGTAAAAATTCCTCAAGTAATGAAATTGCCAGATGGTAATTACAAGATTCTTGTAGAGGGTGTATGTAGGGCTGTTATCGATTCACTTCAAGAGGATACTGACTATTATGAGGCGCAAGCTTGTCTCTATAATGAATCAATAACGCAAGAAGAAGATAACTTTACCCTCGCTAAGGTTCTTTATAATCGCTTTGAGCGTTATGCAAAGTACACAGATAATGTTTCAGATGAAGTAGTCTCATCGCTGAAGAATGTACATGAGCCAGGTCGGTTGAGTGATTTAGTTGCACTAAATTTACCGATTAATGTTGCTAAAAAGCAAGATGTTTTGGATACGTTATCTGTAACCTTAAGGCTTGAAAAGGTTGTGATGATATTGCAACAAGAAATAGAATGGATGAAAGTCGACCAGAGAATTCATTCTCGTGTTAAGCAACGTATTTCACAAGAGCAGGAAAAGTATTTTAAGCATCAAAAGCTTCGTGCGATCCAAGAAGAACTTGGTGACAATGAGTCTGATCCCAATGCACAGGATATCACAGAATTTCAGAAGAAAATCGATAAGCTGAACTTACCTATGGATGTACGTGAAAAAGCTATGTCTGAGCTTAATAAGTTGAAACATACACCGCCAATGTCTGCTGAAGCTACTGTGATTCGAATGTATTTAGAGTGGATTATTGATCTGCCTTGGTCAAAGCAGGCTCGCATAAATAAAGATCTTAGAAAAGCAGAAAAAATGCTTAACCAGGATCATTATGGCCTAGATAAAGTTAAAGATCGTATATTAGAAAGTTTAGCGGTACACACCCGTGTTAAAAAACCTAAAGGTCCAATTCTATGTTTAGTCGGCCCTCCTGGAGTAGGAAAAACATCGCTTGGTAAATCAGTTGCTGATGCAATAGGTCGGCCGTTTGTCCGCATATCTTTAGGAGGTGTTCGTGATGAGTCTGAGATTAGAGGGCATAGAAAAACATATATAGGTGCAATGCCTGGCCGCGTGATAAAGGCAATGAAGCGTGTGAAGGTAGTGAACCCACTTGTGATGTTGGATGAAATTGATAAGATGGGTATGGACTATCGCGGTGATCCTGCCTCTGCCTTACTTGAAGTTTTAGATCCTGAGCAAAATAAACAATTCTCAGACCATTATCTCGAGGTTGACTATGACTTATCTGACGTGCTCTTCCTTACCACTTCTAATACGCTTGACATACCATCACCTTTGTTGGATAGAATGGAGATCATTCGTTTACCAGGATATACTGAGACAGAGAAATGGCAAATCGCCAAGAGGCATCTCCTACCAAAGGCTTTAAAAGAAAATGGTATCCGTAGCAATGAGTTAAAAATTTCAGATGCAAGTTTGATGGAGATGATTAGGCGTTACACCAAAGAAGCTGGTGTTCGAGACCTTAGTCGTCAGATTGACCGTGTCTGTCGTAAATATGTGAGAAACACAGTAGGAAAGGAATCAAAGAAAACAACAATGGTTTCAAGTAAGTCACTCAAAAATTACTTGGGTTCATACCGGTATACTCAAGAGAAAAAGCATATCAAACCCAGTGTTGGACGTATACAAGGCCTTGCCTGGACCTCTGTAGGTGGAGAAACTCTAACGATTGAAGTGGTATGTTACCCGGGCAAAGGTGAGCTTGTTCAAACAGGTTCACTTGGCGATGTGATGAAAGAGTCTATGCGTGCTGCCCTTTCGGTTGTGAGAAAACATGCATTGCATTATGGTTTGGACTTTGATTTTTTTAGAAAGCATGACTTTCATATTCATATGCCGGAAGGTGCAACACCTAAGGATGGTCCAAGTGCTGGTATTGGTATATCTAGTGCTATATTGTCCGCTGCAACTGGTATTCCTATTCGTAGTGATGTAGCACTCACTGGTGAGGTTACTCTTAATGGTGATGTTCTAGCGATAGGAGGTTTGAAAGAGAAGCTTTTGGCAGCTGTACGAGCAGAGGTTATTGAGGTTATTATTCCTAAAGAGAACGAGAAAGATATAGAAGAACTTCCACAAGAGGTCGTGAAATCTTTGAAAATATACCGTGCTGATTCCGTTTCAGAGGTCTTTGATAAAGTGCTCGAACCTATAGGTGTTGCTCAGTCACCATTATCATCTTTTCAGCCAAGCCCCATTCTACAAGATGCTTAGTGCTGTAATCGCACGTATAAGCTAAATACTTGAGAGATTTTGTCTTAGATAACTAGGTTTATAAGATTTTTGTATGTTTTGTTAGTTTATTTGTAACGCTATAGACTTATCTTTTTTGATTATTTGTATAAGAATAATTACATTCAATATCTATACCTATTGTGGTGAGTATACCGATGCGTTGATAAAAAAGTTTTCCTCTATATTTGTAGTGTGTGTATATTCGAAACTAAGGATGCTATTTTTTATTGTGTTTGAGTAAAACGCATCAATATTTTTCGAGTTTTTTCATCCCATGGTAGGGTTTGGTTGCTAGCATAGTTGAAGTTCACGATAACAGTTCTTCCTTGTGCAACCTGAATGTTTTGTTTTTTACTATGGATGCTTGTGGTCATATGTAGAGAAGTTCGTCCAATTTTTTCAATATGACTTTCACAAATAACAGTGTCAGGATAAAAAACAGGTTTGCTATAGTCTATACTAATATGCGCCACAATAAAGGTTATCGCACTTGGTAAATGCGCTTGAGCAAACTCTATTCTTGCAGTCTCTAACCAAGATAAGTAGACAGCATTGTTTACATGCTGATAAGCGTCCATATCGCCCCAGCGCACGGTAATTTGGGTTATCATAATAAAACCTGATTTATCTGTCTACATCATAAACATCATTCTTGGTCGTTGTAAACATAGGTTAAGTTATTTCCTGATTATATGAAATATCTTTTAAATCATTTGAACTCCGTATTAATAATTTGGCACAAAGATTGCTAGGTAGAAAAAGAAGGGAAGTGATCAGAATTTTCAAAAGTGCACCGTGTTTTTTGATTAACAAGCTTCAAAGGGTAATTGATAGCTGTACATTCTAAGTTCGTTTGAAAAGTACCCTCAGTTTATTATTCACTTGCAGAATTTCTTTGTTTTTTTTCTAAATTGGTTTATTGTAAGTCCATAACAATATTTAATTACGGAGATTGTTGACCGTGTATTTTCAGAAAATACTTTTTTCTCTTTTATTTCTTATTACTTCCTTTCATTCATTTGCGTGGGGTACTACAGGACACCGTGTAGTAGGAGGGTTGGCACAACGTTATTTAGACCCTACTGTAGAAAAGAAAGTTCGGAAAATATTGAACGGATATTCTTTAGCCGATGTAAGCAACTGGATGGATGAGATAAAGTCAGAAAAAAACAAATCATACCGTTCTTTACATGGTTGGCATTATATGGATTTAGCCGATGTGAATGTGTGGGAGCCAAGACAGTACTTTCCCGATAGTGAGATTTGGCCTCAGAATTTATATGAATCTTTGTTGTTTATTACTACAAAGTTAAAACACCCTCAGCCTGATGATAGCTTTACCCAATCGGTTTACTTGCGGATGTTGGTACATCTTGTAGCAGATGCGCATCAACCTTTACATGTTGGTAATGGAGAGGATTTAGGTGGCAATCGTTGCTATGTTAAGTGGTTTAATAGTAGATGGCCTACTACTTTGCACGCTGTTTGGGATACTAAGCTAATTGACTTTACAAAATATTCTTATAGTGAGTATGTAGATTATTTAGATCATATTGCAGAGTCAACAAGTAAAAGTTGGCAGCAAGATGGTATTGAGACATGGCTGAAAGAATCAAGACGGCTTCATGCATTAATTTATCCTAGTAGTCCTGCTTCTGACGCTTCTAAATACTGTGGTCGAGATAGAAAAAGTATTTTAGATAAAGATATACCTAGTCTATCATTTGCCTATGTTTATCACATGCGTCCTATTATGGAGCTTAGACTTCAACAAGCTGGTATACGTCTTGCAGGTATTCTTAATACAATCTATGGGTGAGTTATGTTTAGATTAACCACAACATCTCCTTTATGGAGGTTGAGCCATTTTTTTACGCCTTATTTGAATACTCTAGCTCTGGCACTGCTTGCACTCATTTTATCAACGGGGTTTTATCTAAGCGTACCAATTGCTATTCGTTATGTCTTTGATGTGGGTTTACAGTCCTCTCTGATGCAATCATTTTGGATTTTTTTTCTTTGTTTGTTGGTCTGTTTGGGTTTTTCTATTACATCTGCTTGGCGTTTTTATTTGGTCTCTTGGTTAGGAGAAAGAATTGTTGCAGATCTAAGAGTTGCGGTTTTTCGAAAAGTCTTATCATATGAAATGCAGGTATTTGAGTTTATCCAAACTGGAGAAATACTCTCTCGGTTAACTACAGATACGGTATTGATAGAACAAATCATAGGTACAAGCTTATCGATGGCTCTGCGTAATAGTATTGCTTTGCTAGGGGCGCTATTGATGATATTTTTGACTAGCTGGCAACTAGCTCTATTGGTTTTGTGTGTTACTCCATGTGTCCTTTTACCAATCATACTTGTATTAAGGTGGCAGCGTAGATTGTCTCGTGATAGTCAAGATGCACTTGCTTTGACGAGCGCCTATGCGGGTGAGGTTTTACAAGCGATATTAGTTACCAAAGCCTTTTGTCATCAAGACTATGATCATAGGCGCTATCAAAATGTTATAGAACAATCGTTTGACTCTGCTAAAAAGCGAATATGGATGCGTGCTCTACTAACCGTAGTTGTCATATTTTTTATTTTATCAGGTCTTCTGACTGTACTCTGGTTTGGTTTCAGTTTACTGCGAACAACACCACCTATCTTATCTGCTGGTGAGTTAGCGCAGTTTTTATCTTATGCCCTTATTGTTGCTGTATCCTTTGCAGCTGTGAGTGAGGTCTGGGGTGATATTCAACGCGCAGCTGGTGCAAGTGAGCGTTTGATAGAGTTATTAGAAAAACCTGGTGAGTTTAATAAAGATGAGTCTTCTAGTGATATTTTTCCAGAGCAAACTTCGCTTGATATCACAATTCGCCATTTAAGCTTTTCTTACCCATCTCGATCTAATGTGTCTGTTATTGATAATTTAAATTTGACTATAGAATCTGGAAAGATGACAGCGTTTGTAGGGCATTCAGGTGCCGGTAAAACCACTTTATTACACTTACTGCTACGTTTGTATACAATTGAAAGAGGTGATATTTACTTTGGTAAGTATAGTATTGCGACACTTCCGATTGGTACAGTACGAGCATTAATGAGTTTTGTACCCCAAGATGTTAGTATTTTCTCAGGAAGTATTTTAGAAAATATCCACTATGGCCAGCCTAAAGCTTCACTAGACTCTGTATATGCTGCTGCTAAGTCTGCACTTGTAGACGATTTTGTTCAGAATTTACCTGCAGGTTATGCGACTCAAGTTGGTGAGCGAGGAATGCGCCTTTCAGGTGGGCAAAAACAACGTATTGCCATTGCTCGAGCATTTTTACGTAATGCACCATTTTTACTTTTAGATGAGGCTACTAGTGCATTAGATCCAAAAAATGAGGCTCTTTTGCAAAGTGTATTGTCTACTTTAATGAAAAAAAGAACAACACTAGTGGTTGCCCATAGGCTATCTACGGTACGTAAGGCGGATAAGATAGTCTTTATGGAAAAGGGGCGTTTAATTGCAGAAGGCACTCATAATGAGTTAATGCAGGACTCACCAGCATACGCCCAGTTTGTTCATTATCAATTGAGTGACTAACGTTAACTTTTAATACTTTTTATTGATTTTATTTATAATTAATATTAAAAATCAGATATTTAATTAAATTTGTACTATACATAATGTACGAAAAAAGCGAGGTAAAAAATGACATTATATATTCTACGTTTTCAAGGTATAGCTAGATTAAAAGATAGAGTTAGTGATTATCTACATTCGAAGATACAAAATCTAGGCTATCAAGACCGTATCACTACTATTAAAGTTTCTGTCAAAAGGAAGCATAAGGCTTTTCATGTAACGGTGCTGTGTAAACTGCCAAAAAACCACCAGGTTTTTATCAGTGAAGAAAACAAGAATATTTTTACTGCTATTAATCGTGTAGAGAAGAAGCTAAAAAGATTAATTACACAAAATATGGACAGGTTGCGTGATGTTGACCATGAAAGTATTCATGATTCTTGGGCTGCTTAATAACTTTAAAACTGGTTCTCTTCTCCGAGGTAGTGCTCTATAACAGACTCATTATTTTGTAGCTCATTGGGTGTTCCGTGTGCTAATATATGGCCATTATGTAAAACATATGCTTCGTTGCACAATGGTAGAGTTTCCTTAACGTTGTGGTCTGTTATTAAAATACCAACTTTGTCTTCTTCTTGAATTTTAACAATAAGGCGTTTTATTTCAGTTATTGCTTTAGGGTCAATTCCTGCAAAGGGTTCGTCAAGTAAAATGTATTTAGGTTCGCTTGCTAGCGCTCTTGCTATCTCAGTTCTGCGTCTTTGCCCACCAGATACTAGATTAGATTGAGTGTTAGCAACTTTTTCAAGTTGAAATCGTACTAAGAGTTCCTCTAGTTTTTCGTTTCTTTGCCAAAATTTCAAGTCACTTCTTAGCTCTAATACAGCGAGAATATTCTCTTTTACAGTTAAGCCTCTAAAAATAGAACTATCTTGTGGTAAAAAACTAATACCTTTTTTAGCTCTCAAATGCGTAGGAAGACATGTTATATTCTCATCTTCTAAGTATAGGTTTCCTGTGCTAGCTTGGATGAGTCCAGTAATAATGTGAAAGCATGTCGATTTACCTGCACCATTTGGACCAAATAGACCAGTAATTTTCTCTTTTGGTATACTGATATTGATATTCTCACAAGCTGTAAAGTTGCGATACTCTTTGCTGATGTGTTCGGTTCTAATCATAGTTTTGTAATTTAAGCTTTTGGTTGATTTTTAAAGTGTCTTTTTCAAGGTGGTTTATGGATTTAATTTTTTCTACAGTAGTGTTGTGACTTTTTGCGATACGATATAGGGAATCTCCTGGTTTTACTGTATAAACTTCTTGTTTCTGCCGGGTCCATAAAACAAGCCTTTGATTTTCTGTGATTGGATTAACCCGAGTGATATGATTCCATGCAGATATTTTTTCTTGAGATATGCGATACTCTTTACTAATACTTTCTAAAGTGTCTGTTTTTTTGACGTAGTGAATAATTTGTACTGGGCCAGGTCTTTTGTCTCCTGATATAATTGCTTCCTTTGAACTTAAGTGTGATATTGGTATGTAGGTTTTAATGTTTTTTGGAATGATAAGCTCCTGATTGATTCTTATCGAGTCTCCTTTGAGGCCATTTAGAGAGCGTATGTTCTCAGTAGATGTGTTGTACTTCTTAGCTAGCGTGGATAGATTGTCACCTCTCTTAACTTTATGATGCTGCCAATTTTTGGTCTGTAAAGGGTTTCGCTGATTTAATTTCGCATTACACCGCGAAGCTGTTTCATATGGTAATAGTAGTGTGATGTTTTGTTCTCCATGTGTTGCTTGTCTTCTCCAACCGGGATTTAGTGATCTTAGTGTAGCTGGATTAATCTTACATATCTCCTCTATTTGGGAGAAAGCGTAGTTTCGTTTTAGACTGATGGTAGAGAAATAGGGCGTGTTTTTCATTTCTGGTAGTGTAAAACCATATTTTTCTGGGTTAGCTATAATTGCTTGCAAAGCTAAGAGTTTGGGTAGATACTGTTTTGTTTCTTGGGCAAGGCTGTAATGCCAAATGTGTTTTTTGGGCTGTGGTTCTTGTCGGATTGCTCGTTTAACTCTGGTTTGACCTGCGTTGTAAGCTGAGATAGCGTATTCCCAGTTTCCAGAAAAACCTCTGTGTAGGCTTTTAAGATGGGTTAGTGCAGCTTCTGTGGATAGCAGTATGTCTCTTCTATCGTCTTTCCAATAATCTATGTGTAGTTTAAGTGTGCTAGCAACACTCGGCATCATCTGCCATAAACCACTTGCTCCGGCTTTGGAGTGGGCGAAAGGGTCATTGTTACTCTCTACGTAAGGTAGTAGAGCAAGCTCGGCTGGCATATCGTTTTGTAAGACTGCAGCTAAAATATAGTGCATGTACATTTGGGATCGTTCGATTGTGGTATAAAAACAGTGTTTATTAGCTTGGTAGTTTCTTATGTATTCTTTAACGACTGGGTCGTCGTCTGCTTGTTTAAGTTTGAAGTTTTGTCTTAAAACCTGCCAAAGTGATTTATCGAAATAGCATAACTTACAGGGTAGTTGTTCTATAGGATACTTGACTTTTATATGCTGGTATGACTTGTTTCCGAGGAGAAGAGAAATAACCGATAAAAGAAATAGTGTTTTGAGATATTTCATCAGATTAAGATTGGAATTTATCTTTTATATTACGTAATGCTACAAAAACTTCAAGTGCATCTTGATAGGATTTTTTCGTAATCATTTCTATCTTACGACGAGTTTCGACTTCATGTGCCTTAAAAAATGGGTTAATCAGTTTTTCTTGTTGAAGAGTTGTTGGCAGTGAGGGCTGATTTTTAGAATGTTTATCCAGAGTATTTGCTTTGTATTGTTGTAGGTATTTTGAGTTTGGATAAATTTTTTCTGCAAAAAGTAAGTTATCCAGTGTATATTCATGTGCAGGATAAATTTTTGTCTCTAAAGGCAGTTTGGTTATTTTACTTAAGGAGTTGTACATTTGCTCGTGTGAGCCCTCAAAGATTCGGCCACATCCTCCTGAGAAGACTGTATCGCCTGGAAAAAGATAGCCGTCGTGGTAGTAGCAAATATGGTCTAGGGTGTGTCCAGGTGTATGTAGTATGTGCCAATCTCTAACCGGGTTCACCGATCTAAACACTTCTGTATCTTTTTCAATTATAGTATTTAGCATAAATGCATTAGATAAACTCTTAGGTCCTGTAACTTTTGCACTGGGAAAATGATCTAGTAGCTTTTGCACGCCGTTAATGTGATCCCAATGATGGTGAGTTAGTAAGATATGGGTAACATTGACACCGTTTTTTTGGCTAAATTCAAGCACACCATCGGCTGTGCCTGGATCAATAACGGTTAATCCTTCTGTATCTTTAATAATCCAAATATAGTTGTCTTTGAGAGATTTTATTGGCTCAATATGCATTGGCAGGCGCTACCTAAATATCATCGTCTTGGTCAAACGTCTCTCATTGTGCTATGCTAGATTCAAAATATCAATCAGGTTTTACTACATTTTATGTGTGCAGAAAAAAAACCCACAAATTTCCAGCATTATGAAAAGTTTGTAAAGACAAAATCTTGGGTTAATCTGCATAGATATGAGTTACACATGCTCGAACCCGTGTTTGAGCATTTCTGCCCCTTTCGCTGTTTGTACCTAGGTCCCGCTTTATCCAACAAAACTCTCAAGAAAAATGATGTAATATTTGGAGCTAATGTTTTCTTTGACCATTATCCAGCTGATGTAATATTAGACTATGCTTGCTTTCCGTTCGCCGATCGGACATTTGATTTGATAATTTGTCCGCACATACATGAGCTCTCAGGTGATAATATAGGTCTTTTCCGGGAGCTTTCTAGGGTATTGGTACCAGAAGGTTTGTGTGTAGTGCTTGGTATAAACCCATCTGGGATGCTGCAAGCAGGTAATTACGGCGGGCTAGGAAGTGGTTTTTCCTGGGTGTACAATGCCTATCCTCCGCAGGTTCTTAGAAAGATGTTGACACAGTATCATTTTGAGTTTGTGTATCAACAGTATGGGATATATCATTTGTGGTTAGACAGCAATGTTTCTCTACAAACCGTTTCTAAGTGGTTGCCATCTGCAGGAGGTGTGTATAAACTGGTCTTTCGACTGCGTGAGCTTAATCCTGCCTATGTTGGTACTGCTATGGCTCAAGCAGCTACCTAGTTTACAAGGATAGTGAGAAATGAGTGATTCTTCTGATCAGATAGTAATATATACCGATGGCGCATGCCTTGGTAACCCTGGTCCTGGCGGTTGGGGCGCTTTGTTGCAGTTGGGGCAGCATGAGAAGATCCTACAAGGTAATGAAGCTGATACTACAAATAATAGAATGGAGCTACAAGCTGCTATATCTGCATTATCGGCCCTGAAGCGTCCAGCAAAAGTTATCCTGTACACGGATTCTAAATACTTAAAATCAGGTATGACACAGTGGGTACAAGGTTGGCAACAACGTGGATGGAAGTCTGCGAACCGTCAGCCCGTTAAAAATAAAGATCTTTGGCTTCAGTTAGTGGCTCTAGACTCGCAGCATACAATTTCTTGGCGCTGGGTGAAAGGGCACTCAGGTGATCCTTTAAATGAACGTGTTGACAGTATCGCCCATGAAGCTGCTTTAGCTGTTCAGAAGCAAGATAAGGAGGATCTATGACACCAGAGTGTGTTGTGTTAGACACCGAGACGACCGGTTTATCATATCATGAAGACAGAATCATTGAAATTGGTGCTGTCAAAGTGCGTAGGGTAGATAGAAAAGTTTTATCTACCTTTCATGTTTACCTAAATCCAGGTAGTAGAGGGAGCTCTGATGAAGCAATAAAAGTACATGGTATTACGAACGAATTTTTGAAAGATAAGCCAAGTTTCGCTGATGTGTATCACGCCTTTCTAGGCTTTGTTACAGATTGTTCTTTGGTTATACACAATGCTACTTTTGATATGAGTTTTTTGCAGGCAGAATTGGATAGAGTTTCTTATCCTGTTCGCCTAGATTCCCTATGTCCCGTTGAAGACACATTAAAGATTGCAAAAAAACAGTATCCTGGGCAAAAGAATAATCTTGATGCATTATGTAATCGTCTAGGCATTGATATTTCTCACAGAACTTTACATGGTGCTCTTAAAGACGCGGATTTGCTTGTTAAGGTGTACTTTGCATTGCTTACTAATCAGCAAGCCTTTAGTATTACAACTCAAAATAATGATAGTGGAGAGAGGCTAGAAAAAGATTTGTTAGACTGGTCTAATAAAGCTGTGGTACTAGGTGCGACTGATGATGATATCCTTGAAGATGAGCGCTTTTTCTCATGAATTTCAAGTGTTGCTGTTGTCAATTTAACAAATATATGTTAAAAAATGGATTTTACTAAGTTGCAGATGAAAAGCTTAACAAATAACAACTCCATTCAAATATCAACTAAATTGGTACAGTTGGTTACCTCTTCACTATATATTGTTACAGGTATTTTGTTATTTTTCGCGAGTTCACAAATACGCATTGAGTCGTATCCTGTTCCCTTCACATTGCAGACATTTGCTGTTATCGCGATAGGTCTTTTATATCCGCATAAACTTGGAATTTACACGATACTATGCACCTATTTACTAACTAGTCTTGGGTTGCCTTTGTGTGCTGGATATGCATCAGGAGTGGCACCATTCTTTGGCCCAGGAGGTGGATATCTTCTCGGGTTTTATTCTTGCGTTTGGTTTTTACATATGGTGGAGCCGCTGCGAAGGCAACAAGCTTATTCTGTATGGTTGTTGCAAGTCTTGTGTGCGCAGCTCATCATCTGGTTATCCGGATATTTTGGTTTGCTTAATTTTATGGATATGACACAAGCATTTTGGCAAGGCGTCTTTCCATTTATGATTACGGATATGATAAAAGCTATCGCCGCAGTTTTCGTGGTAAGGGCTTTACTGATTCGTTGAAAAGGCTCAAGACTTTTATAGTTACAAAACACCTGAGCAATGCTCTCCATCACTTATTTACAACAAATATTTCATTTTATAACATAATTGCTTGACATGTGACTCCAAATGATGGAAAATTCTCGGTTTACAGGCATAGTGTTTTTGGAGGGGTTCCCGAGCGGTCAAAGGGATCAGACTGTAAATCTGACGGCTCAGCCTTCGCAGGTTCGAATCCTGCCCCCTCCACACAATTGCGGGTGTAGTTCAATGGTAGAACCTCAGCCTTCCAAGCTGATGGTGTGGGTTCGATTCCCATCACCCGCTCTTATGGGGGTGTGGATTTATTCTCGCCCACATAGCTCAGGCGGTAGAGCACTTCCTTGGTAAGGAAGAGGTCACCGGTTCAAGTCCGGTTGTGGGCAATGAACACGAGCTTGTTAGGGTTAGGGCTTAGGCCTTAGGGTGGTGAGTAGTGATACTCACCACAGAAAGCATGAATTAAAGCTGGTAGGTCAGCGCAAATGAAAGAGGTAATATAATGGCACAAGAGAAGCATGATAGTGATAAAATTGTAGTTAACGTCGGAACCATAGGTCACGTCGACCATGGTAAAACCACACTTACATCCGCGCTATGTGGACAAGAATTCGGTGCTATCGATAAAGCACCCGAAGAAAAAGCACGTGGTATCACCATTTCTACAGCTCACGTTGAGTACTTTACAGACAATAGACACTACTCTCACGTAGATTGTCCTGGACACGCAGACTATGTAAAAAACATGATTACTGGTGCGGCACAGATGGACGGTGCCATACTTGTTGTGAATGCTGCAGATGGTCCTATGCCCCAGACAAAAGAGCATATTCTGCTTGCACGACAGGTTGAGGTGCCTAAAATACTTGTCTATTTAAATAAAGCTGATATGGTCGATGATGAAGAGCTCCTTGAGCTTGTTGAGATGGAGGTTCGTGAACTCCTAAATGCATATGACTTTCCAGGTGATGATACACCTGTAATTATCGGTAGTGCTCTTGAGGCTATGGAAGGCAAGGATACTGAGTACGGACTTAAGTCTATTCAAAAACTCAAAGAAGCAATGGACGAGTGGTTCACTGTCCCAGAAAGAGCTATCGATAAAGACTTTATGATGCCCGTTGAGGATGTATTCTCTATATCCGGTCGTGGTACAGTTGTTACAGGTAAAATTGACCGTGGGATCATCAAAGTTGGTGAGCCTGTTGAGATCGTTGGGATCCGTGAGACTCAAACTACAACATGTACTGGTGTAGAGATGTTTAGACGTCTAATGGATCAAGGTAAAGCAGGAGATAACGTCGGATTGCTACTTCGAGGTTTGAAGCGTGATGATGTTGAGCGTGGTCAGGTTATAGCGAAGCCAGGTACAGTCAAACCACATACTAAATTCAAAGCCGAGGTATATATCTTAAATAAAGAAGAAGGCGGTCGTCATACTCCAATATTTAGTAATTATCGTCCACAATTCTATTTTAGAACCACAGATGTAACCGGTGCAATTGAGTTGCCAGCAGACGTTGAGATGGTTATGCCTGGTGATAACACTTCATTTACTGTTACACTAATCTCGCCGATTGCAATGGAAAAGAACGTTCGATTTGCGATTCGTGAAGGTGGACGTACTGTGGGTTCAGGTGTAGTAACCGAAGTTGTTGAGTAAATAATTTAAAGAGAGGGTATTCATTCCGAAGGTCAGTAGCTCAACTGGTAGAGCAGCGGTCTCCAAAACCGCAGGTTGTGGGTTCAAGTCCCTCCTGGCCTGGTCAAGAATTTAGTTTACATTATGTCGATAAGTATGGTTGCAAAAAAAACACCTAACAGTATGTCCAAAGATATATTTATTTGGATACTTGTATCAGTATTAGCTGTGGCTTGTAGTTATTTCTTATATTCATTTGATGAGAAATACGGAGTTTTTAGAGTGCTTCTATCCTTAGCTCTATTCGGCGGCCTCTCTTTTATATCTACTTACACGAGTCAAGGCTTACAATTGTCTTCTTTTCTGCAAACCTCATATAGTGAGATGCGTCTTGTAGTGTGGCCAAGCAAAGAAGAGGTCTCTCGACTCTCAGTAGTCATTGTAATTAGTGTGATTGTAGTGTCGCTTCTACTTTGGTTCTTAGATTCAACTTTAACAAGAATTTTTTCTTTCTTTCTAGGACAATAATCATGGATATTGACAACATTAACGAATCTACACCGCCTAGTGCTCCTCAGCAATCAAATAATCCACACTTCAAGTGGTATGTGATTAAAGTCGTAACAGGTTGCGAAAATAAGGTTGTTGAGGTCTTACAGCAGCGCGCTGAGGCCGCTGGTATGCAAGAATTCTTTGGTGAAGCATTAGTTCCGACCGAAGAAGTCATTGAGGTTCGTGCTGGTCAGAAACGTAAGTCTAAGCGTAAGTTTTTTCCAGGTTATATACTTATGAATATGAATATGACCGACGAGGCTTGGCATTTTGCTAGACATCTTCCAAACGTTTTAGGTTTTGTCGGTGGTACAAGAAGTAAACCAATGCCGATCAGCCAGAAAGAAGCTGATAAAATTTTTAGTCGTGTGAGTGAACATGTTGAATTGCCAAAGCATAAAGTTGTGTTTGAAACAGGCGAAGTAGTACGTGTCACAGATGGTCCATTCTCTGACTTTAATGGTGTAGTTGAAGATGTCAACTACGAGAAAAGTCGTCTTGTGGTCTCGGTGCTCATTTTTGGACGATCCACACCAGTTGAGCTTGAGTTCTCCCAAGTAGAAAAAACAGTTTAGATAAGAGGTATATATAGTGGCAAAAAAATTGAAAACAGAGATTAAACTTCAGGTTAAAGCCGGTGAGGCGAACCCTAGTCCGCCAATTGGTCCTGCTCTTGGCCAGCATGGCTTAAACATTATGGATTTTTGTAAATCATTTAACGAGCGTAGTAGTAAACATGAAAAGGGCTTAGTCCTTCCTGTTGTAATATCTGTCTATGAGGATAGAAGCTTTGATTTTATCATCAAAACACCACCAGTCTCGGTATTGATTCTTAAGACGCTTAAATTAAGTAAAGGTAGTGGTGTGCCAAACAAAGACAAAGTTGGTTAGTTGTCTCTCGCGCAGATTCAGAGTATTGCTGAGACTAAGTTACCTGATCTACATGTTAGTAATATACAAGCAGCTATGCGATCTGTAGCTGGTACAGCTAAAAGCATGGGGATAGAGGTAGATGCTATTCCTAATGACGAAGCGTAGTTTAATAAGGAAATAAATCATGTCAGTAAATCAAGGTATGTCAAGTACTAAAAATATCAAGCAAGCTTATGCTCTCAAAGATGCATTGGTTAATTTGCCTTCCATAGCCAAAGCTAAATTCGACGAGTCGGTTGACATCTCCCTGCATTTAGGTGTTGACCCAAGAAAGATGATGGTCAGAGGCGTATGCCCAATGCCCCATGGCTTAGGTAAGGATGTAAAAGTAGCCGTTTTTGCTTCTGGTGAAGTAGCAAAAAAGGCATTGCAGGCCGGAGCACATTTCGTTGGTCTAGACGACCTAGCACAACAAATTCAAAAAGATGAAGTATCTTTTGATGTTTGTATCGCAACACCAGATTCAATGGGAGTTGTTGGAAAGCTAGGTAAGAAGCTAGGTCCTAAGGGTCTTATGCCTAACCCAAAACTTGGCACTGTTACTAACGATGTCGAGGAAGCTATCAAGAAAGCGTTAGCAGGTCAAGCTTCTTTCAAGCTAGATAAGTCTAGTAAAAACACGGGTATAGTTCATTGTACTATTGGGAAAGCGAGTTTTTCAGCAGATAAATTAGAAGATAACTTGTTAGCCTTACTACAAACTGTTAAAAAATTGAAGCCAGCTGCTGCAAAAGGTCAGTATATGCAAAAGCTCTACATGAGTACGACGATGAGTAAATGTGCCATCAGAATAGAATTAAATGGATTAGTTAAGTAATTTAAAACCGAATAGGGGTGTTATATGAGTGCGAGAGTTGAGTTAAAACAAGAGCAGGTTCAAGCTTTAAATAGTGTTGTTAAAGAATCTCAGGTCATGGTTGCTGCTCATTATCGTGGTATGTCCGTAGCTGACATGACTAAGCTACGTAGCTTGGGAAGAGAGCGGGGTGTACATCTAAAAGTTATTAAGAATACTTTGGCCAGGAGGGCCTTAGTTGGTAGTCAATTTGAGGGTTTATCTGAGAAGCTAGTTGGTCCAACCATTCTTGCTTTTTCGATTGATACCCCCAATGCAGCTGCCAAACTCATACAGGAGTTTGCGAAAGACTGTAAAGCACTTAAGGTTCAAGCTTTAGCCTTGGAAAATAAAGTGCTCGGTGCAGAGTCTCTGGATAGTGTAGCTAAGATGCCGAATCGTGAACAAGCGATTGCGATGTTATTGGTTACCCTTAACGGTCCTGTCCAGAAGCTTGCCTGTACTTTACAGGAAACTTATGCTAAACTTGCACGCGTTATGCAAGAAGTAGCAAAAAAAAGAGAATCACAACAGTAATTTGGGAGAAATGTGGTGGAAAACGTAAGTAGTGCAAATGCACAAAACAACATTGAGAAGATAGCATCTTTGATTAGTGAGCTCACTGTCGTCGAGGTATGTGATCTAGTAAAACATTTAGAAGAGCAATATGGTGTATCTGCGCAAGCTGCAGTTGCTGCTGCTCCTGCTGCAGGTGCTGGCGGTGATGCTGCTCCTGCTGCTGAAGAGAAAGAGCCAGATACTGTTCTTCTGAAAAAGATAGACAACAAGATCGCTGCTATCAAGGCTGTACGTGCAATCACAGGGTTAGGCTTGAAAGAAGCTAAAGAGCTTGTCGAGAAAGCACCAGTTGTTGTCAAAGACGGTTTAAGCAAAGACGACGTTGAAAGCTTTAAAAAGCAACTAGAAGAAGCTGGTTGCGAAGTTGAAACTAAGTAACATATCCTTTTTGAAATTATCTTCGCGTGTAGTTAATTAGGCTGCACGCGTAGTTTTTTCTATTTAAAATCATATATCTACAACCCAACCATAGGTAAGTCATGAAAGAAACTATCACGCAATCTCAGAATATGTCTGCAGCCGAAATTAAGCGTCCTCGGATCAAACTAGGTGAGCATCAAGACCTAATTATTCCATCAGATCTTATCCAAATGCAGTTAAAATCTTACGCTGAATTTCTTCAACAAGACATTCCCTTGGGTGATAGAACATTAAATGGTCTTCACGGTGCATTTTCATCTATTTTTCCTATAAAAAGTTCTTCTGGTAATATTGTATTGGAATATCACGGCTATCAGATTGGTGAGCCAGTCTTTGATGTGCAAGACTGTCTACTTAGAGGATTAACTTACTCGGCATCATTACAAGTTAAGTTGAGATTAGTTGTTTATGATAAAGACGCTGCTGAAGCATCTGTAGTTAAAGACATCAAAGAGCAAACTGTTTATATGGGTGAGATACCCTTAATGACACAATCTGGTGATTTTACAATCAACGGTTCTAAGCGTGTTGTGGTTTCTCAATTACATAGATCTCCAGGGGTTTTCTTTGAGCACGACAAGGGCAAGACCCATTCCTCTGGAAAACTTTTATATTCTTCACGGATTATTCCTTATCGTGGCGCTTGGCTAGATGCCGAATTCGATGTCAAAAACCTTCTATATGTACGAATTGATAGGCGTAGAAAGCTTCCCGTAACCGTTTTACTTAGAGCACTTGGGTGTTCTTCTGCAGAAATACTAGACTTGTTTTATGATCGTGATGAGGTCGACTTTGTTGGTTATAGTGAGACCCCAGTAGAGGTAGAAGCGACTACTGCTAAATCAAAAGCTGACGCATTAGAAGCTAAATTATCTAAGTACACAATTCGCATTCATATTACCCCTGAACGGATGAAGGGAATGCTAGCTCCGCTAGATATTTTAGACCAAGACGGTAAACAGATAATTAAATTTAATAGACGTATCTCTAAACGACATATCAATTTGATGAAGCGTTCTAAGATCACTACACTAGATGTCCCAGCAACCTATCTCCTGGATAAGGTCTGTGCTCGAGCTGTCGTAGATACTGATACCGGAGAAGAGATACTTCCAATAAATGCACTGATTGACTTAGAGTCACTGAATAAGCTCATTGAGATGAAGGTTGCTAATGTCTCCCTACTTAGTATCAATGATATGGACAGAGGTGCCTATATTTCTGATACCATGCGTGCTGACTACACCACCTCTGAACCGGAAGCGTTAGTAGAAATTTACCGTGTTATGCGCCCTGGTGAACCACCGACACCTGAGGCTTCAAGAACACTTTTTGATAACCTCTTTTTCAATGCCGATAGATATGACCTGTCTAGAGTAGGTCGTATGAAATTTAACCGAAGACTTGGTATTTCAGACGATCACGATTCACTTGTTCTAAATAGAGAAGATATTATTAAAGTTATTCAAACTTTGGTAGATATTAGAAATGGCATTGGTATGGTTGATGATATCGACAACCTCGCGAATAGACGAGTTCGCTGTGTTGGTGAGATGGTTGAAAATCAGTTCCGTGCTGGCCTAGAAAGAACAAAACGCGCAGTTCTTGATCGTTTTAGTTATCCCGATGCGGAAAGCTTTGCTCCTCAAGAAGTTTTTAATGCAAAACCGGTTGTTGCTGCTCTCCACGAGTTTTTTGGTTCGAGCCAGATGAGTCAATTTATGGATGCGACTAACCCTCTTTCTGCTCTTGCAACAAAACGTCGTGTTACTGCACTCGGTCCTGGGGGCTTAACCCGTGATCGAGCCGGGTATGAAGTTCGTGATGTTCACCATACGCACTATGGGCGTATTTGTCCTATTGAAACGCCAGAAGGGCCAAATATTGGACTAATTAACTCACTTTCTATCTACTCTCGCATAAACGATTATGGTTTTATTGAAACGCCCTTTAGAAAAGTTGATAGTGGAAAGCTGACAAATGACATTGAATATTTATCAGCAATTGACGAAGATAAATATCATATTGGTGAGTGTATCGCGAAGACTGATGACAAAAACCATCTTGTAGATGAGTCTATTAAGTGTCGTTACATGCGTGATTTTACTGCGGTTTCATCTGAGAAGATCGATTATTTGGACGTTTCTCCGAGGCAAATCGTATCAGTGGCAGCTTCGTTGATTCCTTTTCTTGAGCACAACGATGCAAACCGTGCTTTGATGGGATCAAACATGCAACGTCAAGCAGTCCCACTTGTTAAATCTGACAAGCCTCTTGTTGGAACTGGTATGGAGCGGGTGGTTGCTTCTGACTCAGGTGTATCAACTGTTGCAAAACGTGATGGTGTTGTTGAGCTCATTGATGCAGAGCAAGTTATCATACGTGCTAATGTGGTGGAAAAGGGCAGCAATCCAGTCGACGTCTATCCTCTTATTAAATTCTCACGATCTAACAACAATACTTGCGTTGATCAACGTCCTATAGTCCGTCGAGGCGATGTTGTGAAAGCAGGTGATATTATTGCTGATGGTTCATCAACAGACTTGGGTGAGCTTTCATTAGGTCAG
>JAYYPW010000002.1:0-200142 GCA_036128855.1 Pseudomonadota bacterium
ATGGTAATTTATGCCTATTTAACCAAATCATCTAAACCTACACATTTCATAGGTACTAAGCCAGCCTAATCTTATCAAAAAAATGTTGTCTTAAAATAAGATTTGAGAGAAAAATAAATCAATACCAGTATCATAAGGCAATGTTGACAAAAAAACAAAAAATGGTTAAAATATTGAAAAATTAACAAAAAAAAATGAAAAAAACCACTTTCACAGCCCTTCGTACATTAAGTTACTATTTTATATTACCATTTTTCATATCAGCCCTATTAACGCAGATAATCTGTGTTCTTGCTTTAAAAATATCTTTTAGCATCGAATTATTTTCTCTATGTTTTATAGGAATAAATTTATTACAGGGCACATACAGTGCATATATTTCTTTATTCGGTAATCGACCACAACCACCTAGACCAGGACCAAGGCCAAGACCTTCAGGCAGAGTAGAAAATAGATTCTATCGAGATCAACAGCAGAATAATGAAGTAGATATTCTGAATATTAGAATATCCGAACGCGACACAAATAATTCCATTAGGACAAACACAAACACCCAAAACCCTAGGGTTAATTTAGACAACCAACAGCTAAGCACCAGTATATATGCATCCCAACCATATAGAAACGTGATTGCCAAACCAAGAGAAATCAAAATACATGAGCATAGTGACCTGGTAAAATCAATAGGTAAATCATATCCTGAAGTGCACGATAAATTATGTAATCCTGACCTGGACCTGATATGTCCACTATCTATAGACATAATTACAAACCCGGTGAAAGCTGATGATGGGAATACTTATGAAGAACAATTGATTAAAAAATGGCTGGAGAAAAACTCAACTAGCCCGCTAAAACAAATACACATATCAAAGACTCTTTGCAGTGATGATAATTATAAACAAAATCTCAAAAAGGCATTCGACAAGGAAATAAGCGAACAAACAGAAAAATGTAGAAATTTTGTCAACGAATTAGAAAAAAAGAACCCATGCCTTTATGAAATTTTATGTGACAACCCCGACTACGATTTAATTTGCCCTATCACCCGTGAATTAATACGTGAACCCGTACGTGCTGAGGATGGCATCCGTTATGAAAAAGAAAATATCTCTAAATGGCTGAATAGTAATAGCAGAAAAAGCCCAAGTACGCGTCAAGTTATAGGTAAAAACTTTATTAGAGATTTTGGATACATAAAGCTACTCAAAGATGCAATTGAGAACATTAAGTCTCGTATGCCTACAATGCGCCAAGTATAAGCTTAGGTTGTTTATAGTTACATACAAAAGGCTAATGACTACTGCCAATATAACTATAATAAATCCGTCCATTGAATAAGATAATGTTTAACTGACTATCCTTATAAATAACACCATGAACTGGATATTCTATCTTTAGAAAAAAATAATTCCTAAAAAACATCAATAGTTAACGCATCGACGATAAAAAATCATCAAAAGGCTATAAATAAGAAGAAACTAAGTTATATTGACAAGGGTGTTAGAGAAAGTTATGATGTTCACATAACAACGCTATATCAAAACTATGAAAAATACATCTACATCCTCATTCCGTTCCACTTTACTACGTTATGTGGTACCGATTTGTGTATCTGCACTAATCACACAAGCTCTCTGTGCTTATGCCCTAGAAATACCTTTCAGCATCGCTTTATTCACAGTGTGTTATCTTGGAGTATCTTTTGTACAACTTATAAAAAATCAATTAACTAGTCCAATTCATTTCTCATCGAACTCCAAAGGAAGAATACATCCTTACACGCCCTACATACCGCCCTCACACTCCACTATAAATCAAAATTTTCTTGATGCGGTGCGCAAGACTTCACCCACAAACCATACTTATGCAAACTCGGATCGCAACCGGAACAAACGTGATTTCAAAGAACATCAAGAAAACAGAACAAAAGCTAACGGCAAGACTAATAATACCCTTAGGAATGTGACCAGAACCGAAAATTCAGACCCTTTCACAACAGTCCCTAGACGATTGACTAGTTTACAAAGTTCTGAATTACCACAGGTTAGCGCATTAGAAGAAAGAGACTCACAATTAATAAGCAGACTTTCTTCACCACGTCATGAACCTGTAGCACCTGTACGTCAACTCCGTTTATTACCTCCAGATCATCTCGCACCGTCAAGGTCAAGACTAAACCAGCCTAATTTCAACTCAACTAGCCCAATAACCACACCACAACCTCATAAAGATCTAATTGACACCATTGTGAAATCACACCCTGAAATTTGTGATAAATTATGCGAACCCGATCTTAATCTTACGTGCCCATTATCTCTTGCATTGATAAATGATCCCGTAAAAGCTGATGATAGGATTACTTATGAAAGAGAGTTAATTCAAGAGTGGCTTAAGTCCAACACCACCAGTCCATTCTCACGTATCAAAATATCTAAGACTCTACTTAGTGATTTAGATTACGCGAGAAAACTTAAAGAAGCTTTCAATAAGGAGATAGACTCACAAATCACACAGCACAAATATCTGCTCGAAGATATGACAAAAAACCACCCAAAATTTTATGAGCACCTTGAAAACAACCCTAATTACGATTTAATTTGTCCAATCACACGAGAGTTAATTAAAGAACCTGTACTGGCTGCAGACGGCATATGCTACGAAAAGGGTGAGATATCTCAATGGCTGCGTAAAAATGGTAATAAAAGCCCAATCACGCGTAAACATATAAGCAACAAATTTACTACAGACTTAGGTTATATCAAGAAACTAAAAGATGCTTATGAAACGCTTAAAGAAAACAACGTTCTCAATCTTTGCCAGTCAAACAATCACTGATTAGCAATGCATCATTACAAACACTTTATTTTGGGAAAGCCAGTAATTAGCTGAAAGTAAATACAACGACTATACACAGATGACAAAAGAGTGAAAACACCTTTATAGAAATATAAGCCACAAGTAATGCGTTTTATAAAAACGCCGCCTCACACTGACAGTAAATCAATAAAAAAGAAGATAAAACCAAGACAATTCTTTAAATACCCAACAAATTTTTAAAGAGAAGGAGGCTCTCAATATCATAACAAGCACTGTAAAAGAGACTAGCTAGAGATATTCAGAGAAGGTTTCTAAAAGAAAACATACAATACACAAGAGTAATCCAGAATTTAAAAATCATCATACCGCTATTTATGAAACCTTAGGCAAGCCAAACTATGATTTAATCTATCTTATAGATAGCGACCTTATTTAATGCTCTATCGTTCTTGATAATGAGTACTTATGACATAGAAGCTATTGCAAATTGGTTGAATATGAAAAAAACAGGTAGATCATAAAGCGAAGTTCAACATCCCCTACAAAAGACATGAGATTATTAAGCTCACACAAGTCTAAATTGTTACAGCTAATTGACACACAGATGCCATTAGTTCAATGTAAAGTGCAACGACAAGATATATGTAAACAGCATCATTCTCCAGGCTCCTTTCTCAAAGACAACTTGACTAAGACCAAGATATCATGATAAAAAGAAAGAAAAATGATGTATCTAGCAGTGCATAACCTTAGTAACAATACTCCTTCTTCCAAGCCAGATATCTTCTTTTCAGCACTTCTAAATACTTTCACAGCCATCTTCATAGAGATTCCTTTCTTCAGTTACGTCACCTACTTAAGTACACGATACCTTCTTAGTATAACCGTTACACCTATGACTATGCTTTGTGTTAGTATCCTATGCACATTCGCGAGGAGAATATTAACTGGTAAAAAAGAAGTTAACGAATACCAGGTACAACCTTTAAATAACAAAAACAAAAATGATTTAGAATTTATTTACACCAACAATAGCTGTTTAATTCGTCCGTACGAGATATCAAATCAAAACAGTAACAGATTGAGACAAAACAACACGCGCTTTACAAACAATCATAGATATCATATCCATAACAACCAAGCCTTTAAAGATAACAATAGATCTTCCCTGCAGAGCAACCAGCACTTTACATACAGTAATCAATCACAACACCAAAGTAACCCGTATATAAATCCGAGAGATCAGTATAAAACTATTGAGACTAGTGAATACAAGCAAGAACGTAATGAATCTGTCCACCAGCCATATTCCTGCTTTCTTATTTTAAAAGAACTAATGAATCAGTACCCAAAAATTTACGCAGAGCTTAGCACAAATGCCAACTATAACCTAATATGCCCAATAACTAGAGAATTAATTAATAATCCAGTACAAACAGTGGATGGCGTAACCTATGAGAAAAAAGCCATACTCACGTGGTTTAAAACATCTAACCGTAGCCCAATGACTTCACTAGAAATCGATAAAGCTATCGTACCAGACAAAAATTATATCAATAAACTAACACATATTATCAAGAATGAAATCAAGTTATCCGAAAAGAATAATACAGGTAGACAGTATCTGTAGATTAATTAAATCCTCCAGAAAAGATACGCATCTTATCTAATAAGTAGTAGTTAAACTCACGAGATTCATAAAAATGAGTAACCAAAACTATTGTAAAGTGACAAATCTACTACACAAAGTAAACATAAAAACAAATAGAACACATAAGTAAAATATAGTTTGCTTTATGGTAGATAAAAAAGTATAATGTTTTCATAATCTTAATTGAAAAGCCATGACAACAACAATATCATTCGAAAAACTAGGCCTCTCTTCTCTTCAGTTAAAAACCCTAGCCAAATTAGCATTCACCGAAGCTACACCTGTACAGTCTGAAACTATCCCACTACTGATCAAAAAACCCCAAGATATCATGGTACAAGCACAAACGGGCACTGGTAAAACAGCAGCATTTTCTTTGCCAATCCTACACCATACTGATGTAGAACAAAAAGCTATCCAAAGTATTGTTTTAGTTCCAACCAGAGAACTCGCTATCCAAGTACAACAAGAAATTGTTAAATTAAAAGGTGACACACCTATTAAGTCATGCGCAATCTATGGTGGTCAAAATATAGGGATTCAAATTAAGAAATTAAAAAAAGGCATTCATATAGTAGTAGGTACGCCTGGTCGGATCATTGATCATCTACAACGTAAAACACTAAATTTAGAGAGTATTAGATCACTAGTATTAGATGAAGCAGACGAAATGCTCAATATGGGTTTTATTGAACCTATCGAGACCATTATGGCGGCTACAAATAAAAGTAGGAATACACAGTTATTTTCTGCAACAATGCCAAAAAGAATCTTACAACTTGCGAAAAAGTATATGGTTAACCCCAAACATATACATACACAAACAGAACATAAAACCTTGAAAAACATTGAGCAAAGCTACTACTGCAGCAAAGGATCAGTTAAAAGCATAATCCTACAGAAAATCATAGAGAAAAATCCAGAATTTCATGGAATCGTTTTCTGCGAAACAAAACGTGGTGTGGATGACCTAGCAGCAAGATTAAACAAGAAGTCTATATCTGCAGATGTTATACATGGTGACATACATCAGCGTAAAAGAGAACGTGTCACTGCCAGATTTAAAGCTAAGAACTTCCATGTACTCATCGCAACAGACGTTGCTGCAAGAGGCGTACATGTTGATAATTTAACACATGTTATTAATTATGATCTACCTAAAAACCCCGAAATATATACACATCGGATTGGCAGAACAGGTCGAGCAGGCAATAAAGGAACTGCAATAAGCCTTATTACCCCAGCCCAAAAGGGAGCATTAAACTTTATTGCTAAGAAAACCAAAGCAGAAATACGTAAAGCAGACTAAAAGATCAATCAAAATTTACTACTAGTCTAATCACAGGTTACTAAGGCCCATACTACATCCATAAACCATCCGATGACTGCTCACGCCACATGCGCGCATAGTACCCATTTTTCTTCAGTAAATCATCATGACGTCCTTGCTCAACAATTTCACCAGCATCCATTACCACAATCCTATCCATAGCTTTAACCGTAGATAACCTATGTGCGATAACAATAGTAGTTCTATTTTCCATAAGCGCAGTTAATCCCGCATAGACTGAGCGCTCCGTAACCGAATCTAGTGCTGAAGTTGCTTCATCTAAAAGTAAAATGGGTGCATCTTTAAGAAACGCACGCGCGATTGCAACTCTTTGTCTTTGCCCTCCAGATATACTGACTCCTTTAGAACCAACAACTGTTGCATAGCCATCTGGTAATTGCATGATAAAATCATGTGCATGAGCAGAGCGTGCAGCAGCATATACTTCTTCATCAGTAGCAGAAACCCTACCATAGCGTATATTTTCAAGAATAGAGCGATGAAACATCGTACTATCTTGCGGTATCATGGCAACATTTTGTCGCAGAGAAGAAACCGTAACGTCTAGGATATTTTGTCCATCAATAGTTATTACTCCAGATGATGGTGTATAAAAACGTAAAAGAAGATGTAAAAGGGTAGTTTTTCCACTACCTGAGAAGCCAACTAAACCTACTTTTTCACCAGAATTGACAGTTAAGTTAAAACCATCAAAAAGTGGAGTTCGACCACTGTGCTGATAGCTAACATTAGCGAAATGTATTGCCCCCTCATCCACGCGCAAGTTTTTTGTGTGAGGGTCATATGTATAGGCAAACGGTGCTTGTAGCAACGTCAACGCCTGCTCTGCCTTGCCATATTCTTCAATAATTTGAGGAAACTGTTCACCAAAATAATCCCAAATATACCAAGATACTTCTATATTTGTGCTGATAACAAATACAAAGTCCCCTAAACTTACTTGTCCGTATTGGTAAAAGTGTAATAAAAGAATAATATTGACGACTAGTAAACCAATAAGAAAAAAATCACCTATCAATCGCTGAAAAACCATATAACGCTTTAAGGCAATATTTTTGGTGAAAGCTTCATCTGTAGCATTATGAATTCGGTCGTGCTCGTGCACATGTTGTGCAAAAAGCTTCACAAAATACATGTTATCAATAGAATCAAAAAGGTGGCCAACCAAGTTTGTTTGACTCTGCGCATAACCATAAGCAAGTTTACGCAATGTACCACTACTCCAGTAAATAACCGGAATAAAAAAGACAAGCCATAACAAATAAATAAGCGTAAACCAGTAAGATACCTGGTATAAAAGAAATAAAAATACCGCAACTAATGAACAAGTGAAGATCGTATACTGAGATCGATCTAGAAATGAACCTATATTTTTATCAAGCTCTACTATACGATTTACAATCCCGCCGTTCAGTTGGTCCTGAAAGTAACTATATGCTTTCTTTTGTAACGTTTTATGCAATGTTACCGTAAGTGACTTAGAAAGACCGGGATAAAGTATGTAAGAAAGAATATTACGTAGGCGCAAGGTTATGCACACACCAAAGTAACAAGCCACCAGAAAAAGACTTGGAAAAAACATATCCTCCCAGATATTTGACTTCTTTGACACTTCTAAGGCATCAATAACAATTTTCAAAGCATATGTGCAATAAACATTTAGACACGCAGATGCAAGAGACAGTATTAATATCGAGATAAATATAAACCACCTATCTTTGAGAAAATGCCAAATAAAAGGTAGCAGCGTATTGGGTAAATGATTTTTATTTTCTGTAACCACTATGACATAGTATCCACATTAGTGTACACAGACTGACAGTCATCTAGTTCTTCAAGGGCATCCTGAAGCACAAAAAGCTTCTCTAGCTGAGCCTCATCAAGTGAAATATGATTTAAAGCCACCCACGATAACTCTCCTGATTCAATCACAAAGCCACTCGCCTGTAGCGATGCTAGTATTTGATCAAAATCTTGTGGGTTGGACTGTATAGAATAAGTTTGATCAGATATCATTATCACATCTTCACAACCAGATTCAATCGCACAAGCCATCAAAGCATCTTCGTCTATAACATCTTGACAGATAATTACTCCCTTACGAGAAAACAGATAATCCACTGAACCACTTGTACCTAGGTTCCCGCCATGCTTACTAAATGCATGACGCACTTCAGCTACTGTACGATTCTTGTTATCTGTCATGCAAAAAACCATAACCGCAACACCACTTGGACCATAACCTTCATACACAACTTCTTGATACTGAGCCCCATCAATATTGCCTAAACCTTTATCAATTGCACGTTTAATACTATCTTTTGTAACATTTGCCTTGTTCGCTTTCTCTAGAGCTAGGCGCAAACGAGGATTCGCAGATACATCTGCTCCAGACTCTTTTACTGAAACAGTAATATCACGGATAAGCTTAGTGTTTTTTTTTCCTTTAAGGGCATCTTGTCTACCTTTACGATGCCGAATATTTGCCCACTTACTATGACCTGCCATAATTTTTGTCTACCCTGTTTTTTCGGTATCCAACGCGTGTGTTCGTTTTAAGCCCAATTCTTTCAATGCAGCCACATCAAGGGCACTAGGTGCTTTAGTCAACGGACAACTAGCATTTTGTGTTTTTGGAAATGCAATAACTTCACGTATTGAAGACTTTTCTAGTAGTAGCATCATAAGCCTATCCATACCAAAAGCAATACCGGCATGTGGTGGCGCTCCGTATTGTAGAGCTTGAAGTAAATGGCCAAATTTTTCATTAGCTTTATCCAGGTCTAAACCGAGTGTCTTAAAAGCAGCTAGCTGCATTTTATAATCATGAATACGGCATGACCCTCCTGCAATTTCAAAACCATTAAGTACTAAATCGTAGGCCTTTGCTGTCATTTCTGCATAATTAGTACGCAAGTCATCAATTGATTGTGCTTTTGGTGCAGTAAATGGATGGTGACAAGACTTCCAAACAGTCTTTCCTACAATAGTTTCATCTTTTTCAAATAATGGAAAGTCTACAATCCAAACAGGCGCCCATTTTTTACAAAGCAAAGATAGGTCTTCTGCGATTGTTCGCCGTAAAATATCCATAGATTGATTAACAACTTTATCAGGGCCTGCCCCGAAAAATAACAAATCCCCTTCTTTTACTTCACAAAGCTCTAGAATGCGGTCTATGATTTCAGGCTGTAAAAATTTGACAATTGGAGACTGTAAACCTGAGTGGTCTTTTGTATGGTTTATTTTTATATAAGCCAAACCTTTTGCACCATGACGACCGACAAGTTGTGTATAATCGTCGATTTGCTTACGAGATAACTGCGTACCGCCTGGAACACGCATAGCAACAACTCTATGATCTGGCCTTTCTGCTGGCACTTTAAAAACATCAAACCCACAGTCCTTACAAACTGATTCTAAGGGGACTAAAAAAAGAGGGTTACGAAGATCTGGCTTGTCTGTGCCATACCTTTGCATAGCCTCTTGAAAGCGCATAGTTGGAATCTCACCTAAGTCTTCTTTAAATACTTGAGAGAAAACAGCCTTGATCGCATCACCAGCAAGTGTAATAACATCTTTCTGGTCTACAAATGCCATTTCAATATCTAACTGAGTGAACTCTGGCTGTCTATCTGCACGCAAATCCTCATCACGGAAGCACTTAACTACTTGGTAGTATTTTTCTACTCCACCCATCACTAAGATTTGCTTAAACTGCTGAGGAGATTGCTGTAAGGCAAAGCCATAGCCAGACTGCGTACGGCTCGGAACTAAATACTCTCTGGCTCCTTCTGGAGTCGGTTTAGTCAAAACAGGTGTCTCTATTTCCAAAAAGTCATTTTTTTCAAGAAAACTTCGTAACACCGACATTACCTGTGCTCGGCATTTAAGCATATTTTTGATAGATTCTCTGCGCAGGTCTAAAAAACGGTATTGTAAACGCACTTCTTCACCAGACTGCGTAGAAGATTGTTCATCAATCGGAAAAGGTAGTGGCAGTGATTTACTTAAAATCACTAAGTTTTCAACACGCAGTTCATATTCACCTGTCGATAAACCTTGGTTTTCTGTACCTTGAGGACGGAGTTGACATACCCCTTCGACCTGTATTACGAATTCGGCGCGTAGTCCTTCGGCAAGTGTGAAAATAGATTTGTTATCGTCTGGGTTGATTACAAGTTGGCAAAAACCATGCATATCGCGAAGGTCTACAAAAATAACTCCACCGTGATCACGGCAACGATGCACCCAACCAGATAGCTGAAGTTTTTGACCTAGATTTTTTTCTTTAACATCACTAGTATAAAAAGTCCTATAAAACATTTTATCTCCTTTTCTAATCTTTTATCTGTTTCTCAGGAAAACGAAGCTCACTCACAGAACCTATTGAAATAACGAATTTTATCGCATCATCAACACTCATATTCACATAGTGAACATCAGCCTCAGGGACTAATAGGATAAACCCAGAGGTTGGGTTTGGCGTAGTGGGTACAAATAAGGTAAGCATTGGCGTGGTAAATGGTCCCTCTGGTTCTTTCTTGTTGGTCACAAATGCTAGACTCCACGAGTCAAGCCGTGGATATTGCACTAAAACGACATCTTGAAATGCTTTATTTGTCGTAAATATGACTTGTAGTGACTGCTTAACACCATAGTAAATACTTCGTACTAATGGTATTTGTGAAAGCAATAGCTCCCAACGTGATACTACCCACTTACCAAAGACATTTGCAGCTAACAGCCCGGTTAGAAAGATCAAAATAAAAGAAACAACTAAGCCTAAGCCAGGTATTTTAAAACCCAATACAACGTAAGGCCTATATGCCTCTGGTAGAAGAGTGAAAATGCTATCGCCAAAATTCAGAATAATGCGCACTATAAAAAGTGTAATCAAAATGGGTATCCAAACTAAAATACCTGTAATAAAGTATTTACGAATCATATACCTGCCCTTATTTAGTCTCGGCTTGAGTAGTGGACTGCTTTGGTGAAGTCTCGTAAGAATCTCTTGCCCATCCAGAACCTCGCAGCTGAAAGTTAGTCTGAGAGATAAGTTTAGTCACCTCAGTGCTCGAACAGAAGATGCACGAATGGGTTTTCTGTCCAATTTTCACTAATTGTTCAAATGTAGAAGCGCAGGCTGTGCAATGAAATTCGTAAATTGGCATAAATTACCATACAAAACAATTGTGCATTGTACCCGAAGGAACTATAAACTGCAACGGATATAAAGGCTTACTTGAGTAAATGCGGCAGATAGCATATAATTGCATTTTTATATCTATCAAGTCATGTCTGAAACAAAGAACATAAAAGAGCTTATCAACCAAGTTCTTGAAATATATCTTGATACAGACCATGGGTACGAGCCGACTAACCTATACCAAATTATGGTAGCAGAGATAGAGAAACCTTTATTTGAAAATATAATGGTACACACCAAAGGCAATTTGAGTAAAGCCGCGCAAATACTTGGTTTAAGTAGAACAACATTACGTAAGAAACTCCACGAGCTTTCCATTAAATAGCTAAATTTATTGACTTTTTTAACAACTTAAGCAAAATTTAAGTTTATTTTGATAAAATTAGCTTAAATCAGTACATTCAAGAATTGTCATGAACACACAAAAATCAGAATTTAGTCAAGAAATTTGCGGAATACTTGATGAATTTAAAAGAATTTACCGCTCTAATAAACCTAACTACCAAAGCGCCAACCTTAGCTTGGAAGACTTTGATATCAGTAGAAAAGAAATACGCACATACAGTGATAAACAACTGTTTCAAGTAATTCAAAAAATGATCGTTAAATTGAATAAAATCCTTGCAACTCCTGCAACAAGACTATACAACCATGCCGGCTTAAGAGAATTTGTATTCGAGCTAGAGAAAACACTCAAGAGCTACAAAGTTGATAACATAAACGCTATTCATGTTGGTAGAACAGCTGCACGTATCCAAGTAAATGTGATACAAATGCTCAGCCAAATTATACAAAAACCAAGTAACACACTTGAAAACGACATGCTACAACAAATTAAGAAACTCAACCACCTCCAACACGAAGAGACCATGAAACAATTATCTGTTTCCTTCAATAGCCTAAGAGACCACAATCTTCAGCTTTATTCGCGCATACAAGACGTTATTAGGTAATAAAAGCATAAAAAACGGTTAATCCTTGACAAAAACAACAGTTGTTTTTAAGCTGATCTCATTGTGACTTTATTCAGACCACAAGGACTCTTATGCTCTACACTGTGTTAAATATTTCATGCAACGAAAGTACACTTGAAAAAAATATTTTCTCTTCTCTCCAAAAAAAATTACAGCTTCAAGCATTACAACTAGGTGTAGAACTAGAATTTCAATCCATTATCTATGAGGATGAGATTCAAGTGGAAATGTATAAAAATCCTATTATTATTTTCGTTGGCGACCATAGCATTGATAAAATAAAAAAAATAAACGAAAAAACCAACACATATAAATGTATTATATGGATCAGCACCTATAGCACTTCGGAAGAAAACTATAAGATATTGATGAACAATGTAGACATTCTAATCAAACCCAAACAAACACCTAGCAGCATAGTATACAACGGCAAAGCAAAAGAGATACAAACCACTTTTGTACCTTTTGACATTGATACAGAGAAACTCAAAGAATTAAGCCAAACAAGTACCTATCAAGACATAGAGCAACAGACTCACGTGATGTCACTACCAAAAAAGACATGCTGGAGATTTCTCTTTACCCCAAAAAAACCTACCGCTATCGCGGCGTTACTCGGGGGATCATCACTGAGTAACAGCCCATTCAACTCGCAAAGCGCATGGGATATGGCTAAAAAAATCACCACCCGCTGGCCTAGCTGCTACGTTATAGTAATTACGGACGTCCACACACCTGCAGATAGTAGAAATTCATTCACCCAAGCACTAGAACGTTTTAAGAAACCGTATATTCTATACGATCAGAGTAAACTTGAAAATATCCTTGCATATATTGCACACGAACGTGGTGAAATCGTACTTACCGAAGAGTGTTTATGGAAATTGTCAATCACCACAAATGTCGATTATGTATCAGACCCAAATGATTGTAAAACTCACGCAACTAGCAATCCACTTCACGATGAAGAAGAAATCCGGTTTGATCTAATAAAGGAAGAGTCTGAACCACAACTCTCCCACCCTTCGACAACCTCTCAACGCGATACCATCACCCCCTATATCCATATCAACCCTAAGGGAGACCCTCATTGCAAACAATTTGCAATTTCCTTAGCACAAAATGAACACGCCAGCATGCTAGAGAGCCAAGCTTTATCATTAAACACTACAAAGACCCATGCACCGAATGACCCTCTAGAAAATTTACTAAATATGGCTGCGGAATATTTCCCTATAGAGAAAGAACTCATTGCTTCCATGTGAAAATGATAGACCAATAAAAAGTCCTATCTAAAAAACCCTGTCATCACATAACTTTAGTGCAAATTTTAGTCCAAGTAGCCATATTGAATCGGTTTAGCTAGAGAGAAAGGTTGGACAACTATTGGCCATAAAATATAGTAAAACACAAGCTGTAACAACCCTACTCATTATCGTGATGTTTCAACATGCCCCTGCATTTCCAAGATTAAAACGCAACCCTCTAGCACAACCCTAAAACTATGGCTCATCACACATACTTATAAATGAATAACGAATCCTCTAAAAATTAATCCGCTAGCTATGACGATTAGTTCGATTATTTCGAGTACGCTGCAAATCAGAGGATAACGGCCTAGCTTTCACAGGTAGATAGTTAGGTTTCATATTACTTTGTTTGACTTTAATTTGCGCAGCAACATCACCTTGCTTTGCGTTTACTGGTTGCACGTTGACAGGTTTTACGGATAAGTCTTTAGCAGTTTTTTTAAGATTAACGTAGTCTTTTATTGTCATATAATCGTTAATCCCTGGTAATATATTACCATGAAAAGACAGGTCAAAAAGATGAGAAGAAAAACGTGGATCAAATTGAGTATTATCAAAAAGTATAGGATTAGAAAATAAGGCTTCTCGTTTCGCAGGAGGTAGAAGTTTCATAAAGTCTCCCGCTCCTATATTTGGATGATTAGCGACCATACTATCCCAACTAGGTATGTAATTTTGATCTTGGTTTATTCTGTATAGCTCAGCATAATCGGTAAAAGTATAGTTCCTATTTTCAATGGAATGACCTACCTTCCATGCGGAAAAATCTGATTGCTTTAATACAGTAGGAGGATGCTGTATTACGGGTAAAGAGTCCATAATCACACTATGATCAAAATCATCAGGTATTATTAGCAACCGCAAATTACGACAACCTAGAAATACATCCATACCATAGCTTGTCACACTATTAGGAATGCTAACAAATTGCAGCTGCTCACAAAACTCAAAGGCCCGTGTAGATAGAAAATACAAGCTAGCCGGCAACTCTACTGAGGTAAGTTTGTCGCAATGGGAAAACGCAGAGAAACCAATTATTGACAAATTCCTACCAAATTTTATACTCTCCAGTGCCTCACAACCACAAAAAGCATATGCACCTATCTGTATAAGACTATTCGGGAAATATATATCTTTTAGACCACAGCCAGAAAATGCATAGTCGTATATATTTATCAACTTGTGTGGCAAATCAATAGTCTTTAGCCGAGAACAACCTACAAATGCATGACGTTGGATATCAAATAAATCTTCAGGCAAACTAATTTCTTGTAAATTAGCACAGTAGGAAAAACACGAAACCGGCAGAACTCTAAGCCCACTTGGACAAGAGACCTGGGAAAGATTACTACAGTACGAGAAAGCAGAAGGATGTATTGTTTGTAACCCACTTGGTAAATCGACTTTTTGTAAACCATCACATAATCTAAAGGCAGAAGGACCGATTACAGACAACCCCGTGGGTAAATCCACTTGTTTTAGTCTCTTACAACCACTAAAAGAAAATGCCCCTATTCTAGTCAGAGAATCGGGTAAAGATAATTTTTTCAATCTTTCACAATGTATAAATGCGTAATCTTCTATCGTTATTAGGCTATCTTGTGGAAAAATGATTGTAGTCATTTGGTTGCAATCTTCAAATGCCCTATATCTTATAGTCTCGACACCCTCAGATATCTCCAGGCTACGAATACCACTCTTTATACCTGATGAAATTTTTTCTGTTACATAGGTTTTCTCACCGTCTACTACCAAATGCCCAGAAACAGACGCCTTTAGCTTTTTCAACTTTCTTGTTAATCCTCGAAATTTACCCATATTCAACTCATAAATTATCATTCTTACTTATATTCATAGTACAAATACTACAAAGAAACTATTTTTTCTCTTATTTCATAAAATTAGAATAAAAACACCACACCTTTATCACGTGTACTATTTTTGGCGTGGTTTTGAAGTTTTGTCATTAGCAGGAAGTTTAGAAGATCTCTCCCGCACAACGCTATTACTTGGTGATGCATTAAAAAGAGAAGGTGTTTTAGCCTTAGAACCTTTGCTTGTTATAAGCTTACCATCTTTTTGTTTAGTAGACTCTTTGCTATTATCGAAGCCTGAGGTCCGCGTAAAAGATGCATCGTTTGCTGCAGTAGATTTTTTATGAGCCAGATTCAGTACATTTGATGAAGTGCTCTCTACAGCAGTAGCGTTATCTAAAGGTGCTTTAGGAAAAAAAATTACTTTACGACTTTCATCCCATAAGGCTGCGTAAGTAGCAATAGTGTAAAATCTATTAAAATGCGGTAACTGACGAATTTTTTCATCTTTGCCAGAAAGATGCAGCATCGGTAAATCAATGTGCGGAAAATGGCTAGCCGGATAATACGACAACATATTATGAGGAAACACAAAAGCACGTTTAGCTACAGGAGTAATACGCATTAGATCCTCCATCAGTATATCCGGGTGACGTGCCCGCAAAATCGACCAGCTACACACATAGTCAGTCCGTCGGGATAAGTTATATAACATCGCAAGGTCTCTATTACTATAACCAGAATTAGTAAGCTTCATTCTATCAATCCAAGTCTTAAAGCTGTGAATCGTACACACTGTAACATGCATAGAACGCTCATTGGCCGCAAACATAGGATCGAATACACTGAGTAAAGGCAGAGGATCAGGTAAAACGAGTAAATCTACTGCAACACAGCCATCCAAAGCGAAATAATCGATATGACAATCTTCGTTTTCAATAATCAACGCTCTCAATTTTGCACATCGATAAAAAGCACTTGAATCTATTTGACTTACGTTTTGTAAAAATGGCAAGTTAACCAAACTCTCACAATAGGCAAAAGCAAACTGCCCGATTTTCTCGAGTGATTTTGAAAAAGATACGTCCACAAGGCTGGTACAACGGAAAAAAACGAAGGGCTCTATTGATTTTACATTATCTGGAATACGCAAAGTATGGATTCTTGCACAATCATGAAAAAGGCCTCGCGGTAACGACTCTAACGCGCGAGATAAATGCACTAATTCTATATTTGGTGGCATAATAAACTCTCCTAAACTTACCACCGTATCTGGCATATGTAATGATTTTAGGGCGTAGCAATTCCTAAATGCACGTTCGCCTATAAATTCCAGCCCATCCTGCATATGCACCTTTACTAAATTACGACAAGAGATAAATGCCATTTTTTCAATAGTTTTCAAGGTAGATGGTAAAGTTACTTCCTCAATAGTCAAATCCGAAACCATATCACTCGTTAGCTGAGTAAGGCCTTCATGAAATATAATATGTTTTGGGTTATTTGGATCGTAAGTATACATTGCGAGAACATGATTAACTTCGCAAGCGTATAGCACAAGAAATAATTAAAATCTGATATATTTTATGTAAATTGTTATATATGGCCAAATTTTATTATCCTCTGGACTTACATAACCTACATTTTTATATATAGCTAGATATAAACTAATTTCCATAACAATTAACATGACAAGGTCATTTAATTTGTAATTCCTCATAAAATAGCAGCATCATATCGATATGTTGACTATAATATTTTTATATAATATTAAAATTAAAACTATGAGAAAAACATATGAATTTCACCTTGATATCCCAGAGGGTATTAAACACGTCACTGAAGATTTAGTGCCCAAAGAGGTCACATCAGTAAGTCTGCCAAAAAGCTGTGAGGCCATAGGTGATAAGGCATTTCAAGGCCGCACGAGACTACATACTGTTAAGCTGTCATCTGCATTAGAATTTATTGGTGAGCAAGCTTTTGCACACTGTGAAAACCTAGTGAGCATAGATCTTTCTTTGGGCGTAAAAACTATAGGTTTCTATGCATTTACACAGTGTAAAAAGCTTAGAAACATCTTTTTGATGCATGATAAGCAAGACACTAATTTAAGTGGCAACTTTAAAAATAGCGATTGTTCGTTGGTAAGCCTAGACTGGGGTGTCTTTGATGGTTGTTCTAACTTAGAATGGCTGGCGTTACCTAAAGATTTTGAAGCGTTAGGGCATCGCGTTTTTACTGACTGTTCGAGCTTGGACTTGTTTATTGTACCTGATGATATGGTTTCAACGGAAGAAAAAATACAAGCGCTAAAATTAATTGGAAAGCATCATTTTGCCATTTCTGAGGAACACAAAATAAAATCCCGCGCACATGTCATACACCAAACAGAGTTTTTAAACTGGAAAAAAAATACTAATATTGCTACTCGTGCATACTCTATGGCAGAGTTTGTATTTTTATACCGTTTAGCCAATATGGATCATGTAAGACCATCGATGGATTTTTTAATTCATGAATATCCCCACTTATTGGTGCAAGACCTAGCCGCTTTAACACCTGAGAATAAACGCTCTCTCTTACCAAACTCAGTATGGCAAGATTATGGTGTTGGCCATGGAAAACAATGGGATAAAAGCATGAACTGTAAATTTTTCAAAGGCCGCATGGTAGATGCTTTTCCCACCTATTTAGATTTGCGTTCATATCTTAACCTTCGCTTGACTGCAAATTCCTCGACCTTTGGTTCTGATCTACAAAGCAATAATAAAACATCGACTGGGTTGTCAAATGGTAGACGTCCTTTGAAGTAAGGCAACCGTGACCTGGGTAAGAACATAATGCGTCCTGAGATTTGGTTGTGCTTTTACTGTCTTTAAACAACCACTACATCTGTGATTAGCACATTTTTTAGATACGTGCCTTATGTCGTTAGGTGGAATATTTTACAAACTCTCGTTTCTTCAAAAATTATAGAACTTCAGGAAACGCTAAATAGTGATAGCAAATTTTGCTCATCATCTATTATAGATAAATGTCGAAATACTGTGACTAAATCATTACAATCGATATATATATCAGAACTTGGCATGATAGAAGATAATAACCCACTTGTTTTCTTATCTATGACTTCCTGAGATTGATATGAAAAAAACGACAAGTGTCCTAAAACATGTTCATGTTTACACTGAGAAACGTTTAGATTAGCGTTATTAGAAGCTCGGTGTAAAGTAAGATCTTTTGCACACATAAACAATTTCACATAATCCTTCACAGTAAGATACTGACTTAAACAAGTGATCTCGCAAAAAGAAGTGCTAATGGTCTTTTCTACAATCTGTTTTGTACCATTATAGTCAACAAGAAATACAGACGGCAAAAAACTCTCTCTCTGCGATAGCTTAATCACTTTGATAAAATCAGACCATGCGATTGCATCTGCATAACGATGAAAAAGAGAATCTTGCCACGACAAAGGTGTAGGCTTACATAGTTTTTCTGACATCTTCGGAGGGAAATGTAAAGGAAATTTTGCCAGACCATATAACCAAACTAACTGCAGCATATTATAACTTGTCTTCTCAAAAAAATTTAGCTGCCAATCATATAAGTCTACGTAGGTAATTACGTTTTTAAGAACAACTAGTGATGGCGCATTATTACGGCTAACACAAGATAAAGCAGATAGATATAAAGATTGCGATACTAAAAGAGTATGCAGCTTCCATGTCTCCTGCAATGCATATAAATCTATAGACAATAAATCTACTAGCGTAATTATCACTTCGAGATTCTTACAAGCACTAAATACCCCTACAGGTAAATTTTCAAGCAACGGTGGCAATGCGATCGTTATAAAACATGCATGAGCAAAAGCATACGCCCCTATTTTTTTCAAACTATCAGGGAAAGTCACCTGCTTTAACGGGCAAGATTCAAACGCATGACGACCAATGGTATGTAAGCGATACGGGAAAATAACTGACAACTCTAGATTCTCACAAAAAGCAAAGGCATATTGAGAAATTTCTAGAAGTGTACTAGGAAAGTTCACATAAATCAGGTTTGAACATTCATAAAAGGTTGAACTTTGAATCTGTCTTAAGCCATATGGTAAACGGATATAGGCAAGACTAGTACAGTGCGAAAATGCACCTACCCCCATAGACTCTAACCCTTCTGATAAAAAAACCGTCTCTAGACGACGACAAAAAGTAAATGCATAATCCCCAATAGCAAGTAAATCTTTTGGGAAGTGGATAATTCTAAGAGCTTTACAATTACGAAAGGCATCATTACCAATAGACACTAGCCCATCATTAAAAAAAACAGACTCCAAACGTACACAGGCGTTAAATGCATAATCACCTATAGAACGTAAATATTTTGGGAAGACCATCTGAGCAGTTTACAATGACGAAAAGCATAATTACCAATAGTTCTAACACTTGGTGGAAAACGGATATGTTCTAAATTGTTACAATATTGAAATGCTCCCTCAGAAATATGAGCTAACCCATTAGGCAGTTTTATTCACTTAAGTTGGTCACAGTCCAAAAATGCATGCTTATCTATCTGCAGAAGCTCACCTAAAAAGATCACAGAGACAACTTGACGGGATACCATCGTTTTTCTTAATATTTTAATGTGCGCCGGCACCACCAGATGTCATTTGCAATCAAGAGGCAGCAGTGATGTCGTTAAGAATGCAAACATAAATACCTCATATATGTGAGATTTATCCTCAATTAAAAAATACAGAAAAAATTATTTTATCTTTTTATAGAAGCATAGCAAACAGTTTTAAATTATGTTGTGAATAAAACCAGGTAGTTGATAAAAGTTATTTTTAATGCTATAATAATGCAAAAATTGATAACGCCATGCGCTCTACCCTTACCTCTACCTTCTCTAATACGTTGACTTTTATCATAAGTCTTATTCCTATATTCAAATCATGTCCTCCGTGCCCTGTCTGTATGCCCAAGTACGCAGCATTATTTGCTTTATTCGGTCTAGAGCTCGCCGATTATAGCCACTACCTGCTACCATTGATGGTTATTTGCATGCTTGTATCTCTCAGCACTATGTATGTACAAATAACCAACACAAAATTATCATTTGCGCCATTTGCCCTAGCGATAACTGCATCAATAACTTTACTCACAAGCAAATATATATTTGATATTATGTGGCTCAGCTATTTTGCTATGACCTGGCTCATTGGAGCTACAATTTGGCACCATCAACTTAACAACCAGAGAATATCCCAGCTTGATATAAATGCGCCAAGCAAGTGCTGCAATTAAGAATGCAAAATGCAGCTTAATATAAATAACACTTATAAGCATTATAATTTTAGTTAATAAATATCATGAAAAAAAATCTATTCAGTAAAGAAAAAATAGGCAAAGTTAGTATATTTAGCTATAATTACCACGCAAAAAAGGGAAGTATTTAATACTATGGCAGAAGCATGTTGTGCTAAGCACAGTACAAATTTATCTCAACTCAAGAAAAGAGCAATCCTTTTACTTACACTCGGGTGTATTTTACTAGTGCCTGCATTTGAGACCGTGTTAGCAACTGGCTTAGCCGGCTCTATCTTTTTTGTATGTGCAAGCCTACTGATCGGGCAAAGTATACGCAAGGATTTTACAGACGAGATAGGCTATAGCCTAACCATGGCTGTTTCTATTTGCTTAGCACTCGCTACGCCTTTCGCACAGAACTTTTACTATCTTGCCATGATAAACCCTAGCTTTTTTATTGCTCAAAGTATCGTTAGCTGCTTTTTATTATTATTCGTACGATGGGAAAATATAAAAAAACTAACCGTGTTTAGTCCAGCTACAGATAAGGAAGAAACTACTGGCCCTAAAAAAAGGGGCTCTATTTTCCATTTTCCATCTGTCGACAAAATAATGTTACTGTTCGTTATAGTGAGCTGGGTAAGCTCCCTGGCAAGCTTTATACCTCCTTTTAACACACTCTACTCAAATGTTTTACATGATGCACTATTAGTTCTGGGCATTTCAAATATCTCTGCATGGATAAAACAACGCATGCAAAGCGGAACCCTAACACACAACCATCAAATTCAAGTATCGGTTATTGATAGAGATACCCATGAAAATAAACTGATTTATTTGTCCGAACTCAAAAAGGGCATGCAGGTTATAATCACGCAAGATCTACTATTGCCATTAGCCTGCAAAGCTATTGACAACTGTACCATCACCCAAGATAGTGCTGAAGAACGAGTATATATCAAAGACGGTACGCTGATTACTGCAAATACCGTCATACACAGAGGTATAATCGAATGCCAAAATGACTACAAGAAAACTAATCATGCAACGGCAAATGACCAAACAGAAGACACCGACAAACGCATGACTGGCATGCTCATAATCGCACTAGCGGTAGCAGTTGTAAGTGGCCTATGGCATGGCTTAACACTTAGCTCATTTGCAGTAGGACTGCAGTTTTTTTGCCTTAATTTAATCGTTTCATGTCCCTGTATTTTCTTACTCGCCAAGCCTATCCTCAATAATAAGTTTTTAAATTGGCTAGATAACTACAGCCCTATAAAATTCGCCAAAATGCCTAATTGTGGTCAACCAGATATTATAGTATTCGATAGAACACATACCCTGTATGAAGAAGACCCAAAAAACCCAAACGGCGGCTATATTATCAACGCTAAAAGCAAGAACCTACTCCGTAAACTAAAGAAAAATGGAGTAAAGTGTTATATTCTTAGTGGGCATGGTACCGAAAGATGGGAAGAACATCTTGCAGACTGCAAAAAAGAACTAGAAGGTATTATCGACCCTAAAAATATTATATTTGATAAAAAATACCACCACAACTTGAGAGCCAAAGAAAAAGTCATTCAAAATCTCCAGCTGTATGGTATGATAGATGTACCACGATCACAAATAGCAAACTGGTATTTTACCATAAAAAACTGGTTCACAAGAAATCATGTAGGTATGATTGGCGATGGTTGCAATGATATGTATGCTATGCAAAAAGCTGACTTTACAATGGGCGTTTCTCGAGTATCTAACAACTACAACAACAACATTCTCAAAGAAGCAAACTTCTGCGTTGAACAAAAAAACCTATGGCACCTTGAAAAACTATTAAGCACACTGCAAAAAACAAACCAATACTATAACTTCTTCACCAATATAGCTATCATCTATAATCTAACCATGTTAACGCTTGTAAATGGACTGTATTTCTCGCTATTCGGTCTGGCATTTCCTGCCTCAACAGCATGTTTAGGTATCTCTATATTTTGTGTTAGCCTTTTATTTACAGCGTCTTTAATCAAAATTGGCCCAAAAAATTCATCAACACAGCAAATCCATAAACATGCACATACTTGCTGCGCTACTCCAAGCTGTAATCTGCATACAATCCCCCAAACATCTCCAAACGAAATAAAGGATACGCTAGAGAATGCAACCATGTGCTATGAGTGTAACAGCCCTCCATTTGATCTGTTGAAAAAGAATAAACCTAAAAAACCATACCACACAGTGACTAAACTAGAGGCAAACCAAGCGAAAAATAGATAAGATTCAATATTGGAAAACTCCCCAAGCGCTAAATACGCACCTCTAAAAACGGAGCACTAGAAACAAATATTTTTCATCTCTCTTACTCTATTAAAAAAGCGTACCAAAAATTCTAGACACTTTTAGAGCTAAAAAAGACACTAGGACTTATGCGGCCGCTGCATACCATTTTGATAACCCAGGTTCGTATCATTATTCTCAGACATTAAAAGAACATCATAACAAGAGCAGATATCTCGCAGCCTACAAAAATCTGGCTTTACTTCGGGTTTAAATAATCTATTCTGCCCAAATCCTTCTTGTGAAACTGTTTGTTTATTATAATTAGACCAAAAGTCATCTGGTAATATAGCTCTCTTATATTCTGGTAAAATCGATACTAAGTCTTGCACAAAAATATTAGGACATTTCTCTATAAGACAATTCAATGATGGTTTGACATGGGGTATATTTTCTAAACGATATAAAAAAGCTAGCTCTAGCTGAGAATATACCCGCGAAGCAATACCGGACTTTTCTTGCCAATATTGATATTCAGCATGCGAGAGCACACATACAGAAGTCTTTGCTTGATGCTGCATGACTTTATTTGAAATAGTAGTGCAATGCAAATCAATCTGCTCCCTTGCAGAGCGCTTATCTTCTGTAGATTGCATATCATCAGGTACTATTACCAGATCCAGCATATCGCAACCGGTAAATACCATCTTACCCATTTCCTCAACATCAGGAAGAGCAAGCCACTCAAGCCGCTTACAGCCATTAAACACCCCATAATCAAATTCCATTTCGATGGGCTCTATCGAGCCGTATTGAGCCCCTGCAGAAGAGTTATGCAAGTGCTTACACAACAATACATATTGAAGTTGCGTACAACGATTGAATGCATGGAAACATATCTGGCGCACACCTTGAGAAAAATCTAAACCACGTAGACTATTACAATTTGCAAAGGCACACTCACCAATACTTTCTAGTTGTGACTGAACGTCGACATAAGTTAAATTGACACAATCCCGAAATGCATTATCCCCGATTACTTTACAAGTCTTAGGCAGTTGTACTGAGGTAATATTCTTAGGTACCATTGCCTCTGTAACTTGCTCAACACCATCAGCTAAACACAGATGGCAGGCAGGTTGTGCAGATATTTTATTTGAATTGTCCATATCTATATTATAGTAAAAATAGTAAAACGAGCCAAATTTTAATGAAAGTTAAAGACAAAAAAACTAAAAAACTGCGTTTAGAAAAAGCTTACCAACTAGCTAATATCCATACCTCCGTACAAAAATCAAATTCGATAGAAAGTAATAGCTTACACTATATTATGGGTTACAGATATAATACTCAATCAAAGCGTTTGGGCTAAATAAACCCAATACGGAAAAGTCAGTATGGATAAAATAGTTGAGCCAACCATAATATCAGTTATTTTGCCACTAACCTGTGAAAACTGTCTTGCTTCCATTGCAGAAATACCTGCAGCCGGACAGGCAGTCATGACAACCATAGCAAACGTATGCTGTGGACCAAGTGGAAATATTTGCATTAACCCAATAGCGACAAGTGGCATAAGAATACTTTTCGCTAATATAGCTGACCACACTATCAAATCAAATCTTAGAAAAAATCTATAATCCATACACATACCTAAGGCCTCAAGACCAGTTAATGCCAAAACACCCCCTGACTTCGCCAGCATTAACTCAATTTGGGCCGTAACATGTAGACCTGATACCAGAAAAATTCCGCCTACCAGCACTGCAATAACCAGTGGCACATGCAAAGTATCGATTAAAATACGCTTGGCCACATCCAATGTTAACCTACCAGCATGCATCTGATACATCGGCATCACAACCAAAGAAAAAAGGCCTGTAGTTACAGCAATACCTAGTGCGAAAACTGGCATAGAAATATCCTGATCATTAGATGGCATTGATAAGAAAATAGGCAAGGCAAAGAAAATTAAATTCGAAAAGAAAATAGCTGACGCATATGAGACTGAGGTATTGAACGAATAATGCAGCATTCTAAAAACAAAAAAACCATCACAGTAATTAAAGAACCAGCTGAGGCATTATTCAATAAGCAGATAGTAATTCTTGGGTTTTATCGCATATTTTATTAGTTAAATATTACATAAAAACGACAGTCGTTAAGTAAATTTTAAAAAAAAACAAAAAATACTTGAATTAGGATTTTGGAGATGTTATCAATATGACTATCAAATTACTACGGAAACACACTATGAAACGTAATCACATACTTTCACTTTTAGCAAGTACCCTTCTAGCTTCTTCAGCTGTAGCTGGTGGTTCAGCTAGCGTTAACACAATGAACTATGACGAATTTAAAGCTAGTTCATTATCTAATAAAAAGCCTGGAGTCCAAGTAGATGTATCTAATACAATGAAAGGCATCACCCTTTCTGCAAGCGGTTCATCAGTGACTGAAGGCACATTATGGACATTTGGTACTTCCTTGACCCACGATTTTGGGTATGCAAATGTCTCCGCCTCTTATGAAACAGAAAAGTCTTGGGAAAACCCTGGTTCCACCTCCGACTACTTCACTATTGGCCTAGATGGAAAAGTCGGTGCTGGTGAAGTATCTTTTAAACATAAAGGGACTAGTGACTATAAGAGTTCTGGGAGTTCAGAAAGTGCCAATCAAATGAGCGTAGGTATGAAAGGGGTCTCTTTTACATACACTAATTCTTTCATGAATGGTGATGTATCTGAGGTTGGATATACAAGCGGATCAGTGAAAGTGGCTTATGTTAAAGGGCTTAAGACACCCTCTATAAATCCTGACGAAACAGCATCTGCGACTGATCCCTCAGATTACGTAGGTCAATCTCTACAGACAGCAATAGGCGATCAATTTGTTGTATCTTACTCCACTAAGTTTTAGTCAACTTTATTCAATATGCTTGCAAACTTCGGTTTGCAAGCATATTTTTTTTATTAAATAAACACACATAAAAAATCAATGAAATAATATATTAAAAATACTATTTAGCTCACTTATTCATAAACCTTTATCATCATGTCATCACCACAGCGATCGTATCGACCTTGACTGTACTTTTGCGCTATAGGAAAGAAGGTAATACTGTATTAGTCAATTCTTATAGAGTAAACCATACGCAGTAAATACCCCAATAGCCTCAGCATTGCGATAGATCCCTCCCGCTTGAGACATAGAGCATTAGAACAATGACTTTTATATGGAGAATACAATAAGAAACCACTACTAAAGTGCGTACCTATCCACAGAACACCAAGATTTCTCGTTGAAACTTACCGCCCTTTAAGAAGATGAAGTTGGTTATTACCAATTATTTACATCAGCCAACTACAACACTAATCTCAAAGCAATTGATTTTACAGTTGGCGCACAATTGCTCAAATACACACATAACGAAGAAAAGCCTTCACTCTTCTATACCATTGTACTAGATCATAAAATTTCAGACTTTCAAATTAGCTCATTTTTTGCATACACACCAGATTTCTAAAAATAAGATAAAGATGTTTTCTGGAGATAGATTACGACAAGTAACAACAAAGATGATCACACGTTATTTATAGAGTATGGTGCAGACGAACGCACCCTTGACAACGAAGACCTAAGCCACAATGTAACAACACTTGGCTACATATATGATATGTCTGATTCTATAAAGATTCGCCTAGGCAAAAGCAAATTTGATGGAACTGCAAGCTGGAATGATATAAGAGGATACTACAACAGATTTAGGATAGGCTTTAAGCGAAATTTTTGATAACAGCTTATTTCAATAGATCTACGACTTTTATCGAACCCAAACCTTTTTCTTTAAACAATCTTCACCCTACCTAGGCATAACCAATTATATCCCCTCGTTTAGTATAAAGATCCAATATACCAGTGAATCCTACATCACATACTTTACAAAGCTTATCATTTGGTGTATTGAAGGAATATAGAATATTTAAGGAAGTCTTATGAACAAACCACTCCTCACTACATTATTTATTGCAAGCACCTCACTTTTAGCTCATGCGGAGGTTAGTCTTAGTGCAAACATGGGTTTGCAAACCGATTATATTTGGCGCGGTATGACCCAGAATGCTGGAGATCCATCCATACACGGGGGGTTTGATTTGAAAAGTGATTCGGGTTTTTATACGGGCACTTGGGCTGCGAGTACGTCTTCTGGTACCGAGCTTGATTATTATGCTGGCTATGCACTTTCAATTGGAGACGCCGAAATCGATATAGGATATATTGATTATACATATGTACAACATACTGCTGAGGACATTTCAGAAAGATATCTAGGTCTAGGGGCTACGTATGGTTTCTTAGATAGTTTATCGATTTATGTAGATTATTCGTATACAGATGACTATGATGCTAGCGGCGATAGTGCAGATATAGCTGGCATGGGTGCATATTATCATTTTGGTGACCTCGTTATAGAATTAGCATATCAACAGTTCTCCTATAAAACAACTAGTATGGAAGACTTTAATAGCACCAGAATAGGACTACGCTACGACCTCGGGGGTGGACTTGCCGCGACTCTCACACACGATGATAAAGCCTACAACATGACAAGCCAGGAATTTAGTTCAGCAACTTCTTTTGGATTGAAATTCACCTCACAGTCAAATAAATCCTGTTAACTAAAAACCCGTTCTTGTCGTTCTATAAGTGATGACATTACGGGTCTTTTTTTGTCCTTAAACGCTTGTCATAAGTATCATTTTATGCAATTAGAGAAATTGTAGATCATTGCTCTTCAGTTGACCGTAATAGTAAAATCACCTATTGACGACACTCTCACTACGCACCCAACTACATGGCTTTCTTCTTAATACGCCTCACCCCCAGCATCCACGTAACAGCCTAAAAAGAGCCGCTCAAAATGAATTCAAACGCTTTATTCACTCACACGGACCCTTATCACCTATCCGTACACAGCTAGGACGATACCGTCGACACCCCACTAAATTCTACACATAAAAAAACTGGCTAACCCACATGACATGGATAAGCCAGTTTTTATAGTTTGATGTACTAGATCAATTACGCCTTAATCAAAAGCCCATTGAGCTGTTTTACAAACGCACTGGGATTTTCTAGCGTACCACCCTCAGCAAGAATAGCTTGTCCCAGTAGTATCTCTGCTAAATTAGCAAACTTGTCATCTGAAGTCTCCTCTTTTAAGCGCTCCACCAATGCATGATGCGGATTAAGCTCTAAAATAGGCTTACTTTCTGGTACTGCCTGCCCTGCTTCTTTAAGCATACGCTTTAGGTTAGCACTCATGTCATCGTCATCAGCAACCACACAAGATGGTGAATCGGTTAGCCTTTCGGTAATACGTACCAACTTTACTCGACCGTCTAGAGACTTCTCTACACGCTTGAGTATATCTTCATAAGACTTTTCTGCTTCCTTATGCGCTTCTTTCTCAGCCTCTGTAACACCCAGATCACCCAAATCCACATCACCACGGCTAATTGAAACCAACTTCTTACCTTCAAACTCGGTCAATCTGGACAATAGCCATTCATCTATACGCTCATGAAGCACCATAACTTCAATACCACGTTTATTGAAAAGCTCTAAATGCGGACTGTTCATAGCAGCTTGCTTACTTTCGGCTACCACATAGTAAATCTTATCTTGACCTTCAAGCATACGTCCAACATAGTCGGCAAAACTCACACTTTGCTTATCGCTATGCTTTGTGGTTGCAAAACGTAACAACTTGACAATGCGGTCTTTGTTCGCATGATCTTCGCCTGGACCTTCTTTTAGCACCGCACCAAATGTCTCCCAGAATTTAGCGTATTTTTCTGTCTCAGACTCCGCCAGGTATTCTAGAAGGTCTAAAATACGCTTCACACAACTAGACTTGATCGTATCGACTGTTTCACTACTCTGTAAAACTTCACGTGACACGTTCAAGGGTAAGTCATTAGAGTCTACCAAACCTTTAACAAAGCGCAGGTAAGATGGCAGAAGATTCTCAGCATCATCCAAAATAAAGACTCGCTGCACATAAAGCTTAAGACCGCGCTTGTAGTCTCTATTCCACAAATCAAAAGGCGCTTGGGCAGGAATATAAAGTAAACTGGTATAATCAAAGCGACCTTCTACACGATTGTGTGTCCATGCCAGCGGGCTATTAAAATCATGCCCCATCTGCTTATAAAAGTTTTCATATTCCTCATCTTTAATCTGACTCTTTGGCATCTTCCACAGAGCATTTGCCTGGTTTACAACTTCCTCGACCCACTCTTTCTCTTGGTTTTCTGGTGTTTTATCCTGATCTTTATCTTCGGTTTTTTCCTCAGACTCCTTCACCTGCTCTTTCATCATGGTGATTGGGAAACTGATATGGTCAGAATATGTGGTAATAATTTTACGTAAACGCCATGCTTCTAAAAACTCCATAGCATCTTCTTTTAAATGCATAGTGATCTGTGTACCACGCGCAGCAATAGTAGACTGTTCTACTTTATACTCATCTTCACCTGTTGACTCCCAAAACACACCTTCTGAGGCAGGTTTATCTGCACGCCTTGTTTGCACAGTGACTTTATCACTAACCACAAAAGCTGAATAAAAACCCACGCCAAACTGACCGATAAGACTCCCCTTATCGACATTTTGTGGTGCATCTTGCATCTTTTCTATAAAGTCGGTAGTTCCCGACTTGGCGATAGTTCCTAGATTGGTAACTACCTCATCCATATCCATTCCAATACCATTATCTAAGACTGTGACAGTCTTTGCTTCTTTGTCTATCAAAACTTTGATACCTAGAGACTCCTCTGCATCGTATAGATCTGTATTCTCTAAAGCCAAAATTTTTAGTTTATCTAACGCATCTGAGGCATTAGAAACCAATTCACGTAAAAATATTTCTTTATCGCGATACAACCACTTCGCGAAAAGTTCTAAGATTTTTTTGGTCTCGGTTGCAAAAGTTTTCACTGTAGGTGCGCTCATAATATCTCCTAAAAAATTTCTATTATTATCGATATAATAACAAATCGTATAATTTCAAGACTTATAGGAAAAATACTCAACAAAAAACGTAAAGCACCAACTAGAGCTAGCTTTACCTAAAACCGGGTTTTTGCGTAAGTGTCCATAGAAAAATCTGTAGACCACATAACACCTATTCCTGCAAGAAAAGGTATTTTTATAGAGAAATCATCTTGCGCAACACCCTCAATAACAGAATATTTATCGACGTGAAATATATCATATTGGGCCTGAGCAGAGTATTCCTGATGAGAAAAGTGCTGTACTATCCGCCTAACAGTTGGCTCGAAATCCACTGGCAAAGGCTGTTTTAACCTTACGATGGGTACAAATGGCATCCTGTCAGAATGTGCAGGTAATGCTGCTGGGATATGACGCGCAATCTTTTGTAACATTACAGGTAAAGAAAGGTCATCACAACGCAAACCTAGACCTATATATCTTTGCGTTATAGTTGGCTGATAAAACCCCATACCACACAATCTTAAACGTAACCGTTCAAAGCAAGAGTTACGCAACATGCGCATAATTCTAATATAGCTTGTATGCGGCAACTCATCCAATACAAGCAAGTGAATAGATGCAGACGATGCAGAGCAGCATTCAAAGTATTTATGAAAATCCACACCCTCTGCAATACAACGGTGTTTTAGTGCCACCTGAGCTTGCTGTAAAGACAAAACCCAGGTGTCTGTGATCGGTAAAGTAACCCGTAAAGAACGCATGATATTTACTAGCGCAAAATTATTTTATATCACCATCAGAGACAATCCTGATCTCTGATTCGTCTACACCAGAAAAGTTCATGAACCGGCGCATTCTTGAAACAGCACGCAGCTGAATCTGGCGCACACGCTCGCGCGTTAAGCCAACCACTTCACCAACCTCTTCTAATGTTTTAGGACTATGTCCTGCTAAGCCATATCGGTGAACAACCACCTGATAATCAAGGTCCTCTAGGCGCGATAACCAATCCCTCAACAATTCTTGTGTACTCTGATCACCTACAATATCCATTGGGTTTTGTGCAGTAGGATCAGCAACGTTATACCCACCTGTGTAGTGGTCATTGTCATCAGTAGATCGCTCATCTAGGGACAATGTATCAAGTTTGTAGCCCATAATTTTCTGCACATCATCTATCTCTTTATCAAAATGGTCTGCAATCTCTTGGCAAGAGGAAGTAACGTTAATATCTTTACCCATTTTCTTGCTGGCATTTAAATAAGAAGATAGCTCTTTAATTACATGCACAGGCAGGCGAATTTGACGCGTTTGGTTCATAATGGCACGCTCAATATATTGACGCACCCACCAAGTCGCATACGTAGAGAATCGAAAGCCTCGCTCTAATTCAAACTTCTCAATCGCATGCATTAACCCCATATTGCCTTCTTCTATCATATCTAGCATTGTCATGCCGCGATTAAGATATTTCCTAGCAAGCTTAACTACTAGCCTTAAATTACCTTCAATAATACGATTGTAGGCATCTTTATCACCAGTTTCTTGATAGCGGATAAAAAGCTCTATCTCTTCTTCTTTCGACATCGAAGAAATACGCGAAAGTTGATTGAGATAAGCTCTAGTTGGATCAGTACACGCTTCCTGCGTGTGATTAGCGCGTGATCCGTCACGCTTGTTTGTAGCTTCCATGCTCCAGTTCCGTGTTGCTAATAGTATGATAATATATTGATTATTTTTTAGTGTCAACAGCATATATATGTTTTTATTGATAAAATTATTTTATTTGACTTTTTGCGTATATTTAGAGCTTTTAATGCACTAAAAAGCACACAAAACAAGGAATAATGATGCAAAAAATTATAAAAAAAAGGCATAAAACACTAATTTATCGAAATAAAAAAATTAAATGTACATTTATTTCGCATAATAAATGCACACAAATGCAAAAAAACAAAGAGTACATGATGCAATCACAAATACCACTTTACAACAAAAAACACCAAAAGAACCTAGCAGGATTCAATCAAGCGCTATGCTTTACAAACTAGACGTAGTATAATCGCACTTCACAAAGATTGAAAATAATATATGGCAACAAACCTGCAGGCATTTGTCAAAACCGAGCAAGAAATCCAGAAAATGCGCATAGCTGGAAAACTAGCAGCCACAGTATTAGACCGTGTCGCCCCCCTCGTAAAAGAAGGCACACATACAGACGCTTTAAATACGTTTTGCCACAACCTAATCACTGGTGAGATGCAAGCCATCCCCGCCCCGCTAAATTACCGAGGATTCCCTAAATCTATCTGCACCTCAGTAAATCATATTATTTGTCACGGCATACCCAGTGATAAAAAAATACTCAAATCAGGGGATATTATCAACATAGACGTAACCGTAATCAAAGATGGCTACCATGGCGACACCAGTAGAATGTTTTATGTTGGCAAACCCAACATACTAGCCAAACGCCTAGTAGAAAATGCTCGAGAGTGCATGTATGTTGGCATTAATATGGTCAAACCTGGCGCCAACCTCAAAGACATCGGCCGTGCGATCGCGCACCACGCACTGAAAAGTCATTTCTCAAGCGTTAGAGACTTTTGTGGCCACGGTATCGGCAAAGAGTTCCACGAAGAAGGGTTTCACGTACTTCATTATGATGACACAAGCATACCCGATAGATATCTATACCCAGGCCTAACCTTCACCATTGAACCCATGATAAACGCAGGATCCCACCTAACCAAGACTCTCTCAGATGGATGGACAGTGGTTACGAAAGATAAATCATTATCTGCACAGTGGGAACACACCCTGCTCTGCACAGAAAAAGGAGTAGAAATTCTTACACTAGGCGCCAACGAAAGCCCTATTTTGTAAAGAAATAAAATCCAAGATCACCTCTCTACAAACTGATGTAGATGGCGCATTAAATGAGGAGAATCTCTATCTTTGAAGGCTTTTTGTGGGAAGAGTAATTGCCACGCAAAACTCATAAAATAGCCATCCTCAGTCGTTGAAGCATGAGCAAGAGAGTCCCTAAGACGCATATAAAGAGAAATGGGATAAGACCTTATTGCTTGAGCATCAATGGAAAACATACCATCCCATAAACAAATGTCCGCCTCCTGCAAACGATGTGCATCTAAATCCAAGTGATGCTTAACCCACTGAGAAAAAGGCCTATGCTCTGCCAATGTAATCTTAGACCATGTGCTCCTAGAACTATGAGGAACCTGATTAAAAAAAGGGGTCCCATAAAAACTGTACTGGGCAATTTTGGCTCGTGGATAACGTTTCCAACAAAAAGGCTGATTAAGTAATCGATGCACTAAAGTAGCAAAGCGACCAGGCATATATGCGCTAGCTACGGTAAACACAGTTCGAGACGATATCTGATGATAATTCTCGATAATATGCGTTAAAAAACTGTGGTTGTCCCTACCGACATTAGGCAAATAACGTAACACAACCCGATTAGAATCGGTGATAGCTAAATTCGTAGGCCATTTCTTATCAGGATGCTTATGGTAAATATAAAGCCTACCAAAAAGATGTGCCAGCTGCTGTACCCATGCCAAATCCTCGTCATAATATGCAATGACAAGATCAGGCTTATCATTCTGAAAATGCCCCAGCAAACCGTCTGAGAGCTCTACCCTCGGTAATAAACCCACATCAGCATACTCCCATTGGGACGCAGGATGATTTTGCCAAAATAGCACACTACATAGCTGCGGTATGTAGACTAAAAAAAGTGAAATTAGTACAATCTGCAATGAAGAGATGTTGCTCAGCCAATGTAAGATAGTTTTTTTATTAAATCGCACAAATCGAGACTAAGTTTTAAAATAATCTATTTCACTGCAGGCTTCTTGCCTACACGCGCATTTGCAGGTTGAATTGGCTCAAAATGTGGTAGATGGTATACCAACACCCCATGAGAACGAGACTGATCATTCACAAGCAAAGGATACCCTAAACTTTCTGCTCGCGCTGAGTCATTCATGAAAGAGGACAATTGTATATTGTCTCCAAAAAACCTAACAAAAGAATTGCCATAACCTGCAAGCCATAGGTTACTTGCACGCAAAGAATCTAGCGAAAGAAAAGCATTACCGGTAGTATGGGCCCGCACATGTTTTGCTGTGCCTGCAAGCAACATCCGCCCTGCCTGTGAGTCAATTTCCAAAAAGTCCGAATCTATCCAATAAGCATCAATAATATTATTCTTAAGCTGCTTTATTTGTCCCGCTTTATATGTACCACGTAAAGTTATACTACCAGTAGTGTTACTAAGAAGCTTAAGGGCATCCATATTGAGTCCTACAGCCTCTAGCGTACATGCATCACTCATATGAATAGAAGTAAAATCCTTTAACAAATTTTTACCAGAAAAAATAACATCATACCCTTCATGGTTTTTACTACTGCGCCCATTTACGAAGGTTGATTTTTTACCGTCATGCATAGCGGAATGAACAGACACACCTTTGTGTAGTACCCTTGCAGAGTTCTCTTCTGCCGCACCATCTAGTAGGATGCGCACATTACCATGGCAATGTAATTCCGAAGACTGCACAACATGCTCATTCTCCAAATGCAATACTGGCACTCCAGGCCCAAACTTACCCCCTGCTACTGAACAGAGTGATAAAGTTAGACTCGATAATATTATACGTAACTGATTGTATCTCACTATAACCTCACCCTACCCTTGGCATAAAAGAAATCTCAATACGCCTATTCAAAGCACTACCAGCAGAAGTAACTTCTCTTGCAACGAGACGCTCACCACCAGCAAAACCCTGATAAGCTATCCTACTTGAATCCACCCCACTCTGCCAAAGAAAAGAAGCCACTGCTTCAGATTTGAAGGTATTATCACGTAGGCTTACATTAGAGTGATTATCCACACCCCCAAAAGTCTGCACTAAAATCTGTAGGTCAGGATGCTGCTGAGCATAAGCCACAATATTGTGCAAATCATCTTGGAAACTGGCTTTTGCTTTAGTGCTAGCTACTTCGAATAAAGTATCTGTTTGATAAGTAAATACAGTCTTGTCATGTAGACTGACTTTTTGAAAATTCGGTTCTTTATACACTAAAGGCAGCTTCTCTTGTTTACTACAGCCTGTTAAAGTTACCAGCAAAGATATCATAAGCAATGGGTAAGAGAAATATCTGTTCACGTGGCTTATCCTACTTCAATTGTTAACATTACAACCTGTCGCACCTAAAATGTCAACAAGACTTAAGACAAATATAACATTTCCATCTAGTTACGCGCCACAGTCACACGTGGCAAACCAGACAAGTCATGCAAAGTTTGAATATCTTCAAATCCACAACGAGACAAATAGGAAGTTACAGCCAGTGCTTGCGTGTAACCATGCTCTAAAAAAACCCTACCATGCGGCAATAACACTTGGCGAGCAACATCAATTACTGCACGCAAATCTGCCATACCATTTTGTGTAGCAAATAATGCGCTATGAGGCTCATAAAGATGCACATGTGGGTGAATGTCTGGGTCATTTTGGTCAATATACGGCGGGTTAGCCACAACAATATCATAGCGCACCGAAGTAGTCGGTAATGCGTGCCAGGATAATGTAGAAAAAGAGACTCTAGTTTGCGAGACACCTAAACGCCTTTGATTATCACGTGCGCAGAGAACACTCTGCTCTGACTGATCTACACCTAAAATATCCCAGTGTGCACGCTCATGTGCTAAAGCAAGTGCTATTGCACCACTACCTGTTCCACAATCTACAACACGTGCATACGTAGTAGATGGATAAACATCCAATACAGCCTGAACTAAACATTCTGTATCAGCGCGAGGTATGAGAACATGAGAATTCAAATGCATTTTCATACCCCAAAATTCCCATTCTCCTAAAATATAAGCCAGGGGCTCACCTTGACTTAAACGAAAAAACGCATGATTAAATTGCGCATATTGAACTGAACTTAATGTCATCTTGAGGCGCACATCAGCAGTGGCACATCCTAACACATGTGCAAGTAGGTGCTTCACATCCATGGCCGCAGCCACATGTGAGTGCTGCAGCTTACTAGCAAAATCGCGCCAATTTATAGTATGCTGCTGATTAGCCTGAGGCATCAGTCTGGGCGTCTAATTGATACACAAAAGCATTCTGTGGCCTCCACACCGGTTTATCCATACCATCTTGTGGCATAGGGATTGGTGGTAGCTCAGACGCGCTGTGTGAGAAAACATATGACCAGCTAAGCCCAAAACCAGGTCCACGTAAATTATCATACATCGAAGTCACACCATACACAGAGCTGCCGCTGCCATGATCTGCCTCCAGGGCTAGTGTAAATCGAGGACCATGAAAAGGACCTGCAGCATCCTCCATGAAGTAGTAATAAGAGTAAAATGTATTAATCGTATACTGCATGATAGGCTGCCAAACCCTCAAAGTGAAATCATACCCAGAAAGCAGCTGATAAGTCTGACCCGAGTTAACAACTTTTTTATGATCTGGTATGAAAAGGTCAAATGAAAACATACGGTTCTTCAGGGTTTTTTGCGCACTCAAACCAAATTGCGCGACTACATCTCCTGGAGACACCCTGAATGAATCCAAAAACAATGACACACCATAGTTTGATTGCATTGGTTTTTGTTCATAACGATAAGTAAAACCAACACCTCCAGAGTGCTGCTCTCTCTCTGATAAATCAGCTAGCATATAACTATCAAATAGCCATAATACTGGCAACTTTTCTTGTATTGCTTGAGTGTAACCAAAACCCACAGATTTTTCAGGATAAAACGATGCATCATCTGTCCACAACATACTAGTTGCTATTGTAGATCTTGTTGGGTATAGCGGCATATCATCGAAAAAGCCCATATCCGATGCCAATGCTTGCAAGGTGAGAAACAATGTAAGTACAGGGATAATCATAGTAAATCGCTCAAAGAAATATGATTATAATGCTAAAACAGCACGAGTGACAAGCAGATATGAAGCAATGGCATGAAATATCTAACTATCTTGCAGTTGAGACATCTTATCGGCTTGATCCTCCTGAGTCAAAGGATCCACCAAAAACCCAAGATCACCTGCCAAAACCAAGTCCAGTTTATATAACGTCAAGTTAATACGATGATCTGTGACACGCCCCTGAGGAAAGTTGTATGTACGAATACGCTCAGATCTATCACCTGATCCAACTTGAATACGGCGCTGTTCTGCACGCTCAGCTAGTTGTGACTCTCGCTGCATAGATAATATTTTTGCCTTTAAAACTCCTAGAGCTTTGGCGCGGTTTTTATGCTGTGAGCGCTCATCTTGACACTCCACAACCACACCTGTGGGTAGATGCGTCAAACGTACAGCTGAATCAGTCGTATTCACGTGCTGACCACCCGCACCACTGGATCGAAATGTATCCATTTTTATAGTACTAGGATCAATATCAATATCATCTATTTCCTCTACCTCGGGCAATATAGCAACCGTACAAGCTGATGTATGAATGCGTCCTTGAGATTCAGTTGAAGGTACTCGCTGCACCCGGTGTGTACCTGACTCGTATTTCAAATGTGCAAAAACATCTTTACCAGTAACATGGACCACAACCTCTTTAAATCCACCCTGCTCACTTTCATTTGCCTGAACAACCGACCATTTCCAGTGCTTTTTTTGCGCAAAAAAATGATACATGCGCATTAAGTCACCAGCAAAAAGTGCAGCTTCATCGCCTCCTGTACCTGCACGGATCTCTAAGTAAATATTACGATCATCATCTGGGTCTTTAGGCAAAAGAAGTGTGAGAATTTCTGCCTCTTGCGCTACAATCTGATTACGAAGAGATTGCATTTCATCTTGTATCAAGTCACGCATGTCAAGCTCTGTTTCAGCAAGCATAGCTTCTGTTTGTTGCAATGATTCCTCAAAATCTTTGTAGCGCTTATATGCTAAAACCACAGGACTAATTACGTGCAGCTCCTTAGATAACTCTTGGAACTTTTTTTGATCTGTAATAACGCTCTCATCAGCCAAAGAAGACTCAATAGCGGCGTAACGTTCTGACAAAATGTGTAGTTTGTGTAGTATACTATCTTTCATAGATGTGTATTATACGCATATTATTGTATACATCAAAAAAAAATTGTACTCTCACACACAATTATGTAAATTACTGCGTTATCTTAGAGCATTTATGTAGTTGCTAGCTCAGAAAAATTCAGCTAGTATGTTTTCAAATTTCACCTAATTCTTGAATTTATGCTGGGCACAGAAAGCATTAAATCAATTCGTAGTCAAACACAGTTTGAGCCAGAAAAAGTATCGGTCTCAAGCCAAGCAAAATGTATATTGACTGGAGCACACAGCGTATTGAGAGGGAAACGTGCTGTAGCATGCTCAATAGCACCAAGACTTAAGCTAGAGTTTGAGTCTAGACACAATCAGTATGACGTTGTTTTTAATGGGCTACGCAATCAATGCGCAGAAGAGCGTTTTGCTCCTTTTTTTGAACATGCTCTACAACTATGTAATCGAACATGGCAAGACTTCCCAGGTATTATCACATTAGAAAACCAGGTACCTATTGGTAGCGGACTTGGAAGCTCTGCAGCACTTTGTTGTGCAGTTGCAAAACTATTTGCTCAGCAACATATGATAAAACCACACCCTCAAAATATAAAAAGATTTGCGCATCGACTCGAACACTATTTTCATGGACAAAGTAGCGGTATAGACATTATTGCAAGCAACACCCCTGCCGGGCAGATAACACTCTTAGAAGATAAAAAATACATACAAAAACAAGCGCTTTGGCGACCATATCTCAGCTTATGCTCCTCTGGGGTACATTCGAACACCAAAGAATCCATCCAGAGTGTGGATCGGTGGCGCAAGACCAACCCCGACCTAGCAGATCAAGTTGACAATCATATGCACAATAGCAGCCTATTAGCAGAAGAAGCGTTAACCACACGTGACCTATCCGATGTAGAACGTGGAAAACTACTAATAAATTCATTGGAATTATCCCATAATTGCTACAGCACCTGGGGACTCATACCAGAAGCTACTGAATGTAAAATAAAGCAACTAGAAAGCAATGGTGCACTTAGTAGCACACTCACAGGCGGAGGACATGGAGGGCATATCTTAAGTCTTTGGCATAAAAAACCGACCGCAGAAATTCAGAGTAAACTTAAGTTAATATGGGTGTTTTAAGAACAATAGGCGCTCAAAACCTACTTAGAAAAAGCAATATACTCTACTTAGATTAGAAGTATTGCAAAGAAATTAGACAATTAACTCCATTCCGCCTTATTGGGTGAAGATGTGGTATTAGTTACTTTTTAAAAACAGCAGGTATAATTTTCGACAAGTTGAGTCTTAGATAAATCTACTACTATATCGAGATCAAGGATAAAAACATAATGTCTTCTATAAAAAAAAGGGGGTGTGTATGATATACACACCCCTCTTTAGAAAGTTAGATGGATTAAAAAGTGAAGCTTGCATTAACAAAGAACTGGTCGTTACCCTCTTCACCAGTCCAAGAAGTAGAGTAAGCTTGTGCATCAACATCTGTTGCTGAATAACAAGCAGCAATATTCGCTTTAGAACTAAAATCCTTACTGACACAAAGCTTACCATAGCCATAATGGAGTGAAGAACCAGTAAGATACTTAGTTCCAGAGCTATAGCCATCAGGTTTTGCTAGATCAACGCCACCGATTGTAGCGGAAAGATTCATGCCTTTAGATAGCGGATGAGCGTAGCTTAGCTCAAGAATATTAGCATTTTTACTAGCTGTTGTGATATATTGTCCAAAATTATGAGTCAAAACTAAACCAAAAGATCCTTTCGTAGCGCTAAAATAAAGCTCGTCGTCAAGTCCGGCAAGATCGTCATAAAATTCGTAGGTGGTATATCCGAACTCGTAGCTAGAGGTTTTATAACCAAGTTTGTTTATTAAAAAGAATTCTGTCCCGCTGATTTTCGTGGAATGAAAATCAGTTGAGAAATACATACCGTCGTCAAATCCTATGTTAAATCCTAAGTTACCAGATGACTTCGCATCAGAAAGCGAAAGACCCCTGAATATATAATTTGAGCCCAATCCAGCTGTTCCGGAAAAATCTACAGCATAAAGATGAGTAGATAGAAGCACGATGCTTGCGGATAAAATATTTTTAGATAAGCGCATAACCTAATCCTGTACAAATTCAATATGAGTATAAGTTAATAAAACAATAATTATTGGTCAACTTTGATTCTTGAATTTCTACAAAATCCACATAATACACATAGAGTAACTTGTTAACCTTGACTCTACGAGGTTAACATGCGCGATCACAGATAAATTTGGTGTATGCTTGATATGAGTATCCGACATTTTGCTACAAATTATTACTCGTTTTATTTAATGATCTCTAAGCACATTTCAAAATAAAGTTTGGCCCGCTATCAGAAGGGTTTATTAAGATGCCAATTCTAGACAATATCAAATCATAGCTCAAAAACACAGTAGACACAGAATAAAATCCTACAAAACGTTGGTGCAATACACATAATTAAATGACAATAATCTCACAAAAGACTATTTACTATTGCACGTAAAGCATGATACTATTGCCACAAAATCAAATATTACTTTAATGTTTTCTCGCGCGCCCCTACTTACACTTATACTCTTTTACTGCCTTTCTTCACTTTTGTGTTTCGGCATTTCAAGCTCTGATGAAGTAAGCCACCTAAAAAAACCACAGTTAATTACACCTAAAAATCCTAATTTGACCATATCACTACCCACAAACACATCGACCGGATACAGTTGGCATCTCGATGAATACGACGCAGACATCATGACTCCACTATCTCAAAGCTTTGCCTCATCTTCTAATAGTACTTTACCGTTAGTTGGTGTCCCGGGGCTTACAACATGGAAATTTAAGGTACACCACAATGCCTTTCATACTCCTCACGTTACAAAAGTCGTGTTGCGATACGCACAGGATTGGAGTAGTGACCACGGCGAACGCAAAGTCATCTGGGTATTTATCAGCAATACCGAATAAAACTATAAACCCACATTTTAACCAGAATTATCACATTTTGGTTATTTTGATTTATTGAGAAATACCCATGTATAAGGTACGTACACCATCGTCTAAAAAGAGTGATCAATCCAATTCCTGGCCAAGTATAAGTCAGACAGAGTTCAATGAAAGAGCTGAAAGAATAAATATTGTTTTGTCAAAACAAATGCCCGAATATATTCAATCTTTACGAGCATTCAATATAAAAGATCCTGAAAAAGGTAACCTCGAAGAAATTAATCACGTCAATGAGTTGATTGATAATGCTGTTAAACAAATAACTCAGTCATTTGAAACATTACAGTATGACCGTGAAACTATGGAAAATCAGAAGTTTATGAGCATCCTTTGTTGTAACCAAAGTCCTATAAACCAACAAGCGTGGGTTTCTACAAAAAAACAAGAAATACTACGAGCAAAGAAACGGAACGAAACAGTAGCTCCATGGATAATAAGAGGTTGCGCTCTTTTAGAAGACTATTTCGCTAGCAAAGTAGATTGTTTTGCAAGCGATATTCCTCTTATCAAACATTTAACTACCTGTGAAGAAATACTAAAAACATTTCAAGCAGAAATTAGGCGCAAGTATAAGTATACTTGGGATATTTATGAGCAACAATTTTACACCAGAAAAAATTACGATATTATTGTCAAAAGAGGCAGGCTTGTTGAAATAGTTGAGCACCGAATTAGAAAAATCAAGCGTCTCATTCTTGCGAGCAACTGCTTGTATAGACCAAGTAGTTGGCAACCAGAACATAAAAGAGGCTGTAAAAAACTGCAGGAAGTACTTCATAATCATGGCCCTATATTCATCAGGGGTTTTGAAAAACCACCAACGATATACTCTGAATCAGTTTATAGCCCAACGTCTAGTACCGAGATATCTCTACTAGAGTACCTATTTCCATCAAAAAAAGAAGTCTACACTGAAGCATTTTGTAATTTTACCAGCAAGAAAGATCCTGCTTTTGCCCCGCATGAACATCTTATTATCACACAAGTAAAACCAATAGAATCAGAGCATATTACAGCCGATTTAGATTATTTTACCGATCTAGAATCAGGCACAAAATCCATAAAAGCTATCCCTTCTAAGAAACATAGATACATAACCTACTACGTTGGCTACCAGAGTACAGCTGAAATCACTCTACAAGGAAACGATGCCAAAACATATTTCATCGAATATAATGAGCTCTGTGAACACATAAAACCCTTTGGCTTTATCTCAGAAGAAACATTCACCTTACAACGCGGTAGAGGAAATGGTGAGAAAGTTCAGCACTTTTCTTACTATAGAATCCTTAATGAATTAGGAAATACCAGTGAAAGTAATAAATCAGAACAATCTCAGCAACCTACATTAAAAACATCTAAAAAATCCGCATTTACAAAGTCACATAAAAGAAGTGAGCAGAGTGATCCAAACTTACCTCAAAGTAATATAAGAGAACGGCTTCAAAGACCGCGTCTAGACGAAAAATCAAAACAACATGGAGAACATATAGAGAGCCCGGCTATGAAAGATGAAATCTGTATAACTAATGAAAATACAGATAATGAAACTGACAAAGAGTATAGCACTAGCACAAATACAACACCCGAAAAAATAACAAGAAAGTTTAGCAAAGAGACACACGACACATCTGATAAATACACACATAAATCTGAAGTAGAAAAACGCAACTTAAGTGGGCTACAAAGCTTTGGTACAAGCAGAAACTTAAGCGCAATGGCATCTAGTGATAACGAGGAAACAGTGAGGCTACGTAAAAAAAGCCAGATAGCTAAATAACGCGTACCTAAGTTTATTGACAATGAAAGTTTTTACTCAGAAGATCAAGAATCTATCTTTGGGAAAGATTTGAAAAATTCTTTCGGATCCATTTCGGAAAATATCCTTTGCTAGATCCATGCTCTTGCGTAACTGTAGTTTGCGTACCATCTGAATTTATTTTTGTCGAAGTACTTGAGAAAAAACTAATGCTAACAGAAAAATACTCTTGAGGCTTTTCAACAATGGATGTAGTAGTTTTTAGTTGTTTTAGTTGTACGAGAATGTTTTTTGTTACGTGGCATAATAGTTATATTTATTAAGAATATCTTATTACAATAAAAATGATATATATCAATATCTTAATTCATGTTATTAATAAAAAATCCTACTATAAGTGAAGAATATTAAAAAACCATAACTCTACTATTCACAAAGTTATAGTATTATTGTTCAGTGTCTATATTTACTCACTAAATAAAAACGTGCTAGAGTTACTTTTTTTTTGATTTTCCAATATGTCACGACTAATACAAACCATTTTACTAATAAGTTTATTTTCTTTATGTGCTACAGCAATGTCCGAAAGTAGAACACTCACACTAGAAGACCTCAACAAGCCTATTCTTATATCCGACACCGATATATTGATTTTACCATTAGCAACTAATCGTACTACTGGATACAGCTGGTATTTAGAATCATACGATAGTAATATATTTGAGCCCTTATCTGCAGAATTTCAAGCAAAATCAAAAAAAAATCTTGTAGATAAGCTCGTAGGTGCATCTGGTGTCATGACATGGAAATTCAAAGTTCACAAAACAGCATTCACTGTACCAAGAATCACAAAAATCACCCTACGCTACGCCCGTAACTGGGAAATAAATCACGAAGAGAAAAAGGAAGTTTGGATTTATATCAATAACGAACAACCAAAAATACCATAGTTTCTCTACTCTTCTTAAACACCCATTCTCACCAATCCATGTTCTCCCAATCCAAAACTCATACATTTATAGGCAGTGAAAGACAAAGATTTTTAAAAGATGTAGATGATATTCACGTGTGCCTACAACATGAAATCCCTGAAACAATCAAAGCGTTAGAAAATTTCCATATTTCATCATCAAACAGCCTACCCCACCCTCACAGTAATAATGCGTTTGCCCTGCTTCTAAAACAATGTATTGAGCAAATTGATGCTACTTTTTTGACCCTCAAAAATGATCAAAAAACCATCCAAAATACCAAATTTATCAATATACTTCTTTGTAACCAAAGCCCTATAAACCTACAGTTGTGGGTCATGCAGAAAAAAAATCAAAATATAAACAACAAACAAGACTTACAACCTCTGCATAGCTGGGAGAAAGAAGGCTATGAGTTGCTAGAAGAATATCTTCAGTGCCCCGTAAGCTCAGATGCAATAGAAATAGCTGAAATCAAACAGCTTTTATCTTGTATAGATATTCTAAAAAAGTTCCACAGCGCTATCCATAGTCATTTTCCAATAATCTGGGGTGTATACGAAACTTTCTTTTATATTAAACACGATAATAATATTAGTACTAAAGATGCTCTTATCACGACCGTGCATCACAAAATACAAAAAACCTTCCGGTTACTCATTGCTAGCTACAAAACCCATCGATTTAGCAAATGGTCACCTAGAATGTTTCACGGCCCTGAGTTTCTAGAAAATTTACTTAAAAAACATGGAAATATTTGGGTAAATGGGCTCAGAAGACCACCCTTTATACATACAGAAGTCAGCACGGCACATCGTGATAAAAATAAAACATATGAGACTGTAAGGTGTGATTATAACATAAATATTTCTACAACATACGGACCCCATGAAAACCTTATTATTACTGCAGTATCTGTTATCGATACAGACAGTGACGATGAAATAGAACACGAAAACAATATGGCCTGTATGCTAGCTGGAATAGAGTCACCACTAAAAACAGCTAATAGCTATATCAACTTTCAAGCATGTAGTGAAATTGATAAATATGGTAACTTAGCCCCTACCTATACTTTGCATTATGAAGACTTTTGCGAAAATGTTTTAGCATTTAACTTTATATGTGCAGATATATACACATTACAAAAAGGTGAATACATAGATTCAAAAAACAATGATAGGATTTCTCACTTACAACAAAGCATCCCACAAGAACACTGGTTTCCCCCTAAATTAAATAAAAGTATGAAAGAGAATAACCTAAGTAATAGTCATATCGAAGAACAAAGTGTCATTACAGATCACGAAGAGCTATCTAGCAACGAAAGCTCACCGATACGATTTACTACCAAAGAAAAAACCAGAGAAGCTGGAGAAGTCATGAACAGATTTTCTACAAAAAGACTGAAAAGCTTTGCAAGCATGCATAATCTACATGCCTAAGAAACTGAACATAAACAAATGCCTACACACTAGAATTTCACATCAAAAGTTATTGAGATAACTACATTGATACATGTTAACCATCACAACCTTTTTGTAAAAAATCTGTGGCTTGCTGGCGCATCTTTGCTAATACCTGAGGCTCTAAACGTGCTAGATTTTTATATGCTAATGACATACGTTGATTTTTGGAAAAAATCTCCTGATGTCGGGCTAAAAAATCCCAATATAAATAATTAAATGGACAGGCATTTTCCCCAGTTTTCTGCTTAACGTCATAATGGCAGCCTTTACAGTAATCTGACATCCGATTCACATATGCACCACTTGCAATATAAGGCTTTGTACCAACTACGCCACCATCCCCGTGTAGAGCCATACCCAATGTATTTGGTAGTTCAACCCATTCATAAGCGTCTGCATAGACAGCCCAATACCAACTACAAACCTCCTCTGGTTGCAGCCCTGCTAACAAAGCAAAATTTCCCGTTATCATAAGGCGGTGAATATGATGTGAATAAGCATGATCTATAGTTGATTGTATTGCCTCAGATAAACAACGCATTTTAGTCTTACCAGTCCAATACCACTGGGGTAGCGGAGTATTTGCATTACAAAAGTTTCTTGTCTTATATTCAGGCATGTATGCCCAATAAATAGCTCGAATAAATTCTCTCCACCCTAAAATTTGGCGAATAAAGCCTTCTGCGGAAGCTAAAGCAACTTTGCCCTGAGTATAAGCCTGTGCTACATCAGCACATAGTTTTTTTGGGCATAACAAACCAATATTAACATACATAGAAACAACTGCGTGAAATAAAAATGGCTCTTCCATGCGCATTGCGTCCTGATAAGGCCCAAACTGTGGCAAGTAACAATGTAAAAATTGCTGCCAAGCTGTATGCGCTTGAGCATGAGTTACTGCATAGTTAAAATTCTGCACCTCACCAATATGGCTTGGAAAACAGTGCTGCACTTCGCTTTGTAAAGACTGTGTTATGGAATCTAAGGTAAAACATAAACGTTCAGGCACAACAATTGACTTGGGTAAAGGTTTACGATTGTCTTTATCATAATTCCACTGACCAGATATAGGTTGATCACCATCCATCAATAATCCCGTCTTCTTTCGCATCTTTCTATAAAAAAATTCCATCATAGTACGCTTGTTTAATGCAGCACTTTCCTTGAGTACGTCCCTATCTGCAAAAAATCGAGTATCAGGACAAAACTCACAGCTAAGCTTATTGTTTAAACAAGCTGTATTTATAGCCTGCTCAACATGATATTCACTAGGCTCTGTGACCAAACATCTAGACAAGTCGTACTTTGTACACATCAAGGTAATGGCTTCTGGTAAAGAGCGAATATTAAACTCATTATTATGTTGAATATATTCAACCTCATGGGAATCGGCTCGTAAAGTTTGAGCAAAATGGCGCATAGCACTTAACTGGAATACCAATTTTTTTTTGTGATGCGGTACGCGAGTCAACTCTACATAGTCTTCAACAAATAAAAAAAAGTCCTCTGATTTAGCTTCTTGCACAATAGGCAGGTCAAAACTTAGTTGGTCTAACAAAATTATACGCATCGTTACCACATCTGATCCCTCCTTAAACTACACCACTACATTGTTTCTGACTACGACGTAGGTACTGTGTTGGTAAGTGACTAATTTTTGCAGTCGCTTGATGTAAAGCACGCTGCAAAACAACCACTGGATCTCGACCCTGACGCAGTCCTTGTATAGCTTTACTCTCAACTTGATGACAAAGTCTCCAGGTATTTGGAAAGCTGGTATCACTATTAAAAACTTGTAGAAAAAAATCCAATAAAGTTTTATGTAAATCACGTAGACTGGTACGCAAAACCTGAGGTGGATCTGTGCCATGATCTAATTGACTTAATGCAATACGTAGGTGTTGCTCCTGTGCATGTTGGACTTTCCGACGGAAATCACCTAGCACATTCCCAACGTCTCGTAGCCGCATTTCCTCAAGGGCACGATGCTGTGCATGTAAAACTTTGACCCCCGCCCTAGCTATTGACTGGTTATGGCGTGTGTTATCACAACAAGTACGTAATTTTTTCACATCATCAATACTTACCCACTCCACATGCTGCATATTTGGGACAAAACCAATATTTCTTGGGACAGACCAGTCCATACAAAGCCGTAACTGCAGATTAGACGAGGATGGCCGCCATAATATATCTGGGCATGAAGTAGCTGCAATCACTACATCTGCGGTATCACATGCTTGTGCAAGCGCCGCATAAGAAAAAACATCTAAGTCATATACACAGGCTAATGGAGCACATTTTTCCTTATCCCGACAAACCATACCCAAACGTAAAAAAGGGTTTTGAGAGAAAACTCGAAGATGCTGCTGCACAACCTTCCCTGAGCCTAAGAAAACTACTCGGCATAGTTGTCCAGCAGGTAATATTTTCTGTACATGTTCGTATGCAAGCTGTGCTAAACTGATATCTGCTTGGCCAAACTGCGATTCATGGCGGATTTGTTTAGCATGACAAAGAATCTGTTCTAGCAAAAAATTCATCTCTCCTCGACAACAACCCAGTTCTACAGCAAATAAAAATGCGCGCCGTAATTGGCCTAGAATATGATGCTCGCCAATTAACATAGATTCTAGACCTACCGACATTCTTAATAAATATGATAAAGCGTCTTGACCAGTATGCGTAGTTGTATAACTATCTTTATCTCCTAACAAACGTGCCCACCACACTCGCAACTGGTGGTGGTCATAGCATACACATATACAGGCTGTTCTATTGCAGGTAACCAATGTCATGACGCTTTCTACCCATTTTAGATTCATAAGTTGCTGCATATTATTTGCAGCCTCTTGCTGTGACCAACATAAGTTCTCACGTGCAGCAAGCGGCGTATTATGATGGCTTACCTCCAAAACAATCAGATGAGTGAGGAACTTGGGCACTTAAGTAAAAACCGGTAAAATTCAATAGGTGGTATTGTAATTCACATATTGGGGTCATGTAAAGCGTCAGTTTCAGCATCAATACAAGTAAGTGATACAGAAGACTTACTAAAATCAAGCCACCAGCATAATAGTAAACTCACTTCAAATAATGCCCAGAGAGGCAAAGCTAATAAAATCTGTGCAAACATATCAGGTGGCGTACAAAACATACCTACAATAAAAGCCCCAACAATTACATACGGGCGCACAGACTGAAGCAAACTCAAGTTTAAAACTTGCAGATAGACTAATAAGCTCAAAACAATGGGAACTTGTAACGCTATACCTGTAAATAACATACTACTCCAAATCATGTGTAGACACGCACTCAAAGACAATACCCAAGGAGTATACGTGGGCAAAAACCAATAGGCATAACGAAATAACATCGGTGTTACAATAAAAAAACCTAACATCGCTCCAATATAAAATAAAAGCCCCCCCACAAAAGCGACCCAAGAGATTAAATAACGCTCACTGGTATACAAAGCTGGTGCAAGAAACCACCATATATGGCAACACCACCAGGGCATACATACTAATAGCATACCATACCAAGCTAGCGCAAAACTTACCTCTACACCTTCAAACCAGTGAAATACAACCAGCTGTGGCGTAGCATACCATGACTGCAAAAAGTCGAGTAAGCAGGCTAAGAAAAACTGATTATAGATAAAAAGACATATAAAAACGAAAAGTGCTGGTATTAGACAAAATGTGAATCTCTGCCGTAACTCTTGGACTAGTGCACTATTTGTAAAACCCATGCCTCACCACAAGAAAACTAAGACGGATCTTCGTCAAAAGCTTTTTTAAGCTGCTTCATCACGGCAGCCAGCTCTAATCCTAGTGCTTTGACACGAGCTGGGCCAAACACCAGTAGTGCTATACATAAAATTAAAGCTAGTGAACCTGGACTGATACCTGCAAAACCCATAAATCTTTTTCCATATTGACTCATTCAAAATAACATAACATACAAAGCAATACTAGAAACGCTCTATCATCAGGCAATTAAAACATAAAATTCTTTTTGAATACAGAAATTTAAGCCTAGAAAGTAATTTATACCAACTCGCAAAAGAACACATTATCAAGTTATCTTCGCGTTCCTTTAGATTGAAGACCAGAATGAGTGAGTTGAGGATTAGAAATTCTTGGTTGGTTTAGGCCTTGCTTTCTAGATCGTGTATCTTTAACGTGATTGCTAACATCATTTTTATGATCGTGAACTCTCGAACTCGTTTTTCTTCTCGGTTTAAAAACAGTTACGTCACTGTATCCTCCGCTCTTACTGTCCCTACTTAAAATAGTATCCATAGTATCAGTTGCAGTGACAGAGTCTGGGTCAAGAGACGGCTGGTTTTTTTGAGTTTGTTGGGTTTGTAATTGATCAAGAAAATCCTTTTGAGCTTCGGGACTTGGGTTTTGTTGTTCTGAATAAAGTTCTTCGTAATCTTGCACACAGTTAAATTTTGCGGACATACTTATTTTTTGATTAGATAATATAGCAGCAAGTTCCTGCGCAATCTGCATTTTATATGTAACTTTTATAACACTACCAGCTTTTGAGGTATTGATTTGCCCTACACCCTCAAGGTGTACACTACGAGAGTTTCTAATTTGATCTTGTATTTTTTGTGCCTCCTGGGTAAATTGCGTTGTGTAATTATTAACTAATTGAGACTTCATCTGTTGTTGTTGTTCTTGTGCAGCAGCATTAGCAGCAGCAAGATCAATTTGATTAACTTTCTTATTAAGAACACTATTAAAACTCTGTATCTTTTCAACAATATCAAACATAGAACTATCTTTAAACGTTCCAAGTTCAACATGGCCAGATGCACTTCCCATAACAGATAAGGTCATGTCTTTTATTTGCTCCTTAGCACTTCTATCAAAAAAATATTTTACAGTACTATAAGCAGATTCAATAATAGACGATAAAATAACTGTTCCACCAACTACACTAGAAGCGCTATGAGTAAGATGATAGTGTGCAGCAGATGTACTATCTGCAAATGAACTTGCTGTCTGGTTACCTTGTAAAGATGATTTTAGTGAAGGGTTATCCTCCTCTTGTGCCTTTGCATTAGGTGACTGTGTACTTACCTTATTCTCAGATGGACTATTCTGAGATCGCTTAACAGACAATTTATCACTTATCGCCTGATAGGGTTTTATAATCGAATATCGCACTGGAAACTGTAAAACATGGCCCAACCCTATTACAAAACGCGAAATATTTGCTGGCAACTTGAGAACACCAACATACGGAATGCTAATACCATCCCGAGCTATTGATTCTAAAAGCTTTCCTGTAGCATAAAGACCCACTACACTAACAATAGCAACACTAACAACCGGTACAGGGTTCAAAATTAATAGTACTAAAGCACCCCCCATGCAGAGTACCTCTACCCCTATACGAATGTTCTCTACTTTTGACTCTTGGTTACGCTCCTCAACCCCTTTAATAATAGCCTGAGTCTCTTCTATATGAGACTGCAGTGTGGATGCATCGTTGATACCAAGAAATAGTCCTTTAACAAAACTCTCATCCCTATTTTCAGCAAAAATATTCTTCGCATCCTCAAACGAATTGCCTTGATCAATATAGACTTGCAAATCTAGATAGTCTTGCAAGATGCTCTTCTTCAAACTTATTTCAGCATCTCGCTTACGTTGTTCGTAAATATTAACTCCAATTTTAAAAATCTTTGTTGCTGCATAATGTAAATAACAAGCACCAACGGTGAATGGAGCAGCCCCAAGACCCACTCCTGCAAAAACGACTCCAGAAAAAACACCAGTCAAAACACCTGCAACTAACAACCCCAAAGTTCCAATCGAAAGTCCACTTAAGATTGCAGTATATCCAGTTGTTTTCTCTTTAGCTAAGTCATCTGCGGCATGCTTTAAAAAAGCACATTTGATACGTTTATTTTGTAAAATTTCTCTTTGTGATAACGAGTCAATACTAGAGCCTGAGTGTGGATAAAAATCAGGTGCAGAGAAAACTTCCTGCTGACGGCCTAACTCTAACTTAGCGAAGAGTAAAGCACGGACATCTTCATCTATTCTCTCATCTTTGAGTACTTGTATCTGCCTAACTTTAGTTTCTCTTTTAAATGTCTCGATAATAGTAGTGAGATAGCTATCCATTGCTTCAGATGGTTTGGCATAACGCAACAAAAAGTCAGATACATTGGATATACGATTAGATTGAAAAGATGGCGTAGGTTTTGCCAAATCAGCAAAAAAGTCCGCACTCTGTAGATTATTAAGCGCTACTTTGTAAGTCTCACCTGATAAACCTGGATTAACAAAATCAACCTGACTTTTATTAAAACCATTTCTCTCTAGATATCGTGCGTATTTAGGTATAGGCATGACAGGCTCCCGTAACATGGAAGAAAATAGTACGCAAAAGATCTAGTGACCTATCACCTAAATCCATATTTAAAGAAGAATTATTCATAATACACATATACTAAAAATCTGCCTATTCCCGCCCTTAACCAGTTATAGTATAAAAACCATGAGATCAAGGTGTTTTTTTTGAAATTAGTATGACCTGATAATCGTGTTGTAGTGGAGCACAATCTAACTACAACATAATTCTATCATTATAAAGTATTTTGCAAGAGCCTTTTCCATATTAAACATATGCCTATGCTCAAAAAGCATCAAACAGCTTTTATTTTAGCTAGCATAAGAGAAATGTTATGGCTGCTCATCTGGGGGTGATTTAGAGCTCCTATTTTCATTTATTTTATTATCATCGTTGTGCGTTTTTAATTCTCTTGAAATATCTCGTACCTTGATACTTTCAATTTTTTCTTCTTTTTGGAGCCATTTTGAGTCTCGATTCTCCGGAATATTACTCGTATTTAGCGGCAAAACTGGATGATATGCACTTGACTCAGTAACATTTTTTTCACTAGAAAAACAGCCTATTTCATCTAAATAACTTCTATATGCATCTTGATACTGCGAATCTTTGTCTTTATATTCCAAAGACAAATCAATAGATTGATGTGTAGAAAAAAAATCTTGATATGATGATAAGCCATAATCATGAACTTTCGTTGAGAAATCATAAGCACTCAAACTAAGCAAAGGCAGGTCTACAGCCTTTTCTTGTAATTCCAAAGGCAGTTTTTGAATATTATCTAAAAATGAAGACATATGACTAAAATCTTTTTGATTTAAAGAGGGGCATTTAATCACACCAGAAACCATATCTAATAATGCCTGCCTATCATCACGTGAAAAAGCAAAAAATTTACTCACATCCACTATATCTTGAGCGACATCAGTAACAGCGTGTGACGCCGCAAGTCTTTTATTTAACGATTTAAGAGTCATTTCAGTAAAACCAAACGCATTACGATATTTTGACTCATCGTTAATAGTTAGATCGTCTAACTCATCTTCAATATCTTGTAGATCTACGTCTTGTTGTTTTAAACTTTTTGAAGAAACCAAAGCTTGCTGATCTCGATTAGAATCTGAAACAGTAGGTTCTTGGAATAAATTATTGATAGATTGAAGACCATAAATTACTGGCAATACAGGGAGTTGTAAAATCAAAGATAAAAATTTAACTGATTTACGAATATAAGTATTATCAACATGATCCGCGATTGAACTCAAGATTTTACCAACAGAAAAACAAGTAAATACGGATAATACTACCAACAAGGCAGTTGGATTCGTTGCGACAAAGACTATTAAAACAGTAAAGATTACCGAGACCGATAGATCTAAAATCGACTCAAGACGTTTTTGTTCAGCTTCTTCGAGCTTTTCAGTTATCGTTTGTATCTGACGCTCATTCATATCGTTTTCTAAAATAGTTCGATTATATCCTCGAGACCCCTTAGTGCACCCACCCAAAAAAAGTGGGGTGTGCATACAGTGGAGTTTTTGTCTAATATTAACGTCCTGTATTTCTTGAGGTGAATCGGAGTTAGAGTCGAAAGAAGCTATGGTAGATTGCAGTTTATCTACTTCCTCCTGTGTGAAAATCTCCGATTTTATTGCTCGTTCAATGTCTATTTCTGACAAATTCTGTCCGAGCTGAATCTTATTAATTAAAATTTTCCTGAGGGTGGACTTTAGTTGATTTCTATATCTTGTGACCTCATACTGCGATATAGATAAACGTATGAGTCGAGATAAAATCAATGCTCCGTAAATTGGTCCAAGGGATACCAAACCAACATCAAGACCATGGACAACATGTGCATAAGTCATCGCAATAGCACTCAATATAATAGACGCAGAAAAAACCGAGGATGCTGCGCTTCTACCCGAAACATGATGTTGATCAAATCGTTCTGAGGCAGCAAGCAAAAATTGAATTTTATCCGGATACTTAAAAAGCCTATTTTTATCATTCTGCTCCAGTACAGTAATCTTAGATTTAGACTGCACTAAATCAGTATATTCATCCGACATTTCTGAAACTTCATTGCTCAACGCATCTTGATTTACCCCTGGCTTAGACCAGACCGGTAAGTGTTGCGAAGAAACCAAGCCTAAAGTAAAGGCCACCTTATCTTTTTCTACTTGATTGGCACTATTAGGGTTTTTTAGTGTGTTTAACATAGTGTCATCAAAGCCAATATTTGCACAATATTGATGATCCGGGCCTTCTACATCAAGAGTTCCGAGAGTTATTTTATTGACTATTATCTTCTGACTGATTCCTTTCAATTTTAAATTCATGTTATCAATATCAGTCCCAAGAATTATCTTCTTAGACACATTATCCATGTTCGAGAATAACCATGATCTATCTTGTAAAGAAATACCCGAATCTGAAGCAAGTAAATACGAACGAGTCTCAACAGATAGAGTCATAAAAGCATCCACAACAAATTGATCAAAGATCCGTGCATTGTTTTCAAATCTTATCTTCGATCGTACACTTAGCATTTCCTGATATACCTTTCTTAATCCGTCAATATTTACAGATGGGTCCTGAAGCTGTAAAGATGAACCTAATAGTATTCCATCCACATTTTTTTCCCTAGTTAAAAACTGGTTATACGATGGAAATTTACTATCCAAATTAAGTAATCTATCTGGCATACGATATATATCTTGATATTGGTCTAACTGGCCACGCCAATATTTTTGTTGTGCAATAACCCATGGATCCTGCTGTAATCTTGCATAAACATTATTTTTCATACATTTGTACCTCAGAGCATCATCTATGACGATTATTGGAAGTTTATCTAAAACCTATCACTGCTAGATCTAGTCGATATGGGGTCATTATCAGGTTGAACAGGTGCTGATTTTTGTCTTACTTGCATCTCTTTTGTAAGTGATCTTTTGCGCGAAAGTAAATCAGCAGAATCATTTTGCAAATCGCGTAATTGATCTAATTCATTCGCGTTATGTTCTTGAAAATTATCCTTTACTAACAGAGGATCTTCACGATGTGTAATAGGCAAATTTGCTTCAATATCCTGTAACTTTTTATTGGTTATTGCGATACGTTTCACAAGAGCACTCTCATCTGTTGCTTGTACAGAAGGTTTTTTTTTAATCTCTTGAAGTTCTTGTTCCATTGAAGATAGTTGTCGAATTAGTTGCCATTGAATAATCTTACTCTCATCATTGGTATATGTTGGGGTAACATCCTCCGTTGAGGGTTGTTGATTATGTTGAGCATCGATGTAGTTTGTAATATATTGATTCCATATTTGCATTTTCTGATCTAAATCTAATGCCGTATCTGCTTTGCGAGCAAGGTGCGTTAAAGAGTTTTGCATATCAAGTAAACGACCCACTTTGATATTAGAAAAGTCTTGATTTTCATCTTTCACCTCATTCAAATCATGCGCAAGTTGCTTAGTTAACTCTGCTAAAGAATCTTGCTTTTTCTGTTGACTAAAATATTGCAAAACAACAGATGCTGATGCATATAAATCAAACACACCCAACGTCAAATGCGTCGTAGCCAAAATACTATGTGACGGGCCTACCGGAGTATTATGCGATGAACTAGCACTGTGTACTGATAGCTCAAAAGACCGATGTATGCCCTCAAGCTGAAATTCTTCACGTATACTATCCCCAACTGACTCGTTGATAAAATGCCTTGTACTGGTATGAGAAGGAGGTACAGAGTGCAACAAACCCTTATCAAGCGCATGATAGGATTTTCTATCCTGATCTTGGGTCTTCATTTCAAATAAACTATGAAGTACTCCACGAATTGACGCATATACTTTTTTAAGCCCAATCATTGCTTGCTGTAAAATAAAATACGGAGCTGTAACTGGGAACTTTAAAATAAAAGAAAAAAACTTCAGTGGGTAGCGAATATAAGGACTATTTATAGACTGCGCAAATTCATCTAACTGACTTCCTGCGGCATAGGCGAACAACACGCCACCTATTGCCAAAGTGACTGGTGGAGGTACAAAGAGTAAACCAGCAAAAGCTATAACCATAAATCCAAATTCAATCGCAGATTTTCTGCTTTCATAAAGTGCTTTTTTTAACTCTGCATGCAATATATCGCGTGCAGAAGACGATAAGCTAGGATCTTGTAATGCATTTTGTAGATGGTAATACATCGCATTCGCAGCAATAAATTTTGCAATGCGCGTTGCCGCTAAGTGCACAAATACCGATGTAACAGCCAGAGCACCGATGGCTAAAACACCTCCCAGTGGCCCTGATAAAACCAATGCCATCAATACTATAAGAGAAACTGCGGACAAAACTGATATAGCCACAATCGGTAGTTGTATTTTCTCTCGAGCAAGTTGTAAAGTAGCAGCTTCAAGGAACACAATTTTCTCTTGCGTATCTATTCCATTATCTTTCTCTGCGAACAAAGATTTTTGTTGCGCTGGTTCTAATGCTACAAATATAGATTTACGAACATCTATAGGCAATAATTTATCCTGAAGAACTAATAAAATATTTTGGTCCTCTTCTTCATGTAGTTTTTGTAACATAAACTCTTTCAATCGAGTATGATTAAAACTATTTCGATTTTGAGTATACTCAAAACTATCTACCATACGTTTATAGCTTGCTTGGATACAAAGTTTTGTTAATATCTTATCAAATTTCACGTCATTCAATTCCTCTGGTAGAGATTGAGGAGTAGATGAAACAGTTGAATCTAAGTTGTCTGGATTCTGCTTATTCATGAAAGTTTTCATATACTGCTTTTTTTCTACTGGTAAAAGGTCCCACATCTTTTGACGATTTGACGCATCAAGCTGCTGATCTAAAGAAACGTTCTTTACCATAGATCGTGCAAATGCCAAATTCTCATCCAGATGACGTAAATCCACATAGATAGGATCTTCTTGAAAAAGATTACGCATGCCTATTCCTCCAAAACTTTGATGATTTAATCAAACGGTTGGTTATAGATTAACTTTTCAAAATTTTCCTAAATAATTAAAAGTATTTTAGAAAAAAGTAAATAACTTCTAAGGTTGGCTTAACGAGCTAAACCGTGTGGCATCCACAAACCTACATACCAGCCTAGCATTAAGCATGCAAACACAAAAAGAGAAAGCCCTATCCGCCAAGTGAGTGATTGCACCATTGCATGAGGATCTTTTGGTGGGTATAACATCATCATTAGTGCACGAAATAATGCAATGAGCATCATGATAAGAAGGAATACCAAAAAAATGACAACTAGCATATAATAGACCTTATTTTGTAACAAACCTATGTTTTCTCGATACCTGATCTTACAAACCAGCCTATCATTATTAACTATTCTACTTTGCCTAGCCGCTTATTGGCAAGTACAGCGCGGTATGCAAAAGTTATTATTAGCAAATGACGCTCAAAATAAAACTCTCCGCCACCACCAATTACCCCAACCAGAAGAACAAAATATACATGGTAAAATAAACAGCTTATTCACATTAGATAAAGAAAAATTTTTTCTGATCGATAACCAGATACATAAAAACAAGTCAGGATATACACTAATCGGTCTACATCACGATACTAAATTTAACACTAGCGTCCTGATTGATTTAGGCTGGGTAGAAAATAATACAGAAGCAAACGAAATACTCCGTAACCAGACCGGTAAAAATATGGAAGGGGTTTTCTATCAGCCTTCCGGGTTTTTATGGACAAAACATCCTAACAACCAAGCCAACGTCTGGCCTAAACATCTTAATTACCTCGACATAGATAGCATAAGTGCATGGCTCGAAATGCCATTATACCCAGTGATTATTTTAAGTAAAAAAGCTAAACTCTATGAGCTTGCTTTTGATCCTAACCAATTATCATTCCGAGCATTTCGGCATTTTGGCTATACTTTACAATTTTTATTCTTTAGTATGCTTTGCCTACGTTATCAATATCACATTCGACATGAACGGAAAAACTATGCAACATAAAACCTCAAATACGCCCTGGACTTTATATGGAATTTTTTTAATATTTCTTGCACCAATTATTCTAGCTTATGGTCTTTTCTTTACTGGATACGGTAGCCATAGTAGTATTAATAAAGGGTTATTAATACCAAAACCTGGCATTTCCTTGGCCAAAGAACTCAACAAAACAAAACACTTATGGCGTATTGCTTTAATCAACCCTAAACAAATTCCGCCTGCAAACCAAGATACAATTACAAAAAGATGGGTGGCTCTTGGAAAAGAAAGACATAGGGTTGAACTAGTAACTTTGATAGAACAGCAAAATAACCAAGCTAAGGATCTCCATCCCTGGCGTAATGTACCAGTGTCTACGAATAAAATGGTTACACTCAATAAAATACGTAGCAAACAAGATCAAAACTGTGGATATTTTTTGGTTGACCCACACTACAATGCCATACTATGCTACGATCTCGATGTTGATCCAAGAGATATCGACACCGATCTACGTAAACTTTTGAAATATTCACGGAGTGGCTAATGGTTACCTTCCTATATAAATCCATCAAGCCTAGTATTATGTGTCTTGCTATTTTTGTAGTGGGTCTTGGTGCGTATACTAGGCTAAGTGACTCTGGACTTGGATGTCCTGACTGGCCTGCATGCTATGGGCACTGGTATGTACAAAAAACCATAAATTTCCCGCATCTATCTTTATTAGATACTTATAAAGCGTGGACTGAGATGATTCATCGGTATATAGCGGGCTGCTTAGGCCTTCTTATAATAGCTACTCTTGCGATAGAGTCCTATAGTAAAAAGCAACAAGGCCAAAAAATTCCATGGACATATTACACCACCCTCGGTCTATTGATCCTCCAAGCATTGTTTGGCATGTGGACCGTCACATGGAAGCTACATCCATTAGCTGTCATGCCACATCTTCTCGGGGGGATGACTCTAACTTTACTGATCTCCTGGATATTCTCATCCCCAAAAAAAAACTTAGCTAGTAAACTACCTCTACAGGTTCTTAGGGTTATCTGGCTATTATTTGCAGTAATATGTGGCCAAGTAATTCTTGGAGGGTGGACCAGTGCAAACTATGCAGCATTAGTATGTCCCGACTTTCCTACATGCCAAGGTCAATGGTTACCCAACATGCAGTTTCTTGAAGCATTTAGCATACCACCAATTGGACCAAATTATGATGGTGGTGCACTAAGTGGTGCTGCACGAACAGCTATACATGTAAGCCACCGGATTGGCGGACTTATAGCAGCATGTATTACGTGTTATCTTGGATTAATTTCTTACAAAAACCTATACAAGCTTTCTACAACTACGCTGCGACATATCGTCATATGTATTTTTTGTGTAACTACTCAAATAATACTCGGCATTGCAAATGTATTATATCTTTTACCCATATCAATCGCTGTAGCACACAATGTTGGAGCTCTAATTATACTCTTAGTTCTAGCACGTATTTTAGTTAACCATTATCAGGCTTTAGCATCTTTAAACCCTCAACACCCTTTGGCAACTACATGAGTGTATCTATAATACAGAGGGGAAATACTCTCACTGAAACACTAATAACTCTACAGTACTATGGGCAACTATGTAAAAGCAAAGTAGTTATGGTAATGCTTAGTGCAAGCCTAGTTGGCATGCTGATAACGCCCAATCATTACCATAACATTCCTACTATGCTAGCAGGACTTTTAGGTATTGGCATGTGTGCATGTGCAGGCGCAGCCTGCAACCATTTACTAGAATCAAACATTGACCAAAAAATGACGCGCACTGCAAAAAGACCACTAGCGAATCAAAAGATATCATCACTGTCTGTTTGTATTTTTGGCTGTATTCTACTCTCTTTAGGCGTCCTTATTTTATATAATTACACTAACCTACTTACTACCAAGCTAACATTAGCAACCACTATTGGCTATGCCTATATCTATACGCGCTGGCTAAAACCCGCAACACCACAAAACATCGTAATTGGCGGACTCAGTGGAGCAATGCCACCGCTACTTGGATGGACAAGCCTCACAAACTCCATAAGTGCCGAACCACTGCTATTGGTTTTAATTATCTTTACTTGGACTCCAGCCCATTTCTGGCCTCTTGCCATACACAATATCAACGACTATCAAAAAGCCCAACTCCCCATGCTACCGAACACACACGGTATTGCATTCACCAAAGTTGCTATTTTAGCTTACGCTTATTTGACTAGTGCAGTAAGCTTATTACCTTTTTGTATAGGATCACAATCTTATTTCTACCTTATGGGTACAGTAGTACTGAATATTTACTGGCTTTATCTATCACATAAGTTACAGCGTAACACCCAGATAGCAATGCAAGTATTTAGCTTCAGTATAAAGTACATTATGGGATTATTTTGTCTTATCCTACTCGACCATACTATCGTATCTTATCATGCCTATTTCTCTTTCTTTTGATACAAATATAAGCCGAGATAGCAAAAAAATTTGCCAAGATCTTCTTCCACTATCAACCCATTTGATGCTAAATATCCACTGCGATAATTATGGGCTAACACTACAAGATTTAGGACCAAATGCATTAAACGACTTCAGACTGAGCTTTCTTGATAAAACACATACCTACCTTGCTCAAACACTAAGTAAAAAACAACCTCTTTGGCGTGCATTACAATTACAGAAACCAATGCAACCCATCGTAGTTGATTGTACAAGTGGCTTTGGAACAGATAGCTTTAGCTTAAACCATCTAGGAGCACAAGTTATAAGTTTAGAAAGAAACCCAATAATAGCTAAAATATTATCTGTTACAGTAGCACTATTACAAACTCAAACGTCCGATAAGATTCATTCCTGGCAAGTACATCATATCGACGCTGAACAATGGCTAGCCAATCCATCAACAGATTTTTCCCATATTTATATGGATCCTTTTTTTCTAAAAAAAGGCTTTGCAAAACCAAAAAATCCAATGCAGTGGCTACAAAAAATCACACAAGAAGATCAACCAGACCCGGAGATACTTTTTACAAAAGCACGAAAAAGTCGAGCACAAAGCATTATTGTTAAACGTGCAAAGGTTGCAAGCTTTATCGCAAAATGTAAACCAGATCGTGGCAGTTTGTTTCAAAAAAGCAGCCGATTTGATTGTTACTCGCCCATACTCACTGGGCGCACGCTGTGAATAAGCCCACTTGTCAGCCAAAACTGGCGTCCCTGCTCACCTAATACACCATAGCGCCCTTGTGCATCGATGCCAGACGCCTTACCCAACAAAACTTGGCCACCATAATTAAACCGAATCATCTGGCCACTAAGCATATCAAATTGTGAAAAATACTCAACTAAATCAGATAAATGCTCTCCCTTGAAAATTTGTTGCAAGACACCGTACACCGCATCAGCCAAGGCTATAGTCAAAACGGTCTTATTAATTTGAGCACTTGTCACCTCAGTGAGAGAAACAGCATGTAAAGCTAAATTTTTGGCATACAAATTTAAACCTACGCCAACAACCAGCACCTGCTCTTCTCCAGAGTTTTGTGACTCCACTATTATTCCACCCAACTTACGAGATCCTATATAAATATCATTAGGCCATTTAACCATCGTTGCAATATCTGGATACATCGTCCGCAAAACCTGAACTATCACCAAACCTAAAGATAAAGATATCTTAGTCGTATCGATTTCCCCGGCCATCCGCTTAGATATTGAGAAACAAATATTTTGTGAAAAACCACTATGCCATCTTGTACCACGCCTACCACGCCCCTGTAATTGGTATTCGACAGCAGAAAATCCTATGGCGCGATCTTGCATCAAGAGATTATATGCCTGTTCTTGAGTTGAACTACAAACCCAAGGGAAACTCATTAACCCATTTTTTTTCTGTACCCATTGGCTTAGCAGGGAATAATCATATACTTGCATTATACTAAGAAAATGCACTCCTTGATCATCCAGAGCTATTGGAGCCTCAAATGATTTCAGCGCTTGTAATAAGTTTTTAAGATCTTCATATGCTAAAGGTGAGCCAATTTCAACAACATGAAACCAAGATAATACTGTATGAGTCTCAGAAAAAGCGCAAAGTTTTACTATAAAATGGTTAACATCTTCAGAAAACATAGAAGAAATAGATACTTGCATAATATATAGGCCCTAATAAGATGCAGATAATAACAAATATCAGACAAAAAAACATCTTTTCAAACCATAAAGAAAGATTGCTTTTTTGGGCCAATATATATTAAGATAAAATTTAAGGTATGACAGAGAGGACGCATTATGCCTAACAGAATTGTCTCAGAACCTTCAACCAATTTAGATAGTTATTTTCGCAAATCCTTCACTAATATCCAACCTTGGCTAGATAAGTTTTTACGACATACAGAACCGCAACCTCGCTATCACACTTACACCTGCTTATTACAAGAAACACTGCAAAACGTAAATTTTCTTGAAAAAAAAGAAAAAACGTACCAGTACTTTGAAAAAATTTACAGCTTACAATCTCAACTTTTTGACCTAGTCGCTTACTTAGATCACGAAAAAAACTACGATACTAACTTCCTAGAAGAAGGGTTTCGTGAAAACTTCTACAAGCACTCCCTTACTATGTTACATTGGTGTATATCGGCATTAGTCTTTCAACCTAGTACGAACAAATCAGAACATTTCTATGGGGATAGTGTCTCTGAATCACTAAACGACCCTTACCACACCAACTCATTGTTTAGAGACCACTTTATTGACGTGTACACAAAAAACAGTGAAGAAACTAGTATTATTCACACCTTTGACTGGGTATTTGGCTATTTAAAATTCCTCCTAACACCCCCAGCGCCTGAACACGTATATTTTCACAACATTGATATGCTAAGATCTACCAAGCCCATCAAACGGCTCAAGGATCTACAAGGTAATACACAGGATAGTCAAGCTCTGGCAAACTATATCACATCAGAAATTACAACCTGGGATGACCAAGTTGTTGTAGATTTTATGAAAAATCAACTGTATAACTTTCAGGCTATACAACATTACATCAAGGAAAATTCACAAGAATTATACTCCCATGAAAAAGACCGCAAAGAAAACGCCGAACTACTTTGGCAACTCGAATGTTACGCAGAAAATGCAGAAAGTGAGCCTATCCGCGAATTAACACTCGCTTTAGCGCAGTTACAAAAAGTATATCAGTGCAATATACCCGAATCACCCCAGCACATCATGTGTGGTGGACAAGATGAAAACGATTATGAGTGGGTGCCAGATACAGATCCACGATGGCAACAAATACTACACGAAGATTTATCAAGCGCTCGATCTAGACCTCATACCCGCCTAGAAAGTCTAGTCATGGAAGCAAAAAAAATACCAGCACAGCTTCATTCAAAAAGCTTTCATACACTAGCAAGAGCCTGGAGAAAAAAAGACCCAAACTACAAAAAACTCGGTACTTTTGAGCAAAATATTCTTAAAGCAAGAGATTTAAGACTTAGAAAAATTGCCCGCTATATCAAGAAATCAGTAATTTTACGCTTCCCTAACAATTTGAGTTTTGATGTAGTATCAGGTAGCACAGGCACTTTATGCGCAAGTATCTATGACCGCACAAAATATCTGGATTTTCAGAAACATCTACCGACAAATATTCTACCTACACAGCGCGAAAATGATATCTGTACGCTAGTAAAAGAAGCTGAAAAAATGACTCAAGCACAGAATGAATTCGAGCAATGTTGTACCGAAAACGATAAACTACTACAAGCTTTGGTCTTACGTAAACTGTGTGACTCACAGAAAGAAAGTATCAATACACAAAACACAGAAACCGATATCAATCTCAATACTGAATACAATATTGTCAAAAAAATTCCTGATAGATCCATAGTTCACACTTGCGAAGAAATACTTCGCAAATGCAAAAATACAACCAATCCTATATACCTCCTACTAAGTTGTACAATTCAACATCTTAAAAATGGCAATGCTGTTCCTCTCTCCAGTCCTTTGAACCGAGAGTACCGCAATAATAGCACACAAGAAGGCAATGAATACCTAGAAACCTTATCTACAGTAGGTAAAAATCTTGGAGAACTTTTAAATGAATTTCATGAAAAGAATCATGCTGATCAAGCGCATGCTGTTATAAACGAGCTTGAGGCACTCAAACCTTTTATCCCCAATGGTAGCCAAAGAGGAATAGAAGGTCGCTTAATGATACTCAAACCAAAATTATCAAAACTTTCCAACGACGTAGCAAACCAAGATAAAATCTCTACCCTTATAAAGTATATGCAGCAAGAAAACGGACTTATTGAAAACCATCCCAGTCTACTCAACTACATAAAACTTAGCAGCACATCTAGCCCGTTAAACACGCCTCAAAGAACCTTCAGAATCAACGAAAACACCCATTTAGCACAAGAAAGCGGATCAATCATATCATCCGAAACCGTACTAAAATTTAACGCAAATAGGGCCCCTACTAAAAGTGAGTCACATCTCCAGTATGCCAATAACGTTGTTGAAAAAAGACCAATAGACCCACTAACAAGGAGTTATTTTACCAGATTTGAAGAAGAGCAGCTAAAACAGCAAGGGTGGAAGTATGGCATTATGCCCACTGGAGAAGCAGACTACATCAATATGGCCCATTGTATATCTGCCGACCAATTTGTGAATAACCAGCTCAACGATGACGCCATTCGAAATGAACAAAATATTTTCGAACCTGATGAGATAGATAATACACTTCTCAACACCAATTCGCCAAACCTAGGCGTCACAGCTCAGCACTCTCTTCAAGAGCGACTCAAAATCGCATTCCAAGAATTCTACGACACAACAAAAAAAGAGTCCAACCATAGCCTATTAAAAAACCTTAGTATACTTGTTCACAAATACCATAACCGCACCTGCATTGATAGGTCTGTAGACAATGCATATGATAACGCATTGAACAAATTTTCAAGCCTTTACCTCATTTTGCAAGGTGGAAATATAGCACCTCAAGTACCAAAGTTTTCTTATGAGATACCTCAAAGTTTGTGCGAAAAATTGCTTGAAATCAACATCAAACCACAAGGCATGATTACTACAAACCCATGGATTGTCCGCACCATACTGTTAACTAGCCAATACTTGAATTATAAATCCTTTAAACATCCAAGTATGTTCTATAAAAACGCCCATTGTGCCTTAGCTGGTTCATTAGAGTTCTATAAAAAGTTTACACCTGAAACCGAGCCCAATAGCGCATCGATCCCATATGATTATGAACAAGCAACCTGTGATGGTAGCCACAATACGTTTACGCTTACAGATTTAAAAGAAATAATATGTATAACTAACTACTTAAACGAAGCAACCAAGCAGTACAACTCACTATCTGACGAGAGTATATTAGATGAACTACAAACTACGCAAAAAATCTTAAAACAAAAACTCACCGATATCGCACTATGCGCCTATCTACATAGCGGCGTAGATCAGACAAAATTACTAGAAATTGAAAAAGACCTATTTCCCATAATTGGCCCAGCACATTCAGCTTCAATACGACATCAAGTCGAACTTTACAAGCGCTGCTTAGAAATAACTGAGTTTTATACCTCCATATACGAATCGTTAACAAGCCAATTAAATACTGCATACTTTAATAAGCCAGGACAAATAGCTATTATAGAAAAGTTCCAAGAAAAAATGGCCGAGCTACATGACAAATGTAAAAATTTCAAAGACAACACAAGTACACCTATGCCTGTCAAAACTATAAGCCTAACAGATATCCATAATCCCTTCTTTAAAAACAAAAACATCTACACCAGTTTTGAGAACATCCTACAAGAAATCAACTGCTTTTTAGGATGCAGCTTCCCTGCCTACCCACTACCTGAGTTAGACGAATTGATAGAAAATTTAAATACATTTCAAAAAGAATATAATAACACCCCCAGAATGATGCCCAAGCTTAAGACCTAATCCCGAGACCGTTTTGTAACATATGCCTGTAACTCAGGGACTGCATCAAACAAGTCTGCAACAAGACCATAGTCTGCTACCTGAAAAATAGGCGCATCTTCATCTTTATCTATTGCAATAATAATACGGGCGTCCTTCATGCCGGCCAAATGCTGAACTGCACCTGAAATACCTATCGCTATATAAATATCTGGAGAAATAATTTTACCGGTCTGACCAACCTGGTAATCATTTGGCACAAAGCCTGCATCTACAGCAGCACGTGAAGCCCCTACCGCCGCACCTAAACATTTGGCTAAATCTTCAATTAAAGAAAAGTTCTCTGAACTACCAAGCCCCCGACCCCCAGAAACCACACGCTTAGCTGAAGATAAATCTGGTCTATCGCTAGCACTAGATTCCAAACCAACAAACTTTGACAAGTCTCGATGAATTTGTACAGACAAACTTTTGATGGACGTTGATGCATGCAAATCAAAGTCACATGGCATGAAAGATGCAGTACGAATAGATAGTATATTCTTAGCTTGCTTCGTCTTTACAGTTGCAATTGCATTCCCCGCATAAATTGGCCGCTTAAACGTATCCTGATCCACAATACTTGCAACATCTGTGACTGGACTAATATCTAATGAAACCGCAAGTCTTGGTAGAATATTTTTAGAAAAAGTATTAGAGGCAAAGATCATAATATCATAATCGGTCATCATTGGATGCAAAGCATCAACCATATTTTCAGCCATACCGTTTGCAAGAGCAGAATTTTCTACGTGATAGACTAAACCAACGCCTGGCAGTTGTGCAGCCTGTTGAGCAACAGCGGAACATTGGTAGCCCAAAACCACACAATCATAATCTTTAGTCAGCTGTTTAACTGCAGAAACCACAGAAAGCATCTGAGGGTGCAAATTTTGCCCATCATGGGTTACAACCAATAATGCTTTCATCTCAATACCCCATCATCATCTAAAGCTTTGATAAACGACTGAACATCATGGTACTTTTTACCTGGCTGGCGCACTGGTGGGTTCTCTACCTTTAAAGTCTCAAGCTTAGGAACAAGATCAACGCCATAATCTGTTACGTTTCTAATAATTAACGGTTTAGTCTTTGCTCGTAAAATATTAGGCAACGCAATATATCTAGGAGTGTTTAAACGTAAATCTGTGGTAATTACACAGGGAGTTTTTACAAAAATAGTCTCCAATCCGCCATCGACTTCCCGAGTAACGGTAAACCCACCATGCCCATATTCTATCTTTGACGCAAATGTTGCTTGCGACCACTGCAGCAAACCTGATAGCATCTGGCCCGTTTGATTACAATCATCGTCAATAGCTTGCTTCCCCATAATAACACAGTCAAAACCTTCTTCCTCTTGAAGCTTAGCTAATATTTTTGCAACCAACAGAGGCTCTAATAGCTCTAGATCATCTACTTGAATTAGAATCGCTTTATCTGCACCCATTGCCAATGCTTTGCGTAAAACATCTTCTGCTATAGATAACCCAACTGTTACCACAACAACTTCTTTAAAAACCCCTTTTTCACGTTGAGAAATTGCCTCTTCTAAAGCAATCTCATCAAAAGGGTTTATAGACATTTTGACGTTGTCTACATCAACCCCTGACTGATCAGCTTTTACTTGTATTTTGACATTGTAATCGACTACACGTTTTACACAGACTAATGTTTTCATACTCTTACTACCAGCTATTTCATATTTATAGCACAAATATATATCAGACGCTGAATAAATATAAGAAACCTAGATCAAAAAACCCCTTTATCTAAAAAGAAAAACCCGTAAAAAAATAGATAAATATATAAACATGACATGATATTAGCTAATAGAAAAAGTCAAGAAAAACGCAACACAAGCATAATACACTACTACATATATCAAGAAAGCCATGATATGATGCATGTTATAAAGATACTTAACCACTATGGCAACCACTGAAACCATGTATTTTGATATCATCATTGTCGGTGCAGGTCCTGCAGGGTTGAGTGCTGCTATTAAACTTGGGCAACTCAACCAAAATATCAGCCACCCCTTATCCATATGCGTTCTTGAAAAAGCCTCTGAAATTGGTGGTCATATAATTTCTGGCAACGTCCTAGAACCCCGGGCATTAGATCAACTTATACCTCAATGGCGCAAGCAAAAAACCCCTATCCAGACAAAAGCAACTAAAGATCGTTTTTATATTTTTACCGAAAAGCACGCTATTCGACTTCCAGTACCTCCTCAAATGAAAAACCATGGAAATTACATTATTAGTCTTTCACAAACTTGTAGATGGCTTGCTGAGGAAGCTGAGAAACTTGGTGTCACAATTATACCAGGATTCGCAGTAGTTGCCGGCATATATAATAAAAACGACCAGCTTACTGGTGTTAGAACGGGAGATATGGGCATTAAAAAAGATGGCAAACCTGGCCCAAAATACCAACCAGGAATCGAAATATCTGCCCAACAAGTTATCCTAGCAGAAGGCTGTAGAGGATCATTAACTGAAGATATTATTGAAAAATACGCCCTGCGCAATCATTGTCAAATGCAATCTTATGCTATTGGTGTCAAAGAGGTATGGAAGGTACCAGAAGAAAACCAACAAGATGGGCTTTGCATGCATTCTATCGGCTGGCCATTAACGAACGATACCTATGGCGGGTCATTTATGTACCATTATGAAAAAAATAAAATTGCCTTAGGGTTTGTCATTGGCCTAGACTACGCAAACCCATATCTTGATGCTCATGCTGAATTACAACGGTATAAACATCACCCCTTTATACAAAAAATGCTGAGCAAAGGTGAGTGTATAGCATATGCAAGTCGAGCCCTAAACGAAGGTGGTGTACAAGCAATACCACAGTTATCTTTTCCAGGTGGTGTCATAGCAGGCTGTGCAGCTGGATTTTTAAATGTACCTAAAATTAAAGGCACACACACTGCAATGCAATCTGGGATACTAGCCGCTGAAGCCATTTTCACGCATATCCGCGAAGAAAAAAATTGTCCTCGCGTGAGCACTTATGACAAAAAGATCAAAAAATCCTGGATCACCCAAGAACTCAATCAAGTCCGCAATATACGCCCAGGATTTTACCAAGGTTTGTGGCCAGGCTTGATAAATGCAGCATTTGAATCATACATAAGCTTTGGACACAGCCCTTGGACATTATCTTTACGCGAAGATCATAAGCAATTACAGCCTGCTAAAAATTTCACCCCAATCCCCTACCCCAAACCAGATGGCACGCTCAGTTTTAGTAAACTTGAGTCAGTACGACTCTCCGGCACTAATCATACAGAAGACCAACCATGTCATCTGATATTAAAAAATCCCGATCTAGCCATTCCTCAAAACTATAATATATATGCTGGGCCAGAATCACGGTATTGTCCTGCTAACGTATATGAGTATGTAGAAATCGATGACAAAATAACATTACAAATAAATGGTCAAAACTGCGTGCACTGTAAAAGCTGCTCTATAAAAGACCCAAATCAAAATATACGCTGGGTGCCACCGCAAGGCGGCGAAGGACCTCGCTATAGGGAAACATAGAAATCTGTTGCTGCCTCCAAATAAACAGGTATAATAAAATTTTACCTTGATGCGCATTATGTCCTACTCTGAATCAGTCTTAATCATTGGTGCTGGTGCATGGGGCCAAACACTGGCCAAAATATGCTGGAAAAATCGCCATGACTCTATTTCCATACTTGGTCGTAACGAAAAAAACAAAACGCTCTACAAACTACAAAAAGAAAACTCCAGGTGGCCTAGTGAAATTCACATACACGATGATTGGGAACAAGCCCTATCCACTCAACCAAGTATCATTATTGCAACACCTAGCGCACAATGTGCAGATATTTTAAAAAAATTGGGACAAATTGCTTATAGTCAACCTATTTTATGCGCAAGTAAGGGTATGGCGCATATAAAACCACCACAGTTCTTTCATGAATTCTATTTAGATATAAATCCACACTATGCCGACCAATTTGCTTATTTATCAGGGCCAAATTTTGCCCACGAAGTAGCAAAGGGACAACCCTCTGTAACACAAATAACAGCTAAAAACCAAGCGCTATTTTCGTACTGGGAAAGATTCCTATCACAACCTAACTTTTATATTCGCTACAATGAAGACATGCTTGGAACAGCTTGGTGTGGTGTATTTAAAAATATAACAGCTTTCTTATCTGGTGCGCTAACTGGCTGTGGCTACGGAGCGAACACCAGAACACTTCTAATACAAAATGCTTGTGAACAGTTACAGCAAATCATCACTAGTTGTGGCGGTGACCCAAAAACGGCCTATAGCGTAGCAGGTATGGGCGATATGATACTCTCAGGAACAAGTACGTTCTCTAGAAATTTCCAAGCAGGCGAAAAACTAGATAGCAACAGCAACAATCTAGCTGAATCACTCACTAATATACCACTTGCCCGCCAATGGCTAGAAAGCCATGAACAAACCCACAGCAGTATCATCTATTTAGCATTTGACCTTCTAGAAAAACCTGATAAAAGTCATGATTTACTGAAAACTTGGCTTAATACTCAGTCGGCATCTTAATAGAAGTCACACACCTAACTACTAGAGCAACATCTCGGTTATTATTAGTAAAAACGCCCTAAACAGGAAGCTAATAATCTCTTTTTTAACAGTATAGTACCTTTATCCCTTTCGACAGCAGTTATATATATAAATAAACACTCCATATATCGCCCCCCATCTTTTTTACTAGTAGTATTAACAGATAATGTAAGCAGACATATAATAAAATCGGGGCCAATCTAAAAGATCAAGTTATTTACTAGCATAAAAAACGCAAAAAAATTGAAAAAAGGTCTATCTTATAGAGTAGATTACAAGTTTTTTTAGACACATGCTGCCGGCGAAACATTATACAAAGATCGACTATTTGCTGCTGTAGAAACGATAGGGCTTAATCGCTCCCCAGATTCATAAAGAAAAGATGGAAAGGACGTTAACGAAGAGCTAGAGCTAAAGCATTTACTACTCTTCTTTGCAGCGCGGCGTAAGAGTGCCGGCGGACTACTTTGCACTTGAATCATCTGGTCTTCTGGAGTTTTTTCACGATTCTGGTTTTTAGTTTGACTTACTAAATACAAATCCTCATCCGAAGAAGCAATGGATGAGAGCGAGTCATGCGATAACTCAGAGTAGTGGGAAAGACCTGAACCATCAGATCTTCGTAAGCTATAAGGATCAGGTGCTACAGAATACTCAGATGCAAGCTTATATTTGGGCTGTAACCAGGCTACATATAAATTATACAAACACGAACAGTTATCTTGAAACCAGCTTCTCATTTTCGTTTCCTCAAATTATAGTTATTACGACTTACCACCTTATGGCTGGGAGACTTTTCTGGATCAACGATGTCATGAACAACCCGTTCTCCATGCGAGTCTTGCTCATTTCCAGGATTATCTTGCGCATTTTCCTTGAAATAGGATGACATAAGGGGCTCTTGTTCTCTTTTCAAACCTTCTGCAGGCACAACAAAACCAACCCAAACAAGCATATCTTGAATAGAATCAAGAATAGGTCTAGTAATGGACTCAAAAATCATTTTAGCAAAATCCTGGAAAAGATAACTGTCTATATGCCTCGAATAGCACTATTCCTACAGAATTGGCGAGGTTAAGACTACGCGAATCTGGTCGCATAGGAATTCTTATGGCCAGATTATTACTTATCATATCCTGTAAAATGTAATCTGGCAACCCCCTTGTCTCTGGACCAAACAAAAAAAAGTCATTTTGTGTGAATTGACAAGAAGAATAAAACTTACTTGCTTTTGTAGTTAAAGCCCACATTTTTTCAGGAGTATATCGCGACATAAAGTGAGACCAAGAGTCACAAACATCGGTAATGACGTGAGCATGGTAATCTAAACCCGCACGCTTTAAATTCTTGTCTGTTAGAGAGAAACCCAATGGTTTCACCATAATCAAGCCACAACCCACATTTGCACACAAACGAATAATATTGCCTGTATTCTGCGGTATTTCTGGCTCAAATAGAACTACATACATACTAAGAAGTACAGTCTTTACCTGCAGGATTATATGTAGACGTACCTCCTGCCAATCGAATTCGACTATTATTCAACACACCCTGCGCTCTTTTAGCAAGTATCTTACTTCGTGCTTTACGATATTCAACTGAGCCCTCCGCAATAAAAGTGTTTTGTTTTTTATCATAAACAAAGTTACTCGCATCTATCTCAATTGGACAGCTTGACTGCTCACGAATCTTTACATCTCCTATAAAGTGCATCAACGATCCATCTAAAACACATTTTTTTGCAGTTATATTCCAAATAAACTCATGACTATCTGAGTCCAAAACCTCAAGCGCAGGGTCTTGAAACAAAAGACTACCATCAACTCCATTATACATAGATTCAGCAGATAGCATAAAAAGCAGATAACCATTTGCATCAAAATCAGCAAGCTCTATCTTACTATAACTCAAATCAGTTGTTAGTTTCTCGGGCACAGGATTACTCTCTAATACCATCGATGGCCTGAAAAAGATCATAGGCAGAAACAACAATAGAAAAAGAAGAAAAAAATTACGCGAATAGATCAACATCATCACAACACCTTAAGGCTGCCAAAGACCTACAATTCTATCATCTTCATCCATAACAGGTATAAACTGGCGCTTAGTAGCACCGCCCAAGCTGTCGTATGCTTCTTGCAAAGTAACACCAAGCTTTACAAAAGGAATATTTGTAATCAAGTAAGCTGCATTCTTAACGCTTGTAAGGTGGCGATCTATCGCCAAAGCTTGTTTTACCATAGAGCTCGACTGCAGACCTAAGTAGGCACGTGTACGTGCATCAATGACGATTGCAACAGAACAAGACTTCTCGGCCATAGCGATAATACTGTCCATAACACTACCGTCAGCATATACTACCGGACATTGGTCATAAGGTAGCATCTCATCAGATACGCGCTTGGTCGTCAGTTGACCAAGACGGCCAAAAGGATGTGTTTGGGCGAAATCTTGCCGCCCAAATTGACGTGCTTCTGCTACACAGCATGCAAGACAATCGGCCATAACGAGCGCAGAAGTAGTGCTGGTTGTCGGGGCCAAACCTATTGCACACCCTTCGTGCGACGCCCCTGTAGACAAGCAAACATCTGCAGCTTCAGCAAGTGAGCTGGATACACTTCCACAAATAGCTAGCACAAATGCGGCACGCTCTCGCAAAAGTGACATTATCTTTAAAACCTCTTTGGTCTCACCGGAGTGCGAAAACACAATCACACCACAGCTTCCCGTCACATTACCTAGATCCCCATGCCCCGCATCTGTTGGATGCAAGAAAAAGGCAGGCTGCCCAAGACTAGCCAATGTAGCAGCCATTTTTTGTGCAATAAATCCAGACTTACCAACTCCCACTGTGATGACATGACCATGTAAAGATTCTAAAAGCTGGCATGCTTCGATAAAGCTAGTGTCTAAAGACATTGACAAATCTGCTAGCGCTTCTCGCGCCCGAGAGACAACAACTTGTGCTCTTTGTATAAATTTACTATTTTGTTGCATAAAACGTATGCGCCGTAAAGATAATGATGTAATATAACATGTAGAAAGACCAATCACCAGGGCAATTTCATATTATGTCAGCATCCGCAATATTGCTTGAAAACACAAAAATTCAATACGATGACCGGGTCATATTTGACAATATCTCAATAGACATACCTAAAAATAAAGTTACCGTTATCATGGGGCCAAGTGGTATTGGCAAGAGCAGTTTACTGCGCATATTATCCAATCAACATAGTATCCAACAAGGCGATCTGTACATTAACTCCAAAAACACGAAAAACTTAAATTCCCAAGAAGAACAAGAGCTCCAGTTGAATATTGGCTTCTTATTTCAACACAGCGCACTTTTATTAAATCTCAGCGTATACGAAAATATCGCATTACCGATACGGTACCACCATAAGCTTCCTGAAAATATTATAGAAGAAATCGTGGACATGAAATTACATGCTGTTAATTTATCAGATGCTAAAGAGCTCCATCCGCATCAACTATCTGGAGGTATGGCACGCAGAGCAGCGTTAGCACGTGCTATTGCTCTAGACCCCCCTTTTCTATTCTGCGATGAACCATTTAGTGGCCAAGATCCTATCAATGCAAAGCATATCGCCGACCTAATTGTGAAGCTTAATCAACAATTACATGCAACAAGCGTTCTTATTTCACATGAAGCACATCTTTGCCTCCCTATCGCTGATCACGTTATCTTATTAAACCAAAATGAAATTGTTACATCTGGCTCGCCGCGACAAATATGCCACAAGCCTAGTGAATTTACAAAAACATTCCTTGGTCCTGAAATCATCAAATTCTATGGGAAGAGTGCATCATGACAATAATGAGTAAACTTACCAAAGGAGTTAAGTCTGTTGGTCATATATCCATATTTTTTTATAAAATATTATCTGGATACCCAAGAAAAACCATACACTTATATGAATGTTTATTACAGTTATTTTTCTCAGGAGTACTAACGTTAATCATCATTCTTTTAAGTGGAATCTTTATAGGTTGTGTATTAGCAATTCAAGGTTCTTACATACTAGAAATGTTCGCGGCAGAAAGCCAACTAGGTCAACTCATAACCCTCACTATTTTCAGGGAACTTGGCCCAGTTGTGTCCGCATTACTATTTACAGGGAGAGCAGGAAGCTCGCTTACCTCTGAAATCGGAGTAATGCAATTAACAGAACAAATAGATGCTTTAAAAGCCATGTGTATCAAACCAAAACAATACCTTTTATTCCCAAGATTCTTTGGGGTTTTAATTTCCCTACCTCTACTGACTATAATTTTTAATGCCTTTGCAATCCTAGGAGGACACTTAACAGCCATATACTGGTTAAATATAGATATAGGCACCTTTTGGATGAATATTAAAAGCAACGTTTCCTTTACACATGACGTTGCAACTGGAATATTCAAAAGTGTAATTTTCGCAGTAACTATAGGTATAACTTCACTATATCAAGGTTACTATAGTATTAAATCAGCCGAAGGGATTGCACAGTCAGCTACAAAAACAGTAGTATATTCATCAGTACTAATTCTTCTATTTGACTTATTACTAACCGCATTAATGATGAGGATTTGGCAATGATCAGGCACAAAAACATGGAAATAACCATTGGCATGTTCACAATGCTTGCCTTGACATCATTACTCTTCTTGATTGTGCAAACTACCTCCTTCAGCACAGATACAAAAGGTCTTAGATACCATATTCTAGCTGATTTCGACGACGCTACAGGCCTCAAACCAAAAGCGCCAGTACGGATAGCAGGAGTAAAAGTAGGCGAAGTCAGGAGTGTGAACTTAGAAAAAGACACCTACTTTGCGCAAGTAGATATCATCATCTACGACAAAGGATTCAAAATACCTAGAGATAGTACAATCAGCATACTCACAGAAGGCATCCTCGGCAGCAAATATGCACAAATCAAACCTGGTTTTGATGAGAAAATGCTACACAACGGTGACAAGATCGCCAAGACGTATTCTGGGATAATCTTAGAAAATTTAATAGGTCAGGCCATTGGCGCCTTAACAAACAAGGATTAACAACTATGATTTCAGTCATTTATCTTAGCTTATTTATTTTTAACAATATACTCGCCGACGAACCACAGTGCAAACAAGAAAAAGATCACACATATAGCTGCGAAGTTTCACCAGATGTTGTCGTAGACTGCCTTCTTACAGATTTAGTAGACCGCAAAGACAAACTACAAAACAGCTCCATTGACGATAAAACTTTCCAAAAAGAGGTCAATGAAATAATTACCCAAGATATATTACCTACATTAGACATCGACTATATGGCAGCAAATATAGTCGGAAGGTATAATTGGAAAAACAGCACAGAAAAAGAAAAGGCGCGCCTTCGTACACTACTTCAAGAAATTGCTATTGAAGAGTATGGAGACTTTATACGTGAATTAGATAAAAACTATCCTATTAAATTTTACCCTCCTCGTCGCATAAACAAAGACAACACTCCAGTTTATGGCATCTTGAAAGATGACAAAAAAAGTTTAACTGTTGGATTCTATCTAAGCTGTAAAAACACAGACTCCACACATGAATCATGGAAAATAAACGATTTAACTGTCGACAACATAAGCTTCCTTGACCACATGCGACTCACAGTTGCTTCTACAATCAGATCAAGCGGATTAAAAGGTTTAAATGACAAACTCGAAGAAGCACGTAACAAATAGTTATGCGAAGTGGATTAACCTATACCATAGAAAATAATAGACTCATGATGGTTGGCGATTTGACCATTAACAATCTTTGTCTTGAAATGATGAAAACATGGAAACGCACAATCATCAAAGCGAAAAACTATGTAAATATTGATTGTATTAATATAAATAAAATAGACTCGTCTGGCATAGCATGGCTATTATTAAGTATAAAAAGTTGTACAGATCGTAAAAAACAGTGTCATATTTTAAATTTTCCTGATAATATGAATGATCTAATTGAGTTATACTTAACGCCAACTCAGCGAAGATTATTTCATAATGCAAAAAAACACTATTGAACAGCTATCAGTACAAAGCCGCACCAAACTTCAGGGTAGTGTGCATATTTCTGGATCAAAAAATGCCTCTCTCCCAATTATTGCTGCATGTTTGCTAGCTAAAACACCGTCACGGTTATATAACATACCAAGATTATTAGATACTACATCCATGCTGGAAGCATTGAGCTCGCTAGCATGTAACATTTGTATCCATGAAGATCACTCTATCTCAATAGATCCAAAGCAATGTACAGGAGAAGCACTAAATAAAAATGTAGCAAAAAAACTAAGAGGATCATTTCTAATATTAGGCCCCCTACTTGCTCGCTATAAAAAAGCACAAATACCTCTTCCTGGCGGCTGTAATATTGGTGCTAGACCTGTAGATATTCATCTTACAGGCCTAAGAAAGATGGGTGCATATATCGAAGTACAAGGTGGCGTTGTTCATGCTAGCACTCAAGGTAAACTTAAGGGTGCTGAAATCACATTAGATGTTGCAAGCGTAACAGGCACCGAGAACCTGATAATGGCCGCGAGCCTAGCAGAAGGTAAGACTATTATACATAATGCTGCAAAAGAACCTGAAATAGTCAATCTCTGTGACTTTATAAATCTCATGGGCGGTAAAATTAGCGGCGCAGGTGAAAACACAATAGAAATAGAAGGCGTTGAAGATTTAACTGGCAAAACATTTAACATAATCTATGATCGACTGGAGGCAGGCACTTATATGATAGCGGCAGCTATTACGCAAGGAGATCTTAAAATCCACAATATCCATCCAGAGCACCTAGGCGCCGTAATAGACAAGCTAGAAGAGGCTGGTGCGATCATCACAATAAATAAACAATCATTATCCATCTGTATGCCCAAAAAACCCAAAGCTGTCAGTATTTCTACCGCAGTATATCCTGGATTCCCAACCGACCTACAAGCACAATGGCTAGCATTAAACTGTATAGCTGACGGACCTGCATGCGTACAAGAAAATATATTTGAGCATAGATTTATGCATGCTATACAGTTCCAAAAAATGGGAGCTAACCTAACTATCGAGGGTAACAGAGTAATTTCAGCAGGAAATGATAAATTGATCGGAACAGACATCATTGCAAGCGATATTAGAGCATCTGCAGGATTAATTTTAGCCGGACTTGCAGCCTGTGGCACAACATATATTTCTAATCTTCATCATGTTGATAGAGGTTATGTGCATCTCGAAGAAAATTTCTGCAATCTTGGCGCAACAATAAAGAGAAAAACGCAAACCTTAGAAGTAGTTTCTCAAAAATAACGCTTTAATGTCAGATAAGACCTATCCGGGAAACTTCATATCAAACTGATATACAGAAACTATCAGTTACATACCTACTGAACACGTATTAGAAAAAATAATACTTAGCACTAAATCAAGAACATACAAATTTCCATATTTAAAAACCATAGTAAAAAAATAATAGAATTACGCAGATACAGAAATAGTACCCTCTCCCCTATCTAGCTCCTTGTGAATATTTTCTTGCAGTTTTTTATTATAAAGTTTACTCAAACTTACCACTGCCACAATCCAAACAATAGTTAATACAAATACCACTACAGCTAAAATTGGCGCAATCTCTATAGCAGGCGGAGAACCCATTACCATAAAAAGTGTTGAAGCTAGTAACCCACCAGCAGATTTTCCTAGTCTACCACCAATACCATCTACAGCAGCTTTGCCATTGGTGCGTAACTCATTATCTAAAGGTATAAAAACCATTTCTTTAGTAGGATCAAAAAAAGAGTATTTTGAACCTTTACTGATCAACACACCATATGCACCAAACCAAACACTAAAGGCCTGTGGAACAACATTGAAAGTAAGTAAAAATGAACTAAGAACATCCTTATTCAAAACAAAGATAAAAAACAATAAACTACAAATACCACATGATATTGGCGTTATAATTGCACCTGTTATCCAACTCATTTTGCGAATAACACCTTTGCTAATATAGTTCATAAAAATAGTAGCAACCCCTGTCATCAAGATATAATCTCGATTAAAAGCTAAGTAATCAGAGCGGACTGGAAAAAGTTTATTAAGTTCAGACTTCCAAATAAGCTCTACTAAATTGATTACTATACCATAGGAAAGAACCAATAGAGCGATACAGCCAATATACTTCGAACGCATTAAAACGCCTATACTACCGGAAAAAGATAGTTTCTTCTGCTTACTATCAGTGACCCTATTCTCTGCTAATAATGTAGGTAGTAAGTTTTTATGTATATAAGAGAAAATACCAATTAAGAACATACCACTAACCACGACTAGACCAGAAGCCTCTTGCACATCATTTACAGGATTATGCGCAATATGATCAAGTGTAGGATATAGTGCTAGCATAGCTAAATTACCTGACATCACATAAAGCGGGTAAAATCGCTTCGCCTGGTCTGAACGAGTCGTATCATTAGCAATTTGCCAGAATAAAATACTTAGTGCAAAAGTACCCCATAGTTCTGAAAAAACATAAAACAAACAGTGTGTCCATAAACCCACCATAACTAATGGGTATTTAAAACTTGGATAAGCATTTTGCCAGGACTGTAGCTGCTCAAGTGAAGGATGTAAATAGTCCGCATTAGGATAAATAAAGACTGCAAAAATGAAAAAAAAGCTTATAAAAAGACCTATTATTAGATTATAAGCATCATATAAGCCATAAGATCTACGCAAACGCATATAGAGAATACTACTGAGAATAGTGCTTGGTAAAACTAAATATATCTTTAAAAAAGATAATACTTCCACACTCGAACCTGGGGCAGTAGTGATAAGCGGATCTTTAACAGATCTGAGTAAATGAAAAGCAAAAATTGTAAAAAAAACCAGACCACACATCGGAATAAATTGAGATAATTCTGAGTCATAGATCGGAAAAAATGCAAGACGTAGTCTAGAAAGATCATTATCCTTATTTCCCACTTTACTATCCCTTGCCATATTATCGCCCATTAGAGAAAAAGACCCAAACTACCAAATACCACATAAAAGTGCAAGCTATTAAGCTTATATACTTTCAGATAAAAACCTATTTAGATATCTGCCAAATCACCTTTTTCATTCAGCCATGATCTACGGGCAGCCACTTGCTTCTTAGCTAGCAGAATATCCATCATGGTTGCTGTGTTTATGCCATCAGACACGGCTGATGTAAGCTGCATAAGACGACGTGTTTGCGATGACATGGTAGTCTCACGTAATTGAGTGACATTCATTTCTCCAAGACCCTTAAAACGGGTAATAATAAGCTTGGCCTGAGGATGCTTCTGATGGATTTGTCTAACAATTTGATCTTTCTCAGCAACATCCTGTGCGTAATATACATGCTTATTATGGTCAACCCTAAATAGTGGAGGTAAAGCTACGTACACATGTCCCTTTTCAACCAAGGCCGGGAAGTGGCGCAAAAAAAGTGCACAGAGCAGTGTACTAATATGACTACCATCTGAGTCAGCATCTGTAAGTATACAAATTTTACCATATCGCAAACCTGTAAGATCAGCAGCCCCTGGATCAACACCTATTGCTATAGAGATATCCTGAACTTCTTTTGATTGTAATATTTTACTACCATCTAACTCCCAAGTATTGAGTATCTTTCCACGTAGAGGCAGTATAGCCTGATGATTTTTATCTCTAGCCTGCTTAGCTGAACCTCCAGCAGAATCCCCCTCAACAAGAAAAAGCTCACTATCAGCCATAGAAGATGATAAACAGTCCACAAGTTTTCCCGGCAATCTTGGACCTGCAACCCATTTTTTACGCTGTGTTTTTTGCCCTGTTTGCATTCTCTTCTGTGCTTGAGCAATAAAAGCCTCAACTAAAATTTGTGCGTCAGTCATATGCTGGTGTAACCATAGACTGAACTGATCTCGCACTAGAGATTGTACTTTGCTTGTAATTGACTGGTTAACTAGCCGTTCTTTAGTCTGCCCTGCAAAATGCGGTTCTGGAAATTTTACAGATAGTACAAAAAGACAGCTTTCCCAGATATCTTCTGCTTTTAACTTTACGCCTTTAGGACACATTTGGTGTAAATCACAGAACTCACGCACCGCATCCAGTAAGCCTGAACGCAACCCATTAACATGCGTTCCACCCTGAGGAGTAGGTATGAGATTAACATAACTATCTCTAAGTACATGTGCTGCATCCATAGACCAGCCAACTAGCCAGTCCATAGAGAAAAGTTCTTCCTCTACTTTGCCAACATAAGGTGGATTTGGATAAACATCTTGCTGTTGTAATACTTCTGCAACATAAGCTTTAATACCATCGGGGTAGAACCATTCGTAAGACTTATCATGTATCTCGTCAATAAAAGACACTTCTAAACCAGCACACAAAATTGCCTTTGCACGTAAGAGTCTCGATAACTCAGGTATATGAAAAGCTGGGTTTTCAAAGTACTGCTCGTCTGGATAAAAGTGTATTTTTGTACCCGTATCTCTCGCTGCTACCTTATCAATTTCGTGTAAAGGCTCGTCTAAATGGCCATCTGCAAAACTGATACGATATTTCTTACCTTGACGCTTTACCTCTACAACCAATTTAGATGAAAGTGCATTGGTAACGGAAATACCTACCCCATGCAAACCTCCTGAAAACTGATAGGTTTTATTCGAAAACTTTGCCCCAGCATGTAACTTAGTTAGAATCAGCTGTACTCCTGGAATACCATGAGTCGGATGAATATCCACTGGCATACCACGACCATTATCTTCAACTGAAACTGAGCCGTCACGATAAATTTTTATTTCTAGCCTCCTAGCAAAACCTGCAAGTGCCTCATCCACGCCATTATCAATAGCTTCTTGCGCTAAATGATTAGGACGAGATGTATCGGTGTACATATTAGGTCGTTTTTTGACAGGATCTAGTCCTTCTAGCACCTCAAGTGCACTAGATGTGTAATTACTCATTGCGACTCCTTTTTATATTAAATAGACGACCACATAGATACTAACTTAGCTTGATTTAACTGTAACCACTGTAAGCATAGTAAAGTAGCGCTGTTATTTATTTCTCCTCTTTGTAGAGCATCTAAAACATCATCCATAGCAAACGCTTGAACTCGAATATCCTCATTCTCTGTGGCAAGACCATGTATTCCGCCAGCCTCACTACTATCCACTAAAGCGCAGTATGCATAGACTTCTTCAGTACTTCCACCAGGGCTTACCCAATATTGAGCTATCTTCTCCCAAGCTAGAGCCTGTAAACCTGTTTCTTCTTCCAGTTCTCTTTCAGCCCCGGATACTGGTGAATCTTTAGCCTCGAGAAGACCTGCAACAACCTCATATAGCCAAGGTTGTCGACCAGAAACTGCAACTATACCTGAACGAATCTGCTCAATGAGAACAACTTTTCTTTCCTTGATATCGATAGGAAGAACAACAACTGCTGGAGGCCTAACCATAACCTCATGGTGTAACCATGAACTTGAACCACCAGCAAATTTCGGATAACGATAAGATAATTTTTGCATTGCAAAAAAACCTTCGTACACAACCTCAGGCTGTTTTATTTCGATATCACTGACTTGATATTGATGATGTAGTAGCTTATCTTTCACGAGTAGATAGTAACAAAACATCGAGGCAGTAAGCAAGAAAAGAAGCAACATACTTGATTTTTAATAATTCGATAATTAGACTAAAAATACGTTCAATGAGATTTACACAATGAGTATCAACACTTACCTTCTTAGTTCACTTTTAATCTTAACGCCTAATCTATTTGCAAATGAATCTAGTCAAGCGATTCAATCCTTGCAACAACAGGTGCAAGAAAGCTCAGATAATGCACAGAAGAATCTAAATGATGCAGTCACAACTCTTAACAAATCCATAACTAATGTTCAAAACACTACAAACGCCAGTATCGAAAGCGTACAAAGTACTTTGCAAGCCCGTATTGAAGAACAAGATAAAAATAATAAACAACAAATTAACCAGCTTGTAAGTAACATCCAACAAAAAATCGATACCATGCAACAATCCATAGAAGCGTTACAAGCCCAGATTGCATCCGTACAAGCTAATTTAAACGAGCAAGTAAAAAAACTGGGAGCAGCTATCAATAAATCATAGGCTAGTGCACGCCTAGAACGGTATATATCCTTATTAACCACTTATTTAAGTATCTCAATGGCATTTTCTAAATCAAATTCATACACATTCACAATCATATTTATTTGGTTAGCTAGCACTACGACACAAGTACATGCTGCTAGCTTCAGTGAGATACTTGATAAGGCTGTTATTAATGATCTCACATACCGAGCGAGTAAATACGCTTGGCTTAGAGATCAAAACGATAAAAAAATAGCTTTGGCTGCTCTACTACCCAGTGCACAAATTAATGCCGATACCACATCTAGAAAAAGCACATTTGTCGACCAAGCAAACAGACCAACATATGATTTCAAGAAAAAAGATATCGCGCTCAACTTGAGTCAAATTCTTTTTGACTTACAAACCTACTCGCAATACGAATCAGCTGAAGAACAAAGCAAACTAGCACTCCTAGTATTTCAAAAAAGCAGCAGTCAACTTATCACTAATACATTGCAACTCTATACTAACTTACTAATGGCAACAGATAGCCTATCATTTACTCTAGCAGAACAAGATGAAACACAAATGCGTTACAGAGATGTCTCACAGAAAGTCCAAGCTGGCATCATGACAGAAACTGATCTAGCTGAAACACAAGCACAGCTAGAAAGAATTAAAGCGAATGTGCTATCTGCGGAGCAAAATATTATTGAAGCCCAAGAAGCCTTAATAGACAGCTCTGGCATACAAGTTCAGGAAGTACTAGCGTTAGACAGTGAAAAACAGTTTTCAGATAAACCCGTATCCAAACTTTCTGAATGGCTGGAACACGCGCAAAAACGTAATCTCGACATACAAATTGCCAAAACAAATCTTGCGATTGCACAATCGCATGAAAAAGCGTCTCAGGCATCGTACTACCCAACAGTAACTGGCCATGCGAGTATCAAATACCATCGTAACGACTACGGCACCCTTATAAATATACCCGAAGAAAACTCACAGTCTATTGGTGTTAGTCTTAAATACCCACTAGTCTCTGGAGGGAAAAGATACTACACCAATAAAATGCAATCAGAAAACACCCTGTACTATGAGAGTATATTAGCTAAGATAGAACAAGATACTAATCGCTCCATTCGCAATCTTTATCATCGTTTAGAATCAGGAAAACAGATTATTAAAGCAAATAGCCAGGCCGTGCATTTTTCTAAAGAACTTATTAAAATGAATAAAATTAAGTTACAAGCTGGTGCCACAACCACACTAGAGGTCTTAGATAATATATCTAAACTTCGCCTAGATCAACAATCACTAGCAGAATCACGCTATCAGTATCTAGTCAATTATATTGAATTAAAAAGACTTTGTGGCACACTTACAAAAAAAGATTTAGAAGAAATCAATCAACACTTCAACCTTCCACGCAAAATCAACAAACCATCTTAGCCATTATGTCCAATTTACATACAACAACTGCCAAAGAGTTATATTTTAGCTGGATTAATCACGTAGAAAATGCAACAACAGCCGAAGAAATAGTATCTCTTTATCTAGATAATAGCATTCTTATCCCCACATTTTCGCCTGATCTATGTGTAAATAAACAACAAAAAATAGACTATTTCCAAAACTTATTAACCAAAAAAAACATTAAGATCACTACCGAAAAGCTTATCTGCCAAGACAGTAGTGCATGCTTAGTTTGCAGTGGGTTGTATACATTTCACTATACTGATCAAAATAGACGTTTTAGCCGCTCTTCACGCTTTACTTTTATTTTTAAAAAAATCCAGGATACAGCCTGGCAAATATTACATCACCATTCCTCAGAATTACCGAATTAATCATCATCAGATATCGCAGGCAATGTTGACCCAGAACGATTAACCATGGGCTGTTGAGCTGACTGTGGTTTAGCTAATGTTAAACTCACTGATTGCAAAAAAGCTGCGATACTATGTTGTGATAAGATCTGTTTAGGTTTTTTATGCGACCGCTTTGGAAGTACACTGTGTGAATCACCCTGTATTTCTCTAATCGATTCTAAAAAAGATGCTAATTGCGTATCTATTGCATGAATAGACTTATTAAGATCACCCTGGTTATCAAGATTTTTAGTTCCCCTACTTCCATATATCGCAACACGTAAACGTAAAATAGTTAACTCAGCAAGAAAACCATGCACAACCATTTCATGGATAGAGGCCTGAGCATAATTGTTTTTAGCATCTTCACGTGCTTTTAGGATTATTTGTTGAAAACGTTTCTGAGTGTCTTCTTGTAAATTATCATGATATTGCATATCCAACTGGGTTAGTAAGCTATGTAAATCGTTTTCTGTTTGCTCAGGAGCAGGTATTTTCATAGTCTCTTGATCTAATTCTTGATCAAGCTGAGACTTCTCATCTACAGCTGCCTCTGCAGATTCAGAAGTTGAAGAGAGTGGTGCTGGAGTTTGTTTTAACATTTGTTCTGTTTGTAGCAGACTATCTGTAGCACCTGAAGACACACTGCTTGCATGTATAGAATTACCCTGTGAGAGAACACCATTAAGTTCCCTTTGGGGTGGTATTATATCAAATGAGGATTTCCCCTTCTCTATCTGATCCAATGTCTCATCTTGATTAAGGTTACCCTCTGTCATTTGACTTTGTTCTACAGACTCAGTAGAAACAGTGGTATCAGTAGTATTAGAATCTTGATCTTGCGCTGCAGATTGGCTCTCTGGCTGTGTAACAACACTTAGTGGCCCAAGCTGTATAATCGCACTCACATTCAGTTTAGTCACCTCATCTAAATGCCTCATCAAGCGCTCAGCCATAGGAACCTGCTTAAGAAAATTCCCTTGAGAAAATGCCTGAGCTCTCTTACAACCTAACCAAAGTGACATTATTGCCTCAAAGACAGGCAATATGCTTGATCCGAGGCGACCAGATTCTAAAATCGTCGCAAAATCCAAAAATACAGCAATATCATCAGACAAAGACTGCTTCCATTTAGTATGAGAACCTTGTAGCTTAGCTAAACCATCTTGAAAACCCAAGCTATCCACACAATCAATACATGCTATCGCATGGCGCAACAACTCTGCGTTTAAAGACTCAACAGTGATATTTTCCTGCGCGTCTTTGCTAGGTTTAGAATGCTTTTTCTGTTCTTCAAGCATAATGTTGATCTCCTAAATCGATATAATGAATAAGTTCCTGACGAATATTTGGTAAAGATGCTTTTATTTCTGTAGGCTCAGCACGGCTGAGTGTCATCAGAGCCGTACGATATTTCTTCGCATTACGGCAACCTTTCATCAGCGTATAAAGTGGTTTAAAGACTTGAGATGGCCGCACTCCTGCAGCAATCTGCATCTGAGAATAGTCAAGATAATTTTTTAACACGTCTACTTTAGACATTAGCCTCTCATTCCCTGCAATCCTATGGTGTAAATCACGCAAAAACCATGGATCTTCGCAAGCTTTTCGTCCTATCATCACACCTGAAAACTGCTGTAAAAACTCTTCGCACGTATCCAAACATACTAAACCGCCATTGAGCACTATTGGAAAGTCACCTAGGGCATCAGCCAGCTCTAGCACCCTTGCATAATTGAGTGGGGGTACAGTTCTATTTTGCCTCGGATTAAGCCCTTTAAGCCATGCTTTACGTGCATGAATCTGGACAAACCGGCAACCTGCGTCTTTAACGGACTTAACAACATCAATAAGATACGATAAATCGTCACAATCATCAACCCCTATACGCAACTTTACTGACACCGGCAAACCTGATCGCACCATTGCAGCAACGCAACAAACCAGCCTATCCTTATCTTTAAATAAAGCTGCGCCCATATTCCCTGCCTGTACACGAGAGCTTGGACAACCCACATTTAAATTAACCCCTGTATATCTACGATCATGCGCTAATAACGCACACTGATAAAGATGATCTGGATCACAGCCACCAAATTGAACAAGCAATGGATGCTCTGATGCATCATGATCTAATAAATGCAGGCGCTTACCATAAATTAATGCACCTGTTGTAATCATCTCTGTATACAAAAGTACACTAGGGCATATTCTACGCAGTAGATATCGAAAATGACGATCCGTCCAACCCATCATGGGTGCCATATGTATTTTAGGAATTATCATTATCGTTGTACATAGTTATTTTGCAGATTTTATCATACCTTTGTTTTTTTCTCAAGACGAAATAAAGCGGTATACCGGGCGGCTAAATATGCATCTTTCTGCAGCCAAATTGCTTGCAGCCATTCTGATAATTTTCGCTTTTTGGACTTTTTTTTGAGTATATCTTGTGCATAAAATTCTTTACACGCATGAGTATGCATATCTATATGAATCGTTTTACATAAACCACTCAAGAGCGTCCAAGGAGTAACTTGGTTAGTCTGTGCATAAAAAATCGTAGTATCTATCACTCCTTGACAATCTACTGGTGCCTGCTCTAACGCAAGAGCCAAACCAGTTGATTGGGGCTGTAAAACATGTTGATAAAGACCTGGTTTATTTTGTGGGCTAAAACGTGTCCCCTCCACAAACAATACTAATGTTGTTGGGCTTTCTAATGCAGATTTACATTGCATAGATAAGCGTGCGCGCTGTAGACACAAAATACGTTTAGCATCTGATAAAGTTGCATGACTTGGAACCCTATCAACAAAGAGGTAGCCCATGACATAGCAAAACCAACCTAAAAATGGAATATAAGCCAAGCTCTTTTTAAGAAAAAACTTAAGCAAAGGCAGATCTCTAGGCAACAGTGCTAATAAAACTAAAATATCGACACCAGACTGGTGATTAACAACCATTATATATCTACCTTGGTCTAAAAAAGAGTCTGACGTATTAACACTAAAACGAACACCAGAAATATGCAACAAAATCCAGGCGATATTAGCCGAATGCAGTCTTTGTAATTTTTTTTGGACACCACTAAACCACTGCTGGCCAAGGCCAAAAAATCGAGGCAATGGCAACAATAAAAAAACTATAGAAGAACAAATTACTAAGTTACAAACAAGTAATATAACTGCTAAAAAAAAGCGTATACACGCGATCATTAACATAAACCATTTACGTATACGCATGTAAAATCTCTGCACCACCGCTTTCAAGCAAGCGTTGACACATAGCCTCTAAGACTACGTTATCACGTTCCATAGAGTTTTTATCTAAATAGCAAGATTCATAGACCATCTGTGTTCCATCTACATGACCTAAACAAACGCGCACGAGAAGCTTACCCTCAATCTCTTTGGCGAAAACCCCAAGCGGCAGCTGGCAGTGCCCCCCCAATATTTCAACAACTTTACGCTCAGCGTAACAAGATCTTCCAGTAGAATGATCATGTATTAAAGCCAATTTTTCGAGTAAAATAGCATCTGATCGACGGCACTCAAGGGCTATTACACCTTGACCGCAAGCGGGTAGTATTTGATCTGTAGACAAATACTCTCCAACCAAATGCGAAAGATTCAGCCGCTCTAATCCCGCCCCTGCTAAAACTAAAGCAGAAAAATCTCCTCGCTTTAACTTTTGAATACGCGTATCGACATTACCACGACACGGTACAACCTGTAGATCCGGTCGTATCGACAAAAGCTGAGAGGCTCTTCTTAGACTAGATGTGCCCACAATAGCACCTTGTGGCAAGCTAGAAAGCCCAGAAAATTCTTCGGTTAACAACGCATCTCTCGGCTCAATTCTTGGCAAAAAAGCAGGAATTACTAAGCCATCTTGTAACTTACACGCCATATCCTTCAAAGAGTGTACTGCAAGGTCAGCAAATCCACTAAGCACGGCCTCTTCTAATTCTTTTACAAAAGATACTTTACCACCATTAAGACTAATTGGTATCTCAGTGTCATCCATCATAGTCTTCATAGGAAGAATTTGATAAGAAAAGTCAGGCCATACACGGGTTATGGCATCCACTACCATTTGCGTTTGGCGTAAAGCAAGCTTACTTTGACGAGTTACGATGCGATACACCAAGTTTAGATCCGTATAGTCTTCATATGTGCATATAATAGTCAGATAAGATAAAAAAGCAAGACTTATTCAAACAAGCTCTACTTCGGTATATTCAGTTTGACAGTAATTCCTCCATATCACTGGAATTCTAGCACTATCTAGTATTTTAATCATACCTTGACGGTCGTTAGAATTCATCAACCCACTATTATCTAGTAACACCTTACTCGCATGGGCCACCCAATCTGCTGGATCGATACAAACATATTGATCATACAAAAAATCAGACAATATTGTCTTTATCCATGGATAATGCGTACAACCGAGCAAAATATGTGCTTTCTTATTTTTGAATTGAAGAAGTGAGCTACCTACTAAGTCGTGCACCGCACGTGTAAATGCTGTAGTACGCCAAGTATCTGACTCGATAGCATCGACCCACCCTGGACAAGCAACTGGGACAATATTACCATGAAACCCATAACTCTGAGATAAGACTGGTAGTTTATTTGCGCGAATACTTGCAGTAGTAGCTAACCATAGTATATTTTGATCCAAAAAATTATGCGCAAGACCTCGTGCTGTTGGGCGCAAAAGATCGATAATAGGAATCTGGAAGTGCTTTGATAAATAAGCATGTGCCAGGGATGAGCTAGAATGACAAGCTAAAATTACTGCCTTAACACCCAAATCCTGTAAGCGTTGAACCAAAGATGAAGTTCTACGTATAATCTGTGCATCAGTCATCTGCCCATATGGTGCATACTCCCTATCTTGTAGTACCAACCAATTTTCTTTTGGTAACACCTGCCGCAAAGCCCGCAATACCGTAAAACAACCTATACCACTATCTATGATACCTATCGGCGCGTCAGGGGACATTAAGAAACCCCTTCCCATGTAAATTGAACCCTATGCTGGACAGCAGTGAGTAATTCGTAAGGACTACGCTTGGTAACCTGAGCAATACTTTCCAAAGGTAAACCATCTCCCCACAAGGTCACTGGACTTGAAAAACTAGCAGATGGACATTGAGAAACATCAACTGTGAGCATATCCATAGAAACTCTACCAATCAATGGACAACAAATTCCATCAATCAATATAGGCGTATTCTGCGGTGCTGTTTGCGGATAACCATCACCATAACCACAGGCCACTACTGCAATACGCATAGGTCGTGGGCAAACATAGTCTGCTCCATAACCAATAGTGTCCCCTTTTTTGCAATCTCTAATCGCAATGATACCACTGCGCAAAGTCATAACTGGCTTCAATGCGTAATCAAAAGCTGTCTTTTGCTCAACAGGGCTGACACCATACAGTGCTAAACCTGGCCTAACATATTCATACTGTACATCTGGAAAATGAAGGATACCAGCAGAGTTACACATACTTGCAGGGCCTGAAAAATCAGAACGTAAACTAGAAAAACGAGAAATCTGTTTTGCATTTAAGACATGATTTTTATCCGCAGCGCACGCAAAATGAGACATCACACCAAGCGCACCTTTGACTTTACCAGAAGCTAAAAGTTTTGTACGAATATTAGGAACATCTTGCGCCTGAAAACCTAATCGTCCCATCCCTGTGTCTATTTTGAGCCATACAGGAATTGGCGCGCATTGTACTTGTTCTAACCACTCTAACTGTTGCTGCTCATGTATCACAACACCAAATTCATAAGCAGCAGCATAACGGTATTCTTCTGGCGAGAAAACTCCTTCCATCAGTAAGATGGGACAACGAATCTGACTATCTCTTAAAGCAAGAGCTTCGTTTATAGAAGCAACTCCAAGCCAAGCTACCAAACTCTCTAGACGTTTTGCAACCGATCGAATACCATGACCGTACCCATTTGACTTCACCATAGCGATAATTTTGGACTGCGGCGCCCAGCTTTGGATTACTTGCAAATTATGCGCCAAATTATCAGTGGAGAGCGTTGCCACCATTGGGCGGCCAAGAATATGTTTTTGTGCAACTGGCATCGTCATGGTGGATCACATTACCTTATATTATTACCAAATACAAGACGCTACTATCTCCGTGAACGTGTACGTGAGATAATTACGCCTTTTCTATGGTAATGATAAACCAAACTTGTAGCAACGATTAGTAGCAATAAGTAACCTAAAACCCAAGGCGCTAGAGCATGACGCTCATCCACACTTGGATCAGAAACAAATGCTAAAAAATGAACAATATCTAGAACATAGCGATCAAAGATTACTGGTGACATATTACCTTGCGCATGCAGTTTAATAACCTGATACCAACGTTTATCAGATAGATCCTCGTCAAGGAGATCATCTGCAATCAAAACCTGCAAGCCTTGGGATGTAATAAAAGGATTGGGCATATTAGTATGTGGTTAGACTAAATTATTAAACCCTGTAGGCCTTGATGAATCTTGATAATATGCGTGTAAATAGGTATAAATCCAATCTTCTCCCATCTGACGTGCCATCAAAGATAAGTCTGGAGGGGGATGACCGCCCCAACTATCACTTGGCCACTGCGGCATCATTTCTTGAGTGATGCCTACCTGGGCTAATATGGTATTATTGCGCGCATAACGAAGACTATGACAACTCATACAGTTATTTTTAAAATTCTCCGCGCCACGCTCGATGCTACCTTTATCTGACATGTCCCAAGAAACAGACTCAAGTTCTATACGTGACTCTGTTACTGCCCATGTAGGGGAGTAAAGGAATATACAAAAAAAACTAAACAAAAACATATTAAGCTAGAGACTGTCTGGGAATACGAGTTGGAACTCTATAGTTCCTCTCTAAAGAGGACACTATAGGTAAGAAAATAAAATAAGAAAAATACACTACAGTTGCAACTCGAGCAGAAAAAAGACGCCAGCCATCAGCAGGAAAGTGTCCTAAGACACTTAATACCAAAAAAGCCACCACAACAAGTGCCAAATTAATACGACCAAGCCAACCTCGGTAACGCATAGATTTAACCGGATTTCTATCTAGCCAAGGTAAAAAGAACCAGACCACAATCGCTAAAAACATACCAGCTGCGCCTAAACTCTTATCAGGAATGGCACGTAATATGGCATAAAATGCAGATAAATACCAAGCAGGCTTGATATGTAGAGGCGTTACTAGAGGGTTTGCCTCTGTAAAATTATCTGCTTCAAGCACTAAACCATAGAAAGTTGGGGCATAAAAAACCACTGCCATACACAAAAAAAGATACAGCGCCACAATTGGCAAATACTTTAGAACAAAATACGGATAATACCCGACAGCATCCCGAGGCCAACCATGTTTATCTTTCACTTTAAGAATATCCACGCCATCAGGATTATTAGAGCCCACACAATGTAAGAGAACAATATGCAAAAATGCCATACCTAAAAGAATAAAAGAAAAACCCACCACATGAAAGGCAAAAAAACGATGTAAGGTTACGGTTGTTACTTCATAATCCCCTTGCAACCAAACAACAAGATCACCACCAACATAAGGCACCGTAGACAATAGCGAAATGATAACTTTACTTGCCCAATATGACATTTGCCCCCAAGGCAAAACATATCCTGTGTAAGCCTCTGCCATTAACAAGATCCAAAGAACAACCCCACTTATCCACAGCAGCTCTCGAGGAGACTTAAAAGAACCGTATATCAAAGCTCGAAAAATATGAAGATAAATAACAACAAACCAAGCTGAAGCTCCAACCACATGTACATAACGAATAAGCCACCCATAAGGAACATCTCGCATAATATGTGCAACCGAGGCAAAAGCCTCATCTGCAGTCGGGGTGTAATACATAACAAGCCAAATTCCTGATAAATACTGTAGAACAAGAGCAACCAACGACAACGCACCAAACACATACCAATAATTCAGGTTAATGGGTGCGGGATAACGAGCAAGATGCTCATAGAGAAAGGCACCAACAGGTAAGCGGCTCTCTATCCAACCCCAAAAAGACTGCGGCAAAAACTGTATTGAAACCGCAAAAAAACACAGCACAAAAGTTAATAACAAAAATGTACTCATCTAGTGCATTCCCTAAATTTATATTCCAAGCGCTTACATTGCCGCTACGTCTTCGCCAATAATCAAAACATCTTGTTCAAAACGATAAGGTGGCACTTCAAGATTAGTTGGTGCTGGCATATCTTTGAAAACCCTGCCAGCTAAGTCAAATCGTGAACCATGACAAGAACAATAAAATCCACCTGGCCAAGCAGCATCAACAGCACCGGGTTCAGGTCGATACGTAGGCGCACATCCAAGATGGGTACAAACTCCCAAAAGCACTAAAAAATCCGGTCTAACACTACGATTAATATTCTTGGCATAGCTTGGCTGCTGATCAATGGTGGAAAGCGGATCACGCAGATAACCGTTCAATGAAGGTAGGCGTGCTATATCTTCTTTTGACCTGCGTACTACCCAAACAGGCTTACCACGCCATACAATCGTCTTTTGCTCTCCAATCTTCATGGTACTCAAATCAACACGGACAGGACCTCCCTGAGCTCTTGCTTCTTTACTAGGAGATAGATACTTGAGAAGTGGATAAAGCAGACCAGCTAAGCCAAGTAGACCCAACAGTTTTGTGATAGCTACTACCCATTTTCTTTTTGTGACGTCCACAGGCATACTTGTCATAACAAATTACATTAATCTTGAATTTTAATGTAACAGGGCCAACGTTGACAAGCAAGAAACTTATCGTTGGTCTTGCCTCAGTTTTATAGGCAAACTATAATAGAATTTTATTTTGGTCTCTTCAGTTTGTACAGAAACTTACCCAGTCTTTTTCTATTATTACTATCCACATGGATCTATGGTGCGACTAGCGAACAAGATTTAGAGGCAATCATCCAGCCCCTCAGCAAGAAAGCTACTTTTGCAATGATTATCGCCAATAGTCAATCTGGCGAAATCATATTCGAATCTAATCCAAATATCTATCTACAACCCGCAAGCACCATGAAAGTCATCACTGCAGTAGCCGCTTATTCTACATTAGCTCCAACGAGCCCATTTCAGACAACTATGCAGGTTTTAGGAGAACAAAGTTTTAACAGCTTACGTGGAGATCTACTCATTCAAGGAGGCGGTGATCCTAATTTACAAGAGGAAGACATCGATTCTTTCATAAAAAGTTTACAAACACACCATATAGAAAAAATAGAGGGAGATATTCTAATTCAAAGCAACCATTTTGATAATCGTATCCAAATACCCGGTACAGTTTGGGAAGAAGTATTAGACTGTTACGCTGCGCCTACCTCCTCACTTACTTTAAGTAACAATTGCTTTACTATTAGAGCAGAACCTAAAAACCAACAAGTTATACTTGAAAACCCAAACACACTACAACCCATCGAGAATAAAATATCCCTACAAAATTTTTGTGCCCATGACTTTGAACCGAGTACACACCACACTGTTTTCACAGAAGGAATACATCTAGATCATGACCCTTTTAGTTATCCACAAAAACTTTCAGGGTGCTGGAAAAAAGAAGAGCCTGCGCTAGAACTTAAATTGAGTACACGCAATCCCGCACAACAATTCGCACAAGTATTGTCCCAAAAATTACACGCCGCACATATTACATACAGTGGTAAAATAAAACATGTACAACAATACCTTACCAAAAAAAAGCTATTATGGGAGGAGACTATCGCAAGCTCTAGCCTAGAAAACCTCATTGAAGAAATGTTAGTTTTTTCAAATAATCGCATTGCCAACCACCTATTCAAACAGATTGGCTTTACATACTTCGGCCACAAAAGCAGTTGGGAAATGAGTGAACAAGGGCTACTCAAAGCACTTGCCAAACATGGCATAGTCGATGAAGAGGCAAGTATAGCAGATGGTGCAGGCTTATCACGAAATAATCGCATTTCAGCCAACCTACTATACCAATGCTTACAAGCTATTTACCAAGAACCCTCCATGCGAAAACTCATTCCACTATTTGCACAACCTGGAGAAAAAGGGACTTTAAATAAGCGTCTACATCAAACGCATAAGGCTATTTATGCAAAAACAGGATACCTAAAAGGCGTAATCAGTTTAGCAGGATTCATTGACCCTTACGGACCTGATCCAAGGACTTTTGTGCTATTAATCAACGGTAGCAAAGTTATCGATAAAGACTACGAAAAAATAGAAGACGATCTTTTTCAGGTTTTAGAGCAGTTTTAACGGCAAAACCATAGCATATAGACTATACACGACCACATACCATTCACCACCTAGTCCATGAAGATTCTTATAATTGGAGATAACACCTGCGCAGAGTTATTATCCTACAAACTATCATTAGCAAACCATGATGTAACGGTGGTTGGGGAAAACCCAATGAGATTGACACACATCGAAGAAAAAGCTGATGTAACAGTGATACAGAGTGACTTGATAAAACCTTCAACCTTTTCCGAATCTAGTGCATACGACACAGATTTAATCCTATGTGTATCACTAAGTGATGAAAAAAATCTCATCGCATGCTTGCTTGGACGCAACGTATTTCACATTCCTCACACCATATGTTGCCTAAGTGGTGAGCTCTATCAAGACCATCTTGCACTTATACCTTATTATCACAATCATTTTGTTCTAAACCCCAATCATATAGTCGCTCAGCATTTAGTAGATTTATTAGATTTTCCCGGGAGCCACGAGGTTATTAGACTAGAAATGAATAATTTTGCAGTCATTAATATACCGATACAAAAAGATTTTCCTATCTGCGGTATAACCATTGCCGAACTAGAAAACCAGCTATGTGCCCCGACACAAATTTTAGCTCTCATACGAGAAGACCAAACTGTTCCCTTGCAAAAAAGACTAGAAATACAACCTAACGACCATGTGATTTTCGCACAACCACAAGAAAGAAAATTAGAGGTAATGACAAAGATAACTGGCAAAAGCAACACTTACAAAAATATTATGATTACTGGAGCTAGTTCAATAACGACTACGCTTCTCCAAGAAATACAAGACGCCTCTTTTTATATTACACTTATAGAAAAAGATATAAAAAAAGCCAGTTTATTTGCTGATAAATTTCCTACAATCACAGTATTACACGCAGATCCAAATGATACAGATTTATTTGAAAGTGAAAGCATAGAACAAAAAGATGTATTTTTTGCTTTAAGTAATGATGATGAAGACAATCTAGTGAGCGCACTACAAGCCAACACATATAAAATCCCGCTCATTGCCACACTAACTAGCCAACCTAGACTAATACCCATCATTTAGAAAAACCAAATTCATGCCGCAATAGCACCTGAAAATATGATTGCAGAACGAATATACTACCACGTAGAACATCCACAAATTCTATCTGCCCAACCACTGAGAAAGCATGGTGGACAAATTATTATTATAAAAATTCCTCAACAACTAGCCAATAAGACAGTACAAGACATTTGCCTCCCACTACACGCTACCTGTTTCGGACTACAAAGAGAGGGAGAAATAACTAATATTTCTGGAAAAACCACTTTCCAAGCCAACGATATTATCAGTCTTTACATTTCTGATCAAAACGATCTAAAAAGCATAATAGAATGTTTTTCTTAATACTTTGGCAATTCAGGTTGACCCACTTTTACCCAAGTTTTTAAAACAACTTTCTTCTCTAAAAATGCCTCCATCTCCAACCGAGCAGCATGTCCAATAGCCTCTAATTTCTTACCACCTTTACCAATTATCACCGTCTTTTTCGCAGAACTTGGAACCCAAATAAGTGCTTGAACTAAAACGTGTTGATCATGGTTCTCAATGGATTCTACCTGAGTGATGCAGTGATAGGGAATTTCTTCATGCAAAAAAGATAGACATTGTCCGCGTAAAATCTCAGCCAAGATGAAGCCCTCAGAATGCTCAGTAAGCATATCGTCGTCATACTGCTTCTCACCTTGTGGTAAAGCAGCAAGTAACTGTGTATGCAACACATCTACGCCCAACCCTACTTTGGCAGAACACAGAATTATTTCATCAAAAAATCCTTTAGCTTGTATTTTCTCCACAAACTCTCTCTGTTTCTGAGGTTTATCAGCGTATTGATCCCACTTATTTAATACACAAAAGCGCGGTCCATCAAATGCCCGCAAAGACTCTAATGCCTTATCATCATCCTCTTTCCAAGTTAAACCACCTGTGACAAATACTGCAACATCTGCTTCAAATGCAGCTTGATTGGCAATTTTGTTCAAACTTTGAAAACGCCTTTTTACAAAACGTTGCTGAACCCCAGGGGTATCTAATAATACATATTGCCCTTTCTGATCAGAACAAATACCCATAATCATGGACTGCGTAGTTTGCGCTTTTCTAGTAACCACACTTAAGGACTGCCCAAGCAAAGAATTAAACAATGTTGATTTACCTGCATTTGGGCGCCCTACCAAAGCAACATAACCAAAACAGGATCGCTTAGTATCACTCATGGCCATCTCCTAAATCTTTAAGCAATTTTTCTGCAGCTTGCATTTCTGCAAGTCGCTTAGTAGCAGCCTCACCTTGAGCAGAAATATTTAAGGAAGCAAGAACTACCTCAACTATAAATCTAGAAACCACAGGAGAACTATCTTTTTCTAAAATAGTATATACCGGTAAAGCATAAGATTGTGATTGACAAAACTCTTGTAGACGTGTCTTTGGATCTTTACGGACTTGGCCTTTATCAAGAACATCTGCGAAAAGTTCAGAGTACCAAGAATGGAGTAAATCCTGTACTTGCTTTTGACCACCATCTAAATAAATTGCTGCAATCACGGCTTCAAAACAATCTGCCAGAGTCTTGTCCGATAGATTTTGTTGTGGATGTGATGGACCAAGACGCAAATAAGAAGATATAGAGAATTTTTTAGCTAACTGCGCAAGGGTCTCTTTTTTTATCAAAAAAGCGCGCAATTGTGATAATGAACCTTCTTTTTTTTGTGGGTATTTCTGGTAGACCATTTCTGCAATTAAAAAACCCAAGCATGCATCACCTAAAAACTCAAGACGCTGATTATCTTCTTTTGCAAAACTTGAATGAGTAAGGGCCTTTTCTAATAAATCTGGATCTTGAAAATGATAGCTTAGCGCTTCTTCAAGCGAAGAGAGTGATTTCATAACCAAAGCCCCGATCTAGAAAAAGTTGGAAGATAAGAGCTTGTACCCCAGTCCCAACTCAATAAAATCAACATAGCTTTACCCACAATATATTTCTCAGCTACTGAACCCCAAAATCGGCTATCATAGCTATTATCTCGATTATCACCTAACATAAAGTAGTGACCTGGTGGCACAATAAGATCAACTTCATCTTTGTCATATGCATAATCTCCATCTCTAACTAAGATATCATGCGTAACACCAGGGAAATACTCAGTTCGCCGTGATTCATATTGTGGGTCAGATAAAAAACCCACATTTTTTGCGCCTAGATATTTTTGCTCAACCTTCTGCCCATTAATAGTGAGCGTCTTGTTTTGATAAACAATATGATCTCCTGGCAAACCAACACAACGCTTTACATAAATTATCTTGTAAGGATCTTCAGGATAACGAAAAACCACAATATCACCACGCTTAGGTTCGTCATATGGAATCAACTTCGTATTCAATATAGGCAAATGCCAGCCATAAGCAAACTGATTGACCAAGATAAAATCTCCTGGACGCACAGTAGGCTCAAGGGACCCTGTAGGAACTTGATAGTGTTGAACTACAAAATTTCTCACGACAAAAATCACAGTCAATACAACTGCATACTCTCTACAAAACGAGAAAATCTCTCGAATTGGCGCAAATGTATCTTGCTCTCCCAAGCGATAGTAATAAGAGATCATTCCCCCAAAAGCCACCAACAAGGTAAAAAGACATAAAAACACTTCCACACCGGCTAAAACCAGCAGTAAACCAGAAGCCCCAAAAGCCATAGCACGAGTTGCGTAAATGTCTACTGTCTCATCATTTAGACCCAGACCAACAACCAAACGACGCTGCTTAAACCATACTAAAACGTACCAAAGCACCCCGCTTGTCATAGACAGGGATAAAGCCAATATTAACCAATTTTGTTCAAATAAATTCATATTCTTACCTTCATTTTCAACCTAACCTCGCAATGATTCTATCAATCACCCTTTCCTGCATCCACTTTTAAAATTGCCAAAAAAGCATCTTGTGGTAGAGCAACTTTACCTATCTGTTTCATACGCTTCTTACCTGCTTTTTGCTTTTCTAAAAGCTTTCTTTTGCGGGTGATATCACCACCATAACATTTGGCAGTAACATTCTTACGCATAGCACTAATTGTCTCCCTTGCAATAATCTTACCGCCAATAGCAGCTTGAATTGCTATAGCAAACATCTGGCGAGGAATAAGATCTTTCAATTGCTTAACTATTTGGCGCCCTATAGATTCTGCTTTTGTACGGTGCACAATACTCGCAAGAGCATCTACCCTATCACCACCAAGTAATACGTCTAGCTTCACCATATCGCTAACTTGATGGCGAGAAAAATTATAGTCTAACGACGCATATCCTCGACTCACAGACTTTAGCTTATCAAAAAAATCTAATACGATCTCTCCCATGGGCAAATCGTAAACTAAGCACACTTGGCTACCTACATAGGACATAGATACCTGGCTGCCTCGCCTCTCTGTACAGAGCTTTAATACCGCACCTAAATAAGCATCAGGCACAATCATACTCGCTCGTGCCACAGGCTCAGCTATTGAGGTAATCAAACCCGGATCAGGAAGCTTGGCCGGACTATCTACATACGTTTTATCACCTTTTTTCGTCACGACCTCATATATCACGGTAGGCGCTGTTGTTAAAAGGGATAGATTATATTCACGTTCTAAACGCTCTCGAATAATCTCCATGTGTAGCATACCCAAAAAGCCACAGCGAAAACCAAAACCCAAAGCATCAGAAGACTCTGGCTCATACTCAAGAGCAGCATCATTAAGAGTCAATTTAGCTAATGCTTCACGGAAAGATTCAAACTCTTCTGTTGATACAGGATAGAGACCTGCATAGACCTGTGGTTTAACTTTCTGAAATCCAGCAAGCGCTGACTCTGCTGGACGATCATGTGATGTGATTGTATCACCAACAGGAACGCCTTGGATATCTTTTATCCCTGCAACCAAAAATCCAACTTCACCACAAGCTAGCTGTGGCTTACTAGTACGCTTAGGTGTGAAGATACCACAGTCATCTACCTGATAAGCTTTACCTGTAGAAAATACCCGTATGCGCATTCCTTTACGCAATACACCTGATTTAACTCGTATCAGCGAGACCACACCTAGATAACTATCAAACCAAGAATCAATAATCAGGGCTTGAAGGGAGGCATCTATGTCTCCCTCTGGTGGAGGAATTTCACGAACAAGATGTTCTAACAGGGCCTGAACACCCAATCCAGTTTTAGCGCTCACAGCCACCGAGTTACTTGTATCTAAACCAATAATTTCCTCTATCTCATGAGCAACACGGTCTGGATCTGCCTGAGGTAAATCAATCTTATTTAGCACAGGCAATACTGTTAAGTCTTGCTCAATAGCATGATAGCAAACTGCCACAGTCTGCGCCTCAACCCCTTGGGCCGCATCGACTACTAAAAGCGCTCCTTCACACGCCGCTAAAGATCGAGACACCTCATAGGCAAAATCCACATGGCCAGGGGTATCTATAAAGTTTAATTGATACTCTTGACCATTCTCTGCACGATAATAAAGTGTAACACTTTGGGCTTTTATCGTAATACCTCGTTCACGCTCTAAGTCCATATTATCAAGAACCTGTGCTTGCATTTCTCTATCAGACAGGCCTCCGCACAAAGCGATAAGGCGGTCTGATAGTGTTGATTTACCATGATCTATATGGGCAATAACAGAGAAGTTACGGATGTAACGCATAAAAAGAAACTGAAAACAAAAATGTATCGCTAATGATAGGTTAAATACTGAATTAAAACAAGAAAATAATATGACAAAAACCCAAAACCTAATAACATAAGCACAAAATGTTGCATGAAAGGCATAAAGTCACTATCATACAAGTACATTCAAACACTTAGATAAAACATGCGCATCGTTATTGCTGGTGGACTTGGGTTTTTAGGTACAAAACTCACACATTACTGGCGCAATCACCATGTTATAATTTTAACACGTAGCCAACACAACAAATTACCTGTTCCCTTACCTAAACATGTACAGATCATATCCTGGGATGGTGAAAACACAGGCGCATGGTGTGAACAGTTAAACGCCTTACCAAAAATAGATGCAGTAATAAACTTATGCGGGTCAAGTATTGGGGGCTCAGGGTTTATACCTAAAAGGTGGTCAGAAAAGACCAAAAAAACGATTTACGACAGCCGTATCAAAAGTAGTAAGGCATTAAACGTTTGGCTAGCACAAACCAAACGACCTCCTAGAGTATTTATACAACAAAGCGGTATTGATTATTATCCCTGCAATACTGAAGAAGCTGTAACGGAAAACAGCCCACCAGGCCATAGTTTTCTAGCAAAATTAGCACAAGACTGGGAAAAATGCATCGAAATACCCGCTAAGAGTAAAACCCGATTAATTATCACTAGAACAGCGCCCATTTTTCACCCTAAAAGACCCCCTTTACTACAATGGCTGTGGAGCACCTATCTTTATGGTGGTGCTACTGTTGGAAGCTCGGAACAATATATTAGCTGGCTACACCACGACGATTTTGCCCCCATCATAGATAAACTCATCCAATCCAAAAAAGCTAAAGGCGCCTATAATCTTTGCGCACCTACACCTATTCAGTACGTAGATATGATGAAAATTGTTGGCGAAGTCTATAAACGCCCTATATGGCTCTATGTACCTGGCTGTTTTGTTCGAGCAGCACTCGGGGAAGCAAGCACCCTAGCCCTTGATAGCAGAGAGGTGATCCCCGAAAAACTACTAGACGAAAAATTTGACTTTCAGTACCCCCATTTCCAAGCAGCTATGTTAGATTTTTCCGGGGATAAGACCAATGCGACGTAATTATCTAAGCAATATTGATTTCTCTAAAGGTTATATCATTCATAAAAAACCCTTTGAAGAACACAAGCTACTTTTGAGTATATTCGATGACCAGCACGGCATGGTAAAAGCCATTGCACGAAGACCAAGCAGCAAAAAAAACCATTGTCTTGAACCATTTATCCCACTTGCATTACAAATTAAAACTACCAGCGGACTAGCCAATATTCAACGAATCGAACCTATATCCACAGCATACATCCCTCCTCTTCAAGGGCTAAATCTTTGGGCTGGACTCTATTGCAACGAATTACTCTTCAGGCTATGCCACCCACAAGAAACATACCCTAAAACCTTTTCTCAATACTCACTAACATTAAATAAATTGAGTAACGGTGAACCCATACGAAAACACGTGCGCTTATTTGAATACGTATTACTACAAGAACTTGGATTCAGTCTAGACTTCTCTTGTCTTGATTACCCAAGCGCCTGGTTTACATACTGCCAAGAAAACGGCCTTATTCCATGTAGCGCCACACAAAAACCCCGTTTCCGTAGGCAAAGTATTGAAAATCTATATCAAGAACAATTTGATTGCCTAGAAACACAAAAACTCATGAAACAGATATTTCAAGTATCCATAACACGATTACTTGGGCATGCAGCCATCGAGGTTACCAGCATGCTCACATAGCATATACTTGCATATTTGCGCTGTTCACGTATACTTAACCTGTGAATATTAAGAGAAAATGTATCATGCTAAAATCACACAGTGTCATTACAGGGTTACTCATTCTTAGCTTATGCGCCTGCCAAAACACCTTAGAAGGCCTAGGCCACGACATGCAAGATAACGGGAAAAAACTGTCTGATTACAGTCAAAAGCAACATACTAACGCATAGATTATTTAAAAGTCATGAAGCAGGCAAAATATAAACGCATACTCGTCACTCAGTCTAACCCCAATCAAAACCACCTACTCACCCTTTTACAACGCCATGGTTACACCACCTACTCTTTGCCATGCACTCAAGTAACGCCGAAAAAAATCAGCTCTTTTACCCAGAAAACCGCACAAGAAGCAGACACATGGATTTTCCTTAGTGCAAACGCAGTCCGCTGCTGTCACCAACACTTACGAAACCACTATGATGACCAAACTATCATTGCTATTGGCCCTGCTACTGCACGAACCCTCGAAGAGCTTGGCACCCCTGTAGATTATCTACCTGAAGACAATTTCAACAGCGAAAGTATTGCAAAACTCAATTATTTCTCAACCCATACTAATAGAAAAATAAGCATTTTTTCAGGTAATCAGTCCACCAGCAACCTAAACAGCACGCTCAATCGACTTGGGCATACATGCAAAAAAATCATCACCCACTCCACTCAAATTATAGAAATCACCAAAGCAATGACGCTTATCGAACAAATCCCCACAGATATAGATGCTATTACAAGCCATAGCCTCATGAATCTAAAACATCTTTGTAGTACAGCACAACAACTAAAACAACCTTGGATTTTTCACTGCCCACTACTCGTTGTATCAAAAAAAATGGCTGACTGTGCACTCGAATACGGTTTTAAAAGCCCTATCCTGGAAAGCCCAGACGCATCTGCAGAGTCTATAACCTCAACACTACAAAACTGGATAAATCACAAGGAAACCTATGCCTGAGAAAAACGCTAAAGCCACTCCAGAAAACCGATCAAGAACCTCTACAATAATAGGTTTTTTAATTCAAGGAGTCTTTTTTATCGGCTTAATCGGACTTAGTTTCTGGGTACAAATTACCAGCCAAGCCCAGAAAGAGGCAGAGCAACAAACCCGAATATTGCAAACCCAGCTAAAAGCATATCAAGCCAATCAAGAGCACTGGGTGCAATCATTAGAAGGGTTAATAGCGCAAAAGAAATTACCCCTACCCGGACAAAGCTTAGATAACTGGACTCAAATACGTGCATGCATACAAATGAGCGACTACACATTAATATTTTTCCACAACCCGAAAGAAGCTATAACCTGGTTACAACTAGCAGAAAATATCGCCTCAACACAAATACAAACGCCCGAAGCTACTGAACTAGTGGAAAAAATTGACGTCATAATAAAGCAATTAGCTACATTAGACATTCCAAGCAAGCAAGAAACCTTAAAAAAACTACAAAACCTAGCTCAAAGTATTCACCAAGCGTCGCAATTAGATAAAAATTCACAACCAGATCTTACTATCCAAAAAGCTTCGGAAAGATCATGGTCTGATGTATTCTCTTCGCAGTACTGGCACATACAATTATCAAATTACCTGGAAAAAATCTGGAAGATATTAACCAATAGCATCCAAATTACACAACTATCCCCAGAGGAAAAGTGGACTTATTCTCCACGAGGACTTTCAGAACTTAAGCTATCCAATAAATTACTCATAGAACAAGCACAATGGAGTGTACTTTACAACGATCGCGCTATCTTTGAAATCGCTTTGACAAATCTTGCTAAAAGTATTGCACAAAAGCTACAACATAACCCCAGTAAAGATCAATTGATTTCCGATATTAAGGATCTCTTGCAGCAAACTAAAATAGATATTCAGTACCCAAACTACAGCAATCTAGTTTACTTCGTAACTACCCAAATAGGGTCTTTGCAGAGCACACATACGCCATATAAATCTGACAATGCTAAAAAAACCACCCACGAAAGGCTCCCCAACCTACCACCTCAAACACTTACTCAAACATAAATCTAAGTAAATAATGCAAAAATCCACGCTACAAGCTACCGGTCAAAACTTGATGCCACAACACACAACTGCTAGACTAGTCAAATGAAGGATTTGAATATTTTGTGTAGAGTAAATGCTAGAAAATTAAGTAAGCATATACTCTCAACCCTACTCACCCCATGTGGCGTAACTCGTCCGAGCCTACAGTAAAAGCATGAAATCAAGATTATTAATAGCTGCACTCATCATCCTAACAATAGTATTAATACCCTATTTAATCCCGACTGATGGTAGAGTGATCATTCTGATTTGGCGGTACAAAATTGAATTACAAATCTATCTAGCTCTTGCAATAACTCTTGCCACTATCATTACACTGCACTGGTTACTGAGGATTCAAAGTTGGCTACGCCAAGTACCATCTCGTATTTGGGCTTATAGACAAAGCAAACAAAACGAAAACCACACTAAGTATAGAGCACAAGCATTGGAGTATCTTTTAGAGAAGGATTATACACGTGCTACTCAATATTTTGCATTAGCAACGAAAACCCATTATCAAACCAGTCTAGATTATCTAGCTACAGCATATTGTGCTTTACATAACCCTCAACCAGACCTAGAGAGTGCTAAAAAAAACCTAGCGAACGTAGATGAAAATGGGCAGTACATGGCACAGCATACTTTATTACAAGCCCTGATCTATAAACATCAAGGCAAACCACATCTAGCTATCGAACATCTACAACGGTTACCAGAAGCCAAGCGTGCACCTGAAAGTCAAGAACTGCTCGAAAAACTATATGTTGAGACCAAACAGTGGCATTGCATACAAACCCTAGTCACTAACGCACTTAAAACACGCGCACCTAAAATCACTCCATGGATTATCGAGAAACTTATGCAGCAACAGATCATAGCTGAGGAAACAGAAAGTTGTATACGGGTATTCGAAAGGTTACCATCACAGTTTAAGCTACACCAACCACTCGTCACTCAATACACCCTAGCGCTCTTCACCCTCGGCCAAATTGAGAAAGCCATTGACACCACGTTAAGCTATCTCTCTTCTCACCCAAATATCGACATACTACATCAAGTTTCATATTTCTGTGGCACCGAGACGAATAGATCTGAAAAAACACTGGAGAAGCTCAAAAATTTACAGAAAAGACAACCTAAGAATGTATTTATCCCACTAGCATTAGGACTGCTATACAAGAATACCCATCATTATTCAGATGCTCTAGAGCACCTAAAAAAAGCTTACGTCATTCTCAATGAAGTACATGGAATTGATGATATGCATGAAGAAGAAAAGTCTCAGTTACGCTTTTATTGCCTTCGAGAACAAAACTACTGCCTAGCCCACCAAACTCACAACCTATAAATCCCATATAGACGATCTTAGTCAATATATTTATCATCTAAAACTATGTAATATATTGGGACGTAATAAATAAAAAATTAATTCACATGTAATTACAAACACTTTATTATAGAGTACATAGTATTTCAAAACCCGTATCATGATATCTTCCTTTCTTAAAAAAATAACAATAATTCTAGTTATCTTGTCCTCGCTATCTCAAATTTTCAGTGCTCAACTCTTATACATGATAAACCCTCCTCTAAAAAGAATTGAAAATCACCAGTTTTCTGCTACGTACTTTAGTACGCATTTTTTAGAGCATAACTTTGGTATATAAAACTATTTTTACAATAAAAACAGACGTATAGATTTAGAAAAAATGATGGAAGGCGACGTCATAGTGTTAAAAACTAGTGATGTATTTTTTTTTTTAGAAAATCAGCTACCCAAAATTTACAAACCGTTCATCTTAGTATCACACGGTGACGAAAGTATGCCCTCTGAATTAAATGATAGAAATCCCAAACTACATGAAAAGCAAAAAAATATAATACTAAAGGCGCTAACCAACTCTAGGCTTATACACTGGTTTTCAGTTAATTATGACCAAACTATCAAGCACCCAAAAGTATGAGGAATACCTCGTGGATTAGACTACATACCGGCCACAGATTCCTCGATCTTTAAACCTTATAAATCCGACCTGGAAAAATTTATAACCAGGCCATTCATAAAGAAAAGGCCAAATCGTTTTGAAGATGATAAACTCGTAGAAATCACGTCTTCTATGCCAAAAACAGATAAGCGTATAGCTAAAGTCTACCTAGATGGTGGAATGGGAGACAATGATACACGATGGAAAAATGGCTATGGGTTTATGGATGGAAAATATGCATCTATCCAATACATAACCAGGAAAAAAATAATAGAATATTTCAAGAACAAAGATTTTATTTTCTATAAACAAAATAGAATACCGAGAATAGAGCAATGGCAAAAGAGAACGCAGTACGTATTCTCTATAAGCCCAAATGGTCACGGTATAGATTGCATTAGGCTCTGGGAAAGTTTAGCCTTAGGACAAATAGTGATTGTACAAACCAGTCCTCTTGACTATCTTTACGAGGGACTTCCTGTGGTAATTGTCAAAGACTGGAGTGAAGTAAACCCAAAAAATCTAGAAAAGTGGCTAGTACAATACGCCGACGCAGCAGAAAACCCAAAATACCGTGAAAAACTCACGTTTAATTATTGGTATGAAAAAATAAATAGCTTAAGAAATCTAGAACATGAGAAAGAACTAGAAGGGACTAAGAAATATTTATAATAAATCAAGTCTATAAACCTGGAAAAGTCTGTGATCCAGCACCGCAATTACTTGCAAAGTCAAATCCATAACCAATATCATCTTCTGCAATAACAATCTCACAATGTGACTGAGCAAAACTAAATGGATGCACTCCCATGGCGAGATTTCCTGAGTGAGAACGGTGAACCACAAGACACAGGGACTGCCCATCTTCAAGGTCAACGTCAACCTCAACCATACGGTCACCTTGTTGTAAATGAGTCGAATACAGAACGTCGGAGGGGTTGCAGGAGCGCTCTAGATGCGCTTTGACGCTTGAGGTTGTAACATTAGTAAGTCGCAGAGACGGAGCCACATCAGCGTGTAAACTACAAGAAGCTGTAATGAGAAGTATTGATGTTAGGTCCCTTATAGATACCATGCGTAATAACAACTGTATCAACTTCACACATTAAAGCATAAAAAAATAACATTTTGCAACACTGTAAAGCATAAAAATGACGTGCCAAAAAAGATAGCATTGTAAAGTTGAATAAAAAAAACTAAAATGTGTAATAATTTCTAAAAAAACAGATTATGGACACTACAAATATCATAGAAAAAACCGTCCGCAACTTCAGCGATCCTTTTAGTAAGAAAAAATGGCAAACAGCTATCATAAACCGAGTAGAGTCTAATATTGAAGTAACTGTCCCCTTCCCGGTAAAAAAAAATATCACTGAGCTCACCGAGACACTTCTTAACCACTTAAAGCACACCACAGACTCAGAAAAACACAAGTTAGAGTTATCTATAAAAAGTAAGATTAAAAAACACGCTGTTGCCAACAAGAGTGACTGTATACCTAACATAAAGAATATCATAGCTGTCACCTCCACTAAAGGCGGGGTTGGTAAGTCAACTATCGCAAGCCAAATAGCCATCGCACTACAACAAGCAGGCGCACATGTAGGATTACTAGACGCAGATATCTATGGGCCAAATATTCCTAACTTAAAGGGCACCCACCAACGAGCCAAGATTACAGAAAAAACCTATAAGCCAATTCAACAACACGGTATCAGCATCATGTCTATGGGCTATCTTGTTGATGAAGATACACCGTTAATGTGGCGTGGCCCCATGGCAACAGCGTATTTACAACAAATGCTATTTAAAACTGAATGGCCAAAATTAGATTATCTAATAGTTGATCTCCCTCCTGGCACAGGTGATATTCAGCTGACAATAGCGCAAAAAATACCTTTAACTGCCGCAGTACTTGTTACAACACCCCAGTGTCTTAGCATAAAAGATTTAGAAAAAGGTCTTGGCTTGCTACAAAAGACACAAACACCTGTACTTGGGGTTGTAGAGAACATGAGCCACTTCTCCTGCCCAAACTGCAAAAAAACCAGCCGTATCTTCTCAGCTACCAACACACAAGCATTCATTAAAAAACACCAAATACCATTGCTTGGCAATCTACCTTTAGACCCTCTAATCGTAAACGCCTGCGAAAACCAAAGTCCAGTTGTTGTAACACACCCAAATTGTAATGCTAGCCAAGCCATCCACAATATCGCCTATTTAGTTGCAACGCAATTAGCAGAACTACCTCTACATACACCCAATCTATTCCCAAAAATTGTAGTAGAAAGGTTGGAATAGTATGGTAGTTGCAGTATTGCAAAGAGCATGTTACATTCAGGGCAATTCCTAGGAGAAAATGATGAGTATCAAAAACGATATATGGATTAGCGCACAAGCAAAGCAAGGTATGATTAAACCTTTTGTAGACAAGCAAGTAAAAGTAGAAAACGGTGATAAAAAAATCTCTTACGGTGTATCTAGCTATGGCTATGATGTCCGCGTAAGCCGTGAATTCAAAGTATTCACTAATGTACATTCTGCTGTAGTTGATCCAAAGAAATTTGACAAAAATAGTTTTGTAGAAATGGAATCAGATATATGTATTATCCCTCCAAATAGCTTCGCGTTAGGACGAACAGTAGAATATTTTAATATACCTCGTAATGTTTTGACCATCTGCCTTGGCAAGAGCACTTATGCCAGATGTGGGATTATTGTCAATGTTACTCCATTAGAACCTGAATGGCAGGGGCACGTCACCTTAGAGTTTTCTAATACCACCAATCTTCCAGCCTATATTTATGCGAACGAAGGCGTAGCTCAGATGATTTTTCTTGAATCCGACGAAGCCTGTGCTATCTCGTATAAAGACCGAGCTGGAAAATACCAAGGACAAATTGGCGTTACCGAGCCTGTGGTATAAGGTGCATTTGCATCACGAGAAAAAACAACTCATTCGCCTCATATTTCACGGTAACCCTCTCTACCTAGATGGTCGTGGTTGTATATACTGGCCACAAAAAAAATCTCTGATTATTTCAGATCTACACTTAGGTAAGGCCCGAGCATTTGATCAACACGGATTCAACCTACCCGACTACGAAGCAGACGAAACGCTTGCTAAACTTCAGACGCTCTTAGCAGAATATCAACCGACTAGACTCATATTGCTTGGAGATAGTTTTCATACTACATCATCCTGGGATGAACTATCTATAAAACAAAAAAACAAGCTAAGCAGCATAACCCAAGCTATACCTGAATGCATATGGATATTAGGTAACCACGACCCCAATATTCCAAGAAGCTTAGTTGGGCTACGTAAACAACAATTAAGCTATGAGAACATTATCCTCACACACGATTATCTAGTAGAACAAAGGCCACAAATTATTGGCCATTTCCACCCAAAAACTAAGGTATCACTGGGAAGAAAGACTATACGCTGCAGTTGTTTTATCCAAACTAAAAACACACTTATACTACCTGCTTTTGGCTCATTCACAGGAGGGCTTGATATAGAAAGTTCTGATTTTAAAAACATGTTCCAGCCGCAAGAAACCTACCTTTGTTTTAAAAATAAAATTTGGTTTAATCCGCAGTGAATGACTAACTCCTCTCACTGTAGATCCGCTACTGTTGTTAAATGATCTGCCTCATCTGCTGGTTTATCCCAACGGATTCTATGAATACGTGGAAACCTCAGACTTAAACCTGCACGCCGTCTGGGTGACTGCATAACACAATCAAAAGCCACCTCCACAACCAAAGTTGGCTCGAGCTGGCGCATAGGACCAAATTGGGCGATTGTATGCTTACGAACCCAAAGATCTAACTTTTTTAGCTCATCATCAGTAAAACCTGAATACGCTTTACCTACAGGAACCAAATCTTTTCCTTGCCAAACTGCAAAGGTATAATCTGAATACAACGATGACCGCTTACCATGTCCACGCTGCGCATAAACCAAAACAGCATCTATATAACAAGGATCTCGTTTCAATTTCCACCACTTTCCTGTAGGTCGTCCAGACTGATAAATACTATCTAGACGCTTAATCATCAATCCTTCTACAGGTGCTAAAGCATAAGCTTTAGAGGATGCCTTAGCTTTGAAAAGATCCTCCTGTGATTGACAAGACTGCACGGGAGATAACAATAAACGGTCAGATGAAGCCGTAGCCACACGCGCTTGCAGAAACTCACGCCGGCGCTTAAGTGGCGAGGACAGATAAGAATCCTCCTGAAAACGGAGAATATCATACGCCATAAATAGCACAGGATATTGCTGCATCAATTTTTTGCTAGGCTTAGACTTACCTAATCTCTGCTGTAATGCATTAAAATCATTAATTGCCTGAGTAGTGCCCACAAGCAACTCACCATCTAAAGCTATGGAGTACTGGTGCAAAAGACCTAAATCAGGAAAACTATGTGAAATATCTTCACCAGTACGACTATATAAGCGCCACTGCCCCTCAGCATCTTGCACATACTGAACACGGATTCCATCATATTTCCATTCTACTTGCCACTTTGCCCAATCAAAGTCATCCATCGTCTCCTCACGCAAAGGATGTGCTAACATTACAGGGGTAAAATGTAGGTCTGAAACTTGTAAATCCACAGCATGTCGACCTTCCAGCCAGGCAAATAAATTGACATATGGAGGACTAACACCATGCCATATCTTTTCGATATCCTGTATGTCCTTACTACCATACTGCGCCAACACGTGCTTACACGAGCGCAATGATAAACCTACCCGCATCGATGAGCCCAAAAATTTCAGAAAACTCCAACGCTCTTCATAAGACATAACATTAAGACATTCAGATAAAAACTGGTTACTCGCAGAAATATCCTCACCCTGAAAAACCCGAACAATATCAGTCAGTGTTAATTCTGCAACACATATTGAACTTTTTTTTCGCGGCCATAAATGTGCAATAGTTTCAGCTAACTCACCAACATAGTCATAACTAAGATCAAACAACATAGCATCTACTTGCTCAACTAGAAGAGCTTTTACGCGAGCACGGCGGTATAGAGGTAGCTTCAAAGTGCCAGCTAACGATGCAAGTGCATAGCCGCGGTCAGGATCACTTGTTTTGGTAAAATACGTCCGTAACAAGGACTCTTTGCGCAATTGACTATTCGAGAAGTAAAGAGTATTAAGTAAAAGGCTAAAATCGACAAACATAATCAAGACCCCTCTTCATCACGCAAAATATGTAATGCAGAAGCAGTATAACCTAACTTTTTAGATTGATAGACAAGCGCATCCTCCCGGCCATGAGTAACAAAAACATGCTGTGGGTTAATAGCCTGAATAGTAGCTAAAAGATCATCCCAATCGGCATGATCCGATATCACCAAAGGACATTCTACACGCCTTTGTCGACTACGCGCGCGAATACTCAACCAGCCAGATGCCATCGCAATAATTTTATTCACAAATCCTTGGCTCCACTTATCAGTTAACGCCGATGGCGGTGCTAGAACAAGAGCACCCTGCAAAGTTTTTTTATCTCGCCGACCAACAGGTTCTAACGGGCCTAGTGCAAAACCACATTGCGCATAGTACTGGCATAGCTTATGCATAGCACCGTGGTAATAAATTATTTCGTTATAACCTAATGATCGAAGACCCATAATAACTCGTTGAGCCTTACCTAACGCATAGCATCCTAATAAATGTGTTGCGTCTTGATTATTTTGTAAAGAAGTTAATAGCTTAGTCAATTCATGTTCGATTGGAGGGTGATGAAAAACAGGCAACCCAAAAGTTGCTTCCGTAATCAAATAATCACAAGCAACCACCTGAAATGGTTCACAAGTAGGATCAAGCTGACGTTTAAAATCTCCCGTAATTAATAATCTCACACCTTGGTATTCCAGTAACACCTGTGCACTACCTAAAATATGTCCTGCAGAATACAACGTCACTGTGACGTCACCAATACTAATAGCCTGACGATATGCCAAGGCATGAACGTGAGCAAAGCAGTTCTCTCCATAGCGAATCTGCATAATATCTGCTGTATGTTTAGTACACCAAACAGTATCATGACCTGAGCGCGCATGATCTGCATGTGCATGCGTTATAACGCAACGCGATACAGGACGTAGCGCATCAACATAAAAGTCACCGGGTACACAATATAACCCTGATTTTCGGACCGTCATCCATTCATTTATCTTCATCTTCAAAATATACTATATCCTTGATAAAAAAACGCGTGGTATACTATAAAAAAATACGGTTTTCATCCATGCACACTTTACCTTTACCCATAAAAAAATGGCTACGACAAAAAAATTGGCAACTGCGCCCACACCAAGAAGCTATGATAAAACACTACGAGCAACGCAAATCCTGCCTACTTATCGCCCCTACTGGCGCCGGTAAAACATTAGCAGGTCTGCTCCCAAGCTTAATCGACTTAATCAACCATCCTCATTACACAGGATTACATACTCTATATATCTCACCCCTCAAAGCACTTACTTACGATATAGAAAAAAATCTTGAACAACCTATTTATGAAATGCAGCTCCCTATAGAAATCGGGGTCAGAACAGGTGATACAAATTCATACCAACGTAGCAAACAACGAACTAAACCTCCACAAATTCTATTAACGACACCAGAGTCACTGATGATACTTTTATCGTATGCAGACGCCCCAAATTTTTTCAAAAAACTACGTCTTGTTGTCATCGATGAATGCCACAGTTTTGCCCATAGCAAACGTGGAGACTTTACCAGCCTCGCATTAAGTGGGTTACTGAGAATTGCCCCTGAACACATACGTTTTGGATTATCAGCTACCGTCGCAGACCCAAAGAAACTTTCCTGCTGGCTACATAGCCCAAAAAATCCAGCAGAAATATACCACCTACAAGATAAGACACCTCCTGTTATCACTACACTAACGACCAAAAAACCTATACCTTATAGCGGCTACAGTGCACGCTACGCACTAGATGAAATCTACCAAGTACTACTAAAGCACCAGCTTGTGATCGCTTTTGTAAACACACGCGGCCAAGCTGAGCAATTATTCCAAAGTTTATGGCAAATAAATACGCAACATATCCCTATCGCACTCTACCATGGGTCCCTAGATGCTGTTACCCGTAGAAATACAGAAAAAATGATGGCAGATGGAAAAATACGTGCTGTGGTTGCAACCTCCGCTCTCGAGCTTGGTATAGATTGGAGTAATATTGACTGCGTTCTTCAAGTAGGAGCACCAAAAGGAGTATGTCGATTACTACAACGTATTGGGCGTGCAAATCATCAATATCTAATACCTAGTAAAGCATTCTTAGTACCTACTAACTGTTTTGAGGCACTTGAATGCCAAGCAGCAATGGACCTTATAAAAAGAAATCAACTTGACACAGATCCTAATGCTGAGAAAAAAGGCGCTTTAGATGTACTTGCACAATATATCCTTAACTGCTGCTGTCAGGGACCATACACCCAAAATATGATCCTCGAAGATTGTCTTAACACTCTGGCTTACCACAATATTGACAGCAATATTATTGAGCAGTTATTTAACTTCCATCTCCATGGGGGATATGCACTACAAGCCTACCCTCGCCTACATAAATTACAATATGATACAGAAAAGAATTATCGTTCTAAAAATATGGCCGTAGCACGCAAACATAGACAAAACATAGGAACTATTGTTGAATACGCTAAGCTACGGGTAAAAAAACAAATCGGAAAAAAAAGAGGCAAAGTATCTTTAGGCCAAATTGAAGAACGGTTTATCCAACAACTATCTCCTGGAGATACCTTCGCATTCGCAGGGGAAATTTTGCTATATGAGAAAATCCATGATATGGAAGTTATTGTAAGGCCTCATAGCAAAAAACAACCTAAAGTACCAGCTTATGCTGGTGGACAGTTACCATTGAGTACTCACCTAGAAAAAGAGATACTTGCTCTATTACAAAATCCAAAAAGGTGGCAAAACTTACCGAACCAGATACAAGATTGGCTACAATTACAGCAAACTTATTCTACTTTACCTGAACCTAAAAAGCTTATTATTGAGAAATTCTCTTACCAAGGTTGTTATAATACCATTTTATATACCTTTTCAGGCCGTGCGGTAAATAATAGCCTAGGCATGCTGTTAAGTATGCAGTGGGAAGAGGATGGATATCAACCTATCGCCTTTCACTGCAATGACTACGGATTAGGGATAAAAACGCTCGTTGATGTAGAAAATATTCAAAGCTATCTACACGTAGATGGCTTATCTAAAAAACTAGATGTATGGTTAAAACAGTCGCAATTACTAAAGCGAAGCTTTCGTGAAGTTGCGACAATAACTGGTTTGATTGAGCAACAATTGCCAGGGAAACGTAAAACACTTAAGCAAGTAACTTTTAGTACAGATTTAATTTTTGAAGTACTTGAGAAATATGACCCAGATCACATCCTTCTGATTGCAACTAAAGAAGATGCATGTAGAGAGTTAGTGAGTTTTACTCGTTTAGAAGATCTACTGAGATCGTATGAGAAAGACCAAGTAGTATTCAAACTCCCATCTCCATCTCCATTGAGTATACCAATCCTAACAGCAGCCAATCCAGAAAATATAGACGGTGAAGCTATCGAAGCATTACTTGAGCAAGCAAACAAAAAAAGAAATTAAGAGAACCAGGTTAGTCTTCGTCCTGGTCACCCTCACCTTTACGCAAACCGTGCACGGTATGATGCTTACCAGACTGCGCTTTCTCTCGTAAAGCCTTACCTGCCTTGAAGTATACACCCCACTTCTCTGAAGTTCTTATAGTCATTCCAGTACGTGGATTATGGGCGTTACGCTGTCCTCGATATCTCAAGCACCAAGTGCCAAAACCTCTAATTTCTATTCTACCCCCAGAGCTCAGGGTTTTTACCATGGTTTCAAGGATGGCATTTACAATTGCCTCTACTTTCTTAGCTGGCATAGATGGGAATTCTTCCACCATCATCGCAATGAGTTCAGATCTAACCATATTAGATACACCTATTGATTTACTGGTATAAGACTAAAAGTTTTATCCTGTCAAGTCAATGAAAATTATCAAAATAAAAAAAGAATTGTTTTTTTCTCACCTATTTCGAGTCTACCAGATCACGCGAGAAGAGATTTAAGAAAAAAAGAAATAATTACTTAAAAAAACAGCAAGACTTGCTGAAGCACGTGTATCTTGTATAATGAATTTACCTATCTTAACGAATAATCATGCCAGTATTACTAATAATCACCCTACTTACATCCTACATACAAGCTAAGACGTTCTCTCTCTATGAAGTGGAACTACCTGTACAATCTCAAGACAAACATCTTTTATCAGATAAGCTCCCCCGGGCATTTGAATATATTCTTATAAGGATGAGCGGAGATAGAGAAATTGTGAAAAACAACCCTGAACTTCAAGAACTCAATATGGCTCAAAAAGCGATCTCCAGCTATCACTTTCAACTACACGACTGCCCTATCCCATCCGCACAACCATGTAATTATTTAGCCGTATCATTTCACGCTGAAAACATTCTCGCCATCCTCAAGAAAGTAGGTAAAAACCCATGGTTAACAGAACGCGCCACCAGTTTTGTGGACATCCATATAGAAAATGAACTTGAAACTAAAGTTATACACCAAAATGAAGAAGAAGCATCTCTAGTAGAGCAAGTTGCAGCTGAAAGAGGCATTCAGGTTTTTCTACCTAACCAGAACACTTTTACTGACGAAGGATCAGAAAATATCCAAACAGACCAAACTCTGACGGTAAAAATACACACTAGCAACCAAATAGAATGGCAAATATCATGGCAACTTTTTACGCAAGAAGGGACTTTCGAGTGGGAAACATCAAAGCCAAGTTTAAATAGTGCCATAACAGAGTCTATTCATACTCTTGCTGATTTTATGGCATCACAGCAAAGACAAGATATACAGCCTAGTACACAAGAGCACGAGTCATTCATTAAAATCAAGCAAATCGCCAATTACTCAGAACTAAACAGAGTAATGAAAAAAATACAAAGCAACAAACAAATCTCTCAGGCCAAAGTATCACAAATTGATGCTGATACAATATATATGGCAGTTCAACATAAAGATGGACTTGACTCCATTTTGAAAAGCTTGCAAGAAAGCAATATTCAAGTAATAACAGACTCGTTTAATAATGGTCCACTAAACTTAAATAGGCACAGTAATTATGCCTCTGTCTCTCAATGAACCACAGCACTGCTTACCTTTTGATATTGATCAGCGTAAAAGCTTTGCTAATTTCTATCCTGGTAAGACCGAACACCGATTAATCAAAGAGAAATTAGCAGAATCTTCTCAACAAGATCAGTTAAATCATCTGCTTGTAGCACAGATTGGAGACGGGAAAACACATTTACTACAAGCATGTGTACATCATTCAAAAAAATCCATACTGATACCATGTAAACAACTTGATCAACTAGATCCAGAGATATTCAATCAAATAGATTCTCACACTTTATATCTTGATGATATAGACAGAATGGCATACATACCAAACTGGGAAAAAAGCTTATTGAGACTGCTCACAATTAATCCAAATTTATCTATCCTTGCTTCATCGTGTAAACCTATACAACAAGCTGATTTTCAAATACCTGATCTTGCATCAAGACTGCAAGCCCTCTGCCCGCTTTATATCGCTCCACTGAGCGAGCAAGAACAACGACATGCACTGCAGCAACGGGCTAAAAAAAGGGGGATTGTATTGAGCAACGAAACCATCATATGGCTACAAAAAATATTACCCAGAGACAATCATACTTTATTTGACTTATTAACAAAAATTGATCAAGTTTCTCTATCTACCCACACCAAACCAAACTTAACATTATTACGCAAAGTTCTTGCACACGAAAACTACATCACCGCGCACGCTGATCTACCTGATTAATAATTTGACAGAAGAAATCAGCTGTTCGCTCAGCATCATAAAGCGCTGAATGAGCCTGATTAACATCAAAATCAATTCCCGCCTTTCGCACAGCACGAGCCAGAACAGGTTCGCCGAGCCACACAGCACCTACAGTCGCTGTATCAAAAGTTGTGAAACGATGCCATGGGCTATCATCTTGTAGGCTGCAACGCCCTAGTGCAGCTTGTATAAAGTCAAAGTCAAATTGTGCATTTTGTGCAACCATCACAGCTCTACGACAGTTTAGGTCATGCATCCATTTTTTTAATTTTTTATGTAAATCAACCAAAACTTCATGCTCTGGTTGTGCAAAACGAAATGGATGATCTGGCTTGATCTGTGTAACCTCTAAAGCCTGTGGGTCCAAATTAGCACCGACAAACGGTTGGACATGATAATGAAAAGTCTCTACAGGAACTAGCTTATTATCACGATAGTCCACTATCACCGCAGCTAATTCTAGTAATGCATCTGTCTTTGCATTCACTCCGCCTGTTTCACAATCAATCACTACAGGCATCAGCCCGCGAAAACGATGTACTAAACTTCTTCTTTTCATATTCAACCTATTGATTATGATTGTATTATAAACTAAAGAGCTGCGACTGTCGACCTCGCTCTCTTCAAGCAAATAAAGACTTAACCTCGCTGTTTTCAATAAAAAAAATCTTTGCATGAACTGCTATTTTTAATAAAATAATGTATAATAACAGCATTATATTCTGACATCACAAACATGATTTTTACCCATTCTCGAGGAAAATTAATCGGCATCTTTACAGGATTACTTTTTATGGTAAACCTGCGTATGGGCATAGCCGGCTTTATTCTTGGTTGTTGGCTTGGGTCTCAAATCGAAGAGGCATTTGAAAAAAGCCAATTTCAGAACTGGCATAATAAAAAAAATCAAACCGATTGGCCAAAACAAATGATTATGCCCCTGTTTAGCATTATGGGGTATATTGCAAAAGTTGACGGCACAGTATCGCCCCGAAGCATTCAATACACCGAACGCTTAATGAAAAAAATGCGCCTAAACACGCATATGGCAAGAGTAGCTATACAAGCATTCAATCACGGGAAGTCTAGTGATTTTAATCTACAGCATTGCTTAAATCAAATCCGCTTGCATCTAATGTTTAACCCTACAGAGCAACAAAGCCTTATACAAAATTTTGCTCAAATCGCCCACATTGATGGCCAACTGTCTCCGCAAAAAAGAGAAGCATTACAAAAAATCCTAGCAGCACTTGGACGCGGCTTTCAGTATCAGCAAAGATGGGGTCAACAACAACAGTGGCAACAATATCAACAGCAAGAAAACCAACATAATCAACAGCAGTGGCAGCACGACCCCAGACAATCCTTTAACGCACCCAATATGCTGGCAGAAGCACACCAAACACTCGGCACAAAACCCAGCGATCCACTGGAAAATATAACCAAAAAGTATCGAAAGCTACTAAGCAAATACCACCCCGATAGAATACACAACACACAAAAAAGATCTCCTAGTGAGCAAGAAATCAAACTAGCTAACGAGAGAACCCACCGTATTAAACAAGCCTATGAAACTATCAAAGCGAGTAAAGTGTCATGATTAAACCCTTAAACAGTAGAGAATTTTCAGCATCATTACTTGCCGCCAACCCACTAAAAATCCAAGAAGAAGTCGAGAAATGCCTCCAGGCAAGCGTTTATCACATGCATCTTGATATTATGGATAATAACTATGTCCCAAACTTAGCGCTTAGTTATGACACCATTATCTCAATAAGTAGATTATTTCCACAATGTCTACTAGATATACACTTAATGGTCGAGAACCCAAATATCTCTATGGCGAGACTGCAAAATGTACGCGCAAGAAGAATATACTTCCACAGCGATAGTAAAGAAAGCACAAGCAGCATCATTAACAATATCGAAAAAATTGGTGCAGAACCAGGAATTGTAATCAATCCCACACAAAACTGGAAAAGTATTGAATCAATACTACCCAAGGTGCAACATGGTTTAATCATGGGAGTACAGCCAGGGTTTGCAGGCCAAGCTTTCCAAACCTCATGCTATCAACACCTTGATAGAATTAAAGATATACCCGAAATAAACTGGGCAATCGATGGCGGCGTAAACTGTAACACCCTAGCCAAGCTATTAGCATATCCAATCAAACACTATGTTCTCGGAAGTGCATTATTCAAAGGCGACATAGCGAATAATATTGCAGCTATAAGAGAAATAGAAAATACAGCCATACATAAAGAAGAACTGTAGGTTTACTTTAGTATTTTTTTTATTTGCTTAGACTAGCCGAAGACTGCTTTGAATCGCCACGCTGATCAAATACATGATCCTTGCAAAATGAAGAGAAAATAGTTTGATAAGATGAAGAAGGGTTATTATCAGGCAAAATACACTCTTCTCTTGTCTTACTAGAAATTAAACAGTCTCCGTCCATATCGGAAGCATCTAACTCATTATCTCCCAAAAAAGATTGCACCGACTGTTCGGTATCACGGTCTTTTCCTATTAAATCTAGTAAATTACCACCTGTATACTGAACAACTTCAACAAGCCTCATATAACAACTATTTATATAAACTTGTGCTCTGGCAGAAAAATGTGCTGGTTCTTTAGCTTGGCTAGCAGTATGGTGCATAGTAGTTTTTTTAATAATTGTGATCATAATACATTATAATCATATTAAAATCAATAAACTAGCCTGGATTATCAAAACTTAATGTATCTGTATTATCATGATAGGCAAACAGCTCAGCATAGCGCCCCCACTCAATAACTGTCTTTAATACTTCACTAGCTGCCTCTTCACTCAAATCATCTTGCAGCTCAACTAAAAAACGCTGGCCACTTACAGAGTTATCCATACGAGCACGTAAAATACGTAAAATATGCCTTACCAAGGGCACATGATCCGAAAGCTGTTTCGCAAAGATTTGCTTCTTTTCTAAAACATCTGCCTCCGCAAACTCCTTACCTGTATCAGTAAGTGCTAACTGGTCATCCTCAATAAAAGCTAAACGTAGAATATCTAAACACTCAATGATAGGCATGAGATCATCTAAGTCCAAATATAACTCATCTGCTAGTGTAGATAGTTCTGGATCTGCACGGAACTCTGCAGAAACCATTGCCTCCATCAAACCGGTCATACTATCCACTTCTACACGTGGTATCCGGTAGTATAAGGTAATAGTCTTAAAACGCTGACCTCGCACATTTTCAGATCGATTAATCTGCGCAATCTTTTGATAAATCTCTTCCATGATACCTTGTAAAGCTACCGTCTGATCAGCTCGAGGATGAGATAACTTTACCTCAATCTGATGACGAATGGAGCCTGGATTACTACCAAAAACCAAAATACGATCCGCCATAAGTGCCGCCTCTTCAATATTATGCGTTACTAAGAGAATGCACTCAGTATTGATACGCTTTTGTCGCCAGAGATCAAGCATATCATTACGTAAACTATCTGCTGTGAGAATATCTAGTGCAGAAAAAGGCTCATCCATTAGCAGTACCTTTGGATTTACTGCCAAAGCTCTAGCAATACCTACACGCTGACACATACCTCCAGATAACTCTCTTGGATAAGCTGATTCAAAGCCATCCATACCTACCCTATCAATCGCACTCAAGGCCTGTTTTCGCTGCAAATCTGGCGCCACACCCAACGCCTCCAGCCCTAACTCCACATTCTGCAAAACGGTCAGCCATGGCAAAAGCGCAAAGTTCTGAAAAACCATACCAATACCTGCAACTGGACCTGTTACAAGTTCATTATCAAAAAAAACCCGACCCGAAGATGGTGTCAAGAGTCCTGCAATAATACGTAATAAAGTAGATTTACCTGAGCCAGATGTTCCAAGTAATGCAACTATTTCACCCTTATATAAATTTAAATTCACATCATCTAATACCAGTAAGTCTTGCATATGCTGTTTTTTGAAAGTCTTTTGCATACCTTCTACTTGGACAATCGCAGTCATTTTCACTCCTTAACTACATTTGGGCAAAATGCTTTTCAGTATACCGGTACAAAGGATACCAAAAAAGCCGATTAATAATTACAACATATAAACTCATCACTAAAATAGCCCATACATGACTATTTACTGTACCGTGAGCATGTGCATCAGCAATATACGCACCAAGACCCGTAGCTCTGACAACTTGGCCATGCCAACTCAAAACTTCAGCTGCAATACTCGCATTCCATGCACCACCACTTGCCGCCATAGCACCTGTAACTAAATGAGGTGCAATAGCAGGTAAAATAAAACGACGCCAACGTAACCAGCCCTGTACTCCCATATTATTCACCGCATGAATCATTTCTTTAGGAATAGCACGAACAGCAGCTATAACATTAAATAATATATACCACTGGGTTCCTAAGATCATTAAAGGAGCACACCAAACGTCTACATTCAACTTATATACAATAATAATTTCCATAAGCAGAGGGTAAAAAATATTCGGTGGAAAAGCAGCTAGAAACTGGATAATTGGCAGACTCCGGTCTGCCAAATCAGAACGAAAACCTACCCACACGCCAATTGGCACCCAGACAATAAGACAAAGTATAATCAGTGCAAACACGCGAGAAAATGTGCATGCACCCAAATAAATCATAGTAAGTAGCTCGGAAGGATTCGCATTTTCAGTGACCATATGAACTACTTGCACCAATAAATACCCTGCGATACCAATAAGTATTACATGCGTAAACCAAGACCAAGGCTTATTGTAATATACAAATGCAGACTCTGGCGATGGAGCTCTACGTGTATAACGAGCACTCATGGCAATCAACATAGCAACCGCCCAGCGTATTTTCCCTAAAAAAGCACGAAACCACCTCGTCCTATAAACCAATGTAATCACCCATGAACGCGCATGTACACTATCATCTTCTTGCGCCTGGTAATTACGGACAACATGAAGTAAGGGCCTAAATATACATTGGTCATAAAAAACGATTACACAAAACATGGCAAAGACAGCATACATTAAAGCTTGCGTATCTCCATTTTGGTTAGCCATCCACATATAGGAACCTATTCCAGGCAATAACACTGTATGAGCAGATTCAGCTGACCTGGGTATAGTCTCTGATTCGACGACATAAAACCAGCCTTGCGACAAAGAAACCATCATACTCAGCAATAAATCTGGTGTTGCATGTGGCACATCAACACGCCAAAACTTCTGCAAGCGTGACAACTGAAAGACCGCTGACATTTCTTGTAAGTTTGCCGGCACAGTGCGTAAACTCTGATAAAAAGATAAGATCATATTCCAAACCTGAGAAGTAAAAATAGCAAAAAGAGCAACTATTTCAAAACCCATATATTGATTAGGTGCGTAACGGACAAAAACAACCGCTGCTAAAGAAAGGTAACCTAATATGGGAATGGACTGTAAGATATCAATCATCGGAATGATAATTGCTTCAGCCAAGGAAGAGCGAGCAGCTAACGTACCCAACAGAAAAGTCACCATCAAAGAAAAAAACAACGCTACAAACATACGGATAAAGCTTTGTAGGGCATATCCTGGTAGAGCAAATATAGACAAGTCTACTTTCTCTAAATCCATAACTGGCTCAGGCATCACCATTTCATGCACAGATCTTGCGAGCAACATAAATAATATAATAACTGCAGAAAAAGCGATCAAATCCCAGATATTTGGATACAAAGATCCATAGTCCTTACGATTTGTGACATTGTACTCATACATTTTCGACAGCCTATGAAGTTATACTTGCAGTATAATCCTATAGCGCGTGGTAAGATAGCCCCTTCAACTATCTTATACTAGTCTTTACAAATTAAAATGAGAAAAAACCAGTTACAAAATTGTATTTAATGAGTATTATCTTGACAAATATCTAGAAATCATGCAAAATACACAACCTATTGGGGTGTCGCCAAGCGGTAAGGCACGGGGTTTTGATCCCCGCATTCCCAGGTTCGAATCCTGGCACCCCAGTAAAAAATTCTGCAAAATGTGATAGATGCGTCTATATATCTAAAACACTTTTATGAATTAGGTTGTAACCATGTCACAAACCGATAACACCACGCTTAGCGCATCATCCCGAGTACAGCTAGGTACTGGATCCAGCAAAAAACTTCGTCAGACAAATCAAATACCTGCCGTTATTTATGGCCTAAAAAAAGCCAGCCAACCCATTGTACTTTTAGGTAAAGAGTTACAAAAACTATATAGAGAAAATAAGCTCCTCGGGCATATTGTAGCACTTGATTTACAGGGCAAAAAACAGCAAGTGCTCGTACAAACCCTGCAAACCCACCCTCTGCGTGATGAGATTATGCACTTAGAATTATTCCGAGTTGAAGCCAATCAAAAAATATCTGCCGAACTACAAATTGAATATCAAGGCGAGCAATCATCGCCCGCAGCAAAAAATGGTGGGCAAATTATACATTTCATATCCAGCTTGAAAATAACCTGCCTCCCTGCTGATTTACCAGACCACATCATCGTAGATGTCAGTCAAATAGAACTAGATCACACCCTACATATTAGTGATATTACATTACCTACAGGTGTGAGCATCTGTGCTACAACACCAAATACCTTACAAACTCCTGTATGTGTCTTTCATCTTCCTAAAAAAGAAGAAGCACTTGAGGAAAAATCTAGCCATTCTGAAGAGCCTGCTATCAATAGCTCAGAAAAATTTCAAGATGACAATCCACCTGAAGAGACTACATAGAAGTACAGCCATCCATGCACATTCAATTTATTACAGGACTAGGTAATTTCTCTGCACACTACGAGAAAACACGTCATAACGTCGGATTTACATTTCTAGACCAACTAGTAGTAAAATTGAACCTTAGCTGGAAAAAGCACAGTACCGCATGTGGTCAATACTGTATCTGGCAACACCAAAAAGGAAGAATACTCATATTCAAACCCAATAAACTGATGAATATAAACGGTGGGCCTATCGCCCAATGCCTCCAATATCATAAAATTGCCCCTCAACACGCACTGGTAGCTTATGATGACCTATCTTTTCCTGCCGGTACAGTTAAACTCAAATCTAAAGGAGGACACGCAGGACATAATGGTGTAAGAGATATCTTAAACCATCTAGATGACCAACATTTTTATCGACTACGCTTTGGCATTGGTCGCCCTATCGATAAAGATAGAGTTAGTGATTATGTTTTATCGCAACCAAGTATAGAAGACTCGGAAAAAATACAAAAAACAGTTGCCCACTGCATTGAAAACCTGGATGATGTTATCTCAGGCAATTATGCTCAGTTCCAACAAAGCATCGCCTCTACCGAATAATTAAGGATTATATCATGGGATTTAAATGCGGTATTGTCGGCCTACCTAATGTCGGCAAATCTACACTTTTCAATGCATTAACCAATGCAAATATCCAAGCACAAAATTACCCGTTCTGCACCATAGAGCCTAATACTGGCATCGTTGACGTACCAGATCCAAGATTACATGCAATTGCCAAGATAGCAAGTAGCCAAAAAGTTATACCAAGCTGTATGGAATTCGTAGATATAGCGGGACTTGTAGCAGGAGCAAGCGAAGGAGAAGGACTTGGCAACCAATTTCTAAGCCATATTCGTAGTGTACAAGCTATTGTACACGTAGTGCGCTGCTTCGAAGATGAAAATATCACCCATGTCTCTGGAAAAGTAGATGCAGTAGACGATATAACCACTATAGAGACCGAACTAGCACTTGCAGATATACAAACACTTGAGAAAGCTAAAACTAAATTTATCAAAATTAGCAAGACAGGTGATAAAAAAGCTTTGCAACAAATTAAGACGATCGAGAATATGGTTCACATGTTAAGCGAAAAAAATCATATAGATATAGATCTAAAAAAAGATCCTGCCTGCCTTGAGATATGCCAAATATACCAACTATTGTGCGCCAAGCCTGTTGTCTTTATAGCCAATATTGCAGATCCAAACGATACAAATCAGCAAGTCAGTGCTGTGAAAGAACACGCAAAGCTACGTGGCGCACAAGTACTTAGTTTATGTGCAGCAATAGAGGCAGAACTTGCTGAATTAAATACAGAAGATCAACAAGAGTTTTTACAAGAACTAGGGCTACAAGAACCAGGGTTACATCAGGTCATCCGTACGGGTTATGAGTTACTTGGTCTAGAGACCTTTTTTACTGCAGGCCCAAAAGAAGCTCGTGCTTGGACAGTGAGAAAAAATGCACGTGCACCAGAGGCAGCCGGATGTATACATAGTGATTTTGAAAAACATTTTATACGTGCTGAAGTAATTTCTTACCCAGACTATATCACATTTAATGGTGAACAAGGTGCAAAAAACCAAGGAGCCTGGCGCTTAGAAGGAAAGGACTATGTTGTACAAGATGGCGATGTAATAACTATTCGCAGCAGCGCTTAAAAACTGCAAAGTACAAAAAAAAACACTATAATAGGTAATAACAATAAAATGTTGCTTATGAAGAATATTGAACCTGATAACAAAATGTTTTTTGATTTAAAAAACTACACCCTTCCAAGATCAGAGTCATTACCTGATAGTTTAATAGATGAAATGACAAAAATTTTATATAAAAATTTAGAGCCTATTCTAAAACTTGGAGAAACTAGAGATAGAACAAACGAAAAAAACAACAACCATATTGATCAGCGATATGTGTCCCATCACATCAAAGTACACAAACACGGCATAAACTATATCGATGTTCTATACGACCGGGATAAAAAAAGTTATGCTCTCATACTAAAAAAAACCAATGCCCAAAAAACAGAAGGGTTTTCTAAAGAAGTATGCATGCAATATCTACTACAACCCGACCCTGAATCTGGAATACTCTTATCTTGCCGAATAGTGAGCGTGAAAGCAAAAGAACAAAAAATCGCAAAATCGGTCTTAGAAGAAACTATAGACAGTGGAGGAATACCATTCACTTGCGTCTCCTATAGCCCAACTAAGAACAAACCCAAAAGACTACACAAACCACGTGCTATACAGACATATCTTGGCCAAACCGCAAGAGAGTTATTTCTAAAATTTTCTCAATCAACACGAAAGCACCAAACTGCGGATGTATGTAGCTATATGCTACAGATCGGTAAGCAACTTAGCACATATCATACAAAAAATGTGCGGACCCACTTTGATATTAAAACACGCAATGTCCTAACTAACTTTCATATATTAGATAACGGAGAAAAAATTCGTAAATTTCACCTTATTGATTACCCAAATGAAAAAGACATTACCAAAAAAGGACTAGAGCTAAACCCAAACCACCAATTCACCTACAGTCAATTACTCAATAAAGTGGATATCGGCTGGGGCGAAACCACTCCAATTATTAAAGAATCACCATACTTTCAAGGCTGGAATGAATTCCATAATTTACTAACCTACCTTGGTATAAAAGGTGATAAACATACACAATTTCTTAAAAAAGCCTTCGTAGAAAAAAACGCTGCCGAACATAGAGTATTTGGACATGCCTGTGATAGCTATGGTTATCTATATAGCTTGTATAGCATCATCAAGGATAACAAAGCACTCGAGATCGAGTTCAAACCTTTTTTACAAGATGTAATGGTAAAGTTAATCCAAACCAACTTTACTTCACCAAAAGAATGGCCAAGAGAATTAACCACGGCAGGTATTCTTGAAGCATTTGGCCAGTATTGCAGAAAAAATGAGAGTCTCGAAAAAATCATGGACAAGGTCGAAAAATCAGTAAACAAGTTGCCTAAAACCTCGGCATACGCTGACATTTTTGATATTGCCCAACAAAACAACCATAACTATGTAGCTACATTTTCTCGAGCTTTAAAAGAGAATATAAAACAACAATTCAAAATCGGATTTTTTATGAGTATACTAGAATGGCTACAAAGCCTTTTCATTGGTCAGCAAACCACCTACTTTACACATCAACGCGTAATTCGATTTATTGATAACTTTGATAACATATTCTCTAGATCTGATACTGTATTCGATGATAACGAGAAAAAGCTTGTGTACAAATCTCTAGAAAATATTTCAATACTTTTAGAAAAATCAGATTGTCACGGACCCAATGTAAAAAAAGATCTAATAAGTGTGCAAAAAGCTACATTGCGTTTTTTGAAATTTCACACTAAAAAAAGTCGAACCACACAAAAAAATTCATTATTCTATCCTGAATTTAGACAAAATAAACCTAGAAGTCATAGCACCCCAAGTACTACTTTAATAAAACCATCCAAACCCAAGTAAGTGTTTTAGCATGCTATCGATTCATTAAAAGTAAAAGCTTACTACCCACACGATGTGCATTGTCTGCAAGATTACCTAGTCTATGGAAAATATCATATAAAAAAACCACATCTACTGCACGCATCGATGCTTCTGCACGCCAGAGCATTTCCCTGAGTTCTATTTGCTTCATATCATTATCATGTTCATATGCATCTAATTGCTCAACCTTCTTCTCAATTAATTTTCTCGACTGTTTGGCAAAACTATTCTGTAAAGCAAGCTCTAACTCATCAACTACCTGAGCAGCCTGTTGACAAACAATAATGGATGAACAAACTAAAGCATCTATTGATTGACGCATTTCTTCAGGAAAAGTCATGCGTCTACCATAAACTATACCTGCGATGTCTTGTGTTTGATTTGCAATACTATCTTGAGCTTCTACTAAACTAAGCACATCTTGCCGAGAAACTGGCAACATAAGATTACTATGTAAATCGAGATAAACTTGCTTTTTCTTTGCATCTGCTTGAGATTCAAGATCATTAATATTTTGTTTTACTAATAATGCCGCAGACCAGTCTCCTGCAAAAGCATGATGAAAAAAATCTGGCAGTAAAGAAACACAAGAACATGACACATTCATATGACTTGAAACTATATCCACCGGTGAACGTGCAAAAACCTTGAGCATCAAACCTGACAAGTTAAACATGGTTCTCCCCTATCAACTGCGTACTCACCACAACAAAACCCAAAAAAAGAATCAAAATCAGAGCTAACAAACCCAGTGTCCAAAAAGATTTTTGTATATTCTCTGCCTTATACTGATCTGGCTGACGACTCATGTGACTATAGAGCAATAACGCCGAAAATAAAGCTGCTATAAGCAAAGTCCAAAAATAGCTATTCTGCATCGTTACTGCTCTCTTCATTACCGCCAGTGCTTAAGGCAAAATCCTGAAGAACAGGGGCTTTTTCTGCTAACACATCTATTACTTTACAAACCTTGAGCGTACTTGTTTTACCCTGAACCATCATATCTTCACCATGCGTTAATAGAAATATATCTTGATTTGATAAAACCTGTACCTCAACAAGATAAGTAACTACAGTCTTTAATATACTTTTCGAGGTAGCAACCTCTTTAAGATCAAATGGTATAGGGTATACATCTTTCATCATACACATCTTAGCGCGTGCCTTCGCAAATCGTGATAAGGCATATATAGGTATACCACTTCGTACTCGTGACATCATTGCAGGTGTGCGACCAGATTCAGTAAGTGCTACAGCAGCAGTAATTTCCATTCTATTTGCCAGATACATAGCTGAGTATGCTATAGCTTCATCTATCTGACGATATGTATATTTATCATGAAATGTTGAAGCATGCATATGGGGATGCTTTTCAATACGCTTACAAATTGAGTCCACTTTTTCTATTACAGTAGCTGGATACTCACCCATTGCCGTTTCTGCAGATAACATCACAGCATCTGCTCCGTCTAGTACCGCATTTGCAACATCTGAGACTTCTGCTCTTGTGGGTGTCGGAGAAGACACCATCGACTCCATCATATGTGTTGCGACTATAACAGGTGTTGCAAAAAAACGCCCCTGTTTAATAATATGCTTTTGTAAAACTGGTACCTCTGAATCTCCTGCCTCTAAAGCTAAATCTCCTCTTGCAACCATGACGAGGTCTGACGCCTCTATAATTGCATCTAGATTATCAATCGCTGCTTTACGCTCTATTTTAGCTATGATTCCAATCTGCGCATCTTCCTTCTGGATAACCTGTCGAGCTTGTACAATATCCTCTGCTCTAGCCGGAAAAGAAAGGGCAATCAAGTCAACACCTAAGCCACATGCATAATGTAAATCTGCATGGTCCTTCTGCGTAAGACAGGCGGCTGTTACGCCACCACCAACAATACTGATTCCTTTTCGACCAAATAAGACCCCCGTAGTTTGGGCAGTACAATGTATAGCATGCTTGGTAATCTTACTAACACGAAAACTCAACTTACCATCATCAAGTAACAATTCACTATCTAACTTCACTGCATCGATTAGGCCAGGGTAATCAAACCAAACCCTAGATCTATCACCCATATCTGATGGGCAAGACGTATCTAATACCAAAGAATCTCCCTTAGTAATTGAGATCGACTGGTCTTTAAATGAGCCTAAACGCATTTTTGGGCCTTGAAGATCAGCAAATATAGCGATATCTCGATGTAGTTTTTTCTGTAAACTCCGAACCATCTTGACCCGACGAGCATGGCTCTCATAATCACCATGGGAAAAATTTAGCCTAACAGCGTCGACTCCAGCTGCAAAAATTTGACTTAATACAGCGGGGTCATCTGTCGCAGGACCTAAGGTTGCTATGATCTTTGTTCTTCGCACAGTTGATTTCCATCCTCATAAGCCGACATAGCAGATAAAACAGGAGATGTACCATGTGCCATATAATGTAAAAACGCACCACCCCCCATACTTACGTGGGAATACCCTTTACAACCTAGTACATGTAAAAGCGATAAAGTATCCCCTCCTCCAAGCAGCGTAGATGCCGAACAATCACTCAATGCCTGAGCTAAAGATGCACTCGCAGCCATACCAAATTCATGCTCATAAATACCTAATGGGCCATTCCAGTAAACCATTTCCATAGCATGTAAATGCTTTTTATAATGCTCAATTGTCTTTGGACCTACATCGATAATTTGCTCCTGAGGATCTATAGCGTCGATAGTAGTAGTACGCACAGAAGCGCTATCTTGTAAATTCTCACAAACCACTACATCAACGGGTAGAACCATCTGAATATTTTTTGTGCGAATTAAATCCATTAAAGCAGAAGCAGCACGGAGCTGGCTATATTCAACAAAAGAACACCCTAAATTAAACCCTTGGCAATGTAGTAAGGTATTTGCTATACCTCCTGCCAAACATAATACATCCATTTTTTCGACCATCTGCTCCAACAAAGCCAGTTTTGTTGTAATCTTCTTACCTGCAACAATAGCCATTCTTTTACCAGAAAAGCATCTAAACTTTTCAATAGCAACGATCTCCTGTTCATGACAGGGACCTAAAATAACACGCGAAGCGCAGTCCACAATACCAACTGTTGAGGCATGATTTCTATGTGAACACGCAAATGCCTCCATAACCACTAACGTAACATCCTCGACCATTTTTTCTGCAAGCTTCTTACTGTTATTTGCATCACCTTCATGGAACCGTATATTTTCTGCTAGGGCAACGCTACCTGGTGCCAAATAAGTCTTTTGCTGAGGCCAATGAGATAAAAAAGATACAGGCATATCGATTGCTTCGGCAAGAACTGGAGCTAAGGATGCAAAAGAATACACCTCATTTCGTACTCCAGGTTTAGGTCTCCCTAAGTGTGAAACAATAATTAAGGAACAACCTTTAGCAACTATTTGCTTGATAACTGGTAACATTGACAAAAAACGGTGGGTAATTACAAATACCCCATCTTTGTCACGAGATAAATTGAAGTCTACTCTTAGTAGAACTGTGTCTTTACAGGAGAGATATTGTATATTTTGACTAAACGTTAACATACAGTCTCTTTATGCTGTATTGAGTCCGTTTTGGAAATACATGAACGCCCATGTAAAAAAGTTACCGTATCTAACATACGATTTGCAAAGCCCCATTCATTATCATACCAAACCACAAGCTTTACCATGTTACCTCTTACCTGTAATTGTGGGAGGTCAACAACACAGGAAGCCTGAGAATGGTTAAAATCACAAGACACTAAATGCTCACTGGTTACAGCTAATATATTCAGCTTATCTTGCCGCGATGCAAACGTCAACCAAGATTTGACGTCCTCTTCTGACACTACATCTTGCATGACTAAAGATATATCTAACACAGAAACATTAGCTGTGGGAACTCGCAACGCGTAACCATCTAGCTTACCTTGCAAAGCCGGTAACACTTTACCAATTGCCTTTGCAGCACCTGTCTTAGTTGGAATAATGGAACACCCTGCTGCACGAGCCCTTCGTAAATCTTTATGATGAGAATCCACAAGAGATTGATCTTTTGTATAAGCATGTACTGTCGTCACAAAACCCTGTAGAATAGGATTATGTTGACTTAACACATGCAAAACAGGTGCGAGTGCATTAGTAGAACATGAGCCTATAGACACAACAGGTGCACTTAGGTCCACACGGTCTTGATTAGCACCTAAAACCAATGTTTCATTGACATCATCAGCACCTGGTGCAGATATTATTATCTGTTTAGCACCAGCTGATAGATGAGGCTGTACAGATAAGGCAGATTTAAATCTTCCTGTACATTCTAATACCACATCCACTGATAAAGCAGCCCAAGGTAATTCTTGGATATCACGCGTATTGAATAATTTGACTTTTGTACTATCCACACACAGAGATTGATCCGTAAGCGTAATATCAAACGGTGCCTTCCCATGTACAGAGTCATATTTCAGCAAATGCAGCAACACCTCAGGATCGTGTGGATCATTTAAAGCCACTAGCTCTATCTCTGAAAATCTTTCAGCATACTCAAAAAATGCACGAAAGACGGCACGACCAATTCTCCCCGCACCATTAATTGCAACTCTTATCTTTTCTTGCATAAAAAACCCTCTTGTAGGTAATGAACCCCTGACTTGTAATGAAAATGCTATTCATCCTAACCAATCATTGTCCAAAAAGCAATCTTAGACCGTTATGCCGTTAATGCATTTTCCTCACAAAAAGAATGATATAAGCTCTTTACTTTTTCGTGAAGCAAGTCTAGAGAAAAGCCAAGCGACTCATACACACAATGCCCTACCCCTGAAGCACCAAAGCCAGTTAAACAGATAACAGCCTCAGGTTTATGAACATAACGGTACCAACAGAAGCCAGAACTTGCCTCTATCACAACGCGAAAAGAACCATCATGCATAAACAAAGACTGCTTCAGATGATCATCTAATTTAGCGAAACGTTCTAAACATACTACAGAGACCACCTGTAGAGAAATACCTTGCTGCTCCAAACGTGTTGCTAATTGCAAGGCTAAAGCAACCTCTGAACCTGAAGCAATTATAACACCACGAGCATCTGGTACAGAGCGGACTGCATAGGCACCTTGAGCCACATCAGAAAATAATAAATCTGCGCCATCACTGTCTGGAAGCGACTGTCGGGAAAGAATCAGGCAATGTGGCTGACTCGAATCCGCCAAAATATTCCTCCACGTACAAAATGTTTCATGTGTATTTGCTGGACGCCAGACACTAAGATCAGGAATAGCACGCAAATGGTCCAGATGCTCAATTGGTTGATGTGTTGGCCCATCTTCTCCAACAAATATCGAATCGTGGCTAAAAATAAAAATCACAGGCAAACGCATCATAGCAGCCATTCTAACAGCATTAATGCCATAGTCAGAAAAGACCAAAAAAGTACTTACATAGGGACGTAAACCTTGACAACCGGCAATACCATTTGCGATGGCAAACATGCCAAATTCTCTAACACCAAAATGAATAAAAGAACCTGGTTTTTTCTTAGGAATCCAGACATCTTCTGCATACTTCACTAAACCGGTAGAGCCTGATAAATCAGCAGAGCCCCCAATCAAACCCAAAGGAAGCTTAGTTAACACAGATAAACATTTGGCAGAGGCCTTACGAGTAGCTAGATCCTTGTTTTGACCCAAATCAGAATAAACCTGTTGTAAATGCTTATCCAAGAAACTCACATCTTGTGGCGATGAAAAAGTAGACCACTCCTGCCATAAATCGGCATGCTTATGACGATATTGATTGATCATAGCGTCCCAATGCTCAAAGTCTGATACTTGGGAGTCTATATTCCACTGGCGATAAGCTTCTTCAGGTATAGCAAAAGACTCTTGAGAAAAACCCCATGACTTTTTCAGCGCAGACACCTGTTCTTGACCCAGTGGCTGGCCATGCGATTTACAGTCATCTTCCCAGGCAGATCCCAAACCAATTTTGGTCTTAAAACAAAGAAGCACCGGCTTATCAAGCACAGATTTTGCACTACGTAAAGCACAGTTGATAGAAGATGGATCGTGTCCATCTATGCCTTCAATTACATGCCAGTTATATGCTCGAAATCTCTTGGGTACATCTTCTTGCATCCAGCAATCTGTTTTACCATCTATAGAAATCTCATTATCATCCCAACAAACAATTAAGCCCGCCAACCCTAAACAGCCAGCAAGTGACGCGGACTCATGGGAAATACCCTCCATCAAACAACCATCTCCGACCATGACATACGTATAGTAATCAATTAAGGTATAATCTGGCTTATTAAAGCGTGAAGCAAGATAATGACGTGACATGGCCATACCCACCCCATTGGCCAGCCCCTGACCTAGCGGACCCGTCGTCATATCAATACCTAGGGAAAGATCTCGCTCTGGGTGCCCAGGGGTACGACTACCGAAGGCACGAAACGCTTTTAGATCATCAATACCTAGTGGAAAACCCGCCATGTGTAAAGTTGCATAATATAACGCAGATGCATGACCATTAGAGAATATAAAACGATCCCTATTTTGCCACAACGGTTGTTTTACATCGTAGCGCATATGATAACGCCATAATACAGTAACCACATCCGCAAGACCAAGCGCGACCCCAGGATGACCTGACTGAGCAGATTCTACTTGATCTACTGCTAGTGCTCGTAGAGAATTGGCACATAAGTTATGGAAACGCAAACAGTCACCTAAAAAAAAATATTTTTCAAGATAACATAAAGAAAAACCAGATGCACCAAAATATTTGCAAGACAAATTCCCACAATAAAAATGGCTAATATATTACAAACAAATAGCAATCAGATATTTCAGATATGCTACTAGCTACGTATTATATTAAGACTGCCTGGCTGATTTTCTCTATAGAGATTAGCCATGCAGACTTAAGCTTGCAATTATTACAATTACCATCGCCAAGCATAAACTTAATGTAGCATACCCCATGTACTTCCCATCCCTGTAGAAACTAACAATGGCACCTTCAGCTGCATAACAGACTCCATAGCATGTTTTACCTGCGGCATGAAGTCCTCAACAATACTATCATCTACCTCAAAAACCAATTCATCGTGAACCTGCAATATTAGAAAAGCCTTGTTTGAGTAATTAGATAAAACACGCTGTACTGCATGCATAGACAATTTGATCAATTCACTGGCTGTACCCTGCATCGGAGCATTGATTGCTGCACGCTCTGCCTGCTTACGAAGCGGCGCCTGCTGTGCATTTATATCAGGCAAGTATAACTTCCTACCCAATAAAGTTTCTACATAACCATGCTCTCTTGCAAAATCTCTAGTATTTTGCATGTATTGCTTTACACCAGGATACTGCTGAAAATAAGCATCGATATATCCTTGGGCTTGATCTCTAGTAACCGCTAATTGACGCGCCAAACCGTAAGCAGACATACCATAAATCAAACCGAAATTAATAACTTTAGCAAAACGACGCTGCTCTGATGAAACACTATCCTCTGACACCCCAAAAACATCACTTGCAGTGCGCCTATGAACATCTGCACCACGAGAAAAAGCATCCAATAATCCTACATCCTGAGAAATATGAGCCATAATCCTAAGCTCTATCTGTGAATAATCTAGACCCACTAGACAAGATCGCGCAGACGCAATAAATGCCTGCCTAATTTTACGCCCATCTTCTGTACGAATAGGTATATTTTGCAGGTTAGGATCTGTACAAGAAAGCCTACCTGTCGCTGTCACAGTCTGTTGAAATGCACAATGCACCCTTCCAGTAACCGGGCTTACACAGCGAGGTAAAGCATCCACATACGTTGATTTAAGCTTGGCTAAACTACGGTGCTCCAGCAACAATCCTGGAAGAGGGTGAATTTCAGCTAACTGAGAAAGCACAGATTCAGAAGTAGATGGCATACCTGTCGGTGTTTTTTCAAGGACAGACAAACCCAGTCTATCATATAACACTTCTTGCAACTGCTTAGGTGAGGCTAAGTTAAAGTCCACACCAGCTTGTGCATGAGCATCTTGCTCTAGCTTGACTAAACGCTTCTGCATACCCTGCGACATATTTACTAGATAATCCTGGTCAATCAGCACTCCTTTATTTTCCATCTGCGCAAGAATAGCAACCAACGGCTTCTCAACTTTATCGTAAATCTTGGCATTCGCATTTTTTTCACCCGTCCAGAGGTGAGAAAAATAATCATATAGAGCTAAGGCTTGCTGTGCATGTGAAATTAAATACTGCGCACAATTATCCACCCCTACTTCACTGACGGTCTTTACTTTTGCACCTTTACCAAAAACCTCTTCTTGCTCTGGAATAGACTTTTTCAAAAAATCTAAAGCCATAGCAGGTAGCGACAATCTACCCGGACCTGCTTGCACGTAACCCATTACAGAAACATCATAGATCGACCCAGAAAAGATAGCACCGCTTTCATAAAAACGGCGCAAAAGTGTTTTTACATCCACTCCAACCCAGAGACGATCTGACTGCTGTAATATAGGCCTGAAAAAACCCACTAGCTCCGACCATGTAATCCCTATCTCTTGATTATCCTCATTCTGCTTAATAGCGATTGGCACATAAAACGCGTGCTTACCAACCACCAGGGCCAAACCATTGACTTCTGCCCCGTAATGCTTGGTGTCAGATAAACCTAAAATTGCTATAGGACCAGGCGACTGCGAGATAACTGTCACCATACCCTGACACTGTGCTGGCTTAGAAACCAACATATACGCTACCTGGGAATATGATCTCTGACTCTGTAGCTCCTTGTGCCAAGCTTTAAATCCTAGATGCAAATATTGCTCCTGCAGAAACTTATCATCCGGCTGATTTGGGCTTAAATCTACCAATGAAAAAGGCAAAGGCACATCACTATCAATAGTAACCAGCTGTTTATATAGCCTTAAATTCTCTAGTGATTGCCTTAAATTCTCACCCACTTTGCCAGAAATAAAGGCAGCATTTTTTATTACACCAGCTAAATCACCATATGTATCCAACCATTTCAAGGCCGTTTTTGGCCCTACTTTTTCTACTCCAGGGATGTTATCTGAAGTATCGCCAACTAAGGCCAAATAATCCGTTACATGCTCTGGGTACACTCCAAATTTCTCTTTAACTGACTCTCTATCGTAGTGCTTGTTATACATAGTATCCACTAATGTTAAACTACCGTCTACCAATTGAGCAAAGTCTTTATCACCTGTAACAATCACTACAGCCAGTCCTGATTCACATGCTTTTTTTGCAACTGTTGCAATCACATCATCTGCTTCGTATCCAGGCACCACATTCAAAGGATAACCCTGAGCACGAATTAAGTCCTGCAGTGGCTTAATTTGCACCACCAAATCTTCAGGCATGCTACCCCGATTAGCTTTATAATCCGGAAACAAGTCATGACGTTGAGTTTTACCGGGAGGGTCGAAAAAAACGGCAGTGTCTGCATCAGGATACTGTTTAGCCAATCGTCTTAACATATTTAAGACCCCATAGACTGCACCCGTTGGCATACCTTCTGCGTTAGTCAGTGGTGGCAAAGCATGGAAGGCTCTAAATAAATACCCAGAACCATCTACTAAAACAAGCGTTTTTTGAACCATAATGTGTTATCTTGATCGCCAATATGAAGGTGATAGTACCACCATAAATGCTATCAATTCAATGCGACCGACTAACATTGTAAGTAGTAATACCCATTTTACTGCATCTGAAAGCTCAGAAAAGTTATCTCCCACACCAAAAAAGCCCACTCCGGTATTTGAAATACAGGCAGACACAGCAGAAAAAGCGGTTGAAAAATCCAAACCTAGAAGCAAACACAAGCCCAACACCACTGCAAACGTCAAAAGAAATGCGAAGAGATAACCCCGTACTAAAACAACATCCATACCTCCTGCACGAATTTGACATTCTGTCGAGCTAGCAACTTGCGGGAGTACTGCACGAGGATGATTTACCAATGCAATTGCATTAGCTAAGTCACGCGAGAAAAATTGAACACGAGCCCATTTCATACCACCCGAAGTTGAACCAGAACATCCACCCACCAAACCCAACACCAGTAACAAAAATATCAAAGAAATTGGCCATATCTGATAAGAACTAATTTGATGCCCTGATGAAGTCATCATTGCAATCACCGCAAAAATCATTTCCCCAAATGTAAATGGTAAATGAGAATGCGCGAAAAACCCTAAAGCACACAGAAAAGAAAAAAGCAAAAACATACGAAAATAACAAGAAAGTTCTTTGTCTTGAAAATAACCTGACCAGTCTCCTTGAAAAAGAATCTTAAAATGTAAATTAAAGTTAATACTACTTAAAACCATAAAACCTAAAGCAGCTATGTAAACAGCATTGTTCTGGTAATATCCTAGGTTTTCCACATGTAAGCTATAGCCACCCGTTGAAATTATAGAAAGACTTTCACAAAACGCAGAAAAAAAATCCAAACCCAAGCCCCATAAGGTCAACACACAAACAAGCCAGAGTCCACTGTAAGTCAACCACAAATAAAATGCAGTCTCTGCAATTTTCACGCTCTTCTGCGCTGCCTTACCTGGGCCCGGTAAATCAGCACGCAAGTGATGTGTATGCGCAACACCGAGCAAAGGCAACAATGCAAGCGCTAGAATTACAACGCCAAGACCACCAATAAACTGCAGCCACATACGGTAAAATAAAAAAGAAACAGGCAAACTAGTTAAATCAGAAAAAACCTCAGCCCCAGTTGTAGTTAGACCTGAAACACCTGAAAAAACAGCATCTGTCCAAGAGACATCACCAAGCAACCACAATGGCAGACCACTTAAAAACCCTAAGCCAAACCAAATCATCACTAATAAAGCAAAGCCGTGACGCATAGTCAGTTCAGAGCGAGAGTAAGTCAATCGAATAATTAATGCAGGGAAGCAAATAAGCACAAAAATCATTGCCAAGTAATACGGCCAAATTATTTCAGAATAAAACCAAGATACCCATGCTACAGGCAACAAAAGAATAGCAAAGATAGCAATAAACTGCATAAAGATACGAAAGCTTGTTGATATAGGCCACCTATTTCTCATAAACCTACTCCAGGCATATCAATAAAGTAAAAAACAGGCTCCTCATATGGGTGTGCAACGCGTAACGCAGCAGACAGCATTTTCTTATCTACAGGTGAACATGGAATCTCCACTCTAATCTCATCAACGCGCTCTAGCTTTTCTAGACTACCAATGTGAGGATTTGCAACAAGTGACGGCTGGAACTGGCCCACACCAATGGACTGCCAAGAACACGCCGTATACTCACCTACCACACCTGCTCCTTGAGCAAACAAGGCTTCCTTAACCTGCTCGGCTGAATCTTTGGGCACAAAAAATACTAGCATAAAACCCATAAGTGCCTACATGCCCTATCAAACATAACTAGATTATTATAACTGAAGGGAAAAAATGTGCAAAGTTTCTACAATCAACGCTATTTTTTCTGTTGCGACTGTACAAACTTTATCTCGGGAAACACTGCAGGACCAGGTTTTTTAACGTTTTTTTTCAGAGATAAGTACTCTTCTCTCAAAGTAATTCGAGTCATAGATTCATTATCTCGTTCCAATTTTCTGAGTTTTTGTCGAGGAGAGTGTGTAGATCTTGGTGGAGAAGTTTGCATTTTTTTCAGATGCTCAACTAGGTTAACCTCAGTATTGTTTAGCAGATTTTCGCGATCAGATTCAGAGAGCCTATCCCAGAGTTGCTTCTCAAACTCTCGAATCAACCGACAATATCCTCGAACTGCTTCTATAGAAGATTGAACATTTGCATTACCCAAGTTTGAAGAATTAGACTCCTTATCAAATTTATTTGGCCTATTATCCAAGTCACAGCTTTCCAAAACTTGTAAAATATCATAAAAACCACGAAAAACCTGGTCCCAAATCTTTGAATAATGGTTGATTACCTCACCTGTAGAGGCCCTGGTAAATTTTTCCCCCTGCGCTTCTTTTGCAACTGTTCCATACAAATCGTATCTTCGCTGGTTGGGTGGCAAATTTTCATTGCTAGATAAATCATGTGTCCTAGCCAAATAGCTAAATGCATGCAAAAAAACTTTAATAAAACGACTCGATAGAGTTTTAACCCGATATTCTTTGTTATCTACATTTGGTAAAAAATCGAGGATGTTATTAAAAAAATCTAGACCAGGAAAAATACGCAAATCATCTACTAATGCATAAAAATCAGAATCTACAAAAGGATATTCCACGGTGGTAGAAATACCAGTGGAAGAAAAAGATTCATATCCTTGCAGCTGCTCAGTAAACGACGAAAAAGATTCTATATCTACTGAACCTGTAGGGGGTGATGAGCTTTTACTCTCTTCAAATCCATCAATATACTCGTAGCTCAGACCAGTTGGCATTGCTAAAAATCGAGTATCCTTACTCGAACTTATAAGATCATCTGAGTATAGAACCGTTGATTGCTTAGCACTTAATAATGGAGGAATATCTTGATCATAGAGTTCATTTGGTAAATCTGTGGATATAAGAGAAACCCCAGGAAATAAAACTTCATCGGAGGATAAAGATAGACCTACATCACTTGAGTGTGGACCATTTTTATAGTTTTCTATATTTAAAGCATTATCTACCAAATCTACTGAACGAGGTAACGAGTGCAGCGCAAGTAAAATATCTTGCTCATTGAAATTTGAATAATGGGATCTCATAACTGATTTTTTTGTTTGCTTTAACTTGTTATAGTAAAAAAATGGATCATATTCATATTTATTCAACAAAAATATCCATTTATAACTTCTAATACACCTTACTTGAGCACACAGCATGCTTGCACCTATCATAAAAAGCCGTTACATTGGGAGTATTAGCTTACTAATTTAGAGAAAAAAGTTCTATGACACGTCAATTACCGCTTGAATCATTACCTAATCGCATTTGGCTTAGTTTGTTACCTATTAGTATGCTTTGCTTAAGCTTCTATTTTTATAATCAAGAAAACATATTCCCTACGATTAACACGCCCATTACAGTAAATCAGCAAACTGCAACAAAAATGGCTTTAGATGCCAATAATGTCCTCAAACTCAAGCTAAACCCTAAAGAAGTACGTACAACGTCCGCATTTATAAGCCGTTCAGAAATCCAAAACTACATATCTCTAGAAGCTGGAGGAAACGAGAAACTCAATCAATTAATCAAATCTGGCGATTTAATTAGCAGTTTTTGGTCAGTGAAACTTTTTATTCCAAAAGAAATACAACAAAACACTTTTCAATTTACCCCAGAAGGGAAGTTTTACGGGTACCAGGTAGGGATACCAGAAGAAAAAAGCTTACCCAACATATCCAAAGAAAAAGCTCAACTCAAGATGCATAAATTTCTAAAACATCACCCACTTGCAAATACCAATTTTTCAGAATTTACCGAAAAAGACTATGTACTAAAGAAACAAGACAATGGTAGGCAAGATCATACGTTTATTTACGAAAATAAAAGTCAAACCATCGGTGAAGCCGTACCAGAAATAATCTGCACAATCTCAGGTAATCGCATCACAAAACTACAAACTTATTACAAATTGCCTGAAAATTTCCTAAAAAACTTTCAAGCTATGAATTCTTACAATAACTTTCTCGGATCTATTGGAAGTATGATAATTATCATTGGCTATTTTGGGGCAGCTGTATGCACAATAGCATACGGTTGGAAAAAAGGGTTACTTAATTGGACAGGCGCATCCAGCTTAGCCCTATTTATCACAGCTACTTCTTTATTATCACAAATAAACATACTACCAATAATATGGTATATGGCCTACGATCCATCTCGTAATGAAAGCCAATTCCTTTGGGAAGTTCTCATCCCGTCATTAACCAATTCCGTAACTCAATTTATATATTTATCAGTTACCTTCCTGGCTGCAGAATTCCTGACCCGGCAAGCTTTCCCTCATCACCCTCAACTTTTTAGCTGGCTATCACCACGGCAAGCTGGCAGTATTACTTCGCTGAAACAGATCGCACTAGGCTACACAATGATGTTTATCGATCTCGGCTACATTGCTCTATTTTACCTTACAGCCTTACAATTACCCGGAGTTTGGTCGCCATCTTTTAATCTTATTGACCCAAACTTCATGGCCTATTACATGCCCTTCTTTACTCCATTTGCAAATTCTCTACATGCTGGGATATGGGAAGAGTTTTTATTTAGAGCAATCCCAATTGCTTTAGCGGTAATTGTAAGCAAAAAATATTTTAAAAAACCAGCTCCATTCATCATAATAGCCCTGATTCTTCAAGCAGTAATTTTTGGACTTGCCCACGCAAACTATCCTCAACAACCTTCGTATATTAGAATTATTGAACTTAGTATACCTTTCTTTTTCTGGGGACTAGCATACATATACTGCGGATTACTTCCCTGTATCATTGCTCATTACACTTATGATATGTTTGTCATGAGTGAAAGCCTTTTTTTCATACAAACACCCGGCATATGGCTACAACAGTTGCTAGCAGCCATTTGCATCTCACTACCGCTGTTGCTTGTAGTCATACAAAAGCTGAGCTATAGCAGTATTTTCAGCTGGCATTTACTGCCCAACTCTGCAAGAAATGACGCGTGGAAACCAGAACAATCACATAAATCTGCAAAAAAGCATGAACAACAAACCAGTCAGCACCTATCTCGCCCCAGTATATTGATACTTGCTGCGACAGCTATTCTGAGTTTTGGCGTTTTTGCATGGTACACCCAAGAAGTCACCTTTGCTACCACAAAACTGACTATCTCAAAAAGTGAAGCGCTCAAAATCGGTAGAAAAGAAGCCGCCAAGTTTATCGATCTAGACAAACCCTGGCAAGAAACTATCACTACCCAAACTACAGGATTTAAAGATGCTCCTTACTATATAGAAACAGTTTTGGGTAAGGAAAAAACTTATAAACTACTTGAATCTAGACAAATTGGAACAAAAGAAGAACCTAAATTTCTTGATAGATTTCTACCACAAACAGTTTGGCATATCCGCTACGCACTATATGAAGGTGATCAAGACACGCGCTCAGAAGAATTACATTTATACATTCGCTGCACAAATATGCCTATTACCTTTGATCATATTATTTCAGAAAACATCCCTGGTACAAACTTATCTAAACAAGAAGCCATCCAATTAGCCCAAGAAAGCTTACAAAATTACACTTTAAGAAACGCAAACGAGACACCATGGTCAACACTCAATGTAAGCTCTACAACTAACCCCTCAAATCGTCTAGATTGGGCAATAACACTTGGTCCTGAGAAAGCTGCATATGATGGACTACAGCCTAGATGGTATGTGACGGTACAAGGGGATCAAGTCTCCTCTGTCGATGGCAACCTATTTATTCCAGAGAAATGGTTAGAAAATCACAAAGAGAAAAAAGGTGTAGTTGCCATTATCCAACAAGTAATCAGTCTTGGAGTGATACTGGGTTATATTGTCCTACTATACCAGACAATACAGGCTTATGCAGAGGATCACATAAACCTTAGAAATATAGTAAAACTACTATTAGGGTTAGCCTTTATAAGGATAGTCGCATCACTTAACAATCAAGCCTCTATTTATCAGTTGCTCTCCCCTGCTAGCCCAATTGCTAATCAACTTGGAACCTACTGGATAAGTGTATCAATTAGTATTTTTATCGCTAGTTTATCTCAAAGCTTATACACCAATTACCTATTAACCTCACAACGCAACGTACTAAGAAATGTCGTACCTTTTTATAGTACTATATACGGATTTCTACTCTCCATGATTTTCTTTAGTACCGAACTAATCACGAATCTATACACAAGCAACCCCTACTACTATCCCTACACCGCCTCATTAGATGCAACATACCCGTTATTAAATCAGTTAATCTATACATTTGTGGGCATAAGCTTTTCCGCTAGTGTCGTTATATCGCTTTGTGCATGGATGCAAAAGAGTCAGGACTGGATTACATCTCATACATTTACATTATTTGCTATTACCTGCTACTTCCTCAGCAGTATCTCCTATCCAGGATCTAACGGCTATATAATACAAAGCCTATTATTTGCACCTGTAGCGTATCTCAGTTATGTATTTGTTATACGCTATGATTTAAGCACAATTGTTGCCATTGTGGCAGGTAATACTATTTTACATAGTGTGGTAAATAGCCTATCACAACCTTACCCAGGAAGTTGGATTGATACCTTAGTTATTATTTTAGTCAGCATAATTATAAGCTACAGCATGATATCACTCATACAAGTGCACCAGAAGTCCAAAATGCTCGAGAACGAATGACATTAAAATAACAAGTTATGGTTCTATTCAAGATGACTCTTTTACGCCATAACTTGCCTGCCGTGATATACAAGGTAAAGGACAAGATTGGCATTCAGGCTTACGCGCCTTACACAAGTATCTACCGTGCAAAATTAGCCAATGGTGTGCATATTTATGATATTTTTTCGGAATCACACGATATAAGTCTTTTTCAACACCATCTGGCGTAGAAGCTTTACTCAGCCCTAACCTTCTTGATACCCTATAAACATGAGTATCTACTGCGATAGTATCTTGACCAAAAGCCATTTGTAAAACCACGTTAGCAGTCTTACGACCGACACCTGGCAAACTAATGAGCTCTTTCATGGTATGCGGAACCTCACCATTGTATTTATCAATTAAGTCTCTACACAGTTGTATTATATTTTTTGCCTTGTTGTTGTATAAACCAATGGTTTTTATATAAGGAATTAATCCATCCACACCAAGTTCATAGATAGCCTCTGGTGTATTCGCAACTAGATAAAGCTTTTCAGTTGCTTTATTAACGCTAATATCAGTAGCTTGAGCGGATAAAACCACAGCTACCAATAACTCAAAAACGCTTTTATGTGTTAGCTCACCCTGTGGCGATGAGTTTTGTTGAGTAAATATAGAAAAAACCATATCCACTTGCTTCTTAGTCAAATGTTTTGCCATTTAAACTCCTAAAAGCTCTTCTTTTACCACATGATAGCGAGATTGTTTTTGTTTCTCTCGCCTAACCAAGCGTTCTTGCCGGTCTAAGTATTGTTGGCGCCAAGTAGCTGATTGTGCAACGTGATCTTTTACCTCAACAGTATAATTTTCTACAACACAGTCGACCGGACAAGGAGCAACACAAAGACCACAGCCCGTACAGCGGTCTGCCATAATCACATGCAGATGCTTAGGAGCCCCCACAATTGCATCAACCGGACAAGCTCGAATGCACTTAGTACAACCTATACACTGATCTGCGATGATCTGAAAAGTAGAAGGCTTACGGTAATTTTCTATAACTGTTTGTAAATAAGGAGATGGGTCAAGGGATAAAATATCAGAAATTTTCTGTAAAACTCGCTCACCTCCAGGCTGGCATTTATCTGGTGTATCTAAACCAGCACTTATAGCATCTGCATAAGGTTTACAAGCAGCATAACCACATTCCCGACATTGTGTTTGTGGTAATACCTTATCAATAGCGACTGCTAATGCTTCGTTCGACCTCGTTGAATCCACCTGAGACATAACACATACCTAGGTTAATGTATTTTCTTGACCAATTGGACAATCTTGCCTAGTAATACGTTCAAGAATACGAGGGAATACATTAATACGAACCTGCAGTAAGGGTGTACCTAAGTCTTGCCATGCGCACTCTTCTTTGTTAAAAAACTTCGCGGTCTTTTTTGCCGAATCTGGTAATACTGGAGCTAAATAAATCATCAGTTGATAAAATGCTGTCAAAGCAGTAGTACAAATACGCTGTACCTTTAATAATTGAGTCTCATCTTTTGCTAAAACCCATGGCTTTTGCCGGTCTATGTATTGGTTTACGGAATCAGCAAGAGCCATAATCTCTCTCATAGCTAAACTAAATTGTTTTTTATAATATGCTTGAGCAATAGTTGATCGTGCATCTGTTATCTGCGCAATAAGATCTGCGTCATCTAAAGCATCCGCGGTGAGGCCCTGAAAAAACTTATGTATAAAACCAGAGCTTCGACTACCAATATTGATAATCTTACCCACTAAGTCTGCATTGCAACGCTGAGTAAAATCATCCCAAGCTAGGTCCATATCTTGAATACCATCAGACAATTTAGCAGCGAAATAGTAGCGAAGATATTCAGGAGAAAGCTTAGCCAAATAAGACTGAGCTGTAACCATAGTTCCCCTCGACTTAGACATTTTGGCGCCATCGATAGTCAAGAACCCATGAGCATGTAAGCTTGAGGGCATGTTATAACCCGATGCTTGTAATACTGCAGGCCAAAACAAACCATGAAAATACATGATATCTTTTCCCACAAAATGATGTATCTCCCAATCATTCTCTTCACGCCAAACTTGGTTGACTAAATCTTTACCTCTAAGTTTAGCATATTTCAATAATGCAGCTATATAACCTACTGGCGCATCCACCCATACATAAAAGTATTTATCTTTATAACCCGGTATTAAAAAACCAAAATAAGGGGCATCTCGAGATATATCCCAGTCTCGCAAACCTTGCTCGAACCATTCTGATAGCTTATTACGAACAGCAGGTTGTAAATTTGCCTGAGCAAGCCAGTCTTCTAGGATTGGTTGCTGCTTTTCAAGAGTAAAGAACAAATGTTCTGAAGGTTTCATCACTGGCTTAGTCTGGGTTAATACAGAATATGAGTCAATTAAATCTGCAGGTGAATAGTTAGCTCCACACTTCTCACAGTTATCTCCATATTGATCCTTTGCATGACATTTTGGACATGTGCCTTTGATAAATCGATCTGGCAAAAACATTTTTGCTTGCGCATCATAAGCCTGCTGAATTTTTGATTTCTTAATAAAGCCCGCATCATTTAAAGTCTTGAATATATCAGTAACCAAAGATTCATTTTCTTTACTTCGTGTTGAATGAAATATGTCATAACTTATGTTAAATGCTTTACTATCTGTATAATGAAGATTCCAGATTTTGTTGATCCAATCTTGCGCACTAATTTTTTCTTTTTGAGCAGAAAGCATTATTGCACTACCATGGGCATCATCACCTGACACAAATATTACTTCATTACCAGTCAGGCGCATAAATCGTACCCATATGTCTGCTTGTGTTTGCTCAAGCATGTGGCCTAAGTGCAAGGCCCCATTTGCATAAGGTAAAGAGGTAGTTACAAATAACTTTTTATTCACAAATTATCTAATCTAAAAAGAATAAGAATATACCACAAATGAGGAAAAAAATCCATTCCTAGCGCTCTCTACACCTAGATACTGATAAAGGTAGCTTTTATAAAATATAGCTTCTTTTTATATGGTGTGAAACATGTAAGCTCTTAAATAACATACCAAATCATTTCATTTTTACTTAATATTGGTAATGTACTATCAACTATAAAAAGCCCAAGACATTAACTCCTCTACATAAGAATTTCTACAAAAAAAATCTCATAGAAAAAAAAATATCTATTTATCCCTACTTATTTCAGATAATCTTAATAGAAATACGCTACTTTAAACATAAAAGCTCGCTTATAGAAAATTAAATACCCTTAAGATTCGAAAAATAATACTTTTTTATTATCTCAATACACCAAAACCGCTAATAATATCCGGGCCTAAATACATTACCTATTCAGATTTATTTAATACTATTAGCGTATTGTCGAACAAAAAAGTTCGCTTTAAGCTAGATAAATACTAATATTTTTTGTAATTATTTTTACCCACATAAAAAATACAACATATATAATTTTTTAATTAATACTTAATTTATATGCAGTAATCTAAACATAAAAAGCTCTATTCATAAGATTAAAGAGACTTAAGAAAACGTTTTTTTTATAACTTTTTCCACATTAGTCATCACTTTGTACTATACCTAAAACATAGAAACAACAGGGTGAAAAAGATGTACAATGTAGAAGATATAAATGATGCTATCAAAAAAATACAAAATATAAGTAACCAACCTCATACCAAATACACTACAGAAGACAAAGAAAAAATTGTTTTAGAATACTGTAAACAATTTAGTATCAATCACGAAAACATGCACCTAGATCAACTCCTAATTGAACTACAAAAAGAACATGACTATATAAGTCAAAGCCAGAATAACAGCAGAAATTATAAACGATAAATACAAAATATATTTGCTATATCAGTTAATACCGACTATTATAGCGCCATGTTATATTTATGGTTAAAAGTTTTTCACCAATTTAGTATCATGGCCTGGTATGCCGGTCTTTGGTATTTGCCTAGACTTTTTGTTTATCATGCTGAATGCAATGAACTACAGGTACATGAGAAACTCACTATCATGATGTATAGACTGTATACGTATATAATGACCCCTGCCCTTTTTATTGTACTAATATCAGGGCTATCGATTGTTTACATCAACAGCCATGCCTATTTAAATGCTGGATGGTTCCATGTAAAATTGACTGCAGTTTTCTTTCTGATAGTTTTCCATTTTGTCTGCCGCTGGCATCTATCTCAGTTTCAAAAAAACAAAAATATATATTCAGGGGTATATTTTCGAGCATTTAACGAAGTACCGACAATATTACTGATAGTTATACTCTCAATGGCTGTTGTAAAACCATTCTAAAAACAGTAACTATTGTTACTGTTGCATACGTAACCACCAAGATGAAAACAAACCCCATCTTTGCCAAAAAATGATGTTATCTGCATCATAAATGTAGACCCATGACTGCAGATCTACATCGGAAAAAAGCTCAATACAGTCTTGAGGTAACATCCGGATACACCCTGCAGACATGGGTTTCTTATCTGTAAAACAAGAAACTGGTGTACCATGAATATAAATATAACGAGATTTTGTCCGATGATTATGGCCTTGCAGCCCACTTAACCAAAAAATACGCGTTAAAATTGGATCATCAACATGGAGAGTAGCATCATATTTACTTAGCGGCTCTCTCGACTTAAAAACCATATCCGGGGGTTGGTCGTGACCAATTTTCTCATCAATACTGAACCACCCTCTTGGAGTCTTACCTGATCCATCTTGCTCACCAGTACCATTTTTAGCTGTAGAAATAGGAAATATTCTTATGATTTCTCCTCCTCTAACCAAGGCTAATCTCTGCTTTTCAACAGATACCAGCAAGAACTCTTTACCTGACTTCACAACACATGAATAGTACACATGCAAAAGTAAGTCATAAAGATTGCGAAAAAACTGATACATCCTAGCGACGTTTAAGCTGATGCAACAACCGCAGCATCTTCCTGCTTAAAAATATATTGCTGATAATTATCATTACAAGATTTAAATAGCTCCTGATAAGCTTCATTATATGCAGACTGACTAGACCAAGACTTTCTAGGGTCTAATAAATTAGAATCTAAGCCAGGAACTTGCATGGGGAAACGTAAATCAAAACCCTCTATCTTACCCATTTCTGCATCTAAAACGGTACCATCAAGGATACGGTCTAGTAACATCCTAGTAAAATCAATCGCAAAACGCTTACCTCCAGAGGTGTAAGATCCTCCAGACCAACCAGTATTAACAAGGTAAACCTGGGCAGCGCTTGCCTCTAGACGCATTTGTAACAAATCAGCATAGACAGTGGGATGCTGAGGAAAAAATGCTGCACCAAAACAAGTACTAAAAGTCGATTGAATAGTTTTTGTTGAACCAACTTCTGTGCTCCCTACCAGCGCAGTGTAACCATTTAAAAACCAATATCGTGCCTGCTCTACACTCAAAACAGATACTGGTGGCAGTACTCCATATAAATCACACGTTAGGAAAATAACTGAGCTAGGTATTCCACCACGATTATTAGGCTGGATATTTGGTACTACATCCCTCGGGTAGACCGCGCGCGTATTCGTAGTAAGCGAGGTATCGGCAAACTGGGGCTCTTGGTTCGCATCTAGGGTAACATTCTCAAGAATAGCTGTTGGCTGCCTTGTAGCATGCCAAATCATGGGTTCGGACTGCTCCGATAGGTTAATACATTTAGCATAACACCCACCTTCAAAATTAAAAACTCCATCCGATGACCAACCATGCTCATCGTCACCGATAAGCTTGCGCTTTGGATCTGCAGATAGCGTAGTTTTGCCAGTCCCAGACAAGCCAAAAAACAATGCAACATCACCTTCGTCATCCATATTTGCAGCACAATGCATAGGCAAAACACCTCTAGATGGTAAGAGAAAGTTCAGTACAGAAAACATAGATTTTTTCATTTCTCCAGCATAACGTAAACCACTTAACAGCACGCGTTTATTTTCAAAGTCTATAAACAATCCTGCCTCGCTATGAATATCAAGATCTTCCGCATTTAGTTGCATACCAGGAAGTGAAATTAACGTCCAAGTATCAGAATAATTGGATAAGTCAGCCATCACTTCGCGGATAAAGATATTCCGAGCAAATAGCTGGTGCCAAGCATATTCTGTGATAGCGTGAATCCTCAAACCGTATTTCTTATCTGCCCCAACCTGTAAAAAAGAGGAAAAAAGCGTAAGGTCTTGCGCGTAAGACATAGCAAGATCCCACACTTTATGCATATTTTCTTTTGAATAAGGCTGGCTAGTTTTACCCCACGAAACAGAACTTTCTGTTACATCATCCACTACAATATACCTATCTTTGACAGACCTTCCAGTCCGCGAGCCTGTTTCCACAGTAAGAACGCCAGTAGATGTAAACTTAGCTCCCTCATTAGTTATGGCGTGATCAACAAGAACCGAGCGAGGGGTATCTTGCTTAAGCCTTAGGTTTTCAATCAAAATCAACTCCATAAAATATTTCGGCCATATTAGCATAGGAAATTTAACGAAACTAGATCCACTAAATGAGTTTTTCCAATAACAAAAAGACCTTCTTGGCAACACACTCCTGAAAAATTATTTTTATCATCCAATATCAACACCTTGGAAGAATTCGTAAAAAACCAAAACCTATAAAAAATTTTTTTCAATTTTATTTATGAAAGAAAAAATAGAAACAACACTAGCGCATGGAGAATAATGACTGTTTGTTAGAAATGCTTCACACTAATATTTATCTTACCCATCCAATGTAGTAACAGATAAACCTGGAGATAAATCAGAGTCTGTTGCAATAACATGAAGATCTAAGGTCAAATAGTAATCCAGACATTGCTGCTTAAAGTTAGAATCATACAAAACGCAGATAACCTCCGCCCCTAATGCACCACAACCCTTAGCAGCAATAAAACCTGAGGAATTTGATACTTTTTCCAGCAAAAAGGTCGTATTAGGATGTTGTAAGCCTTGTTTTGCCAAGGTATTTTGATAATGTATAAATTCTCTTATAAAAACACTTGCGTTTCTATCATACCAAGCTGTAAGAGCACGATCAAAAATATTTTGTAAATCTACCACTGTAAAAGAAGCCATGGACAAATGTTGATACGTTTGCACCTTAGCTCCCGTAGATAACAAAACAAATCCTATACCTATGAAAGGCCAGGACATTTTATGACAGACTAATTTATGAAGATCTATATGAGAACATAAACCAAAGTACTGACTTGCCATATCCCCTCCACTTGGCCTCCTCCGTTTTGGTAAGTGGTTATAGAGTGTAAAGTAATAAGACATAGATTTTTGAAAAAAATGACTATCTAACTCTGGCCAGATACCATGCTGAAAATAAAAGCGCAAAATCAATGCCGTCCACATCCATGCTCCTGACGAACCAAAACCTTTGAGCGGTTTTTGTTGAAGCATTACCCTAAAAGGAGAAATTTCAAAACATGATTGCCACTCGCGTTCTATGGGACAACTATGCAAAAAACCTAAAGATTGCTTGATAGCACCAAATGCATCACATGAAGTCGCATTTTTAACATCTATACTAAAGCCTGGCTTGGAGGCTATGAGTAAAGCTTGCCGATACTCCAACACCGCGTATTCACCGAGTAAAAAAGTTTTATATGGAAAAAAAAATTGATGATTGAGAACTATATTCGCCATTAAAACCTAATTTTTTCTTTTACGATTTTTCGGAAAATAGTCAACACATCCTCTGGAGAAATCCGGCCATGAGCACGTAAAAAGTCCTCTGATAATTGAGTAACTTGCTGGCGATATTGCTCAGGAATAGATGCATTAACAATAAAGTTTTGAATATGCAATCGCATATGTCCTGCATTTATGCCTTCACCAACCAGAGCTCGAAGAGCAGATAAGTTTTGTAATAACCCAGCCTGCGCAACAATTTGCATTAATTCATGTTTCGAAGGGTTTCCTAACATGGCCAATGCCAAATTTGCCAGAGGGTGTGTAGACACAACCCCTCCAACTGTAGCACATGCAATTGGTAAGCTTAGCTGACCCTGTAACTCACCTGAATTATAAACCCAAGAAGATAATGGCTTATAAGCTCCATCCTGTGACGCATAAGCGCCTACCGCTGCAGACTGTGCACGCCAATCATTCCCTGTAGCTAATAGCACCGCATCTACTCCATTCATAATGCCCTTGTTATGCGTGACCGCACGGTAAATATCATACATTGCATACGTGGATAACTGGGCTATTTTCACTCCCAATTGCTCAGGGAAATCATATAAAACAACCTGCACCTGTGCAAAAAAATGTGGCTGATGGTTAGACAAAATGATTACATCTGCCTCAACCCCCCATTGCAAAGCCAATTTTTGTGAAAGCACATGTCCAACTTGGTTGATAAAATTTGCTCCGAGCGCATCAACACTATCTACAAGATAATCGATACTATATGATGGATGGCTTGCTGCAGAATCAACCCCTTTGATCTCACGCAAACGAATATCTAAAACACCACCGCCTCGAGATGCCATACGCGAAGCAACTCCAGATTGTAGAAATGAGATTAGAGATACTTTATGCTGCTGAAGATATTCACGAATATTATGGGCAGGTACTGAAAAATAGAGCAACTGCCCCCATAGCCCTTTACCGGTCACCTTCGATTTGACTCTGCCCTGCTCTCTAAGATATTTCGCAGATTTATTCATCGCAGCAACTACAGAGGTTTCCTCAATGACCATAGGTAAACAACAACGTCCCCAAGCCAGGGGAAAATCTTGTACAACAGAAAAAGGGAACGGCCATGCACCAATAACATTCTCACTGCATGAATCATTAATATCATGAATATAGCCTGCAGTCGAATTCTGCAGCAACTTAGCTTGATCGGGAGTTAGAAGATCTTTTTTATTTAAATATTCAACTCTCTGCAACCGAGTCATCTCGTAAAATTTATGCGTAAACGACATACAACCATTGCGGATTTTTCTATTGACGGTTATTATACACTCACAAAACAATTCGCACAAACATAGATGAATACTGAAGTCATACTCGTTAATGAGAACGATGAACCACAAGGAACCTGTGAAAAAATCAAAGCACATCAGCAAGGATTATGTCATCGTGCCTACTCCATATTCATATTTTCTGAACAAGATCATAACGTGCTATTACAAAAGAGATATCACCAGAAATACCATTCTGGATCCAAATGGACAAACACGTGCTGTAGCCATCCACAACCAAACGAAAAAAACCATGAAAGCGCAATAAAAAGGCTACGATATGAAATGGGAATAGACTGTGTACATCTTGAACATGTCGGTGAATATTTGTACAAACACCACTTTAAAAATGGGCTTATTGAACATGAATATGATCATATATTCATTGGCAAGATAGACAAATACACTCCATTAGCACCAAACCCTGAAGAAGTAAGTGCATGCTTATGGATAAATGCAGAGGATTTAGAAAATTGGCTGAGAACTACACCCAATGATTTTACCCCATGGTTTGAAAAAACTTGGCACCTCGCTCACAGCAGTCAACATACAATAATCTAGCTAATAAACAATTACATTTCAGCAAGATGTACATACAATCGCATGTCGCGAGATTAGCAAGATCTCATACCAACGGAACAACTCATTGGGTCGATGGCAGGACGCGGACACGCCCCCGACTTATCAAATACTGTCTTTAGTGATTGCTCAAGAGATGCACGTAATACATTTTTCTTGATATTATTCAATCTTGATTTCAAGATAATATTGTTTGTAAGCGTCGTATCAGATGTTAGAAAACAGTCCAACAAAGTAGATAAAGCGTCAATATCACCATTCTTCTCGGTAACTTTGTAGGGATTTAATAGCGTATCCACTTCATTTTTTGAAAAACATGCTGAGAGCTTTTTTTGCAAAAATGGTATAATTTGCGGCCGTGTTTCTTCTAAACCATATCTTCTCGCAATATACCACAGTGCATTAGACCGTTCCCAATTGAGCAAACCACCCACAGATGGTTTATTATTTTCCTCATTAGGAGTATGAAATAAAACCTCAGTATCAGTAAGCTGCATGGCATCAAGCTCAAACATCGAGATACCACCTGGTCGTGTAATATGAACATCTGCTTGCCTGATAACACCTGCGATTATCCGCTCATCACTGACAAAACCATATGCATTAATTACTAAGTTCTCTGGCATATTTTTGCTAAGAGTTTCAATTTGATCTTTTACTTGTTCATTTCTACCACAAAAAACAGATATCTCTAGCTTCTGCTCCCCAGTAAAACCGTTATAATTATAGTTCATATCATGCAAATATTTTGTCAAAGACTGAACATAACTAATTAAAGACTCACCTCCGTTTCCACCTAACATCATAGAAACATAAAAAGTACCTGGCTTTTTTGAAAAATCAGACTGAATAGATGGGTCAGATCTTTTGGGCGCGCACAACTCTCTATAGAGATCTTGTGGAGAAAGCTTAAACCCAGGCCTCACTAACATATTACTCGCAACAAGAAAAGTTACACAGTCTTGCAGCGGTGATTTAGACCATGGATTACTGAAAAAAGACATCTGAGAAAGATGCGAGGTAGTAGTCCCAGCGGGTGATGGAGGTAGTGCGAGTGGTGGACTGACTATATGAAGATTAGAACGCTTAATCACACCTTCGTGTAACCGCAACAAAGCATTAAAGTAGTTTACCGTAGAAAAGTCCGTGTTATTTTCGTCATAAATTGGAGAATCTGTAAGCACTTTTACAGTTCGGATATCATTCTTTACAGTAACATGTTTTGTTTTGTTGAGTTTAGTATCCGACCACCAGGTAGATAGCTTTTCAAAGAGAATATTTATTGGCTTGAACAATAGCGCAAAAGAAAAAACAAATAGATACATTATAGTACAAAAAACTTTCTTGAAAAAAGCATCGGACTTACTAGCCCAAACTATATTCCAAACACGTGTATCCAAGTTTAATATTCCGTGGAAAAACCGGATAGACAACGGAATATCAGCCCATTTTTTTTCTCTTATTTGGTTATAATCACCAACTGCCTCACAAATTGCTTCTGTTGAATTAGTTTGTGTATCAATAACTTTAGCAACCCCAACAGACAACATCTGCCTACATAAACCAATCCGTACACCCCAATAGTGAAATTGATCAACTAGTGTTTGTAAACGGATCATCCAAAATAAACCATTCACATTTTCATTTTTCTGCCACCTGTTCCACATCTTCACACCTGGGTGATTTGCAGCAGAATTATTAGGATCAAAAAAAGTATCTTCCTGTAAACCATAAGTTTCTTTGAGTAAATTTTTTATAGCTTTTGCGGTTTCTTTATGGCCGTTTCCCGCTGCTAAAGAAATCATACAAATTTTTCCTCCACGCGCTATGTTTTCTAATTCTTTAGCAGTTAAAATTAGTGGTTCAGCGACTTTATGTGAGTTGGTAAAATGTGGCATGTTCAGTTATTTCTTATTTTTATAATAAGAATGTTAATAGTAATGAAACATAGCACAAGAAAAAATGAAATACAACTACTAACTATTAATCAAAATACGCACACCAAGGCCAAGCTTTATCAGAGTAATTACAATTAGAAATCTATATTATTCACATAAAACACGTACACAAGCATTTTATTTTCGACGCTTTGGAGCTTGCAAACCTGTTGGAACCCTACTAGGTGGTTTTACAGAATGCGTAAGAATATTTTTTGGCAGCCTTATTGTCGCTGATGGTAATACTGCTGGTTTTTCTTGTTTGGGAGCATCTTGAGTTTCTTGTAGTGCACCCATAGTTAAATCATCAAAGTCAAGCCGACCCCCTATCCCATTTCCACCATTACTATTAACGTATTTCTGAATAAGCCCCAAGAAAGCTTTTGAATCAGTAAGAGAGGTGTTTGTTACCAGATGGTCCTGTAAAGAACGTTCAAGTATTTTTTTACAAACGCTGCCCTTGCTCGACTTTCGAAACTTGAAAAAATCAAAGAAACCTTTTTCCTTATGTTTGCCCTCAGTATCTTCTAAATGATCTTCACAAAATGCTTTGAAAGCGCCTGGAGAACGTAAATATGCACGTCGACGCATCAGTAACCACAGTGGATTTGACCGCTCCCAACTTACCAACCCCTCCAAAGAAGGCCTACCATCCTCTTCTAGAGGTGTATGAAAAAGTAGATTATGGGAAGCATTCATCGTATCTAGTTCAAATATTGAAATACCACCTGGTCGAGTGATATGTAAGTCTGCTTGTCTTAGAACAGCAGCAATCTCTTGATCATTTCGTATGAACCCGAGAGGATTAATGAGAAAATTCTCTGGGGCAGAACGCTGAATTTCTTTTATTTCTGATTCTATATCACTAAAGCTCCTCCCACAAAACAATGTTACTACTACTTCCATATTATTGTCTTTTAAATGAGGATAAGCCTTATTGAGAGCTTCTAGATATTTTTTCAAAGCTTTAGTATAGGACACAAGAGATGGCCCCCCATTACCACCTAACATCACAGATACATTGAGTCGATTCTTACTTTTAGAATAACTTCTCTTATCTGTATCATCACCAAACTCTTCTGGTAAATTGTTTTCATCTATTTTAAAACCATCGCGAACAAGCGCATTCTCAGGAGTAGTATAAGTTACTCTACTTTGCAAAAACTGGTCATTTAATGGGTTTGAAAAGAAATTCTGACAGTAGTGATACATTTTGTTGAACAAATCATTCTGCAAAGCACTTGAATCAGAAGTATAATCAGCAGACATATTTCTCATTTTTACACGAGGAATGCTTGCCAAAGGCGGACTCACAATCTCCAAATGTGATCTTTTAATATGCTCAGGACACACCTTATTCAAAGAATCAAAATAATTGATAGTTGAGTTATCTCTATTCGAAGCATCGTAAACAGGAACATCTGTTAGCACCTTGATCAAACGAACAGGTCCTTTGACTTTAACATCATCTATACGACTATTACCTGGAGAGACAAAGAAAGAATAGATAAATTTTGTAAGACGGTAACCCAAATCCAAGGGGACTAAAATAGGAGAAAGTGGGAACAATACAAATAGTGCCACGAGAACTTTTTTAAAAAATGAAGTCTCTGTCATCCCCATCTGATGGAGTAAAAAATCATTATTACGGTATAAACTATTTACGATCATAGAGAGAGGAAACAAAACTAACCAGAATATTGGATAGCCAAAAAAGGTGGCAATGACTGTACCAGTTTTTCGATACCAAGATTCCTGAGGGTTTTTCCATAAAATAGGTGCCAAAACTGGATCAAGAAACACATGTATCATCTTGACAATCCAATCATCAATCTCTTCCATTTTCCCAGCTAAAAATAGGTTATAGTCTCCTACTGCCTGTGCAGTAGAAATAGTCGAGTTTGTTTGAGTATCTATAACCTTCATTGCCTTTTGTTTTATAAGATACTGACATAAGCCAACTCGTGATGCGTAATGGTGCAGCCAATCAGAAAATGACTGCGTACTAACCAAAAACTTCAACAACCCAATATATTCATTCTTCTGCCAAATATTCCATAGCCAAACACCCGGGTGATCCCTTGCACCTTTAACAGGGTCAAGAAAAGAATCTGCTGGAATATGTTCTGGGTAACGTTTATGAAGAGAATCTTTAATTCTACGTGCCATTTCAAGATGCCCGTTACCTGCAGCTAAAGTAATTTCAAAAATTTTACCTCCTCTTTTTAGATTATCTTTCTCTAAAGGATTCAACTCGAGTGGTTTAGGCAACTCATTTTTTTTATTTTTTAACATATCGATACTGATTTAAATAATTATTTTTTCTATAGCACACAAACTGGCAAACTGCTGGAATTTGGATATTAATTTGACTTTTTTTTTAATTACACGTATTATCTAGAGCTTCTAGGCTATGTAGCTCAGCTGGTTAGAGCGCGGCACTCATAATGCTGAGGTCGGTGGTTCAAGTCCACCCATAGCCATCTAGCAGTGACAATCACTTCTCCAAAAAAAGACCTTATCCTATTGCCAATCGAAAAACGTGTGATTATACTGATTCGACTCAAATATAGGAGGCAGTCATGAATCTAGTAAAACTTTTGGATTTGCAACCCTACCTTACCAATAGTAGTGAGCAATATATGAGCGAACTACAACGCGAGCATTTTAAGAAACTACTCAGCGCTTGGCGAGACCACCTTGTACAGGCAGCAGAAACAACAGTAAATTTCTTACAAAACGACACCTCAAAACTACCCGACCAAACCGACAATGCGACTAAAGAAGAAGAAATGTACGCCAAGCTTAGAAAGCAAGCCCGAGATAGCAAGCTCATCAAACGAATTAGTAGCTGTATTCGCGCTATAGAGCAAAAAGACTATGGGTTTTGTGAAAGCTGCGGAGCAGAAATTGGCATTCGCAGACTTGAAGCTAGGCCCGTTGCCAAAGAATGTGTTGACTGTAAAACACTAGCAGAAGAAAAGGAAAAGGTTAGCTAAGATGAGCCGGTTACACACTGCCATCATCATTATTATGTGCATTTTAGTTGCAACTCTGATTAGCCTTGCACCGGAGCAAGAATGGAATAGCGTATATGAAGAGATAGGATCCAGAATGCAACGACTCCTCGATACTGTGTTACATATGTTGGGGATAATAGCATTATTAAAGTATCTTTTTAGCGAACAAAATAAGTCAACAACATGACAATAGTTGTGCATAAATACCATGCTAACGGCAATGATTTCATCTTAACAGAAACAGAAGCTTGCATCACAACACTCTCCGCGCGGAAAAAGTTAGCAGACAGAAAAACCGGCATAGGCTGCGATCAAATTCTTTTTCTTCAACATAATCAGACTATCACCCGCTGCACATTCTACAACCAAGATGGTAACGCCGCCTCATTATGTTTAAATGGACTGTATGTAGTGAGTCAGCATCTCATGAACCATTATGGCGAATCTGATTACCTCATTGAGACTGAAAAAGCTATCTATAAAACTACCTGGCATCAAAACAAACTATCACTTACAATCCCATCAACAAGTTGTCAACAAATCACCGGCTATGACATACCTCTGAAAAAATGGCAAGCATACACCGCTCACCATGTTAATGTTGGCAACCCTCACTTATTAATCAGCGTACCAGAAAATGAACTAAATAGCTTTCCCCTTGACCAAGTTGGCCAAGCGCTACAAACTTGCCGTCCATTTCTAGATGGCGTCAATGTAAGCTGTATTACTGAAAATAAGCAAAACAATACCGTAGTCATGCGTATTTTCGAAAGAGGTGTAGGTATCACAGAAAGCTGTGGCAGTGCTGCACTTGCAACCGCATATTTAATTGAACAACAAAACAAATCTAGAAAGGTTCAGATCGAGCAGCCTGGTGGAACTATCACTTTGATAAAGCCTGAGTTAGCAGATGATCAAATCGCATGGCTACTACAGAGTAACTGTTGCCATGTAGCTAAAATATCTTTGGTTCCACAACCAGCGTAATATTAAAGCATGCAATCATACGCTGTGTTACTTCTGCGAGAAGCTGCAATAAATCATCTGTAGTCGCACCGTGTTCATTTGTAATAACAATCGGATTAACCGCACTCATTACCAACCCTCCGTGTCTATAGCCTCGAAAACCTGCGAGTGTTAATAAATTACCTGCAAAGAGTTTAACGTCCCCACCTGCTAACTGTTTTGCATCCAGAGATGGCCAACTATCCAGAAGTTTAGAATAATGTTGTGTTGAAATAATAGGATTTATAAAAAAACTACCCACAGTTCCAACCTCAAGCCAATTTGGCAACCTTTGACACCGTAGTGCTCGAACCGCAGAAGCAATAAGATACGGAGTAATAAAACGAGATCTATGGTTTTTAGTTATAAAGGCCTGCAACCTTGGATAAGAAAGATTCACTTTTGCTTGCTTAGACAAACGTAAAACCACAGAAGTAATAACATATTGATTACCACAAGCCAGCTCAGATTTAAAAAAGCTTGTTCGATAACCAAAAGCACAGTCAGCATGTGCATAAGTTTTTAGCTGCCTAGTATCTAATGAAACCGCCTGACAACTCTGGAAAACATCAGCAAGCTCTGTCCCATATGCCCCAATATTCTGCATCGGTGCTGCACCTACTGTGCCTGGAATACTTATCATATTTTCTAGTCCAAACCATCCGCGCTGTAGTGTTTGTAACACTAACTGATGCCAGCAGACACCTCCCCCTACCTCAAGAGTTATATAATCTTCATCCTCTTGTAATATCGTAACCCCCATAATACGGTTCAACAAAATCCATCCAGAAAAATGTGTACTAAAAACCACATTAGATCCATGCCCCAGAACTCTAAAACAGGTTTTATGGGAATCAAGAACATGTATGATATTAAGTAATTTTTCTACTGAGTCAAATGCAAATATCATGTCTGCTGTTGCAGACATTTTGAAGGTATGCCAGGGTCGTAGAGATACTGCCATATGTGCACCATGTGTTGGGCCTACTAGGACTCGAACCTAGGACCAAATGATTATGAGTCATCTGCTCTAACCAACTGAGCTATAGGCCCAAAATAAGTAGTTAATGATACTGCCTTTTTGTCCACAAGCCAAGTTTTTTTACGTAATATTATAAAAAAAAATCACAATATAGATCAATAACATCATTAGCAAGACCTAAACAGCCTTGTGGAGCATTGACAGAAATGGCGATATCCAGTAGATTCTAAAAATAAAGCAACAATTATTTTATGAAATTATTATATAGAAACCCTGGTCGATTGCTCATCCATTTCTACACAACCATACAAACCCTATGAAAAACGCTACATTTAATATCTTTCTTCTTATACCAGGCCTTTTAACAAAGCCTACATATGGTAAACTTGACAACAAAGCTGGCTTACAAATATATGATACATAATTTATTTCACAGTACCTACGTATGGTTAGTTAGGCCCTGCGCGCTCACATCCATGTGGATAGTAAATAAAATGCTACACATTATATATCTCATGATGACTGGTGTTTATAGAAGTATCATACAACCCGTTACCGAAACCCTTAACTATGCTTGTGCAGCACTTATGAATATAAGCAAGATATTCATACAGACCACATGGAAGTTTCTATGCACCCCAATATTTCAGAGCATCAAAATATTTTCCAAACAGCTACAAGGAGCAATAGCATCTTGGCTAACTATACTCAAAAACTGGATTATGAGTCCAGCTTTTAAGGTAATTAGTGCTATGACTCGTATAGCATGGAAAATAACAGCAAATTCTTTTATGTATGCACTAAAAGTAACACTAATTGTTTCTTACCACAGCATCAGTTTCTTTTATAGCTTTATTGCAAAACCAGTCTTATACGTATATTTCACATGTTTTGCAATAACATGCAACCTAACATATAAAGCTATAGAAGCAATAGCAAATTGGATAGCTAAACCGTTTTTACGATTCTGCTACCAAGGCATATCGACTATCTTCTCAATATTAGAAGTTATAACCGCCCCTTTCTCTCAAATAAAATCCACTATAGGTACCTACTTTAACTGGACATCGAACAAGTTATTCACAGGCATTACTTACTACTTAAAATTTGTACTCAAAACATGGAAACCAGCAATCAATCTAGCGTTTATCGCGTGGGAAAATTGCACCGCAATAAATTTTCTATCTCTAATACAAAGCTTCACAGCCACCATACTACACCCTTTTCTCGGTATAGTAGCAGCCTACAATAATGCATTATTACCAACATTTACGTGTATTTGCGTAGGAGCAATGGGCATTACAGCACCATTTTTCACACCTACGCTATCTAAACAGAAAGCAAAAAACTCAAGCCTATCTACATTTCTTTGGGCATATACTAGCCTTAGCATCTCAACATTTATTACGCTATCTTTTTTTGAACCAAAATCGCAAACAGCAAAAATTCTCTCATCTCAAGTACTCAAACCGCTCTATAAATCTAGCCATATAATTGCCAAAAATTCATACCTAAAAACCCCTATTGCAAACGCCAACATACTTGTAAAAGCCATCCAAAAACATCCATCAAAATTTTTCAACAAAATCTCATCCTTGGCACGACGACACAGCCGTTGAAGAATTAACGTAGATAAAACTTGCACAAACAAAGAGTAAATCATAATATATACAGGTAATTAACCCAATCTAACTTTATGAAATATACTACTAGCGATATCAAGAATGGCTTAAAGATTCTCGTCGATGGAGATCCGTGCGTAATTCTCGAAAATGAATTTGAAAAACCCGGAAAAGGACAGGCATTCACAAGAATTAAATTCAGAAACTACCGTTCTGGCAAAGTACTTGAAAAAACCTATAAATCTGGCGCATCTCTTCTCCCTGCCGATATTCAAGAGCAAACAATGACCTTCTTGTATCAAGAAAACGAATTATTTCACTTCATGGACTCAGAAACCTACGAACAAACTACTATAGACTCAAGCGTATTAGGAAATACACAAAAGTGGATGATCGAACAAGCGTCTTATCAAATCTTACTTTGGAATGGAGTACCAATATCAGTCACTGCAGAAAATTTTATAGAAATAGAAGTCACTGAATGCGAACCAGGAGTAAAAGGCGATACCGTGTCAGGTGCAATGAAAATGGCAACTATTGCAACTGGAACCAATATTAAAGTACCTCTTTTTATAAAAAAAGGGGACCATATAAGGGTAGATACCAGAGACGGCAGTTATGTTTCACGCGTTTAGCTAACCAAGACTATCCAGGCCACCACCTAAATACATTTAACTAGAAAACATATTTATCAAAAAAACTCAACTTCCCTTTATCATGTTTTATGAATTTGCAGATAACGGCAGCATAACGTTATGTTCTTCAGAAAGACTGGTATTGGAGGTCTGGTTTTTTGAGCTATCAGAAGATATCGAGACAGCCTTATGCTCGAGATTTCTAGAGCTTACGCCCTTTGAAACCTGTAGACCTCCATCAAGGTTTAGTGGCATACGCTTCTCTTGAGACAACGAATACAATGCCCACAAAAACACGGGAAGACTAAACCAGATAGAAAAACCTGCAGTCATAGCTACAACAGAAAATCTTCCTGCATTAGTTTTAGTCAAGTTCATCTCAGGCTGATGACTAAAGATAGACTTAGCAGAATTTCGTACTTTAGACATCGATTTAGGCTGATACTTATCACGAATAAACGTACTAACCACCACATCGCGTAGAGCGCCATTACCTGCCCACATAATAAAATGCATTATACCTAACGATGCTGAGGCGAAAATAGGCATACCTGCAATCAAATAATAACTATCTGGCTGAGCAAAAATATTCGCTACCTGCAACATAACTATCGATAAATTATGCATTGTGTGTAGCGCAGAGGAAGCTTCTATCCCTTGGGTATAGTACGCAGTCTCTGCATATACTACGCCCATAGAAAAATAGGAGAGAAACGCCTGCCAAGGACTTAGAAGCGTAAAGGGCACCAAACCAATAAAGTGAGCGATGGAAAAAAAGAAGCCACTAGCACATAGGTAACTAGACAAGTCTTTAAAACCACCAAACTGCATCATCCTCATCAACAGTCCTCTATCCATTACTTCTTCCATCGTTGCCTGGCTCCAAACAAAAGGCGCTATTAAAACTGTCAAAGCAGTTGTAACAAAAACCACATGGACAGGAAAGAATAAAGACATCATAGACAATTGTAGCAAAAGACACGGCAACCAATATAACAGCGTTGTCGTAAATATAGACATATCCCATGTTTTCTTATCACTTACACTAAAATAATAACTCCAAGTTTTGTGCATCTTACCTAGAAAAGTTTCAGAGGCCATATAAGATAAGACACCCGCAAACGTCCATATAGCATATGAGAAAAACACATCAATAAGATCACCCGTTAGAAACACAGAAAACAAACTGAGCACGCTCAGTAACTGCAACAAATAAAATAACAAGTGCGTTGATGCTGCAGAAAGAATACCTCGAAAGGCAAAGTCCATGAGTACAACTTTCTTTGTCAAGTCTAGCCAAGAACTTATTGAACGATCCGCAGCGTGTTGTTGCGAACCTTGTAAACAACCTTCCCGCTGACCCTTGTCTACCAAACTCGAATTATCAACCTCAGATTGATATTTTTGTTTATCTTGTGATACTACGACAGGTCCACTTTGCCTTACTTCACCCATTTGTTTACTCCTCGAAGTCTCTTTAATAAGATGACTTTATTTTATTCTAATAAAATACCACAAAAGGCACCAATTTATTAGATGTATTATTATCAGTTAGTTTCTAATATATCTTAGGTTGATTTGTTTCTCAAGAATACCATGTGAAATAATACTACCAAATACTTGCATGAAAAACAACAACTTAAAAAAACAACCTGCTTATTTACGTATTGATAGCGTGTAGAGATTATAAAAAAAATAGTGTATAATCAAAAGATGAGTGAAACTAAATTATTAAATATCACTGCTTCTGCTGCAGAAAAAGTACACAATCTAAAAACGCAAGAGCAAAACATGAGCCTTCTACTACGCATCTCGATTACCGGAGGTGGTTGCCACGGGTTCCAATATAAATTCGCCTTCGAGGACCAAGCAAGAGATGATGACTTTAGCTTTAGTAAATCTCTCGAAGATAACGCACATAATGAAAGTGTGACAATCATTATAGACCCTATCAGCTTGGGATACCTTCGTGGCTCCGAAGTAGATTACTTACAAGATGCAAAGGGAGATCGTTTTATAATCCGCAACCCAAATGCCAGTACTACTTGCGGTTGCGATAGATCTTTTACGACCTAAAGTTTATCTTTTAAATAAACCAGCAATGGTTCTAAGCCCAACTTTTTCTGAGCAGACACAAGACTGACCTGAACATTCATACCTATATGGTGACAATAGTTGAAAACTTTTCTTTGCGTTTCAACCTGTTTACCATAACCAAGCGCATCCTTCTTGTTCAACACCACCCATGTTGGTACGTCGTGTGCATGTAAAAAATCAAGCCAAACAATATCTTGCTCTTGCAGTGGGTGACGTATGTCCATCAGCAAAACCACCAAGCCCAAACATTTCCGCGTTGTGATATACTGCTCTAACAAAAGACGCCAACGCGCAGATTCAGGCTTAGCAACGCGTGCAAAACCATAGCCCGGCGCATCAACGAGCCGCTTACCCTCTTCTAAAAGAAATACATTTAAAAAGCGGGTTCTACCAGGCGTTTTACTCGTTTGCGCGAGAGACTTCTGGCCACAAATAGCGTTAATAAAGGAAGATTTACCAACATTGGAACGACCTAGCATCATAACCTCTCGACCTACATCACTTGGTAAATCATGTATCTTTGGAGCGCTAAGCAAAAATGAAGCCTGTCTGTATGGCTCAATAGACTGATTCATGAGATGCAGTCTCTGCTGTAGAAGTATATAAATCTGCCATAGCATCTAAAGGGATAGGCTTAATTTTCTCTGCATGGCCACTACAACCAAAAGCTTCGAAACGTGCTTCACAGACAGACTGCATTGCCTTAATTGACTCGGAGAGATACTTGCGTGGATCAAAAACAGATGGGTTTTCAGCCAGGTATTGCCTAATTGCTGCGGTAGCAGCTAAACGCAAGTCTGTGTCAATATTCACCTTGCGCACACCATGACGAATCCCCTCTTGAATTTGTGCAAGTGGTACACCATAGGTCGGGCTCATGGCGCCCCCAAATTGATTAATCTGCGTTAGGAGTTCTTGTGGAACACTAGAAGAACCATGCATGACTAGGTGAACATTCGGTATTTTAGCATGTATTTCCTTAATACGAGATATAGCTAAAACCTGATCAGTCGGCGGCCGAGTAAACTTGTAAGCTCCATGACTCGTACCAATAGCAATTGCTAATGCATCCACACCTGTTTTTTGGACAAAATCACAGGCTTCCTTAGGATCGGTAAGCATTTGCTCTTGCGCTAACTTACCTTCAGCACCCGAGCCATCTTCTTCCCCAGCAAAACCAGTTTCTAAAGAACCCAAGCAACCCAACTCACCTTCTACAGAAACACCGCAAGCATGTGCCATTTGTACCACCTGCCTGGTTACCCCAACGTTATACTCATAAGAAGCTGGGGTTTTCATATCTGCTTGCAAAGAGCCATCCATCATAACCGAAGTAAAGCCTAACTGTATTGAGCGCTGACACACTGCAGGACTAGCACCATGATCTTGATGCAAACAGACAGGAATCTCAGGCCACTCTTCACATGCAGCTAAAATTAAAGCACGCACAAAAGCTGGACCTGCATATTTTCGAGCACCTGCTGATGCTTGTAAAATTACAGGACTACGCGTAGCCTGTGCAGCTTGCATGATAGCACGTACTTGTTCGAGATTATTGACATTGAACGCTGGCATACCAAATTGGTATTCAGCAGCATAGTCGAGTAATTGTTTTAGAGAAATCAAGGCCATATAGTGTATAGATAACAATAAATTCACATAGTACACATTGACTATATATCTTGCAAGTTTCAGCCAGAAATCATGGACTTTATTTGTTTAAGAGAGTAACATGGCTCTTTTAGAATAGAACTTAAAATGTCAACTAACCTCATAGCAGCAATTTTAATCGGTTTTTTGTGTGCCAAAACTATATCAATGACCCACACCCTCATACTGAAAAATGCATTATTACAAAATCATCCACACACACAGTTTGTATCTCTTATTCTATGCCAAGTTGCCAAGATAGTTATCTTTTCTAGCTTTTCATTATCAATCCTTTACTGGAATAAAGATTTGTTCATTAGTTTCTTGCTCGCAAGCACACTACAAATCATAACAAAAAGTGTTATAGAAAAATTGGTTAAACCTCGAAAAATACTAGATATGGACTTAGCAAGTTAATTAAGCAGAGCTTAACCAGAAAAGGATATTGCACACTCTTAGCAAAAGTGGTAATTTTACTACAACAAAACGTCTAATAAAGAAATTTATGGCCTCAACAGTCTCTACAGCAACCGAATATATAAAACACCATATGGTCCACTTGGAGTATAATTTACTCACAGGCGAGCTTGGTAATGGGGGATTTTGGACGCTTCACTTAGATACCATTTTCTTTTCTGTCGTGCTCGGCATACTTTTTGTATGCTTCTTCGCATACATTGCACAAAGCGCAACCGTGCGGACACCTAGCAATATCCAATGCTCCATCGAGGCTATTTACGAATTCGTAAACCAACAAATCGTTGATTGCCTCAACGTGGAGGACACATCCATTGGTGCACTGTCCTTGACCATTTTTGTTTGGGTGTTTCTTATGAACTTCATGGATCTAATTCCTGTTGATTTGTTTCCCGTCATTGCCTCACATATGGGCATCCCATACCTAAGAGCAGTCCCCACTGCAGACTTGAACATGACATTTGCATTGAGTGGAGCCGTTTTTTTACTTATTTACGCTTACGCAATCAAATTTAACGGATTTTTCGGATGGATAAAAGAGGTTATTTGTGAACCTTTTGGCATTTTGTTTTTCCCCGTTAATATTATAAAACACTTGATAGCAGATTTTGCTAGACCTGTTTCGCTTTCTCTACGTTTGTTTGGTAATATCTACGCAGGCGAAATCGTATTCATTCTAATAGCATTAACTCCAGCGACTATGCAATGGTTGTTTGCCGGGGCATGGCTAGGTTTTCATTTATTTGTTATCACGATACAAGCCTTTATTTTCATGATGCTTACCATCGTGTATATTAGTTTAACCAAACATGAGCACTAATTAAGGAGAAACACATGAGTATTATTGCTGAAATCACCGCAGTACAGACTGCCACCGTTTACGGTGTATCACTAATCATCAGTGCAGGAGCTATAGGCACAGCGATAGGTTTTGCTATGCTAGGTAGTAAGTTTCTGGAATCTACTGCACGTCAACCAGAAATAGCCCCTATGCTACTAACTCGTATGTTTATGGTTGCAGCGTTATTGGATGGTGTTACGATGATAGGTATTGGTCTTAGCCTATACTTTAGTCTAGCTAACCCCTTCATTAGTGCGTTAATTACAGCACATAGTCAATTAGCAGGAATGTAGTCAATCCATGAATATCAATGCTACCCTATTAGTCGAGGTTGTCATATTTATCACCTTTGTGATGATAACTATGCGCTATATTTGGCCACCTTTGACCAAAATCATAGAAGAACGTAAAACTTTGATTGAACAGGGTATAAAAAATTCAGAAGAAGCAAAAGAAACCTTGGAAGATGCCAAGCAAAACGCTGAACACATTATTCATGTAGCTAAAGAACGAGCTTATCAAATCATCTCTGAAGCACGTAAAGAAGCAAGTGATATCGTGATACATGGTAAAGAACAAATTGCTATAGCAAGAAGAAAGAGCGAAATTGAACTAGAAGCAGAAACTACACATAAAATTAACTTGGCAAGAAAAACACTGCATAAAGAAGTCACAAAAATGACTTTCAGCCTATGTGAAAAAGTTTTGATGGAAAGTAAACTCAACGATAAACTACAGTCCAACATTTTAGACACCTATGCAAACCAGGACATCACATAATGTATTTCGCACTTGCATCAAATTACGCTGAATCCTTGTATGAGTCCGATTGCAACTGTCAAAACGCACTTAATGTACTTGCCGTAGCAAGTCAAGATTCTAGCTGCAAGCAACTTCTTTATCACCCAGATAGCTCAAAAGAAACTATACTTGCATTTCTCTGTAGTCTTACTCAAATAACAGATGCCCTGGGAAATTTTTTACATGTTCTTGTAGAAAAAAAGAGATTAGGACTTCTACCAGAAATTGCTGAAGCCTATCGACAAACCAATTTTTCAAAAAAAAACATTATTCCAGTTACAGTTAAATCAGCTAAAAGTCTCAAGGCAACAGATAAAAAGAAAGTACTCAATATTCTCGAGCATGTTCTTGACAAAAACAGCATAGCACAAATACATTACAGCATTGATAAGTCCCTACTTGCATCATTACAAATACAATACCACCACAATGTCATCGATCTATCCCTCAAAGGGCAACTTGATGAGCTTAAAAATCAGATTCTAGGAGTTGAATATGAGTGAAATTAATACTGCTGAAATCAAAAGCATAATTGAACAAAAAATACAAACCTTCCAAGCACCTGCTAAACATGTTAATCAGGGTACTATAATCAGTATTCAAGACGGCATTATCCAGATTTATGGCCTTAACGAAGTAATGTCGGGTGAAATGATAGATTGTGGCTCTAACTGCTTTGCTATTGCGTTAAATTTAGAAAAAGACGTTGTAGGAGCAGTTGTACTAGGACCTTATAGCCATCTACAAGAAGGCCAAATAGTTAAAACTACTGGACGTGTATTAGAAGTACCGACCGGTGCAAGCTTATTAGGTAGAGTGGTAGACGCACTTGGGAATCCTATTGATGGCCTTGGCATCATCGCACAAACTCAAAGCGAACCTATAGAGAAAATTGCCCCTGGAGTTATACATCGCCAATCTGTCACAGAGCCTCTACAAACAGGAATCACAGCCATTGACTCCATGACACCTATCGGAAGAGGCCAAAGAGAGCTTATTATTGGCGATCGTCAAACTGGAAAAACTAGTATAGCCATCGATACAATTATTAATCAAAAAGATACAGGCGTGAAATGCATCTACGTCGCGATTGGTCAAAAAGCATCCTCTGTTGCACAACTTGTGCAAACCTTAAAAGAACATGATGCACTCAAACATACTATTATTGTATCTGCAAGTGCAGCAGATACAGCTTCATTACAATACATAGCTCCCTATTCTGGTTGCACTATGGGCGAATTTTTTCGTGACCGCGGTGAAGACGCTCTAATTATCTACGATGATTTAAGTAAACATGCTGTAGCTTACAGGCAAATTGCACTATTACTTAGACGTCCTCCTGGCCGTGAAGCTTTTCCTGGAGATATTTTTTATCTTCACTCACGTCTTTTAGAGCGAGCTGCACGTGTTAATACCGATTACATTCGTGATAAAACCCAAGGTAAAGTACAAGATAAAACAGGGTCCTTAACTGCATTACCCATTGTTGAGACACAAGCAGGTGATGTATCTGCCTTTGTACCAACCAACGTTATTTCTATTACCGACGGCCAAATATTCCTCGATACTGACTTATTCAATGCTGGCTGTAGGCCTGCAATCAACTCAGGGTTGTCCGTATCGCGTGTAGGCGGTGCAGCACAAACTAAAATAATTAAGAAATTAGGCGGCGGCGTACGTATCTCTTTAGCACAATTTAGAGAACTAGAAGCATTCTCACAATTCGCTTCAGACTTAGACGATACCACTAAGAAACAGTTACATAAAGGTCAAGTAATCACAGAACTTATGAAACAAGGGCTATATAACCCTCTATCTGTTGCAGAAATGGCCATCATACTTCTTTTAGGTGACAAAAACATTTTAGCAGAAACTGAGACACACAAGGTATACGAACTTGCTGAGCGATTAAGATCACATTTGCGTAGCAATCACAAAGATATCCTAGATAAAATAAATAAGAACCCAGTAATTGACGAGCAACTGATCGAAAAATGTACAACAATTTTATCTGACTATATTCAAGGAAACTAGCCAGTAGGTAAAATATGAGACAAATTCAAGATATAAAAAAACTCAAAAAGAGCACTCAGAAAACGGCTAAAATCACGCATGCAATGCAATTAGTGTCGGCAAGCAAACTCAATAAAACACAAGAAAATAAGGATCGTAGCAAAGAATATAGTAAAAAAATAAGAGAAGTCGTTGGCCATATCTCTAGTGGAACACAAACTGTCACACACCCTTACATACAAGGCTTCCCAGTCACACAAACTATTTGTATTATTGTTACAAGTACAGATAGAGGACTATGTGGCAACCTTAATACAAGTTTATTCAAAAAGGTTTTAGAGTCCATCTATAGCTGGCAAAGAGATAATATAGTAGTTGAAATAGCAACAATAGGAAAAAAAGCACGGCATTTCTTCGAGAAGCTTGGTTTCCCAATCGTAGCACACGCTGAAAACCTAACCGATATTCCAAAGCTTGAATCCATATTAAATATCATACAGATTAGCACCAATAAGTTTAAAGCTACCGCAGTGCAAGAGTTACATATCTTCTATAACCAATTTGTCAATACTATGACACAATCTCCAGTTGGTGAGCAGGTCCTACCTGTGGTAAAACTTCCTGTTGCAGAAAAATCCTACAGATCAGAATACGAATATGAGCCAGACGCTAAAAGCGTTTTATTCACCGCATTAGATAGATACATCCAGTCTATAATATACCAAGCGGTAGTTGAGAATATAGCAAGCGAACAAGCTGCACGCATGCTTGCCATGAAAAATGCAACCGATAACGCCAAAGGCATCATTCATGAACTAAATCTTGCCTACAACAAAGCCCGTCAAGCACTTATCACCAGTGAGATAGCTGAGATTGTTGCAGGTGCGGAAGCATTGAATTAAACCGAAGGAGTACATCATGTCCGAAACAGCAAGCATGGGAACCATAAAAAGCATTATAGGCGCGGTGATTGACGTGCACTTTGCAAAAAATCCTCCTAAAATATACGATGCTCTCGTAGTAGAAAAGCATAACCTCACCCTAGAGGTACAACAACAAATTGGCGATAAAACTGTGAGAGCTATTGCCCTAGGCTCTACCGATGGACTTAGTCGTAATTTACCTGTTAGAAATACTGGTAAACCTATTGAAGTACCTGTTGGAGAAGCAACTTTAGGGCGCATTATGAATGTCCTTGGTGACCCTATCGATGAAGCAGGCCCGATAAAAGCAAAAGAAAAGAAATCAATACATGCTGAACCTCCAGCATTCACCGAACTATCCACAGAACAGGACGTTTTTGAAACTGGAATCAAGGTTATAGACCTACTCTGTCCATTCGCAAAAGGTGGTAAAATCGGTCTTTTTGGTGGTGCAGGTGTAGGAAAGACTGTGAATATGTTAGAGCTCATTCGCAATGTTGCAACTGAGCACAGTGGACATTCTGTCTTTGCTGGCGTTGGCGAAAGAACACGTGAAGGGAACGATTTCTACCATGAAATGAAAGAGTCTGACGTCCTAGATAAAGTATCCTTAGTCTACGGCCAAATGAATGAACCTCCGGGCAATAGGCTACGTGTTGCAAATACAGGTCTTACAATCGCAGAGTCATTCCGCGATAATGGCAAAGATGTGCTATTATTTATAGATAACATTTATCGTTATACGCTAGCGGGTGTTGAAGTATCAGCATTACTTGGACGCATGCCCTCTGCGGTAGGCTATCAACCCACACTTGCCGAAGAAATGGGTGCCCTACAAGAAAGAATTACCTCGACCCAAAGTGGGTCTATTACATCTGTACAAGCTATCTATGTGCCAGCTGATGACCTAACTGATCCATCTCCTGCAACAACATTTTCGCATTTAGATGCCAAAGTAGTTCTCTCTAGACAAATTGCTCAGCTAGGTATTTACCCTGCTATTGATCCACTTGATTCAACAAGCCGACAACTTGACCCGAACATTGTAGGTGAAGAGCACTATCAGACTGCAATGGCCGTACAAAAAGTCTTACAGCGGTATAAAGAATTAAAAGATATTATTGCAATTCTTGGCATGGACGAGTTATCAGATGATGACAAAAAAACCGTGCAACGGGCCAGGAAAATTGAACGCTTTTTCTCTCAACCGTTTAACGTTGCAGAAGTTTTCACAGGTCAACCTGGTAAATATGTAAGCTTAAAAGAAACTATCCGAGGTTTTAAAGAGATTCTACGTGGTGGATGTGATCATATTAACGAAGCAGTATTTTTTATGACTGGAACTATCGACGAAGTATTCCAAAAGCACGAGGCGGAGAAAAGTGCCTGATTTAGATCATTTCAAAAAAATGTCCTTTCGATTAGTCAGCCAAGAAAGGTTACTTTTTGAAGGCTATATATCGCAGGTAATCGCGCAAACCGTACAAGGTGCTATAGAAATATTACCTGGCCACATTCCCTTTTGTGGTCTTTTAAGCGTTGGAACAGTAAAAATAACCACCTATCCAGCAGGTGAGAAAGACTATTTTTATGTGTCAGGAGGTATCATTGAGCTACAAGCCAACCAGGTTACCATTCTCGCCGACACAAGTATTCATGCTAGCGATATTGATATAGATAACTTAGCACAGCAAGAAGCTATATCTCGAGCACAACTTGATCAACCAAGCCTTGAGAAAACACAAAAAGTACTTGCTGAGCTCGCTGCTCTCAACACTCAACGGAAAGTGGTAAAAGAAATTGGTAAAATGCGAGATAAATAACTGGTAAGATTCAACTTAAGTAACGTGAATATTTGCATAAACTCTCGCGTTGTGGCTAAATAAAATCTTTGAAACACAACGTGAACAATTATGATGAATAACTCAGACTTATCCATCGTTATACTATGTGCTGGAAACGGCACTCGTATGCGCTCCCAAAAACCCAAAGTACTCCACACACTAGCTGGCAAAACACTTATCGAGAGAGTAGTCGAAACAGCAAGCCTATTAGAACCAAAAAAGATCATCTTAGTTCACAATCCAGAGCATCGTACGCAGCTTGAAGATTTATTACAAAACCTCCCTATCACTTGGGTAGCTCAAACAGAAAGACGCGGAACAGGACATGCAGTTTTACAAGCGCTTCCTTATATCGAAACCAAGCAAAGCCTCGTACTCTACGGTGACGTCCCACTATTACCACAAAACTTATTAACAACCCTACAAGAACAAACCGCTACTCAATTTGGCATGATCACAGCTCGCACACCTAGACCGCATGGGTTTGGTCGCATAATACGAGATGAAAAGAATAATATTATACGTATTGTCGAAGAAAAAGATGCAGATGCATCAACCAAATTAATAGAAGAAATCAATACTGGCATCATGCTTTTTCCAACGCAGTTTCTTCAAGAGTCACTACCTAAATTAGAACCTAAAAATGCACAAGGAGAATACTATCTTACTGACTGTGTTGCATTATGGCAGGAAAAGTCTATACCTGTGAAATCTGTCAGTGCAACTTGCTTCTGGCATATCCAGGGAGTTAACACACAAGCAGAATTAGTCCACCTAGAAAGAACATGGATGAGATATCAGGCGGAAAAATTATTAGAACAAGGCGTACGAATCACAGACCCAGAACGATTCGATATCCATGGCAACCTTATCTGTGAAAACGATATTACCATAAGCCCCAATGTATGTATAAAAGATCACTGCGAAATCGGAGAAAATAGTACTATCGGCAACAATTGCAGTCTAAACAGGGTAAGAATTGGTAAAAACGTTGTAATAGGCAACTTTTGTGAACTTGAGAATGTCCACATTGAAGATAACGCCAAAATCGATAGTTTCAGTAAGCTAGAAAATACTCTAGTCGGTCAACATGCCAAAGTTGGCCCCTATGCTTATGTGAGACCTGGCACAAAAATTGGTAACCACGCAAAACTAGGCGCCTTTGTAGAAGCTAAAAATTCCGAGTTAGAGTATGGCAGTAAAGTCGCCCATTTATCCTATGTAGGCGATTGTAAAATAGGCGAAAATAGTAATATTGGCGCAGGATTTGTCCACGCTAATTATCATGGACCACACAGAGAAAAGTCCACCTCTTCTATTGGTAAAAATGCATTTATAGGTGCAAACTGTACGATAGTGTCACCTATCACAATAGGTGAAGACAGCACTGTTGGTGCAGGGACTACTGTTAGAAAAAATGTGGCAGATAACGCTATGCATGTAACCTTGGGTAAAGAGGTCACTAAAGAAAACTGGCAAGAGCAAGAACAACCATCTCCAAGTAACAATGAAGAGAATAGCTCCCTACAAACGCTTTAGGTCTATCATTGTAGAGTAATTTTTCTATAAATCTTGCTTCGCAAAACAAGGCATTTCTGGTATGTTAGTAATTTTATTACGAAAACTTATATTATGTGTGGAATAGTTGCTTCGTGCTCAAAAGAGTCTATTAACCGTGTGCTACTCAACGATCTGGATAAATTACGCTATCGAGGATACGATTCTGCTGGATATGCCCTACTCGTAGAAGGAAAAAAACTAGAAATTGCTCATACTATCGAAAAAACTAATCTCGATGTGTTAAAAAAGCAAATACAATCTGCACCCTATGCTTACACAGGTATCGCACACACTCGATGGTCTACACACGGAAAAGCAGGTATAGAAAATGCACACCCCCATTATGTAAATGACACACTTGCCCTAGTACATAATGGCACTATAGATAATTATCTTTCTATAAAAAAATCCCTTAGCACAGAAAATCCATCAATTATCTGGCGATCTGAAACCGACTCAGAGGTAATCGCACAATGGCTATATTGGCAATATCAAAGTACACAAGATATAGTTATGTGCTTAAAAAAGCTGAAAAACATCGTTCAAGGAACTTATGCTCTGGTAATTATCCATAAAGACTATCCAGACAAATTATTTTGTATTTGTCATGGAACGCCTTTAGTGATCGGAAAAAACGAGCATGGCTTTCATATCGCATCAGATATAGAAGCATTTAGCACGCATTGTGATCAATACCACGATATCCAACCACAAACTGTCTACTCTGTTTCACAGTCCAATATCGAGCCAGATACAAATGTTACTATACTATGGCAAAACACACCAAAAGAAAGTCCCACTAGTAAAAACACAACCGATTTTATTCACAAAACACTAGAAGAAATCTACTCACAAAGCAACATTCTAAATCAACTCATGGTAAATGTAGCAAGAGACGCCGATATTTTTTATCAAATTAGAGCATTACTTACTGCTTGTGAACATATTACCATACTTGGATGTGGATCAAGCTATTACGCTGGTAGAACAGCAAAATATTGGCTAGAAAGTATCGGAAAAAAACCAACATCTATTGAACTAGCAAGTGAATTCATGGATAGAAGACCATGTTTACCGAACAAAACACTAGTCATTGTGATATCGCAGTCTGGTGAAACACAAGATACCATTAGTGCCTTGCGGTATATTGAAGCTAATGAGATAGATAAAATCACCTTACCCATACTACATAAAGCAAAAACTACAAGCGTTTTTTCATGCTCAGAAAGTATTGTACAAACGACTGCAACCATATGTATTGGCAATAGACCTACCTCGACCTTGGCAAAAACCAGCACAGTATTTTTACCAACTTATGCAGGTCAAGAAGTGGGCGTAGCCACCACAAAAGTATTCTCAAGCCAACTTTTACGACTGGCACAATTGACCTACCTAATAAACCCCACAAACCATCAAGCGCAAAGTCTTTATGCGGGATGCACTACTCTACCTGATGTTATTACAGAAACCCTAAAACTTGGTCCCCTATTAGAAAACTTCTCTCAAATATTGTGCAATGAAAAACATTTACTATTCTTAGGTAAAGGACCTCTTTACCCAATAGCAGAGGAAACTGCCCTTAAAGTTCAAGAACTAGCATATATTCACGCTCTTGCATTTGCATCAGGAGAAGTAAGGCATGGTCCACTAGCCCTAGTTGACGAAAATCAATGGGTATTTGTATTTCTTAATGATGATGAAAACTTTTTCCGTGTAGTTAGTAATATCCACGTCATCGCAGCAAATCATGGAAAAATAGTGCTTGTTGGTAATAAAAACTGTATAGACCAAATCGATGAAAAGCTTTATGAAAAGACGATTGAACTACCCGAAGCATCACCCGATATTACGCCATTTATTGCAATTGTAGCCATGCAGATATTTTCTTATCACTTGGCATACCACAAAGGGTGTAGCATTGACAATCCACGCGGACTAGCAAAATGCGTGTCTGTTTAGTTTAACCGGCATACATTTATACCTAAAATACTAAAACAAATCATGAAAACACGTTTTGAGATAAATCAAAGTATAATTACCACCTATCTAGCACACTTAGTACCATTAACGATCTGACAATTATCATCTCTGATATAATTCATCATCATCAAATGTTTATTCTCTACTAGATAAGGATAAATGACATACTTCAAAAATCCCTGATCAAAACTGTAAGCTGGCCAAGTCTTACCGAATCCTAGAGTATTACCTCGATATACAGTGGGGTGATTCCAATAATTGATAGGATCTTTATCATGAAAGCCATATGGATTCTGAGAGTCACGACGACTCTCAGCTAGCCCAATATAGCCTGACATTAAATGTGTAATATTATCAATTCCTAGTGATCGTGGGCGTAAGCTAAACTCACCTGCTGCAATTACATCACGCCAAATTGCAGCCCTATTATCTCGCCAGCCATCTCCTCGAAAAAATTCCATCAAAAAAGATTTTTTTGATTTCAACATTGCTGCTTCTCTTCGAGAGAAATCACGGGCAGTCCAAACTTGATCCGTATCTCGTACATGGATAAAATCTGCACTACTATTAGATATCTCTAAAAAACGCCACATGGCACCCGGATTTGGAGCATGTGAGTGACCCATATAAAATATATTGACATTACGATAGGAGATAAGCTTATCTTCAAGGAAAGATAAGTTATCCGATAAATAGATATTTACTGTATATTCACCTTGGCTATCATTACGTAGATTATCTAAATTCTTAAATAAAGGACCAAGATAACGGTGCGAATCCTTACCTTTATTTTTCACCTCTGCAAAACCGGTTCGCCAAGAATCCAACTCAGACTCTGGAGCAAAAAGCGATAGTGCGACGACTTTTTGTGGAGCAAAAACTTGTATTACTTGGCTATTAGGCAAGAATAAACGTTGATACATTTCATGCTTATGAGACAAAACCTCAGAAAAAGATAAAGGTGTTGCAACTTGGTACATATATTGTGGATTAGATACAGGATTAAACCAACTTTTTCTCTTAGGAAGCTCTTTAATTTGCCACGTCTTCATAATACCTTGATTATGAGCCCAATCAAAACGACAAGAAGGTGAATCTGGGCCGTCTGCATAATATACCCAGTTATATTCTAAAGAAGTAACATAAAGCATGTCTACGTGAATAGAGTTTCCTTGTTTACATGCCATATCTGCGTGTAACATTGGCCCATCTGGAGTTAGTGAGACAGCCACATTTTTTGCATAACCTCGCCAGTTTCCTGGTGGAGGGGATATATCTGTTTTCACAGCAGTTCTTTTTACTTGCTTACTCATAATTGAAGAATCAGATATAGCGCTTGGAGAAGAAGCCGTTATTTGAGAGTAAAGTGCTGCTTGAGACTGATGATTCTTCTTGCTAATTATATTCTTATAGGTTGGCAGTACTGAGTTATGCCTTTGTACAAACGACTGACTAGTATGAAGAAGTGAATTTTTTGGTTTTTTAACATTCGCATAGCTTATTTTTTCAGCTTGCAATTGGATGATAAAACACCCTGATAAAAGCAGCGCTAAGTATGTTGGAAAAATTTTTAAGAAATCACACAGTAACAGTCTATTACATTTCATATATAGAGTAATTTATAAAATTATATATGCATAATAATCAAACCCAGAAAAAAATGCAATTTCACAACAACAACAAAGATTTTAATACTGGTTAATGAAAAACTACCTGAATAAAAAATCAAAAACAATAAACTAAAATTCTCATCTTATAATCTTTATAATTACTTCAAAATCTATGTTTCAGGACTAATAAATAAAAAATATAGCGCTGATTTAGATTCAGCTAATCCTGCAGGTACAACAGCGTTTAATCACGTGATCATCACTCAAATCGCGCTAGACCTACTGGTCCTTGTTTATATGATTGTATTGGGAACACCCTATCGCGGAATGACATCAAGAATAAGTATAGCGTCGTTTATTATTCCCTCATGATCGGTTCTAATTAGGGCGCAAGCTGGTTGAACTTTCGTTTTGGTCTAGCTCTTATTCACTATATACCGGAAAAAACTGAAAGACAGTTGCCAGTGCGCTATCACCATCTTCGACTGGACTGCTAGCAATATCAGATTTTTCATGAGTTTTTGCTGATTTTTCTTCCCGCACACCTGATATTATTGCAACTCAAGATTACCACAACGATCTCTGTTGTCCATCAGGACTATACACATGATGAGTATTCATTGTAGATATAAAATACACAGCCAAATAATACAAAAAATGCAAAGAGACAGTGCTAATGTGCTTGCAAAAAGTGCATATTCATAGCGATCAACACGTGCTTCGACAGCAGACTGTTCTTCAAGTGTTTTATTTTGCGAGTTGCGCGGTAAATTCGTCGATGGGGTCCATGATGCTTTTCTTGTTTTGTATAAAGGCGCTGAATCCATGAGTGATTTGGCAATAGTGAAGATCATTGAGCCTGTGCGTTAAGGCAATCATACCAACCGCTGCATCCATAGCATGGGTAATAGAAATGATCGTTGAATGGTAGTCTGTATGGATCGTTCCAAGAGGACGCAGGCAGCACCATCGCCAAATAGGACAGCAGTCGATCGATCTTTCCAGTCAGCAACCCGACTTACTGCATCAACGCGAGCAATCAGGTAGCAATGATCATCATGATGCACGATTCGATCATTGCCAAGAGACAGTGTAGAAAAAAATCCGGAGCAGGCGACATTGATATCCAGTGAAAAAGAACCAGAGATATCGATCTGATTTTTAAAGTAAAAAATATAGACGGTAAAGTTTCTTAATCAATTCTTGATTCATTCACTCGGATGAAATAAAAAATTTGGCGCACACTCAAATTATAGAGTCAAAGCCGGCCGCCGAACCAGGCACCTTATTCAAGATGTCCATCATCCTTTCACTACCACCGTAGTTATATGAATAAGTATATGCAGTATTCCCACGATTATCTCTAGCGTTAACATCGGCTCCTGCTTTGAGCAATTCTGAAACCAACCAGTAACAATTTGTCATGCAGGCTATCATAAGTGCTGTTTTGCCGTTTTTGTCAGAGGCGTTAACATCTGCCCCAGCCTCGATCAACTGCTTCACGATGATCCTCGGATCGTCATCATAGTGGGTAAAGAACTTCATCCCTATCGGCTGATGTACCGGGGAAAAGCCAAAATAACACGCTATCATCAAGGCTGTTGAACCATCATTATCGGTGACGTCCATATCAGAACCAGCTTCGATCAATCGTGACACTATTACAATTCTTCCAGTCATGCAGGCCTGCATCAAGGCTGTTTTGCCATTTGAATCCTTAGCATTGATATCAGGCTTTACATTAATCAGTTGCGAAACAACCGCTTCATGCCCCTGCCCCTGCCCCCATCCACAAGCATACATCAAGGCTGTTGAGCCATTTTTATCTATGGCATTAAAATCAGCGTGTGCTAGGAGCAACATCGAAACAACCCTTTCATGACCTTCCTTGCAGGCATACATCAAGGCTGTTTCGCCATTTTCATCAATGACGTTAACATTCGTATTTAGTTCAATCAGTCTCAAGACATGCTCAGCTATTCCGCGCATGCAGCACCACAACAAATACCCATCTTGTATCCAAGCGCAACACTTATCATGCTTGATCGGCTCCCCCTTAGGCGGAAACAGGCTCACATGGAGTAATCCCATGGGGATTGACACCAAGTTCTCTCGTGACCAAGGTTTAAACAGCTGCTCTTCTTGTACTGAATCACAAGTCTGCACACGTGCTTGATTCTCAGAGTCATGGCCCTTTTCGTTTACAACGGCCTCAATCCGTTTTTTTTCATCATCTGTCAGCCATGAGTGGCATTCATGCTTGCTCGACTGCTCATCAGACGGCAACGCCTCTTTCACTTGTATAACTTCTTTATCGCGTTCAGTCTGTAATTCATGACCCTTGAACTCTTTGACTTTCTGCTCTTGCTGGTCATTTACCAATGCATTATCCATAGTTAATCCTTTTATAGTTATTATTTAGCCTAACAAAAAAGGCAACATTTGCAAAGCATTTGAACATAGATTCAGAGCCTTACACTCCTTGCATGCTAAAATCTAGAACAAATCGAATAGCCTATCGCATCTTAACTTATTCGTGCCAATATACTTGTAATTTCCCCATTCCCACTCACTTTTGTCATATCAAATACTGTATCACCATGTAATAATAGATACTCTCAGTAGCTTGTGTCTAATATTACAAACTAAAAGCCAAAAGCAATCCTCTTTATTTGTGATCTTGGCCATGCAGGATTATTGGAGTCTCATACCTTACGTTTTTTTCCACACATAAGTGCCTTATCCGAGTTATCACAAACCATTAATTCATCATTGATGTTTCTCTTAGTTACCTTAGGAGACATGAACTGCATGGATGACTGTGGCCTTAGCACACCCTTTTCAGTATTTTGTAGTTTTTTTGCACAGCCTGATAGTAACTTTAATGCAGGACTATTCTGTAATGCCTTGACTTGTTTAATGAGCTCTTTACCAGCTGAGGTCAATTTCAAATAATCAAGTGCTGATTTATGTACCGTCGGAATCGTAACATTTAGTCCCGAGAGAGTAATTTTACCTCGAAGAGTCCTATCCGCTATTAAGAGGTTTTGTCCATCAAGATTAGCAGCTAAATTATACAACGCCGATTCACCCTTACGATTACCTTTAGCTACAACAGCCTTTAATCCTGCTTCACTAATTTTATCTCGTAAATCAGAATTATTTATTAATATTTGTCGTCCTTCAGGTTGACTAGTTAAGTGAAATAGCGCTGATTCTCCTTCACGTACTCCTGAAGTAACAACGGCATTTAGTCCTTCTGCAGTTATTTTACCTCGTAGGTCCTCATCATCCATTAATATTTGCCGTCCTTCAGGTTGACAGGCTAAGTGTAAAAGCGCTGATTCACCTAAGGCTATGACAGCATTTAGTCCTTCTACAGTAATTTTAGCTCGCAGATCAGGTGACCTTGATAATATAACTCTCCCTTCTGGGTAAGCAGCTAAATACCATAACGCCGAGAAACCTGCATAGTTTTCCCCTTCTACAACAGCATTCAGCCCTTCTTCGGTTATTTTACCCACTAACTCATCATTTTCAAGCAATAATTGTAGCCCATCAGATGAATTAGCTAAGTGATACAGCGCTGAAGAGCCTTTGAATTCCCCTTCAGATATCGCAGCATTTAACCCTTCTGCTCTAATATTAGCGACTAAATCATCGTCACATCGTAACAAATATCGCCCAGTAAACGTACTAGCTAAATAATAAAGAACTGACTTTCCTTTATGTTCACCTTCAACTATGACAGCATTTAATCCTTCTTTAGATATTTTAGCTAGCAAATCATCGTCGTCTAATAACATTTTTCGACCTAAGTCAGTGCTAGACAAGAAATACAGCACTGATTTCCCCTTATGTTTCCCTTCTGATATGACAGCATTTAATCCTTTTTTAGATATTTTAGCTCGTAGCTCATCGTCGTCTAATAACATTTGTCGACCTAAATCAGTGCTAGACAAGAAATACAGCACTGATTTTCCCTTATGTTTCCCTTCTGATATGACAGCATTTAATCCTTCTTCAGTAATTTTACCGCGAAAATCTCTATCATCTTTTAATAACCGTTGTCCTTCAGGAGTACGAGCTAAATATGCTAACGATGACCTACCTTTACTGCCCCCATGTTTAATTACCATATTCAGATTAGCTTTAGTTATTTTACCCAGTAATACCTCATCATTAGATAGCATTAACACACCTTTTTTAAATCCACATAAACATGCCAGAGGCGTCATTCCTTTGAAGCGTCCCTTTTTGAGAACAACACCCAAAGAACTCTCAGTGATTGCGTCCCTTGCCATGGCAAAAATTTGATACAGTTTATCCTTGAGTTTTGCCTTAGCTGAATAAGAATTATCTTCTAATACTAGATTTTCTAATGACTGTAAAAAAGCGCTTTTATTTTCAAAAATCAGCTTATTTCCTTGTTCTCGAGACACGTTCATAAAATTGTGAGAAAGAAGATTTTCCATTACCTAATCCTATTATTTTTTTTATATATTATCATATATATAACAAATATTCAATGATATACTTAGTCACTCAACACCATACTCCACACTAGACACCTAAGATACAACCACTTTGTAATCAGTCCAGATAAAATAAATGCTCTAAAATCTGTAGTTAACAATATGATGTTACAACTCAGTTCTGTTTAATAATGACAGATTTAACATCAACATCAGCATTCACCGAGGTTAAACAATATAGGTGGCATGATAATTGGCAAGATTTATAAGTGAATTTTTCATGATTTATCTTATAGTAATTTTTTTTATATATCATAACAAAACAGGCACCAACTTATAGTATTTGACCAGCGGTTCGAAGTTTTACACTCCTGGCATACTAAAATTATGGAGAATAAATCGAACAAAATATCTCATCTATATCGATTCATATACTTTTTAGCTAATACTAATTAACGGGTCAAGAGCTCAAGATTGTTGAATTTTCGCTTTGGTATAACCCTGGCTCACTATGTTACCCAAAAAAACTATAAGGCAGTTATGGACAAATTATCACCATTTTCGACTGAGCTGCCAGCAATATCAGATTTTTTATAAGTTTGTGCTGATTTTAATTTACCGCTCAGTAGGAGTATAAATAATAATCCCAACGTTTACTGTACGCGCGAATTCTGTCAACTATTGGCAAGAACAGCAAGGCCTCGTGGCTAGATGGTTTTCATTTTGGTATTGCCTAAATTGCTCAACAATATTTTCGCGGGCTTTAGACTCAGCAATCATTAATGCTGTATTGCCATATCTATTTTTAATTTCGATATTGATATCACTTTCTCCAAGTAACTTAGCTACAACTGCTTCATCTCCATATAAGCTCGCATACATAAGCGCTGTATAACCATGATGATCGGGTAAGTTGATATCAGCTCCTGCAACAATCAGCCTCTCTACTAACGCTATCTGTGTATATTCACTAGCATACATCAGTGCTGTTTTGCCTATACTATTCTGGGCGTCAATTTTAGCCCCCGCCACAATCAACTTTTCTATAACAGCTCTATGAGCTTTTATCATTGCTATATCATCATGCTCTGCATGGATCTCAACCCCACACCAAGCTTTTACTATCGGATAATTTTTACAGGACCACATAAGTGCTGTATCGCCATCAGCATTCTGGAAGTCAATATCGGCCCCTGCATTAATCAGTATGTCTACTAGCGCTTCCTGTCCCATACAACTTGCTATTATTAATGGTGTATCACGATGATTATTATAAATATTGACATCTAATCCTGTTGTGATCAGAAGCTTCACTACAGCTTCGTGTCCTTCCTTCGAAGCTAGTATCAGTGCTGTGTTATCATATTTGTTTTTCATATCGACATCGATATTAGCTACCTTTATTAGCTTGCTTACAACCGCTTCATCCCCTTGCTTAGAAGCCAGTGTCAGTGCAGTGTCACCATTGTTATTTTTGACATTGACATCCGGTTTTGCTGTGATCAGAAGCTTCACTGTAGCTTCGTGTCCTTCCTTCGAAGCAAGTATCAGTGCTGTGTTACCATATTTGTTTTTCATATCGACATCGATATTAGCTACCTTTATTAGCTTGCTTACAACCGCTTCATGCCCTTGCTTAGAAGCCAGTGTCAGTGCTGTGTCACCATTGTTATTTTTGGCGTTGACATCAGAGATTACTTTAATCAGCTGTTCTACAACCGCTACATGCCCTTGCTCAGAAGCAAGTGTCAGTGCTGTGTTACCATCATTGTTCTCCACAGGAACATCTGATCCTATTGAAATCAGAAACTTCACTGTAGCTTCGTGTCCTTGCTCAGAAGCACGTATCAATGCTGTGTTACCGTCATTATTTTTGACATTGATATCCGGTTTTGCTGCGATCAGAAGCTTCACTACAGCTTCGTGTCCTTGCTCAGAAGCAATCGTCAGTGCTGTGTTACCATTACGATCTTTAGCGTTGAAATCGGAACCAGCCTCAATCAGCTGCTGTACTATAGCTTCGTATCCACAATAGGAAGCAATCGTCAGTGCAGATTGACCAAACACATTGTAAGTAGTAGCCTTGATCGATGCCCCTGCTTTGATCAGTTGACCCACAACCTCCCCATGCGAATTAGCAACCGCATTCATTATTGCTGTTCTACCATATTTACACTCTACATCGAGCTCTGTCCCTAGTGCAATCAGCTTTGCTACAATGGCGCTGTGCCCTTTAATACTCGCACCCATTAGTGGTGTTTGACCAAAACCACCCTTAGCGTTAATATTTGCCCCTACTTCAATCAGTTGATACACAAGATTTTCATCGCCAAGATAGCATGCATAGATCAAAGCTTCATTTTGCAGCAGTTGATTATTATCTAAGATAGACATACATGTCTTGATAATATCTAAATCGCCTTTTTCTAAAGCATTCATGTTCATGTGCACCCACAATCTACCATCTTTAAATTCATGGTTTTGAAAAGAGGCTAAACTGGCTTTTAGCAAGCCAAATGAGGAGATATTTACTGCTTCTTTGACTATCGATAATTTATCTTCTTCAGTCATATCGCCAACTTGACTCTCCAATAGATACATCATCATCGCTACATTAGCTGAACGCAAAATGCTTGGATATCGCGGTTTAAATAAACTTGGAGAACTACTCATTTGATCTTGAGCCATGACTCGTCTGCATAATAACTCTAATTGATCCTTGGATTGATAGCAGTTGGGATTAAAAAAAGTAAGACTGTATTTATCCTGTAGATATGTCTTTAAATTTTCATAACCATCTTGACCTCCCGCAAAATTACTCCAACTATTATCTCTCATCTCCCTAAGGCTTTTGAGGAAACGAATTGATAGTGGTATCAATACTTTGTTCTTAGTATGGAATTTCCCCAATGCTTTATTTTCATCACTCCACGGCAGCTCAAGCTCTAGATTTGTTATTGCTGCGCCCACTTCATCTTTTAATTTAAGCTCTTCATCATGAACTATAGCGTTAACTACACAGTCAATTGCCTGGCTTCTTCTTTCTCTTACCTGTTCATCACGAAATTGCAGTTTATCATCAAGCTCATATACAGTGGATAGAGTGTATTCATTGATTTTCTCTTGTCGCCCTTCTGTCTTCAAGGGTGATACATTAGGTTCAACTGGTAGCTGATTAGATTGAAAATGCGTTTTTTTATCGGATCTATCAGCCTCTGCTCGTACTTCAACCTCAGAAACAAGATCATGTACAGTTGTCTCTAACGCAATTCTTTTATCCGTTCTATATATCTCTGAACGTAGCTCAATCATCTGCTTAGCTTGTTTCCACCGCTGTTGCCATTTTTCAATTTGTTCTAAGGTTGGTAAATTTAGATAAGTCATGACGTATCATATCATTATTTATCTACTATAGTATCACAACCGTCTCCAATGTCTATTGGGCTTGTCCTTATGTAGATAAGCGCAGGCACGCACTATTATACTTAATGCTTCAATATTCATAGCATATATCTCAACCCCTTAGAAAGCTTTATGATTATGGTGAAAATTTATTCGTATTTTTCATAGCAGGTTTTTGGGGGTTATCTCCAGAATTGCTTTGTTGCTCATGAGATTTAGTGCTAATTTTGTCCATATCAAAATTGAGATTTTCGAGTATCTGGCCAAATTTATGCTTTCTTTTCTTTCTAATTCCTTCTTGATAGCGCTTGTATTGGGCATCAATAGTACTCTTAATAGCCTTTACCTGTTCATTGTCTGCCTCTTTGTTACAAATATGATCAACACATTTTACAAATTCTTGGTTACTACTAATAGACTTAGCTGCTTTTTTAAGTTTTTCTATAGCTGAAGGATTATTGTGTACTTCTGCTACCTGTTCATATAGATCAATCAGTTGGATTTGTTCTTCCCAGTTTTCGACTTTGTCAACGTTTACACTTTTCATATATAGCTCAGCTGCGCTGGTGGTGAATTCTTTTACTTCAATCCTGGTATTAAAACGCGCACTTTTTTTGGATTGATATGCCGAGCTTAATTTCTCATTATAAGAACCAGTATCGTCATTAATTTTTTCTCGTTCTTCACCCAAACCGTCCTTTCTAGGTGTACTTATTGATGATTGTAAATTGGCTAGTGCAAGATCTTGACCAAGATAAGATAGATCAGATTTAAACCTTTCTTTTAAGATAGCAAGGTATGTTTGTTTATCTTTCACGTCACTTCTCAACTCGATAGTATCTGGTATCTGAATTAGTGCTAAATTTACTTTTTTTAAATTTGCTATATTTTCTGTAATATCATACTTGAGGTTTTTTTTGGCCGTAAGAACTTTTATCTTCTTCTCTTTTAGCTTTTTCTCAGCTTCCGGTTCTGCTTTATATAAATCAGGTTGTGCAATTTCAATTCTATAAGGCACAATATATCCTCCTGTCACAGCATATAAAACAGACTTTACTGCTAAAAAAATACTATAGAAAATCATAATTATGGTTGGGATTTCCTCATATGGAAAATCACCATTATATATAGTTTTAAGTTTATCTAACCTAGCTTTTTCATACTCCTTACTTATGCTTTCTATGGTTTTTTTATATTTCTTATAAGCGTTTAGTTTCTCAGTTTCTCTACTTATTTTAGAAAGATTTACATCGGATAAGTATTTTTTTGATTTTAATCCTGTTTCGAATTTTTCTTTATCTAATTCTGACAATTCATTCGAGCTTAATTTCTCATTATAAAAATCAATTTCGTTATTAATTTCTTTTTGCTCTTTTCTCAAATCATCGATTTCATCTATTCTTTTTTCACCTGTTATATTGCCTAACTTTTCATCAAGAACTGTTAGCCTCAGGATTTCTTCTGATAAAGAAGATGTAATGAGTTTTCGTATCTCTTCATTTTTAAGGGTGATTGTATTTAGCTTCATATTACTTTTCCGATCTATCTAATTATCCTCTACTAGCTCTCACCAAGACTTTGGGGTCCTCTAGATTTAACTGGCTCGGGCATAGTATTTGCACTAGCGCTATTTTGAATTGTTACTTGATATCCTGATGTACTTTTCGCTTGCATTTGTAACAAGTTTACGTAGCTATATACGGATAATATTCTACTAGAATTAGAAGTTATTGCTGATGTTGGTGCTACAGATTTAACCTTAGTTACCTGAGGTGGTTTAGTCTTTTCACTGGAGCCTGTAGGATGTTGATATTTTAACTCGCCATTGCCTATCTTGATGCAACTTTCTTTAAGCTCTGAAAATATTGCTTGCACTTGGTTAAATAATCCATTTTTCATAGTAATAGTTTCTTATGAAGTTTTATTATATTAATATATAGTGCACTTGTAATTTTTTTCATAAATTATATTATTTATAGAAATTATTTAAATATCCAGTCTATGTTTATTTAGATACGCTGAGTGTATAGTGTATTGAAAAAAATATGCTACAAGCGTTGGTAAAAGAAGCCCACTTCGAACTCAAACACTAGTCGTCCAGAGTGATCAAAGCACACAAGTTAATTCTTAAACAATCTCTCATAGTAGATAACTACCTAACATAAGGTATGTTATACTTAAAAAAAAAGTTATCCAAATGAACAGACTAGACTATACACCTAATCACTCTCATACCCTACCCACTGGCATAACAACCATTACAAAATCCATGCTAAATGCAGTCAAAGACCAAAAGCAGATTACACACGTAATCATTCCCCAGGGTGTGACTAGTATTGATGAAAAAGCATTTTTTCACTGCTCTAGACTTACCTCTATCACTATACCTGATAGCGTTACTTCAATAGGAAAACAAGCATTCTACTTCTGCACTGGCCTTACCTCTATCACTATACCTGATAGCGTGACAAGAATAGAGCAAAGCACCTTTGAGTACTGTAGCAGTCTAGTTAGTATATCTCTTCCAGATAATATTCATACCATAAGCAAATTTGCATTTAAATATTGCTCTAATCTTACGTCCATCAACATACCTACCAACTTGCATACCATATGCTCCGAGGCATTTGCCGGCACCCCTATAAGTAAGATAACCATACCCCATAATGTTACAAATATTGAGCGAGGCGCATTTAGAGAGTGCTTATCCTTAACTTCATGCAACATCCCTGATAACATCACCACTCTCTCCCCCTACCTATTCGAGAACTGCTCCAAGCTTGAGAAAATACATCTTCCCAAGCACATTACGAGTATTAAAGAATATGCATTCGCAAACTGCTCAAACCTTACTTATTTCACCATTCCTGATAGCGTCACAGAAATTAAACCCAAAGCATTCCAAAACTGTAAAAGACTAAAACTTATCATCCTACCTAACGATCTAAAAAACAAAGATATTAACTACTGGTCTGATCGTGGCATTAATAAAGATAAGATCCAGTTAATTGACTCCCAAACTATATCTATCTGGGCCAAAGATAAAAAACTCAGCAACACCAGTTGCTGTCATGAACTTACTATTCTCTATCAATTACAAAACGATAATAAGTTTAACCCTTCTTGGCCAGAGCTTGGTAAACTAGCACCAAACTTACTAATGAACGACTTACTAGAGGTCTTACCTGAAGAGAAGATAGACATAGTATTACCTAAAGTATATAAAAATCTACCCATCAATCTAAGTTTGGAAAACCATTCTCTTTTCAGCGTTACACTAGAAAAATCTAGACAAGAAGAAAAAACAGACCATCTCATAAAAAACGGTTTCAAAGCGTATAAAAACCCAGAAAACCCGACACAAACACTACAACTAAGAGAAGTAAGCCCTGCAGTATCAAGCGCTATACTAAAATGGCTAACCATAAAAGAAGTGGCAACTTATCTTGATGCAAAGGCATCATCAGAAATCAAAGACACAGATTGTTCAAAAGATCGTTATTTAACAACGTGTCAAACTAGACCTGTAATGCAAGGGTAATAGGTTAAATCGTCTTATAAGCCAGTGAAAAGACACTATAACTTGTATAACGGACCACTATCTAGCACTGCAAAAAAGGCTAAAATAAACAAAAAAACCTGCTATTATAAAAAAAATCAGCAAAATAAAACATGGACAAGCTAGACCACACATACACGCTACCAACTGACATCACAACCGTTATAAACGAAATACTAGATGAAGTGAGATACCAAGATCATATTAAACATATAATTATTCCTCAGGGTGTCACTAGTATTAAAAAAGGAGCATTCTTCAAGTGCACAAGCCTTACCTCTGTCGTCATCCCAAATAGGGTTACCAGAATTTATCAACGTGCATTTTTAATCTACCCTAGACAAAGATCTATAATATATGGCAGCAACTGAACATTTCATCAACATGCAAAAATTGCAAACCTAAGTGTGCCTACTTTAGACAACCACGCAAGTACTAGTTACTAATGAGATACAGAAATGAAAGCTACGGATAGTATTTATAGTATAACGAAAATCAATCCGAAAATTTATTAAGATAGAGTTTAAATTTGTAAAAGCTTGTGTTAATTTAGCCAGATTGTATATTTTAGTTACCTCATGAAAAATTCGGCCATATTTCTTTCAATCTTTACATTAATTTACGTCCCTTATGTTGCAGCAATTCCATATCAAATAAACACTCATAAAGCAACGTTAGGTAAATACTCCCGAAGCAATAACAAAACTCATATTCAAAGAAGAGCACATACTATTAAGTCTCGAAATACCAAACCAAAAAAACCTACCCTGACCCTGTATAGCCTTGACACTGACTGCAACAACAGTTTGAATTGTTTCATTGACAAAATACCAAAAACGCAAGATAAGACCTATTCAAGAATCGGTGACATTATGCAATTTATTGGATATAACGATCCCTCTTACATTAGAGATCCTTGCAACAAAATACTCGCAGATGACACCCTTGATAACAAATTCTTAACTACTTATTTAAAGAGAATGGGTTGGGTTGGCTACAGTGAAGACTCTAAACCTTTCTTACAAACCCCTAACAACGCACAGCATGACTATAAATTAGCTAAAGAAATTTTCCTTGAGATGCACAATACTTACGCGTCACCAACACCCAACGAGATAGTTATATATATAAGAGCTAGCGATAAAGTACGTCTAATAAATGATGGAACATGCAATAAAGCTTCTGGGATTGGCTGCCAGGAAGTCATAGCGAATTATAAAGAATATATTTTATCCGAAGTAGAAAAATCAATAACTGATAATCCTTCGGCGAATCAATTTACGATAGTAAGTTCTAATTACAATTTCCACCTTTTAAAGAAAGAAGACCAAACTAGACAACATAAACTATACTCAGATATTTTAAATGGACTATTAGTTTATGGGAAAACCATACAGCTACATTCATCTACTGACCTGGATGAAGATCTATACTATATGGTAACGAGTAAAAACTTTATTAGTATGAATGAGATTGGAAACCTAAGTAGACTTGCTCATAATATTCAAGCAGCTTAGACAAATGTTCTTTATCTTTACAACTTTCTTTAGTTGCCTTTTGAAGACCCATTCATAATGATACAGAGCTAACCATTCATACAACATTTAAAAATTCTTTTCTGTTTGTATTTGTGACACTATTATACACAATAACAAGCGCTAGAATAAAAAACACAGCTTTCTAATTGGCAATTAGATCCTATTTTAAGAAAATCATGCAAGCAAATAAATCAAATATCTAGTAGTGTAAAACGTTTGTAAATGCCAAGATGCTAAAATCTACTTTGTCAAAAAAATTGCCGAGAAAAAATCGGTTTTATCAATTTAGGCGAAAAACAGATTATAGCACAAGTATATAATTGATAATAAAGCAATATAAGAATCACCGAAGATAACTATCACACACAACGATTACTGCTATAGTTTAAACTTTGAAGAACTTGTTAACGCCTGATATTGGTCTTGATTTTAATCGAATAGATTTTTTTATTGTGGATGACACAGTGAAGCTAGGAGAAATCTCATTATCTCCATATGGCGGAAGCCAAGCAAAAATATCACTTAAAGTCTGTGTTAAAACACCTCTCTTGTTTAGACAGACTTCATTTACATAAAGCCAATCAAAATTAAAAAAACTAAGAAATAGATATATTGAAAAAAAAGAATCTTCATTGTATTGTAAAAGTGGTTTAATTTTGTAGAAAAAAGACAAACCACGTCTTTATCTATAATAATTCTTCATTATAATACAAGGCAAACTTAACATGCAGTATGTAAAAGAGACTATACTATTCGTATTACTTACAGTACAATTACCCACAATAGCAAACGCCAGCATAAATAAAAACAGATTTCTCACATACAATAAAACCGCTTTTAAGAAAAGCTCACAAGCAAAAAAAAATCCCATAGCTGGAAGTATACACCTTAGTAAGTACCGAGAAAAAGTTCTACCCAACAGCAATAAAAAAGGCGCGAGTAACTTCCCCTATCAATGGGTAAGCTCAAGTTCATTTGCACTCTCGTCTGATTTAATATACGACCCGAACAACCCCGAACAACTCAGTTCACTTAAACCTGAAAGCGTAATCTACGTCGAAAGTATCCATCTATCTGACTTCCAAAAACAAAGTAGTAAACTTTTACATCACAAGTTCGTTATAATATCAGGCTCAGATGATAACAGCATCCCCTCAGAAATACCTGAGCTTAACGCTCAATTACTTCTTCAAAACCCCAATTTGATTCACTGGCATACACAAAACTACGACGGTTCAGTAGTACACCCTAAATTATCAGCCGTTCCTATCGGCCCTAATTTCCATAGCCTCGACCCGGACAGTGGTGAATACCATTTTGAATGGATAAACCGCAAAGGTAAAAATAAAACCTCAACTTACATGGAACAATCTCAGGAATTAACAAGCCTTAGTATGAATATGCCTCCAATAACAGAAAGAATACCTAAAGTTTATTACGATGCCCACACTCTTACCGATAATAGACACTTAAATGACCCTATACTTAATAGCGACCCTAAAAAACCATACTTAACTCGATCCCAATTAGCTAAGATGTTCAGGGATAAAAGTTTCTTTTTCGAGCAAGATGGTGATATTCCAAGACATGAGCAATGGCAAATACGCACCCAGTATGTATTCTCAATGAGTCCTGTAGGTAATGGACTTGATTGTCATCGAACCTGGGAGAGTTTGATGTTAGGTCAAATAGTGATTGTACAGAGCACCCCTCTAGACTCACTGTACGAGGGATTACCAGTTGTTATCGTAAACAACTGGAATGAAGTTACTCAAGAAAACTTAGATATATGGAGAAAAAAATATTCAGATGCAGCCTCAAATCCTGATTATAAAAAACGGCTAACCTTCGAATACTGGTATGATAAAACACATGACGCCTCTCCTGTGGTGATGAAAAAGCTCCGTTCTTGAGTACAGAACAAGGCTAAGCTTCAAATACTGGTATAACAAAACACATCTTAGATAAACTATAAGTAATCTGACGTAAATAAAATAATAGAAGAAAAACGTACCTCTCCTCCTCTAACTTCACTACGAAGAAAGTAGGAGATATAAGATACTACAAGAAAATTATACATCGAGAAGGTGAAGTTCAACTATCTAAAAAATCTTCTCTTACACCAAATAACGCACATAATCTAAAAGAAAAAAACACCACTTAAACCATTAAAAATAAATGCTATTTATTAAAACTATTAGACCTAGCTAGGATAGAACAAACCTTTCTTTAGCATTTAGTTTGCTTAACATTAACTTGAAGATTAGGATGGTCTTGATATTTCGACAAGTGAATAGACTCGCTAAAAAATTTATGTAATTTTTTATTGTGTAGCACTGCAACATAATAAAGCCGCGCATCTGCCCTACTAGCTAGTTGACAAAACTTCTCAACTATATATTCTCGTTCATCAGGAGAAACATCCTCAAACCCCTCATCAATTGCAACCAGCATAGAGACTCCACCAAACTTAGAACCTACAGCAACATGCATCGCAGCGTACAAAACCGCAGCCAATAACTTAGCTGCGTCCGCACCTTTAACATGCTCAGACAAGGTGCCAGATTGCATAATGTCCACACCAATGGAAGGGTTACACGCCAGTCTAATATCTGCTAAATATCCTAGAATAATCTGCTCAAAAAATGGCCAGTGGGATAAGACAAGATGGTCTTGATCTGTCAGGGCCATCGCGTTTTGCACCAACAAGGAAAAAAACACTTTTTGAATATCTGTTAAACTAGTTTTAGCACCTTTTTTATCCTGTAAGCAATAACTTTTTTTATACAGCATGATATCTGCTGTCGGGTTACCTGCTTGCACAAAAACCAATCTATAATCCACCTCACCACTAATCACACCCTGTAAACGTGTTAAGAAGGGCACACTACCCTCTCCTTCTACCAACGCACGCATAAGCAAAGAAGACTTCCCTAAGCCATTTCTTCCATGCACTACACAAGGCTGCCCCTGCGTAAGGGTTACACTTTGGCCTATGCCAAAACGTACTATTGCTGGTTGCTTTGCCTCTTCTTCGGTCGGATACAAGGCAAGATCTTGTAATTGAATGCAGCTGCTTCTCGAGGACGTGGAGGCGTGTTTGCCTACCACCATAGCCCCAGATGCTTTTTCTAGTACCTGTAGCCTACCCTCTCGCTGAGAAAGACCAACTTTATAGCGCCAACCAATTATACTAGCAACCAAAACCCCGGCAACATACAAAGCTAGTCCTATAGTAGACTGCGCATAATAGGACATTCCCCCATTTACACTATTGCATAGGGACACAAATAGCATAGCCACACCAAGTCCTACAGACGTTGCGAAAACACCGATATCAACGTGTTTTTTAGGCAACCATAGTAGTAATAGACTGACTAGCCCCCACATCAGAACGTTATGGTACGGCAAAACTACAATCGCAGAAGTCATCTGAAAATATTGAGCTACACGAAAAGAAAAAGCGCAAAAATTATACAACCAAGTCGATAATACTATTTGATGACACAAGAGCATCCAGGTAGAAGGCTTGTTAACTTTACTCATACCAATAGATTTTTCACCGTAAACCGAGACAAGCGACCCTATACTTTTATAACCCGCAAGTGCTGAGCCAATATATTTAAAATTGGACTTCACCACCGAACCAAAAAGCCAAAGCTGAGTAAAAGCAGCAATAACCTGCATAAAAACCCCAATGCTTACCCCTTGACCCGATACCCCCAAAGGAAATTGTAAACCCAAAAAAACAATAGCTATGACCGTTATCACTGGTTGAATCCAGCGTCTAATAAGCTCAATAAACGTTTCAATAGCTCGCTCAAAATTAATAACCGAACGCACATTCTTGTCATAGCGATGATTAAGAGAAGTAGCAAGATAGTCTACACGTGCCTTAAATAAACCTGGCACGCCTCTCCATATAGCCTGCTTCTTAATCAAACTGTCCACTTCCGTCCGTATTTGGCTTTCGGCACTATTTCTCATCGTAATGGCATCTGTAAGATTCGATTGACCCAGCAGACTATTTTGCCCAGAAGAGCGTGTAAATCGGTATACCAAGTAATCTGTAAGTGCCATAAAAGAAAATACCACTCCTCCTAGCCTAGCAAACCCATACCTAGACAAGAACACAAAACTAGAAAAAATAACCCCACAAGCATATAACGTGTTTTTTATGAATTTACTACAACTGTCGAAAAAAGCATTGGTGTCTACAAGGCTTTGCGAAAAAATCAGCCCTGTCTGAAAAAGAGCAGAAGGCGAACGCAGTCTAGACGCTTGTGCCATGCTTTGAAGAACTTCAATAGCATGATCAAGCGCAAGCCACTCAAAAAGAAAATCTAAAAGTTTCTCAAAACAAGAAAATACTGCGTGCTGCACGATAACAAAAAGAGCACACGATATAATCAAAGGTACCTGATCACCATACATGCGAGACCAAAAAATAGCATTACTGTACATCAAAAGTTGCGGAAAGGCGTAAGACACGCCTAAGGTTAATAGCAATGCAGAAAGTAAAAAAAGCGCCCCTCCCGTACTATAAAAAGAACGCCAGTAAAATCTTAGTGCCTGATACAGAGAGCCATCATACACAACATTTAACTTTGTATCTTGCATTGCTCACCCACCTTGAAATAACCAATACCCAAAACGCTCCTTTGCACTCAATTACGTCAAACATAATCCTAACATCCTTTCTATACGCACACAAAAAACTTATACAAAAAAAAGCACCCCAGAGGCTTACCTGAAATCGCTCAAGTATTAGTAACTAGAGTAGCGTGAGTTGTATTATCCGTTCTGCTCATATCACGATGCGAATCAAAATATTGTAGAGCGGCCCCGTATAACTTCGGAAATATACCCACAAAAACACTAGCTTTGACCATATGTAGACGTTTTTGAAAAGACTGTAAAATTATCGGCAAGGTTACTTCGTCAATCCCTTCAAAACCATTATCTATACACAGCATCACCCGCCTGTGCTGTTGATACAGAGGAACACCCAATGCTGTATGAAGAATGGCTGAAAAAAGCTGTGCTTTACGCCCACCGCTCATCTCAGGTATAACGCCCTTTCTCAGTTCAGCAAGCCATGCATCGGAAAAATCTAAAACTCTCAAAAAAGAGAAAAGGTCTTTTTCAAAGTCCTTCCATAGATATATAAGGTCCATATCCTTTTTCTGTAAGTCTTGAGGATTGCTACAAACTATTAGGTAAAACAACTTCTGTAATGGGGTTAAAAGCAACAATGGCTCACCACGTTGACAAAATGTCACACCCCTACCAAAACTGTCTAAATCCTGCATAATACCACCCTGTGGCAACACAATACTAATATCTCCAGGGATACTAATCTTACCAGACAAAATACCGTTTCCATGAACACTAAACCCTTCTTGTAAAGGCGCCACACAAAGCAAAGACTTACCTGCACGACTAGCCCCAGTAATAAGGTGCGATTGCCCACCTGGAAAGTCCAACACCGTATCATGAGACAACTGCAGAATAGGAGTCTTTTCACCCTGTTTACCCACACTATACAAACCGATATCTTGTAAACGCACATGCGTCAGGCTGCTACGCTTGGTAACGAGAGATGTATTTTTGAACAACTCTGATACTACTGGGCCAACCACGCCAGACGACATACAGGCCTTTTTACTGATATCACGAACATAACGTACCGAAAGAACAGCCCCAATAAAACTAATTACAGTATACACAGCAAGCGCCCAGTTTTGATAAAAAAGTGCCCCCAGGGGAACAGACGAAAGACCAAACCAAATATAAGTAGAAATAGCTGAAATTGCTAAAGCCAGTATCGACGACGACAAGCTGTATGGAAAATGATGTTTCAATTGACTCAATCGCATACGAACACCATATCCAATAATCAAGGCCACCATAAGAGCAACCCCTGACGGCGGCACAAAAGCATCCGCTGTCAGAACTAACAAACCATATTGCTGCAAACAACTTACAATCACCGTAACCATTGTCCAAACTATCAACATCAAAACCGCATTTAACTGTAACACCCAAAAAAATGACAGTTTGTGAGAGTCTGCATGCAAAACCAATTTTGTGATTGGTACAACATCCATAAGTCCTGATATGTTATTGTAAGCAGATGTAACAGCAGATATATCTTTAAAGTTATTTTTAATCAACGATCCAGCGCGCCATAACTGTGTAAAACAAAAAAGAACCTGCTGAAAAACCCCTGCATGGACCCCCCTATTCCAAACACTATGCTCTGCAAGCGGAAATTTAAAATGTGATACCATAATAATAATGACCGCCATTAATGGCTGCACCAACTTCTCACAAAAATAAATAAATGCTTCCAGGATCTTCTGCCTCAACACAATTGCGCGCATCGTTAGCGAGTACTCCATACCCAAGTCTTGCTGAAAGTCTGCCCAAGTTGTTTGAAAAAGGGGCTTTTGGCCCTGTAGTAATACTGATCGCGTTTGTAGAAAAGATAACTTACCACGCAAACGGCTCTTAGCTGTGTTAGCACGCAGTAACAACGAGGCTAAACTCCAAGAATAAGGTGCAGTTGTGAGAAAAAAAATACAGAAATCTGTGATGCACATCATCACCAACACGCTCAACCCCGTCATCAAAAACCCATACCGAGCCAAGAAAATACAAGTACCAGCAATCTCTGTGACGGCACGACAAACATTCTTAAAAAAATGGCAACTTTTAGTAAAAAACAAATCTGGATCCATAACCTTTTGCTGGTCGAAGTTTTTAATGGCCTTTGGGCTATCCGAAAACGAAGAAAAAATAAAGCATCTAAACTTAGTGGCTTGCATAATACCCAAACGATCTGCAAACCACTCCAAAATTTTCTCTGAAAAAGTCAAAAAGAGGGCCTGGCCCATAATAAAAACCGCAATAGACAACATTGCCTGGACACTGTCACCCGCCAATCGCGCATAATAAACCGACCAACTAAATAACAGCAAATGCGGTAAAAGACCAAACAGCACCGCCCCTGCACACAAAAGCAGAAGCTCATGAAAGGTCCCCATCAAATAGGTAGACTTTAGATAAAAACAAAAGCTAGTTTGCATAACTAATTATCCCTAAAAAAATAAATTATTTTTTGTTTTAGTCACTAAAAGTACACTAAGATTAAAAAACACTCTGCAAACATAACATAAACTCGGTTTTGTAACAAAAAACTTACACTGAGAAACATTAAAAAGCAGGTACAGTATACAATTATTTCATACGATACAACTTGAGAAATAAATATCTCTAGCTATAATGATTTTTCTACATCTAAGAAGTTACAAATATGTTAGTTATATTCACTCTATTAATGCTCAATTCCCCTGTCTTAGGTAGTCCTAAACTGGTAAAACCATCCCATCCAGTCATCGTTTTAAAAAAAACAAACCTTCAAAACTCACGCGTGACTAAACACGACAAAACAAACAAAAAGTTGATTACACAATCCATTATAAGTTCACCAATCCGCCTTCACGGTTTAACTTATACAAAAGAAAAAATAACAGATAACAATATAGCAATGATAATTGAACCAAGGCAGCACCCCCTACTAGAACCGGTAATTAGAAACTGTTACGAGCATCTAGGTTGGCCAATCATACTATTTCATGGCACGAAAAATCTTGAATATATCAATTCCAGTCCATACCTGGTAAAACTTAAAGATCAAGGGATGCTAATTTTAAAGAATTTAGAAAAAGAAAACTTAACGAGCCAAGAGTATAGTACCATAATGATTTCAGAATCTTTCTGGAAAGAAATTCCTGCTGAGAATATTTTAGTTTTCCAAACTGACGTTGTTATTTGTGGTAACAATGAAACATTAAAACCGTTTTTACAATACGATTATGTTGGAGCCCCCTGGGCACCAACAATCCCATCATGGATTGGGCCTAATGTCGGTAACGGAGGTTTAAGTTTTAGAAAAAAATCAGCCATGTTAAAAGCTACACAAGCAATAGAAAATAAAAACATTGATATAGGAAACAATCAACACAATAACGAAGATGCTATATTCGCTCATCTTGGCGAAGAGTATAATAAATATCTCTTCCAAAACAACTTGAAAGAAAAATTTGTAGATCTCAAAAAACAAAAAAATGTTATCTTACCCAAAACTATAGAAGAACTCGAACTACTAAACATACCAAACGCAGAAACAGCAGGCACATTCTCAGCCGAACTTTTTTTTAACTCACCTCATCCTTTTGGGGTACACGCAATAAATAAACGCTACAAACTTGCTGACCTCTCACAAGAGTTCATAGACTATTGCCCAGATATAAGAATGATATACCCAGACCTAAGAGTCATGCCCAAAAGTCCCATTGTAATACGGCAATAACAAATATATGTCCATATCAAACTATCTCAAGAAAACTTTCTAAGAAATAAAGGTAGTGCTGGTAAAAGACGTAGGTAGATACCATTCGCTAAAATATATTGTCATAAATCTTAAAGGGGTTAACCCTAACACTCTTCTCAAAAGATTCTTCATTTATAATTTAGTAAAACTATCGTAGTTGATCTTAACAATCACAATTACATGTGATCTATGCATAATGATTTATCATACTCTCTGTAGGAGCTGATTATCATATATTAGAGTCCAAATGGGTCTGAGATTTACCGTCGAGTGCTCAATCATTTCCTATAAATTGGACTATAAGAATAATTCCTTCCCAATGGATAAGTTATGAGCAAATTATTATCCGCTACATAAGGATAAATCACATGCTTAAGAAAACCTTGATCAAACCCATAGGCTGGCCACGTTT
>JAYYPW010000003.1:0-110932 GCA_036128855.1 Pseudomonadota bacterium
AGGTGGCCTTCTGCAGGAGATGCGGCATACAAATCATTTAAACTTTCAAAATCTGTATCTTGCTTGTTGCTGTGGTGTCATATTTTACACACGCAAGATCCAGATATGTTAATACCGCACCAAGATACAATCAGAGATTACGCAGAAAAATATCCTGAACATGAACAGTACTGGAAACTATTCATTAGAACAAAAAAGGCTAGTAACTAGTGCTAAACGAAAAAATAGGTATAATAAAGTCATGTTGATGTCATGGACTAAATATTTACTTGCTAAGAGCCAGTTTATGTTATGGGCACCAACAGCAGTGAAAGTCTCATATGCTGTTTCTGTGGTAATATTAAGCTATAGCTTGTATCTTGGTTTATTTATTGTGCCTGCAGACCAAGTGCAGGGTGATGTTTTTCGAATCATTTATGTACATGTGCCAATGGCTGCTCTTTCACTTGCACTTTATGCTGCATTAGCTTTAATGTGTGCATTGTTTTGGATTTTTCACATTAAAATGGCAGATCATGCAGCAGTAGCCTGCGCCGGAGTAGGACTGATCATTACAACCTTGGCTTTAGCAACCGGTTCTATTTGGGGAAAACCTACTTGGGGGGTATGGTGGATATGGGATGCAAGGCTCACCAGTGAGGCTTTATTGTGGCTATTATTTGTTGGATATCTTAGCTTGCGCTTTAGCCTACACCCCATAGTATACGCAAAAAAGATTGCAGCAATAGTTGGTTTTATTGGTGTTTTTGACGTGCCCTTGATTCATTACTCGGTTCAGTGGTGGTATACTCTTCATCAAGGCTCGAGTATTCTACATTTTGCAAAGCCGACTATAGCATGGAGTATGCTATTTCCATTATTGTGGTCCATAGCAGGATTTAGTTTACTTGTTTTAGCTATGGTTTTGCATACGATTGTGGTCTGCATCCTAGCAGAACGTCATAGTAGTGTAAGTACAAGTTCCAAGACAATACATATCAAGGATTTTTAATGCAACATCAGCCCTATAATTGGATTTTCTTTGTAACGCTTGCTTATGGTGTTGTTTTATTAGGATTAGCTTGCTATATAATTTTTCTCATTTTACAAGAAAGTGCTTTAAACACTAGTGCAGAGGATGAACAAGAATAACTGGTATCGCCTCAATAGTTGGTTTTTTACTATGATTATTACTGGAATTGGGCTAAGTGCAGTAATATATGGGTTGCGCGAACATGCAAACTTATTTGTAACGCCTGGGTACGTGGTTCAGCATGACAATAAATTAAATCACCATTCAATACGACTAGGGGCAGTTGTGAAAGAGCATACTGTAGTTGTAAAAGCAGGGAAGCTGTGGTTTGTTGCAGCAGAGCCAGGATCAGATGCAGAAATTAAAGTAGTTTTTACTGGAATGCCACCAAGTCTATTCAAAGAGAGAGCAACTATGATTGCAGAAGGCAGATATGACGATGGCATACTTTATGCAGATAGAATATTAGCCAAACATGATGAAAATTATCAACCACAAGCACAAAAGGAATAGGACTTGTTAGCTGAACTTGCACATTTACTATTACTATTAGGTCTTGGTTGGGCTGTGTGGCTAATGTTTTGGGCTACATACTATATATATGATACAAGTTTGTGTGCGAGCTCATGGCAAAATATACACAATTTAGGTATGACTTTTGCATGCTGTTGTATCTGGAGTGCATATGTACTATTAACATGGTCTTTTCTAAAAAACGACTATTCAGTACGGTATATATGGGAACATAGCCACGATGCTTTACCTTGGTATTATCGAATGACAGCAGTATGGGGAGGACACGAAGGGTCTTGGTTGTTATGGCTGGTCATACTCATGGGCTACTGGTTTAATCAGTATTACTCTAATAAGGCTAAAAAGCTCAATATTTGTCCCTATGAAGCGTTAGTATCGACTTGGGTCGTGCTAGGTTTTGGGTTGTTTATTATATTTTCGTCTAACCCGTTCCATAGACTATTACCAATACCACCTTACAATGGACAAGATTTAAACCCATTACTACAAGATCCTGGCTTCCTCATTCATCCACCTTGTCTGTACCTAGGTTATGTAGGCTTATGTATGCCTTACATAATCGCATTTTCTGCTTTATTGCGAAATAAACCACCCTCAAAAGAAAATCTATTGGCTATAAGACAGTGGGCTATCTGGAGTTGGAGCTGGCTAACAGGAGGTATTTTACTTGGTAGCTGGTGGGCATATCGTGAATTGGGCTGGGGTGGTTTTTGGTTTTGGGATCCAGTAGAAAATGCCGCTCTGATACCTTGGCTCTTAGCTACAGCGCTCATACATCAAAATCATACACAAAGCAGTAAAGTAATTTGGCCAAGCACAACACTTTGGTTATGTATTACAGGGTTTCTCACAACAATTATGGGAACATTTTTAGTAAGATCTGGAATAGTAGTATCAGTACACGCATTTGCTATTGATCCCGCAAGAGGAATATTTTTATTAGCTTTATTTTGTATGCACGCAACAAGTGCTTATACCCTATGGGCAAGAAGATGTGTATTTTCAAACGCAGAGAAGACGCAAAACATACCTATAAAAACCACAAAGATATGGGTAGAACTACAAATGAAAATACTAGTAGTTATAGCGGGTATTATCTTATTAGCCACGGTATATCCGATAATGATTGAAGCACTTTGGCTAGATAAAATATCGATTGGTCCTCGTTATTACGAACAAACAGTAATTCCATTTATATGGATACTACTCTTTAGCATGGGAATGGACCATACAAAGAAAACTAACCAATACTATAGAATTTTATTAGTATTACTGTCGATTACATTAGCATGGATAAGTAGTAATTTGGGTTTAGAGGTTTGGAAAAAACATCTGAGTTGGTCAGGGTTTATCACTCTAAGCTCTGCCTATTGGGCATTAATAGCAATTTGGATAGGTGAGAAATACATAAATACTTTTACTATAAAAAAAATCGCTCATAGTTTAGCGACAATGATTATTATCATTATACTGGTTATTAAGTCTTATGAAGTGAGTGCGATAAATTCGGTTAATTTACACGATTTAATACAATTTGAAGATAAAAACTGGATGCTTGCCCACTATGATGAGCGTAGTGTTGATAACTATCTTAGGGCGCGATTACAGCTTAAGATTAAATCCAGTAAAGGGGTTGAATGGATGTGGCCTGAAATGCGTTTTTATGCGAGTCAAAAAACAACGCAAACTAAGGCTGCAATAAACCCAACATGGAGTGGTGATTGGTATGCCGCCATTGCAAAACCAACAGAAAATGGACCATTTTTACTTCGTCTATATTTCAAGCCACTACAAAGCTGGCTATGGTTATGCGGTGTTGGGTTATTTTTAGTCGGTTTACGAGCATGGTGGAGAAAAAGTAGACAATATGGAAAAGAATAACCGAGTGAAAATCCATAAACTATACTGGATATTAAGTATGATATTTTTATTTGCCCTGGTTATTATCTGTTTTATGGTTTTATATCAATCGACTAGAGTCACAGCTAAACCACAAAACGAAATTAGAGAGTGGAAAATAGATAAGCTAAATGATCAATTGGCAGAGAAAGTAGTTTGGCACAGTACTAAAAAAGCACTGAGTGTCATTCATATTTGGGATAGCTTCTGTCCAGCATGTCAAGAAGATCATGAAAAGCTTCTAAAAATCAGTAAAATAGGGAAATTTCATATGATTGGTATCTTGTATCAAGATGATTTTAATACAGCCTTACAGTTTCTAAAACAAGTATCAAGTCCTTACGCACAGATAAGTAAATTAGATGCCCACAGTGCAATTACATTAGGGATTTATCAAGTACCTGAAACATTTGTGATTGATAATAACAATAAAGTGCGTTGGCACAGTCACGGTAAACTAAAGGAAAGTGATATTAGTAATATATTGGCATTACTAGATAAGGTAGGATAGGTGAAGTAAAATGTTTTTGATATCGATAAAAAATAGCCAACTAATTCTGCTTTGTATAGGTCTCGTCAGCTTAGCTAAAGCAGAAAATATAGATCAACAAGTGAGCCAAATAGCAGAAAATTTAAGATGTTTGGTATGTCAGAATCAATCAGTTGCAGAATCTGATACTCAAGTTGCACGCAATATGAGAGTCTATATTCGAGCGGAATTAGAGAAAGAAAAATCAGAAAAAGAAATAATCAGTGAACTTGTCTCTAGATATGGAGAGTATGTTAGTTTTGAACCGCAGCGTAACCTTCGTAACGCACCTTTATGGACTATACCAGGATTATGTTTAATATTTTTGCTAAGTGGCTGCTTTAGACATTTAGTTTTTAGGTAAGGTGTCTTTAATTACTTTTGCTAAAGTCCTTGATATACCTACAGCTACGATACATGGAGCAATAAATGAGATGCCAAATAGCTCACCAACAAATAAAACAGTTGCAATCGGTAAGTCCATGACACAGATCAGAGAGGAAGCTACACCAGTAACCATGAAAAGATGATGTAAACCATCTATCAATGGCAGTAACTGAAGATCAGAAAAAAGAAAAAATAGACCAGAGGAGGAAAGTGCGCCAACAAAGACTGCTGGGACAAGAAGGCCAGCACTACCGCCGGAAATAATGGTAAAACCAGTCAGGAAAATCTTGAGTACGACTATAGCAAATAGGATATGCCACTGAAGTAACAAGGGGTCATTAGGGTGATCAGAAAATAATAAGGAAATAGTCTCCTCACCAACACCAAGTATATGAGATGGATGAATATCAAAATACAACCACATTGATATAGCAGTAAGAGCACAGATTAGGGCGCCAAGCGGTGCATGAGAGACTACAGGGAGATGAGAAAAAAGTCGACGTATGATGTGGAAGATTACAAGCAGGCCTACACCACTTGGGATGCTAGCAAATACAGTAACAACGATGACAAGAATGTATTCGTAAAGAGAATATTTGATTGCATGCGCAGGTACTGAAAACAAAGCATGTGCTTCAAGAAGATGATTAGATAAGATAAATGCGATGAGTGAAGCAAGAAAAGAATAAGTCAGGATCCGATATACAAATTTACAACCGAACACTAATTCAAGCGCAAAAATTGCACCTGTCAGAGGTGCATGCAAGAGTGTAGTGACCGCTGCAGAAATGCCACACATCTGGAGAATCCGTAGCCAGACTATATCACGAACGTGAAATAATTTAGCTACGCCTGAGCCAAGAGATTCACCTATTGGTATAGCAGGGCCCTCCAGACCTCCACTACCACCTGCACCTAAGGTCATAATTGTTACTAAAATACGTTTCAACGCAACAAAAAAATTACCAACTGAATAGGTATCTCTAAATATGGTAGCAGTAGAGACCTTTTGTTGATAGGTGAGTTGGAAGTAAGCTATAGCTCTAGATGTACCATCACCACAAGCATCTTGGAACCAGGTGAATTGATAAAGAAAAGCACGAATACAGGCAAAGCCGACAATAACACACAAAAACAAAAGATTGCCTGGAGAAAAGAGTTGTAGATTATCCATGGCTGAAAATAAATAGTGGTTAGAGTGCAAGACAAGCTCAGTCATCAACGAAGTCAGGCCCCAAGAGATTGCAGATACAATAAAAACACTAGAAAGCATCCAGACCAGTGGAATCTTCATTTCGGATAAATCAGACATATCATTACTTGATATTTTTAACTTTTCCGAGAGATCTATCTTTGCCATAATTTAACCAGATTGAGTATTGAACTTGTCTATAGGAAACAAGTATTAAAAGACGCAGTGGCTTGGGGCACTTAAGTAGCGTCTACAGATTGTATATAAGCCTAAGTTATGAACGGTAGTGTCAATAATATTGTCTATGGTATCAATATATGTTTTATCAGAAAGCATAGTTCGCGCGTAGTCCTTATTCACTGCAAAAGTCCAAGGTTTGTAGGCGATATTTGTGCTTGTTAAAGTCGTAAGGTTGCGTAATTTACGATCTTTTTTAATTTGAAATTCATACTGGGATTTAGGTAGAACTACATATTGTAGACGATCAGCAGCAACAGCTTGCAACAGCGCATTAGGGTCTTGCATCGGTTCAGCTTGAACAGATAGTTCATCTAATATGGTTCGAGTGGTGTAATCACCGGAAACAAAGCCTACCTTTTTTTGTGATAACTCAGAGATATCACGCATTGAATCAGGACCATTTTGATGTAAAAAGATAATAGATGAAGTCACTATGGAGGTTATAATCGTGATGAGAATCACAGAAATAACCATCCAGATACTTACCAGTAGTCTTCCGGTGGTCGTTACTGGATCATAGAGTAGATCCCTACAGAAGCAGGCGAATATCGTGAAGAAACAGTAGCTGATTTTTTCAGAAATACTAGATTTGATCATGTGTGGATGCAAATTGGCTTCAGAAAAATAGAGAAGACCAGTAAATACACAAGCTAATAATAATGAAAATAATAATGTATTTTCTAGTAAGCCATTCCAAAGTATTGTATTAAGCTAGCTAATGTTTAAATTATGTTTTGGTACAATCACCGCAAGTTCATCAATAAAATAGGGATGAGTAACAGCGACATTTTCATATTTTTTCGTTACTTCTGTTGAAAAGGGGCCAACTAAAAATTGTATTTTACCTTGATTTAAATCAGATACAGCAATATCAGCATCGCTATAGACATGTTTATCGTATTCAAGCTGAATCTGATCATGTATCATTTGTGTAAGGTCAAGGCCTATACCAGAAAGAGTATCATGGAAAGTTGAGTAAGAGACTGGGGCCTCGTTGTCCATGAAGCCTATGTGTATTCTATCATTATCAGCAAGAGTAGGTAAAAAAGACAGTAAGCAGAAAAGTAGGACGTGCATAAATGACCAATAAAATACTTAACATTAAATTAGATCAATTTGTGTGAAAAGACAAGGATTAATTTCTGACTATATCTTATATTATATGCCGTTTCTTTGACCCAATATATAACTGACGGGGTCGAAAAATAGGGTTGGTGACATCAGCAACCTGTTCCAACCAATGTGCCATCCAGCCACTTGATCTTGCTAATGCGAAAAACATAGTGAAACACTCCACTGGTACACCTAGTGCTTTTTGTGTAATACCCGAGTAAAAGTCGACGTTAGGGTAGAGGTTTTTTGCTATACAATAAGGATCGCTTAGCGCCTTTTTTTCAAGTGCTCTAGCAATGTGAAATAATGGGCTTTCTTGAGTTTTTTCCAGTAGTTGGTAGCAGAGCTTTTTCATGATTTTTGCTCTAGGATCATAATTTTTGTATACTCGGTGGCCAAAGCCCATAAGACGGAACGGATTACTACGATCTTTTGCATAACCAAGATAAGTGTCAATATTCTCGACTTTTTCGATATCTTGTAGCATTCGAATACAAGCTTCATTTGCTCCACCATGTGCAGGGCCTGAGAGTGCAGAAATACCTGAAACAAGAGCGGAAAAGGGTGAAGCCCCAGTAGATGCAACTCCTCTAACGGTTGTCGTTGAGGCATTCTGTTCATGATCCGCGTGTAAGGTTAAAATTACATCCATAGCCTTGACTTGCACTTCAGTGGGGATTTCTCCAGTCATCATATAAAGTAGATTTTGGACGTATGGCAGGGAGCGTGATGGCGTTATAGGAGGTAGTTTCTGTCGATGCCTATATATCATAGCAACTATTACGGGCATTTTAGCTATTATCTGTATGCAAGCGTGATAGCGTTCAGAGAGATTTTTACTGTCTAAATGAGGAGAAAGAGCGCCAGATAATGTACTAATAAGCGTGGAGAGAATACACATTGGATGAGTCTCAGGAGGAATACAAGCTAAAACGTCATGCAAATAACTTGGTATATCCTGGTCATTTTTTATATTCGATAAAAAAGAGCGAAATCCATCTGCAGTTGGGAGTTCACCATAAAAAAGTAAGTAACAAACAGTAAGAAAATCTGACTTTTCAGCAAGCTCCTCAATAGGATAACCACGATATAAAAGTTCTCCTTCTTCACCATTGATATAACAAATACTTGATACAGTAGAAGCGGTTGTTTTAAATCCTCGATCTAGTGTGAACAAATTAAAATCTGAATGAAACCCAGACAAATCGACAACCGCAGAGCCAAGATTGCCTGGTCGAACAGGGTAAGTATGAGAGTTTCCGTTATATAATATTTCGACTTCTATAGTCATGGGATCTTTAGAGTAGGCTATAAATCATCATATCAAACTTTCTTAAGATTTGGCAATGTCAGCCTTAAAATTACATGTGATCTTTTACAGAATACTCATAGACCTTCACGCATATCGTAGAAAATATCTGGACTAATAGACTTTAGGTCTTGTGCATCATCATACAAACATCAACCTGCTTTGGGTTGATAGCATGGGGAGTGAGTACTATTGATGCATCATAACAAGTCTGAATAAGTCTATCGGGCATCGTATGACTGACGCTTAAAATGAGCGAACCACCATTGGACTGGTGTACAGCATTCAAGAAATGTGAAGCTATTTGTTGACGAAGTGTTTCACTTAAGTCATCTACACCTTCATCAATAACAATTAGAAGCTTTTGATGTGGAAGATGATGTGGAAGCAAAAGGCAACAATAAATAGCTGCACAAGAAATAAGTATTTTACTTTCTTTAGCAGGAGAATTAGGTAAAGAGCCTTCTCTTATCTTCAACAACTCTTTATCAGGCACTCCAACTTCTTGCAAAAATTCTATGAATTTTGCATGTAAGGATTTACTCCATACATCAAGAACGCTCTTGATTTCTTGGTGACAAACATGTGGATGAGCACATACATACGAAAGGAAATAGTGCTCTAGTGGTGAAAGAGTATGCACCGTCTTACCACTATACAGCCCAACCTTGTCCTGCCCGGCATGATCTAGACTCTCAAGAGCAGGATATTCAGTTTGGGAGAAAAAAATCTTTTTACACTGTGGGAAAGATATTAATGCGTGTATATTCTCAGGCAGATTCTCATATTGTAAGAGAGATTGAATAAATAGAGAGGACTTACCAATACCACTAGTTCCACGTAAGAGAATTGAGCTACCAAAACGGAGTTTGAGTGGATTATTCAAATTCAAGCTGATTTCGGACATAGCTGAAGTCTTATATCGAGATAATCGATAAATATCTAGTGAAGTACTATCACTTGGTTTAATAATACCCTGTTTGGATTTTGGGTACTTTCGTTGAATCAAACCCATGAGGTATTTATCGAGTAGGAGTCCAAATAGGGAGGTTATTACTATAAGGCTTAGAAAAGTACTAAAAGTGAAAAGGTAGGAAGGTGCATTCAAGCATAATGTAAAAAAGCAGTAATATGATGAAAAAATTGAGAAAAGAGTATGACCCCAGCATTTGTGAAATAAAGCGTCGAAGATATATTGAATGGCGTTCTTACTAGATTTTTCCGGTAATAAAGTTCTATATCTTACTTCTAGAATACAGCACAATATTAAAGTAGCCAATATACTAAAAAGTTGTATATTCCCCAGTGAAAAAATACTTGGTAGCATAATTTGAGCGTTTCTAGCTTGCTGGTTAAAGAGGCCAATAGCTGCGACGGTGAGTAAGCCAAAATAAATATTACGCGCAATGATTATAGAGAAATATTGTATTGAAATAGAAGTGTTACAGGTTGGTAAATGAAAATGCTTGCCCCATTTATCAAAAATTTGTTGTAGGTTTTCTGAAGAAGCTTGGAATAAATCGATATTTTTGGAGTTTTTATAATAAAACGAACCATTTGTATAAATTTGCCTAAAACTCTCAAGCACTTGTACGAAAGCGCCGATGTGAAAAAGTTGCAGAGGAAAACGTTTATCAAATACAAGTGGAAAAGGTATTCCATAGATGAATACAATACAAATAGCCATCAAAGGATAAATTAATTTATTTAAAACTTTCTGTATAAAGTCAACTTGTAGAGAAAGAAAGTTTTTATGAGTCGCAGTTTGGTGAGTTGTGTAATTGCGTTCTTGTAGATTGAAAATAAGCCAGTTTATTTTATTTGTATTTTGTGTGAGAAATATGCTCTGAGATGATATGAATTTAATTGAATCACGTATACCAGATAGCATATTATTGAGTTTTTTTATAATCTTAGGTAGTCCATTTCCACCATCCCGAAATGATGTTTTTACACAATAGTCTAAAATGAGAACAGATGCATAGAATAAACCAGCAGTTTGAAATAAGCCAACACGGTATAGGTTAAAAAAGTTTCCAACTAAATTACCTATTTGTAAAAGAACGTTTGTACTTACACCATATAAGCTTTTGAAATAGGTCTCTGTATCCAGAAAGGATTGGTTGAAGTTTTTTATAGATGAGACTCGCGAAATATTACCCTTAACATTTTCTAGTATTTGTTCTTGTAAACTTGCTGCGTGTTGATAAGCTAATATATTCGTGAAAGCTTGTAATACCCCATCAAATATAGAATGAATTATCGATTGTAAACACAAGAAGCTACATACGCTTAGAAATACAGCTCCTGAAGTGCCATAAAAACTGCTATAAAAAAAGCTCCACACATACAAATTAAATAATGGCCATAGGCCAAAAACTAGAGCCAAAAAGTGCAGGCTTAATGTTAGAATTACTCCGTGGGTAGAATATAATGCATAGTGAAGAGGCTGTAATGGGTTTTGGTGGGGTTTCTGCATACTAAGTAGCCTACTTTTGACTTTGGTAATTACGCATGGTGTCTTTGTCGGATATCGTCTCTGTTGTAGTTGACATAGAGACGAGAGAGGCCGGCTCAGGAGAAAAAGATTGAGCGTGGAAGAAGAAACAATTCGAATTATCAGCCTCTACAACCGAGAAGAACTTATTAAGAATAGCTTGTTTATGCTCATTTGAAAAACCTTTGATACAGCTATGCAAGAGTAAAACGATAGTTCGATCTTTGAGTTTAAGAGGTATGTGGCATAAAGCATAAAGGATCGCAAGATGCAGTTTGGCTTTTTGTCCACCGCTCAATTTTGGAATGATATTTTTTTGTAATGTGACAAGATGGTTAGAGTTACTAGGGTCAAATACGATACTTGGACAAGATAAAAAGTGGGTGATTTTACTCAGAAAGAAGGGCCATTCACGAAGAAGAAGAGTATCTTCATACGTTAATGCTTGTGGAGATGCGATAACATAAGAGTAAAAAAGAATCTCAAATTGAGATAATTGGAATATCTGTCCATTATGGTATAACTTCAGCGGTTGCTTAATAAAATCCAATGAACCAAGGGGGTTGCCGGATGAGTTCAGAGAGATATAGCTCACCGACCCTGATGCTCGAGAATGGAGTTGGGGGAATCTATTACACAGGTGTTGAAAAGCATTCTGTGCAGATAAAACATCAGATGTAGAGAATGTAGTTAATGAGTAAGCTTTGGGTATAGTGTTTACAGATGGGAAGATTGGCTTAGATTTTTTGTAACATTCTTCTAAACCAGTTTCTAGACTATCTGTTTTTTCTGAGCAAGCATGCTTTGGGATAGCAATAATTCGCAAATTTGCTTGGTGTATCTGATTTTGACACAGCAAAAAACTCATAAGACCAACAACACTATACGCTACAAAGAAATGTGAGTTGCCAGATAGGTGGCTAAGCAGCATTGTCATTATGCCAAAAATGTTTGCACAAATTACAACGCTATCAAGCCCCCGCATCCATGTAAGAATAGGGCTAATAGAAGAGAAATATATAGAAGTATTTTGTTTTTGCTGAGTAATCTTAGAAAGAAAGTGATAAGTTACATACAGTAATGCTGAGATAGAATACCATTTGAAGTAATAGAGTGAGAGAAATACCAAAGGGTTTATATTAAGGAAAAAAGAGGGTAAAACTAGATGTAGGTAAAACATACTGAGCTCAATAGCAAAGAAAAGTATGAGAGACTTCAACGTTACCATACATGATAAAGAAATATGCTTGAAAGTGTGAAATAAAAAAGGGGAAGACAAATAAGAAGATAGTTCCCTTGTGCTGCTTGCGCTTGATGAGATAAGTGAGGATCTTTCAAAATTTTTCTTAATAGGAGCATCACCCCAGAACTTTACGAAAATTTGAAAAATTTGTAGTAAACTTCCAACACCAATTATCGCAGAGCGAGCGAGTTGTGCTTGATCAATAGGAAATCGAAGCTGAAGTTTTTTTAATACCATAATTGCTGCAATTGGGTGTACTAATCTATTTGTTGATTTAGTAACAATAGAAAACACGCTATCGTAAGAAGATACAAATATATTCTGTCTTTTAAGTTTATGATTCTCTTTTTTTATACTTTCAATAAACCATTGTAGTTTAATAGGCTGCCCAGTATAAATGTCATGATTTTCTGATATTTTACTAATAGAGTCTCTTACGGTGGATCTAGCCGATTCTGCGTCTTTTCGCATAGTCGATAGACTAAACGCATATTTTGTAGAGCTAAATAAGTACAGAAATAATTCATTAATAACAAGAGTTGTAAAAAACTGTAGACCTAAACTCAACAAGCCCAAACGGCGAAGTAAAACTAAGCTACTTACCATACTACACACAGACTGTATGATAGAAGAGATGAAATTATTCATATTCTCAAAATACGTTTTTACATCAACTACGAATTTTTGGTCAAGCTTTACACCTTTAGCTTGGGTAAGAATTTGAGGTATCCTGGAAAGATAGTCTCTTAACATAACACTCTGACTAGCACTCAATAAATTGATACAAAGAGTTAAGATAGACTCAAGCATTTGGGAGAGAATATAATGTATAACTAGTGCAATGGCTGCCTGGTGAAAAGCTGAGAGTTCTATGCCTGCCAAAGTGCTGTAGAAACTCCCTGAAAAATACAATGTAAAAAAAGGAGTGCAACCGATTATAAGACTTAAACAACACATGGATAGAAAAACAGGGAGATATCCAAAAGTGATTGTAGACTTATAAAAAAGAGAATTCGAGTTGCTTTTCAAGATAAAGTCGCAGCTGGATAAAGGACAATTTAAGCACTTGTTCGTGCGACAAGCAAGAGAAAACATCGATAAAATGTGTGCTAAAGATAATACAATTAAAAAAAAATAACTTTTTTCTGACAAAACTAGAATTATGTTCTATCCAATAAATGGTCTATGACTAAGGACAAAGCCAAGGAGATATGTATGTCATTATTTACATTTTGTAAAGAGATATTAGCACAGTTGAAAACGCCTAATCATTTCATGATTGTGCCTAAACCAGTTTTAATTCCAGTTAAAGCAAAGAGGATTGAGAATCAAAAATCACGATCTTTTCGACCAAGACCATATATTTAAAACCTTATTCTAAATATGAAGGTAAACTTCAATTGGGTTAAAAGGTAAATAAAATCTTTTATTTCTAGTTGCCGGATTACGTAAATTTCTCTATGGCTTAGATTTAAAGCTCTGGGGTTAGGTGTATTAATAGACAAAAGCTATTCTCAATAGTTGAAAAATGAATTCTTAAATTGAAATTATGTAGTGTAAAATATTTTTAGTTTCTAAGTTGACTAACTAGCATTATATTAAGCTACAAGGGGTTATAGGCAGAGAAATTGTTGTTACTATCTTCATAAAGATCGGATATTCTACGAATAAATCGATCTAAACTCGCTAAGTCATTTAGAGTAAAATCAATAGTGTTATCGACAGCGGGTTCTCTCGAAGCATCTCCATTACTACATTTATCAAGAAGAACTGTCCAATATAAAAATTCAACTTCAGACATATCTTCACCAGTCGATATATAATTTGCACCAAACAGTAGCTCAAAGTAAGCATTGCGTGGAGTGAGATTTTCATCTTGAGTATGCACAATAGATCCATTACAAACTGATTGATGTAGTGCCTGAAATGTCGATGGTGGCAAGTCAGGAAAATCTTCAGCTAGTAGACTGATATTAGAGATAGAATCTCCTGGAGATTTATGTGATTGATCATTCTGAAACAAACGGGTTGTAAATTCAGCGAGCCAAATAAAATAATCTGAGTTTCCAGGAGCAGATACTAGTTTCTCCCAAAAACGCAGAGACAAAAACTTGTCACGCCATAAAAGTGGTAATACAGCTGTTGCAGACGCATTCATCGCATCAAGATGCTCTACACCTTGGATACTTGGTGTTTTATCAGGCGAATCACTCCAGCTTATCTTGTGACATTGATAGTCACCATGCATATCAATGAATGCAACTGGTTTGGATGGCTCACCAGGATTGTAAGCAGATTGAGCAAACATAAGCATAGGTAGTCTTATTCCTGCATCATTGAGTATCAAACGTAAAGCTTTAAAATAAGGTTTACATTTGTTACAAATAGAAGATGTTTGAACAAACTCAATACGAGGACCACTTAGATGTGTAAGCCAAAGATCATCTTGTGGTGCAATATAGGTAAATGGAAGAGTTCTATAGAAAGCATGGATTAATTCTAGCGCTTGGTCGAGATGATGACCAAAGAAAAAGTCTTCAGCATGTGGTGCATGGTGGTCAGTGAGTTCACGGTGTGTTGTATTCATTTTTTCTAATGCATTATTTAAAAGCTTGTTTTTCCCAATATATGGAATGAGGCTTTTTGGAGAAGTGTTTTTTTTGGGGAATGATATACCTACTGTACTTTGAGACTCAATTAGAGACCCAGGCACGACAGAACCATGATGATCTACAAGACGAAAAGTAAAACCAACACCACGATGTTTGCTCTCAAATTGAAAAAAACCATGATATGTGGGGATTTTCTTGTACTGAAACTGTCTAACAAAAACCGTGTTCAGTGTATGCATTAAGCGGCTATAGTAAGCGTCAATTGCTTTGATAGAAGAATATGCGTCATAATCGTTTTCTATAAAGCCAGTTAGTTGCTTATAAAGCTTAGGACAAGGATGAATGGAACTGTCTGAATGCATAGGCCCCAGTAAAGATGTTAAAAAGTTCTCTGGAAATTGATCTTCAAATTGTATAAGGCTTTTATGAATTTCCTTTAGCCACGAGCTACAAGCAGTCTTAAGGTTTTTTTTTGATTCACGCACATTGTGTTGCAAGGAATGTGAGACGAGGTATGTACTAAAGTTTGAGAGCATAATAATTTTGTTAATAATTATGCTATTATAACAGAGTTACACAAGAAAATCTAACATAATAAGTGAGCGTTAATATCCAATAAACTATGGATGAGAAATTTAAATCTACCCTGACAATTCGGAAATTAAAAAAATAGTTATCGATAGAGAAAAAGTGGTGCTCACAGAAATAAAGTTGGGTGGTAATGATTTTTTTATTATGATAGTAATATTCATAACAACTAAATTTACTATCAAATTATATGAGGAATTCTTCAAAATTTTTTATAACTATTATATCTATCGTCGCACTTAACAATTGTTTTGCAGTTGGACCGATACCATCAAGCAAATATCTAATTAAGAAAATATACTTTGCTGATAGGTCACACCCAAGTTACAACTCAAAATTTAGTGATCATAAGATTCAAATTGTAGGGACCCATAAGCAGAGTAAGTCACCATTAGCGTTGAAAAACAGTATTGAGACAAGTGTTAATAACGCTTATGAGATATACATTATTAATTTAGAGCGGCGCAAAGATAGATGGGATACAATTAGCAAGAGCTTAGATGCACAAAATATCAGCTATACTCGAGTAGATGCTATGGATGGGAAACAAGTATTTGCTAGCGACCAAGATATGATTAATCAAGGTTTTGTAGAAGAAGGAGCATTCAAGAAAAAAGCTCTTACTCGAGGAGCTGTAGCACTTGGCTTAACAGGACGTAATGTCTGGCAGATGTGTAGAGAATCAGAGAAAGATTTTTGTGTAGTTCTCGAGGATGATATCTTATTGGATAGTAATTTTAAAAATAATTTATACCAGCTTCTTGGCTATATTAGAGAGTATCCTTTTGATATTCTTATGTTACATCAGAACACGTATGGGTTTTGGCGAGGAAAAGGTAACGAAAAAAATATATATAATGCGGAGTGGGTGGAGCGTAATAATCCTAAAAAAATTATAAGAAGCATAATGGGTTTCAGCGGCGCTGCATACATCATAAATGGTTCACCATCTGCACAAAAGCTTTTAAAAGGGTACACCTTACCTTTAGATTGTGCCATAGATATGTTTTGGTGGGGAACTTATAAGGATAATGAGAAGAAATTACCTGCTCCTTATAGAAAATTCTTTACTGAAAAACCCGAGGCTAACAATATCATAGTCATGCAAACTCATCCACTTTGGTATAAAAATCTGTGTGCTACAAGCTCCCAGTGTACAGACGGCAATCCTAGCGTAAAAGATTCTGAAATTCTCTCCAGGTAAAGCAAAAGTGAAAGAACAACGTCATGATGTAGGTTGTTCAATTGAAACCTGATAAGTTTAAAAAAGCATTGTGTCTTTGTCGGATTATTAGTAGTGAGTCAAGGTCTTCATCTTCTAACTGAGAAAGATCGTGTTTTTTTTGTAATAAAGTTGTCGAGGCGATCATAAAATTAGCCAGATTAACTAAAGGTACTGAAAGTTGTGTTTTAGGGACTACGTGATATACGTATAATACCAAAGCGGTGGACATAAGCGTTTCGTGTAAAAAAAGACGTGATCTTCTTTGTATCTCAGGGTACAAAAGCACAATATCTGCTATAAGGCTAATCCAGACAGTAGTCCTCAGTGAGTTATTAATCTCTGGACAATGGTGAACAAACAAGGTGAAACCTACCATCGCACCAGCTGTAAGGCCATTAAAAAGATCTGTGCGTAAAAATTTATATTACGAAGAGGTTTGGAGTGCATAATTACCATCTACAAAATCACGTAATCTTAATCGTTGTGTTTCTGTGTAGTAGCCATAGTTATCTAGATATAAAACCCAAGCCATACAAGATACGTAAGAAAATAGAAGTGAACAGAGTGTTAATTGCAAGGGTGCAGGAAGTTCAATATCCATAGAGAGTACACCAAGTACTATATAGGCTTGATAAATATGCATAGAGTAAAATCACAAAAAAATTAATAAATAATAATATATTACGTAATGCTTTACTAGAAGAATTTTCTCACGCACTATTTCAATTTAGAAAAACACAAATATGAAGTAGGTGGTGATGACAAGAACAGCCTTTTTTAGTAAAATCATAAACATGAAGTTTGTTCTTGCCACACACAATCAATATAAAAAATTAGAGTTTGAAGATCTCGCCAAGACACTGGGGGTACTAATTTTAGACAATCCAGTTCAAGACGAGCCCTTAGAAACAGGTAAGACATTTGTTGAAAATGCTTTAATAAAGGCACGGCACACCTCAGGTTTTGTCGATACTTGGGTAATGGCAGAAGATTCAGGACTATGTGTTCCTACTCTAGGCGGTAAGCCAGGGATATATTCGGCACGGTTTGCAGGATCCAATGCTCAGTCTAAAGATAATATAATTAAGTTACAGGAGCTATTACAAACCAATGACCTAGGCGAAAAAGTATACGCGTACTACTATGCAATTATAGTTTTACTACAACATCCCAATGACCCCCAGCCAATTATAGAAGAGGGAATTATGCAAGGATATGTTACGACAATATCGCAACAAAAGTTCGATGGATTTGGCTATGACCCTATTTTTATTCCCTCAGGAGAAAAGCAGCAACTAAGTCAATTGCCTAAAGAATATAAGCAAAAACATAGCCATAGGAAACTAGCTTTTCAGAGAGTGGTGGATAAGTTTAAGATGTTAAAAAATTGAATAATAATTAAGATTTATCACAGAAAGATTACTATATCTGTATCATAATAACAATAGAGAATATTCGTGAACGGTGCAAAACTATTAGTAAAATGCCTAGAAGAAAATGGGATTAGATATATATATGCAATCCCTGGGGAAAAAGTAGACGCAATCTTTGATGCTTTAGTAGATTCAAAAATTAGACTAATCATCTGTAGACATGAGCAAAATGCAGTTTTTATGGCACAAGCAGAAGGCAGGTTAAGTGGTAAGCCAGGGGTGGTACTTGTAACATCTGGGCCAGGGGTAAGTAATTTAGTTACCGGTCTTTTAACTGCCACAACAGAAGGAGATCCTGTGATTGCAATAGGTGGGAATGCAGAGCGAAGATTTTTGCATCATAAATCACACCAGTCCGCACATAATACGGAAATTATGCATTCTGTTGTAAAATTTAATCAAGAAGTGTTAATGGCAGATGATATTCCTGCAGCTGTATCAAATGCATATAGGCACGCCATGCAGACACCAAGAGGGTCGTCCTTTTTAAGTATACCTGTGGACGTTAGCCATGAGCTAGCTAAGGACAATACAAGCCCAGTGCGCTATTACCAAGAGACCGAATCCATTAAAGCACATATGCGTAGTGTTGAGGCAGCAGGAGATATCATACAGCATAGTAAGAAGCCAGTATTATTTCTTGGGCAAGAAGCAAGTAGGGTTGAAAACTATGCATTAATTAATAAAATTATCACCGATTTTGGGATACCTGCCATCTCTACTTTGCAAGCAGCAGGATGTGTGAGTCATAAAAATAAGTCTTACTTTATAGGTAGGGTTGGACTAACCCGCAATCAACCGGGCGATGTATTGTTACAAGATGCTGATGTTGTCATTACTATCGGATTTGATCCTGTAGAGTATGATCCTGAAGTCTGGAATATAGAACACAAGAGAATAATTTATATCAACGTTAGTCCTGTTGATATCCATTCACAATTTCAGCCTGAAGTAGAGGTGCTTGGAAATATTCAACTTAACCTTGATGCATTACACCAGTATATGAAGAACCATGCTCCCAATAAACCAGTTATAAGTAAGTATCAAGCGTTGTTTAGCCATGCCCAAAAACTAAATTTTGATACAAAAGATATAGATGGAATGATTCATCCAATTTGTTTTGTTCACACACTTGCTAAGAATATGACAAAAGATACTATAATCAGCTGTGATATTGGTTCACATGGTATGTGGATAGACCGATACTTGATGATACACCACCCTCACCATCTTTTAGTAAGTAATGGGCAGCAGACACTTGGAGTGGGATTGCCATGGGCAATATCATGTTGCCTTATGTACCCTGATGCAAAGATAATTTCTATATCCGGTGACGGCGGTTTTCTATACAGTGCAACCGAGCTGGAAACTGCTGTACGTTACCAACTACCATTTGTACATATTGTGGTGAATAGTAAGAGTTATGATATGGTAAAAACACAGCAATTACTTAAGTATGAGCGACCATCCGGGGTAGATCTAGGAAGTTACGATATCATTAAGTTTGCAGAGAGTTTTGGTGCACATGGATATCGTGTAACAAGTACAGATGAGTTGGATAAATGTCTTAGTAGAGCACTTGCAGCAAAGAGTAAGGTGCCAAAACTTATTATGTTTGATGTAAACTATCGAGATAATATTGAGTTATTCAGACACACTATTCGTTCAAAAATGCACTGAGGAAGATTATGAAACATATTATTACACAATACAGCATGGCAGGAGCACTATTATCTGGGTATAACAACAGTAATTCTTATCATATCTCACAGTTAGTAGATCAGCATAATTTCGGTTTGGGTACGTTTAATCAACTCGATGGTGAGATGGTAATGATACATGGCAAGGTCTACCGTACGACAAAAAATGGAGAAACACACCGAGTTTCAGATTCTAGTACACGTATCCCGTTTGCTGTAGCCTGTAACCATTCAATGCAGAAACGTAATATAAAAACGATGACCAATATGGATATGAAAAAATTTGAAGAATATGTACAACAAGAAGGAGTTCCACCAAACTCAATCGCATCAATATCAATACAAGCGAGATTCAAAGAACTAGAAGGCCGGGCGGTCTGTAAAGTGAAATCACATGCAAGTCTTCTCACGGCTACGAACGTACAAAGTAACTTCACGGAAAATGATGTGTCTGGTTATCTAGTAGGGTTTTGCTTTCCTGATTTTATGCCAACTATCAATGTGCCAGGTTTGCATCTACATTTTATAAGTGACGACAGAACATTAGGAGGTCATGTAACAGGTTTTTATGTAGATAAAGCAGATGTGATAATACACATAGCAGATCGATTAGAGATTATATTACCCCATGATAAAAGCTGGAAGAACACAAATATACCTATAGATCCTAGTAAAAGCTTAGCTAAAGCCGAGAGAAAGAGAGCTGCATAATATTTGCTATAGCTTGCGCGCAGTTAATCATTAGTATGAAGTTTCACTAGTTACTACTATCGAGGAAAGCTGTCTATAGGTGCTAGTTTGGCGCAGTATCTACATGAGAAAAATCAGATTCTAAGCATTTCACTGCAACAATGACTGTTTTACAAAGATGTGCCTGAGGGAGAGAGGTCACAGGAGGCTCGTTGTCTAAAATAATGGCAGCAGGAGGATGCGAGTTTTTAGAAGCAAATGATGCGGTGGTTTCTGTATGCACGTCTTTATGTGATGATACTCGCCGAAATGCTACAGTCGGTGTATTTATATCTTGACTACACAAGCCTCTGTTTAAATCATGATATTGATGTATAGCTAGGTCGTCTGAATCTGGATGACTTAACGTTTGGTTGTCGCTAGAAAAAGCATTATCACGTTGATTATAACGTGATGCAAAATAGCAATATACATATATACAAAAAAACATGATGCCACCACCGATAAAAAAACCAAATACAACATGAGTTAAAGTATGATCCACCATAAGAAAATCTTGTTATTAAAGAGCTCCCAGCTGTAAAACAAAAAGTAATTCAAAAACTGAATACACTTATATTATTAGTGAGGCTGTATATGATCAATAAGGTCATTGACTGTGGCACACTTTTGTAAAAATTTACAGGTTGATAGAGCGGAAGTATTTTGATCACGGTCTGACTTATCAAGGCAAAGTGCGATGTAAAGTTGCTTGGCATCATTGGCTGTAAAAAATCCAAGACCGCGATAAGCGTCGAGTATAACATGTGCAGGTTGTTTCCATTGATTCACGGGGATGGAGTTTGAAGAAAGTAATTTAGTATATAAGTGAGGTAGATTACTAATACGCTGTGAAAAAACTTTCTCTACAGGCACGCCATGGTGGTAAATCTGCATTAGATCACTGATTTGTTCAGTAGTTAAACTAGTATTTTTAAGACCAATACTAGTCATAAAACCAGTGTATGACATGAGAGAGAACAACGATTGTTTTTCAAGGTTCCATACGGAAGTAATAGGTTGAGAAAGAGGGTTTTCTGTAGGGAGCGTAGAAAAAAATCCCGAATAGTTTTGAATAGATTTGTAGGTATTATTACCAATGATGAGTTTTTTTAGATTTGGTAAATGTGAAAAATAAGCTAATTGGAAATTATAGAACGAGTCAGATAAAATCACATTCACAAGTGAAGTATTTTTAGAAAAAGCCTCTGGATGGAAAGCGGTCTTGGGTGTAGAGATCACGAAGTCGCGTAATTCCTTACAGCCTAAAAATGCAAATGAAGAAATAGAAATTCTAGAATCACTAGAAAGCGTTAGTTTTTCAAGAGTAACACTATGGCAAAAAGTATGCGTTTCGATAATGAGATCACCTTTAGCATAAATACTAAGGTCCGTAAGTCGGTTCGTGTAAGCGAAAGCATAGCTTGAAATTACCAAGCCAGACTGGGGATAGAAAAGCAAATTTTTGGGTAGCTGCGCACCATAAAAAGCATAAGTACTTATCTTTTGTACACGGGATGAAATATAGAGATGATCTAATATATCTGCCCGCTCAAGCATGCCTGCAGGAATAGTGCTACATGGCGATAATATAAAGTTATGTACACAGCAGCCACTATACAAGAAGTGGTTGTCTTCACCCTCTTTATGAAAAATAGTATTTTCTCGAAAATGGTTCTTCACCAAATCTGGAAAATATATACCTGATAGATGCCTAAATAACTGTCTATAAATAGGCTTTCTCAGTAGAGTCTGTATAGAGTGAACATGAATTTCTCGGTAAAGCGATATAGCAAAGATCATGTGTATCATGAGGGAGGTAAGTTGATAGTAGGTAAGAAGAGTTTGGTGGTAATTAGATATATCTGCAAAAAAGTCATTGTCATATATAGGAAAGGTGGCATCTATAAATGAACTATACGCACACCAAAATGTAAAATATAGGTAAGTATTATGCACACGAATCTGTATAGGTGCGTCTAAATACTTATCACTGATCTGCCTTCTATACTGGTGACAAAGTAATGTACAGAGACCAAGAAGATGACAGACTGTCATCAAATGACTAGTTAAATTACGCACCGTAATAGATTCTACAATTTGTAAAGTTTGTGTAGTGTAGGAAAGATTATTCACAACCAGTACTGCCTGTTGGTAAGATAAAGCCGAATATAATGACACAAAAGCAATGATACTAGCACAGCAACATAAGTGAGTAAAACAAAAAATGGGTAAAGTTTGAATACAAACGGTAATGAAAGGCTTTTATCGTAATGAGTCTGTAAATAAAAGGGGGATAAAGTAAATGAGGGGTGATAGGAGCTGAGAAGTTTAGTCGTTATAGGGTCTAATTATTTGATTCGGTTATTCTTTTTGCTAGAAAAAATACATCATGGCCTTGGACATTAGAGGAGTAATGACATACTGATTCATCTTCTGAGTCAATATTTTCTGCTAATCGGGCATTGCCCAGCGCCTCTATGATATACAGGCCACTATTTTCCAGTAGTGGTTTCCAGGTGAACTTCGCTTTATCAATATTGGAATTATAGAAAAATGGTCGGCCACTGAGACCATATGTCTGTACAAATGGGCTTTTAGCAGGAAAGCGCGCTTGCGCATACCATTGAGCAGGTGCAGCATCATTGTGTGTGTACACATCACACCATGCATCACCACATTTTAGGGAGGGTTGTATTGGAAAAAGCCAACTTGCTATTTGGGGGCAGGTATCAGACTTATGTGGTCCTAACTTGGCTGTAGCGTAAGAATATATGAGGATGAGTATAAGAGAAGACAAAAAAATATTGTTGGATTTAGTCATATTTGAGATAAGTGTATTTTTTCTTATGATTGCATCATGTTTCTTAGCTGTCAAGAAGTTATAGACATCAGAAAATTATAGGACATTGCCAACTAAGTTTAAAATAAATTTTGTTATCGAGATAAGTAAGACAGACCAGATAGAAAAGTATTTTCGGTATAAATCTTGACTGTTATTTTTTCTACCTCTAAGTTAGTGGTAAGTAAGTAGGTTAGTTTTATGGCAAAGACTCCAAAAAGTATCGCGATTTTCGGTGGATCAGGTACATTTGCACAAGCTGTTAGTAAACGGTATCTTGATGTTTTTCCCGGAGCTACCCAAGATGTTTTTTCTCGTAAAAGTTTTTATAGTAATGCCTATACACCAGTGACGCATCATCATTTGGATAACTATGATGAGGCAAATATCAAACAAGCATGTGCTAATATAAAACCCCAAAGATGTTTTGATATAGTATTAGTTGCAACTGGCTTATTACATGAATCTGGTATACAGCCAGAAAAATCTTACAACGACATTACACATGACGCACTGCTTAAACTCTATGAAGTGAACACAATAGTCCCTGCATTAATTGCAAAGCATACTTTACCCTTACTCAATCAGTCTCACCAAAGTATTTTTGTGGCATTATCAGCGAGAGTAGGCAGTATTAGCGACAACCGTTTAGGCGGGTGGTATGCCTATCGAAGCTCAAAAGCAGCACTAAATATGTTGATAAAGACTATGGCATTGGAAGCAAAAAGACGGCATCCACAGGCTATAATTTGTGGATACCATCCAGGTACAGTGGACTCTCCACTATCTAGGCCATTCCAAAGACGCATTGCTCAACAGCAAATATTTTCTCCAGAATACGCTGCTATGCGTTTTCTTGAAGTCGTGCATACATTAAAAGAGAGCGATTCTGGAAAATGTTTGGCATGGGATAGGAAAGAAATAGCTCCATAGATTGAGCAGTGCTTGAGTGAATTGAGTAAATAAATGAATCTTCAGTCTTCATTATAGAGAAATTCTATCCTATAACTCGCAATCTACTTGCTTTAGATGCCTACATAAGCCTATTAACTAGGCTGATGCGAGGATTGGTGGTTGTCAGATAGATTAAAAATAGTAGTTTGACTCAAATTATTTGCAGTTGAACTACTTTCAAGAGATTCAGACGCCCCTTTAGGGTTCATTTCATCCGCAGTTTCATGATATCTACCCTTAGAATCAGGGGTGTAAAAGTTAGTTTGTCTTAGATATATCTCCGTTGCCGAAGTTTTTCCATTAACTCTTGAATAAAAAGCGGCTATTTGAAGTGCATCTCTTCCACATGCATCTACAGCAAGTTTATCTTCACCAATTATAGTAATAAGCCATTTAGCTATATCAAGCTGTTCTCCAAAGACAGCCATATGAAATACATTCATACCTTTCCAGGACTCTCGAGCGAATCGATTTACATGCATTTGCTGCCATAGGTGTTGTGTAATTGAATCATGGCCAAGATATACAGCCCAGTGTAATGGCGTCCTTTCATTATAGCAAGTACAGTTCAAATCAATACCTGGTACTTGTGTGAGATACTTAACGATAGAGTCATGCCCTTGTCTAGTGGCTGCAAGCAAAGCTGAAATTTTGTCATTATAATCATCATTACACTTGTGTTTATGATTGACATCAATACCAGCTTCACACAGTTTTTCAACTATAGGTAGTGCACCAACACATGCAGCAGTCACAAGGGGGGTAGTCGCCTTAGCTGCATCTGCGCCATTTTCGAGAAGATACTCAATCATAGATAAGTGTCCTGCTATGATAGTTGTATCGGATACTACCCCTCCAGGTAAACTAATATTACCAGCCATACACCAGTCAAGTATATAGCTGCCATCGTCAAGTTGGTCTTGAGCATTGCAGCCATGCGCTATCAAGAGCTTAATGATATCAAGATTTTCCCTTGTGCAGAATAAAGTTACTGCTGCTTGTAATGGTGTGTAACCATAAAAGCCTCTCGTTTTTATGAGGTCGGGATAGTTGGTTAAGAGGTAGTCAAGGATACTTATTCTTTGTAGGTAGATGGCCATAAAAAGTGCATTGAGTTGATATGGACCTTCATGTGCGTCAAGATCCAACTTCGCTTCGTTGGTACATAGAAAGCGTACTGTTTCATCACAGTTATGCCTAATAGCTGTGTGTAAAGCTGTGCTGTCTCCACGTAGAGACTCTTCATCAAGCATATCAATATCCGCAACTTCATTTGTCGATAGCAGATGAGTCAAGACTTCAGTATGGCCGTATTCAGCTGCTTTAAACCAGGCTTTTGGCATAGGGTTTTGATCAATAAATGAGGATATTTCTGAGGTTGTCATTACCATGTGGTATCTCCTTAGTGGATAGCTTATAAAGCAGGATGTATGTAAAAAGTTAAAAACGCTCTATAAATACTATGGTATTTCAAAAAATATGTCAAAATTAATGAATGTATGTTATAAATATTTAATTAGGGTTCTGATAAAATATAAATTTTATAATTAAGTATCTGCAATTATATCAGATACCGTTGTTTTAAAAACCGCCACTAGATTATATCAAGCCTTTATATTCAAATAACATTATAAGCACATATCTAAAGAGATAATTCTAGATCAATAAAGTGAGACTCTTACTGATGTATTAAAAGCGCAAGTACCATACAAAGGAAGAACTTTAATGGTCGTACAGACTTGATGATAGTAAGCGAAAATAGAAGATTTCTTAAAAGATTCCCTAGATAGAGAGGTTTTTCTCAGTGTATGGAAAAATAGGTTTAATAATCGCGCATTTTCTTCTATGCTTGGTTTATTTGAAAGTGATAACGATAATCAATATCCAAAAAAATAGTTGTTTACCCTTTGTGAAATAGTCAGAAAATATGAAGATACTCTGTAATTATTAAGGGTTGGATTAAAAAACAAGTTCACCGCATAGATTTGATTTTCTATACTATTTGAATTATTTTAATAAAAGATAACACTGCATTTTATTAAAAATGAAAGATATCTAGCATAATTTATAATATAGAGTTTTTATAATGCAAATAGTTTGGTTTAAACGCGATCTGAGGATAGAAGACCACGCACCGCTTACACAAGCAAGTGCACAGGGGCCCTTTATACCTCTTTATATTTTAGAGCCTAAACTATGGGCTGAGCCAGATTACAGCAAGCGTCAGTATGACTTTCTTTGCGAAACACTAAAAGAGTTGCAACAGGATTTAGCCGTGCGAGGACAAAAACTTATTATCCGTGTTGGAGATGCTGAATCGGTGTTTTCTGATTTACACAAGCAGTACGGTGTACAATCAATTTGGTCGCATCAAGAAACAGGAAATTTATGGACCTATGCACGCGATAGGAAGATACATGCTTGGGTGAAAAAACATTGTGTTGTTTGGTATGAATTACCAAACAACGGCGTGATTAGAAAACTCAAATCAAGAAATGGTTGGGCGGTGAAATGGCTTAAAAGAATGCAAAAACCAGTAATTTCCCCACCAGAAAAATTTATAAGCGTTACCATAGATACTATGCCTATACCTAAGCCAGAAGAAATAAATATACCAGACGATGGATGCTACAAACGCCAGCATGGGGGGCGTAATGCTGCTTTGAAATGCCTACAAAGTTTTTTGCATGAAAGAGGAACTTTTTATACCAAAGAAATGTCATCACCACGTACAGCGTATACAAGTTGCTCTAGACTCTCTACACATATAGCATTTGGGACGCTCTCAATTCGAGAAGTATTCCAGGCGGCAAGCTTACGGGCTATAGAAATAAAACAGGACTCATCGTTGCCATACCAAAAAGCTTGGCAGCAAGCTATGCGATCATTTTTAGGCCGTTTGCGTTGGCATTGTCATTTTATACAAAAGCTTGAAGATCAGCCTAGAATAGAAAAAGCGTATTTACACAGTGCTTATCGACAACTTCGGCCTAAAAGCGGCAATCAAGATTATTTGCTAGCTTGGAAGACGGGCAAGACTGGGTATCCTATGATCGACGCCTGTATGCGTTCGCTAATCGCAACCGGTTGGTTAAATTTTCGTATGCGAGCAATGTTGGTAAGCTTTGCAGCGTATCATCTTTGGTTGGATTGGCGTGAATTTGCTCCTTATCTAGGGAGCTTGTTTGTAGATTATGAGCCAGGTATTCACTATGCACAAGTACAGATGCAATCTGGTACAACAGGTATAAACAGCATACGCATATACAATCCTATTAAACAGGGTATAGACCAGGACCCAGAGGGGGAGTTTATTAAAAAATGGATTCCAGAGCTAATCAATATGCCAAATACCTGCATACATACCCCTTGGATATATCCTACAAAGATGGGAAATTACCCACAGCCAATAGTTGACGAAGCACAGGCGCGTAAATCAGCTGCAGATAAGATATATGCCCTACGCAAGCCTCCTATGCACCAACTCGAAGCACAAGCTGTTTTCGAAAAACATGGTAGCCGTAAATCAGGCCTAAAGCCAACAAGTAACCCACTCAAGAAACGTATACCAGTAAAAAATTCACCACAAAAAGAATTGATATTTTAACTGTGCTTCTCAATTGTATGATTCACTATCATCTAGTAAAGATAAAAGATAGCATGCCAAGAATGCAACAATGACAAGTCTAATAGCCAAAAACCAACAAAAGTTGAGTAAAAAAAATAGATAAACAAGGTTGACTGTACTCTTTGTGTTCTCTATACTGAAAATATAGAGGACAAAAGGAGAATGATATGCTGACATTAGCGCAACACAATGTATATCGGTTTATACAGAGCTTTATAGAAAAAAATCAATACGCGCCAACAACGGCTGAGATTGCAGAAGGGATAGGGATTAAATCTAGAGGTGTTGTACATAGGTATTTAAAGGCATTAGTAGATGCAGGTCATATAGAGTTAGAGCCAAATAGAAAACGTAATATTAGACTGAAAGAAGAAAACAAAATGGAATATCATCTACCGTTACTAGGGAAGATAGCTGCAGGTATGCCTATTGAGGCAGTACAAGATAATGAATCTGTTGATATAGCGAGTATGTTTTTAACACCAGGAAGATATGCACTAAGAGTTAAAGGGAATTCTATGATAGACGAAGGAATACACGATGGTGATGTAATTATTTGTCAGCATGCGGATAACGCAAGAGACGGACAAATTGTAGTCGCACTAGTAGATAACGAGGGTGCAACGTTAAAAAAATTACGGCGTAATAGAGATGCTACTATCACATTAATACCAGCAAATAATGAGCATCACCCTCAAACTTATGCATGTGACAGAGTGAGGGTCCAGGGGATTTTTGTAGGTTTATTACGTATGGCAAGATAAAGGTAGGTTGATGGTCTTAATAGGATGGAAGCGATGTATTGCGCACGTGGATATGGATGCATTTTTCGCATCTGTCGAGCAAAAATTACAGCCACGCTTGCGTAACCAGCCAATTGCAATCACTAATGGGAGTCATGGTAGTTGTGTTATAACTTGCTCATATGAAGCGAGGGCTTTTGGCATAAAGACAGGCATGCGTTTTGCAGAAGCAAGGCAGTTATGCAATGGTATTGAGCAGTGCCCATCCAGGCCTGAAGTTTATGCGCGCACGTCGCAAAAAGTTATGGAAGCATTGCAAAATCATATCACACCCGATATCGAAGTTTATTCCGTAGATGAGGCTTTTTTAGATATGAGTAAGGTGCATCTTGCCAATAAAGATCCACAACACTTGGCTAGGCGTATTCAATCATGTATATATGAGGCTGTAGGTTTACCAGCGTCTGTAGGGATTGGTGGAGATAAAACAACGGCAAAATTTGCTGCGAAAAAAGCAAAACCTAAAGGAGTTTGGGTTGTGTCTCCTATGCACGCAAAAAAGATTCTAGCACAAATGCCTGTGGACAAGCTATGTGGTATAGGGTCCGGTATACGCCGATTTCTTGCTAAGCATGGTGTGCACACATGTGGTGGTGTTGCGCATCTTCCCGTACATATATTGGCAGACAGGTTTGGGCATGGCGGTAAGAGAATATGGCTGATGTGTCAAGGTAAAGACCCTGATCCTATACGTACAGTTCAAAAAGATCCAAAGACAATGGGGCATGGTAAGGTGCTACCTCCAGGTGTACGTGACCAGTCGCGCTTGCGAGGCTATATCTCGTATATGGCTTTTAAATTAAGCTGTAGACTGCAACAGCATAACTTATGGGCACAAAAAATTTGGATAGGCATTACAGCGGGACACATACACACAGGTATAGAGTTCCCCCTGCAAGTGGGTGCAAATGACTATCCGCTAATACAAAAGCTCGTAGATATTGTATTACAAGAGTGCTGGCGACCTAATACGGTGTATAAAAAAATCCAAATTACTGCAACAGAGCTATGTCGCCATCGCCAGAATGACCTATTTAATGGAAAATGTAAACAGCATATACGGCAAGAAAGCTTGGATTCTACATTGGCAAGGATAAATGAAAAATTTGGTTTTTCAACATTAAGGCCAGCAAGTCTCAAAGCTTTATCCAGCCCTGACGTTATTGCACCCTCGTGGCAGCCATCTGGTCATAGGCAAACTATACCAAATAATAAAGTAGGTAATAAGAATGTGTAAAGAAAATAAGATTAGTGTACAGGTGGCCTGGATGCATACAAGTGAAGATATCAACGTACAAACACACTATTTAAGAATGGGTATAAGTTTAAGTGAATTCATAAATATCTTGTCTGTGGATGAGAAAATGCCAAAGGGATGGGGTGTGAGTATATTTGGTGAAAAAAAATCAATGGATTACATTTTACAGGAAAATGATAGAGTTGAGTTGTGTTTATCGCTATTAAATGACCCACTTTTACGCCGACGTGCTAGGGTAAAAAATAAAAAAAGAAAGGGTTGATGATATATCCACATAACTTGTGGATAACTTTGGGGATAGAACCATTTTAATGGATGCGAAACCGGGTTATTTCGGTCATAGAATCACATTGGACAAAAATTGACCACCTTTCAAGGTATTGATTTTAAACATAAAATAATATATTTAAGCAATATGTAAGGTGCAGACGTGGAACCTTATTTGGGGTTTTACAGGTAATTAAAATTGTTGATCTTTTATTTTGCAAATCACTATACACTATGATATGTTGTGATCAATGACCACAATCTTAATTATTAAAATAACATTGTTGAGTCCCCCAAAGTCCTTATAGCGTATATTCTGAATTATCCATATTGTTTTAAGCATATGCATGAGTTTTGCAACTATTTACGCAAAGACTCCAGTGCGATCAATAAACATAGATTAATTATGTAAACTTTTGAACATAGCTTACAGTCTAGATATGGATACGTTGATGTTTGATACTGCTTTAAAACATAAGCGTAGAGATTTTATTCTTCTATTCAACTGCTGCTAAGTAATTGTCAATACGATTTGCATTGGAGAACATTTTCGCCTGCAGAGCTTTACCTGCTGCACGGACAGCATCGAGGTTGTGGCTATCATCACCAACCTGAATAACACCAACATGGCCGACAACATAATGGTAGTTACATAAATATAAATAGATGCCTGGTACGGTGAAGGTGACTGTTATTTCTTCATTCATAGCTGAGGCAAACGGTTCCGCGCCTACTGGAATGGGTTTGTATTCATCACCAATAACCAATTCGGGTGTTTGGGCATTGTGACCGTAACTAGTTGGTTTAAATGTTATACTATCACCAGCAGCAATCTTAATGAAACCTGGTGAAAAAACCATTGCACCATCTGGACCATTATTTAGGGCTTCAATTGTGTGTATCACACCTGTAGGCTCAATGGTCTGAGCATTCTCTTTTTGAGTTGAAACTACCATATTATTTACAACATCACTATCGTTACCAGAAGACTTAGTAATAGGTGTGGTTTGTGTTTGATCTGAAGCTTGTGCCACTGTGTGATCAGATACCAATGCAGTAGGATTAGTGTGCTGTTCATCTCTAAATTCGTTCATTTGTGTCGTAGGCTTTTTCGAGATGTTATGAGCAACATGTTTATCTGATGCTATCTCAATTGAAATTGGATGTTGTGGTAAAGCAGTAGATGTAAGGCGGTCAATACGATCACTGAGTTGATAAATACTCATAGCAACAACTAGTAAGCTTAATGGAGTGGCGATGGCTAGTAGCATCTCGAAATTCAAGGGAGACTTTTTCATAAACAGAATGATTAACTATCCACTTATAATAGTAAAAAATAGTTAAGAAAACCATAGTTGTACCAAAATTCAGTGATTGACAGAAGTTGCTTAACAGGGATAATGAAAGTAAATTAGTTATTTGGTAAGTCGATGAAACATATACTGCTAAATTTTTCATTCCTAGGTCTATTGTCGGGGATGGCCAGTGGTCTTTTATTAGTTACACCCCAAGCATGGATAGCGAGTCTAGGAGGTGATATATGGTTGCTTGGAATGCTATCAGTTTTATCTCTGCCATTTGCAGTCAAGCCCCTGCTGGCAATATTGTTGGATAGTCTACGCAATAGGTTGGCATGGACATATATTCATATATTAAGATCTATGATACTTTTTTTTGGTGTATTATTGTTCTGGTTAGGAGGAGTTGATCCACTTTCACAAACTTTATATTTCAGTAGTTTGCTTTGCTTGGGTTGTTTCATCGCTAGCATGATAGATATTTGTATCGATGGTGCACGTATTCAGCATGATGGGGCTGGTGAGCAAGAAATGGTGGCTGGCTACTATACGACTGGATATAGAATTGGCTTGATTAGTGTGAGTGGTCTAGGTTTAGTTTTAGCAAAGTATTATGGCTGGGTGGTTTTGTACCAAGGAGCAGGTGTAGCAATGGCGACTAGTTGGGTCTTGATAAAGGCTACACAAGTCTCTGGAGAAACTAATGTCGATAAACAAGATAAAAATAATAACTGGGATTACAGTGCAGTAAAAAACTGGCTAATACAAAAAAGTATTCAGCTTGTTGTAATTGTTGTTTTGTTAATCAAGCTACACGATATTTTTGTAGAAAGTATGTTACAAAGTTACCTAATTAATCATTTACATCTTGGGGTTGATACGGTTGGTCTTATCTACAAAAGTTTTGGTATCGCTGCTTCTATAGCAGGTGGTCTATTAGGTGCTTGGTTTCTCATACGTTTGGGTGTGTATTATATGCTTGCGATTGCTATAGTTGCAAAAGCAGCTGCCATGGTAGTATTCATACTATCTATGTATTCGATGCAGGAAAGTGTGTTATTAATCACAACATTGGCAATTACACTAGAGTCATTTGCCTCAGGTTGGACTACAACACTCATTGTTGTACTAATGTCACGTGTGTGTGAAAAGGCTTATGCAGCAACTCAGTTCGCTTTCCTAACCAGCTTGATATTCGTATTAAAGGTAGTTGTTGGACCGCTAGCTGCAGGAGTGGTATACATGTATAGCTGGGATGGGTTTTTCTTAGGGGCAATGCTTGCGCTAATACCACCTTGTGGGCTATTGACCATCAAAAACGTGAGAGCTGCATTTTCTGTAAGTGGTGTGCTCGAAGCAAATTAATGGCCAGAGGCAGAATCGAACTGCCGACACGAGGATTTTCAGTCCACTGCTCTACCGACTGAGCTATCTGGCCAAGAACTATAATTTAACAAAAAGCGATGGGTAAAAGCAAGTTTTAATTACTTGCTGTTATCTATTTCTTTGAAATCAGGGGGGTTATGTGCTGTATCATGATATAAAAATGCCATCATCTCTTTATGTAAAAAATCTTTTGATTTCATTTCTAGAGGATCAAGACGATATTCATTAATGAGTTTAGTTTGGTGTGCTAGCCACATATCCCAAGCTTTCTGGGAGATTTCATTAGTAAGCTTTTCACCTAGTGGGCCAGGGAATGGACTAAAACTTAAAGCAGGGAGTTTTTGGTGTAGTTTTTTACAGTGTACTGTAGTCATGGCGCAATATTAAGTGATTTAAGTGGCTATTATACGGGAATAAAGGATTTTTTCAATGGGTGTGGGTAGGCCATAGTCAGCGAGAGATTTTAAAGGTATTTTTTGTATATTAGCAGGCCAAATAAAATCAAGTGCAGACGAACCTACTAAAACAGGCATTAAGCGTAAGTGAAAATGTGTGAAAGTATGATGTAGCTCAGTCAGGTTACATAAGTCGCCTTTGTATGCAGATGGAATAAAATCGTTTAACTCAGTCATTGAGTTGAACTCAGGTAAGCACCATAAGTTAGACCATATGGTTTGATCGCTACGCTTAACTAAAAGTATATTTTCTTCATTGTATGCAAGTAAGTAGTATTTTAATCGAGTAGGCTTAGCCTTTTTTTTCTTTTTTAGGGGGATGAGCAATTGCCAGTGCTTTTTTTGTGCAACACAGTCTTTCTGTATCGGGCAAATTGTACAAGTTGGGTTTTTAGTGCAAACTGTTGCGCCTAAGTCCATCATGCCCTGGGTGTAAATACGACAGTTATCTTGTGGCATAAGCGCCTGAGCTTGCGTAAAAAGATCAGATTTGACAGAGTTTTGCTCTACATCACCACGAATGCCCAAAAATCGTGCAAGAACACGTTTGACATTAGCATCTAATATTGCGTATGGAAGGTTACCAGCAATACTCGCAATTGCATGTGCTGTAGATTGACCAATTCCAGGTAAAGTAACGAGGATGTTAGGGTCAGTAGGAACCTCACCATGATATTGTTCATGGACAATTCGCGCAGCTGTATGCAAATGCTGTGCTCTACGGTAATATCCAAGTCCTGCCCAGAGCGAAAGTACATCATCTAACGGGGCCTTAGCTAAGCTTGATGCATCAGGAAAACGTTTGATAAAACGGATGAAGTAAGACTTCACAGTAGTAACTTGGGTTTGTTGTAGCATAATCTCAGAAATCCATACTCGGTAAGAGGAGAGTTCCTCTTGCCATGGAAGATCGTGACGACCATATTTTCTTTGCCAAGCAATTATTGTGTGTGCAAAATTCATATACAAAGGATGAGTAGTAACCTTCATATTAACGTATAGAATAACTAACTACTAGATTAATTGTTTTAAAGAATAGGTAGTCATAGTATCAGAGATTGGGTACAATGATCTAAGTTTTAAGTAAGATTGCATTAAAAACTTTCTTTTGCTATTGTTGATTAAACATCTGTTAAATAGAAATTTACATGGACAATGAAAACGACCAGTCAAGCTCAAAAGCACGTGCAGATAGGTTGCTATGCCTGAGAGAAATGTCAGGATTATCCCGAGATAAAATACAACATAGATATGGTATCGCACGTGGGACTTTGCAAAACTGGGAGTCTGCCCGTTTTGGTGGGCTAACAGTGAAAGGAGCAAAGTCAATGCTGAAGGCTTATATTGCCGAAGGTATTGCTTGCGATCTAGAATGGATCCTTCATGGTATTGGCCAAGGACCTGTGTACAAGAAAAAAGACAGCCTGCTACATACGCCTAAGCATGGTATAAAAAATACAAGTGTTCCAATAGGGTGGACTGATAGTCGTACAACTGCGATTGCTCAGGAGCTACTACATTTTCGAAATAACCATCAAAATGCGGTTGATATGATGGTGCAAGATGACTCGATGGCGCCATATTACAACCAAGGAGACTATATAGCTGGCATTAAAGCATACCAGGCAGATGTTGAAGCACTAGTGGGAAAGCATTGTATAGTCCAAACTGTTGACCATGGTGTTATGGTACGCTTATTACTAAGAAGTAGTACCCTAAACAAGTATTCTTTACAGTCGCGTAATTTACATAGTGAGCGCAAAACTTTTTTAGCAGATGTGGAAATCCTTTTTGCTGCAGAAGTTATTTGGGTACGTTCTAATGCATTTAAAGCACCTTTAAGTATACAGAGCATACAACAAGAACAGGAATTAACAACAGTATAGTTACAGCAAGTTTCTCGTAGTCTGTGTTTTATTTAAACAGAACGGTGATAGTTGTAAGCATTAACGTCTATGAATCACGAATTGTGTAATACTTCTTCCTGCAGCAATAGCTTTGTATCCATATTTGGTTTTTGCTGCAACATGATATGCTGTAGTAACCTGGTTAGTGGAAAAACATGTACCAATTAAATCTGCAATCGCTTCAGTGTAGCTAGGATCATCACTGAGAATTTCTATTTTACCCTCTGGTTTCAGTAGGCTAAATGCACCATGCAGAGAATTGCAATGTAGTAATCTACGTTTATGGTGTCTTTTTTTAGGCCAGGGGTCTGGGTGGTAAATTCGAATACTAGAAAAAGAGATTTGAGGTTGAGAGGTGGTTAAAAAATCAAAGGCGTCTTGGTGCAGAATATAGGCGTTTGTAAGTTTAAGTTGCTGTATTCTTTGGAGCGTAGAAGCTATACCTAGTAAATATAAATCTATGCCGATTTGCAGTGAATTTTGATGTTCTTGTGCTTGAGAAATAAGATAATCGCCCGTACCAAAACCAATCTCAAGATCAGTTTGATTATTTTGTATAAGTGTGATGAGGGGGTCACTGAGTTGTGAGTCTAAATATGGACTATTGGCAATGACTTGTTTCTGATTATCTGAGAGCCCACCGGCTCTGCGTTGATACGCAGCATTGCTACGAAATACTGGCATAAGGCAATGTGGTTTTATATAGATTGCTAATATACAAAATCGCAAAGTTTTTGTAAAGGTATATTTATTCAATATCTTAAATGAAAATAGCCTGAGCATCATTTAAAAAACGCCGCCCATGAGGAGTTAATGAGATGTGTTTATCATCATAATACAGAAAACCGCGATTTTTCCCCTCTATTAAACTAGGTTTAAGCTCAGAGAATGCAATAGATGTGGTAGAGATTAAGTGATTAATTGAAACTGGCTGTACAAGCCGCAATCTATTTAGCATATATTCAAATATACGTTCCTTTACAGATATTTTTTTATTATAACACTCAGCATAAGGAGCTAATTGGTATGCTTTGGGACTTTTATGTTTCTGAAAACGCTGAATAGAAAAAGGTTTATTAGTAGTTAGCTTAGAGTGAGAACCAGCGCCGCAGCCCAGATAATCGCCATATTGCCAATAGTTTAGGTTGTGCTTACATTGCTTGGCAGAAGACTTGCTATAAGCGGATATTTCATACTGTATATATCCAGATTGTTGTAGTAATTTTTGCCCTTCGACAAACATAGTATATACCGTATCATCTCTTGGTAGGTCTGGGGTATTTTTTGCAAAGCTGGTATTGGGTTCGATAGTGAGTTCATACCAAGAGATATGTTCGGGTTGTAAAGCAATTGCCTGCTGTAGGTCAGATAAGGCCTGTGCAAGTGTTTGGTCTGGTAGAGCATACATAATATCAATGTTAATATTCTCAAAGCCAGATCGTCTTAGAGTTGAAAAAGTATGACCAATTGCATGGGGCGTATGTGTGCGGCCAATTTTTTGTAATAGGGATGCAGAAAAGCTTTGTGCACCAATAGATGCTCGATTAATGCCCAAACTATAATAATCAGATAGCCAGCCAAGCGCATAAGTATGAGGGTTTATCTCTATGGTAATTTCACATGTCTTATCTAGGGCATAGTATTGGTGAATACATTCGATAATCTGACCGAATGAAGATGGCGGAAAAAGACTAGGTGTGCCACCACCAAAAAAGATACTCTGCAACGATCTATCGGATACATATTTTGAGCTTGACTGCAAATCTACACACAACGAGTCAGTGTATACTGAAATAGAGTCTTGGCTTTTTTTTTGGTACGAATTAAAGTCACAATATGGACACTTTTGAATACACCAAGGTAGATGGCAGTACAATCCTAATGGTATTGTGATAGTTGTATTTGTCATAGAGTTATTTCAAATAAAATACGATCAACTAACTGGCCATTAAAGTAGCAATCCCTTTTTAGATAGGCAACACGCTTAAAGCCTGCCTTTAGGGCAACTTTTTGTGAAGGGAGATTTTGTGCGAGAGTGAAACAAAGAATTTTATCAATCCTAAACTCCTGTGGTGCACGCTTTATTAAATACTCTACACTGGCTGTTGCAATTCCTCTGTTCCAGTAGTGAGGGTGTACTTCATAGGATACTTCAATAGTCCGAGTGGGGCTACTTAAGCTATGTAGGCCACAAGTACCAATTAATTGGTCATCAGAAAAAATACCCCAATAGTGCCCCGTGCCACGTGTTTTAGCTAAATATAAATTGTAGAGTTCTTGCTTAGCGCTCGCAATATTATCAGGTACGCATTGTGAAGGGATAAATGGTTTTATTTGCTCATGTTGTAGTAAAGAATAGTAATCATGAGCATGTTCGGTAGAGAGGTTATCAAGAAAGATAGCAGGTTTGATCTCGTGAGGAAGGCTCATGGAATAATTCATTTAATTTATTAATTTAATATAGCACATTTAAGAAGAAAAAATGTAGATTAATACCTGAATATGCTGATTTATATGCATAAAAATGATAATATAAATCAATTTATGCGCGTCTCTATGCATATACTTGCCATCGAAAGTTCATGTGACGAAACTGCAGTAGCAGTGTATCGTGCATCAGATAATAAAATTTTTGATAATATTCATTCTCAAGCTTGTGAGCATGCACGTCATGGAGGTGTAGTGCCTGAACTTGCAGCTCGAGACCATCAAGAAAAAATAGTCAAGGTTTGCCAGAAAACCTTGATCCAGGCGCAGATAGAATTATCTGACATAGATGCCTTTGCTTATACTAAAGGACCAGGATTAGTTGGGCCACTTCTTATTGGTTGTAGCTTTACAAAAGCATTAGCAGCAGCGTGTCGGCGACCAGTACTGCCAATTCATCATCTAGAGGCACATCTTTGTATTGCGAAATATGTATTTTCAGAGCTGGATTTTCCCTTTCTTGCACTTTTAGTATCAGGTGGACACACGGCTATTATCAAAGCACATGCACTTGGTAAATATGAAATTTTAGGTGAGACTTTAGATGATGCTGCGGGTGAAGCTTTTGATAAAGGTGCTAAAGTGTTAGGGTTAGAATACCCAGGAGGTCCTAGTATTGCTCGTGCAGCACAAATGTACAAAAAAGAATATAAAAGACCATCTCTCCCACAGCCTATGTCTAAAAAAAAGACATTGAATTTTAGTTTCTCCGGTTTGAAAACTGCATTTAATCAGGCCTGGCAAGCAAGCTATCACTCCGAAGAGGCTAGGTATGCCTTTGCATATAGCTTACAAGAAACCATTACGGATAATCTAATTAGTAAAGTGCGCATAGCCATGCAACAAGAGCAAGGGTTGCCATGGGTAGTTGCAGGCGGTGTTGCGGCAAATAAGAGTATGCGGTCTAAGCTCGATAAGCTAAAAGAGGTTACGGGTTGTTGTATGTATTATCCACCAGCAGAACTTTGTACGGACAACGCTGCCATGATTGCATACACGGCCTTTTTGAAGATTCAGTCTGGACAAAATAATGTAACAGATTCCAAAGCTTTTGCAGATGTACTACCTAGGTGGTCAATTGATCAGTTGTAGTAGTGCTTACTGGGTGTTTTACCAAAGAATGATTGGAAAATATTAAAAAGGTTATGTCCATGCATCCAAACAATCAGTATTGAAAAAACAGCTACATAAGGTGCAAGTGAATAGTGTGTTGGTGATGCAAGATAAAGTGCTGGTAACACACAGACACTAACAACAGATGCTAAGCCTGATATTCGACTAATCCAGTAAACAAACAACCAAACACAAGTATTAAGCATCGTAATAGGGAAAGACAGGGCTAAAGTCACCCCAAAAGCAGTTGCCATGCCCTTGCCACCACGATAGTTAAAGAATATAGGAAACATATGACCAATAACCGTAGCAAAGCCCAAAAATAAACCCGCATAATTGCTGTAACCAAGTAATACGGCGCACTTTACTGGAATAAACCCTTTACAACCATCCCCTAAAAATGTGAGTACAGTTGCAGTGATATGCTGGCTACGAGCAATGTTGGTTGCGCCAGGATTTTTTGATCCATATAAGCGAGGATCAGGTAAGGAAAATAATCTTGCAACAAAGATAGCGCTCATTACGCTCCCGAGTAAATAACAGGAGGGCAAGAGTAAAATTATGTATACAAAATTTGAAAGAAACTGTAGGAGCATAAAGTTTAGTTACGTATATACTGATAATCTAGAATCAAGATAACATAGATGTGAATATGAAGCCACTTTTTTAGCAATGTCAACATAACTATATTGTAAAGAACATCTTGATTATAAGAAAAAATGAGATTAGTATGAATGATTAGTTATCGAATAAGGTCATCAATGACAACGCTTGCAAACAAGACAATTCTAGTAACAGGCGGTCTTCAAGGGCTTGGCAAGGCTATTACCAGCAGGATTATCGAAGATCGTGATTTAAACCTAATATTACTTGCAAAAGATAAAAACGAGGCCACTGACCAGTTTCTTACTCAAGCGCGAACTAATTATGGCGTTGAAGCTAGATTTGTATCCACGGATATTCGTGATGTAGACTCCATTAATGCTGCAGTTGACAAAATAGTAAGCTTGTACGGAGGTATAGATATTCTAATCCATGCCGCCACTGTCATGATTACCCAACACGGACACATGATACCTCAGGCCCAATATGACTTAAGTTGCGATATAAACTCACGAAGCAGTTTTTTACTAGCGAAGTCTTGCTTCCCCTATTTATCACAATCAAAACATGCGCACATACTAAATATTGCGCCTCCGATCAACTTAGATCCTAAAATTCTTGGATCATATACAACATATGCAGCAAGTCAGTATATGCGAAGTATGATCACAGTAGGGTTAGCAAATCATACTGACTGGATTAAAAACGAGATCTCTGTTAATGCATTATGGCCACTTAAGCAATACAAGTCAGGTGAAAATGTCCTAATGTATCAGAGTCATACACAGCAGCAATTAGACTTGAAAGATATCAGTATTATTGGGGATGCTGCACATGCTATTATCAGCAAACCTTACGGTGCTTATAATGGGGAGTTTTTCTATGATGAGGAAGTGCTTGAACTTGCAGGCATAGATTTTACAACAGATGATAATATCTCAGATTTTGAAAACAACCCGCAATACGCAAGAGATAGTCAGCATGAAGATATTTTTGCGTAATACAATTATCTTATTCACAGAAATACATTTAGAAAGTTTTAAATAAGAGGTTAGAGACTTTCGCACTAAAGAATTATGACAAGCATGGGTTTCTCTATAGTTGATCAGCTATATGTGTAAGTTTTTTTAAGACATAAGTATATTAGGTCAAAACGATATTTATGAGCTTTTGAGGGACCATGATGACACGTTGAATCGTTTTGGCAGTAAAGTACTGCTGGTAACGTTCATGGCTACGTACTAAAGAAAGAAGACTATCTTGATCTATGTCAGAAGAAGCTTTGATGTTGCCTCGTGTTTTTCCATTAATTTGGATAACTATATTAATATCAAGTTCGGCAGAGGAAACACTAGCGTCAGGTGTTGGCCACATACTGTCTTGTAAAGGCACATCAGATAACTCAAGATATTCCCAAAGAGCATGAGCTATGTGTGGCGTTATAGGGTTCATAACTTGTAGCAAGAGAGTGAAAATATACCGAATCAGAGGATGTTGGTCTACATCACTAGGAATTTTCTGAAGTATTGCAAATAGTTTCATAGATCCAGATGCTACTGTATTAAGTTGTTGCTTATTCAGATCACGTTCTATGGTGTGAAGCAGTCTATGCACTTGGGCTAATGTATCGATATACGGGCTGTTTGATGCGATAACCAGTTTGTCGGCTCGGCTAATTTGCTTTGCGTGTCGCTGGGCATATTGCCAAACTTTTTTCAAAAAGCGGTGTGCACCATCTACTGCACCATCAGACCACTCAAGATTTTGTTCTGGTGGTGCTGCAAATATAATAAAAAATCGTAAGGTGTCTGCGCCATATCGTTCGATAAGTGCACTAGGATCAACGGTATTACCTTTAGATTTAGACATTTTAGCCCCATCCTTGAGTACCATACCTTGCGACAACAGCTGTTTAAAAGGTTCACTATGCTTCGATAAGCCCAGTTTGACCATAGCTTTTTGGATAAACCGTGCATAGAGTAAATGTAAAATAGCATGTTCAATTCCACCTATATACATATCGACAGGAAGCCAGCGATCATTTACAGGTGCAGTCATACGCTTTTTATCTTGGGTTATAAAATAGTGAAAGTACCAAGAGGAGTCAAAAAAGGTATCAAAGGTATCAGTCTCGCGTCTTGCAGGGCCACCACAATGTGGACAGGTGGTTTCATAGAAGTCTGGTTGCTGTGCAAGAGAGGATTCGCCATATCGATAATCAATATTTTCTGGAAGCACAACAGGTAAGCTGCTATCTGGAACAGGTAATACTCCACATTTAGGACAATGAAGCATAGGTATGGGTACACCCCAATACCGCTGCCTTGAAATGCCCCAATCACGTAGGCGATATTGTGTTTTAACCTGGCCACGCTCAGAGCTTTGCAGCTGCGCGATGATAGCTTGTTTAGCGGCAGTAACAGTCATGCCAGTGACTGGTCCTGAGTTGATCATAACTGCAGAAGAGGAAGACGTATCAATAACTTCAATAACTTCAATATTATATTTTTGTGCAAAAGCAAGATCACGCTCATCATGGGCAGGCACAGCCATGATAGCACCACTACCATATTCCATAAGAACATAATTGGCAATCCATATGGGGATACGCTCACCAGTTAGCGGGTGCATTGCATAATGACCTGTGAATATACCCTTTTTATCAGCTGTCGCCATGTCTGCTTCTGCAGTAGATTGTACTTTACAAGCATCAATAAATGCAGCCAGTTCAGACTGGTTTTCTGCATAAGTATTAGCTAGTGGGTGTTCAGAGCTCAGTGCTAGAAACGTACAGCCATAGAGGGTATCAACACGTGTAGTATAAACTTCGATATCTCCACTACCATCAGCAAGAGAAAATAGTATTTCTGTACCTTGTGACTTACCAATCCAATTTTTTTGCATGCGTTTGACTTGCTCTGGCCACAAATCAAGCTTGTCTAAATCATTTAGCAAACTTTCAGAAAAATCTGTTATTTTACAGAACCACTGTTGTATTTTTTTCTTTTCCACTAAGGCATCAGAGCGCCAACCACGACCGTTAATAACTTGCTCATTTGCCAAGACAGTTTGATCAACTGGGTCCCAATTTACCCACGCCTCTTTTTGGTATACTAGTCCAGCATGGTACATTTGAATAAAAAGCCACTGTTGCCAACGGTAGTAATCAGGATCACACGTGGCAAATTCGCGAGACCAGTCATAAGCATAACCTAGCTTTTGTATTTGCTTTTTCATGCTTTGAATATTAGAACGGGTCCATGCAGCTGGATGCGTTTTATTTTTAATAGCAGCATTTTCTGCTGGTAAGCCAAAACTATCCCATCCAAATGGCTGTAGAACTTGTTTACCACACATGCGTTGATAACGAGTAATAACATCCCCAATAGTATAGTTTCTAACATGACCAACGTGTGCCTGGCCGCTTGTGTATGGAAACATAGATAAACAGTAGTAAGGGTCTTGGCTCTGGGATGTATCAGTTTGAAAGCATTTACTTTCGTCCCAGTATTTCTGAGCTTTTTCCTCAACTTGTAGAGGTGAATAGTCGGGCAGTTCTTTCATAACGATAACCAAGGGTAGCTGCGCAATGCATAATTATTAAAATCAATAATATAACAAAATCTGGTACATTTTGATAGACCGTAAACTGTATTTCTGGTGTGAAGCTTAAAGAAAGTATGCCATCACTATCATAAGGTAGGCCGTCAAGAATCTTTCCCTTAGCATCAATCATGGTACTTGGGCCACGATTCAGGGCTAGTAGTAGAGGTTTTGCGTTCTCCAATGCACGCATACGAGCGCTCAGTATAAATTGCTGATTAATGATACTATTATTATACCAAGTATTCTCTCCTGATACGATTAGAAATGAAGATCGCGAAAGCCAGTGTTTATCTATAGGAGGGAAAAATAGCTCATAACAGATCATAGGGTAGATCACATGATTAGAAAAACTGAGTAAGTCTTTATTACTGTGGGCAACATCATGAGGCAGATCAGGTAAAATATGCCACAGAGTTGACGGTAAAAAATCTACTAGAGGTATAAACTCACCAAACGGAACTAATATCTGTTTGTGGTAGGTCCCATGCGCCTTGCCTGTGCCTACTAGTGCTGGACTAAAATCATCATATTTTAAGCTTGTGCCAATAAAGCTATTTTTTAAAAGTTGGTGTTGTTGTAGTTGCTGTAAACTCTTCTCATCAGCACGATGATAAAGTATGCCCTCGGGGAGTATGTTCAAAGTAGTGTTGTCAGTCTTTTCTAATAACAGTCGATATTTATTCCATGATTTTTGGGGTTGTAACTTATCTATTGTCGCGACATTACCTTGGAGTAAATTAACTTGTATTGCTTGGGTAGGTATAGATCTATTAAGAGATATCAAGGACCAAATCCCTAGGCATATATAAATACCCACTATATATAAAAGTGGGCGCATAGAATTCTTGAGTATGCTATGCGCAAAGCACAGAGATAGCAGACAAACTATATAACCAGCAAGATACTGGCCACCTAAAGGTAGTAGTTGTGTAAGCAAGGGCATATCCATAACAGCATAAGCTTGCCATGACCAAGGTATTGCCCAAAAAAAAGGCTGTCGAATATATTCAGAACAAGTAAGAATCAAAGGAAAATGCTGTAAACCCAAATAGCGAATACAAAGTAAGAGAGGGATAGAATGAATAAAGGCAACAAAAGAAAAGGCAAGTAGGCCCAGTGTCCAGCTGATAGGAAAAGAAAAAGACATAAAGGACTCTAAGCAAAATACTATCCAATATGATGCAAATGTAATAAAAAGAGAGTAGTAAAGATATACATAGTAAATTTGTTTTTCTACAGGGCAAGACTTAATACAGGCTAGCCAGATGCCAAAGGCAGGAATATAGTAGCATCGTATGCCAGGCGATAGTGAGATCCACGCAGAAAGGATGGCAAATATCAAGGTATACGCATGCAAAAAGTAAGCATGCCGATAGTCTGTGTAAAAAGCGGTTTGGCTAATTTGTTTCATTTTTTGTTGTAGTAATTTCTAGTGATTTTATTTGGCGATTAGTAGAGTGCACAATTTTAAAGGTTAAGTCATTGTATTGGCAAGCTTCACCTGGTTTTGGAACACATCCAAACTTCTGGGCAACTATACCGCCAATTGTATCAAAATATTCAGGGGAGATGTCTGTGTGAAAATGTTCATTGAAGTCTTCAACAGGAGTAAGCGCATCAACTAGAAAGGTATTTTCAGAGACTTGGTGAATATGTTGTTTTTGGGCATTGTGATCATGTTCATCTTCAATTTCACCAGTTATTTGCTCAATGACATCCTCTATAGTGATTAAGCCAGATACCCCACCGTACTCATCGATAACAATAGCCATATGGTTATGGGTCGACTGAAATTCTCGTAGGAGACTATCAAGGCGCTTACTTTCGGGCACAAATATGGCTGGACGTGCAATCTCGTGGAGATAGATTTTTACATTGCGAGAATCAGTCTCATATAAGTGCTGCAAGAGGTCCTTCGCTAAAACAAGACCTTTGACATTATCTATGTTTTTCTCAATGACTGGAAAACGAGAGTGTTGGGAAGATACGACTGTCGGTATACAAGCGTCTAACCGAGCATTTGCATCTAAAGTGACCATCTGAGCTCGAGACACCATAATATCACGAACTCTCAGATTGGAAAATTGTAAAATACCCTCGATCATAGAATATTGATCAAAATCGATAACATTTTTGCCAACAAGGCTGTAAAGATAGTCGGATAAAGCAACTTTATCAGGGGTTTGTGGTTGCGATTTCCAGCTGAATAGTCCAGAGATCCGAGAAAAAAGAGAAGTAATGATTGAATTATTGGTCTTCATATGCAGAGATGATACTTTGGATTAAATCATGACGTACTACATCACGTTTATGGAAGTAAGTAAATGAAATATTGGGGATATTTTGTAAAATAGACTCTGCGTGTGCCAAGCCAGATCCTTGTGAGCGAGGAAGATCTATTTGGGTTAAGTCGCCTGTTATGACCATCTTGGCATCATGACCTAAGCGCGTGAGCAGCATTTTCATTTGCTCATTAGTTGTATTCTGGGCTTCATCTAGTATGATAAACGACTCAGAAAGTGTACGGCCGCGCATAAAAGCTAGAGGTGCAATTTCTATTTTACCTTTCTCTATAAAATGCATGGTTTGCTCTAGCGATATTAACTCATACAGAGCATCATAAAACGGACGCAAATAAGGATCTACTTTTTGTGCAAGATCACCAGGAAGAAAGCCTAATTTTTCTCCTGCGTCAACCGCTGGTCGTACTAAAATGATACGTTCAACACTATTTTTAATTAATGCCTCTGCAGCAGCAGCTACGGCAAGATAAGTTTTACCAGTGCCAGAAGGACCAATAGCAAAGTTGATGATGTTATCTTGTACGCGTTGCATATACTGGTATTGTGATCGATTCTGTAACTTTATGCTCTTGTTAGGTAGTTGCAAAAGACCAGTATATTTAGCTTTGGGTTGGAGTAAGTCGGGTGCCTGAGCAGAAAAGTGGATATCCTTACTAGATAGCTCTTTTTGTGTAGCAGTCAGAGAATAAAGAGACTGTATTTGATCAGCAGCTATTCGTATATTAGGCTCTAATCCTGATATAGAAAAGGTATTTTCACGTTTGGCAATACTGACTTCATGAGTTTTCTCAATTCGAATAATATTTTCATCACAGGGGCCACAAAGTGTATTCAAGCGGGTTCTGTCATAGGGAGTCAGAACAATTTTAAGTCTATTTTCGGTCTTGTTCAAGATGGTATTCCGGCAGGTACTTTCTGAGTATAGCAACGTTTTTATAATTTACTAGTGTTATTGGCTTATAGATGGGTAATGGGGTTCACTGTTTTTTCCTAGCACGTCCTAGGTGATTATTACTTAAGCAGAAGTTGCAACTCTACCACGTAGACAATTATGCATCACATCTGTGATAGTCACCCCAACAACTTGTCCAATTAGCCTTTCTGGTGCAAGAAAATTTACAATACGGTTATTCTCAGTACGTCCCATCAATTCTTTTGGCGACTTTTTTGAAGGCCCTTCAACGAGAACAGAAAAAGTTTTTTGTACCATATTTTGCGATATGGATTTAGCAGAGTGTTGTAATTTGTTTTGTAAAATCTGCAAGCGGCTTTTTTTCTCTGTCAATGTGAGATTACATGGTATATCAGCAGCGGGTGTGCCAGGTCTTGGGCTATAAATAAAGCTAAAAGACTGATCAAATCCTATTGTATCAACAAGATCGAGTGTGTCTTGAAAATCTTGATCTGTTTCACCAGGAAAGCCGACGATAATGTCTGTAGAAACAGGAAGGTCTGGTCGATAAGCTCGTAACTTTTCAATGATTTCGATATACTGTTGGGAAGTGTAATCACGTTTCATTTTTTGTAATACGCTATTAGATCCGCTTTGAACTGGGAGATGTAGATGATTACAAAGTTTAGTTTCACCAGCAAAAGCATCAATCAGTGTCTCATCAAATGCAGCAGGGTGAGATGTGGTAAAACGTAAGCGTTCTAAGCCCTTTAGTTGGCTAAGACCATAAACAAGTAGGGCAAGATTTGCCGTGTCACCTGAGTGCATACGTCCATAGTAGTCATTAACATTTTGTCCTAGGAGGGTAATCTCCTTGACCCCAATATCAATGAGCTTCTGTGCTTCTTCAATAACATCTGCATACGGGCGGGAGATTTCTTCACCACGTGTATAGGGTACTATACAATAGCTACAAAATTTATCACAACCCTCCATGATAGAGATAAAAGAGGAGACTTCAGCTGTCTTAGGTGATGGGAGACTATCAAACTTCTCAATCTTAGGAAAGCTGATATCAAGTTGAGGTTTTTTCGTGTTACGGTACGCATTATAAAGTAATGGTAATTGGTGAATGCTTTGGGGGCCTATTACAATATGGATAAATGGTGCACGTTCGAACATAGACTCAGCTTCTTGTTGAGCAACACAGCCAGTAACAGCTAGTACACAATCTGAGTTTTTAATAACTTTCTTGCGCCACCTTCCTAACTCGGAAAAAACCTTTTCTTGTGCTTTTTCACGAATTGAACAGGTGTTTAGAATAACAAGATCTGCGTAGTCAGGTTTATCGGCTTCTGTCATTCCAAGGTGTTTTTGTAATAAGCTGGCCATTTTCTCAGAATCATAAACATTCATCTGGCAGCCATAGGTTTTTATAAAATACTGCTGCATGCGATTAAATGACCTCTTTTTCCTCAATAAACATAATCAGAATAAGGCTACAAACCAATAGTATTGGGATAATAGATAGAGCGGCCTGCCAGCTAGAAAAAGTGTAATGTAGAGGATTAGATGTCTCGGGTATGAGCATGTAGCCTAATAGAGGTTGGATATAGCTGCTTAAATTCACAATCATATTGGTTGTTGCAATGCTTGTTGCAGTTAGGTGATCAGGGACTAAATCTTTAGCAAAAACAAATACGAGTTGTTGGGCGCCAACGAAACAGCCAATGAAGAATAACAGGAGCGCAGCAATAGAAACAGACCACACTTTAACAAGAAGAAGGCACATACAGATAAGAGAAATAGCGCTACCAACATACAACAGCCTTTTTTTGTTGTCTGTTTGACTAGCTAACCAACCGTTTAATGGCGCTCCTATTACTAAACCCCAGAATATCATACTGGTAAGCTGACCAGAAAAAGCTTCGGATACTTGGTAGTTTTGCATAAAAAAGCTTTTTGCCCATGCGATGAATATTTGCAAGGGTGTATACATAAAGCAGCCAACAAGCCCAATAATCCAGATTTGACGTCGGGTTATAACAGCGTAAATATCATTAGCAATTCTATAGAAGTTAAAAGTGGTGAGGGAGTGATCTTCCTTGTCATAAATAAACATACAAGATAGAAGTAGCAGTACAAGTGATATGACAGCTGAGCCAAAATAGATGATTGGGGCACCATACTGTACACCCATAGGGATAAATACTTCGGCAGCAATACCACCAAGACTACCTAAACCTGTGGCGATACCAGATAATATTGGATAGTAGTGTTTGGGTAGCCATTCACTCGCAGTTTTGAGTACAGCTATGAATGCAAAAGCAGAGCCAAAGCCAATCAGTAGTCTTGCTATGATTAAAATAGTAAAGTTGATCTCTAGTGCACTCATTATGGAACCAATTAAGCAACAGGCTACGGCTAAGGGAACAATCTTACTTGCACCAAACTCATCGATGAGAGGTCCTGCAAAAAGCTGCATTGGTGTATACATAAAGTAAAAGCTAGATTCCAAAAAACCAAATTGCTGTGGGGTGATTTTATAAGTTGCTGTGATTTCTTCAAGCATTACTGAGGGGATAAGGCGCAATGAAAAATCGTAAAAATAAAAACCACTAGTGATCCAAAACATGACCCATCCGATATTAGGGAAGTTTTTGAGCACTGATGATTTTAAACCTTTAGTCGCTGAAGTCATAAGCTAAATATTATAAATACAAAGGTTGAATATAACATATTAGAGTGTTTAAATCCAGTAATCGGATCTGGGCTAAGATTTCCCTAGGATATCTTTTAGAATTTTATTAAGTTTCTGAGGGTCAACTTTACCTTGGCTAGCTTTCATAGCTTGGCCAACAAAATAGCCATATATCTTTTCATTTCCAGATTGATAAGCGAGTAGTTGTTTTTCATTATTATCTAGAATATTTTGAATGAGTGTGCGTATAGACTTTTCATCAGATATGATCTTCAGGCCTTTTTGCGCTATGATCGTATCGGGCAGTGTGCCTACTTCCCAAACTTCTTCAAAGACACTTTTAGCGATATTATTTGATATGGTACCATCTTCGACACGGTGTAATAAGTTGCTGAGTTTTTCAGGAGTAAGATGGGAGTTTTTCAGTGATAGACCAGAGCGGTTTATAGCAGCAGCGACAGGCCCAAGCAACCAGTTGCATACTGATTTGGCAGGCGCTTTACCAATAGTCATAACTTGTTCGAAAAAAGTAGCATAGTCTTTATCTTGTGATAATATTTTTGCGTCATAGCCACTTAGACCATATGCCTCAATAAATCGCAGTTTTTTTTCATCAGGTAGCTCGGGGAGAGATTCTTTGATCTCCATAATAACAGAATCTGGTATATGAATAGTTGGAATATCTGGCTCAGGATGGTATCGGTAGTCGTGTGCTTGCTCTTTGTCACGCATAAGTTTGGTTGTGCCAGTGCTTTCATCATAGAGTCGTGTTTGCTGTTTTATGATGCCTCCCTCTTGTAGTACTTGAGATTGCCTTTTAATTTCGTACTGAATTGCTTTCTCAACAAATTTAAAAGAGTTAATATTTTTAATCTCTACTCTTGTGCCAAATGGTGCTTCTGGACTTTTACGGATTGAGACATTTGCATCACATCGCATAGACCCTTCTTGCATATTGCCATCGCAAATACCTAGGTACACAATGAGACTATGTAAAGTTTTAAGATAAGTAACGGCATCTTCTGCTGTGCGTAGATCAGGTTCAGACACTATCTCTAAAAGCGGCATGCCCGCTCGATTTAGATCAATCCCAGTCATATTACTAGCGTAGTCATGCAGTGATTTCCCAGCATCTTCTTCAAGGTGGGTATGATGAATGCGAATAACTTGAGAGCTTCCATCCGGTCTTTCTATAGTTATATGTCCGCCCCAAAGAATAGGGTTATAGTGTTGGGTGATTTGATATCCTTTTGGTAAGTCAGGATAAAAGTAGTTTTTTCGATCAAAGCTTATATCTTGGTTAACTTTCGCACTACTCGCAAAACCAAATCGTATGGCTTGGTGTATAGCTTGTTTGTTAAGAATAGGAAGCGTCCCAGGCAGACCTAGATCAACTAAGCTTGCTTGAGTATTAGGTTTGGATCCATAGCCTGTCAAAGCGGTGGAAAATAACTTCGATTCGGTTAGAAGTTGGATATGAACCTCAAGTCCAATCACAGGATACCAATTTTGTGCCATAGTTACTTCCTACGTAAAATCATTTGGGCATTGCAAATGCCAGTCAGTACGTTTTTGATATTGATGGGCTGCATTTAACAGGCGAGACTCGGTAAATCTTGGGCCGATGATTTGCATGCCTACAGGCATACCCTGCAGCATGCCAACAGGTAGAGCTATGCTAGGAAGTTCAGCTAAATTGACAGGTATAGTAAACGCATCCTGTAGGTACATCTGGACTGGATCACTTGTGAGCTGTCCAATCTTGAAAGCAATACTCGGTGTAGTCGGGGCAAAAATGACATCAACCTTTTTGAATGCTTCATGAAAGTCATGGCGAATCAAGTTGCGAATATTCTGGGATTTAATATAATAATCATCATAGTATCCACTAGATAAAGCATATGTGCCGATGAGGATTCTGCGTTTTACCTCTCTACCAAATGATTCAGATCGAGATTGCGCATACATTTTCTCTAGGTCGGCAGCATTTGAAGACCGATAGCCATATAGGTTTGCATCAAAGCGGGCAAGATTAGAAGAGGCCTCACATGGAGCTATGGTATAGTAAGCGGGAACGCAGTGCTTAGTATCGGGTAAATCGACCTCGATAAACGTAACGCCAAGTTTAGCGTATTCATCGATGGCTTTTTGTAAAATCTGCGCTATTTCTGGATCAAGATCGCCACTAAAGTATTCTTTAGGTAGGCCAACGCGAAGTGACTTGAGTGATTTGTCTAGGTCTTTAGTATAATCATAGCAAGGCTGCTGGACGGATGTCATATCGTGCTTAGGGTCAAAGCTTGCCATCGCAGAGAGTAGGTGGGCGCAGTCTTCTGCAGATTTTGACATTGGTCCGCCTTGGTCAAGGCTAGATGCAAAGGCGATCATACCATATCTTGACACAACGCCGTAGCTGGGTTTAATGCCAGTTATTCCACAAAATGCAGCAGGTTGGCGTATAGATCCGCCGGTATCTGAGCCTGTAGCCGCAGGAGAAAGTCTAGCAGCCAGAAGTGCAGCCGACCCACCTGAGGAGCCACCAGGTACGCGATTAGTGTCCCAGGGATTGAAACAGGGGCCAAAATAGCTGTTCTCATTGGAGCCACCCATAGCAAACTCGTCAAGATTTACTTTGCCTAGCATGACCATACCAGCATTTTTAAAATTATCTACAATTGTAGCGTCATAAGGGGGTGTGAAATTAACTAATGCCTTAGATGAGCATGTGGTTTTAATACCTTTCGTGAGTAGGTTGTCTTTGTGTGCGATTGGTATGCCTGATAGAAAATGTAGTTTTTCAGGTGTGTGTAACCTGGTTTCGTCCACCTTTTTCGCTTGTGTAAGGGCGAATTCATCGTTAACACTTATGAATGCATTAATTTTTGGATTAAAACGGTGAATCCGGTCTAAAAATAACTGGGTTAATTCTACAGAGGAGATCTTTTTTTGTTTGAGCTGCCTAGAAAGCTCGGCAAGAGATAGATTATGCATAAATCATTCCTCGTCAATCACTTTAGGAACCTCAAAGTAGCCAGTCGCAACGTTGAAGTGTGCAAATGATGTTGACAGCGCAGGGTAACCAGGACAAGGGGTTGGCTTATCGTCTCGAAGGTCGTCATATTGTGTTGGCTGCAGACCGTATTGTTTAAATTCACAGACACTTACTTGTGACATTTTGTGATACATTTTAACGATGGAAGTAAGGCTTTTTCGAAAGTCATCAGTTTGTTCTCGAGTTATTGTGATCTTGGCTCGGAATGCTATGTCGTTTAGAACTTCTTGGCTTATTATTGAAATATCATCTTCCATATGTGTAGAAATTCTTAGTAAGACACTATTTTATCCATATAGGGCGTTGTGTCAAGTATTGTTTTACTGTAATGTAAGTGATTATAGAAAAAACTCAAAGGAGACAAAGTGGGTATAGACAGCATACTCGATTCATTTTCACATCGATATTCAATAGACCTAGGTACTGCCAATACTCTAATCTACTCTAATGGTAAGATTCTTTTGAATGAACCCTCTATTGTAGCAGTGAGCACAGCACCCGGTAACCCGAAAGATATGATCTGTGTCGTGGGTGATGAAGCTAAAAAAATGATCGGCAAAACACCTGAAAGAATAAGAACCGTGCGACCATTAAAAGAAGGAGTGATAGCAGACTTTCATCTTACAGAAAAGATGCTCCAACATTTTATTCAAAGAGTCCACAATCCAAGTTTATTCAAGATGAAACCTATCGTTGTAATTTGCGTGCCATGTGGTTCAACACAGGTTGAGCGTCGAGCAATACGAGAATCAGCCTATGGAGCTGGTGCTCGTCATGTTCTATGCATCGACGAGCCTTTAGCCGCAGCTATAGGCGCTGATCTACCTATTGATGGTCCACATGGTAATATGATTGTGGATATAGGTGGTGGAACGACTGAAATCGCTATCATTTCACTCAACGGCATCGTTTACTCCCAATCAGTGCGGATTGGTGGAGATTCCTTTGATGAAGCGATCATAACCTATGTGCGCAGGAATTTTGGTTGTCTAATAGGTGAAGCAACCGCTGAAAAAATCAAATTGAATATCGGCACAGCATTCCCTACTAAAAACGCTGTGGAGATGGAAGTTAGTGGCCGTCATGTAGCAGAAGGAATACCAAGGAGTTTCATGCTATCCAGCCATGATGTTCTTGAAGCTCTCCAAAAACCACTCACAGGGATTGTCACCGCTGTGCGAGCTGCCCTTGAGCAGATTCCACCTGAATTGGCTGCTGACATTGATGAAAGAGGAATGGTGCTTAGTGGCGGTGGCGCACTAATGCGTAATATCGATCGGTTACTTTCAGATGAGATCGGCCTACCAGTTGTGATTGCAGATGATCCCAAGACCTGCGTTGTAAGAGGTGGTGGTAAGCTCATCGAAGTATACGATAAGTTTCATGATGAACTTATTATAGACGGATAGTATGCGGCAATCAGCGAATACAATCACACCTACGATCGTAGTTTCCTGTGTTTGTTTTGCCTTAATGTGTCTAAGCGCAATAGACGCATTCATGATTGGTAGTATGCGTAACATCGCATATGGGATTACTGGATTTGTGTACTCGCGAATAGAATATGTTTATGTTAGCGTTGATGACTTTGTCACACTTTGGGCAGATAAACAGATGCTTACATCAAAGGCGAAGGCATATCAAAGACAAATTGCACACGCAAAGCTACTAAATAAAGAGATCGATTCGTTAAGAAGAGAGAACTATCAGCTGAAAAATGCAATTCAAGTATCCGGGTTGAGTTCATCTAGACATTGGTTACGTCCCCCATATTTAATACAGCGAGATAAAAGCTCTCACCAAATAATCCTGCCCTGTAGTTCGGGCAAAAAACTAGCCGTCAACCAACTTGTCTTACACGACAATCAGGTTGTCGGTCGTGTTACAAGCCAGGGTAGACATTCTGTTAACGTACAGATGATTACTGACATTCATTCATCCGTACCTGTAATCATTCTGAATAAAGACAGCAGTGGAATACTAGTTGGAACAGGGGCATCTAGTCTCGAGATACAATATATGCCTGATGATGCAAGAATTGCAGTTGGTGATATTGTACACTCGAAAAAAATTCCTGGCATTTATGAGGATTCATTTCCAATTGGTAAAGTAACGTCAATACAAAAGATCCCAGGTAAGGGATTTTTAGCAATTACGGTAGAACCATTTTTTGATATTAACTATCAATCATGGTTTACGGTTCCTGTATGAGAAAAATTGACTCGCAACTCGCAAATATTATCTTTAAGAGTTGCGTAGGTGCAGTATATTGTTTTGTATTACTTTTTTTCTCCCTTTTCTGCTACCAGTATCTACATATTGAGTGGTTTTTTCTCAAAATGCTAATTGTGTTTATACCAGTTTTAGCTACCTCTACATGGCTTAGCCCATTCATAGTGATATGGATTGGGTTGTGGTTAGATTTACAATTCGGAGCAATTGTTGGAATTTCTGCTTTTGCATTTTGGTGGGGGCATAAAGCTATAACTACTATTCAAAATAACAATAGATTGGATTTAGCAAATATATCAATCGAACTTTTTATATTATGTTCATATTTTGCCTATGCTGCGGTGTTATGAGCTAATTGCTTCTCTCTCGAAGATATAGATAGGGTGCGATAGATTTCTTTCTATCGAATACAGAGCCACTTAGCTGGCCGCACGCGGCGTAAATATCATCTCCCCTAGTTTTTCTTACTGTACAGCGAATTTGATTTTGAAGAAGATGTTGACAGAATAAATCAATCGCATTTGCAGTAGAGCATTTTAAATCAAGCTCAGGTATTGGATTATAAGGTATAAGATTTACTTTCGCATGGCGATGCTTTAAGAGTTTAACCAGGGCTTTTGCGTGTTGTTCTTGGTCGTTAATGCCCTTTAACATCACGTATTCGTAGGTTATAAGACGCTTTGTAGACTGAGTATAGTGGTCACAGGCCTGCATGAGATCTGAAAGCGGGTATTTTTTATTAATTGGAACAATGTGGCTGCGTATACTGTCTTCCCCTGCATGTAAGGAGACGGCTAGCGCAGCGTGCGTTTGCTCAACCATTCTGCGCATTGCTGGTGTAATTCCTGAGGTACTAATGGTAACTTTATATTTAGAAAGGCCAAATGCTAAATCATCCAATAAAATCGAGACTGCATCAAACACTTGCTGTTCATTGAGTAAAGGCTCTCCCATACCCATAAAAACTACATTAGTTATAGGGTGTTTTTTATTCGTTCTTTTCGCTAAGATTGAACGAGCAAGAAAGACTTGACCAATAATTTGTGCTGTAGTTAGATTTTTATAGAATCCAGCCATACCTGTTGCACAAAATTGACAGGCTAGCGCACAGCCAATCTGCGAAGATATACAGAGGGTGCCACGATTACTTTCTGGAATGTAGACGGTTTCAAAGGCATTCTTATCGCCGAAATGGAATAACCATTTAGTTGTACCACAGTTACTAATCAATTCTTTTTCAATCTGGGGTAGTTCAAAGGTAAAATTTTCTGCAAGTGTCTGTCTTAGTGCCTTAGGGATATTTACCATATCTTCAAATGAGTCTACAGACTGATGATAAACCCATCGCATAATTTGTTGGGCACGAAACGGTTTCTCACCAAGTTGTGACATCAAGTGCTCAAGCCCATTTCTTGTATAATTATAAATTACAGGCATATTATAATATAAAAAACGTAATAACATTTTAACATAATAGTTATCTAAATTCTATATCAACCACTATAATCGCTAGATATAGAGGTGGTTAGAAAGTTATGAGAGATGTTTTGTGGATAGGATCAAGATTGTGAGATATTAAGGTAAGTATATCTTCATAAAATTGTTAGTACGAAAACATGATATTGCTACAAGGTGGAGACAAAGAAAAAAGAAACAGGTATGGTGTATGGGTAAGGAGTGAGTCATGAGTGCATTGAAATTTGTTTTGCAAAATAGCTTTTATTCGGGTAGGTTACCTGGGCTTATAGCTAGCTATCTTTCGTTTTTAGTGCTTGGATTTACCCCAGTTGCTTTAATATTTTTTAAAAGCATTTATTTTCAAACACTATCTCTAGCATCTCGCAACATGTTTCTTCTCGCCAATCTCTTTTACATAGGCTGTATTGTTACCAGAATCAGCTATGATATTTATATTTGCCTGAGGGCAAGCAAATTCACTAACAAACAAGCTAATATCTCCCATAACGTTTTTTTAGAAGTACAAAGACAAAAAAAATCATCAAATCAGAAGGCATACCTAAATGACAAGAAGAATCCTAAAGAGTTTTCTGGTGATCACATACTTGATAATACACTAACTCTATATCAATCTATGAATACATTTGTACAGTCAACACTGCAGTCTTGTTTCTCTGTATTGTCTACCATGATAACACTATATATGCTTGGATATGGCCGATTAGGAGTCCTAGCATGCTGTATAGCAGGTTCAATTATATACTTTAATTTGATTTTGCAGAAAAGATGGGTGACAGAACAACAAAAGAAAGTAAAAAATCTAAAAGCAAAGTCACGTAATAATATTCAGACACGTTTCGAGAACAATCAAAGTCCTACACAGCAAGATTCAGAACAATTAAGTCAATATCTGGCTGAGAGTAATCGTTTACTTAATTATGATGCGATACGTAATTGGACCTATATTTTCATTAAATATACGTCTGAGTCCTTAATAATGCTTTGCGCTGTTTTATTATTAACGACGTCATTTCCTCTAGAAAGAAATATCATAGCAGGGAGTGTGATGAGTGCCACATTGCTGTTTAATGTTGCAGGGGTGCTCGCTAGTACAATAATGGACAGTTCTACAGTAATTCGGGATTTTGATAAATTGGCAGACGCAACGTCTTCCTATCAGAACGTACGAAGCCAAATAACAGCACAATTACGTGATGTAAATACATTTGCAGCATATCATGCCAGCGTTTTGGCGAAAGATTTCGGCAAAAACTATAGTCCATGGAGTATAATGTGCCGAGATTTACAGAAAAGTATTTCTAACACATTATCTTGCTTATTTTTAATACTAAGCATAGTTTCCTTACTTGTACAAACAGGACTTGTAGTACAATCATTGCCGTTTGGAATGCGTTTTGGCCAACATGTGATGTGCAGCCTTATTTCTGGGGTCTTTACAAAAACAACGAAAAAACTGCCTGACCGACAACAAAGCTATCAGAATGACAGATTGTTTTTTGGGCTAACGGTAGCTGTTATAATCACTATGGGATTGAGAGCTACATTATCTCCATCTTTGCAAAGTCTCTCATTGGCATTTTTCACATCCTCTGTTGGGGCAACAAGTATAGCCACGTGGTTGTTGATGCCCCAAAAAATGTTGATCAATGGGTCTACTACGAGCTATCACAGCGATAGTGTTAAGCCTAAGGTGGAGGCTATAAAAATGCTTAAGCAGCAGAATATATCAGAGATAAATGAAGAAAATATCAGTTCAAACGAGTTGGGGAAATATCCTAATTAACTTCAGGGAAAAAGAAGTTAATCTCGATTTTAGCATTCTCTAGACTATCAGATCCATGAACAGAATTTTCACCAATAGAGAGAGCCAAGTCGTGTCTGATAGTGCCACATAGAGCGTCTGATGGGTTTGTTGCGCCCATGATTTCACGATTTTTTCGTACAGCATCTGGGCCTTCAAGTACAATAAGCACCACAGGCGCTGAAGAGATATAGGTTACAAGCTCATCGTAAAAAGGGCGAGCTTTATGCACTGCATAGAATGTTTCTGCTTGTTTGCGACTCAAATGCTCAAGACGCATTGCTCGGATGTAAAGACCTGATTTTTCGAAGCGAGTAATGATCTCACCAATGAGATGGCGATTTACTGCATCAGGTTTGATGATAGAAAGGGTTTTTTCGACTTGACTAGCCATGTAGTAATCCTAATAAAATATCACGTATGCTAACACTTGGACCACAATCAAGCAATATAGTTAGATAAATTGTTTACTCTAGTTGTAAGATTTACATAGCTCGTTTATGATTATCAGATTAATAATGTAAGATTTAGTCAAGTCATGCAGGTTTTCCTATCAGCCCTAATCAATTTGCAGTCGAATTTATTAAATTATCTCAAGTTTATGATGCAATCACTAGTGAGGTTTACCTATCAACTGATTTGTGGTGAAAAGTCATTCTCACTCGCATTTGCCAGCCTTTTGGTGTTTTATCTTGTTATTAACTGGAGTTTAATCTTAGGCTGTTCAATACTAACGCAATATGATGATAGCTTGACTATTACAAGAGGCGACTTTTATTTAATGCAAGCACCTTTTTTCTGTTTTGCGTGTTACATACTCTGGATTCATACTAAAAATATAGATAGTAAGTTTGGACGTTTCTTGGTAAAAACAGCAGTTATTATCTACTGTTATATAACAGCAGGTTCTATATTCGTATCATTAGATTTGTTCGAAGGCTTACCCAATCAAAAACAACTACATGAAACGCTTGTATTCCCTTTAAAAGTTGATAAAAACGCAGATACACGTGTAGCACTACACTACACTGAGAGCTTGAACTAATAAACGTACCTCATCAAGTGAGTTGAAACGACTCAAGCCAATACGCAGGCTACGAAGCTGAATGTCTAAAGGTATACCCATTGCAGTTAAAACATGCGAGTGTCCTTGCTTATTACAGCTTGATGCTTGTGATAGAGTATAATAGTTGCGTAAACGGCTACATTCGGATTCTGTGACATGCGCTGGCAATGCAATATTTACATTGTGAGGGACTCGATGTACTGTATCACCGTGCCAAATATAACTACTAGGTAGGTTAGATTGAGTAAATTGAAAAAGTTCATAAACTTTTTCCAGATTTTTTTCATAGTCTCTGTTTGCAATAGTAAATGCTTTTGCCATGCCGACAATTAATGCGGTTGGAAGTGTGCCTGGTCGATATGCATTGTAATGACTTGATCCTGGTATTTGTTTGATTAAGCGGCGTTTAGGTTTACCGCTCCTGTAGAGGGCGCCAATGCCTTGAGGGCCATGACATTTATGAGCAGAAAAGCTTGCAAAGTCTATAGCGAGGCTGTTGAGATTTAGTCTGCATTTACCGATAGTTTGAGCAGCATCTACATGTAATAAAACCCCATGTTTTTGGCAGAGGGTAGATATTTGTTCAAGATTATGGATAACACCTGTTTCATTATTAATATGCATTACAGTTAATAACAGAGTATTATCATTGATTGTATGAGATAAAAGATCATAGTCTATATGGCCACTCGGAAGTACAGGTAAGATACTAATTGTAAACCCCTGTTTCTCTAGAGCGCTCAAACATGCAAGCGTAGCAGAGTGCTCGGTTGCAAAGCTTATGATATGTTTTTTTTGCTGTGAATACGCATTAGCCACACCATGTAAAGCAAGATGGATTGATTCAGTTGCACCTGAAGTAAAGGTGAGATCATCATCTCCATCTGCAGATAGAGTGTGTAAAACATCATGCTTAGCCTGTGTAATAAGGTCTCGACATTTTTGGCCCATCACATGATCACTTGCGTGGTTTGCACAGTAATCTTTTGTCTGCCAGCAGTTAAGCATTGTAGCTATAACTTCAGGATCAACAAGAGTAGATGCCATATTGTCAAAATAAAAATGCGTCATAAAATAGCTGATTTTATTTATATATTATCATAAAGTATAATAAAATCATAATGTTATTTTCCATTATGTAGTTGTTTTAGAATGCCACACAACAAATCTGCTTCATCATTATCAAGTTGCGCACGGTGAAGTATATCAAGGACTTTACTGAGGCTACTTTGTGGGTTTTGAATATTGATAAGTTTAGATCCAGCGAGTAGCTGTTCTAAACGATATATAATAGCAGCTTTTTTTTCATGTGAAGCTACATTTTTAGTAGGTAAAGAAAAAGGTTTTGGTGATCTCTCATAAGTTGATACTAGATATGCAATTATCTGAACTGCTTGAGATAAGTTTAGCGAATGATAATCTGGATTTGTAGGAATAATTATTTGTGAGTGACATAAAGATAATGCAGCATTATCTAGGCCAGTACGTTCATTTCCAAAAAGAAATGCCAACTGATTAGAGGGGGTGATTTGAGAAAATACCTCGTTAAGTTGAGTTGAGAGGAGTATTTTTCTTTTATCCGTTCTAGGCCTTGCACTCAAGCCAAAGACTAAGTGGCAATCTGACAAAGCTTGGTTAAGGTCTGGGTATGTTTTGGCATGAAAAAGTATATCATCCGCACCGCATGCCATTGCATAGGCATCACTAGAATTATGATCCACACAGTCAATTAGACGTAGGTCGGAGAGATTCATGGTTTTCATAGCGCGTGCTACAGAACCAATATTCCCAGGATGAGAGGTCTGGTGGAGACATATAGCGACTTTATTATTAATCATCTTGTAATTGGTGATAAAAGCTTTTTGTAAGGAGTCCTGGAGGAGAAAAGATGCAAAAAACTGATCCATCTTCTTGATTAAAAAATCTCCCAACACTTCCTGACTCTTGAGCTATCAGGTGCGCTGCAGCGATTGAGTGCTTAGTAAACCCATTTCCTAGGAGGCAGGCTAGTCGACCACTGGCATGATAAGCAACTGACAAAGTAAAACAGCCTAGCTGACGCTGAGGCATGCATGCAACAGCTTTAGGCATCTTATCTTGTAGTATAGAAAAGATACTATTGGCATTGTGTAGGCCTAAGCAGGGAGTACTACCAGACTTGGATGACCAAATACGGATTTTCTTTCCATTCAGTTGCGCACCAGAACCTAAGGAAGCGGAAAATAACTCGTCAGTAACTGGTGCATAAATGGCACTGATAGTAGGCTTGCCGTTGACATAAAGTAATAAAGATAATGTGAAAAGACCAATACCTGATAAGAAGTTATCAAAACCATCTATAGGTTCAATAGCCCAAACGTAGGCTTCTTGTGGAATAGCCTTATCTCCCTGAGGCACTATATGATGATCTGGGTAAGCTTGTATGAGAGAGGCGAACATCGTTTGGTAGATATCCTCATGCGCACTAGACATCCAGCCATTTTTACCAGGGAACATAATACGATCGGGTCTGTCATGAAAAGCTAGAGCGCGTTTAGCACCTAATCTAAGTGCAGTTTGCATATTGCGTAAGCAGGCATGAGAATTTAACATAATAATATCCTATATATTTCCTTAATTTCCTTTCAATGAGTATATAGTATGCGCTACAGGATGAAAAGGTGTTCGTTCACGTAGCTAGGTATACAGTAGACTAATTCCCTTCTAAAACCTGATACTCTTCTCGTCTTTGTATAGGGGTGAGTAGCGAGTCTGCTTGTAGCCCAAGTAATACAGCAAGTGCACCAGCTACGTAAATGCTTGAATAAGTGCCAACGATGATACCAATAGCTAAAGATAAAGAAAACCCCCATAAAGATGGTCCTCCAAACACACATAAAGACAAAACAGCCAGAAATGTAAGTCCAGAAGTGATAATTGTTCTTGAGAGTGTTTCATTAATAGCAGTATCTACAACAACACTAACTTCTGCATAAGGGTTTTTTGTGAAATTTTCTTTTATTCGATCATAGACTACAATAGTATCATTTAAAGAATAACCCAGAATCGTTAATACACCAGCAAGGGTAATTAGATCAAACTCAATCTGTAAGAGAGAAAATATACCTAGAGTAACTATTGGGTCATGTAACAAAGCAACGATTGCAGAAACTGCGAAGCGGTATTCAAAGCGAAGTGCAATATAAATCATAGTAAACAGAAGTGCAAAAACTATAGCATTAACACCACCAAGTAGGAGCTCCTCACCAACTTGTGGGCCGATATAACTATTGTGATCCAAAGTCGCTTCCGGAAAAAGTTGCATGATGGATTCAATTTGTAGTTTGTCTTCGGTATCTGATAGGGGTAGTTTAATCAGTACTTTCTGAGATCCACCTAGCATTTGCACGCCTGCTTGTTTTCTCCCAGTAGGAAGTTTGCTACGAATATATTCCGTGCTCACATTCTGCGGGAAAGAAAGTGTAAGCATATTACCCCCAGTAAAATCTAAGCTTAGTGATAAGCCTCGGTAAGTAACACAAAGAATAGACAATAGGAGTATGGTAATAGATAAAATAAACGCATTATTCTTCATACGCATAAAGGGTATGTGCGTGCTAGCACGAAAAAATTCCATATTAACTCCTATTAAATACCAATTGCGTAGTGGAGATTACGCATATATGGGAAAATGGACCAACTTATAATTCGAGTGACGTATACAGAAGTAAACATTGAAGCAGCGATACCAATAATTAGGGTAACAGCAAAACCTTTGATCATACCAGAACTTAGAGTGAACAAAACAAGAGAAACAATTAAGGTTGTTATATTGGCATCAAATATCGTAGCGAATGCTTTTTCATAACCAGAAGTAAGCGCGTCTTTCGCAGATGCGCCAAGTCTTAGTTCCTCCCGGATGCGTTCATTGATTAGAACATTAGCATCAACGGCCATCCCTACAGTTAGGACTATCGCAGCCATAGCAGGAAGTGTTAGTGTTGCAGATAGCCAGGAGAGTAAACACACAATACTCAGTAAATTAAGTAAAAGGGCGATATTAGCAATTACACCGAAATAACGGTAGTAGGTCACCATAAATAGCATTATCAGAGCGAATCCGACAACAATAGAAAAAATACCCTTCTGGATATTTTCTGCACCAAGGCTTGGGCCAATAGTCATTTCTTGAACTATATCAACGGGTGCGGCTAGAGAGCCTGAGCGAAGTAGTAAGGAAAGCGTTTCAGTTTCTGCATAAGAGCGCATGCCGGAGATAACAAAAGCTTGCCGTAATGGCTGTTGGATTACGGGTGCACTTATAATACGTTTGGTTTGAGCTCTTTCACCGCTTTGCTCATCTATCTCATTGGATAGCAAAATAATAGCGAGTTGGTCGCCAACATGCGATTTAGTAGCCTGATAGAAACTTTCCTCACCACCACCGCCAAGCTGTATTTGTACAACAGGCTTGCCTTCTTGGCTACTAGCTGTCGCGTAGGTAATTGAATCTCCTGCTAAGACTGAATCTCGATAGACAACTAGTGGAGCTCCTGAATCGGTGTATAAAACTTCATAATTTCTGAGCCCAGTTGATTTAGCCTCGTTTATATCTACATTGTTTGCAACGAATTGAAAGCTAAGTGATGCTGTATTACCTAGAATACTCTTTGCGTGCTCAATGTCTTGGATTCCAGGTAGGTCGATGCTTATTTGTCCTTCACCTTGTTTTTGAACAACTGCCTCACTTAGGCCTAATTCATTTACTCTGCGTTCTATGGATTCAAGAGTTTTGTTAAGTATGTACTCAGACTTTTGCTGAACACTACTGAGCTTTGGTGATAACAATAAAGAATTATCTGTACGTTCTATCTGTAATGCAGAGAATCCAGTTTCAAGACTTTTAGATGCCTGATCAAGGACCGTATCGTTGATAAAAGATAAGGTGAACATGTTGTTACTACGGTTTACGCCGCGGTACGGTATACCTTGTTTACGTAAATGGAGGAGTACTTCACGCTCAGGTATATCTTTCGTGTTAGATAAAGCTTGATGTGTGTCAACTTGAACTAAGAGATGCACACCACCTCGCAAATCTAAGCCAAGTTTCATGGGTTTTAAGCCAAGATTTTGCATCCATTTGGGTGTGCTTTCAACCAGGGCTAAGCTAGCATGTACACTAAATGGTAGAGTTTTATCTAGCCAGGACTTTGCCTGCATTTGTTCATCTACAGTAGAAAAGGCACAATACATATTATCAGACTCTGAGCTATAACAATTCGGTTTGAAGTTCAGAAAGTCAGGTGACTCAAGCACTTTCAAGACGGGTTTTCGTACAACAGGATCACTGGGTATAGAAAGACTAATAGCTGGTTTATCAGGATATAAATTAGGAACGCTGTAAAGTAATGAAATAGCAAAGGCTACTATTATCAAGCTATAGTGCCCCCAGGCAAAGCGAAGCAACATTTATAGGTCCCCATAGTCTAAAGTTAATCTCTGCATACACAGCTGAGCATACCGAGGGTCGGACTCGAACCGACACGGTGTTACCACCACCAGATTTTGAGTCTGGCGCGTCTACCAGTTTCGCCACCCCGGCATTAAGTATGCCCATCTTACAACAATAGCTTGAATAAATATAGAGTAATACAAAAAAAATGATTATATTCATTGAGTCAGAGGCACTATCAAGATGGTTTCACGAAATATTGATACAAATATACAATGTCCGTATTCTGCTGAAGAGAAAGATTATCACATGCAGAGAGAAGCAATTGATCTTGCAAGAGTAAAGTAAGTAGTTTAAAGTGATCACATTTATAGCTGAAATTACTATGAGTAAAACTACTTCACAAGAACTTCGAGAATCTTCCATCTTTCCCTATCCCAGTGAAATTTATATAAAATCTGGGTCAAATTTTAGAGCACTAGGTAAGAGATTCTTACTCAGCATTTTTGCAGTTATCTACACTTGCATTTGGTACATACAAAGGGCTCTTGGTCACCTAACTTTTTTTATCTTTCACCTGCTACGTGATACTATTGATGCGGTAGTTCATCTCATGAAATTTATTTATATAGCAAGTGCATCTTTAGTTTTTACGACAGGGCTTACACTTCGAGCGGTTGGATATTTATTACTTGATGTCATGAGGCCTGTAGTAAATATACTTCTCTATTTCCCAAGGAAAGTTAGCTACATAGGCAATCATTATCTGCAGATATTATTCCCGAAAATTGATCACGTTTATTCTAGTCGTCTACAAGCATCTTTCAATAACAAAATCAACCGCAACAGTGATGTGCCTATGTGGCTAAAATCCGACTTGAACGGTAAAATAATGACAAGCCCGTATATATGTATTTTAGAGAACCAAAATGGTGGAGTCGACGTAAAACGCTCCCCAGCTAGTGGCAATGGTTTTGTACACTCTTATGAAACAATGATGGTAATCGACGAAAATGAACGAGAAGTGGCAAAGAAAAAACTAAATAAATTCATCCAAGAGACAACCAAGCTACAAGCAGCATTCACAGGTCAAGCCTATGTTCCTCGGTTTATCAAGGCATCACCACTGCTTGAGTACATCAAACAATGGTGCGATGGGAGAGAAGAACTGAATCAAGTGCAGCAATGGAAAAAAGACTGTGCAGCTCAAGGAATTAAAACAACTTCACCTGAAATTAGTAAGTCAGATCTAGAAAAAGATTTACAGTGTGGTATTTTACATTGCGAAATCGACAAAAATGCCAAGGAAGACTTTATATTTGCAGTTGTCATGCAGAAAAATACATTTTTGTTATCTAAATTATACAAAAAAGAAGCTCTACAGACTTATGAGAAAGGAGGTAGTGGAAACAAGATGTGTCCATTTACTAGAATGCCGTTTGCTAGAAAAGAGGTGGTAAAAGATGGTAAGAGTCTCTCACCAGAGATCCATAGTATTATGGCAATCGATACCGGAGGAACTAAAATGGTAGAAGCAATTAATGATTGCATCAAAGATATAGAGGAAAGAACCTTTACTCTTGCAAGAAATTAGTCAAAATAGTCTAACAGCCTTGGCTTTTATCTAAACTACAGCCACTATCTAGCCAAGCAAAACTTTTTGAAGGTCAAGTATAGAAACTGTCACAACAAGCCCAAGTAGTCCTCCATAACAAATTGCATAAAGCCATGACTTTATATTCCCTGGAATTGGTCTATGAAAAAGCTTTTCTAGAGTTAGAAGTAGCCATTGTCCACCATCCAAAACTGGTAAAGGTAAAAGATTTACAAATGCCAGACATATATTTATTGCCGCAAACCACCGTAGAGTCAGTATAATTTGTTGGTAACCAAGAAGTTGCTGAGTTTGTGCTATGATATAAATAGGGCCGGAGAAAACACTGAGCGACATTTTTCCTGTAATAACATAAGCAATGATGAACATGCTTGTAGCGAGATAGTATAAAATAGTTTTTCCTGCTAGATATACAGACGTGGAGAGATCATATGTATGATATACATAAATATCATCGTAGCTAAGACTTGGAAAAAATCTCGCGCCTAAGAATCCTGTTGGCACGATTAAGCCTTTTGCACCAAGGGTAATGTTTATATCTACTATCTCAAGTTCTGATTTTTCTACACGTATTGTGACAGTTTGGTAAGGTCGGGCATAAATATATTTGACTAAATCTTCTGCGTTTGAAAGAGGTATAGAGTCAATTGAATAAATTTTATCGCCACTGACTAACCCATGCTGCTGCGCTGGTGAGTTAGGCAAGACAGATTGTATCCTCAGGCTATAGCGATCGTATATTGGTGTCGTACCAAAACGGTCAAGAATAGAGTGCTCGTGTGATATCGTATCCCAATTTCCAGTGGAGACAGAGTTTTTAAAAGTCTCTCCGTCTTGTGAATATTCAATGGTGAACTCTTGCGCGTTTGCATGGTATAAGATCATAGCTAGTTGAGTGATTTCCCAATTAACACATGGATTGTTATTGATTGTTAAGAGTTGATCACCCGAACGAATCCCTAGTTGATAGGCAGGGCTGGATGGAGAGACTTCCATAACAATCATCCTCCTGTCATAGAATCCAGAGTAAAAGCATAAGGTCAAAATCAAAAAGGCTGTTACGAGATTAGCAATAATACCTCCTAGGATAATACAGGTTTGTTTAAAGTAACCTAAGCTTGCATAGCGTATACTCTGAGAACTAACATCATGGCTATAGAAATCAACATAGCCGCCCAAAGGCCATAGTCGAAGCGACCAGCGTGTATTATGATTATCTATGCTCTGAAATAGTAATCTTCCAAAACCAATGGATACTTCCTGGGCATAGAATCCAAAGAAACGTGCAGCACTATAATGCCCCAGTTCGTGGATGATGATGACAAGGTTGAGTAATAAAAGGCTTATTAATACATAAAAAAGTGTTAGAAACATCGTAATCATGTAAAAAGGTGAGTTGAATAGGTAGTATAGATTTGTGCAATTATCTTAAATAATTTAAAATAACTCATAATTTAGGTATTAAAAAAATATGTCAGAAGTTTGTACAGAAGAATTATACGAGTTAGAGATTACCGATTACGACCATCAAGGTCGCGGCATAGGTAGGCACGAGGGCAAAGTTTGCTTTGCCTATGATGTACTTGTAGGTGAAAAGATAGCTGTCACTAAGCAAAAGCTTTATAAGAATTTTAATTACATTGAAAAATTTAATCTAATCAGGAAACAGTCTCAGCGTGTTATACCAAAATGTAGATCATTTGGCCGCTGTGGAGGGTGTTCTTTACAGCATATGCATATTAAGCAGCAAGAAGAAAATAAGATTGCATTATGTAAAGAGCAGCTTGAGCATGCTGGTCTAGGGTGTCCACCTATAACATTTGTTTCTAGCCAGGCATATAACTATAGAAGAAAAGCACGGTTTAGTGTGCGTTATAGTAAAAAATTAGCAAGGATTTGGTTTGGGTTCCGCCATATTCATTTACCAAAAGTGATAGTAGATGTTGACGAATGTCCAATTTTAGTGCCACAGCTCACTTCTGGTCTCAAGAAAGTCAAAAACTGTATAACACAGCTGTCTATACCTGATTTTATCCCACAGGTAGAGGTGTTAGAGTGTCAAGGCAAGTGTTCTGCAATAATAAGGCATCTCAAGCCATTGACTGATAAGGATAGAGAGGTAATTACAAAATGTGCAAAAGATCTAGGTTGGTATATCTTTTTACAGTCTTCTGGCATTACGTCAACGGTGTTATTGTGGGGGCCTACAAGTCAAGTTCAGTTCGCATTGGAGCAAAAAGGCTATAAAGTCCAAGTTGGTGTACATGATTTCATGCAAATTAATGAGCCTATTAATGCAAAGCTTGTGGATGCAGCTGTAGATGCTTTACGTATCAATAAGAACGACACTATCGCAGATTTATTTTGTGGTGTGGGAAATTTTACTCTAGCCATAGCGAAAAAGGCTAAGACCGTTATCGGAATAGATGTTAGTAAAGAGATGATTACAAAAGCGGAAGAAAATGCCAAAAGTAATAATATAGAAACGGCTTCTTTTGCATGTGCGGATCTATTTTCTAATGTAAAGATACTCACCAAGCATAAGTTCGATAAGTATTTGATTGACCCTCCAAGATCTGGCGCCCAGGAGGTTATTATGTCAATGCCTGAAAATGAGATAAAAAAGATAGTTTATGTTTCATGTAATATACAAACGTTTTTACGAGATGCTGTGTTATTGAAAGGCAAGGGATATAGCCTGCAAACTATCACCTTGTTTGATATGTTTGCCCAGACTAAACACGTTGAGTTACTTGGTGTTTTTACACAGAGTCTTTAAAAGCAAGTCATCCAGATGTTAACTTTCTCGTTGTCTATCATCAACGAAATTGAAAAGCTTCTCGCTACGATTCGGATGACGAAGCTTGCGTAACGCCTTAGCTTCAATTTGACGAATTCGTTCTCGTGTAACATCAAACTGCTTGCCTACCTCTTCTAGAGTATGATCTGTATTCATTTTGATCCCAAAACGCATACGCAGTACCTTAGCCTCTCTTGGGGATAGTGTTGACAAAACTTCATTAATTGCACTTTCTAGTCCATGTTGAGTGGCGTTTTCGATAGGGAGTACACCTGATGGGTCAGGAATAAAGTCCCCTACACTAGAACTATCGTCATCATCACCAATAGGTGTTTCAGTGGAAACTGGTTCTTTAGATATTTTTTGAACCTTGCGGATTTTGTCTATCGGCATATCCATGTAGGCACTCAGCTCTTCTTGAGTAGGCTCACGCCCGGTCTCTTGTAGAACTTGTCGAGTTATACGATTCATTTTATTTATCGTTTCTATCATATGTACAGGTATACGAATAGTTCTAGCTTGGTCAGCAATAGAGCGGGTTATTGCTTGCCGTATCCACCAAGTTGCATATGTAGAGAATTTAAATCCACGTCGATATTCAAATTTGTCGACGGCCTTCATAAGTCCAATATTGCCTTCTTGAATTAAGTCGAGAAACTGTAACCCACGGTTTGTGTATTTTTTTGCAAGTGAGATTACAAGGCGTAGGTTTGCCTCTATCATTTCACGTTTGGCTCGTTTAGTCTTGGCGTCAGCCAGTGCGAGTCTACGAGAGATAGATTTTAGATCATCTACATCAATTTCATAGTGAGAGCAAACATGGTGTATGTTGTTCACATGGCGCATTATAGTTGAGGAATATGATTCGATTGCTTGATGATGAAGTGGATTTTTCTCTTTGAGCTTAGCTATAGGATCGTCTTCATAGAGAAGTTTTACCGACTGGTTAGACGTTCTTTTATTGAGCTTAATTTTGTCGCGGCAAAGATTAGCAAATGCTAGTTCTTTAGATTTGATCTTGTTTTTAACATTGGTGATCTGTTGATGATAAGCGACAATCTTCTGGTTGCAGAGTTTGAGTTGTGAAAAGTGGTTTACTACTGGGATGTAAGCCTTGTCATGTAATGCTGTACGGTCTTCACGACGTTGTTCAAGATACTGTTGGTATAAGTTTTTGAGTTCAGCAATGTGCGATTTAACAAGGTTTTCATCAGGGCCAGAGTCAAAATTATCGGCCTGAGTTTCATCAGTTGCATCTTCGTCAACGGGTGGTTCACTTTCTTCAGATGGAGAGTGGGATATCTCATTAGGGTTGATCGTGGTATCGTTGTGAGTTTCTGGTGTATCAGGTATATTAACGGGCTGGGCGTTTTGAAAAATAGGGCTATTATCGGTGAATCCTACAACAAAGTCTGATACGGCACCTTCATTTTCCATGTGTTCTTCAAATTCATGAATGAAAGATTTAATAATAGTTGGGTATTGGCCGAGGGCGTGGAGACTTTCTTTAATGCCTTCCTCTATGCGTTTTGCGATACTAATCTCACCGGAGCGTGTGAGTAAGTCAACACTTCCCATTTCACGCATATAAGCTCGTACTGGATCAATGGTGTTAATTTCATGCTTTAGTTCTAGTTCATCCGTTATATCGTCAGGGCTTACTACCAGCTCGCTCTCCATAAGTAGCATTTCATCAGGAGGTGCTGTTTCAACCACAGCGATACCGATATCAGTAAGTACGCGCCAAACACGATTGAAGGAATGTTCATCAATACCAGAGGGCAGAACATCATTAAGCTGGTTGTAGGTAAGGTACTTCTGCTGTTTACCTATCTGAATGAGATCTTTTAATTTTTCACTAACTATTCCTTCAGAGTCTTTGATAGAATCGTCATTTGACATAGGTGCTCCTAAAATTTTTCATGAGTATTGTATCCTGTAACAACCTGTAATTTCAATGTTTTTATTTATTATACACATAGTATACACTATTTTAACCTAGAATGCTGATATATTTAATGTTTTTATGGGGCGTCAGGTATATGATTTAACAAGGAAATATAATCATTTTCTAGTTGCTTTTTTTGTAATATCAAAGTGTGCATAATCTTTCTTTGGTGCGCTGTTAGATTGGATTTATCTTGTTGTGATAAATAGCTACGTATTTCTTTTTCAAGGAGCAAGATACGTAGTTGATGAAGTGCAACAGTCAAAATATGTGCCGAAAAAATACAGCTAACAGGATCAAGTTTTTCATAGATCAAGTCTAATACTTTCTGTTGCTCTAAAACCGCACGTAAGTCAGAGCTGCCAGCCTCAGGTTTTTCTCTCAGATGGTGCAAAAGGCTATTGAGTGCATGTAAAGACTGGTGGTGGCTTATATTGCTAATATCCTCTTCATAGTGCCACGGTGTATCGTTTTTGGAAAGTAGCTGAGAAAAGATCGTGTGTAAGCAAGATTGGTATTTGCTATAGAAATTATTTTCTTTTTTTACAACTGGTGTTGAGTTTGAAGTGTCATTAACCTCTGACTTTGGTAATACGGTCGCTTGCAGTGTCTGTGCTAGAGTTTTATGCTGCATAGTTTTTATAAGATCCATGGCTTGATCTGTGAATGCTGCTTGTCCCGATACTGATGTGGTATCGTGACATGCTTTAAGTTGTTTAATAAAGAAAATATCCCATGAAATAGAATGGTCAGCTAGTTGCAAAAAAGCATTCAATCCATTATTTTGACAATAGCTGTCGGGGTCATCACCTTCCGGCATAAACATAAATAATGCTGATTTTTCAGGTTTAAGAATAGGTAAAATATTTGTTAGAGTGAGCCAAGCAGCACGTTTGCCTGCTTTGTCGCCATCAAAACAGAAAACTACCTTGTCAGAGTAGCGCGTTATAAGCCGCCAGTGCTGTTCCGTAAAAGCTGTACCCAGGCAAGCGACAGATTGAGGGATATCACAAGACGCGAGTGCTAGCACATCCATATAGCCTTCAACAACAAAAACCTGGTCGAGCTGTAGTTTGCTGAGTTGGTAGAGTCCATAGAGTGTTTGGCGCTTTTTGAATAGAATGGTCTCAGGAGAGTTCAGGTATTTTGGTTGTCTATCAGATTCTATCACGCGTCCTCCAAGTGCGATAATACGCCCTTGAGTATCTTGAATTGGAAATAGAATACGTTTGAAAAACTTTGCTTGTACTTTGTGCTCTCTTTCAGATAAAAGGCCGCATGCACGTAGAGTGGAAGCATCTTGATCATTTTTAAGTTGATTCTGAATATATTGACCCGATCTAGGTCCTGAGTAGCCTATGTGGTAGTGATGTAGTATAGAGGGCTTGATCTTTCTTTCCTGTAAATACTTTATAATGGTTTTATCGTTTTGTAAGTCTTGCTTAGCAAGCAGTGTGTAGGCCCGCATGGTTTTATAGAGTGCTCTGTCTATAATTGGTCCTTTGTTAGTTTTTGGAGGAGTCAGGCCAACTGTTTGCGCAAGTTTTTCGACTGCTTCAGGAAAAGTGAGCTTGTCGTGCTGCATCACAAAGGAGATTGAGTCACCTTTTGCGTGGCAGCCAAAGCAATAAAAGAATTGTTTTTGTGGGCTTATTGTGAAGGAAGGGGTTTTTTCATTATGAAAAGGGCAGCAGGCTTGATACTCCTTCCCTGCCTTTTTGATATTAATACGGTTTGAAATAACATCAACAATATCTAATCTGGTAATTAGTTCCCGGGTAAATTGCTTATACTCGTCAGACATCCGAGTGATTTCAGGCTTCTAGACAGCCGCTCTTTCGCGGTAAGGACGAGGGCTTTTTGTGCGGTTCTTTTTTTGTCTGGCAAGCGTGAGTTTATGAGATTGCTTGCTCCACTCTTTAGACTGGTTAGATTTCTCAGTTTTTTTGCGATGACGCTTTTCTGCTGCTTGACGCATATTTTTACGTTTCTCAGTAGGTTTTATATGACATTCTTGGTCGCGAGCAAGCCTTGGTATTTGGTTATTATCAAGGATTCGCTTGAGCTTTCTAAGGGCACTATCGACACTTCCGCATCTACTTACTTCAACTTCAGGCATATTATAGGATCGCTAATTTTCAAAATCGAGATTATATCACTACTTAAAATAGAAGTCTAGTACAAGAGTCAAGTATAAGATAAATTTTATTAACAAAAAAAAACAAAAAACTGAAAATAAAACCAGCAGAAATTTTTTTTTATACTATACACTGCTCTGAGTTTTTAAGAGAGAGAAATTTTATGTTTTGCGATGATCTAGAAAAGAGTTTGAATGACGCTAATAAGTTGGCTTTAGAGTATGGTCACAACTACATCACAATAGAGCATATGCTCTTAGCTTTATTGGATAATGAGGAAACTAAAAGCTTGCTCAACAAGATTCAAGCAAATTTGCCAAATATAAGAGCAAATTTAATTCTTTATCTAGAGAAACAAAGCAAAATGGCTGAAGCCGCAACAGAAAGTACCCAGCTCGAGCATTCAGATAGCTTTAAAAGAGTGATCCAACGAGCAGTGTTTCATGCCCAAACATTGGGTAAAAACGATATTCATGGTGGATATATATTGGCAGCTATATTAAGCGAAACACAATCTCAAGCACACTTTATTCTAACGCAAGAAGGAATACATAAATCTATGGTCAATGATCAGCTGGCCCATACCTCTCAAAATATACAATTCATTAATCCACAGAGTTTCGATGATAAAGGGTTTTTTGAAGTTCCAGCAGAAGTGGCGACGCAATCGGAGTATTCAATTGAAAATTTTTCTGTCAATCTTAATGACGAAGTGCGCAAAGGAGAAATTGATCCTGTAATTGGTCGTGATAAAGAAATATTCCGATTAGAGCAGATTCTTTGTCGCAGACGGAAGAATAATCCAATATTAGTTGGTGAGCCTGGTGTGGGAAAGACAGCAGTTATAGAGGGTCTTGCTCGACAAATTGTAGAGGGTAATGTTCACCCTAAGTTAAAGAATATGACCATATATGCACTTGATCTTGCTTCGCTACTCGCAGGAACTAAATATCGTGGAGACTTTGAGAAGCGATTTAAGGCGGTATTAAAAGAATTCAAAAAACACAAGCACGCTACAATCTTTATTGATGAGATTCATACCATAATAGGCGCAGGTGCAGCTTCTGGTGGGGCTATAGATGCAGCAAATCTACTGAAACCCCTTCTTACCAAAGGTGATTTGCGCTGTATCGGAGCAACAACATACAAAGAGCACAAACAGCTTTTTGAGAAGGATCAGGCGCTTTCAAGGCGTTTTCAAAAAATAGATGTTAAAGAAGCAAGTAAAGATGAAACATTAACTATTATTCGTGGGATAAAAAATAAATTTGAAAGTCATCACAACGTAAAATATTCAAGTGAAGCGATCAAAACAGCTATTGATTTATCTTCAAGATATATGGCGGACCGTTTCTTGCCAGATAAAGCAATTGATATTATTGATGAGGCCGGTGCAGCAAAGTCACTACTTTCAAGTGCAGATAAACAAGCGCTCGTTCAGGTGAGAGATATTGAAAAAGTTGTAGCAAGCTTGACACAGGTGCCACAGTCTCATGTAACAGCGTCAGATAAGAAAATGGTTTTAAATCTTGAAAGAGATCTAAATATGTTAATTTATGGACAAAATAAGGCAATAGAGCAAATATGTGCTGCAATTAAATTATCTAGATCTGGTTTAGGTGATCCGAATAAGCCAATAGGAAGCTTTCTTTTCTCTGGCCCAACAGGAGTAGGTAAAACGGAGCTAGCGCGTAATCTTGCCTCGATTTTGAATCTCAACCTGATACGGTTTGATATGTCTGAATACATGGAAAAGCATAGTGCTTCTCAGCTGGTGGGTGCACCAGCTGGGTATGTGGGCTATGAAAAAGGTGGTTTATTGACAGATGCTGTAATGAAAAACCCATATAGTATTTTATTATTAGATGAGATAGAAAAAGCCCATCAAGATTTGTTTAATTTATTACTACAAGTAATGGACTACGGTACTTTGACGGATAATGTAGGTAGAACAGCAGATTTTCGAAATGTAATAGTAATTATGACAAGTAACTCGGGTGCGGTAGAAATGTCTAAAAACAGACTAGGGTTCAATGGACAGGATGTAAAAACTGGCGCAAATAAAGCACTAGAGAGAGATTTTTCACCAGAGTTTAGAAATAGGCTAGATGCAATTATCAAATTCAACGCGCTATCTAAACAAAATATCATGCAAATTGTCGATAAGTTTTTGGCTAGTTTTGAAGTACAATTGCAATCACAAGGTATTGATCTACGAGTTAGCGATCAAGTGAAAGAATATCTTTGCGATCACGGCTTTGATCCAAAAATGGGAGCAAGACCTATGACAAGACTGATTAACAACGTGGTGAAGCGACCAATCGCAGAGTCACTTTTAGTCGGTAACATCAGACAGGGTGATTGTGCAGAGGTGATTATTTTGAATGGCAGAGTAGTAATGCGTAAGCTTTGCAAAAGTAAGAAGAGTGCTTGAGTACTCTAGGATGATGCTTTAAGTCGAGTGACAATGCGGCCTTTGGTTAAGTCGTATGGAGTTATTTCAACCATTACCTTATCGCCCGTAAGTATTCTAATGTAATTTTTTCTCATCTTCCCTGAAATATGTGCAGTGATGATGTGACCGTTTGCCAGTTTGACTTTAAAAATCGTGTTTGGCATGGAGTCTATCACAACCCCTTCAAATTCCATAACGTCTTTGGACATATATATGCGTCTCAAAAGGAATATATTATTTCCTATTTCACGATTTAATTCAATAGATTACTTGAAAAAATGCAAGATCAATCATTATCATTGATAAGTATGGGTATAATTAGGCCGCTGGAAGGTTGTTGAAACACTAAAGATTGACAGTATTGTCGTGAAATAGTAGAATGCGACATCCTTAAATAGCTATTTTTATGTCTCAGCATAGTCGTACATTTCTTTCTCAGGTCCAAAAGTTCAATAAGTCTAGCTTCGTTGAGATGTTGACGCAAATAACCTTCCTCGCTTATTACCTAATGTTGGGGTTTTATGCGATTATTAACATACTTCTACTCACGCAAGCATTACATCTAAGGCCTGTTGTACAAATAGCTATCGCTGTGGGATGTACATTATCAGCAATTATGAATGAATACATAGATATGATGGTGACAGTGGAAAGAGACTCCCATGACGAGGTTGTTGGGGCTGAGGCCCGACAGCGTACCAAAAAAAATCTAGCATATTTACCACTTTTTCTACTCGTATCATTCACATCAACTTCGTTGGCGCTTGGACATTATTTCCTCACTACCTATAATATGATTTGGCTACAGCTTAGTGAGTTTCCTTTATCACGATTGCTAGAAAACAGCTATTACACTGTTTTTATAGGTTCGGCGCTTGTAGGGTTTGGCTTGACCTACATAAATAGCTTTTTCAAATACATCAATCATGTTCTCCTACCTGGGCACTTACCAAAGCAAGGGACCACTGTTGCAAGCAGACAAGCCAAGCCAGCAAAACCTTCAGAAAAGAGTCAGAAAAAAAATGATGCGTCTCCAAAAACCTGGTATACGCGTCTTTTTTCTACATTTACAAATGCATGTAATCATTTTATAACTACAACACAATTTGCATGTAGTGCCTTGTTAAACGCTTATCTCACAAATCCTATTGTGACAGCTGTTGGTGCGATCACGGGTGCAGCGCTCTATGGTTTAGGCGACTTCTCGCAAATGTACGGCTTGCTATATTACCTTAATATCTCAAATATCGTGGTTATAGCCCCGCACTATGCGATTGGGCTAAGTATTGCATTTGCAGCAAATACCATCTTAGAGCGCAATGGTATCTGGGGGTATAATTTTAATCACTACGTAGATATGCATGCCAGTGAAAATAAAAACCTTAAGAAAGGTGTGAAGTCTAATTTGTTTATTCAGGCAATAAAATTTGACCATTCGATAAGGCGTTTTCTTGCTAATGCAAGACTAGCTGGAGTATTTACATTAAATGTGCTTGGCGCATTCTTACATTTTAAAGGTGGATTGAGACTGCTTGGTATGGCAACTAGTGCTGGATATTATGTGTCTCAGCGTGCTCAAGTACATTTCCAGACACGCAAAGGGAAGGACGCTGTTGTAAGCGAAAGTATAAAGCCAGATGCGAAAGAACAGCCAAATATCTTAAAGCCTATTAGTCCTGAAAATGAGAGATTATTAGATGATAAGGTTGCGAACAGAGTTGTATAGTATCAATCTAAGGGTATCGAAATACCTAACCTAATATCGATCTTCCGATGATCCATCTACGTATCTCAGATGTGCCTCCTCCAATTGTATAAAGCTTAGCATCTTGCCAATACTGACCATATCTCGTTTCATGCATATATCCATTTGCACCAGCACACTGTAAAGCCGTGTCTGCGACTTTTAGGGCCTGCTCTGAGCAGAAAAGGTAGGCAGATGCAGCAGTTTTCTGGTCTAGTTGGTTGGTGGTATAAAGATCGACACATTTCTCTATGTATGCCTCTGATGCGTGCAAAGAAGTAAATATATCTGCCATGTGGCCCTGAAGTAGTTGAAAGCGGCCGATAGGCTGGCCAAACTGTTGCCTGGTTTGTAGATAGGATTCAGTCTTGTCGTAGCACCAGTCCATAATGCCGACCGGGCCAGCTGCAAGCATGAGCCTTTCGTAGTCAAGTTGTTGAAACAAAACTTTTTTAGCAGAATGTTGTCTATTGTCTAAACGACAGTGTTTGGGGATGCGCACATTATCAAAAATGAGTGTGCCAGTAGGAGAGCTTTGCATACCTATTTTATGCATTGGTTGAGATTTAGTGATACCCTTGCTATGTGCATCCAAAATAAAAACAGCTAAATCTCGAGAATCACGACTGTTTATTTTTGCGTAAACTAAAATAAAATCTGCATAAGGCCCGTTAGTAATCCATGTTTTTTCTCCAGATAAGATATAGCAATCCCTATTTTCGCGTGCAGTCGTTCGCATTGCCATCACGTCGCTACCCGCACTAGGTTCACTGATTGCACAGCAACCTATTTGCCCAAGCATAAGTTTTTGCAAACAGAAATTATGCCATGAATTATGCTGATATATCTGTAGGGGGTAAGTAACTAAAATATTATGAGCAAGATAGCTTAGGCCAAAACCAGGGTTGTATTTAGATAAGATCCGAATAATGTCCCATTGTAGCTGATGAGGGATGGGTTCTTGCATAGCCGTAAAGTGTTGTCCAAGACCTAATAATCCTAGATTGCTCAGTGATTTCCATTGGTTTTTAAAGTTCTCTTCGCTAGGATGTGTAAGCGAACTATTAAAATTGCTCTCATTAATACAGTAGTTTTTTACAGTATCTAATAACATCTCCGAAACATTGGTAGTGACTTCTGGTGTTGACATGCGGTTATATTCATCCTAATCTCGGTGTAGATTCTAATTGAGTAGTGAGCAGAATGCAAAAACAAATCGTCGATCTTAGTACTCGTCACTATCCTACTATTGATGATCAAGCATTACATCCAGTTCTAAGGAGGGTATTTGCTCATAGGGGGCTCGTATCTCCAGAGTGTTATTGTCATAAAGCACACGGGCTTTTGCACCCTGACGGATTGCTTGGTATTGAAGAAGCAGCAGAGATTTTAATTTCAGCGATTAAAAGACAAAACCGAATCATCATTGTAGGAGACTATGATTGTGATGGCGCAACATCGACCTCAGTCGCTATGCGTGGGCTGAAGATGCTTGGATGTGTGAGTATAGATTATTATATTCCAAATCGTTTTACGCAAGGCTATGGTTTATCGGTTGAAACGGTTCTAGATGTCTACCATAAGCAAAAGCCTGATCTAATCTTGACAGTAGATAATGGTATAACGAGCATTGATGGAGTCAAAAAGGCGCAAGAGCTTGGAATTCAGGTCGTCATAACAGATCACCACCTTCCAGGCAAAGAGTTGCCAGGAGCAGAAGCCATCGTCAACCCTCAGCTCTGTGTAGAGTCATTTGGTTCAAAAAATTTAGCAGGGGTGGGTGTAGTTTTCTATTTATTGATAAAAATAAGGCAGTTACTTAGAGATGGAAATGAAATTGACGGAGCAAAGCTACCTAATTTAGCCGAGCTGCTTGATTTAGTTGCGCTTGGTACTGTAGCAGATTTAGTACCGTTAGATAAAAATAATCGTATACTTGTAGCGCAGGGTTTACAAAGGATCCGTGCGGGGAAGGCTTGTCCAGGTATTCAAGCTTTATGTGATGCAAGCCAGTGTCAGGTACAACATTTAACCTCTACAGATATTAGCTTTAAAATTGCTCCAAAACTAAACGCAGCAGGTAGGCTGGCTGATATGCGTGTTGGTGTTGAAGCTCTACTGGCGATAGATCAACCAACTGCCGCAGGTAAGGTGCAAGAGCTTTGCGGACTAAATATGGAGAGGATGCAAATTCAGTACGGTATGGTTGATGCTGCTTTGAAAATGGTGGCCCAAGATAAAAAAGGTAATCAGGGTATATGCTTGTTCCACAAGGAGTGGCATCAGGGCGTAATAGGGATTTTAGCATCCAAGATTAAAGAGAAGGTGTACCAACCAACAGTAATACTTGCAGCAGATGATGATGGAGAAACCATCAAGGGGTCTGCACGATCAATACCAGGAATAAATATACGAGAAGTCTTTGCAGATATTGCACAAGAACGGCCAGACGTATTAGTTAAGTTTGGTGGACATGCAATGGCTGCAGGTCTAACACTACGCCAGAGTGCATTAAGTGCATTCAAAGAGCTATACCATACAAAAATATCCTCTATGGATGAGAATAAGTTTATAAAAAAACTTGAGATAGATGGTTATCTACTAGCGCATGAGCTCACTATCACGACTGCCGAAGTAATACGGGATTATGGTATTTGGGGTCTAGGCTTTGCAGAGCCTGTGTTTATGAATGAAGCCATAGTATGTCAGCATAAGTGGCTAAAGGGGCAGCATTTGAAGTTACGGTTAGATGTGAAGTCAGAGAGGCAGGTTGATGCGATGTGGTTTTTTGCACCAGAGAGTGCGCAGCGTATGTGTCGTATAGGAGAGAACATTAGTATTTACTACACTATACAGGTGCAGAGTTATCTTGGCATAAAGAGAATGTGCCTACATGTGGTTGATGCTGTTGAAGTTCAGCCAGAAAAAGTCAGCTAAGTTTTAGCTCTTTTTTTTCTGTGGTGTTGTAAAGTCACCAAACTTAAGGTTGAACTTCTCAACTGCACCGGTACTGACCATTCTTCGTTCACCAGTGTAGGCGGAGTGACACTTGTTACACTGCTCGACAATTAAACTGTTTGAGTAATATGCGCCAACAAGCTTAAACTTGTTGCCACAACCTGAGCAAGAAACCTGAACTGTAATCATTTCTGGATGAATTTTTTTCATAACACAATAACTAGAAAAGAGTTGAATTATATCAGTATATCCTGATATTTGGCAAGTTATTTTTAAAATATTATTGCATCCTTACTTGTTTACATCCAATAAGATGCTAGGTATTATGAATATATATATAAAAACACACACGCAACACAATGTTTGCCATACCAACACAAAAAAATGTAATCGAATCAGCTTCTATATGTTTAGTCGCACTATCCTTATTTCTTTGTGCCGCATTAGTAGATTTCCACATGACTATTTACTCTACTGCGATACATCCAGAGCAACATTTAGTAGGTATCATGGGATATAACCTAGCGCATTTTGCATTTATGCTTTTTGGCTACGGAGCATATGCTTTACCAGTGTGTAGTATGCAGCTAGCAATACTAATACACAGAACTTACCAAGCAACTTCACATGGCCAGCGTGCACTCTTTTTTATTGGGTTGTTATTAGCATCGTTAAGTTCACTTGGGCTATGTAATGCCCTGATGAATATTTCCGCAAACTTCCCTGCGACTTCAGGTGGGGTCATAGGCTTCTATATAGACAATCTCTGCTTTACTTATCTAAACACTACAGGATCTATCTTGTTCCTCTCGACAGCATTTCTGGTTGGAGTGCATATGAGTACTGAGATAATATCTAAACTTTCGCTGAGCATAGTTAAGTTGATCTCTTATCTCAATCTTATGATCAAGGACTACATGAGTTCACTTGCATCGAGACAGCAACTTTGTAATAACGAATTACAAAACGAGCAGGGGCGAGTATCTGACACGCCAATTGATATCAATTTAGTGGGCGATAGCGAAGAAATTTCCAATAGCGATAGAGTTGCGCCTGCTATACCTAAACATATGTCGTTGCAAAGTAAGAAAAGAGTTCGCCAGAAAAAGCCAAAGAAACCTGAGATGGTGATAGACTTGAGTAAGGCTCGCCCACATCAAGACCCAATTGATCTAGATTCAGTAAAACAGAGGCCGCTTGAAACAGTTAAAGACTCAAACGTAGACGCAGACGAGCCCCCCTTAATACAGGCAACTCCTCCCCTCGAGCTCCTACACAAGCAAACCGATGGCGAGGAAATGCAGCATGATCCAAAGAAAGTCCGCGAATTAAGTGAGGCGCTAGAGCGTAAACTCGCAGATTTTAATGTTCAATGCCAGGTTGTTAATGTGCAGCCTGGGCCTGTGATAACGCGATATGAGCTTGCTTTAGCTGCAGGCACAAAAGCAAGTAAGGTTTCTGGTCTTGCACGAGATTTAGCGCGTTCATTATCAATACCTAGTGTTCGTGTTGTAGAAGTTATACCTGGCAAATCAACGATTGGTATTGAGATTCCGAATTTCAAAAGAAATACTGTGGGCTTGCGGAAACTATTTGAATCTGACCGTTTTCAGAGTGCTAAGTCGCCTCTCAGTCTCGCTTTAGGTGTAGATATTAGTGGTCAACCAGTCGTTGTAGATTTAGCAAAAATGCCACACCTACTCGTTGCGGGCACAACGGGATCAGGTAAATCTGTGGGCTTGAATGCACTACTGCTAAGTATGCTATTTAGAACTTCTCCAGAGGATCTAAGATTGATACTGATCGACCCAAAAATGCTCGAGTTCGCTGTTTATGAAGGTATTCCACATTTACTAACTCCAGTGGTCACAGATATGAAAGATGCCGCCAGCGCACTACACTGGTGTGTGAATGAGATGGAAAGGCGCTATAAGCTTATGTCTGATGTAGGTGTCCGAAATATCACCGGATATAATACAAAACTAGATGAAATATCTAAACTAGGCAGTTATATTGGCGCCTCAGGTATTGAACACCAAGGTCATTTACCCAATATCGTTGTGATTGCTGATGAGTTTGCCGATATGATGATGATGGTCGGTAAAAAAGTAGAGCAACTCATTGCAAGGCTTGCGCAGAAAGCTCGAGCTGCAGGCATACATCTAATCTTAGCAACGCAAAGGCCCTCTGTTGACGTAATTACCGGTCTAATAAAGGCAAACATACCAACAAGGTTATCTTTTCAGGTGTCCTCTAAGATTGATTCTAGGACAATTATTGACCAACAAGGTGCCGAAGCATTGTTAGGTGCTGGTGACATGCTTTATTTATCGCCTGGGTCAGGCGTTCCATTACGTGCACATGGTGCCTATGTGTCAGATGAGGCTGTGGCATCTGTTGTGGCGCACTTGAGGAAAACAGCTCAGCCTAACTACATTGAAGAAATAACCAAAACAGACATTGAAGCAAAAGAGGGTAGTTCTTCCTCGCGGTCTGATGCCGGGGATGTAGACCCACTATTTGATGAAGCTGTGGATATTGTTGTACGTACTAGAAAAGCATCTATATCAAGTGTACAACGAAGGTTGCGGATAGGGTATAATCGAGCTGCATGTTTGATTGAAAAAATGGAAGCAGAAGGAATCGTATCTAGTACAGAGGCTACTGGACAAAGAGAGGTCCTTGCTCCTAATCCAGAAGAGAATCGATAAAAAAGTATATGAATATATAGCTTTATAAATCCTCTAATCTATTATCTTTGAGCTATGGCAAGCACTTGGTGCTTATCTGACGAATATTAATAATCTTAGTTATATAAAGATATCATTATTAGCATTTGGCTCATAATAAATTGATTTAGTGAAGCAGAAGTAGAGGTAGCGCCGTTATTGACCAAGACAAGACCTACTCTATACAAAAATACTATTCGCCATACTACTACAGATGCACAATACTAATATCGTCACCTTAGATGTATCTTTAAAGTGGTTACAGCGCTACTCTTAAATCAAGAGTTGTCTTGCGGAGGTTGGTTGTCAGAATAACCAAAAAAATAGCCAACATAGCCTACATGTGTTTTAATGAGCTAAATGATAGTCATATAGTTTAATTAATTAGTATGGAATAAGAGCTATGAAAAACTATCTGATTGAAAGATATGGCTTCAATACTTCAGGTATGGAGATTTCACCGTTTGCGGTTTGAAAATTCTCAAGTACTGCTATAAGCGCTCTACCAACAGCAACACCTGAGCCATTGATTGTGTGAGGGAAATATTTTTTGCCATCTGAGTTTTTCATTTTTACTCCCATACGTCGGGATTGAAAGTCTCGTGTATTCGAACAGGAGGAAATTTCTCTATAACAGCCTTGGCTTGGTAGCCAAACCTCAATGTCAAAGGTTTTTGCAGCTGAGAAACCAAGATCCCCGCCGCATAATGAGACCACTCTATACGGAAGCTTTAATAAATCTAAAATATTTGTTGCGTGCTCTAACATACATAGTAACTCAGCATCAGAGTGATCTGGCTCAGTTATTTTGACTAGCTCAACTTTCTCAAATTGATGTTGTCTGAAAATACCCTTTGTATCTTTTCCATAAGAACCAGCTTCTTGGCGAAAACATACTGTGTGTGCACAGAGATTCAAGGGTATATCTCCATTGTCAGAGTACTTGATTATGTTGGTAAGAGGAACCTCTGCCGTGGGTATAAGGGCGAGATTGTGGTCTTCTATAAAAAATATATCATCACTGAATTTAGGTAATTGACCCGTACCTTCCAGTGATTCAGGTTTAACGAGTAATGGCAGATTGTATTCCGTATAGCCATGTTTATGGACATGCACATCTAGCATAAACTGGGAGAGTGCACGATGAAGTTGCGCTGCAACTCCACTAAGTACTGCAAATCTCGACCCAGATAAGCCTGCACCTGACTTCATATCAATTCCTTCGAGTATCTGCATATGGTCTTTTGTTGGAAAATCAAAACAAGGGACCTTACCTACTTCCTTGATAAGAAGATTATCGTTCTCGGAATTACCAATTGGGACATCATTATCTGGAATATTAGGTATATCTAACAAGAATGACTTAATATCAAGGGCAAGTGATTTATACTTATCTTCAGCCACTTTAGTAGCCGTTGTTAGCGCTTCAGCCTTAGCTAACAGTGTATCACAATTTTCATTTGCAGATTTAGCTTTACCGATACTCCTCGCGATATCGTTACGGTCTTTTTGCAAGGATTCTGCTTGAGACTGTAAATGCTTACGCTTAGTGTCAAGGCTCGTAAACCTATCAGAGTCTAGTTTGTAGCCCTTTTTTTGTAATTGTGCTTTTACAGTCTGCAGTTGTTCACGTAGAAGCTTTGTATCTATCATAGCTTAGTTACGGTTATTATTTTGTAACATGGCAAGAAGCTGTAACAGATTTAAGAATAGGTTATAAATCGCAAGGTAAAGCGAGATCGTCGCGAGTATGTAGTTTGTTTCTCCCCCATGCACAATTTCGCTAGTATGGTACATAATCAAGCCAGAAAACACGAGAATAAAAACCGCGCTCATGGCAAGGTGAAGTAGGGGAATTGACAAAAATATTCCAAGTAAGCTCAACAAAATGCCTGCAAACAACAACATAAATAGCGTGCCTCCCATGTAGGAAAAGTTTTTTCCGCTTGCTAGTGTATAAGCTGACAGAACTAGAAATATGATGCCTGTACAAGCGGTTGTGTTAAGTACGATTGCAGTGCCGTTGGCGTAGCTGTGTAAAAACACGTTGAGGATTGGACCCAGAGATATCCCCATGTAACCTGTGAAAAGAAACGTGAAGAGTATACCAAGACCATTGTGAGCATTCATCTGTACTAAAAAAAGGAGTCCATATAAGCAGATTATGTGAAGAAGTATGTTGGCATGAGAAAGTTGGAAAACAACAGAGAAAACAGTACATAATGCGCTAAAAAGTAAAGATAAACCCAAAAGAAGATAGGTATTGCGAAGAACAGTGTGCTCTTGTATGACTGAGCGTGATCGCGTAGTGTAGCGGCGTGTATTTGGATAGTTCATTTTTCAATCTCCATATGTATATTATACCACAGTTAGGCGTAAAAACCTAAGCTAGCTCATATTACACCATTTGTTTGTGACTTACAAATCAATGCCAACACTTACTTCATAGAAAAAGTGAGTATTGACAATATATTCAATAGTGATAGAATGGTTTTTTCTTAACTTTATCAAACTCAACATGCAGGAATATTACACCTTCGCATCTGATCACCTTTTACTCATTACTGCTATAATTGGCGTTTTTATTTTAATCGTGATTGAAGAACTGAGTGCATTCAGCTCGAGTAAATATCAGCTAGAGCCAGAGGCTGCAGCCATACGAATTCAAAAGGGCGCGAGGCTACTAGACGTAAGAAATAAAGAAAGTTTTAACAAAAGCCATATTAGCAATGCTACCTGGGTTAAATATGACCACCTGGTCGATAAACCAGAAACACTCATCGATACAAATACAACAACCATCTTGTATTGTGATACAGGAACTATATCTGCGGAACTTTCTGAACAACTACGAAAAAAGCATGGCTTCAAGATATACTACATAGAAGGTGGTATACAGAATTGGATAGACGGTGGGTTTCAAACAACTAAAGGTAAAGTAAGCAATGGATAACATTATATACAGCAAAGACAACTGCCCATACTGTGTTATGGCAAAACGGTTACTCGAGCAGCATAAAATTTCTTTTACCGAGATAAACATCTCTCATGTAGACAACCCACATGAAGTTCTCAGGGAGATAGCTAGTCTTACAAGCAAAAAAACTTTCCCACAGATTGTTCTAAGTAAGCAACATATTGGTGGGTATGATGATCTACGTGCCCATTTTTTGAACATATCTAGCCAACAAGCATGATTAAAGCACAAGGAGCCTATTATGGTAAGCAATGAAAAAACAGTGAAGCCCACTAGCCAATCTAAAGAATTTCTCATCAAACAACTCTTCCTTAAAAAGCTTGACTTTGATGTTCAAACTCCTTTACACACTCTCGAGAGTAAATGGCAACCAGATGCAAAACTAGACTTGAATATAGGTCATACTAAGTTATCAAGCTCGGATTACTGTATTGAAATCAAGTTGTCTATACATGTCTCTATCGAAAAGAAGACTGTTTTCGATATTAATCTCATATATGGTGGTGTATTCCAGATGAAAGGGTATAGTGATGATGAACTAAAGCGATTAATCAATAGTTTTTGTCCGAATATGCTTTTTCCATATGCTCGACAAGTTGTCTCACAAACGACAACACAAGCAGGCTTTCCTCCGTTAAATTTATCTCCAATCGACTTTGAAGCCCGCTACCGTGCAAGCAACAGTTAAATCTTTCTATTCTTCATTTGGGATATCATACCAAGACATATCATTCTTAAAACAGTTTACCAGAGGCGTTTACTTTAGATTTTTTCTTGGTTTTATATCCACAATAGTTCTAGCAACAACAGAAGTCATCGGTGCAAGTTTAATCAAGACAATATTCGATCAAGGTGAGATACAAACTACAACAAATGTTGCAGTAGTAATTAGTATTGCGATAATTCTTTTTTTTACCCTCCGGTCTTTTATTCAGTATATCTCTGAATATTGTCTAGCGTGGGTTTGTACGAGAATCAAAACTAATATACGACAATCACTTTTTCAAAAAATAGCTACTCCTTTTAATCCAAATAAACTAGTAGCTTATCAGCACGATTTAAACACAAATATATTATTTGGCGCAGAGAACATAGGCACTGCTATAACCACGGCATGTTCTGTGCTTCTTAAAGATGGCATATCTGTTATTCTTCTATTTGCTTATATGTTGTATCTAAGTCCACTGTTATTTTCCTTATTCATCCTAGTTCTACCAGCTTTGGGCTATTTACAATCAGTAAATAACGCCAAGTTAAGAGGTAGGCATTCACTTCTGCAATCAGTCTTAGCAGGCGTAAGTAGTGCGATAGAAGAGCTTTGTAAAGGCCAGATTGTTTTACAGGTATATAAAGCAACCAGAGTTAGCTTCCAAGGCCTCTCGGGAATGAACGAGAAAGCACTATCGCTCGAATCAAAACTTAACAACATACGAGCAATGACAAACGCTGCTATACAGCTATTATTCTCTATACCCGTTGCCCTTACATTTTATATCTACTTATTGCCAGGTTTGATATCACATGGAACATTTATGGCATTTGCTTTTTGCATAACACGAACTACACAGCCAGTTAAATCACTTGCGAAAGCTAATGCAGATATTCAAAAAGCGCTAGCTAGTCTAGATCAGCTTAGAAAGTGTTTTGATGCCATGCATTTCAAAGATTCTACACGAGAGCATTTTGATAAAAAGCTGGAAGGCTTAGAGATACGAGATTTATCTCTGTATACACCAAAGAATAAGCAGCTGATTATAAAAAATATTAATTTAAAGATTCTCAATAATCAAAAAATTGCAATTCTAGGTTCCTCAGGGGCTGGAAAATCTTCTCTAATACACGCAATTTTAGGCCTTGCTAATCATGAAAACGGTAGTATATTATTTAATCAGGTTCCTATCGAAAAAATTCAACATGATGATTTTCATGAATTATTCTCCTACGTAGGACAAGATCCTCTTATTTTTCAAGGTACTATTGCCGAGAATATTACACTAGGAGCTGATGAATGCAATCACGATAAAATGCTTGAAGCAGCAATAGCGGCTAATGCAGATGAATTCATACAAAACTTATCCAATGGCTATGACACAGAAATTTCACAAAATGATAAGCACTTATCAGGTGGACAGCTGCAAAGAATAAATATTGCTCGGGCTATATACAAAGATGCTCCAATATTCTTATTAGACGAGATGACTTCTGCTCTAGATAAAAACAATGAAAAAATAATATTGCATAACCTAAAAAAGATTTTAAGAGATAAGATTGCAATAATTATCACGCATAGGCCAGAGCTAATTGATCTTGCAGATCAAGTATACAAAATAGTCGATAAAGAGATCACGCTAGAAAAGTAGATAAATATCTACCGATAGATTGCAGTGCGGTGATCATCTCGGCGCCTTCTACATAGCGGTGATCGCACCCAAGTGAAAGTGGCAGCAAAAATCGTGGTTTAACCTCGCCATCCACTACTGCAGGGCGAAGAGAAGCCTTGCCTACTGCAATAGTTGAAAGAAGTGGTGGAATACAGAGTGGTGTGGCAAATCTGCCACCAAATGCACCAACATTAGAAAGGATGGTATGCGCTTGACTATAATCCTCATGGGATGATGCTTGATCATCTTTTATTGCTTGTAGGGATTGACTGAATGACGCTTCAGTCATCTTATCGACATCATGTAATAGCACGATTTGGGTATATGTACCTCTATATACTGGCATAGCTACATGAAATTTAGCAGGTACATGCAGAGTTTTTTGGTCATCGGAGACTCGACTAAAGATCTTTGGATTATCAGACCATAAAGCACATAAAGCTTGAAGTATAACCCAGTTAATGTTTTTCTGCTTGAACCATGGAGTTATATCAAATTCATCCATAACAACAGTTTGAACTGCTTGCTGCCAGGCCATATGTGTATGATTTTTTAGTGCTTCTTGAACGGGGAAATGTTTAGGTTCTGCGGATGTTTTGTTGGTGGGATGTTGTTTTATATATTCCTCGACACAGCTTACACTTACCATGTCTTTTTTACTCCAGCTAATAACATCAGCAAGATCAATTTTATACTCATCCGCAAGTTTTCTTGCTCTTGGAACAGACGGTATAAACGATTTTTGCTCTGATATAATTTGAAGATCAGGGTCACACTGTGTTTGGGAAGTAGGTTTACTTGAAGTTTTTATCGGCGAAGCAGTAGTCTCTTCTAGGCCAGGATTCGTTTCCGAGTAAGAGAAAAGCGCTGCATTGACCGCAATAGTCTCACCAGCTTTTGCATGCAGATGGGTAATGGTTGCGGCGCACGGTGCTGTGATATCAATTAAAGATTTGGCAGTCTCTACCGAACACACTACTTGATCTAATGCTACTTCTGTCCCAGATGTCACATGCCATTGTGCTATCGTTGCTTCTTGTAGACCTTCACCAAGGTCGGGTAGTAAAAAAGAGAGTGTCATATTATGTCCATGTTAAGGGTTAGTAATAGTGTAAGTCATCATATTATGTCTAGAGTTAATATGATAAAACCAGATTACACGCATCTTGTATATGTTTCGCTGTGGGTAAAAATCGGCTTGTATTACGGAAATAAGGAATTACAGCATCAGGAGCACTGACAACTTGGCAGGGGCCTCGTAGATATGAGAAAGCTCGATTGCTTACTGTTGCAGCTATATCTTGTGCGATACTATTACTCAAGCAGGATTCTTGCACGATGACACACCTTCCAGTTTTCTGCACGGAGGTTATGATAGTTTCATAATCAATGGGTGATAAGGTGGCAAGGTCAATCAATTCTATAGATTTATCTATATAAGCTTCACTCTTGAGTGCTTGTAGAGTTCTACACAGCATATCACCCCATGAAATAACCGTAATATCACTACCAGTCTGAACAACAAAAGATTTTCCTAAGGTGTACTCTTTATTGGCCTCCTGAAGTGAAGACTTGACATGATACTGGTGCAAAGGTTCAAGAACAATAACCGGATCAGGGCATTTTATTGCATCTATGGTAAGATCATACGCTGCTTGCGCATTAGTAGGAGAACAAACTTTTAAACCTGGTATATGCGTAAATAGCGATTCTAGACTTTCAACGTGATGTTCAGGTGCCCTCACATGGCTACCGAAAGGCATTCTTACAACAAGGGGGCAGGTCTTAGTACCCATAGTTCTAGACCTTATTCTACTTGCGTGATTACAAAGCTGATCTAAGCCAGTAACAGAAAACCCCATAAATTGGTACTCAGCTACTGGCTTCAATCCACTCACGGCCATCCCCACAGCAGATCCAGCAATAAGTGCTTCTGATAGAGGCATGTCAATAACGCGATCGGCACCATATATTTCGAGTAATTGATCCGTTACTCGAAAAACCCCACCAGCTTTACCGACATCTTGGCCAAGAACTACGATTTTGTCATCTATACTCATAGCATATTTGAGTGCAGTATTAATCGCACTAACCATAGTAATGTTGACTAACGTATTCGTATTACTCATAGGAAAATAGATATTTTTTTGGACAAAAAGAGGGGGGGGCGTAATCTATAAATGACTGGGCGGCATCATCAACTTGCGACTGTGTAAGTAAAGTTAATTCTTCTAACGTAGATTGATCACAGTCAATATTCTCTAGAAGGTAATTCTTGTAGTTCTCAATAGGGTTAAATTGCTTGCGAAGGTTGTCAATATAGAGCTTATCTGCATACTTACTATAGTCATCAAGAACAGTGTGTGGGTCAAGCCTGTGTGTTTGACATATAATCACTTGAGGTCCAAAGCCTTGTAGAATACATTGTCTTGCTGAGGTTAAGGCAGCTTCGATTTCTTTGTAGTGCATGCCATCAACCTCTGATACCATAGCACCAAAACCAGAAAACTTATCTAGTAAAGATGAAGCAGATTGTGAGGACAATGGAGTTGATATTGCCCAGTTGTTACAATTAATCACATATAAAACTGGTAGTTTGTGAATACAAGCAAAATTAAGTGACTCATAAAAGTCACCCTTACTTGTACCTCCATCACCAATCATTGTTGCTACAATCCTATCTTTACTATTTTTATAACGCCAAGCGGCACCTACTGCATGCGTTGTCTGGGATGCTATAGGAACGCAAATAGAAAAGTCATGCGCATAGCCTGATTGATTCCCCTGAGTGTATCCTCCCCAGTATTTCAGTATATCTTCTACCGTATAACCTCTTTGTAATAAGCAGCCATGATCTCGATAGTAAGGCACGTAGCAATCAGCACTAGACAATACTTGTCCAAGGGCAACAAAAAGTGCTTCTTGGCCACGAGACGATGGGAATGTGGCAAGATGACCTTGACTGTGTAGTGCTCGGGCTTTTTTGTCCAAGGCAAAGACTAGAGACATCCAATAGTAAATAGCAAGCTCCGGCTGTAGATCATCATGCTTTAATAAATTAGAATTCAAGTTAATTGAGGATTTCAGCATTTCAACGTGACTGTATGTGGGATAGTAGGGTGTCTCCATTTAAGGACGCATCTCTCATGAGCAACAAACATTTGGTGTAGATTTTTTCCACTTCAGCGCGAACATTCTCCATATTCAATCCTCTATAGTGGTTAGAAACGTAGATAAGGCCTCCGCCATTTGCAAGATAATCAGGTACATAGGTTATACCTCTTTCAGCCAGAAATGAGTCCATGCTAAGTGACGCAAGTTGATTATTAGCTGCGCCACAAACTATCTTGGTGTTGAGTTTGGGTAGGGTATGTGAGTTTATTACAGAGCCAAGTGCGCATGGACTAAAAACATCAACTTTCTGCTCAAAGATTTCATCTGGTTCTACATATGTGATATCTGGGAAATCATGCAATACGCGAGCAATCTTCTCTTCACACACATCAGTAAATACGATGTCTTTGGTATGTCTCCTGAGAAGGGCAATTAAATCATATCCAACGTTTCCAGCACCTTGGATACTAACCTTAACAGAGTTTAGACTTTTACTTAGGTAGTGTTCACAGCTCGCTTTAATAGACGAATAAACACCCAATGCGGTCATGCTTGATGCATGAGGGTATTCGGAGGTACTGCACACATATGGTGAAAATTGTTGCACAAAATCCATGTCTTTGGGAGAGGTACCAACATCAATTGCGGTAACATACCTTCCTTTTAGCTTGTTGATCTCAAGTGCGAAATCCTTAAGTATATCTTCTTTCTTGGTATCTGAGTTTTTTACGTTTATTACTGCTTTAGCACCACCATGTGGTAGGTCATGTACATTGGCTTTGTTTGCCATCGCGCGGGCAAGTAAAATAGCATCATTTGCTGCAGCAACATCTGATGGGTAACTTTTAAACCTGCATCCTCCGATTGAACAACTAAAGTTGTCATCTAATATCGCTACGTAAATAGAGTACCCAAGTTCGTCATTGGAATGGGTGAATAATGATTCATCGGTCGAGAGAGAAAGAGGTGTAGTGGTCGAATGCATTAGATATAGTCCTAAGAGTCAGCGGGGAGGTTTACACTCAATTCTAGAACAGATTTGCCGTTCTGCTCGCCAATATTTATGACGACATCGTTTTTTTCGACTTTAGTATGTTGCGCAATAAGGTCTAGTATAAGCGCTTTTAGCTTTTCAACTTCTGGGTTACCATTAGATCTACCAGAGGCTTCAACTATAATTCTAAGCCTGTCTTTCGCTGTCTTAGCTGATTTATTACTTGTGGTAAATACGCTACCTGTGAAAATATCGAATATACTCATTTTACTCCCCAGTTAAACTATCCAAAATTGATGCTAAGATCCCTCGGCGTTTCTCTTTAGTAAAGCGCAAAGGCGTACGTTCGCCAAGTATACGTGATACAGCATCCATGTAAGCTTGACCTGCGTCACTCGATTGGTGATGAGTAACCGGAACACCCATGTTGGAGGCTTTTAAAACAGCTTGAGATTCTGGGACAACGCCGAGTAGGGGGATGTCGAGAATATCGAGAATGTCTTCGATACTGAGCATGTCGCCGTTTTTGACCCGAGTTGGGTTGTACCGGGTAACAAGAAGGTGTTCTTTGATAGGTTCGAGACCCTTTTCAGCACGAGAGGACTTTGCCGATAAAAATCCAATAATGGTATCAGAGTCACGTACAGATGAGATCTCTGGATTAGTTACAACAACAGCTTCGTCAGCAAAATACATTGCTGCAAATGCACCTTTCTCTATACCTGCAGGAGAGTCGCATATTATGTAATCAAATTCTTGTTTAAGTTCTGCGATTACAGTTGCTACACCTTCCATCGATAAGGCGTCCTTATCACGTGTTTGGGAGGCGGGAAGGATGTAGAGGTTGCTGAGTTTTTTATCTTTTATCAGAGCTTGTTTTAAATTAACTTCTCGATTTACAACGTTTATTAAGTCGTATACGACGCGGCGTTCACACCCCATAATGAGATCAAGATTCCGCAGGCCTACGTCGAAGTCCACAACACAGGTGCGTTTTCCGCGCATAGCAAGACCGGTGCATATTGCTGCACTCGTAGTGGTTTTACCGACGCCACCTTTACCTGATGTAATAACAATTACTCGAGACATACTTTAATCCAACAAAAAAAAATATCATAATTAAAAATCTAGCAAAAAGCAAACTAAGTGTAAAACGAATCATAAGCCACTGATTTTAGAAGTTTCTCCTAGGCAGCTAAACTGTATTTTTGAGTCATGGTAATAGGTACGCATTCTTTGGTCTAGATGTTGGCTAGGTATGTTTTCGTGGAGAACGTAGACACCAGCGATTGCTAAAAGCTCAGGATTAAAGGACAGGGTTATAATCTGAGCACACAAATCACCAGACGCACCTGCAATAGCCTTGCCATGTAGACCCCCAAACACATAAATGCTGCCATCTGCTATAACTTCAGCACCTTGGTTAACATCACCTCGAACTATAAGGTCTTTGTTTTTTGCATAAACTTGCATGCTACGCCGAACCTTATTGGTTAGCATTGACTCTCTTGAATGTTGTACTTGTACGCTTGGTGTAGAGTGTTTGCAGTCTTTCAGCACAGGGATATTAAGTATGTTGGCAACACTCTCCTGTTGGGATGATGGGTGAGAAATAGCAAGAAGCTTTGCTCCGGTTGACTCTATTGCAGCTTTGATTTCGTTCAACGCTTCTTGGCTTAGTGTGCCTTGGGTCTTCTGCAGGTCTAGAACCATGCTGGATTTTTGGAAGAGTTTAGGGGCTTTAGCAGCGGTATCACGAAACATTCTCTGAAAGAGCTCGTGGTCTAGATTCTTCATCCTAATAATAGTATGTAGAAGTGTCTGAGATGATTTTAAATCAAATGCGTCGTTGAGCAGCAATGTAGTTTCCACTTATATTTGGTAACATTTTAGTAATGCAACTTGAAAACATCAAGATAAAAGAATATTTATTTCAAATATCTTTATCTGCATTATCAAAAACACACGTTAAAATCAGAGTATTATAGTTTAAAACCATTCGTATAGATTGACAGCATACATAGCTTCCTATATGATAACCCGAACATTTTTTACAAACTGTTAAAACCAGGAGAGATGGCTGAGCGGTCGAAAGCGGCGGTCTTGAAAACCGTTGAGGGTACCCCCCTCCCAGGGTTCGAATCCCTGTCTCTCCGTAAAGTAGGAACGAAGCATGATAAATAAATCAAACGCAAAGCACACTGTTCTAGTTGTAGACGATCACGAGCTAGTTCGTGCGGGTATTGTGAGCTTGTTAAGCAACTTAAGCGATATCACGATAATCGATGAAGCTTCAACAGGTGAAGAAGCTATACAAAAAGCCCAGAAACATCAACCGAATATAATTCTAATGGATGTTAGGATGCCAGGTATAGGTGGCCTCCAGGCAACTATCAATATCTTGAATAGGTGCCCTAATACCAAGATCATAGCTCTCACTGTTTGTAACGATGATTTATTTCCCACAAAACTCTTGCAGGCAGGGGCGCATGGCTACCTAACCAAGAACACTAGTAAAGAAGAGATTAGTCTTGCTATCTCGAATGTCTTGACTGGAAAAAGATACATAAGCCCTGAGATAGCAAGTAAGATCGCCTTTAAACACCTAACTGATCAAGGGTGCCCTCCATTTGAATCTCTTTCTGAAAGAGAGTTGCAAGTGACTATGATGATCACTAGTGGACATAAAGTACAGCAAATATCTGAGGTGCTCTTTTTAAGTCCAAAGACGGTTAACAGTTATCGTTATAGGATTTTCGAAAAACTTAATGTCAAAAACGATGTTGAGCTCACTCGTCTTGCGATAAAGCACGGTATTGTCGAAGGAATTAGTAGTTTCGACGATCAAGAGCAATAAAAATACGTTTACCTACACAATGCTTAACTTGTGTGCTATACGTGATTAATATGTTGCCACAATAATTATGTATCTCACCAAAGAAAATTTAAACCTTCTTACATCACAAGCCGGTATCTATTTATTTCTAGATAAAGAAGAGCAGGTCTTGTATGTAGGTAAAGCAAAAAATTTGTCTAAGCGCGTGAAGTCCTATTTTAGGCCGACAGGACTCAATACGAAAACACTCGCCATGGTGCAACACATCGCCTATATTAAAACCGTGTGTACGAATTCAGAACATGCTGCGCTAGTATTAGAAAATCAATTAATTAAAAAACATAAGCCAAAGTACAACATATGTCTCAAAGACGATAAAACCTATCCATTTATATACCTTACGAAAGATAAATTTCCAAAGATTGGCACAAGCCGGGGACGTAAAAGAAAAAATGTTGAGTATTTTGGGCCATATACAAATGTTGGTAGAGTAAGACAAACACTTGATGTTGCACAGAAAATATTCCGTGTTCGCACATGTCGTGATGCTAATTTTGTGAATCGCTCTAGAGCCTGTTTGCTCTATCAAATAGGTAGGTGTACAGGTCCTTGTGTCGGACATGTTAATGTAGAGGATTATAGTGCTCAAGTGCAAGATTTGAGGAATTTCTTAAAGGGCAATCATACTGAGTTGATTGAAAGCTTTATTGAGAAAATGCAAGCAGCATCTATAAAGTTAGATTACGAGAAAGCAGCGAAATATAGAGATTGTATAGCAAATATTCAAAACCTTGCGCAACAAGAGGCACATAATCCTCAGCATAAAAGTTTAGATATAATAATAGCTGTTGAAGAGTTAGAGCGAGTACATTTTCAAATAACTTGGATCAGAGAGAGTAAGATAGCAGATTCAAAAGACTTTTGTTTCAAAGATGCTATAGGGTCGCTGCATGAAAAAAGCCTCTCTTTTCTACAGCAGTACTATACTCAAGAGCTAGTTCCCTATGACTATCCTATAAAAATTCTATGTCCGAGTTTAGATAAAGAGATTAGTTTAAGTGTATCAGAAGATTGTGTTTTACCGGTACATAACAAAGCTAAATCCGTCAGCGAGAAGTCGTGGGCTGGTGTAGCCAAGGCAAACGCGATCGCATTTATGCAACATGCGCAACTAGAAACTCAAAAATACGCACTGGCTTTTTCCAATTTAGCCAAGATTTTTGGTGAAGCGGAGTGGGAAAGAATTGAGTGCATTGATATAAGTCACACACAAGGACACCAGACTTATGCGTCTTGTGTTGTTTTTTCACCACAAGGAAAAGAAACTCAGGCGTATCGTGTATATAAGCTATCAACGAAAAACGATGATTACGAATCGATGCGTGAAACAATTACCCGAAGATTTAAGAAAAATCAGACGCCGGATCTACTCCTTATTGATGGAGGAAAAGGTCAATTGCATGCTGTACAAAAAACGCTATACGATATCGGTTTGCCAGGTGTCAGCTTGCTAGCAATAACCAAAGATAGCACAAGAAAAAATGGCCTAGAGCATTACTATACTTGGACAGAAGAGGGTCTGGATCAGGAGGTTTTTCCTAATAATCATGCTAGGCGTGTATTAGAGAATATTCGAGATGAAGCACATAGGTTTGCCATAACTCATCATAGAAAAGCCCGAGCAAAAGTGGCATTGCAAGACAGTTTAATAGATATAGAAGGTATTGGTGAAAAAAAGCATGCGTTATTACTTAAGCATTTTGGCGGAGTAAAACAATTGCAAAAAGCGACACTAAATCAGATAATGCATGTACCAGGATTTTCCCACAAGCTTGCAAAACAGGTATATGAAAACATACGTACTAAAAGTACCTAGAGAAGGTATGCAAAACCAGGTTGTCTATATATGAAATCAGCTGCTCAGAATCTACCAAACATTTTGACTTGGCTTAGAATATTTGCTGTGCCATTTTTTCTATGGGCATGTATACATAAAAGCCAGTTTGCTGTGGTGATATTTATCATGTGTGCAATAACGGATGGCATTGATGGTTGGTTGGCGAGGCAGTTAAAAGCGCAATCAGTATTCGGTGCTTATCTTGACCCTATTGCCGATAAGCTACTCTGTAACACGGCATTACTATGGATAGTATACGAATCAAAGAATTTATGGATATTGTCATGTGTGTGTATTCTAGTTTTTCGTGATGTTATTATAAGCTATATACGCAGTAATTTTCGGGATGTTCCTGTGTCAAAACTAGCCAAGCTCAAGTCGGTAATACTTTTTTTTGCGATAGTGTGCTTACTACAGGCAATTGTTTGGCATTCTGTACTTGTATATCAATTGGGTTTTATGTTATTATTTGTCTCTACATGCTTGTCGCTATGGACATTTGTTTCTTATACTTCAAGTAATATAGATAACCATTGACCCTGCGGGAATAGCTCAGCGGTAGAGCACAACCTTGCCAAGGTTGGGGTCGCGAGTTCGAACCTCGTTTCCCGCTTAAATACAGGTTTTTGTATCGTGGCTGCAAAAAACATTCCTCAATACAAATCTACGGCTGGGTGGCAGAGTGGCTATGCAGCGGCCTGCAAAGCCGTGTACGCCGGTTCGATTCCGGCCTCAGCCTTATTTACGAGTTGGTTATGCCCGGGTGGCGAAATTGGTAGACGCAAGGGACTTAAAATCCCTCGGATGGTGACATCCGTGCCGGTTCGACTCCGGCCCCGGGCAAATTAATGATTGAATCATACGCATTGCTTATAGCTAGCCGCTTTATTGGCTCAAGACACCATACAGCATTCACAAAACTCACACAAAGATTAGCAGTTATTGGTATAAGTTTGGGGGTGGCCATTTTAATTATAATTACCTCTATTTTCAATGGTGTGGAGGAAAAAATTCACGAACATATTAGTCAGATGAAGACCCACATTATTGCGAAACCGTTATTGCATGTCTGGCCTAACTGGCAGAAACAGGTAGAAGCATTATCAAAAGAGCAAAAAGTGGTTTCTGTTTTACCACAGACGAGAGTCTACGCTGTGATTCAGAATGGCGGAGAGATGTTACCGATTATGCTATATGCATCACCTAGTGCTTACAGGCCTAAATGGTTACCTAAAGAGTCTGATGATGTAGAAGGGCCTGACTTAATTCCACAGGCATGGATACATGAAAGCCTTAAGTATGGACTATATCTAGAAGTGGGCGATAAGTTTAGTTTGATTACGGCTAAACAGGCGAAGAGCCAGCTCAAACCAGTAAACATTCGTGTTGAAGTATCTGGTTTTTTTGATCAGAGCAATCTATTAGAGCCGTTAAATAATACTATCTATATGAGACTTAGTGATTTAAATACGAGTCTAGATTTACCTGAAGATACAATTTCTGAGATTGCGATAACCACTACAGATATATTTTATGCTCCAATGGTAGCACGTGAGCTGAACAGAAAGTATCCAGATTTGATATTTGAAGACTGGACAGGTAATGCTAAAACCTTTTTAGAGTCACTACAAATTCAGAAAAAAATGATGATTATCGTATTATCGCTTGTTACATGTATTGCATCGTTTAACTTAGTCACGGGTCTTGTGATATTAGTGATGGATAAAAGTAAAGAAATAGCTGTATTACAAACGATGGGGGTGAGTAAACGCGTTTTATTTAGAATTTTTGTATTACAAGGCATCACTATTGCAACTATAGGGGCGTTAATAGGTATATCAATTGGTTTGCCCATTGCGTACAATCTCACCAGCCTAGTAGATTGGTTTGAAAATGTCACCCAGATTAAATTATTTTCTGAACAGGTATTTATGTTGAGCTATCTACCTACGAAAGTGGTTTGGACGGATCTTTTAGCGATAGGATTTTTTACAGAAGTCTTAGCTTTTCTTGCTGCACTTTACCCTGCGAGACAAGCACTAAAAATTCAACCTGCCAAGACACTACGCCATGAATAAAAAGATTCTTCTACAAACAGATAACCTATGTTTTAAAAACAAGAATGAGCAACATTGGTTATTAGAAAAAATAGCATTTTTGGTGAAGTCAGGTGAAGTACATGGAATTACCGGTAAATCTGGCACTGGTAAGACAACATTATTAAATCTTTTAGGGGGTTTAGAGGTAGCTCAGCTCGGAGAAATAGAACTTTGTAAACAAAAAATACACACATTATCAGATGATGCTTTATCTAGATTAAGACAAGAAAAGTTAGGCTTTATTTTTCAAGCACCTAATTTACTCCCTGATTTTAGCACCACAGAAAATATCGCCCTTAGTTTGATTATTAAAGGCCATACTTATACGTATGCTATTGAAAAATCCGTTCATATAATGAAGGATCTTGATATTTATCAACTACATAATCAATCTGTACTGTCACTATCTGGTGGTGAAAAACAACGCGTAAATATAGCTAGGGCTATTATACATAAGCCAGAAATTATATTTGCTGATGAACCAACTGGCTGCTTGGATCAGGAGAATGCAGAGATTGTACAGAACATGTTATTCAGTCTTAGCCAAACCCAAGGAACTGCGTTAGTTATCGTATCACACGATAAGCAATTTATTAGTAAAACAGAGTATGCCTGGGAGTTAAAAGCGGGTGGCTTACACAGTATATAATGTCTATAGCTTGCCATTGTCATATAGATACTGTGCATAAGCGGATACAGCTGTAGATTGAATAATCAAGGTAAATGCTACAACTGAGAATGTCATCGCAAATATAATCTCATGGCCGGGTATAGAGTTAGGTATAGATAGCGCAAGCGCTAGAGATAAACCACCTTTCAATCCACTAAGAGATACCACAGAGATGAGGTTTTTATATTGACTACGCCAGAAAAGTATATATTTGATTGGTAGATACACAGATATAACACGTGTAAAACAGGTGATTAGAACAGATGTAATAAGAAGATCAGAAATACTATGCAGTGTCATTACTCTAAATACCAATGTCCCAGTCAAGAAGAATATAATCGTATTCAAAAGGTCATCAACCACGTCCCAGAAGTTTAAGAGTGTACGGTACCTGGCATGAGAAAAATCTGCGAGTTGATAACTCGTGGTTAAACCAGCACTAACACAGGCTAATGGTACTGATACATCCAGGGCGGTCCCAACCAAATAAACAAGATTGACAAGGCTAAGAGACCAATAAATATCAAGCTTTGGCGAGTAATCTCTATGCAAGGTTTTTTGTATGAGCTGGGCCCAAGTGAAAGAAGTTAGAAATCCTATAAGTAAACCACCGATAGCTTCTCGAAAAAATAGGCTTGAGAGATTAATGACGTTTAATGTTTCAGCACTTGCCATATGTAAAAATGTGGTGAAAAAAACAATACCAATTCCGTCGTTCAATAGAGATTCGCCAGCAATCTTTGTTTCAATGGAGTGAGGAAGCTTAACATTTTTTAGCAGTGCAATTACTGCAATAGGATCAGTTGGCGATACACAAGCAGCGAAGAGCATACACGCAATAGGGGATAAAGGGTAGCCTAGATAAGAAGAAGCAGAAAAAAGTAATAAAGCTGTGAGAAAAGTCGCTAGTGCTGTGGTAATTATTGCAAGAGTTAATATTTCCGGTAACTTTTCAAAAAAAAGTTTTATTTTAATGTGTAGTGCTCCGGCAAAAAGGAGATAACTGAGAAACCCATGGATTAAAATACCTTCATAATCAAGAGAGGCTTCTAGTTGTGTCATAGAGTCTAAAAAGGTTCGATCACCCATCACTTCTGATACAAGATAACAAATACCGTATATAAGAATACCTTTTATAAATAGGAAACGGCTATTTACAAAATCCAACTTATAGGAGGTAAATGCCAGAGACGTCGTTAAAAATATAATAATTGATATAAAAATGTAGGTATTCATGGTGTAATTCTAACATTCCCACATAACATACACAATAAAAACACACACCTATAAACAAGTATGTCTCCATGCTTGTACCATATAGATTTCTAGATTATGATAAATAATCTAAATTCTACACCACTATGCATTCCTGGATTTATACACTTCATCGCGAACAAAGACTCACAGGAGTATTATTAATCATAGCAACGCTTGTTGCGCTTACGTTGGATAATACACAGGCTGCACATTTTTATAACGAGATTTTGCATACTCCTGTACCAATTTTAACTTGGAATTTCCATCAGATTATAAACGAAGGGCTGATGGTTATATTTTTCTTTTATATTGGCCTTGAAATCAAGCATGAGATGATAGCCGGAGATTTACAGCATACAGAAGATATTCTACTTCCTTTAATTGCAGCACTTGGCGGTATTATCGCTCCTGCTGCTATATACTACACTATCAACCTACCATATCCTAATCTACTCAGTGGTTGGGCTATACCTACTGCCACAGATATAGCTTTTGCGATTGGTTTACTTGCAGCAGTGAGTAGTAAAGTTCCGAAAAAGCTGAAAATACTACTAGTAAGTATTGCAATCTTCGATGACTTATTTGCGATATTAGTTATTGCATTATTTTATAGTCAATCTATCGACATCACGACTCTGTCGTTGTCATTAGCTGGAATACTGGTAATTATTTCCATGGCCAATAGTGGTCTTTCTAGATTATTATTCTACGTTTTACCAGCAATATTTATCTGGTATACAGTGCTACAATCAGGTATACACACTACCGTTAGCGGGTTTCTAATCGCGATAGCACTGCCACTGATTCAGAAAGATTCAGGCAGCTCTAACATGCTTATCCTACACGATAAAATGAAACCTTGGGTAGAATATGGGATATTACCCATATTTGCATTTGCTAATGCGGGGGTGCATGTGCTTGATTTTCATTTGTCTGATTTATACAACACAGTTACCACAGGTATTTTCTACGGTCTATATTTTGGTAAGCCTATAGGTATAGGCACAGCTATAGGTATATTTATGTTAGCAAAGCCAACATTATTGAAAAAAGTAAGCTTTATAGAGTTATTAGGTATGTCATTTTTTTGTGGTATTGGCTTTACTATGAGTCTTTTCATAGGTGGCTTAGCATTCGTTGATCACAGTGATTATATTAGATGGGTTAAAGTCGGCGTTTTACTCGCATCTGTGCTCGCTGGGATAACAGGATATATTATTCTTTACATTAAATATCGATTGGAAAACCAAGGAGCAAAAAATGCGTGAAAAAGTAGCAAACATCATACTACCCGACCAAGATGAGTCTACATTCAATATGGCAGAACTGATTGAGGAATATGCAGTAATCTTTTTTTACCCAAAAGATCTAACCTCCGGGTGCAGTAAAGAAGCAGCGGATTTTAATGAATATTTGAGTAAATTCAATGATGGTAAATGTGCGGTAATCGGCATATCACCAGATAGTCCCAAAACTCATAAGAAGTTTATTGATACATTGGGTTTAGGTTATCCCTTATTAGCTGATGTTGATAAAACTGTATGTGAAGCATATGGAGTATGGAAAGAAAAAAGCATGTATGGCAGAAAATATTTCGGTGTAGAACGCTCTACATTTTTAGTAAGCAAAACTCTTGATCTAATCGCAAGCTGGAGAAAAGTAAAAGTACCTGGACATGTAAACAATGTATATGACACGCTCAAAAATCATTTGGAATCTGTAAAGTAAAAGTCCACACTATGCCGCTTTGATTGAGTACGTCTCAAACATATGACGCTATTCTTATCGAGCGAGATATTGCCCCAATCTTTAGATACAGCCTGCGGTCAACTATTACGTTTAAAAAAAATGTATGCGAATATATCCAGATATGTCAAAAGTAAAGTTCACAGCATATCTATTATTATGCCATGATGCTAATTCTTATTCGATTACGCCGATTTGAATAGGGATACCTCGCTCGAAATCGTGAACATCTTTCAGTAAGTCCTTATCTATCAGCATGAATTCATGCTGCTTTTGTAAACTATCGAGGTAAAAGTATACCATATCGAAGTCATCATCATTATAGGCAGAATGCTTTTCATAAAACACAGCATTTTCATGAATACCAATCTTTTCATCTTGGTGAATAAAGTAAACAGGTGCAGATTTACCTACAAGAAAAAAAAGTTCTTGAATATCACGATTATACATGCGCACACACCCAGCAGATATTGCACTACCGTGGCGACTCTCATTATTAGTGCCATGTATGAGTATGCCCGGTTTTGTCAGATAAATAGCGTAGTTCCCAAGTGGGTTATCCGGACCAGGCTCAACAACATCCGGAAGCTCACGATCGTATTTCTCTCGCATATATTCTTTTATAGATTTCGGAACATACCAACTAGGAGCAACCTTTTTTCCACGTACTGAGGCATAAAAAGTGGGTGTTTCCCATGCAGATTTACCAATACTCACAGGATAGGTAAGCACGGTATGGGGGTCTAAGAAAAAATATAAGCGTTTCTCAGCAAGATTAACCACTATCCCATTACGATATTTTTTACTCGGTAATAAATATAAACTAGGTATAACGAGTGTCCTACCAGTATTTGCAGATATCGATTCTATTTTAGGGTTTGCTGCACGGAGCTCATCATAGCCAACACCATAATAATAACAGAGGTCATTCCATGAATCACCAGACACAATTCTATGATATTGGATAGAACCAACTAAGTCCGAGCTACTATTTATGTGGAACGTACTAGCAAAAAGATAGTATGGAGAAAAAATTAAAAAAAATAGAAGGAGAAAGATCCGAGATAATTTCATGTAAAAGTCCTAGAGTTACACCAGCGCATCAGATATAGTTAATGATACCTTATTAAGACAATTTATCTACGCCAATGAATAATATATTAGCAATTTTTGGCTATATCTTGTTTGACTGGGCAATAGCCCCGGCATCAAGTATTATAGCGACATTTATATTTCCTACATTTTTTGTGTCTAGCCTAGCAAGCATGGATGCGTGTCAAATGATACACTTAACATCTTCCAGTCATGCCCAGTGTGGTTCATTACTGTGGGGCCATACAGCAACGTTTGCAGCACTATTGATAGCGATATTATCTCCGATGTGTGGAAGTTTTGCTGATAAGTATAATAATTGTAAGACATGGATCTTTAGTTGTACGATTATAACGGCCATAAGTTGTAGTTTACTATGGTATGCTCAGCCCGGAGTTAGTTGGATTTGGCTTACACTAGCGTGTGTTTGCATAAATACAATAGCTGTTGATATTGCTTTTGTTTTTTATAATGCATTGTTACCGACAATTTCTACTGGAAAAAATATTGGTAGACTCTCAGGTATAAGCTGGGCAGCTGGATATTTTGGGTCTATTGTTGCTTTGGTAGCAATATTATTGACGCTGATACTACCGGAAAAATCATGGCTGATAACTAATGAGAACTTCGCTAATGTCAGAGTGGTAGGACCTCTGACAGGAGCTTGGTTACTAATATTTGCAATGCCTTTTTTTCTTTTTACACCAGAGCGAAAAGCGAGAGATAAGCGGATAAAGCGTGCGACTTTACGTCAAACACTGTCTAGAGCATACACAATACCAGGGTTAATACAATATATGGTCGCAAGAATGTTGATATCTGATGCACTGACGACGGCATTCACTTTTGGTGGTATCTTAGCGAGTACCGTACATGGCTTTAGTAACCAAGAGGTACTTTTGCTTGGAATAGGCTTGAATCTTTCTGCTGGAATAGGTGGGTTGTTATTAAGTAATTTATCATTATGGTTCGATGAGTACATGCTGGTGATTTGGTACACATGTGCACTGCTTGTTGGAGGAGGGTACATCACCTTTGCATCAACGCATCTACATTTTTGGATAGCAGGTCTAACACTTAGTTTTTTTATCGGACCAGTTCAAGCATCTACACGTGCAGTTTTTGCAAAAATCTGCCCTAAAGAGAATACGGCAGAATTTTTTGGATTGTATATGTTTTCTGGAAAAGCAACCGCTTTTCTTGGGCCTGCTATATACACGGCATTAATCTACATGACAGGTTCGCAAAAATTAGGGATGTGCTCCATTATTATTATATTAGCTGTAGCATGGTATCTATTAGTAACTAATACACAAATTGCAGAACAGCTTAAGACAGAATCTAATGCTCATGCAGATAGTTTTGATCTTGAACCTTCACCTGCGGTTAACTAATAAGGAAGAAAACCGATAGAGGACTTAGTATGATTAAAAAGACTTTAAATTATAAAAGCATGCCTCTCATTCTCTGTTATATAATCTTATTCGAGGTACTAGGATCGCTGAGTGGATACTACTCCCAACCAGGTGAATGGTATATCGACATTATAAAATCACCTTACAACCCACCAGGTTATATTTTCCCAATAGCTTGGACTCTTTTATACGCTTTGTTAGCAGTTTACGCGTGGAGCCTTTGGCACCTTTATACAGAAAAAAAAGATTTAATACAATATTTAAAGATAGGCTTTTTGATACAGATGGCTATTAATTTTTTATGGTCTTTCGTGTTCTTCAACATGATGTGGACAGGTTTAGCTTGTTTTATGATTATGGTGATGATTGTCATCACCTGCAGTCTATGCATTACTAGCATCTACCATGGGATAAAAACAGGGTTCCTATTATGTCCTTACATATTATGGTTAATATTTGCTCAGTATCTCGCACTATTTATTTATCTACATAACTAAAGAAAGGGTGAATACATGCTAAATTTACCATATAACACAGTCGTTTGCCTAAGCTTAGTCGCATTATCCTGGAAGCTTGGTCAATTAGCAGATGCAAAGTGGGGTAAAACCATACAGTTTCCGTTTTCTAGAAGATTTCAATCGGTTATTCCACTAATCACTATCATATTTTTGTGTGAAAATATTGAGGAAAGAAGTATGGTATTAGGATGGTTTACTTTATTATCCTTACTAACTCAAGAAAAACCTAATAGAGATAAAGAAATAAAATGCTCTGCCTTGATGAAAGTATTTAGTAAATCTGAGGATATAGATCAATGGTTACTAAGTGAAAATATAATATGCAGCCGCTACGGTGCAAAAGAAAAAGAAGAAATAATAAAGCTGTCTTTTTTTAAAAAATATTATCAACTCACTTGGGATCATCTAGTCAAGAAAATCCCTTTAGTATCTTTGGTACATGCCAGAAAAGCACTTGCTGTGAACTACGATGCAAAAAATAGTGCATACAGAGTAAACCCTTTATTATCACAAGTATTAAACATAAAGATTCTTTTAAAAAATATCGACATAGATATTTTGTATGACTATCTAACCTTAGAGGATCTAGATAAAGTGTTAGAAAGAAGCTATATCAGATCTAGTCAACAGAGGATATTTATAGATTTAAAAAATTAATTTGGTATACCATTTAGTTATCTATACGTTCTAATACAGTAGCAATACCCATTCCAGCACCAATACATTGTGCAGCAACTGCATAACGTCCATGGCCTTGTGACAAACTTCTAGCAGCACGGCCAACTAAACGCACACCTGTTGCACCTAGAGGGTGACCAATAGCTAATGAGCCACCATGAAGGTTAACTTGAGTTAGCGGATAATCTAACTCACGCATAGTTGCAATAACTTGTGCAGCAAAAGCCTCATTAAACTCAATGAAATCTATATCTTTGATTGATAGGTTTGCGTACGCGAGTGCTTTGCGTATAGCGGGTACTGGACCAACTCCCATAATTTGTGGCTTAACTCCACATACAGAAAAGCCAATAATTTTAGCAAGTGATTTGATATCACAAGCATCAGCTTTTTCTCTTGTCATGAGTATAGACGCTGCTATTCCATCATTAGTTGGACAACAATTACCGGCAGTAACAATAATTGGCTTCTTAGCATAAGATTGAACACCTCGAATAGGTGGCAAAGTTGATAATTTATCAAGTGAAACATCTGCACGATAACATTCATCTACTGAAAAAATCGTTTTAGAGCCATGCTGGGAAAAATCCACGGAACCATCCTCTAAAAATACCGGCAATTCAACTTCAAGCGGCATGATTTCATCACGGTAAATACCTAATTTTTGAGCCTTTTTATATTTTTTATGGGAAGATAAAGCAAAAGTATCAAGCTCATCTCTTGAAAGTGCATACATATCACAAACATTTTGTGCAGTCTGGACCATAGTACATAGAGGTGAAGAGTTTTGAATAGATTCTGGAATAGTATGAGAAAAAATATCATCATAATCAGGTGTAATACAACGCTGAATATCGGATTGATAGCGAAAATACTGGGGATTCAGGGATGAAATACGGGTAGAATTACTTGACTGTAGAGAGAGATATTTATCCATTCTCTCAACACCCATAGCTAATGCAGTATCATACAACCCAAGCATCATGGCATGTGTAACACGGTGTATGACTTCCATACTTGAACCACATTGCCTATTAATTTCAAACTTACTCATCTCATATGGTAAACCAGATAAATGGGCGATTTGCGCAGATCCCATATTCAAGAGTTCATCTGCATGAAAAACTTGACCAAGGCCGAACTCCCCGATATCACTAGATTGTAAAGCAGGGTGCTCATCAAGGATATTTTTTACAAGCTTTGCAGCAGTATTATCTAAACGCGTACAAACCAATTTACCTTTACTTGCACGGGCGAATGCAGTGCGCTTCATATTACAAATAACAACTTCTTTCACAAACGAATGAGCTCCAATATAGTTCTTCATCTATTTATAGTAGATAAAATTGAGAAAAACTGAAATAAGAGATAAATATATAGGACAATTATCTCATTACATACTATACACAGAACTAATTAATTTCGGGATATATATGAGACATAGAATAGAAAGTGTAGATCTGACACAAAAAATAAATAATATTGCAATTAAAATTGACAACATAGAAGATAAGTTTGATCGACTGCGCGAAGATTGCGCCGCTAATATTTTCAGCAAACTAGAAGTTAAAATGGGTAACTTACGACAAGACGTTGACCGCGAACACAAAGAGCAAGAGTTATACGAAGTAGTTCATGAGATAAACAACTCTATAGAAAGGAATATGATCTTAATGATTGAAAAGCAGATTATTCTCAATAAGTTTTATGTATTAAAATCCAAATCAAGAGAACATATACTAAATTCTATCATCGCAGAACAGGAAGAAGTATTAAAAACGCTGAAACAGATAAGTAGAGACATGCAGAGTGAAGTAGATTGTATTAAAAGGAACCGCCAAATACTCGAAGAAAACCTATAGCACGGTTACCATAAAATAGGTTATTGTTGATCTTGTGGGGAACGATAGTTCCGGTAAATGTTATTACCGGAATTAGTGTATTATGGTAAATATAACTGTTAAATCATGTCCTTATATATAATAATAAACACATTTAACATATTGTCACCTTATTAATACATCTATAAAAGAAGATCTTTTATTATCTGGTGGATAAACAATATTTTTATACATATGATATAGATAGTATGCATTAAACTACGATGATGACTCTAATAAACCTATAATTTCATCGTAACCCCATTACCACAATAGTATTCGCAATATACTATGTTCATAACTTTCGTATATATTGAATGTGTCAGATATGTATATCTTAATATGTCACGTAGTTTAAAAATATATAATCAAAGATAATACTTACAATGATATGAATTACTTGCACCTACCGCTATTTCTGAGTTTATTACATAGTCTCATAAACGATCCATCGCGATATACTCAACTTAATCAACTAAAACAACATAAACAAGCAAAAGGCTGAAAAATTGACATTTAGTTGATGACAAGATATCGTGACAGCACAAATACTCTCTACATCAGCAACAAGGACAAGTTATGACATCCATTTTCATCATCGCATTCATAAGTAACGCATGGACGAAAAATGGTGGTGACTGGCTCAATCTCACCACCATTCAGGATGCTTACCAACAGCACCATATAGAAAATCAATTTCCATCCACACAAATTGAAACAGCCATCCGTGAGCCCAGGGACCTTATCTCAATCATAAAAGAAGCATCTAACAACCCTCATAATCAGTATAAGTTAATATTTGTTTCCGATCACGGAGCCAAAGCAATACGCACACTCAATGATACACCACCACCCAATGTTGAAGTCATTTGGTCAGGACATCAATTGGTGGCAGAATGGGAACAGCTACCAGTCCATAAATGGTATCTTCCTGAACACAGCATTCCAACCTCAGATAGCGAGCATTTAAGAAACATGGTCCCCCTACCTGGTGTCATAACTCCAGGCCATAAATTATCCGACCATGCGACTAATCAAGAGCGCACCACATTACCATACACTAAAGAAGTGATTTGGATGCTAAGCGGCGATGCCAGAAAAGATCAGGCCGGAGATAGCACTTCGATTGACAGTTGGCTTTTACTCAAACCAGATTACTCTGAAAAAGTGGTTCAAGTAATGACAGAAAATAGAATTTTCAATGATATCCAAAAAGTATCTATCGTCAACAGCCCTAGAACAGGACAATGGGAAATCTTGAATGATTCTTCTTTTTTCAGTTCTTCTGCCCATCTGGGTAAAACAGGATATCATAGTAAACCGCTCAATCTAGAAAGTAACATTGATCCAATCACACAATCAGCACAAAAAGCTGTATCAACCCACTTACCCGATGCAACAGTTGATATTGGACACTACTGGAGACAAGAGCCAAGCCATGAAGGTGATGCCGTGATTCATCACAGTAATTATCAGACTAAAATAGATGATTTTTTGCAAAACCCTCAAGCACTTTTATTGATTCCGGGTGATTCAGTAACCGATGTATCAAAGGTCATTTCCACCCAGCATTGCATCAATCACAGACATAATGTGTTTGTCATACTCACAGATACCATGACACCATCGATTGCCAGCTGGGTAGAAAGATTGTATTCACAAGGGTATTTTGGCACCATGGATGTTAGATCACGTAGAGATCCTCTACTATTACCCGCACTAGATGTCAATCCTGAGCCCAAGAACATCTTATCAGAAGTTAAACAAAGCCTAGATAACTCAGTGACAGTATCCAATAGCCCCTGAATATCTGAGTTGCCATATAGATCTGAAGCAACAAGGTCTACTCTACAATGGCAAACTATTACAGAAGTAGTACCTTTGCAGAACGCATAGATGTCATCAGAACTTCGGCGGTCTCCTACCCAAGGCGACGATATAACAACGCACAAGACCAGGCCTGTACCACAAGGGTAATAGATAAAGCCATCCCGTAATAGTGAAATAACATCTTAGCTTTTACATCAACACCTTATCACAAGAAGTAAAAAAAACCATAACGGAAAAAAAACTATTACGGACAATACAAACCTGATATAATAAATATAAATCAGAAAGATAAAAACATGGACAACCTAGATAACACAGTCACCCTTAGCATAACTATCACAAAATCCATGCTGGATGACATCAGAGGCCAAGATCAGATTACTCACGTAATCATTCCTCATGGTGTAACTAGAATCGATGAAGGAGCATTCCAAGACTGTATATACCTTACCTCTATCACTATCCCTGATAGCGTTATTTCGATTGGGGAGTTTGCATTTTGGAATTGCACAAGCCTCACCACTATCACTATTCCAGATAGCGTAACTTCAATTGAAACTGGTGCATTCGCAGACTGCACCAGCCTTACCTCTATCACTATTCCCAAAAGCGTCACTTTTATTGATCATGAGGCATTCGAAGGCTGCAAAAGCCTTACCTCTATCACTATTCCCAATAGCGTCACTACAATTAGAGAGCATGCATTCCATAACTGCAAAAGCCTTAGCTCTATCAATATACCAGAGGGTATTACTGATATTGAATTTATGGCTTTCGGAGGATGCAGAAGCCTTACCTCTATCACTATTCCTGATAGCGTCACTACAATTGGAGGTGGTGCATTCGAAGGCTGCACCAGCCTTACCTCTATCACTATTCCTGATAGCGTCACTACAATTGGAGGTGGTGCATTCAAAAGCTGTACAAGCCTAACATCTATCACTATTCCTGATAGCGTTACTTCGATTGAGGAGCGTGCATTCTTTTTCTGCTCTAGCCTTACCTCGGTCACTATCCCTAATAGCGTTACTTCGATTGGAGAGGATGCATTCGAAGGTTGCTGTAACATGCGCTTCGCAATTATTCCAACGAACTTAGAAAGACAAGATACAAACTACTGGAGTTCTGTAGGAATTAATCTACAACAAATCACATTAATCACCCATGACCAGTTCTCAAATTGGGTAAACAATCAAAAACTCAGCAAAACCTGTACCCACCATGAGCTTGCCATTCTCTATCAATTACAAAAAGATGATGACTTCACCCCATCTTGGCCAGAGCTTGGTAAGCTAGCACCAAACTTGCTGATGGACGACTTACTAGAGGCCTTACCTGAAGAGAAGGCAAAGATT
>JAYYPW010000004.1:0-80448 GCA_036128855.1 Pseudomonadota bacterium
AGAGCGGGTATAATCTACTGACTGGTAGCAGCATGAGGTTATATTACATGTTAAAAAGCGCAGGTATGAGAAGCAATGTGTTAAGTGACTAAAAGCATACGGCAGTAAACCCCTACTATAAGCAGGTGATGGTGTTTTAGGTGTAATGGTTCTAAGATCAGAGGGTGTCTCTGTAGCAGGAGGGTCATATGAGTGGTAAGGTTTGCTTTGTTTTAGAAGAGGAGCGTCTTTCTGCGCCTGTAGACTTAACATGCGCTGAAGTGGTTTTCGAATATATAAGCGGTACAAGTGCTGTTTTAATTGACTACTATAGCAAGCAATATTGCTACAAGTGGCAATAGGTGTTTGAAAAGATTTTTTAGAGCTGAGATTCTGACGGGTAAAGAGCAAATGATGAATATGACACGGAGGTCGAAAGCGTAGAAAGTGAAAATACTCACGAGGGAAGTGTTCAATAAATTGGCAATGTACATAAATTACACAAGAATACAATGTCACTTGCCCAGATGGAGAAATATGGGCGTCTATATTCCAGGACGCCCATGGATATCTTGTGGAGATAGGTTCAGAAATATCAGCGATTGTACGCAGACCTTGTGGGTGAACATAAGATTGCTTATTTGATGCGACTATTGTGCTGATAGAAGCCATACTTTGCGCATATATAGAGAGTTTGAATCCAGATACACCAAGATAAGTTAAATAGCTATGCTGTTGTGATAAATGGGTGGCATATGCAGAAGGGCAAAGGATTTGTAGTAGAAAGGTAGCTCTATTATGAAGGGGTTTAGCTAGGCAATGAGCTTGATGGGGATCTATGTCAACCATGTGTGAACTTTTGTTCTGTGCGGATCGGTACACATGCAATAAGGATTTTAACAAGGTTTTATTTTGTGTGTATGGGCTGTCTTGCAAGAGGTTGAAGCTCAGCATGTCTAAGTGTTGTTTGCGTGTAAAGGAGGGTTGATAGTGCAGCATGATTTCTTTATAATACGTATAAAGTGAGTCTATATAGCGCTATAAATGATTCAATACCGTCTTTTGTTTTATGGTTCAAAAAATATCCAATGAAAAAGTAGATAGGCGAAAAAGAGTAAAAAAGACTTGCATATTTTATTTAACAATTTCATAATTGACCCATACGATAACCAAGGAAAACGGTATGTTATTCAAAATGTCAGGAAAAAATTCCTGGAAAAATCTAATTGTCAGCACGGTGACAGTCGCTATGTTGACTCTTTTCGGATGCACAGATACGTCTCAGGAGGCAGAAGAAGACATGGGCGACCTAGACAAAATGACAATGTCTAGTTCATCTGAGCTCGAAACAGACATCACTGAAGTTGTTGAAGACACAACTGCTGTTGCTGAGGATACAGTAAAAGATGCAGAGGCCATCGCTGAACCTTCAACAGAAGAAAGTAAGCCTAGCGAAGAAGCAGTCGAATCTACTGAAGCCACCGATGAGAAAGTAACAGAGCCAGAAGCTAAAACAGACGATTCTTCAACTGCTGATGACGAAGATGACGATGATGAAGATGATGACGATGAGTAAATCATAAACTTCAATAGCAATTTTACATAGATGTATGTTCGCCAACTAAAATATATAATTTTAGTTGGCGTTTTGCTTTTAAACGGTTGTGGTGGAGGCGGAGGAAGTAACGAGAGTAGTACATCAAGCTCTGAGACTACAGTCACAGCCGCGACATTTACGACCCAAGAGTACAATAATCGTTGGGATTTAGCGGCGATAAATGCAGCGCAAGCATTTGCTCGAGATCCAACCCCATCAAAGCTCGGCTCAGGTATTACTGTAGCAGTGATAGATGACGGCTTATATCTTGATCATAATGAATTCATTAATACGCACGACACAACCGCAACAGTAACGCTTACAGATTATGACGGCGGCAATGCAACGCTTGCTCCTAATACATTTAGTCAAGCCTCTAAGCCTTTTTACAAAGCAAGCTGGTGGAATAACGATAACGTAAGAACACGAAGAATCATACCACTTGCAGGAGAAGAAACTGCACACGGGACTTTTACAAGTGGCACAATAACATCGGGAAGAAATTGTACACAAACATCGTGTAATCAAACCGCACGTAATGGAATGCTTGGGCTTGCGCCAAGTAGTACTATTTTATTTATGTCTATGCCATTTTCTTACCTTGATACTAATCAAAATATAATTTCTCCCAATTTTGATTATAACAGTGACCAAAAAGATATATTCCAATATATTAAAAACAACCATGTGAAGATCGTAAATCGTAGTTATGGTTCCGAAGGCATGATTAATGAAGCGGGCCACAATAATCAATACTATCTACAATACTACAACAACTATTTATCTGATATACGTGACTTTATAAGAAACAACCAGGATATGATATTTGTTACATCGGCAGGAAATGAGGGCACTAATCAAGTGTCATATGAAGCAGGTATGTCTTATTACTATAGTGATATAGACAACATAATAGCTGTGGTTTCAACCAATGCAAATGGAAGTATTGCAAGCTTTTCACAAAAATGTGGGGTGGCAAAAGCTTTTTGTATCGCCGCACCGGGTTCTCTCATTATGCTACCCGGTACAGAGAGTGCAAGCGAATATATGTATGCGTCTGGAACATCTTTTTCAGCACCAACAGTCTCAGGGGCTATTGCATTGATACAAGATGTCTTTTCTTCGTCTGGATATACTGCAAAACAAGCTGCAGTTAGAATTTTGAATACAGCAAACAATACTGGTATTTATGCAGATAGCGATACTTATGGCGTTGGGTTACTAGATTTAAATGCAGCAACTAGTCCACAAGGCAGACTTACAGTTGCTAATCATACAACCATAGATTTACCCAAACACACAGTTGCCTATACTTTAATGGAAAAAAAGCAAGTACATGCGCCTTTGCCAGCAAAAATAAGTAAGAATAAGCATTTAGAACAATCAGATCACATATATGATATCCCCATGAAAAATATAGTAAAGATGGAAGTTCATGCGCACGGCTATACAAACAATAATATAAAAGCACAATCATCAGCTGTTAGGTGGCAAGAAAAAGGTTCTCAACCCATTTTATTTAGAAAGTCAAGCACAGGCTATGCATTTGGCGATGCTTTCAAGCGTGGCTTGCAAGGAAAAACCATTATGCTATTTGACACCTACGATGCAGGGTTTATCTTCGACTTTGATCATCTTCAAGGACAAATAATTGAGGCAAAAAGTTTAGATAATCGCTTACAAATTTTACAAGGTGATTATATTCAGACTACTTACTGGCCATGGCGATCAGAAGTGCTCTGGGTTGGTAATTTGCTAGACGATGTAACAATTGACTCGGTGATGGAAGCTAAATTAATTCGTAGACTCAAAAATACCAATCATTTTATTTTTGGTAGTTTTGCAACGAATCCTGTGCGTAACCATTTCTTAGATGGGGACTACGAGCTTGCTAAGCTATACGTTGATGGACAAGCTTTCGTGCCTTACTGGCCAGGTGTCTCCGAGAATGCTTTCGCAATAGGCGGGTGGTCTCAACGTCCGAACAATCAAGTGCGCATATCTGCATTTGCAGGCCCGCTCTCTTTTAATAACAACGACAATACGAGCATTTATCGTATGGGTAGTAATTTGCCATGGCAGTCTTATATCGCAGACGATAAAAACTATGGATTGCTAGCAGACTGGAGTATTGTCCACAAGCAGTCCATCTCATCGAGCGTAATAAGTGGATATATTAATGAAAGTCAAACAATATTTGGCGGAACACCTAGTCAAGTTTTAGATTTTACCAAAGGTGGAAAGACGGCGTTTATAGGCTTTGGTCTACAATCTATTCTACGGGAATTGTGGACAGTGACTACGAGTGGTTATTTAGGCTTTACTGATCCAAATGAATCCGCAAATGGTCTTACGAGAATCGATAAAATTAAGTCGAGCCAGTTTGATATAGGCTTTGAAAAAAAAGCAATGTTTCAAGAGGGAGATACCATGACATTACGCATTGGGCAACCTCTGAAGATTGAATCAGGCAGTATTACAATTCAGGCAGCACAGTCTGTAAATGAAGATAAAGAAATACAGTACACCATATTTGACACATCTTTAGTCCCAAGTGCAACGACTATGCATTATGATTTGGGTTATAATCTTATTTGGGATGAGAAAACCGACGAGGGGAACGCGAAATGGTTATTACGCATACAAACTTCGTATTTAAGGCACCCAGAGCATTCTCAGGACACAAAAAATACCTGGACGCATATGGCATCAATCAAATGGTGGTTTAAAGAGAGATAATAATTAGATAAAACAATTAATTCATGCATTTCTTCTAAGTTATACTATAAAATAACGGTTATATAGAATGGAGACAACAATATGTTGATGGGAGTAGACTTTACAACTATAGCATTTTTTGCTTTTGTATTAATTGCCCTCGGAGGCTTAATTTGGTGGGTACAACGGGCTGTAGCAAAAATACTTGACCCTAAAGAAAATGGCCAAGATGAAGGAAGTCAGCATGATCAAAGTGAAAATTATTTTGATCTTATTAAATTTCCACTCGTGATATGGTTGGTGTCGTTAGCACTATTTATCGTATTACAATTAACACCATGGAACGCGATTCAGTTTATTGATGGTGATATTGTCATCAGTCATAGTCAAAAGTTTATGCGTGCAATTACAGTTATTGTACTCTTTGTGGTCGCATTGAGACTATTAAACCGATCAGAGAATCAATGGCTGCACGGGGATAAGAAAATATCTGATCAAGTTGAGTATGTAGCTCAAATTGGTTACAAGGCAGTAAAGTTTTTACTGTACGCTATCGTAACAATTACTATCTTGAATATTTTTGAGCTGACATATTTAGCAAACCAACTATTTGCTGTCGGAGCTATTTCTTCGTTTGTAATTGGTTTTGCTGCGCAGGATACGTTGGCCAATTTTTTCGGTAGTCTGATGGTAATTTTAGATAGACCATTTAAGATAAATGATCTAATAGATTCTCCCGATAAAAATATAAAAGGTTTTGTAGAGCATATAGGTTGGCGATCAACACGAGTGCGCGACTTGAATCACGGTATTAAGTTTGTGCCAAACAATAATTTTAGTAAGATAACTATCATAAATTTGTCAAAATCTAAAGTGAGAAAATATGCAACAACCGTTGGTATTCGCTATCAAGATATTGATAGAGTTAGTGATATTTGTCGAGATATTGAGGATGCAATCAAATCTATGCCAGAAACCGCCAAAACCTCTTTATGTTATGCAAGATTTTCAGGTTTAGGAAGCTCGTCGGTAGATTTTAAAGTAGTTACCTCTTGGCGTTGTAATGCAGGTGGTTTGTACGATGATTACGTAGATAAGATATTACATATGATCGTGACTACCGTGGCAAAGCACAAGGCAGGATTTCCTTATCCAACAACCACGTTGGATGCAGAAGATCTTGTCGCAGCACTTCGTGATAAAAAGTGAGCATATATCTAAGTTGACAGACTTTAGTCTATAAGCTAGCGTATGGCATTAACAAAAGAGAATGTAATTGCTTCTTCTAAAAAAAATTGCTCTTAACTGGGAGCAAGAGAGTACTTGGTATCAAATCAGTCTATCAGTACAAAAGGGAGATACAGTGCATATTCAAGGAAAGAATGGTGTAGGAAAATCTACATTCTTACGTGTGCTTGCTGGTTTATTACCTTATAGTGGGACAGTATCTTGGTGTGGTATAGAACAAGATCTACACGCAAAAGATTGGCGGCAAGATATTTTTTACTTGGGGGATATACCAGGCAGTTGGTATGATAAACGCGTAATTGACATTATAAAACACCAAAAAAATATAGAGGCGGTACGACCAGAAGAATACAATATAACTTCTCTACTAGATGAGTTGGGGTTGCAAAATTTGATTAATAAGCCTTGGAGGATGCTCTCCCATGGTCAGAAAAAAAAGATTATGCTTGCACCATGTGTTGAGCAAAAACGCAGCATATGGTTGCTTGATGAGCCTTACCTAGGTCTAGATGTCCATGCTATGCAATGGCTTACAAAATACATAAAAAATCATAATGCACAAGGAGGGATTGTGCTTTTTAGTGGACAAAGCGCTTTTGGGTCAACCAGGCAAATAAGCCTGACGAGAGAAGACGTATGAGCAGGTTCCTGATACAGTGGAGTCAAGCAGTACAAGAGCTTTCTTATCGACCAGATAAATGGCTTGGAGGCATAGTACAGTGGTTATTGTACATCATGATGCTAACCATATGTATCAAGCCACTAGATATGCTAGAGGAATACCAAAAAGCAGGTTTGATTTGGTTAATACTAGTAAGTAATATACTACAGGATATACAACGTTATTGGGATTGGGGCCAAATCGTTGATGAATATGAATGGTATTATTTTGCAAAAGCCCAAAGAAATTATTGGTGGCAGTATCGCTTAGCTGCGCTTTGGACAATACAGGCAATCTGTTGTTTGATTGGATTATGGATCGCGCAAGTTGCATTAGAGTTAGCAGAAAAAACACTTTTCTATCTTTGTGTACTTTGGCTTATTCTCTCACCTTTCTATTACTTACTCTGGTTATTACAACGCTTAGTCGCACTTGGATCACGGTATGGAAATTTAATTAACTTAGTACTAGTTGTACCATGGATACTACCTACCATATTATTTATACATGAATTACTTATCGCAGACGCGCTAGGTCAAAGGATATGGGGGTATTTTGTATTACTTGCAGGAATAAGTTTATTGAGTATAGCATGGCTGCCAAAAGTCATTGATCGAACCATGCAAGAAGTATACTGGCGTATGCGATGTCAAACTTAAGCTGACTGTGCTTGGTCCATATCAGAGTCATCAGGGTCTTGATGCTCATCTTCAATATTGCCCTCAATGCGTTGTCTGTACTCAGCATTTTGACAAGCGTCAATCGAGAGTGTTGTCAAGGGATTTGCTAATAAACGTTTAATGCCAATAGGATCACCAGTCTCCTCACAATATCCATACTCTCCGTGGTATATACGATCTAGCGCTTGCTCTATTTCATGAAGGATATAGGTGTCTCTTTGCACTCTAAGTAGGGTAATATGTTTAATCTCCTCCTGACTGGCACTATCTAACGGGTCAGATTCAAGTTCATTGTCTACCAATGTGCCTCGACATGAGCGGATACTAGCTGTAACAACTTCTCTTTGTTCTTGGAGTAAGTTTTTGAAGAAAGTGAGTTGATCTGAAGACATATACTCATCTTTAGGGGATTTTATAAGTTGGCGTTTAGTAAGCATTATTCTCTCCATAGTGCAAAAAAGTCTTTGAGTAATGCTCATAGTTCAAGAATCCAGATTTGTCAAGAAAATAGATATAATAAAGTAATAAATACGTTTTGAAGTAAATAATGTGTAAAATAGTCGTGTAATTAAGTAAGCATTAAAAGAAGAGAACGGTTTACTCGCAAATAGGGTTTACATGTCTGTAGCAATAGATTAAAGTCTGATTTTACGTTACGTATCTTGCTATGGCTAAGTATGATTTTATCTGCATGGGTAATGCCATCGTCGACATAATTACGATGTGCTCAGAAGATTTTTTACAAGAACAGCAACTATCCAAAGGACAAATGAACCTCGTCGACCAAGTCCGTTTTCGTTCTCTATACGCACAACTACAGACAACACTACAAGTACCTGGGGGTTCAGCAGCAAATACTGCAGTTGCACTTGCAAATCTAGATATGAATGTTGGGTTTGTAGGAAAAACTGCCCATGATAATCTAGGCTTAGACTTCGTTAAAGACCTACATAAAAATAGGGTCGACTCCTTATTACCTTGCTTAGGACATGAAACACCTTCCTCAGCCAGTATAATTTACATAACTGAAGATGGTGAGCGTACAATGGCAACCTATCTAGGTGTCTCACACGACATGCAGATCCAGGATATTCCACTAGATGAAGTATTACGTTGTGAATACTTACTAGTTGAAAGTTACCTCTTAGATATTCCTGCCTGTAAAAGTATACTTGCCAGTCTCTTGCCACAAGCTGAAAAGGAAGACATACAGATAATTCTAACTATTACTGACAAAGCGTGTGTACAACGGCATATAGACTTTATACAAACATTATTACCAAGTGTGAGTATAGTGTTTGGTAAAGAAGAGGTTTTCAAATCCTTGGTGGGTCTTAGCGAACATGACGCAATCGAAAATTATATCCATACATCTAAACAGCTGATGATTATGACTTCTAAAACGGGAGCGTGGGTACTAGACCAGGATCAGAGGCAGTTTAGCCCAAGCCAAGAAAAAAATGTGATTGACCGAACCGCTGCTGACGATATTTTTATTGCAGGTTTTATGACTGCATACAAAGAGAAAAAAAATATAGCGCTCTGTATGGAGTTTGCAAGAAAAGTTGCGCAAGAAGCAACTAAAGTATTTGGTGGTAGATTACAAACATTAGAGGGTGCATGGCAAAATTATCGGAATCTAGTGAGTTAACACAAATAAAAAAAATCTTGCAAAATAACAGGTTTTTACCTATAATTTGCACATACTCAGTAGGCTACTCTTATTAAACACGGCAAAAAAAATCACGACCTCGTCAACAACGACATTAAATCCAGTCCTGTTATGGTGATTGATGACAAAGGAAATAACTTAGGACTATTAGAAACCAAACAGGCAATACACCTGGCAAGCCAAGCAAACCTCGATCTTGTTGTTGTATCTCCGAATAGCAACCCGCTAGTATGCCGATTTATGGACTACGGAAAGAAGAAATTCGATCAAAAACGCCAGAAGCAAGCACAAAGAAAACTTAATAAAACACAAGTTAAAGAAATAAAGATGCGTCCTGTAATAGACATAGGTGATTATAATATAAAATGTAAAAAGATTCGTGAATTCATCGAAGCTGGCCATAGAGTCAAAATAATGATCAGATTCAGAGGTAGAGAGATAACACATCAAGAAATAGGTGAAAACCTTGTAGAAAGATTGCTAAAAGACTTAGCCGACTGTGTTCAAATAGAGCAGATACCGAAACTTGAGGGTAAGCAGATTCTTTTTGTTGTCGTGCCTAAAAAGAAAAGTAGCTAATTAACATTATCTACATCTATTAACCAAATAAAAATTGATAACGTACTTAGTATTAATAAGTGTATGGTATGCAATAATAAACAGGTGATCAGTTATGACCACCAGAGCAGATCTGCAGACACTAAAGAGAGAAAATATCCAGATAAAAATGGTTACTTGACTTCAGCGCAGGTGGTGGCGTAAGTTTTACCATTCTCATGTAAAACATCTATTTTGCTACATAAGTCTGATAACCTAGATTCACTAATGCGCTTCCAATAAACAGATTTTGAAAAAAAGCCTGCATGCACTTTTACCCGTAAAGTATCATTTTTTTCACCTTCAAGATATAGAGATGCAGGATAGAGTGTGCCTGTCATTACTCTAATGATATTACCACCTTGCCACTTAGATTGAACCTTACTTTCTGAGAATCCCCACATCACCGACTTACCGAGCACTCTCTCTCCTTTGCGTATACCATATACACCCGTATAAGTACTCGCACTACACTTTTTACAGTACTCATCTGGATGAGATGGTCCATGCTGAAAACCAGCGACTACAACGCCATACAATGTACCATCATCTGCTGGCTTAATTTCAATAACAGAAGAGGGTTGATTACTCGATGAGTCATAGGAAACCCAATACCCTTCAATTGACTGGGCAGATACATAGGAAAAGAGGAAAAGAAAATAAGCTATATAATGTAAGAAAGACATAAGAATAACAGAGGAGAGGTTAACATTTTTTTAACATATTATGGGCCCTATGTCTATTAGCTTGCGAAAAATTACAGAGCTAAAAATTTACAGAATAAAGCAGTATTAGTGACAAAAAAATCTAAATATAGGTTAAAAACCATAATGTTTGTTGCAAGTAGCAGCAAAAGAGAAGATTACAGCGGAAATTATGGAGTGATACGGTTATGTTGAGTTAAAGCGATACAAGGAGGGAAACAAAGAATAACGAATTAAAGCAGTTATGTAGAACGCGTCTAACAAATATAAAGGAGATAAAAAGTAAAAATAATAGGAAAATCTGAGACAGGTTGCGAGATAATGATGACTAAACTGCTATAGGAGCCTTGATTGTTGGATGATGAGTATAATTTTCAACAATAAAGTCTTCGAGTTTATAGTCATCTATTGAACTAGGCTTGCGGGCAAAACTAAATTGGGGGATTGGATAAGGGGATCTTTTAAGTTGTGTCTCTACAGCTTCTAGATGATTCGTATAGATGTGGCAGTCGCCTACAGAGCATATTATATCGCCAACCTGATAACCACATTGCTGAGCAAGCATGTGTGTAAGCAAACTATACGAGACTATATTGAACGGAAGTCCTAAGAACACATCGGCAGAGCGCTGGGTAAGCTTACAAGACAAGCGTCCATCGGCGATATAAAATTGAGACATAACGTGACAAGGAGGGAGAGCCATCTTGCTTAATTCTCCAACATTCCAAGCTTGCAGTATATGTCTTCGAGAGTAAGGGTCATGCACTAGGTTATGAAGTAGCTGTGCTAGCTGATCGATGATAACTCCATCTGCATTTTTCCATGCCCGCCACTGACATCCATACACAGGTCCAAGATCACCTGTCTCTGAAGCCCATTCATCCCAAATACGAACACCATTTTCTTTGAGGTATGCGATATTTCCTTCACCACGAATAAACCAGAGGAGTTCAATAATAACACTTTTTAAATGCACTCTTTTAGTAGTGACTACAGGAAGGCCTAGTGACAAATCGAAGCGTAACTCACGTCCAAACACACTATATGTACCTGTACCAGTACGATCCTGACGGAGGCGGCCATGGTTTTTTATGTCTTTGAGTAAATCAAGATAAGAATACATATTAAACGAATTATTTCATGGGTCTTTGAGGGGATGTATGAGTTGATGACGTACCATCATCACTTTGTATAGTAGTTAAATTGCTTTTGAACCTAGGCGGGTTTGCTTTTTGAGGAGAATGGTCTTGGACGGCGCACGTAAAGTTATCTTTATCATCCAGATAATCTAATACACTAGGGTCTATTTTGCAGTCGAGTGAACCCCTAAAGATCGTATCAAGCAAAGTGAAGATATTATGTAGAGTTGGGGACTGTGATCCAGCGCAAGATTGATGGTATGTATCAAGCTGGTCCGAGAAAAACTGGTTGGCAGTTAGTGATTTAGTGCAATTACGTAACTCATCAAAGCTTGGTAGAGATCTTGGTAGAATAGATAAACGTGATTGTGCGAAGGTATTCTTGTACAATGCTACAAGATCAGTCTTGACTGAGTTACCTTCTTTATCTAGTTGTTGAAATAGATAGGTCGGTGTAAAACTAGAACGAGAGGCTTCATACTCTAGACGTAGATTCGTGATTTGAGATTTCCAAAAGCTGGAGAGGTGATCCTGTCTTTCACTATCAATTAGGCTACTGATTAGTCGAATAGCTTTTTTATCTATAGGATATTTATTTTCTGGGTTAGTATAAGAAAAGAGTGTTGAAACAGACCACGTTAGACTTAAGTCATTATAGAAATGGATAGTACAAGGATTATCTTTATCTGGTATAGTAAGTAAACCCCAGAAAATTTTGGTGGGGCCACTCTCAAGGTCTCTAGAATTGTTTATTTCTTGTTCATGATATTTTTTTAATGGTTCAGTTAAGTTGAGTTCGCCTTTTTGAAATGATGAGATACTATCAAGCTTCTTGGACAGAAAACAGGAAAAGAGAATTGCGAACATAAATTCAGCAGCAGCGAATTTCTCCTTCCCAGCGGGGTTAGAAAGAGTCGTTGGTTTCATACAGAGTTTGCCGTCATCTCCTAAGCAAAACTCAGTTGTATAATCACCAGTGACATCATTGGAAAATGTTAGTGTCATAGTTTGGCTTTCTTGGTCATATGCTAGTTTAGGTTGTATACATTTTATGACGTATGCACAAATGTCATATGTTGGTTTCCAAAGGTTTTGTTTATTAGTTTTGGAAGTTTCTTCTGGTGAGTTCCAATATTGTTCGCTGAAACGCGGGCCTGCAAGTGCATCTTTACTCCAAGTAGTATTTCTAGCTCTAGTTCTGAGTATAAGCTGCATATCGGTTTTTTTTGCTGTTGGTAGTTTGATAGTAGGACGTGGAGAATTGTAAAGATTCGCTGTATTATAAGGGGGCGCTGTAGATGCGTTTAAGTTAATAACGCTAGTGCATGGGAGTTTAATGTTCTCATTTAGAGAATGGCTTGTTGTAGCATCAGTAGGAAAAAAGCTGGGTTTTTGTGATGTAGATTTTGGATTTGCTTTTTGCTCTAGCGCCTTTATTTTGTCGTAAAGGGTTTGGTTCTTAGCTGGGAAAAAGTAGTTTTTTATAGATGAAAAGATGTAATAAACTAGAACAAATGGCAATGTGAAAATGTTGTAAACCGCTTTAGTTAAAAGAATGAATGGATAAAAAAGCGTGTAACAGATATTTGCTACTCTATCTTTAAGAGAGAGGTTTGTGTTTGAAATAGATGACATAGTAGATCTCCTTATGATGATAGTGCCATAATAAAATTTTGCTGACAAGTGCTAATCATTTATTACGCTGCACGATGGGTGCACGTATTACATAACTTTCAATATCATGCTCAGTTGGGACTTCTGAGCCTGAATCCGAGTTATCACTGTCTCTTGTGCCTGAATCCGAGTTGTCATTGTCTCTATTGTGCGAATCTATCGCCGCCAGGGTAAGCTTCGGAAATTCACTAACACTAGGGGGGGTGCCAGTATTTATCGCAGGACCATCTACTAAGCTTATAGTATTTGGTACTGGTGTGTTAACCTCATCATCAGAATCTCCTGTGGATAGCCTTTGATCAGTGTCGGAGTTTTGATCTTGAGAGGTTGTTACACGCTCTTGTGAGTTTTGCCTAGTGACAGTGTTAATTTCATTGTCAGAATCTCCTGTGGATAGTCGCTGATCAGTGTCGGAGTTTTGATCTTGAGAGCTTGATGCACGCTCTTGTGAGTTTTGCCTTGTGACCGTGTTATCTTCACAGTCAGAACCTCCTGTAGGTAGTACCTGATCGGAGTCGGAATTTTTATCTTGAGAGCTTAATGCTCGCTCTTGTGAATCTTGTCCTGCATTTATGTTATCTTCATGCATGAAGGGTATATTGGTAGGTATGTCATGTGATGTGGTTGGATTTATCCCAATATCTGCTACATCACAGGATGTGGTTTGGACCGACACTGCAGTTTTCTTACGTTTAGCTGCATAAATTGTATTATTCAACCCCAGTTTGTAAAGTATAACTCCCAGCACTAACCCTATAATGCCGGTACCTAATCCTACTACAGATAAGTCAATTGAGTTTGTTAGTTGCATATGACGGCCCCCTTGTGTATGTCCTGTGTTTCTTAGATTTTGTTGAGTGTGAGGCTGCGCTTGTGATAAAATTAAACGAGAGCGGTTTTCTGGTGTAATCAAAATATCAGCCTTTTTATGTAATGAATTACATGGAACCTGTTCGACTTTCTTTACCATATTCACATTTAGTAACAACTTAGGTGAGCTGTTTGTGTATTCGATCAAATTTAGAGACTTAGAATATCCAGAATCTAAAAATGTGATTAAAATACAATATTCATTAGGAATGTGAGAAAGTATATCTTCTTTCATAAATAGATCTCGATAAAGATCTCTCGGTGTGTTGTAATAATCAGGGTAGATCTGGGAGTCTATTTCGTCGACAAAATGAAAATGTTGTAAATTAGTACGTAAGTTGTACCATATCTTTCGGCTAAAACGACCGAGCTTTTTAGCAGCATGCGATGGTGCATCTATAGAAATAGAATGTATCCTGCTCAAAGTAGCCTTTGTTAGGTGTTGAATCGGGGATAAGCGAAGCTGCAGAGATTTATCATTGAGACTTCTGTGAACTCTATCCTTTAGGGAGACAGTCATGCGCATGATAAAGTTAAATTTATGTAGAATTCTGCGGGTTATGACTTGAGTTAGGTTGCCTAATTTTTCTTCTAACACCTCTTCTTCATCGGGTAGACTTTCTGCGTTGTTTCTAATCATAGTTATTTTATCCATGACTGCTTCTTCGGTGTCTCGGTGTATATTCATCGTCTGAGGAATCGCTATCATTTGTATTCGTGTCGTCCCTGATGCCATATCTGGGGAGTCTTGTTCGCTGAGTGGTTTTACGAGACCTAAATAGAAATGTAGCAAGGCAAAAGAGGGCGATTCCACCCATGGTAGTGATTTCGTTTCTGTCAGATACATTGTTGAATGTATAAGGTTTACAGAATTTCAATTGATCGCATGGTTGAATACAATTCTTAGGGGATCCCTGAACACATAAGTTTTCAGACGGAAGGTAGAGATCTTTAATAACCTTCAGGCGACATGTAGTCGGTGAGAATGTGGTACACTCAGGTCTTCTCTCTCTCCCCCTACTGATAAGGTTGTAGAACCACTCAAACCGTCGCCGAGTTTCATGTTTTTTGTCTTTTGTCATGTTTGTGATATCAAAAATTATATAACGAGTATAATCGGATGAAATACGTTTGTAAACTTTTACAGCTAAATCATGTAAGAAAAAGAGCACATAATACTAAGGTAATATTGAAAAATTATCAATAATGCGCAAATAAAGCCGCATTAATTCTTAGTTAGTTAGGTTATCTCTCATCTTGTTTATGGTTTAGTCAGTGGGGTTGAGCTATTAAGATATAAATCCGGTAGAGGGGTGATTTTTGCTAATATACCAATACGTGGGTGATCAATATAGTGAAGATGCTTTGCTTTTAGGCGTCTATACTCAGACTGGTGGTCAATAACATCAATTTGGCCATTTCTATGTATAGGCTCGATGGTAATATCTGTTGTAAGGTCGTAGTAGTGTTTATATTCAAGTGCGACTTTACCTCTAAGGTGATACTGCTCTATGGGGTTATCAGTATCTCCTTTGCCAGCTGAGACAGGTATGGTGGTATCTATCACCCAGGAGTTTTTATCGGCGTCATCAAGTAATATAGCCCACCTTTTGTGTATGAATTGGTAATTATGGCGACGCAATTGGCGCAGTACACCATCCATGAGAGTATGGGATTCATCAAGATCAATATTTTCAGCCAGATGATCTATTTCTGAGGTGGGGAATTGATAATTATCACGTGATTTATCAGGAAGATACGCATAGTATTTACTAAGGTCCATATTGCTATGAAAGGGTGTATTAGTTTGAGGTTGACTGAATATTATAAATTCTAAGGAGACAGGCATACGCTTTTCGTTAGCGAATAAGTGTGTTGTCAAAAAACAACAGATTAAAAAGATAAAGGGCATTATTTACATAGATATTGAGATGATTTATATTGGCAAAGAAATTAGCATCATGCAACCACCATGTTTAGATTACATTGCGAAACCCCTGAAGCTTGGCTAAAACAAAGTAAAGGATACTTACCTCTCTTACTCTCTGACCATGCCCACTGTGAGCGTAAAGCAGCACAGGCAGCACTAAGCCTAATGGTGAGTTTCACTGACAACCCCAGTATTTCTATGCAACTTGCAAAATTGGCACGTGAAGAAATAAGGCATTATGAGCAAGTGCTTAGCTATATGAAGCAATTGAAGATAGCGCATCAGAATCGTACATCATGTCGGTATGCAAAATGTTTACACGCACAGGGGGTAAAGCACGGTCCAACAGCGACTGTCGATAAGCTTTTGATCGCTGCTATCATTGAGGCTCGATCTTGTGAGCGTTTTCAAGTATTGAGCAGTCTGTTAGAAGAGCCCTTACGCAGTTTTTACCATAAGCTATGGCTAGCAGAGCGCCGCCATGCGATAGTGTATGTTGAGTTTGCTAAGACCCAACAGTCCGACATTGTTGTGGAAGAAAGATTACAAACGTTACTTGCCTACGAGGCTAATTTGATTATGCAGCCAGAAGAATGTTTTCGCTTTCATAGTGGTATCCCAATGCAGTCTCTACAAGTTGCGTAGTTACCCAAGCTTGAAAGTTGATTTATATACACGGGATCCAAACTTGTTGCAGCGGGAAGTATAACCCAGTTCTCACAGGGGTTTTTGGATCATAAGAGTGAAGCAGCTTCTGGTATCTCAAGAGTTGTGGTTGGTATTGAGTTACGTATTGGTCGGCAGGTTTAGGCAAACTACTTACTTGGTGATGGACGCCACTAGTCTTAAAATCAATAATCCAGCGAATATCATCACTCACAAAGCTCAGATCAATACGCAGCATTTTTGTAGCTTGTGTAGAATCCTCTAAAGTATTTTTCTCTAGAATTGTTTGTTCTACCATTATCTCAGTGCGATTAGTAAATATCCACTTAGCATGAGAATCAGAAGACATTGCGCAAAGACGAGAAAATACCCAAGTTAACTTGGGGTCTTGTATGGATTGTACAACACCAAAACTCTGTGCGATTGCAAACAAAGTATGACGCATATTACTGACGTCGGGTAAACCTCGTTTTATAACGAGTTGTAAAAATCGATGCACTACCTCCCCCCATAATCGGTCTTGATGTTGCTCTATACTACTAATTTGGTAACGATGATATATAGATTGTTGTAATCGAGAATTATCCAACGTTAGAGGATGTCGCCACGATGACGGGAGACATGTAGATGTCAGTAACTGCTGCGATGACTCAGTTGTGCTTGTATCTTGATTGCCTGCATAATGTTTGACACAAAGTGTATCAGAAGGATCTTGAAGTAAGTGCTGTAGATGACTATGCCAGCTCTGCGAAGCAAGAGATGAAGATTCTGTTACAGGGCTTAAAAGATGCAGGCATTTTTTTGCTCGAGTCAAAGCAACATACAAAAGTCGGGTTTGCTCTTGTTGATTACATATATTGTCCTGTTGCCGCAGATAGCTATGAATACGATTGGTCGAGGTTTGTAATTTGGGTGGGGTGTGCATAATAAGCTCAGGTTCTGCATACTTGGTCACGTATACCCAGTCAAGAAGAGGCTTCTTTTGTACAGCGCCAGCATACTGCAGCGCAGGGCAAATAACGTAGTCAAATTCAAGACCTTTTGCTTTATGAACAGTCATTATTTCAATAGGATATTCATCTTCGGAGGGGTCTATAAGCGGGGTTTCTAGCAGAAGTTGCTCAAGAGAAGATTGGGTTAATGCGTTTGGGTGGTCAGAAATTAAGTTATCAACAGCGTGAAAAAATTCTTGAATTAAATGATAATCATCATCCTCTTCAAGTACATAAGCACCACCTAAAGCATGCCAGGTTTGTTGACCAAGGCTACCCGGTGGCATGCGACCAAACAAAGCAATATGACGATGAAGTATAGGCATAATACGCTCTAAAGTAATCAAACCGTGCTGTGAAAGCTCAGCCGGAGGAGATTGTAGTGTATCCCAGAGTGAGGTAGAAGATGCTTGGCAAAGCACAGTGATATCTTGCCAGCTTAATCGACAAAATGGGGATCTTAACAGTGCAACCCAATGTGTACGGTCACGCCAATCTACAGCAAAGAGAACTAAAGTAATACAATCATACATACAGGATTTTTCTGCTAAACTTCGAATCCCCACTGCACGGTAGGAAATTTTTTGTTGATGAAGCGCTGGTAGAATCGACGAGAGCTGTGAACGCGCGCGGACTAAGATGCCGATACTTGCATACGGGTCTTGTTGCTTAATAGTTTGCAAAATTTGCAATAAAACTTGGTTTTGCGTGGCTAAATCTTGGCAGTAGTGAAAAAAAAGTGCGTCGTTCACACCCTGGCGAGTAGGCTCTGCAGGGTAGATAGGTAGGTTGGCCAGATAGGAGGGATCCAGTGATGAGAAGCAGCGGTTCACCCATGTGACAAGGTTTTTTTGACTTCGATAGTTTTGGCGTAAAAAAAGATTTTCAAGAGCAAAGCTTCCCAGTCCTTGACGTTGCATACTCATAAAAAGTCCAACATCAGCTTGTCTAAACCGATAGATAGACTGAAGAGGGTCACCCACAAGCGTAGCAGTACGCGTAGGGTCCCCGACCCAATCCGCTAGGATGGCAGTAAACAAGCGGTGTTGGCTAATAGAAATATCCTGACACTCATCTACCATAAGGTGTTGATAGTGGTCAAAAACCTGTTTGCGCAAAACAGGCTCAGAAACGTCATCTTGTAGCGCATTTAATACTTCAAGAGTAATCTGGGCAAAATCACAGAGCCTATTTTCTTGCATTACTATTTGTAACCTGGCTACAAGATAGGGAAGTAAGTTGACAAGATGCGCTAATGCATCCCAGTGGCTTGGATCCTCTGGAATAGTTGGAGCATCGAGTACAGCAAGAAAGGCTTGTTGCAAAGATGGAATACTGCGTATGTTTTGACAAATATCAAGGAGATTTTGTTGGCTAGAGCTCAATAGGGTACTTGTGCTATCATCAAGTTCTTGTAATGCCTTTTTTGATAATATACCTTGCTGGCTCGTAAATCGAGTACGTGGTTCTTTTTGCTTGGTAAATAGCCAATGTATGATAGATGTCCAAGCAGATATACGTTCAGAGAGAGATTCGTAATCCATATTTAGATCTAGAGGATCTAAGTTTGACACAATGCCTATAGAACGCAGATGGTCTTGTTGTGCTCTAAGCGCAGGAATTAGTTCTGGAAGGTTATTAGTAAGAGCTTGCTCTAGTGTGTCTAATGCGTCTTCACAGAGTTTAGCAATTGTCTCTTCCATATGATGAATGAATGCTTGATCACCTCGCGCATGCATCACTGGATTAAGCCACTGCTCTCTAGTCATGAGCATTTGGACGAGTAGGCGCTCGATGTAACTTTGGTCTAAGTGGTGGTGGTGCAAAAGAGCAGTGTAGGTTTTGTAGCAAGCCCCATTTTTTGCAAGACAGTCTTTTGCAAGACAATCCTGATATGCCGAGCGATAGAGTTGTTGTGGTTGCATGCTAAGCCGATAAGTGCCCCAAATCTGATACTGAGGGTTGGCAAGGCGTAAGAGTTGCTGGCACATCGCATCAATCGTCAATATAGACATGCGTTGTGCTAAAGTTGGCATATGCCAATTAGTGTTTTGCGCATGTGCGTAAACTGCACGTGCAAGCTGCCAGGTTTTTTGTGCATGTGTAAGCTCAGGCTTAGGTAAATGAGCGCTATTGAGTGCTTTTTGTAAGCGTTCTCGCATTTCGCCACATGCTTTTTTGGTGAAGGTGACAGCTAGAATTTGCTCAGGTTTAGTAACGGTGGTGAGTAAGCGCAGTGTCCGTTGAATTAAAAGCTCGGTTTTTCCAGAACCTGCTGGAGCTTGGATAATAAAAGATCGAGTTGTGTCTAGTGCTTTTTCTCGTGCATTCGCATCATCTAAAACGCCATTTTGGGTATCATGTTCTAACATCAGCTTGGCTCCACTTTGTTATCATGTAGCCGGCAAATAGTATGTAGTCCGCAATGAGAGCATGTGTTTGCACCAGCGATCGGGTTTTTACGAAGCAGGCCAGATGCGTAGTCTTGAGCTGTGTCAGTTAGGCTAGTATGCCAGTGATGTAGGAGCTGATTCCAGCTACCATCTTCAGGCAAAGGGAGGCGTTTAGACGGTGGTTGAATACCTTCAGGATGGGTTTTGTCCGCAGAGATCCCGATATAGCTAAATTGATCTGGATGTAAGCTAGCAAAAGAAATTGCACGGACATCAGGAAAAGCGAGAGCATAAAGTGGTAACTGTGGTTCAGCAATCCTATCGCCAAACCAGCCAGACCTTGACATTTTACCAGTTTTGTAGTCAATAATTCTGTGAGATCCATCAGATAAAATATCAACGCGGTCCGCGCGTAAGCGAACCGTGATTGAGCCAAGGTTTATTTGAGTTGCCACCTCGTGGCTACAAGTCGAGGAGCTGTCACCTTCGTGTAGTTTAGTATGCAGTGCTAACCATGAAGAACATACTTTATAAACATGCGCATGGGTTGTGGATCTTAGGCTAGGGGGTAGTAAATGTCTATAAGTCTTTGTCTGCAAAGTTTGCTGAATAACTGAGTCAAGATCTACCTCATCGTCACCATCGTGGAGCGGTAAGCGTATGGATTGCTCAAGAACGCTATGGACAATTTGCCCTATTAGCCAGGCAGGTAATCCAGGTTCGTTTTCTGGGGTTGGTTCGACACCAAGACGCGATCGTATGAAGCCTTGGCAATGACATAAATTGTAAAGGCGTAGTACGCTACTAGCAATAACCTGTTCGTGATCGTGAATGCTCGGACCAAACACAGGTTCTTGGATAGCAACAGTTTGATTGTGGCGAGGAAGAAAAAGGGTGGATAATTCAGTCTGCTTAGGTACGGTCCATATAGAAGCGTCTATCATTGGAGAAGGTAGGTTGGCTTGGTTTTGGGCATCTATTTCTGCATAGCTGTGTATCCATGTGGATGTTTGATGTTGGAGTTGGTTCTGCAGATCAAGCCAAAAGCTGCTATCTAGATCAAATTGAGAGGTGTAGTTTTGCTCAGGCCAAGCATTTGCATGCATCTGAAAAAAGTATATATTCGCAAACGGGATATCAACAATGTCTTGCCAATGGGCAATCAATAATGGCGCATCTTGCTGAAAGTTACGTAAGCTATGGTAGCGAAGATAGGTGCATATGCTTTTAAAGTACCTTGAAAAGGGTATTGCCTCTTGAGTTTCTAACCAGAAATCATTATGTTTTAGACCAGTAAAAAATCTATCTAAGGCTTGAGTTTCTTGTGGGTTTAATGCAAAAAAAGGCCATTGATTTTCTTGCAATAAATCACATAATAATCTCCCCCAAGTTAAAGGTGTTTTAGCTATATCAATATGTTCTAGAAAATTGGCCCAAGATTGCCAAAGAGATGACAGGGAGGCAAGGTCTTCAGGGGTTAAGTCATGCTTGTTGAAGTGCTCTACTTGTAGAAGTAACCAGGGAGCAAAATCTTGCTGCTTATCTTTAGAAAAAGAAATATCTTGCGTTAGGTCATGATAAAATACTTGAGATATATTTGGTGGTTGCCAGTAGCGATCCATGTATGCGCTTTGTAAGTTATGTAGGTTGGGTTGGTGTAGAAATTGCATGAAGTTTAACAAGGCGCGAATTATTGGCATCTCTTCAAGTGGCGTGGTAGAAAAAGACGTGGCAAGTGGGATGGTTTGTTCAGGTGCGCAAGCAAAACCGGGCACTAATTGGTTGTTGATATGTTTTTGGAGAACGTCAATAGTAAAATCTTGAGGAACAACAACCACTGAGCGATGGGTAGAATTCTGTGCTATTTTCCTTTGGCACCATTTTAACAACGAGCATAATTCTGCTTGAGGTTCTTTATGGCGATGAAAAATCTTATGTACTTCGCTGGTATATTGAAGTCTGTATAAATATTGCGAGGGTGTTTGTGCCCAAACCTCTTCTAATAAAGGAGTAGTAAGAGGAAATCCAAAAAAAACCAAAGGCTCTACTAGAGACTTTGGATCAAAGGGTAGATTGGTATGTAGGTCTACCTGAGACAGGGCTTGAAAGTGACGCATTTTCTCACGATAAATTCGATAGGTGTTAACAAAATCAACCCCGTCGCGATCATGCATGATAGATGGCCCGCTATGGTTGTCTAGCATCTTGAGTAAGCTTTGAGAATAGTGCCAGAGGGATTGCTCGTTAAGGTGCGGATAAGTGTCGCTCAGGATATTATGCAGTAGGCGAAAAGTATGGTATCGACTAACTACATGTTGGGTATTATTACTGAGCAGGTGGTGCTCATGTAGCCATTGATCTAAAGTAAGTATTTGAGGCAATACAACACTGCAATGGCTATGTTTATGCAGGTCTTTGAACGCCTGGGTTAATAATTGAACATGTGTTTGTGTAGGGGCAATTAGCGTAAAGTGCCCTGGAATATCTACAAGTGCAATGGGTTTGGCATATTGGCCTAAAGTGGTTTGCGCATGAGAAGGTGTAAAAGGCATGTTGGAATTATAGTGTTTTTCCAATTATGGCATATCCAGGACCCATTCTCTAGTCACTTGTATGGCTCGTATGATCTGTAAGAGGAAATGAAATGGTAAAGTTTAGGCCTTTTCCACTAGGTCCAGTACTTAAATCTATGGTAGCTTGATGTAGATTGGCAATTTGCTGCACAATGTTGAGCCCTAGGCCGCTACCACTTGCTTTCGACCCTAAGACGCGAAAAAATCTTTCAAATATTCGTTTGCGCTGGCTCTCATCAATACCTGGTCCTTGATCTAGGACTATCAGTTTCACATTGTTTGGTGACTGCTCAAGTAAAACGGATACTTGAGTATCGGTATCGCTGTAGCGAATTGCGTTATCAACAAGATTACGAATTAAAATCGAAAGAGAGATATTATGTCCAGTAATAAAAATAGGTTCATCGGAATTTTGTTCAAAAGAAAGTGCGATATTCTTTTGCAATGCCGATGGAGTAAGTGCAGCTAATGTATCAGTAATTACCTTAGAAAAATCTATGCGACGGTGTTCTTTGGTATGTGCGTCCGGCATGGTGCGGCTCAAGATCAACAATTGATCCACAGTATGGCTGGCGCGGTCGACGCCTTGTAATACTTTTTCAAGGTTATTATGTATGGCATGTATATCTTCTAGGTTCAGTGCGATTTGCGTGTAAGTTTTTAATGCGGCAAGTGGTGTTTTCATTTCATGCGCAGCATCACCAGCAAAGCGGCTTTCTCGTAAAAAAGTATCATGTAAGCGGCTGAATAAAGAGTTCAATTCATGGATTAACGGCCTAATTTCATGAGGAACATTATCTACGGCAATAGGCTGTAGGTTGTTATGAGCGCGTTGTTTAAGTTCTGCGCTGGTACGGTCTATACTTTCGAGACTGCGGCCAATAATCACCCAGAGAAATATGCCTAACATGGCAATGGTGCAAAAAATTATAACAATAGCTTGAGTGTTGGCGTTTTTCTCGATAAAGAGCCGCGTATCATGAGGTTGCATAACCACGATACGATCGCCTTGGCTATTGTGGAGAGTGAAAAAACGCCATGTTTTACCATGGTCATGTGTGTGGCTAAAGCCAGTTTCATCGCGCTCTGGGACCGTGGGTGCTTTAGGTGAGCTGGCAATGAGTCTATTACATTCATCAAAGACGCTAAATTGTGTATTATCTAGCGAGCTATGCAATGCGCGGAGATATTGGGCATCATCTAAATGCAGTCCCTCGATCGCATGGACATAATTTGCTGTACGGTGATGTAGTTTGTTAAGTATATCTTGGTTATCGATATCTTGGGTCATAAAGGTGTCAATAGTGAACGCCATGACAACCATTTGTGCATCCAAATGTGGACGAATGGTTTTATACCCTAAGTAAAGGTTGCTCAGTACAGCTAAACCTGTAGCAAATAAAACGCCAACCGTAAGGTTGGCGAGTAAATAACCTCGAAGAGATTGGATCATGCGTTAGCTTCAGCAATATAACCAATGCCACGAATAGTCTTGATAGACATTTCAGTTTTTATTTTCTTACGAATATGGTGGATATGGACTTCAATAGCATTACTATCGACGTCATCACCCCAGCCATATAGAGTTTGTGATAGGATCTCACGAGTGACAACTCGGCCAGATTGTTCGACAAGCTTGCTTAATAAGGTGAATTCACGCCTTGAGAAGTCAATATGCTTACCATCAACAAAGATTTTATGTGCTGCTGGGTCAATCACAACACCGCCTAGTGTTAGTTTAGGTTGCGCTTGGCCAGATCCACCGCGACGAATGATTGCACGAAGTCGGGCAGATAGCTCAACTAGGTCAAATGGTTTTACGATGTAGTCATCGGCTCCTAGGTCAAGACCACTTACCTTATCGTCAATGCTATCACGCGCTGTAAGAATAAGTACCGGAGTAGTGATGTTTTTTTCACGTATTGCAGTAAGTACCTCAAGCCCGGATTTTTTAGGTAAACCTAGGTCAAGAATTATCGCATCAAAATGCTCTTTTTGCATAGTTAATGTGTGAAGTGCTGATTGGCCATCGGTCAGCCAGTCAATGGAGTATTTATGTTGTTTTAGTCCTGCTTGTATGCCTTCGCCTAAAAGTCTGTCGTCTTCCACCAATAGAACTCGCATGTTTCTCTCCTTAATTTGATTTAAGATTATTAATGATGGTTTTATTATCATATAAAAAACATTGTTTATCAATACTTTTCGTGTTATTTTTCCAATAAATCAGTATATTTACTATGCAATTTTGCAAATTATACCGCTTTAATAATGTGAAATATACACTATAAGCAAAACAATATCGCTCGTAATAATAAGCTATATCCCACAAAGTGGTAAGCAATATCGTTTTCCAAAACAAAGTGTGAAGTTGTTTTATATTTTTTGCTTTAAATTAAGTCATATAGGCAGTTGAAAAAAGAATCTCCGTCTTTTAATATTGTTAAGTGTTTGTTAAAAAGGTATAGAAATGCCAAAATCTCCTAACTGCCAAAATAAAGCAAAATCATTAACCACAGCGAGTAGGTATTTTAAAGATTATCAAGACAATGCTGCTTTTATCTCTCTTGCAGAGCACTTTTTTACAAACCTCAACAGTCTATACTTTAGATCTTTATCAGATAAGCAAGCCATCGAAATTTTTGACTGTGCATGGCCTTTTATCTCCGAGGCAGACACTGGTACTGGAAAGATAGAGATTAATAACAAGACTTTGACAGAAACTAGCAGCTGTATCAAAACCATAACAGAAGTAAAAATAGCAATGAAAGATATACCGTTTGTTATAGATTCCGTTCGCATAGAGCTGATTCGAAGCGGGCACCGTATAAATCGTTTCTTTACTGTAGCTGAACTGCCAGTTACACGTGATGCTACGCATAAAATAAGAGAGTGTAATATAGACGAAAAAGACACACAGACAGAACTATTTGGTTATTTTGAGGTAGATTGGCTTGGGGGTGATCTATATCTAGAGGAATTAAAGCAAAAGTTAGAAAAAGTGTTAAAAGACGTTAAAGCTGCAGTTGTAGATTGGCGTCCTATGCAAAAAAAACTTTTAGATGCAATAAACTCTTGGCAGCACCTCGACACATCTGGAAGCAGAGATAATGCAACGCTAGATGAATCTCGTCACTTTCTCCACTGGATATATGAGCACTTCACCTTTTTAGGAGCAAGAGCCTATGTACTAAAATATGATGAGCAAAAAAAAGCGTTTTTAGAGCTCAAAAAAGAGAAAAATGCAGGTCTTGGCCTACTACGTCAGAAAAAATACACAACTGCAGTAGTTCGACCTTTTTTATCCAAAGCTAATATGGATGCTCTACATTTGGATTCTGATTTGTTTTATTTTACGAAAACTAACACAAAATCAACCATACACCGTGATGTTTACACAGACCTATTAGGGGTTCGTATATTCGATGAATCAGGGAAAATACAAGGTGAGGTACGTTTTGTGGGATTGTTAAGTAGTGATGCTTATGATTCAGACCCATCAAGAATTCCTTTGCTACGTAAAAAGATACGTGATGTCATTCACCGCTCTGCAATCCCTTCGCGTTTCGCGTCACGTTTCTTATTGCACATCTTGAAAAACTTACCCACAGACGAATTATTTCAAGCACCAACAAAAGATCTTGAAGAGACTGCTATGGGTATTTTACAAATACAAGATTTAGATAAAACTGGTGTTTTTGTTCGTAGAGATATATTTAAGTCATTTTTTACTGTGTTAGTTTATACCCCCAAGGAGTTTTACAGTACACGTATTCGTTTGCGTATAGAAGCATTCTTTGAGCTTTTTTTTCATTCTAATGAAATTAGAGCAACACCAGTATTCTCTGAATCTAATCTGGCGTCTGTTTACTTTACAATCCGAGTTGACCCTACGCTCTCCATGGCTATAGACCAAGACCTACTGCGAAGTAAAGTTGAGTCAATTGTCTTGCCTACGAAAGAAAAGCTACTTGGGCTTATAAACAGTAAATATGAGGCACACGAAGCGACTAGAATTATTAAAAATATAGTCAACTCTATGCCCAACAAATACTTAGATAATGTCGATGCAGAGGTTATCCTTAGAGATGTAGAAAATATTGAAAAAGTAGGCGCTAAGAAAAACATCATTGCAACTCTAAGCAAAGATACTCAATACATCGATTCTGATGGTTGGTTACTTAAAATTTATCAGTACCGGGAAACGGCAGTGCTGGCAGATATTATGCCAATCCTTGATAATTTAGGATTGCGAGTAATAAGAGAGCGGCTATTTACCATTAACTATTCAACGGATGAGTTTGTGAGTATTATTGAAATCCGTGTTGTTACAAAATTTGATGCAATTGATCTTGCTGGCAGTCGTGGTGAAGAGGTGGTGCAGTGCTTGATCAATGTAATGCAGAGAAAAATGTACAATGAAAAAATCAATCAGCTGCTTGGAATGACGTCAGTCTCATGTTTGCAGGTTCAAATGCTCTTGGCCTATTTACATTATACTAAGCAAACTAGCTTTTCTCTAAGTTTTGCCTACATGGTAGAAACTCTACTAGCTTATCCCAAATTGGTAGAGACAGTGTTATCTTTATTTGAACTAAAATTCCATCCAGATATCAAAAATAGAGAGTCAGCGATGGCCGGTCAATATAAGCAAATAAAAGCAGAGATGGAGGCTGTAAAAAGCCTTAATGAAGACCGTGTTTTTACAAGAATTGTTGAATGTATAAGTGCGACTATACGAACAAACTATTATATAGCACGGCGACAAGCACTCTGTTTTAAGCTTAAGCCAGAAGTCATAAGTGAAATGCCATTGCCTTTACCGTTTATCGAAACTTTTGTCTTCTCTATTCGGGTCGAGGGTGTGCACCTACGTATGAGTAAAGTTGCACGAGGGGGTATAAGATGGTCAGATCGGACTGAAGACTACCGCACAGAGGTGTTGGGATTAATGCAAGCACAAGATTTAAAAAACGCCATTATCGTACCAGATGGTGCAAAAGGGGTGTTTATCCCTACCTTGCTTACAGAGTTTAATACACCAGAAGCACGTTACGAAGAGGCTAGGTCATGCTACATGATTTTCATACAGTCTTTACTAGATATCTCTGATAACTACGTTGAGCAAGATGTAGTACATCCAGAACGAGTATTGCGATATGATGAAGATGATCCATATTTAGTGGTGGCAGCAGACAAAGGAACAGCAAAGTTTTCTGATACAGCTAATGCAATCTCAAGAAGCTTTAATTTTTGGTTAGACGATGCTTTTGCCTCAGGAGGTAAAAATGGATACGACCACAAGATTCTTGGGATAACTGCAAAAGGGGCGTGGCAATCAGTTTTGTGGCATTTCGCATCACTAGGAATGAACCCAGAGGTCGATGAAGTAACAGTCGTGGGCATTGGTGATATGAGCGGAGATGTTTTTGGAAATGGGCTACTACTTTCCAAAACGGTAAAGCTTATTGCGGCGTTCGACCATCGGCATATTTTCTTAGATCCTGATCCTGTTCCGGCAACAAGTTTTCAAGAGAGACAGCGGATTTTTAATCTACCACGTAGTTCATGGGCCGATTACGAGAAAACGAAGATTTCAAAAGGCGGTGGTGTTTACTCCAGAGATTCAAAGTTTATTATCATCAGTGCGGAGGTAGCACGTGCTTTACAAATAAAAGAGGTTAAACTGACACCAAATAAACTAATACAGGCAATATTACAGGCGCCGGTAGATCTATTATGGAACGGTGGAATTGGTACTTATGTGCGTGCGACACAACAAAATGATAAAGAATGTCTGGATCCAGCAAATGATGCTTGTAGGGTTGCTGCAAGTACGGTGCGAGCACGCATCGTAGGAGAGGGAGGAAACCTTGGGTTTACTCAGGAGGCGCGAACCGAATATCTTCTACAAGGCGGTCTTATGAATACCGACTTTATAGATAACGCTGGTGGTGTGTTGTGCTCGGATAATGAGGTAAATATCAAGATACTATTACAGTCTTTACAGCAAGATGATGCTATTACTAAGAACCAGCGCAATAAACTCCTGGATAAACTTGCTCCTGCAGTCGTGGAAATTGTTTTACGTAATGTTTATTTACAGAATCTAGCACTGAGTATTGCAGAATTACAACTTACAAGTAAGTTAGAAATCTATATTCGCTATGCAGAAATGCTCGTGAAAAACGCCCTGATAAATCCTGAGGTTGATAAAATCCCAGATAGGGAAACAGTAGCACAACGCGTAGCGAGCAATCAACAAAGTATTACTCGTTCTGAGTTAGCAATATTGCTATCGCGATCTAAAAGTTTATTGATAAAGAGCCTAAAGCAGTCGAGCTTTACTAAATCGACCATGTGTTTATATTACTTGAGAGAATCTTTCCCTGCTATATTTACTGAAAAATACCACGAATGGCTCGTTAAGCATCCGTTGAGACAAGAGATTATTTCAACCTTTCTAGCTAATGTATGTATTTCTGATATGGGGATTAGCTATGTTCGACAAATGGTAGATGAGACTGGGTGTAAAGAAGAAGTGGCGGTTGTGGCGTATCATCTGGCTGTTGATATATATCAATTGCGCAAAATTACAAAGATTCTTCATAATCATGCCTTTAGTTTTGATAAAGCCATGTTTCTAGATATTTACGACGATATACGAAGTTTGCTTAGACATGCAGCAAAGTGGCTTATTCAAAATCTAGATCTAAATGACCATGAAAATAATATGCTTTTGATTAAGTCAATTAGTGCAGATATTGAAGCACTGCGTGGTTCTGTGCAGTTACGATTAACGGCAGACCAGGTAAATGAAATCAGTCAGCGCGATGAAGTATTAGATCAATACGATATTGATGATGACATTAAAGAAAAGCTTTTGTACTTACGTTACTACACGCCTTTGATCAACATTGCCTATGCAACCCATAATCTTAACGGTGTTAAATCAGATTTTATGTCAACTTATTATATTCTCACAAAGCGGTTCCATATGAGTTGGCTGTTAGATCAGATCGAAGAGTACAATGTTGACTCAATATGGACGCAAGTTGCAAAAGTAAGTATGTCAGCAGAAATAGAGTTGTTGCAGAGAGAAATGGCTATGCATATCTACAAAAAAGTAGCTAAGGCACAGGCAAGTGATGAAAGTGCAACAGAAGCATGTTTGCGAGAAAAATTTGAGAATGCCATGATAGTTTGGGATGAGTTTTTTGCAGAGCTAAACACGTTAACCCAATATAACTTTGCAATATTCTCCGTAATGATACAAAAGCTTAATCACCTCAATACAGAGTTTGCAAAATAATTACTGACTGGCAATCGACTAGCAGGACTTATAGTGTGAGTAGTTTTAGCGATTGCGACATAACGAGTGAAATCAAGTGCTATCACATACACTTCTGAGAAATGAGCAATAAAAAGTCAAAGCTGAGCTGTTGCGCAGAAAAAAAGATTTGGTCGTATAGCCCGAAAATAAGGAACTTAAACATTTAAGCATAATAATACGTGTGGTAAGAACGGCCTAGTACTGGTGATATTAGTATAACGTGCTTAAGCTTTAGTTTTGTAGGCTGTCTCAATAAAAATAGTACACCATAATCTCACTTTACTATGTGATTATTAGAAAGTTCTAGAATGTAATAGAGTTATTAGGTGAAGACATAAGTCTAGCCCGATGTTAGTCATTATAGAATGCATTAGTAAAAGTACAAAATATTGGGTCAGGCGTAGAAAAGATTTATCGCTTGTTTACTCGTATGCACATAGCAATAATCTACGCGCACGAAAGCTTGAAAGACTGGTTGTAGATGACAGATTTGCCATGCGGGTGGATAAGTGGTTAGTGCAAATGCTTATTCAGCAAGCCCCAAGAGGGCTTTCACATCCATATCAACTACTTCAATGCTTGTGATTGGGCTATAGCGATGAAGTGGCCTTCCAGTGGCGCTAACAAGAAATTTAGTAAAATTCCATTTGATATTTCTTGTGCCAAAAATACCTGGTAGCTGAAAGGTGAGATACTTAAACAAAGGGTGTGCTTCAGGGCCATTAACTGAGACTTTCTTAAAAATTGGATAGTGTAAGGATTTTTGCTCTTGGTAGTAACACTGCAAACCTTCATCATCAAGGGGTTCTTGATTAAATTGGTCGCTAGGAAATGCTAATACAGTGAAGCCATAGCGGCTATAGTTTTGGTACAGCTCATCAAGCTCTTGCATTTGTAAAGAGAAGCCACATTCACTTGCTATATTCACGATAAGTAGAAGCTGGCCTTTGTATTTATCAAGCCGAATAATACTGCCGTTTACATCGCAAACGTCAATGTTGTATAGAGTTCTAACATTTTCCATTTGCTAAGTATAGACAAATACGCATGTTCTGCCAATAGATTTGTACATTTAATGTATGAGTGAGACATGTACAAAATAGATCGTCCCCAAGGGGATTCGAACCCCTGTTACCGCCGTGAAAGGGCGATGTCCTAGGCCTCTAGACGATGGGGACAGTAAATTACTGGAGCTAGGCGGGATCGAACCGCCGACCCCTTGCATGCCATGCAAGTGCTCTCCCGGCTGAGCTATAGCCCCACTTAACCTGTTGACATTATATTGATTTCACAGATGCCTGTCAATAACCTCACTAAACTATTTAGCTAGAAATAACTAGAAAGGGTAATTATGCAAGAGTTTGATTCGAAAAAGATACCTGATTTCAATTGTAATAATACTAAGATCTTAGTATGAGTATGACAGCTTCACTCACCTGGTTGACGCTGCAGAGGTTTTTTTGTGGAAGATAAAACCTTAGTTCTATGGGTTCCACGTATTTCACTCTCACGGCTTGCTATCTCACCTCGGTTCTTAGCCTGTGTTTCAAAACAACCCTTGATAGTGGATGAATGTTTTGAAGGCAAACTAGACCGATTCTTACTTACTTGTTGTTGTTCTTCTGGCAAACTAGACTGAATTTTACTAACTGCTTGTTGTTTTTCTTGTAAATTTGTCATTATTCTGTCTATCGTTTCTAAATAACCTGCATTTGTGCCGTCCCATTCGGATGAAAATTCGGATGCACTAGACAAATCAGGTAAGCGCTTTTTTATGGTGCGTATTTGTGATTGTAAAGCTTTTATTCTTCTAGATAGCTTTGCTAGTTCTGTTCCCGTTAGACGATGTCGTTCGGAAAACATAATTGCAATGCCGTTGTATTGATCTGTGATGGGTCTCATGATTTTTTCTATATTAATATTTAATTTTATAGTTGATATTATGAAGTTTTTCCTATTTTTATTTAGTTATTTAGTTGTGTAGGTGCATAGTTATTTGACTCGAGTATCTTAATGGAGCACGTATGTGTGTTATCAAGATGGGAGAGTTTGCACTTTGGGTTTACAAAATTTTCATCTGGTTTTTTTGTCCTTACTTATTGATCAAAAATATTGATGATTCAATTAGATCTATGATTTATTAACATAAAAATATGTAACTTTGGTCCATATAATTATCAGATACAAACTTCATGATCTGAGTAATTATTCGTGTTATATTTCAGGTACGTGCTATATTATAGATTACAAATAGTATTAAAATGGGGTAACATATGGAAAATCAACGTGAATTTATGCAGAGTGAACTGAAGATTCTTGAAGGAAATTCTGCTGGCTTGGTAGTCAAAGGGCTATCTGATAACGAAAAAATTGACAATCTAAATTTGCAACTACAACAATTAGTCATGCATTTCTCTAGCCCAGTATTTGAGGATAGGGTTAAAGATGATCCGGAAGGTTTTTGTACAGAGATATTGGATGAGTTAGCAATAAATCATCTAGCGCAAATATTAGATACACAAAACGATATGGAGAAAGGAAAGGAATTAATTTACAGAGTAAAGTTTGCAATATCAAATATAAAAATAGCAGCGTTTTCTATACTAAAACACAATTCAACACTCGTGCGTACCGAGGCGCTATATAAATTTATAGTCAATAATATTGATACTGACTCAAATACGGTTAGATTGTATTCAAATAATGAAGCAAAGTATCACTTGGTATTAACCATAAGTACTTATATGACCAACCCTCACGTAAAAGATCAGACTATATTAGACTTTATTTTACTATTATTAGATAAGAATATTCATAACCTAAAAACGGGTTATATGCAAAAAGATTTTATACAAGTATTGAGTGCAATTACGGATTTACGAAGAGAAAAAGAAATAGCAGCATGGTTAGTGGATAAGGTAAAACAATGTAGTAAAAAGGATAAGCAGACTCTCATTATTCAAATTATGGGACTAAACTTTCGAGAATATGCAACGGTTGTTGATGAAACCTATCTAGATAGAATTAATATCATCCGAGCAAGATCTTATCTTATACATGTTAGCTGTGTATTTTTAGCAGTATACTTAAAGAAACTTGATTTGACCGACCAAGAAAAGAGATTACTTCTACAAGTTATAATACAAAAGAATCCAATTATACTCTCGATTGTTTATGCGCGTAAGCCAAATGATGAACACAATGCCTCGTATTTAAATCAGTTGTTTGAATCTATTGAACAAACTGAACAACAGAGATTGCTGAAAAGCATCTTACTTAATAATAGTGTCTATGTATTTTTATTAGATATACAGTGGATAGAAACGGGAATATTTGATACTACATATGGTACTCCTATGTGCAAATATATATGGGATAGCCTAGACGCTGAAGACAAAGTCAGTATCATGAAAAAAGCATTAGAACTCGATACGCAATTGTTTAGATTTATCAAGAAAGACATCTTAGACTCTTCACAATATACTATGGCTCAGCAGCGTTCATTATTAGAAATAGTTTTCCAACAGGCTAAGCAAGAAGAAGGATATATTGATTGGGAAAGCCTAAATGTGACATACGCAGATCAAGATCAAATTAGGACCTGTTTACTAAACACAGGAGAAAATATGTTAAGGTTGTACACAGGTAGAGCAAACATAGAAGACACTCTAAGATTACAAGAGTATTTATCACTTGACGAGCTTGTTATGATAAGAGGTGTAATGAGAGATCAACTCAATGAGAGATCTGTAAAGAGAACAGAAATAAATGCATCAAAACTACCTATTAGCGAAACTAAGCCGCACCCATCAAAAGGATTATTTCAAAGTCCAGAGAATATAATTTCTCCAAAAAGAAATCTTCCTACGAGGCCGTTATCAAAAAAATTACGACACGGTGGGTCCAAAAATAGACCATAGCGTCACTAAGTTAGCTTCAGGTATAGGTGAGATAGTAGTCTATCTAACAACTGGGGAAATAATCTAGGCAAAGAGGGCGCGCTTACTTTTAACGAGGGTTATTACGATAAGATGGACTGCTGTTATCTCCAGAATAGGGGTTTTTTCCAAATCTTCCTCTTGTATTAGCGTTGAAGGATTTATTAGCCTCCTGCAATTGGTCTTTTAATGCAGCCATAGACTTCATCCTTTCATGTGATATTAGCATATTTTCTAAGGGAGAAATATCAGGTACTTTGTAGTCTCTACTCATTTGAATCATAGATTTAAGACTTGCTGCATCATTTTTATACAGGTCTTGATAGCCAGGGTAGGTCATATTACGTATTTCAGCAATGAGTAGTTTTAATGCGTTTACTACAGCAGGGTTTTCTTTTGGACTTTTACTACTTTTGGGATGGAATTCAGTAATACAAGCAATCATAGCCTGCTCCGCAGGAGTAGGCGGTCTTGTGATATTAGTAGGGGAGTTTTCTTTGTCAGAACCACTATCACTATCTGGTGGTGGAGATACACGCATTTTCAATATTCCTATTATTATTGTTTTATTTATAGCAATAAATTTAGATAGTTGCAGGATTAAATGCTAAAAGGTATCCGTTGAATCGTTGGGGCCAGTATTCATTAGAAACGCAAGAAATAGTTAATGAATCATTAGTCTAGGGAATACGTATTCATATTATTCAGGTTGCAACCCCTCTGAAAAAACGCTTAGTTAGTGTGCAGGGGATGCAACTACTCCATGCATTTTAACTGGAATATCTAAAGCTGACTGAGGTAGGCGACTTTGCTTACCTATATCACGATGCAAGAAAATTTCCACTGACTCTGGCTGATCAAGGCTGAAGTTAATAATCCAAGGTTCACACCAGCCTACCTCAACTTGAGTTATTTCTTGTTCAGAGAGGCCCATCAGTGAATAGATTAAACCACGTATTGAGTTGCCATGTGCAACCACAAGTACAGAATGCTGCGATAAGAGAAGTGGTAGTATATTTTGCTTATAGCATGAATATGCGCGTTTAGCTGTTGCGGCTAAAGTTTCTCCTCCGGGTGGACAAGCCTTAAAATCACGGCGCCAGCTCTGTACCTGAGAGATGCCAAAAGTAGAGCTCGCTTGTTGTTTATTCATCCCGTTCAAATCTCCGTAATCTCGCTCATTTAAATCCGCCGTTGTAATCTGTGGAAGATTCTCTAGTGATAGTGTTTGTAACAAGATATCGCGAGTTTGTAAGGCGCGTTGTTGCTTTGAGCAAAATACACTATGAAATGTATTTTCACGCAACCAGTTTGCACATGTGCGTGCCTGAGCGAGTCCTTTGTTTGTGAGTGCGCAATCAACAGCACCTGTAAATTGATTCAGTGCATTGTACTCAGATTCACCATGGCGAATTAAAACCAGCTGGGTAGACTTACTTGGCATAATCACTCTCCCGTGTTAGACCGGTGAGATACTCTAGTAGTAGAGACACGCCAAAGCCTGTGGGCCCTTTATCATGTGTAGATGTGGGACTAGGTAACCAGGCAGTCCCTGCAATATCTATGTGGGCCCAAGGAATATCTTTTTGGACAAAACGGGCAAGAAACTGTGCTGCTGTTATAGATCCAGCGACGCTAGGCTGGCCTAAATTAGCGACATCGGCAATGGGAGAGTCTATCATTTTGTCATATTGATCATCTAAAGGCATTCGCCAAAGTTTTTCACAACCAAGTATGCCGGCTTGTGTGAGATTATGGGCAAGGTTGTCATCTCGCGTAAAAAAACCTGCGTAGGTATGGCCTAAGCTCACAAGCATAGCACCAGTGAGAGTAGCAAGGTCAATAATAGCTTTTGGGTTGCATTCTTTCACCGCATAATCAAGGGCATCTGCTAAAGCAAGTCGACCCTCTGCATCATTATTAAGAATATTAATTGATAACCCTGCACGAGATGAAATTACATCACTCTGTCTATAAGCATTCCCATCAGGCATATTTTCAGCCAAAGCAACAATGCCTATCACAGGATGACTATATTGATTGAGCGCAACACTCTTCATAGTGCCGACCACTGCAGCAGCACCTCCCATATCATACTTCATGTCAACCTGCATAGCGGTTTTTAAATTCAATCCACCACTATCATAGCAAATACCTTTACCAACTAGTACAACCGGCTTTTCTGAGGACTTGTTGCCTGACCACCGCATTATAGCAAGTCTAGGCGGCTTACTACTCCCTTGTCCTACCGCAAGAAGTGCATGCATACTTTGTTTCTGTAGTTCGGTTTCATCAAATATTTCTATTTCTAGACCATATTTTTCTAGCTCAATAATTTTTTCTGCAAAAGCAGAGGGATAAAGAATATTTGGTGGAAGGTGCATTAAATCTTTAGCAAAACACTGCCCTAAAACATCATGGTATACGCTCTGAATATGATTATCCCATGCAGATATCTGTGCGTGATAAAGCGAAAGAGTGAACTCAGTAGATTTTTTTTGCTTCTTTGTCTTGAGCGCATCAAATGTATAACAACCTAACCAAAACCCTTTACTTAATGCACAGGTAAAATCACGTTGCTGGGCTTGCGAAAAATGCTGATGTGGCGGAAAAATTCGACCTTCGTAGATATGGTTATTACGGTGATACTTACCGATCAGTCCACCAAGGTCTAGGCACCGCGATACAGTCAAAAGACCCAAATCCCCAACGCCTACGCAAATAATCGTTGCAACATTTAGCTGCATTGCACTACCAGGTAAAGCACAGATTGATCCAAATTTTCCTAAAAATAGTGCAGACTCGAGAACCTTTGCATCGTAAGAAAATGCGTGATGTGGTGGTAGTGGAGAACCTAGATAGGTCAATTTATCATCAAAAAAAATTGTGATTTGGTCAGTCTCTGCAATTTGGGTTACTGATTGTCCAGAGTTGTAGTGCAATGATGGCATATAAAGATCTTAAAATTAATAATATATCAATTACTACGGATTCCTGTAAAGCCCTTGATGTTTGCAAAAGGTAAGTTAAAAGTGCTATTTTGTAAAAATATACATAAAAATCGAGTTTTTTACCGAGCCATGCACTATACTAGAGCCCGTTACTTAAAAGAAAGAGTTAGGTTTTGAAAGAAGATCCATTTGCCCATAGAGAGCGGGCTCGCTACACAAAGCCAATTGCAAGTCGAGAATTGATTATTCATCATTTAGAAGAGTTAAAAAAACCTTGTTCTATATTCGAATTAGAAAAAGTACTACAAATAAACGCCAAGGTACAAAAAGACGCACTTGCTAAACGGGTACGCGCTATGATACGCGATGGACAGATTATGACTAATCGCAAGCAACAATTAATGCTTGTGGGAGAAATGCCAGTTAAAAAAGCCAGAGTAGAGATTAAAAAAAATGCCACAGCTCTACTACATGTTTTATCAGATGAGGATAGCCAAGAGCAGCTGATACTAAATCAACAGCAAGTTCGGGAAGTCATGCACGACGACATAGTGCTAGTACGTTTAACTAAAAAAAATGAAGGTATAAGACGCTTAGCAATTTTAGTAGATATTCTCGAGAGAGGTGTATCTGAGTTAGTCGGTTGTTTAACTATCGAAGAAGGTATTACTTACCTGACACCTGTAAACAAACTATACCGAGGCAGTATCTTAGTAAAGAAATCAAAAAAGAAATTGACTAATGGGCAATATGTACTAGTCCAGATTGTCCATTATCCAACCAGGCATAAGGAAATGATTGTTGATGTAATACAGCAACTAGGTGATCATAATAAAGCAGGTTTTGAGCGTTTGCTCGCTGTCCGTTCATTTAACTTGCCAGATTCTTTTTCTCAGAAAACACTACAGGAAGCTAAAAAACTACAGGCAGAAGGCGTAGGCGCACCAGAGATAGGTCGACAAGACTTAACACATCTTGGTTTCATCACAATAGATGGAGCAGATGCTCGTGATTTTGATGACGCAATATGGGTTGAAAAGAAAACATCAGGCTGGTGTTTGTATGTCGCTATTGCTGATGTTTCACATTATGTTGAAGTAGATGGGGCTATTGACCGGGATGCCTTTCAGAGAGCTACATCAGTCTACTTGCCGGGTAGTGTCATTCCAATGTTGCCTGAAGCATTGAGCAACGACTTATGTTCTTTAGTACCAAAACAAAGACGCTTTGTAATAGTTGCACAGGTAGAAATAGATTACCGTGGCAAGGTTTCTCGCTTTAACGTCCACAAAGCAGTTATCCAATCACACGCTAGGCTAACCTACACAGAAGCGGCTCATATGATAACTACGGGACATGATATTCCTACTTGGTTAAAAGAACCACTGAAAAATATGGTAGATTGTTACGATACATTATTATATCAGCGTAAACAAAGGGGGAGCATTGACTTTGATTTTCCAGAAACCAAAATCCTTTTTAATGATGCTGGAAAAATAGATCAGATTGTTCAGGTAGAAAGGAATATTGCGCATAAAATGATAGAAGAGTTTATGTTAGTTGCAAATGAGCAAGTCGCAAACTTCCTTATTCAAAAACAGCTGCCAGGACTCTTTCGAGTTCATAAACCACCAGAGTCTAAACGTGTTGAGGCTTTAGTAACTACATTAGATAACTATAACATTCATTTTAACGCTAAAAGTGACTATAAGCCTAAAGACTTTCAAAACCTATTGAAAAAAATACATTTGCTTGAGCATCATGATGGCCTAGATAGTATGGTGTTAACCACCATGACCCAAGCTTATTACGACAATAAAAATGGTGGACATTTTGGCCTAGCTTATAAAAATTACTGTCACTTTACTTCCCCTATCAGAAGATACCCTGATTTGCTTGTACACCGAGCAATTACTAGCTACTTACAGGATATGCAGGCCAATAAAATGAGTATAACAAAAGAGTTAGCAAAGCACTGCTCTACCAATGAGAGAAGAGCAGATGATGCGAGTCGCTACATAGCCAACTGGTTAAAGTGTGATTACATGCTAGATAAGGTTGGGAATATCTATGATGGAACCATTTGTGGTGTGAAGAGTTTTGGTGTGTTTGTCAAGTTAGATAAATACTTTATTGATGGCTTAGTACATATCACACAGCTTAAAAATGACTACTATGATTTAGATCAGGTCGGTTGTCAGCTTGTAGGTAGACGTACACAAAAAGTGTATAAGCTAGGCCAGGCAATTAAAGTCAGAGTCAGTAAAATCGACCAGGTCGAGAACCTCATAGATTTTGAAGAAGTGAATAGTTTACATACTAAGTCAAAAAAAGAATAAGAACGCACATAAGGTTGATTTAGACAAAAAGTAATTCCTAGTAGTCAAAAAGTGAAGATTCGCTGTAATATAAGTGTGCAAAGGTCGTATTTATCGAGAATTTTTATAAATAAGCAGTATTTTATTAGTGTTTTAAAAAAATATAAAAAAAATGTAATTTAATCCGGTAAAAAAAATAAAACTATGCTATAGCCCCAGGACGCAATTTTCAGAGGCAGGCAAATATGTTATTTACCGTTAGTAAGAAAGATGATTTGACAAAATGGGCAAACAAGCTCGATTCATATATTGGGTCATGGAATCAGAGTATTTCTAAATTTGAGCAGTATCATCCTGAAGAGTATCGTTCTGAAATGACAAAAAAGCTACTTCTAGAGCTCAAGGCACTACTAGGAGATAAAAAGCAGGCTGTAGTTGCACAAGAATATCAGGGAAACCCAGCTCATGAAATAGATCTCAACACATATAATTTCACCGATAGAGTTTTTGCTGATCATGGGAAGTTTAATAACCGGCAGATGAGCAAAGATAGAAAAGCATTTTTAGAGTATGTTGTTGGGGGTGAGCTCAATCCTGTTACATCGATGTTGCGCCTTTATAGTATGGTGGAGTTCGAGATTCCTGTGTTAATGTATGTCTTGACTATCCGATCTTGGATTAAATTGCATGAAGATGGGGTTGTTAATGACATAGCTTGGAAAGATATCAATGAAGCTATGCAACGAGTTTGTAGTAAAATAGATGATATAAATAAGGAACGAGATATTACTGAAAGGCTTTTTCAAACGTCCTGGCAACAAGCAAGAGGTCTCATCACTGTTGCGCAAAATTTAGATAGAGCAACACAAAAACTTGAAGGGTTTGATAGTGAAATGGGAAACCAAATGGTGCAAGAGCGTAATATTGATATATCAGCAAAACAAGCACTTGCAGGTCTAGAGGAAGCTAAAGAATCAATCTTTTCAAATACACGAAATTTTTTAAAAGAACAGGATATTCAGAGTATTGTTCCACATGATTTTGAACAAGGTTATGTCAAGGAGTATGAATCAGCACAATCTACTAGACCAGAGTTCTCTCTATTACAAGGTCTATTTGCGAGAGCAAATTTAGGTGGTGATTTAGATAGTTCAGTCAAAAGCGTACAACAAAACAATAGGCAGTATGGCGTGGTAAAAGATTCATTAGCTAACCTATCAAATCAGGTACAAACAAGCATAGGTAAAGCAAGTGCGCTATTACAAATTTATAGTCAAGATCAATCAACCATAAGGCGTCAGTATTGGAGAGCTGCACAAGACTGGCAAAAGGCGTATGAGAAAGAAATGGATTCTTTAAAAAATATTCGTGACCCTATGAATGTAGTTAATTATTGGTTACGTGATTCAAAGGAAGAGAGAGTATTAGCAATCAGAAATGATAGTAAGTCATTGTGGAGTGCGTTAACACATGCAGTATGGGTGACAATGCCTACTTATATTGGAAAACAAGATAATCAAGAAAGTAATGCTGACCTACAGAGTAAAATTGCCAATCCTCAAAGTGCACCAACCTACAGGAAGAATATGGTAGAATACCAGGTGACAACACAGAAAAATGCAAAACTTTCTCGTAAGTGGTTTGCCTTAGGGGTCACAATGGCTATATTTGGTATAGGTATTGTAGTTGCAGGCTTTATGTTTGGGGAATTATCTCGTTTTGGTGCAAGTCTACTACATACTTACGCAGGTGTTGGAATAACCTCAATGGCTTTGTATGCTACAGTTTGTATTGGTGCAATTTGGCGTTCTCGGGTATTACACACTAAAAATGATCATGCACGTAAGGATGTAATAGAAAAAATAACAGGTAAACAGTATCAAGAGAGAACATGGTGGCGTTGGCCTTGGGCAAAAGATAGGGTCCTTCAAACAGAAGCTGCACCAAATACTAACGCTGCTCCATCATCCACCTTTACGCGAACATCTACGAATATAAACGCAGAATATACGGAACAAAGTAGAGATAGAGTAGAGAGTACTGATAGGCAAGATATCGAAAGTAGTATTTTAGAAAGCCCTAATCGAGGACGGTACGGTTAACCTTACGTAAACAAAAAACATAGCCAGGTACAAATGCTTGTTGCTGAGTTCGTAGCTGTACATTCTCATAAGCAATAATATGTAGAGAATGAGATATGGCGAGACTTTCAATATAATCTTTATTGTGAAGAAAACGGGCATTATCACCTAGATAGAAATCTGGTTTATTCGTCATCTCAACTGAAAATAACCAGTAACCGTTCTGAGTAAGCGACGCCGATACTCCATTAAATAACTGAGACAAATCGCCAAGATAAGGTAAAAGATCGCCTGATAGTACAAGATCATAAGTGCTACGAGTTGGTAGGTGATCAAAAATATCACCTTGTATAATTGCAGTATAAAGCTTTTTCTTTTTGGCGATATCTAACATATTAGCAGACATATCAATTCCCACTAAAGTATGACAATAAGGATGGACAGGTTCAGCGCATAGACCTGTGCCACAGCCAAGGTCAAGTGTTGCAAGAGAGTTGGGCTTAGGGTGAATCGAGTTTTTCAGCAACTGATGTAAGGCATATGGAACGCGATAATGTAAGACTTGTTGTAGATGCTCATCATAGTGATGTGCATAATGGTCAAACAAATCCTCTACATACTCTGGAGGTGATGCCTGTGCTGTTTGGGTGCCTTGTAAAGATTCCAAAACAAATGCAATAGCAGGTGAAGGCTTAATGTTTTGTGCTTTAAGATAATAGGTTTGGGCTAGCTCTCTTTTGTTAGCTTGTAAATAAACAGCGCCAAGATTTACGATAGCTTCATAGTGTTGGGGGTTTTTTTTAAGAACAGAAAACAGATAGTCTGTCGCTTCTTCATAACGACCAAGATAAGAGTAAGTTACCCCTATATTGTAGAGAGTATTAGTATCATTATGTAAAGCAAGGTGTTTTAACCAGTGGGTTAGTGCTTGCTGGTACTTACGTCTATGTAGATAGACACTGGCAAGGTTATGATGGATGTCCTCTAATTTGTCGTGTATTTTGACTGCTTTTTCAAGACATTCAAGCGCAAGAGTATCTTGTTTTAATTGTAAATAAATAACACCAAGGTTCTGTAGTGCTTCAGCGTGTTTAGGATAGTTGTCTAAGTGTTGTTCATATAGAACTTGTGCTTGTCGAAATGCTTGTTCTTCATGATAAATTTGTGCTAACTGAAATAAAGCTTTTGGGTGAGAAGGAGCACACTCAATTGCATGCTCAAGATACGACTTGGCCTGGTGGATTCTGCTGCTTTGAATCATACATAGTGCTAAATTATACAATGCCTCTGCATGATGTGGCACAAGTTTGATTACCGTTTTAAAGCAGGTTGTAGCAGCTCTAAAATCATGAGATTGGTAATAGACGATTCCTAAATTATGTTGGGCTGAGACTAGCTTAGGTTCGTATTTGAGCGCGCTGAGTAAATTTTCTTTGGCGCGGCACAAATCTTCATTACGACGATAAATGTTGCCAAGCGTAGCGAGATAGTGTGCATTATTCGGATCAAGATCGAGCGCTTTATATAGTGAGTCTTTGGCTTTTTGATATTGATCTAACTGAGCATATGCAATACCAAGTAGGTGATAAACGTCACTAGATGGGCTTTGCGTAATAAGGGTTTGATAACCTGAGATAGCTGCATCAATTTTGTCAGTCTGATGGAGTTCTACAACCTGTTCTAAACGCAGTTTATTTAATGGTAAGTCTATCTGTTCCGTCATGTAATGCTGCCGATAGATAGGTCACAGCAAAAGCATAATTTGTGCTATTGTTGTAACTCATTATACTTTTGAAATTAGAGAAGGCATAGTAAAAGTGTTGTTTATCTTTGAATTTTAGTCTTATCAGCCAACCAGGTTTGACCGAGGAGTCATCTAGCTTCGGTAAAAGCTTAAGCGTTTTTTCATCAAGAATAATTATATTTTTATTTTCAAACTGCTTATTCAGTTGCTCGGTTTGCCCAGCGGAGATGTTTTGTACAGGAAGAACAATCGGTTCATTAGTCTTCCAGTTACCGTGCTTCTTAAGATAATTGGCAACACTCAATACAGCGTCCTTGTAATGATGGAAAAGATCAAGTTGAGACTTCTGATCTGAGGAAACGGCATACCGTATGACGTTACTAGGCATAAACTGCGGCATGCCTAATGCACCTGCATATGAACCAGAAACCTTGCTTAAGTCCCAATCTTTCTTATGAGCGAGTATTAGCAAAGATTTCATTTCATCTTCAAAAAAGCTATTACGAGGGGCATAGTAAAAGGACAGTGTAGCTAAAGCCTCTAGAGCATTAAAATTACCCATGTTAGTGCCATAGTTTGTTTCAACACCTAATATTGCTACGATAACTGATTTTGGTACCCCATAAATTTTCTCAGCGTAGTCTAAGAATTCCGCATACTCTTTTAAGAATGATTTACCCCCATTTATACGTTTTGGGGTGATAAAAAGTCTCTCATAGTCGCCCCAAATCTTATCTTCATAGGGCTTTTGAATTAGAGATATAACCTGCTCATTAAGCTGCAAATTACGAAACTGTTGACTTAGCCAGTCCTCAGAGATACCACTTGCTTGGCTAAATGTTGAAATAAAATGTCGTGTTGGGCGGCTTTTCTCAGGAGACATGCTCACTGAAGCATGAGATACGGAAAGAAGTAGAAAAGATAATAAAACGGGTAACATAATAAACCACGAAAAGGGATTTTTTATCATAACATAGGCAAAGTTATATAAAAAGATACTTGTTTAGATTAGCTGGTGAACAGTTTTGTATTGCGACTACAAGCATGGATTACACCAAATCCTACCATGGACATCACCATAGTTGTACCACCATAACTAATTAGAGGTAAAGGTATACCAACTACAGGTATTAAAGCACTTACCATTGCTATGTTAATACAACTACACAAGCCAAAAGAAAAGGTGATCCCTGCAGTTGCTAGACGAGTAAAACTATCTTGGCTAGAACTACTCAGAATGAAACAGCGCGATATTATCCCAAGACACAAAGTAATAAGAAATAAACAACCTAAAAAACCAAACTCTTCTGCACACAGTGCAAAGATAAAATCAGTATTATGTTCAGGGAGAAACTGTAAGTGTGACTGAGTACCTTGAAACCAACCTTTCCCTAGCACGCCACCTGCACCAATTGCAATCTTGGCTTGTTCTATATGGTATCCTGCACCAGCAACATCAGCTTTAGGGCTTAAGAGCGTTAAAATGCGTTGCTGTTGATAAGGATGCAGTAGATGCCAGGTTATAGGAGAGGTGAAAACTAAGCCATAGATAATACGACTAAGAATTTGTATGGGTAATCCTGCCATAAAAAGAGTGAAAAAACCAATAATAGCAGTGATTAAAGCGGTGCCAAGATCAGGTTGTTTAGCAATCAGATAGAAAGGTAAAAGTATTAAGCCAACACATTGTAGAAATATGGAGTTACGCAATGGTAGCTCATGTTGTTGAATATAACTGGCAAGTGTGAGCGGAAGTACGATTTTCATAATTTCAGACGGCTCAAAACGTACAAACTTTAGATCAAGCCACCTCTGCGCACCCTTACCGACGTGACCAAAGACCAGAACTGTAACCAGTAACATCACCGCAAAAAAGTAGAGAAAAAAAGCATATCGCTGAATTTGAAGATTTGAATAAGTATTAATAACTACAGCTATGATAATAGCAAGTGCTACGTGGAAGCTCTGTTTGACAATCATCATTACGTTCCCTTCAGCAGCACTCGCTAATAGTAACAAACCAAAAGTTGTATACCCTAACACCATAAAGAGTAGAATAAAATCGATGGTTGTGTAGTTTCTAGTGATTTGCATAATTAGCCTTTTGAGTTTTTAATGATAGAAAATCATCCATAATACCCCGTGCAATGAGGATAGCATTATGATTATTTTCAAGTAATACTACAAGCACGACTTCTGGATTAGTAGTAGGTGTAAAAAGGGTAAATATGGAGTGATCTTGAAGATTTTTTGCATATTTTTTATCTTTCCCTGAATGCCTTGCAACTTGAGCCGTACCTGTTTTAGCAGCAACGGGCCAGGCAAATACACCAAAGCGCTTACCTGTACCTTCTGATGTGACTTTAGACATGGCGTCAACGACATAGGACCAATATGTTTGGTCTACTTTCACAGGTGGTAATGGCTGAGAGTCAATAGTTTCAGGCTGGCCAGATGGGTGTTCGTACGCTTGTAAAATATGGGGCTGAAAGCCCTTGCCTTTATTTGATAAAACTGCCGTTGCCTGGGCAATCTGTAAGGGGGTGCTGAGAGTAGCACCTTGTCCAATACCAGTGATGATTGTATCACCCACAAGCCAAGATTGACCGGTATTCTCTTTCCATTCACGTGTGGGTAGTAAACCGGATTTCTCTCCTGGTATATCTATAGCAGTTTTCGTACCAAACCCCCAATGACTGAGCATGTCACTAATCCTATCTATACCAAGAAGTAAAGAGAGGTGATAAAAAAATGTATCGTTAGAAATCAAAATAGCCCTGTAGGGACTGACTTGTCCATGACCTGTTTTAAGCCAATTATGATATACCCATTCAGTATCTCCATATCGAAAAAAACCAGGATCAAATATTTTGTACTGTGGTGAGATAATGCGACTTTGTAGGGCATCGAGCACTAAAAAAGGCTTAATAGTAGATGCAGGTGGGAAAAGGCCTGCTATAGCTCTATTAAAAAGTGGCTTATCAGGGTCATTAAAGAGTGTTTGTATTGCTGCGTCAGGCTCAAGAAAAATGTTTGGATCATAACTAGGGCTGGAATATAAGGCAAGTATTTCGCCGTTTTGGGGGTTGATCATAACAGCAGAACCACGAAGTTTTCCCATTCTTTGAGCAATCATTTTTTGTAGGCGCACATCAATGGTGAGAATAAGGTCATCACCATGTAGTGCTGGGAGTGTAATATCTTCAAAAATAACCTTGCCTTGTGCATTGCGATGAAGCTGCTGTAGACCTTTTTTTCCATGAAGCGCTTTTTGGTAGTATTGTTCTATTCCATTAATACCTTGATAAGTAGGTATGTACACTTGGCCAGGTTTAATCTTACGTTTGGAATGGGCCAGGTGAGGTTTAACATAACCAGATACCGGTGCACAAGCACGCCCACACGGGTAATAGCGTCTAAATTCTGGAACTATCTGTAGTTCAGGGTACTTGTAAAGCACAAGTGATAGAATGTCTCGCTCTTGTTCAGATAATTGCTCACAATAGCGAATAGTGGAATTTTTGTGTGATTTTTTCATTTTCTCTATGAAAATACTACGAGATTTTTGTGTTCTCGGTAGCATGTCTACTAAGGTATCGAGTGTTTCATCGATGTTACTAGACTGCATTGGTTTTATATCTAGGTGAAAAACAGCATGATTTTCTGCAATTACTTGATGGTTTCTATCATATATTTTACCTCTGTGTGGAGCTAGGGTGGCAAGCGTAAGCTGGTTGTCTTGTCCTCGCCTATACATTTCTCCACCGTGTATACACTGTAGACTAAATAATCGAGCAAGTAAGATACACGCCAAAAATAAGAAGAATAACCATGCTAGAAAAAGTCTACGGTTGTGGTTATGGGATTGTATCTGGTAGCTCTGTTGTAGTAGTGTAGGCATTAGCGATGATAAGGATGGTTTTTAGCAATACTCATTGCGCGATATAGTTGCTCAACAAGCACAAGTCTAGCAAGACCATGGGGTAAGGTAAATGACGACAGCGACAGTATAAAACGAGCAGATTCTCTAGTTGTGCTATGATGCCCATCTGGTCCACCAATCAGAAAACACACTCTGCTTGACTCGTGTTGCCACTGAGATAATTTATGAGCAAACTCAAGACTGCTTAGTGAATGTCCTCGCTCATCAAGACATACAATAATATCATTGCAACGGATATTTTCTAAGAGTAGGGTCTTTTCTTTTTCCAGGTAATCTTGTTGCCCCAGATGCAACGAACGCTTAGGCGTTGGGTAGGTGAATATTTCTAAAGTATAGGGATAAGTAAAACGCTTCTTGTAAAAGTGGATGCCTTCTTTACACCAAGTATCAACGGTGTCCCCAATTGCATGGATATGACATTGCATAATCTAGTTATCGCCGAGATGCTTATCCCACAGCTTCTCTAGATTGTAGTAGGCTCTGACTTGTGGCAGCATAATGTGCACAATCGTATGATCTAAATCTATTAATATCCACTCGGAAAAATCCTCTCCTTCAATTTTTGGTTTAGCGTTCTCTTTTGGATAATTATCAATTACTTCTTTGGCAAGACTGCGCGCGTGCCTATGTGATTTGCTTGAACAAATAATGAGAAAGTCAGCCACGGAGGAAGTCTGATGGACATCAATATAGACGATATCTTGCCCTTGCTGGTCATCAAGGCTCTGCAATATGTTTTGTACATAGGGTGGTAAATTTTGTTGGTTTTGTGTAACCATGTAGTTGAGTGATATATAGACCCACTATGTATAATATTTTTTTTGGTTTTTCGCAAGTTTTATCGTATAATTTGTACAATTAACTCAATTAGATGGTCAGAATTTGACTACGCATACGACGCGGTGGTACCTATGGGAAAAAAACTAGTGTGGATAGATCTAGAAATGACTGGTCTAGATGTGGATAGGCATGGAATTATTGAGATTGCAACAATTATAACAGATGAATATCTGCAAAAAATTGCGGAGGGGCCTAATTTAATTATCCATCAACCTGAAGAAGCTTTAGTCGGTCTTGACGACTGGGTGATGAAAACTCACTCTGAATCTAAGCTTTTTGACGCGGTGCAACAATCTACCCTTAAATTACAAGAAGCCGAAGAAAAGACTTTGGCATTTATATCAAAGCATATCGAGGCAGGTAAGGCGCCATTATGTGGAAACAGTATAGGTACCGATAGAGCTTTTTTACGAAAATATATGCCGAAATTAGAGGCTTATCTACACTATCGGAATATTGACGTGAGCTCGATCAAAATTCTTTATCATGCGTGGAATAAAGGAGTTAAGCCATTTTACAAGGAAACCCGGCACCGCGCACTGGATGATATCCGGGATTCAATCGACGAGTTAGCATTTTACAAGAAAAACTTTTTTAAATGCGATCAAGACTAATATTAGGTTATATGTCTTCGATGCGGATCTGGGGATTATGGCTTTGAATAGAGAGTTTACGAGCCTCGGGTTTATCAGCAACAAGGAGAAAATGGATGCTAAGGTCAGGCTCGCAGAGCTGTTCCATGCCATGTTGTGGCCACTCAACAAGTAAAGTGGCTGTACCATCTAGGTAGTAGTCAACGTCCATATTGATAAGCTGTTTTACACTTTTAGTGCGATAGCAGTCAAAATGGTGGTAATAACGACCATCTATATCATAGCTTTGTACAAGGCCGAAGCTTGGGCTTGGTACCTTATCTATGTAGCCACAGTTACGTAGCCATGTCCTAGTAAATGTAGTCTTGCCACTACCAAGTTCACCATATAGAAATATGGTAATAGGTTTACAAGGGCACTTTCTCTGTAAAGATAATACGAATTGATGCAGGCTACCTAGTCCATCTATGTATATATCTTTCTTAGTTAATGCCTGAGGGCTGGTGAAAGAATTTGCCATGCTCAATGGGTTTTAATTAGTCATCTTGAAAATGGCTTATCGCATTCGCTGATGTGTTTTGTTGATGTGACTGATTACGTCTGCGATTATTATTTGATCTACGTCTTTGCGAATGATGGTTGCCGCCTTGTCTGTTGCCTGAGCGCTCTCTCGGTGCATCATTGGACTGCTTGTTCGGGTTATCATATCCATCTCTAGCACCGCGATTATGTCGGCGACGATTGTTTTTTCTCGGATTATGGCGCTTATTACTAGCTACATCAGAAGTAGGCTTACTTGAAGTGCCAAATAGGGAGTTCCATATCGTTTGTAGTATGTTTTCACTTTTAGTATCATGGGGTTGGCCATGGCTGTGACTCGGAGATATGCCTTGTGCTCCAGAAGCTTTAGCAAGTGGCGCTTTAGGTGAGGAATGAACCGGTAACCATGGTTTGTCAGATTGATTTTGGATGATTTGCTCGTAGCTCTTAGGTTGGTTAAATTCTTCACTATTATCTATTCTAAAGCGCTTCATAGTATAACGATGTGTGGTGATATTTGCGTTTGGAATAATTTTAATATCAACATTGTGTTTGCTTGTAATGCCTTCGATAAAGGGGCGTAGTTCGTTGAGTAAGTATGTTGCAACTTCACAAGATACCTGAATTTGTATAACATCTGTATCGTGTACCGCAGTATTTTCTATAATATGTAATATATAGTTGGCATAGGAATCAACACTTCGGCGCTTACCCATGAGGATGCTATCGTCTTCTTCAATCGTTGTCAGGCAAGATTCAAAATACGGAACCCCAAGCCTTTGTCTAAGCATGAGCATGCACCCGGAAAGTTGTGAGATGGATTCAAATTTTACTTTTGCTCTGTCGTGGGCAATTGCATGAGACATGGCTTGTTCAACTTGGCGTTGATGCTCTTTCTCATTCATATCAATAAAATCGATGACAATTATGCCGCCAACATCTCTGAGTTTAAGGATTTGTGCTGTCGCTTGGGCGGCTTCAAGATTGGTTGAAAGCGCAGTTTCATCTATGCTTTTTCCAGTAGTTGACTTGCCTGAGTTCACATCTATCATGTAGCCTGCTTCGGTACCGTGGACAACAATATAGCCGCCAGAGGGGAGTTTAATACTAGTTGAGAAAATGCTTTCTACTTGAGCTTCTATACCGAAATGCTCGTAAATTGGTTTTTCATGAGTATATAGCTCTAGTCTATCGCCTTCTAGCATTTCTGGGCGGGTAGTGCTCAGATAGGCGGAGATATTGTCAAATATAGCTTGATTGTCAGTGATGATTTTTTGGGTTGAGGGAGATATATTGTCCCGTATGTTGCGAGATATAATATTATCTTCTTCATGAAGTAGTGCTGGTGTAGGGGAGGTTGATGCAGTTTGCACGATAAGTTCATATTGACGCATAAGTGCAGTAAAGTCCCAGGTTAACTCCGTAATCGAGCGATTAATACCAGCTGTGCGAATAATTAAGCCTATATCTTCAGGGGGGGCGAGCTCTGCAAGAAGATCTTTGACCTGGTCGCGTTGTGTATTATCTGCTTTGCGAGAAATGCCTTGCTTATTATTTTCTGGAAGTAGGACAAGGTAAGTCCCTGCAAGTGACAGGTATGTAGTAAGTGCAGCACCTTTGCTATCGTGGCTGAGCTGATCTTTTTTTACTTGAACAATAAGTTTTTGTCCAACGCGCAAACATTTTGATAGATCAGGTTTGCCATTTTCATCAAGCACATGATTCTGATAAAACTTCGGTGCAACATTGTCAAAAGGAAGAAAGCCGTCCTTTTTATCTTTATCATAACGAACAAATACTGCATTTAACTCAGGCCGTAAGCTTTTTATTTCGCCATTGTATATGCTGTTTTTTTCCATTTTAGAATGGATAGATTCTTCGTCGTAGTGGACTAATTTGCGCTTTTTATCGAGTGCTGCAACTCGAGTTCGGTTCGCTTGATTTGTTATAATGATTTGGTCTGTAGTTCCCATGATATGGCCTCTTAGTGTACCCCAGATTTATATGCGCAAGACGATCTGTTGCTTTGCATAGGGGGGTGTTGTTTACAAAAGGGATGTCTCGTATTAAAGGTGCTGATTGATCAAATGTATCTACCAAAGGTGTAGTTACGTTGCATAGATCAGCAAGTGCTGTAATGGTCATAATAAAAATAAATAACAAGATAGACATCCTTGCTTGATAGTCGTTGTGATTATAGGGTTTCAGTGATACTCTATACCAGCTTGTATATTGTAGCAAAAAAGATATCGCCTCTCAAGGGAAATCACGAGAAAATTTTCTCTAGATAGGTTTAAGGTTGGGTGAAATAATGGTAGCAGGTAAAGTTCACTACGTCGTGGTTTCTAGTGATGACGTTGGGCAAAGATTAGATAATTTCCTAATAAAGACTTATAAGGGAATACCAAGTAGTAGACTCTATAAAGCCATAAGGTCGGGAGAGGTTCGAGTAAATGGCGGAAGAGTAAAGCTGTTCTACAGGTTGAAGTTGGAAGATAGATTGCGTATACCGCCTTTACATGGGCCTTCTCCAGCACAAGGAGTCAAGCATGCTCAGGCAACTTGGCTAGATGACGCAGTGCTCTTTGAAGATGAGTGGGTTCTAGTCGTAAACAAACCTGCAGAAATGGCCGTGCATGGAGGAACTGCAACAGCAATTGGTGTTGTAGATTATTTAAAAAGATATCTTAATGGTCCCTGTTATCTTGTGCATAGATTAGATAAGGGGGTGTCAGGTTGTCTGGTAGTAGCAAAAAGTCGGTTAACCAAAGTGGCGATACTGGATAAGTGGAATGACGATAGGTCGTGTAAGCGCTACGAGGCGTTAACATTCGGATTGCATGTTGGAGATAGCTGGGAAATTACGGATGATTTGGTCGATTCTGAGGGTAAAGTCCAGCATGCTAAAACACTTGCACAGGTCAAGCATCGATTAAATAAAGCACAAATTTTATGGTTGGATATCGAGATAGAGACTGGTAGGAAGCATCAAATTAGAAAGCATCTAGCTGGTATTGGTATGCCGATTATCGGTGATAAGGTATATGGAAACTATACCGCAAACAAAACTTTTTCTTCTAACTATGGTGTGGGTATGCTTCTACATGCTAAGCAAATTACATTTTGGCACCCAGAGAAGCAGTGGGTGACGGTTCAAGCTGGGTGGCCAGAAAAAAAACAAAATATACTAACACGTCTCATTGAGTTGGATGCTTAAACTTTTGCCTTGGTTTTAGTGTGGTTTTCAGAAATTTCCCATAGTGATTGGGCTAGATCAGTACACTGGGCGAGTCCACTCAGCTTTGCGCGAGCAGGCATGCCGCTGAGTTCGAACAATCTATCAGGTCCAAAGTAAAAGTCATCAGGATTAAGGTCACATGCTGCGGCATAAATTGCTGGTAAAGCCCCCGCTATTTGATAAGGCTGGCAAAAGCCACTTAGATTTGCAAAGCGTAGTGCCATACGGTTTAGTGCGCAATTTGTCAAATCGCCGATAAAGTCGAAGCAGGAAGTAGAATGAGCAAGGTGGTTAATTTGTGTTAATGTTAAGCCAGGGTGTGCGGCTAAACTGTGCTGAGGGTAGTTTCCTGCGCGTAATAGAGTGCGTAAGTGGCGGGCAAATAGAAGGTTTGCAAGTTTGCTATGAGCATAAGCGTAGGGCTGTCTATTAAAAGGCTTAATATATTGCTGGAAGTCTGGTCTACGAAAGCAGGTATGATGTGTTAGTGATGATTGCGTTACTATTCTTGCTTTAGGTGTAGCAAGGATGAGTGGGAGTAGTCGAATAGTAAAAGAAAATGGACCAAAATGATTGGTAGAGAAAGTTGAATGAATACCGTGCTGGTCAAAGCTGTCTGCATCTGTGGAGATGCCGGCGTTATTGATCAGGATGTCGAGGCTGTCGTATCGATCATAGATTGTTTGAACAGCTTCTTTAATACTTGTCTCAGATGCAAGGTCAAGGCTAAGGCTGTCACAGAGGGCATTTGGATGATCTTCGCGTATACGAGATATAGCTTGATCGGCTTTTAAAGTTGAGCGGCATGCAAGAATGACCTGGGCGCCAAACTGAGCAAATACATGGGCGGTCCAATACCCAATTCCAGTATTAGCTCCAGTTATAAGAACAGTCTTTCCTGTTTGGCTCGGGATGGTGTCACGAAGCCATTGTAGGATATTGACTGTTGATAGTGTAGGTAAGTGCATAGTAGACATCGTTGCATTATATCACGTAAAAATGGCTGAACAAGAGTGATAACGTGTGATATTAGCTCGATGAGGCAGTAATATTGATTTATGCTAATTATATTTAGCTATAAAATACAGGTTTGCTTATTCGATTTGGAACACAGCATCGAATCAAGATAGCTTTTTAACTCACCGGGGCTGCATAGTCCATGTGGCTACATGTTTTCTAACACGTAATTTATAACCAGATAAGTTGGGATGAAAGTTATAAGTAAAGTATTTCCACCGGCCTTGCACGCATAAGTTTTATGAAACTTATCTACTGAAAGCGAGCATGTTTGAGATGCAAAAAGATAGGTGAAAACCTAGATGAAATGCGGATAGGTTATTGAATTTTTCCAGATCAGTTAGTCAATACAAAGGTTTTATAATAATCCCCTAAATTACCAATCTAAATAGATTGTGTTTAAAAGGCTAGATTAAGACAGGATTGTAGTAAGTCAACGTACAAGAATGACTTGAGATATAGGTCATAGAAAATATAAATTTTCTAGTAATCGTTGTATAGAGTCAAAAATATTGCTGTTCTTTATAGCATGGAAGTAAGATTGTTCCCATATTGCTTAGGCTGTATTTCAAGCTGAATGTTTATAGTAAAAGTTGAATACGAGCTAAAGGCTGTCTTGCAATGGGTGTGTCAAAAAAATGTGGTATTGTTAAGAGTTTCTGGTAGATGTAAAACAGTTGGATACTACATTGTCTTGTACTCTATACTTGAGTAAGAAGTTATAATTATAAATTTTTTCTTAAAGACAATTTACCTAGGATATCTTTGTAGTACTAGGTGATTCAGGATAATATATAACGCATAAAAAGAGGATACTAAGATGCAGTTATGTCTGCATTATATTATGCGAAGCATAGAGTGCATCGTAAGTATCATGGGAACAATTCTCAGGAATAAAGGCAATAACAAGCTATTTGTGACTACAATCAGAAAATATATTTCTCAACATGCTAAATAGAAAGATGTGTCATGTTAGGTCATTGATAACCCATTTGAAGAGTTCGATTGGTCGATTTCGAGGTATTCCGGCATTCTTTTTGCAATATGTGCCATAACATCGTTGTTGAAGTAATTAAACAATATGTTTGCTATGAAAGATTTTGCAGGCTCTATTTTATCTATCTCGCTCTCTATTTCACTATCAATACCGCCTGGAGATGGTTCTGGTTGATTATGTCGTTTTTTGACGTTATTTAGTAGTAATTGACCAAGTTCTAGATGGTTATTGAGTGTTTTAAGTAGTAAAGCTGCACATTGAGGATCGTTGAAAAGCTCATCAAAAGATGACTCTTTAAGACTCACTAAGCCTTGTATGATTGACTCTAATACTAAATCTGTATCCCAGTTAGACTCTTTAAGGCCTTCGTCATTTAGTAAGCTTTCATCAAAACTATCTAGGAGTGAGTAGAGTAATGCAAAAACGTCATATAAACACTTGCTGATTCGCGGGTACTTATTTTGATAGTCGTGGTCGATAGTAGCACTTGTAACCATTTCACGGGCATCCTGAACCAGTTCTCTAAGAGAGTTAACGGTGGCAGGGTCATGCTCAGGAGCATCTTGGTTTTCATCATGGTTGTCTGCGGATAAGCTTTTAAACTTTTCAAAAAAGGTTGATAATTTTGTTTCATCTATAGATTGGGGTAATGATGAAAGCATAGCAGAAGTTTCACGTGTAAACTTTTCTTCAGACACGAACATGATTTCAAAGATGCCCGCATCTATTAAGTTACTTAAAAATGCCTTATTGAAAATTTTATATGCAACAGTGCTAATCAAGCCAGAGTCTTGCTTTGCCTCAAGAGCCTTTAGTGCGGTAAGGGCAGTATAATACGAAAAGTCTATCGTCGATATTACAGGTGTGTCAGGTAGTTTGCTTATAAGTTCGTCTCTCAGTCTATGGCTTGTTTGTATAGCGTACTCTAAATGAGATGCTGCATCAGGAGAGTAGAGGTCTATTGTAAAACCGACTTTGGAAATTTCTTTTGGGAGTTTTTGAAAAAACGCTTTTGGAGAAAAAGCTGTTCCTAGTAATGTGTCGGGTAATTGATCGATAAATCCAAATGGTGATTGTGCATGTGGTGGGTTTGGAGGATGTGCCTCTGAGAAACTGCCATCGCCATTATCATAATGTACTGATTCAGGGGTGTTGTATCCAAAAAAACCAAAATCTCTCATAATAATCCTCACACTTATACAATATTGCTAAACTAATTGAAAAAAGAAGAAGCTGCAAGAGGTAAGGTTGCTCATTTGAAGATTTATATATAAGTATGTTGGAGATATAGAAATATGTGAATACAGAAGTGTGGAGAAGTTAGATATCTATAAGATTGGTAATTTTCGACATCTAAGTTTCACTTGAAAGTTGTGCAATGTTGACGAAAACTTTCTATGCTAGGAAAATGGTAATTTGACGTGTAAGTAGGAGATTTAAAATAAATTTAAGAGTTATTCCTGTGTCCTGTGAGTATGGATAAACGAAGGGGTTACATGCGTTTTAAATATGTGATAAGCAATAATCATCTGTTATCTAGGCTTTAGGTTATTTTGGGTTTTGTGGGGTAATGGCGTCGTCTCTGGTGGATTTGTAAGACGATAAGATCATAATCATAGGCATACTAGATGATTTGATAAGGTGTGTGGAGTGTGAAAATTATATTTTACAGGGGATGGTAATGCCAGCTTCTAATAGATATGTAGTGAGCGACAGTAGTGGTAATCCATAGATTGCATAAGGGTCGTCACTTGACAGCGCTGAGATGAGTAAGTGGCCATCTGTCTCTATGCGAATACTGCCTGCACATTCGTATGGTCTATGGGTTTGTAAATAGTTCTTGATATCTGTGGTTCGAAAATTTCTGTAAGAAATTTTTGTAATGACGCATGTGGTTCTTGAGAAGCCAGTCTTCTTGCATACAACATATAAGCTAGTGAGGGATTTAGCTATTTTACCGCGGCAAAAATTGAGTTGGTCAAAAGCATGAGCGTAATCATTTGGCTTGCCCAAAATTTTTGAGTCAACTTGAATTATTTGATCGCTTGCTACAATCAAGGTTTCTGGCATAGCTACTACAGCTTGCGCTTTTTTTTGTGCTAATCTACAAACCATATCATAACTCGTCTCATCAGGTAGTTGTGACTCGTCAATATTGGGGCTTGCAGTCTGAAAAGCAATATTCATCTTTTGCATAAGTTTGAGTCTACTGGGTGAGCTTGAGGCGAGTAAGATAGGGTGCATGACTTATGATTGTTGAGTATAATCAGCTTACGGTACCACAGATCATTGTTAGGTTGTAGTTTTTACGTCATAGGGTTTATTTTTATTTAAATTTACTGTATTATATGCACTTGTTTTTAGGATATTCAAAATGGCAGTAGGAAAAAGTAAAAAGTCACGATCTCGCCGCGACATGCGCCGTGCGTCTAACTTTAGATTAAAAAAGCCAGCTTTGTCTGTTGACCCTTTTACAGGTGAAACTCACCTCAGGCACCATGTGACAAGCCAAGGGTATAAAGGCGGCAAGCAAGTACTATCAGTAGCTTCTGATAGCCAAGATCAAGCATCAGAATAAGGAGTTAGCGTGGCTGTTATTGCACTCGATGCTATGACTTCTGAGTGCGGTATAGAAAGCACAGCACACGGAGCTTGGCTCGCCTGGCAGCGTAATCCATCGCTCACTTTTGTAGTTTTTGGTCACAAGCCAAGCATTGAGTCTGTATTTAACTCCTACTTCAAAAATAAAACGAAACAAGTCTTGGAATTTGTACATACAGAACAAGTCATCTTACAGACTGAATCTCCGTCACTGGCTGTTAGAAAGAAAAAGCAATCATCAACACATGCCACAATTCAAGCAGTTCAGACTGGTCAAGCTGATGGTGCTGTAAGCTGTGCTAATACGGGCGCCCTTGTGGCACTTGGTCGATACTTTCTCAAGCGCCTACCTGGTATAGAAAGAATCGCATTAACAGGAAGCTTTCCAACTTACACCAAAAAAGACGTATATTTGTGTGATATTGGGGCAACAGTTGATGCGCAAGCAACGCATTTACATCAGTATGCTAGATGTATGTCAGAGTACTTGCGCTCTAAGTCATCACCAAGTCCTGTAGTGGGTATTCTGAGTAATGGAACAGAGTCAATTAAGGGGAATCTACTTGTTCGTGAGACAAAGGAGCTGATTGCTAATGACCCTTACATAAACTATCAAGGCTTTGTCGAAGGCACCGGGATCTTCTCTGGTGACTTCGATATCGTCGTGTGTGATGGTTTCGTCGGTAATGCAATTTTAAAGTCTTGTGAAGAATCTGCAAGATTCATCATGCACACGATAAAATCAACTCTTCAAAGTAATATTATTGGAAACATCTTTGCGTGGCCGCTACAATATATACTCAAGAATCACGCAGCACGATTGAAACCATCTGCACGCAACGGTGCGCTTGTTTTAGGCTTGCAGGGTGTACTCGTAAAGAGTCACGGTCGCAGTGATGCAGAGAGTTTGGCCACGGCTATTGATATATGTCATCGAGCGATCGCAAGTAACATGGTAAATACAATGCGAACTGTCTTTGCAGGGCAACAAAAAGAAACAGTAACTATCAACGAAAGCTAAGCTAGTATTTTTATAATTTCGTGGTTATACTAAGTCAATTAATAGACAAATTATTACGTGAATTACGCCCGCCTGATTAGCACAGCTAAATATCTACCTGAAAATATTGTGTCGAATGACCATCTAGCAGATAAAATAGACACTACTGATGAATGGATTGTGAAGCGCACGGGTATATCACAGCGCCATATAACAGCAGAAGGAGAAACAGCCTTAGTGATGGCGTGTATAGCTGCGCGAGAGGCACTTGCAAAAGCAGAAGTAAAGGCTGATAACATCGATGCTGTAATTGTCGCAAGCTGTACCCACGATAAGCCTTTCCCCTCATTAGCATGTGGGGTTGGTCAGAGTTTAGGAGTGGGAGATTGTTTCGCAATGGACTTAAATGCAGCTTGCTCCGGGACGTTGTATGCACTGGAGCTTGTCTATCATAATATGTTTGTGCCACACGGGTGGAAGAATGTGCTTGTCTTAGGCGTGGATAGAATGACGCATGTTGTAGACTGGCAGGATAGAAGCAGCTGTGTGCTTTTTGGCGATGGGGCAGGTGCTTTATTGTTCACACGAGATACATTGCCCGGTATTGAGTATATGTGCTGTGGGGCAGACGGTGATGGTGGAAAGCTACTTTACTCAGAAAGAATACCTAATGCTAACCCTAAACCAGCAGTCTTTCCATGGGGGCAACAAGAAATCACAACGAAGATGTCAGGTAAAGAGGTCTTTAAGCATGCTACTCATAGAATGGCGCAAGTTAGTCAACAAGCACTAGGGTACTTAAGTTACACGGCTGAGGATATAAACTGGTGTGTGCCACACCAGGCCAACAAGCGTATTTTAGATGCCGTTTGTAATAAATTAAAACTTGAGCAAGAAAAGCTGATATGTACAGTATCAAGCCACGCAAATACGAGTGCGGCATCCATCCCACTAGCGTTAGATGACGGATTTGCACGTGGCATTTTCAAACAGGGTGATAAAATACTTTGTAGTGCTTTTGGCGCTGGATTTACGTGGGGTGCAGGTGTACTACATGTTACCTAGCAGAGCGCTGATATTCTAATTAGCTTTTTGTTTCATTTTTAAGGTTCTAATTTAAGAGGTAAAGTATGGATGATATCAAGAAAATTTGTCTTATCACAGGCGCAAGTAGGGGTATTGGTAAAGGGATTGTCACTGCATTACAAAAGCTTGATTACCCAGTATATGTAGTTGCCACTGCAACTTCTGCTCCTGGACTTCAATCTATACAAGACACATTAAATGATTCTCATCTAGAAGGAGAAGCAAGGCAGTTAGATTTACTTGATTCAGACTCCATTGCAAATCTTTTAGAATATTTAGATCGTAAAAAGCTTGCTCTCGATATTTTAATCAACAACGCAGGTATCACAAGAGATAATCTACTCCTTCGTATGCAGGAATCGCAGTGGCACGAAGTGATGCAAGCTAATTTACATGCATCGTTTAAGCTTTGTCGTTATGCAGTGAAAAAGATGATGAAAAAACGTTGGGGTCGAATCGTGAATATAAGTTCTGTCGTTGGTATCACAGGTAATCCTGGACAAGCAAATTATGCGGCTGCTAAAGCGGGTATGATAGCATTTACAAAATCGCTAGCCACAGAGTTTGCAACAAGGAATATCACGGCTAATTGTATTTGTCCTGGATTTATAGAGACAGATATGACCAAGGTATTGGACGATAAGCAGAAGCAAGCTATTTTACAAAATGTACCTATGCAGAGAATGGGTACAGTTGAAGATATAGCCCATACAGTGAATTTTTTACTTCATGAGCATGCAAGTTATATGACAGGAGCTACATTACATGTGAATGGTGGTCTTGTAATGTTATAACGACATGTTATATTACATGTCTATATTATCTTTACATCATTGAGGAGTGAACTATGAGTACAAATGTGAAAGAGAAAGTGGTCGAAATTATTGCAGATCAGTTAGATGTAGACAAGGAAAGTATCGTTCCAGAGGCTTCTTTTGTTGACGATCTTGGTGCAGACTCGCTAGATACAGTCGAGCTGGTAATGGCACTTGAAGAAGAGTTTGATATAGAAATCCCTGATGAAGAAGCGGAAAAAATCACCACTGTCCAGCAAGCTATAGATAAAATAACTTCGCAGATGCAAGCTTCTTAATATGCAACGTGTTGTCGTAACAGGCGTAGGGGCCCTGACTCCTCTAGGTATTGGAATAGAAGATACCTGGGCAGGGATTTTGGCTGGTAGATCTGGCATAAAGGCGACAAGCCATATTGATTGCACTAAGCTCCGATCAAAAGTTTGCGGTAGAGTATGGAACTATAGACCTGAAAATTTTTTTGAAAAAAAAGATGCACGGCGACAAGACTTATTTATACAGTACGCTAGAGTTGCGAGTAAACAAGCCATAATTCAAGCTGGATTAAATCATGGTCTTACAGAAGAAACTCTCCATCGCACAGGCGTTATTATCGGTTCAGGGATCGGTGGGCTATCTACAATAGAAGCAGAATGTATTAAAATGCATAAGTTCGGCCCTGAGAGAGTATCCCCCTTTTTAGTTCCAGGGGCTATAGTCAATATGACATCTGGAGCAGTGGCAATGGACTGGGGATTTAAAGGGCAGAACATCTCTGTTGTATCAGCGTGTGCATCAGGTGCACACAGTGTTATCCAGGCAGCGCAGTCTATTGCGCTTGGAGATGCAGACATCATGTTAGCTGGGGGTTCTGAGCACGTGAGTAATTCTTTAGGAATGGCAGGCTTTGATGCAATGCGAGCACTGAGTAGCGCGCATAATGGTACGCCAGAGGCAGCATCTCGACCATGGGATAAAGCGAGAGATGGTTTTGTGCTTAGTGACGGTGCAGCTATTTTAGTGTTAGAATCATACGATTTCGCTAAAGCACGAGGTGCGTCTATTTTAGCGGAAATTGTCGGTTATGGCATGACTGGAGATGCGTACCACATGACCCAACCAGATCCACTGGGAGATGGGGCTACTCGTTGTATGACGCAAGCAATTCGTAAGGCGGAAATTCAACCAGAAGATATTGACTATATTAATGCTCACGCAACTTCAACGCCACTAGGGGATTTGGTCGAGCCAGTTGCCATAAAGGCTGCTCTGGGAGAGCACGCTTACAAAATACCTATTTCATCGACAAAATCCATGACCGGTCATACACTTGGTGCTGCAGGTTCGCTTGAAGCTGTATTATGTATTTATGCATTACGTGACCAAATTGTTCCTGGAACTATCAATCTTGATGATCCAGATGAAGGCTGTGATCTCGATTTTGTAAATGATGGGGCAAGAGAGCAGCGTCTTGATTATGTTATGACAAACTCATTCGGTTTTGGTGGTACCAACGCCAGCCTATTAATGAAGCGCTGGACAGAGTAAAGATTCTATCAACTTTATATAATATTCACTATCGACTATGTTGGAGTAATTGCATTTCTAAGCTACAATATACGGAAGTTGAGAGCAAATCATGGTGAAAACATTTTACTACATCAGAAAGCAGCTGTTGTTTCTGGTGGCAATAGGTTTTTTAATTAGCATTTTTTTAGGCTATGAAGTGGCATGGAGGCCGTTGTTAAAAGGGCCTACTTCAGCAGAAGTTCTAATACGGCAAGGTGAGAATATTACAAGTATATCTAGGCAGCTTAAAGCTTCTGGCTGGATTCGTTCTGCGGATTTATTTAGAGTTGTTTTTCTATGTAATTATCCAGCGACTTCTTTGAAATCAGGTAATTATGGAATCTCTCCAGGGGATACAATGTTAGACTTGATCCACCGGATTGCAAAAGGCGACGTATTACAAGAAGCATTTACCATCATTGAGGGTAGTACATGGAAGATGATCTGGGAAAAGCTAAATCAAGATCCACGCTTACAACACAGCCCGGAAGATGAAATTGTGACATTTTTCTCTGTACTAAGTAAATTGCCACCTAATCTAGGTGTGGAAGGATTATTTTTACCGAATACTTATCATTTTGCAGCAGGGGTAAAAGATGTTGAGGTTCTCATGCATGCATATACAGACCAAGTAGCCTATCTAGAGCAGCAATGGCCGGAGAGGGATCACAAAATACTGATCAAAAATCCGTATGAAGCACTAATTATTGCCTCTATGATTGAGAAGGAAAGCCGGTTAGTGTCTGAATATAGTAAAATTAGTGGCGTAATTTATAACAGAATAAAGCGAGGAATGCCCTTGCAAATTGATGCAACAGTTTTGTATGGCAAAAAGAGGCCGGGTCCGTTAACTAAAGCAGATCTTGCACAAGTAACACCCTTTAATACTTATAAAAAAAGAGGATTGCCACCAACACCTATAGCTATGCCACGAGCAGAAACAATCTATGCTGCTTTACATCCTGAAGTAACAGATTTATTGTATTATGTAGTCAAGCAAGACGGCAGCCATTATTTCAGTAAGACCTACAACGAACATCTTCAAGCAGTGAGAAGATACTTAAAGGGGAAAAAATAGTGAGTCTATTCATTACACTTGAAGGTATTGAGGGTACAGGAAAGTCAACACTTATTCAAACGCTCGCAATTAGTTTAAGAGATCAAGATATCCCTGTTACCGTGACTAGAGAGCCTGGAGGCAGTCCACTTGCAGAGAAAATTCGTCAAGTAGTATTAAAAAAAGGTTCGGAGCATTTGAATGTCAAGGCAGAGCTACTTCTTATGTACGCTGCTCGAGCACAACACATTGCTGAAACAATTCAGCCAGCGCTTGCGAATGGTCATGTAGTCTTATGTGATCGCTACTACGATGCTAGTCATGCGTATCAGGGATTTGGCAGGGGGGTTGATAATAAAGTCTTGCGAGATTTAGATGCTATAGTAGTGAGTAGTCACACGCCAGATTTAACTCTATTACTAGACGCTCCTATTGATTTGTGCTTAGACAGAACCAAAAAAAGAAAGCAAAGTGATCGGTTTGATAAAGAAAGCCATATCTTCTTTACTCAGGTACAGCAAGGCTATAGGCAAAGAGCTCTAGATTTTCCAGATAGAATCGTAACTATTAATGTAGATGCAGCACCAGAAGTAGTACAAGATCTCGCGTATGATATAATAATGAAAAAGATAGCAGCAGCAGATGTCTTTTAGTGCAACATCACAGGAAAAAATTATCTTAAATGCTTTAGATGCTGTGCAAACAGGTACATGGGCACAAAGCATTGTCGTGGAAAGTAGCAACTTAGGTACTATTCGAGCCTTTACAGATGCTATCGCTGCAAGGTTGCTCTGTGATCAATCAAAAGTTGCAGAACCTTGCGGCAGATGCAAGTCTTGTATTTGGTTTCAAGCTGGAAGTCATCAGAGTTTAATTAGCATTAAACCTGAGGGTAAAAGTATAAAAATTGATACGATTCGGTCATTAATAGAGAAGGCACACCAAACACAAGATACGAAAAATCAAGTCATCATAATACAAGAGGCTGATAAGTTAAATACTCAAGCAGCAAATGCATTATTAAAGGTCTTAGAAGAGCCAAAGCCAAATCTATATTTTTTACTTACCACACAACATTGGTCCAAATTATTACCAACTATTCGCAGTCGAGTCGGGCGTATACGTATGGCACAAACTTTTTCTACATTCAATAGAGATGATGATGTGAATGAAAAAGATATTCTTCAAGTATTTTTCCCAGATAAGGAGATAGATTTTTTTCAAGAGAAAGACAATGCGCAACAGTATAGGGCTTTAATAGAAAGTCTATGGACTAAATGGTTGTCATATCGTGAGCCGGTACTAGGTTTAGTCGATACATTGGTTGCTTTTGCACCAGCTGATGTGATTCGCGTTATGCAAACTATACAGTTCGCACGTCTATCAAGGTTGTCACAGGCGTCATCGAGAGGTAGTCAGATATATGTATTGCTAGAGAGTGAATATGGGCCAGAGAAAGAGTTAATGCCTTGGTTGGCTTTACACGAGATAATACAAGCTTTAGCCGCGGCTAATCAGGTCTTAGAGTCTTCGATGGTACATACAGCAAGCTACCAGATAGATGCATTATGCATTTACACAACATCTATTAGGGCAAGGTACAGTCGATACATTCGCTGATTAAGCTCTTACAGCCATAGCCACGCTGACGATACTGGGGCATATCAATTTCAATTACATCGTAGTCGTGAATGAACAGCTGGTCCATAATGTCACGACAGCCTCTAGGCATGATTATTGTGTGATTGAGGACAAGGGCGTTACAGGCTCCGGCTATGGCATCATACTCTGTTACAGGAATCAGAGTAAAATCTCGAGCTAGTCGTTTTCTAGAAAGAACATCAAGCCCGCCCTCATATACCAGTGCTCTACCGCAAGGCAATGGGCAAAAGCAGTCAATAAGATGGGGGGTGCGTTTGTCTATAAGTGCTAGGTCTATAACCTGAGCATTAAAATAAGAAGGTAAAACATTTGCAATATGATGACTAGTATAAATACCATAACCTAGATAAATAGATGTATCACAAGCTATGGCATCAGCGGAGCCTGAAAAGGGTATGGGCATAGCATCATCACGTGATAGGACCATTTTTTGTATATCGAAGCCATGGTATTTAAGCCATGCCTCTATAAAAGGCTCAGCATGTAATGAAGCCTGCTTACTATAACTAATATAAGATCGATTTTTCCAAATAAATGCGTGGTGCGAAATTAGACTCAAATCGAGGTTGTTTACCACGGGTGGTAAAAAAGATAGATCAATAGAGAATGAGCTCAGAATTTTTACTAGGCTCTCCCATTCACTTGCAAGAGGTTTTTGGTGTGGTTGTATTGCTTCTGTATGAAAAGGCTGGCAGGCTATGTAGGAGCTCATGAAGACTCACTCTTTCACTTCATTTTATCATAAACTAATCTTCGGTGATTTGCAGTAAGTTTTATCACATTTGTGACACTTTCATACGCTGATCTCATCAATAAGAACTATTGAGTTGGAATATATACTACAAGATAATCCTTCTTACAGTAATTTGGAGATTCACCGACTCCTTAAAAAAGTGTTAGTCTCTTTTTCAGTGCACATAAACAACAAAATGACATGGATTTTCAGAAAAATAACAGAAGATAGTATAAAGTTTATAAGCAAAGTAGATGAATATAAGATCTCTTACAAGGAACGCTTCGGGTGTTTTAAAAGACATATAAAACATTGATTTAAAAGAAAATTACAAGTAATTAAATTGATTTTTTGGTCTGAGAGATTACCCAGTTTTTATCATATCAAGTTATGAGCTTGATAGTTTTTGCGATTAGAGGTCTTGAAAATAAATGCCACGTACCCATATAAAATATAGAACTTACTACACACACGTAAGAATTAGTCAATCTATAGAAGGAGATCGTCATGGCAATTAAGCTAAAGCCAAGAAATGATAGGGTCGTGGTCAAACCAGATGCAGAAGAAGAAACATCCGCAGGGGGAATTATGCTTGCACCATCTGCATCAAAAGACAAGCCGCAACAAGGTGAAGTTGTTGCAGTTGGAGCAGGAAAACTTGACGACAAGGGTAAACCAATCCCAACAGGTATCAAACCTGGTATGAAGGTATTATTTGGCAAGTATTCAGGTACAGAAGTAAAAGTAAACGGCGAAGATATGCTGGTTTTACGAGAAGACGATATAATCGCTATCGTAGAAAAAGCTTAATTTAACTAACTAAGGAAAAAATGTTATGAATCCAAAACAAATTACGCTTGGCCAAGATGCCATGATGAAAGTGGCCAGTGCCATCAAAGAAGTAGCTATCCCAGTAGAAACCACTTATGGGCCTATGGGTAAGACAGTAATCATCGATTCAAGTTTTGGGGTCCCCAAAGCTACGAAAGATGGTGTGACCGTTGCTAAAGAGCTTGTGTTCTCTGATAAAGTCATCAACACCGTAGCACAACTTATAAAAGAAGCAGCATCCAAAACCAACGATATCGCTGGAGATGGTACTACAACAGCAACGATTCTAACCCGTGCTATCCTTCTTAAAGGTATAGAAGCTGCAGCAGCTGGTGTGAGTCGTATTGATATTAAACGCGGTATTGACCTAGCAGTAGATGCTGTGTTGAAAAAGTTAGCTGAGATTTCCAAGCCATGTAGTGATTCCAAAGAAATTGAACAAGTTGGGACTATTTCTGCAAATTCCGATCACGCTATTGGTAAAATTATTGCAGAAGCAATGGAAACAGTAGGTAAAGAAGGCGTTATAACTGTAGAAGAAAGCAACGAAATGGGTGACTCTATCAAATGTGTAGAAGGTATGCAGTTCGATCGTGGCTATCTATCTCCATATTTTATTAATAACCAACAAAATATGTCCGCAGAGCTAGAAAATCCATTTGTGCTACTCGTAGATAAAAAGATAAGTAATATCAGAGAAATGCTTACCTTACTTGAAGCAGTAGCAAAATCAGGAAGACCATTACTAGTTATTGCTGAAGATGTGGAAGGTGAAGCATTGGCTACGCTAGTTGTTAATAACATGCGTGGAATTGTAAAACTATGTGCTGTAAAAGCTCCAGGCTTTGGTGATAGAAGAAAAGCGATGATGGAAGATATAGCAGTATTGACGCAAGCACAAGTCATTGCAGAAGAAGTCGGCTTAAATCTTGAGTCATGTTCACTTGATCATCTTGGTTCTGCAAAGCGTGTTGTTGTAACCAAGGAAGAAACAACCATAATTGATGGTTCAGGTAATGCTAAGTCTATCAAAGGTCGTGTTGATATGATTAGAAATGAAATTGAACAATCATCTTCAAGCTACGATAAAGAAAAGCTACAAGAGCGTCTTGCAAAATTAGCTGGTGGTGTAGCTGTGATTAAAGTCGGTGCTGCTACAGAAGTTGAGATGAAAGAGAAAAAGGCTCGTGTTGAAGATGCACTTAATGCAACTCGTGCAGCTGTAGAAGCAGGCATTGTTCCTGGTGGAGGAGTTGCTTTGATCCGCGCGTGTGATGCACTTGAAAAAGTAAAGGGTGCTAATCGAGCACAGGATATGGGTATTGAGATTATCAAAAAAGCCATGGAAGCCCCATTGCGACAAATTGTCGATAATGCTGGCGAAGATGCTTCAGTAGTTCTACAAAATATTCGTCAAGGAAAAGGTAATTACGGTTATAATGCCGCTAATGACAGCTACGGCGATATGGTAGAGATGGGTATCATTGATCCAACCAAAGTTACACGTACTGCTCTAGCAAATGCTGCATCTATCGCTAGTATGATGATCATTACAGACTGCATTATCACTGAACTTCCTAAGAAGGAAGATCCTGCTGATGCAGCCGGTGGTGCTGCTGGCATGGGTGGCATGGGCGGCATGGGTGGCATGGGAATGATGTAACCTTAACCGCTTCATAAAAAAACCCACCGTAAGGTGGGTTTTTTTATTGCAAAGTATACACATAAAGTAAAGACAAAAGTTGCTTAGAATACAGATCGGTGCTAAATTTTTAACTTGGAGAATTATTCCTATTACTACAAAGGACACCTGATATGCCCTCATGGCCAAAGCCTTATCCATTATTCGATAATGTCGAAGTTCTACAAGGCTCACCATCTTCATGGCATATGACTTACTTTCAAACGCTTATACCATCAGTAAAAAAAGAGTTTGAGTTAGCTTGTCGTTTCTTACTAGCTTATCAAGGATCAACAGATACTTTTACAAGCTACAGACGTGAGATAGAAAGACTATGTCAATGGAGTTGGCTTATTCAAAAAAAGAGTTTACAAATACTAAGTAGAGAAGATATCGCACAATATATCAAGTTTGTGCAAAACCCTCCTAAAAATTGGATAGGATCTCAGCATTCACCACGCTTTACGGAAGATCAAGAGGGTGAGAGAATACCGTTATCTGCTTGGAGACCTTTTCTCCAAAGAACAAGCAATACCTCAAATACTAGACCACCAGGGATGCAACAAGCAACACTAAGAGCTGTGATCGCAAGTATTAGTACTTTTTTTACTTACTTAATGCAAGAGGGATATGTTACTAAAAACCCCGTCATGTTACTACGTCAGAAAGGCCAGATTATACAGAAGCACCAACAAGTAAGAATCACACGAAAGCTAACTGAAAAACAGTGGTATACAATTATTTCTTTAATACAAATAAAAGCTGAACAGAACCCACTATTTGAGCGTCACCTTTTTGCATTATCTGCTTTTTATTTAATGGGTATTAGGATATCAGAGCTTGCGCAAACACAAAATCGAGTCCCACAGATGCGTGATTTTTTTCGGGATCATGAAGGATTATGGTGGTTTCAAACAGTAGGTAAAGGAAACAAGCAAAGAGAGATTGCTGTTGCAGATAGCATGCTTGAAGCTCTACGACGCTATAGAAATTATCTAGGTCTCCCATATCTACCTACGCCAAGCGAAGCAACTCCCATATTGCCAAAGCAACGAGGCACTGGAGGAATCGGTATACGCCAATTACGCAATGTTGTACAAGAAGCTTTCGATTTAGCCACAGAGAAGTTGCAGCAAGACGGCCAAGCAGAAGAAGCAGATCATCTAAGAAGCGCAACAGTACATTGGCTACGCCATACGTCAATTTCGCATGATGTACAACACCGACCCCGAGAACATGTACGTGATGACGCAGGGCATCAGTCGATACAAATTACAGATAAATACATTGATATTGATGTAAAAGCCAGGCATGCGTCCGCGCAAGGAAAGACATTATTATCTAATCAAATTAAGGACACAAAATGACTTCAATCTATCAGATAAAAACCAATACTGAAGCCATTCGGTTCCTGACAACTTCTTTATTTGGCAAGGGTTTGCTTTTTCATCCATTACTTAATAAGGGCACCGCCTTTTCTATTCGTGAGCGAGAGGAGTTTGGTTTAATTGGTAAATTACCCCCTGTTGTCGAGAGCTTAGGTTCGCAAGTGAGAAGAAGTTATCTACAGTTCAAACGCTACGAGAAAGATGTGAATCAGAGTATTTACCTACATGTTCTTTTTAATTCAAATGAAACAGTTTTTTATAAAATGATCAAAGACCACTTAGCAGAAATGGTAGGTTACTTATATACACCACATGTAAGCACGACTGTTAAGCAGTATAGTCTGGAGTTTCGACACCCTAGAGGGATTTATATTAGTTATGATGATAGGCATAAAATTCGCGATATCATAGCAAATAGAACCAACCCCGATGTGGACTTAATTGTTATGAGTGATGGTGAGGGAGTGTTAGGCATAGGAGATCAAGGCATTGGAGGCATGGGTATCCCCGTTGCAAAATATGCGATGTATGCAGTGAGTGGCGCTATTGCACCTTATCGAGGAATACCTGTATTTTTAGATGTTGGTACAAATAATGAGCAGCTTCTCGCAGACCCTATGTACTTAGGTTTACGTCAGCCTCGCATCGACAGTGAGGCGTATTTCGAATTCATAGACCAAGTAGTAGCAGCTATGAAAGAAGCTTTTCCACATGCACTACTACACTGGGAAGATTTTTCTAAACAGCATGCTCGTCAGCACTTAGCGCGATATCAAGATCAAATGGCTTGCTTCAATGATGACATTCAGGGAACAGGCGTAGCTGTACTTGCGGCCATATTAACAGCACTTAAATATAAAAATGAAAGCCCACAAGAACAAAGAGTAGTTATTGTAGGAGCAGGAGCAGCGGGAATAGGGATTGCAAACATTATCAAAACAGGAGTTATGCGTGCAGGACTTAGTGAAAAACAAGCACTAGATAAACTTTGGCTTGTTGACAAAGATGGTCTTCTAATGGCAAATGACGAAAATCTTGCCAGTGATGAGAAACTATTCGGTAGAGTTACTGATGATATAAATAGCTGGCCTAATACTACGCTAGCCACAGTAGTTGCACACGTAAAACCAACAGTTCTGATTGGTTGCTCTGGTGCAGGTGGCTTATTTACTCAAGAAATGCTGAGTCAGCTAGCAAAAGATGTAGAGAACCCAATAATTTTACCTTTATCAAACCCGAGTAAACATGCTGAGGCCACGCCTCAGGATATTATAGATTGGACGCAAAACAAAGCCTTTGTAGCTACAGGTAGCCCATTTGATCAATGCCTGCATAACGAACAGATTATTCGAGTTGGTCAGTGTAATAATGTTTTTGCTTTTCCTGGTATTGGCGCAGGGATGATTGCAGCCCGTGCAACGCATTTAAGTGATAATATGCTTGTTGCAGCAGCGGAGGCAATACGTGACTATATAATCCAGCAAGGTTATAGTCACTTCACTATAATGCCACATATTAGTGAGCTGAGTCAGGTTACAGAGCATGTAGCGCAGGCGGTATCAGAACAAGCTGTTTTCGATAAACTTACCTCAAAAAGCTTTAAAGAGGTCAATCAGAATCTCACTAACAGCTTTTGGGAGCCAGAATATATGCCATATTATTACATCGATGCAGATAAATAAGCATAGCTAAGGTTTTAATGAGAAAAAAGCACACATTTTTTGGATTTTTGTTTATAATCAAACTATAGTATTTCTCTTACACCAAAACACCTAGGGTATTTTATGAGTCAGCAACAGAATGATAAAGAACCTACAGGAATGCTTGTAGTTGCCATTTCCTCAGGGGCATTATTTGATTTAAATGAAGGGCACCAGATTTATGAGGACCAAGGTGTTGATGCTTACATACAGTATCAAATTGAAAATGAGCTTGTTCCCCTTAAACCAGGCGCTGCTTTTCATCTGGTAGAAAAGCTATTACATGTAAATGAAAAACATGATAAATGCCTAATTGAAGTAATTTTATTATCTCGAAACAGTGCAGATACTGGTCTAAGAGTATTTAATAGTATTGAAAACTATGGATTGAACATTCGCCGTGCTGCTTTTACCAACGGTAGTACGCCTTATCCTTACTTGCAAGCTTTGGGAGCCCATCTTTTTCTCTCAAGACATGCAAAGGACGTACGCGACGCAATCGAACAGGGATGTGCAGCTGCTACGATGTTATCAAGGGTTGAAGCTCAAGATAAGGTTGGTGAACTAGTAAAAATAGCTTTTGATGGAGATGCTGTACTATTCTCTGATGAGCTAGAAAGATTGCACCGTAGTGAAGGTCTTGATGCAGTCAGAAAAAATGAGAAAATGAAAGCAGATAAACCATTAGATAGTGGTCCATTCCAAGGTTTCTTACAAGCGCTAAGCCGCGTACAAAATGAGTTCTCTGGTAAAGTTTGTCCAATTAGAACTGCACTTGTTACAGCAAGATCTGCACCAGCTCACGAACGTGTAATCAAAACATTACGTGCTTGGGATATTAAATTAGATGAAGCATTTTTCCTCGGGGGAAAAACTAAAGGTGAGGTATTATCTGCATTTGATGCTGATATCTTTTTTGATGATCAAGCTGCAAACTGTGAAAGCTCTAGGCACTATGTTGCTACCGGACACGTACCCTATGGTATTGTCAACAACAGCCAATAAATAGAAAATTTACTGGCCATATAGAAGACTAAATAAGAAGAGAAAGCCCAAAAGTTACCAACGCTGAGCCAGACCAAAATAAAAATAAATGTTGAGTAGACAGGGTGTATATTACAGGAACTATATAGAGGGTAAATAGAGTTCCGATAGTCATACCACTTGCAATAGTTAAGCCAATATCAAACCTGCTCACTGCACCAGGTCCAGTAGCCAATATTAATGGAATTACACCAATCACCAGTGCAGCAGTCGTCATTAACACAGGTCGTAATCGAATAATTGCAGCTTCAGCAATAGCTTCATCTCTCGAGAGGTTGCGATCCGAATCTAGTAGCTTATGAGCAAACTCTACCATCAGAATTCCGTGTTTACTGATAACTCCGATAAGTGTAATTAAACCTATTTGACTATAAATATTAATGGTTCCAAGACCAAGTGCAAGGGGTAGTAAAGCACCACAGGTTGCCATTGGTACACTAGTAAGTATGACCAATGGGTCTGTAAAACTTTCAAACTGTCCGGCTAATACAAGATAAATTATAACTAAAGCAAGTATGAATATTAAAATAAGCGCGTTACCTTCATTGACGAATGCACGTAAATCACCGCCAAAATCATAGCCATATTTAGGAGGTAAGACCTCTTTAGCAACTTGTTCAAGGGTTGCTAACGCTTCTCCAGTAGAGACTACTCCTGGGATAGCTACTCCTTGAATAGTAGCAGAAGGCAATTGCTGAAAGTGGGTACGTGCATTGGGTGTGAAAACTTGTTTGAATGTTCCAAAAGCATCTAACGGGACCATAGATCCGGCCGTATTTCGCATACTAAGCTTACCAAGCGCTTGAGGCGAATGGCGAAATGGGAAATCTAATTCAGGAATAACATAATAAGACTTACCTTGCATTGTGAAAAAATTCACATAATTGCCACTGAGAGACAGCCCAAAATTACTTGCTAGATCATACATGCTTATACCCATTTCACCAGCTAGATTTTTGTTAGCATGATATTTGACTATAGATTCATCATATTCAAGTGAATTTTTTAGGAAAATAAATTTTCCAGTCGCTAATGCTTTTTGTAAAAAAGTTTGGGTAACATCATATAGATTTTCATATGAATCAATACTTGTTATAACAAACTCGATAGGGAATCCCCCTGTTGATGTAGGGAGAGGGGAGAGCTGAATTGGAAAAATACGTAACCCAGGGTTAAAATGAATTTTTTTCGCTAGCATACGGTATACATCCGTTTGTGACACGCTACGCTGGCTCCACGGTGTGAGTAAAAGAATAGACATCGCTGAGTTGACACTAGCGCTACTCGCTCCACCATTGATCACAAAGCTCGATCGATAAGCAGGTAAAGTCTCATAAAGACTACTAAAATGGCTAGTATATTTTTCCATATAGGCTAAGTTTGCATATTTAGGGGCACTGCTCATCGTAAAGATAATACCTTGATCTTCCATCGGAGCAAGCTCGCTTGGAGTAAAGCTAAAAAGGAAGTAATTACTAACAAGTGTGAGGCCGCCAAAGAGTAAAATAGGACCTTTATGAGATAGGATGGTATATATGCTATTGGCATAAAACGTTCGTAAAACTATAAAACGACTATTTACAAACTGTACAAATTTTTCTTTACCAATATCTTCGTGTAATAGCTTAGAGCACATCATTGGGGAAAGAGTTAAAGCTATAAATCCTGAGACAACAACAGATCCTGCAAGTGTAAAAGCAAACTCTGTGAACAAGGCGCCTGTTAACCCTGTCATAAGACCAACTGGTGCATATACTGCTACCAGTGTGATAGTCATAGAAATAACTGGTCCAGCAATTTCACGTGCGCCTTGAATTGCTGCATCAAAGGGAGATATACCTTTTTCAATATGTCTATAGGTATTTTCTAAAACTACAATCGCATCATCAACCACCAAGCCAATTGCTAAGACAAGTGCTAAAAGGGTAAGTAAATTGATAGAGTACCCCATAAGTTGCATAACAAAAAATATTCCCACCAGAGACAAAGGCACAGTAACCATGGGGATAAAAACAGAGCGATAAGATCCTAAAAAAAGAAAAATAACTAAAGTCACTATTAAGGCAGCTTCGATGATAGTTATGACAACTTCATTGATAGAGTCACGAATATACTCTGTTGCATCATAAACTACTTCTGAATGAAGTGCTTGGGGGTGCTGCCGTGCTAATCCTGGCATTCTTTGTTGCACACGGTCAATGACATCGAGGGGGTTCGCGGTCGATGTTGTATTGATCGCAATCAAAACAGTGGGAAGGTCGTTATAATATACAGAACTGGTATAACTACTTGAGCCTAATTCGATTCTCGCTACATCTGCTAGGTGGACAAGACCTCCATCTGCATCGGAGCGTATTACCATTTGCTTAAAGTCATTCACCTCTGAGGCACCAGTTTCTGCAGAGACATTCAACTGTACATACTTTCCCTGTGTCATTCCCCCAGAGGATTGGGTATTATTACGTGTAAGGGTTTGAGCAACTTGTTCTGGCGTAACGCCCACTGCACGCATCTTATCGGTATCCATCCATACACGCATTGCATAAGCGTTACCACCTAGTATGGTTGCCTCACTTACGCCATCTACAGTTTGTAGCTGGGGCTGCACAACATCTGCTAGATAAGCTGTTATTTCAGAGGTTGACATCTCAGAACTTGAATAGCTGATATACATCATTGCTACGTTAGAACCGCTTGATTGAGAGATTGCTGGTAAACGAGCACCAGAGGGTAAACGGTCTTCAACTTCTTGAACTTTACTTTGGACGGAGGTATACGCATTATAAGGATCAAAATTCAAGCGCATATAGACAGTGATTGTGCTTACACCATCTGTGCTAGAGGAGCTAAAATAGTCAACTCCATCAGCACTTGCTATAGCTTGTTCTAAAGGGGAAGTAACATAGCCTTCAACTGTTTCTGCAGATGCCCCAGGGTATACAGTAGTTACGGTAATTACTGCTGACTGCATCTTAGGGTACTGGCGAATTTGCATATGAAACATAGCATACAGGCCTAAAATAAAGACCAGGAGGCTTAGTACAGTTGCAAAGACTGGGCGTTTAATAAAAATATCGGTAAAGTAAGACATATTTATTGAGGAAAGTCGTTATTAATAAGGATTTCAACTCCAGGATAAAGTTTGTTTTGGGCAGAAATTACAATAGTTTGACCCGGGTTTACGCCTGAAATAACTTCAACAGACTCATCGGTAATAACGCCGGTTTGTATGACTACAGGCTTAGCAATATAGCGATCATCTGTGTCAGGAATCTTTTCCACTACATAGACAGTGTTACCATATAAACTGACAGTAACAGCAGTTCGTGGTAGTAAAATAGTCTGTGGTTTTTCAGGAAGTAAGATATCGAGACTTGCAGATTGTCCAGGGATAAGTGCTGCATCTGGATTAGCTATTTGTGCTCGTATCTTAATAGTACGGGTCGATTGGTTCACAAGGGAATCTATAGCCGAAATAGTTCCCGTAAAAACCTTATTAGGGAACTGATCTACTCGTGCATGAACTATCATACCTTTCTCAATTGCGGATATATGTTTACCAGCCATAGTAAAGTCAATTTTGATTGGATCAACATGCTGTAATGATAATAATGGGGTCCCAGGTCCTATAAACTGACCGATATTTATATTTTTTAGCCCAATTTTTCCGGTAAAAGGTGCACGAATAGTGTGGTAATCGACCATAATTTTATCCTGCTCAGTTATCGCCTTTTGCGTCAGATACTCAGCATGAGCTAAGTCACGTTTATCTTCACTAGTTGCCTGAGATGCGAAGAGTTTATTTTGACGAGAAGCATTCTCTTTCTTGTAAGCTAGGCTTGCTGTATCCATTTGATATTTTAATTCGGCAACCCGAGAATCTAGTTTTATAAGTGGCTGATTTTCTGTAACTGATTCGCCAGAAGTAAAAAGAATATCTTCAATCATCCCAGATACTTGCGCAGATACATCAACTGATTGGTTAGCTAATAGGGTGCCAATACTACCAAGTTTGGGTTGAAGCGATTGATAGGTTACTACTTGAGTACTAACTACTGGGCGCATCTCTCGAGTTTGATAAGCTTTATCAACAAAAAAGAATTGGACAACATGAAACAAGACCACACCACCAAATAGACAAATAGCTAGAAAAAATGCTAAAAAATAGTGATAAAATCTTGAGGACTGAGAGGTGCTCATTGGTGGCCACCATGTTGGAACATAGGGCAGGTCATAGCACGACGTAGACGTTTATCGACCATACTAATGTCTCCGTGTATAGTCTCCCTAATGTGGTCAATCAAGTACCGATCACTGTACTCTGGATGTTGTATGACCTCAATCTCCTCTATTACCGGTTTTTGGATACGAGCACGGTCACTATCATAAGTGATTAGCAAAGGAAGTTTGACTATCCATCGGGAAGCTGAACCGCTTGAAACCTGGATTGAATCGGGACTTAGAGCACCAATTGAGGGAACCATACTATGTTCTTGAATAAGTATCTCATTACCACTTTCTCGAAGTAGTTGATTAAGCTCAGAAAAACCTTGGGCGCTAAAATGCTGCTGTATGTGATTTTGTACACTACTTTTTTCTGCAAGAGAATGCGTTGCTGAAAAAATATTACCGACTGTATCCGCAATCATACTCTTAATATGGTCCTCTGCAGGATTCTTAGCGTAGGTTGGATAGTGTAAAAGCGCAAATATGAGAAGTAATGACCGCATAAAAGTGTGCATCCTTATGAATTAAATTGTCTGAGAGACTCAAGTAATAATACCGCTTGATAAACCTGAAAGTCACTGTCATGCAGAACCTGTAAGTTTTCAAGGAAGTCTTGGTACTGTGCAGACAGCTTTGGTTTTGTTTGCTGAACCTGTGGGTTGTGTAACGCTCGTGGGTAATCTGATTCAGTGATTCGAAAAGCTTTTGTTTCCTGGTTGACAGACATAGAAGGAATTTCAACATCTGGCGTAACACCATGCCCTTGAATTAGTCTACCTTTAGGTGAGTAGTACAAACCTGTTGTGATTTTCATAGCGCTAGTTTTATCAATCGGTATAATAGTTTGTATAGAGCCTTTACCAAAGCTTTGTTCACCCATAATGATAGCACGTTCATAGTCTTGTAGCGCTAAAGCAAGAATTTCTGAACCTGATGCAGATCCATGGTTAATAAGCACAATAATAGGAATGCCATCTACGATATCAGTACCGTGTGCTTGGTAGTTTCTTTTTGCTTTGAAAGTCCTGTCCTCTGCGGTGACGATCGTTTTAGGATTTGGAAGTGTAGATGAATCAAGAAAAAGACTCGTGACATCTATAGATGTCTCCAATAAACCGCCTGGGTTATTGCGTAAATCAAGTACAAGACCTTTGAGTTTTTGTGTATTAGATGCTTGTAATTTTTTGACTGCGTTTTCGACAGCAGTATCAACACCTTCACTAAAAGTAGTTATGCGCAGGTATCCAATATCAGAGGTAAGCATCTTTGCTTTGACTCGTGATACAGATATAACATCACGTCTAATCTTCAAAATTATAGGTGTTTTAATATCTTCACGTACCACGGTGAGTTTCACTATTGTCCCTTTTTTCCCCTTAATGAGCCGAATGGCCTCCTCGTAGCCAATATCTGTAACAAGCTTCTCATCGATATGCGTTATAATATCGCCGGATTGAAGGCCAGCCTCTAATGCAGGTGAGCCATCAATAGGGCTTATAACACGTAATAAGCCTCTATCTAAGGTAACTTCCATACCTATACCAACAAAACCGCCGTCAGAATCCTCTTTGAAACTCTTATAGGTCTTTTGGTCAAGATAATCAGAGTGGGGGTCAAGTTGGTTAAGCAATCCTCGAATGGCTTTTTCGGCGATGGTATTGTCATCTAACTGTTCTATATAAGTTCTTTTTAGGTAATTCATTACAACAGCTAGTTGCTCGATTTTATTTGCAGGCTCTGGCGCTGCATAAGCAGAGGCATAAAGAAGAAAAAGAATAAACATAGTCTGAATTATGAAATAACTCTTAAATACTAACCATCTATCATGCAGTGAGTCAAGTAAAAGGAGTTCAATAAGTAGACTATGCATAATTGTCATAACACGCTACAATAGAACAACTCTCCTTTAGGAAATACTTTATGTTGCAAGGATCCATGCCTGCGTTAATAACGCCTTTTGATGCCTACGAAAAAATTGATGAGAAAGCATTCAAGGTCTTACTTGATTTTCACAAACAGAATCCAAGCCCTGCTTGGGTTTTACTAGGGTCGACAGCTGAAGCATTATGTTTGCAGGACTCGGAACGAGAGCAAATTTTATCTATCGCAAAAGAGCATATCGATAAAGAGAAAGTAGTCGTTGGAATATCTGCCGCTACTACACAACAAGTGCTGAAATATGCAGAGCAAGCATATGCCCACGGATATACGTATGGATTAGTTGCGACACCACATTATCTCAAACCAACACAAGCAGAATTAATTCAACATTATAAAACAATAGCAAAAGAAAGCGGACTTAAGATAGTCTTATACACCGTCCCAAGCCGAACTGGCGTAGACTTCAGCGACGACACCATTATCGCACTTGCTAAGCAAGAGCAGATAGTCGCGCTTAAAGATGCAGGGACAGAAGTAGATAGAGTCTCTCGATTAAAGCCTTATCTTCCTAAAGATTTCACCTATTTGAGTGGGGATGACGCGAGTACATTAATCAGGCTGTTTGCTGGTGCAGATGGAGTAATATCGGTCTGTGCAAATGTCATACCTGATAAATTGCAAATGATCTGTGATCTGGCAGTTCGAGATGACTGGGCAAAAGCACGAAAAGAGTTTGTAAATATACAACCAATACTCAATGCCTTGTCTAGTGGGGGGAATCCAGTAGTAATCAAATATTTGGTAGCAAAGCTTCTCAAAATACCATACCACATGCGTAAACCATTAATAGCTCTGAATAGTGAGCAGCAAGCTCAAATCGATAGAAAATTAGAGAATATAGTTTCGTAATAGTGTGATGACGAAAAATTTGCTGCATGCCTATGCATGCGCATCTCTTTGGTGTATTATGTTAGCAGTTTACGTTCTAAGGGTGACACATGTACATTTTTCTTGCTTGTTTTTTAACTTCCTCTTTATATGCGCAAAGCGCTGCAGTCCTTAAGCTAGTTGATGGCGCAGTCACCCCATCTGTAAAAGATACAGTGTCTTTACAGAAGTTTGATGCACCTGAGTTGTCACTCATGCCACCAAAGCGTATTGATGGCATTCTACCCGCAGAGAAAGTAACCAGTCAGCCACTTTTTGCAAGAACAATTATAGTTAATAAGTCTATATCAAAAATACCTACACTCAAAACAAAGCTGCAAAGCATCGGCTGGGAATATGATAAAAACACCCTGGATGGTGAAATTGAAAAATTTATCATACATAAAAATGCTGAGTCTGAAACACAACAAGACACTAAGTTGGTTGTAGAGTTGAACTGGATTAGTCAGATAAAAGCTATTCTTGTATTCAAAAATCAAAAAGGCGAAGCTGTGGCATTACAGGAGCATAAGGACTTAGTTAAGGTGTTCCGTAAAACACCTGTTAAGAAGAAAAAATAACGTACGTAATAGCGATGAAAGTTTACACGTGCGCTGCATAGACGGGTAAGTAGTTACTTGCTGGACCACGATTTACTTTGGCTTGCTTACAGATAGGTCTATTTTAAAGAGAGCTGTCATCCTTTTTTATTGTGATTTGAAGGGCGTGAATTCTATGCATTAGGGGTGAAAGTGCTTGGTATATCATGCGATGTTGTTGCAGAAGGTTTTTATTTCTTAAAGAAATAGCACTGATAACTACATGAAAATGACCTTTATCTGGATTTTCTAGAGCGCCTTTGTGTCCATGATGTTTATGGCTATCGTCATGAACAACAAGTGAGCTGGGTGAAAAAACTTGTTGCAGGCGAGTATATATTTGATACTGTGAAGAGGAAGAGTTAGGTTTCGTCGACATGCTCAAGCTTTATATACTGGCCTATGTACATAGCCATAAGAAAAAGAAATCATAGGTTTATAAAAATCAGACTACTTTTGAATAATACCCACGTATATTCACTACAAAAAGTGAAAATATAATAGTTAACAACAGCAATCGAAAACATAAAAGCAGCAAGAAGCTGGTCTGCTTTTTGACCTACTTTGTTGGGTAAGTTAATGTTTTGTGCACGCAGAACGCCTGCAAAAAGGGACTGCTTTTGCAGCACTAGGTAAAGAACAATGAATAAGGCAACCAGTGCATGTAAAATAGTGACCTTCCATTGTATAAATAAGGGATTACGAAAATACCATGTTGACATACCAAATAGACTTAACATGCCTAGGCTAAACTTCTCAAAGCTTGTAATTTGGTTACCAGATAGTTGGCCAATGGCAAGCTGAATGAATGACATAGATCCTATTGCGAGGCTTGCGACGTAAATATCATAGAAGTAGTAGCATAGAAAGAATATGATGCTAGTGAGCAGTTGAAAGATTTGATACATGCGTGGACCTTATCGATATAGGTTTAATTATGACATGAAATATAAAGAATTGCAAAAATATAACATGGTAAAGTACAGAATGATCAATTAGATAGATTGACGTAAATGCTATGTTTTTTAATATAATTATGATAGTTTAATACTAGTACATAGCGTTATTTCTCTTGTGAAGATTCAAAAATATCTAGCCCAAAATAGCAATTACTCGCGTCGAAAAATCGAAGACATGATTCGATTAGGCGAAGTCTACGTAAACCAAAAGCGAATAAGCATTGGGCATCAAGTTAATATTGGTGACGAAATTGTTATTGACAGCAAATTATGGCAAGTTAAAAAGAAGGAATCACAACAAACTATCATAATTTACAACAAGCCTTTAGGAGAGATCGTTACGCAAAATGATGAACAAGGGCGTAGAACAGTGTTTTCTAGCTTGCCAGCATGTCAAAAAGGTCGTTGGATTGCTGTAGGCCGGTTAGATATTAATACACAGGGGCTCATGATTTTTTGTAGCGATGGAGATGTGGCACACTGCCTCATGCATCCTTCATCTGGCCTTCTTAGGCAATATAAAGTCCGTGTTTTTGGTGAGGTAGATACACAAGGTTTAAGGGATTTACAAAAAGGTGTTCTTTTAGATGGCCAAATTTGTCGTTTTAATTCTATAACTCCTTTAGGTGAAGCACAAGGGAAAAACCAATGGTTTCATGTATCTGTCTATACAGGTAAATATAGAATGGTAAGGCGTTTGTGGGAAAAAATCGGTTGTAAAGTGAACAGGCTCGTCCGTATTGCCTTTGGGCCAATCAAGCTGCCTGCAGACTTACCATTAGGGAAATACCAACTATTAGCGCAAGCAGATTATTTAGCTTTGAAACAAACGTTAGGTATCAAATAATGAGTCGTATAACACAAGCCTACAAGCAAAATAGGTTATGGTGGTTAAGTATAATGACGTTAATTACAGGAGTCAGCATAACTTACTTATTTGTAGGTAATGCAAACCAAGTGTTTTTTCATGCTCAACATAATCTTTCAGTTGCTGAGAGTAAAAAAATGGCTGAGTTACTAGCAGAACCAAAAAAATTAGAAAAGATGCTATTAACCACTGTGGTAAAAAATCCTCAAGACCATCAC
>JAYYPW010000005.1:0-2993 GCA_036128855.1 Pseudomonadota bacterium
TGTGTATTATATCGTGGACGTAGAAAGGAGTATACTCTCGATGAAGCGTACTGAAGATAAAATTGTGACCTCTGTGTATCAGCTAGAGGCGTATCTTGACGTTCTAAAAGATCAATTTTCAGAAATTACCCAGAATTTTACGCTCGATCCAGCATATTATTCTTTCATATACGAGAGGATTGCGCAGATTCGTTCGGATAGTTCTTATAGTGCTGACACTAACGCTCCAACCGTAAAGACTAACACTGCACTGTATGATGAAATTTTAGTTGCTGCAGCAAAAGAAAAAAAACCCATGAGAGATGCTTTTCTTGATTTTTTAACCAAAGCTCATGCTTCGACATGCGCAGATACCAATAGGTTCGGCGATATGTCCCTGGATGAAATTTTTGGCATTACATTGATATCACTCGGTTTTAGCGAAGATACATCTACTCCACTACATGAGGAGCTGATAGCTGATTTAGAAAAGCCTACTTTTGTGTATAGTGAGGTTTTTCGTAAACACGCTTTTGATTATATGCGTGATTTCTGTGAGGATAAGGGTTTTGACTTGAATCAGATGTTTCAGGTTGATTTTATACCTGATTTAGAGGGGGGATTAAGGGTAGGCCTCCCAATTATGGTATTGCTTACTGGTAGAATTCATTTCTTTGAAAACCTGATTATGTTCGGTGCTGCTATTGATGGCACTGTGCCATTATTTTCATTATCTGCATTACTATTTCCTGATGACCAACATGTTGATACTCGATCTGAGGTGAGGGATAAATATCTATATGTCAGATCTCCGGATGGGGCTATCCAACTTGTGAAAAATTCACCGCACTTTCACAGAGACCATTTTTTGTTGCGTGGTGCAAAAAAGCTTGCTCTTCACAATTTTGCGCTACGATGGATGACTGTTTTGCCAATTGTCTCTCCCATGTCACTGCATGTGGCAGATAATATGGTAAGAAATGGTTGTGTGCCGATTTTGCCTCAAAATAATGTTCAATTGTCTTCATCTATGCTGGTACCTTTCGCGAAACTCCTTTTGAAATATGGTGTTATACCTTATCATGAACAGAAGGCTGTAAATAAAACCATGTGTAATGCTGTACTGAATTATCTTAGATCGATGCTGGATAATAAGTATGGAACATATTTAAAAAGCGATAGTCTAGCGCTTTCTATACTGATTTGTTATCTCGATACAACAGATTATGTGCAAATTAGTATGGCTGATTCTTCAAGGGCTTATTTATTATATAAAAAATGTGAGTTGGTTGAGTATGATTATGCTTTAGAATCGTGTGGACAATTAATTGCTGATTTTAGCAGCAAGCTTCCGACAAGTTCCTCTGCATCTGCTGAAGATTCGACTTTTTCAACCGCTGAGCTTGCTGCGGTACAAGAGCAAAAGAATTTAGTAATGCGGTATAAACCTAAGTTCGATAGTGATGAACAAGCTGAATTGGAAAAGGATTGTGACGCTGCGAAGGGTGCTGCTTATGATCCCATTAAATTACTGCGTACTGCAATGCAAATATTTTATGATGTTGAAACAGGTTATGATTGTGGATTGTCTGAGGACGGTTCTGTTGTTAAGAGAGGCGAGCTGGGTGCATCCCCTGACAGCGGGTATCTTTTAACTGTAGCGATGGAACGTAAGTTAGGAGCAGGAGCCTCTTGTCCAGAGTCAAGTAGTAGCTGACAGAAATCTTTGAAGAAAGGTTAGTGCTATAGAAATAAATCTTGAATACTAACGAGGATAAAAATCCAGACGATAAGGCCTACGGATATAGACTCAATCCAATCTCGTATGTTTTTTTTAATAGGTGATTTTTTAAGATGCTCTATCCAGCATAAAACAAGTTGGCCGCCGTCTAGTATGGGTATGGGTAACATGTTGATAAAGGCAAGGCATATATTTACTATGGCAAGCCAGCGTATAAATAAGACAAAAGATCTTAGGCTTAGGATTGCAAAGCTGTGCTTTGCAATTCCAATAGGACCGCTTAATACGCTTAGACCTAAACTTCCTGTTGTTAACTTATAGATTACAATGGATTGCATGGCCAGATATCGATAGGTTAGTAAAATACTGTATTCCATTGCTTCGAGAAAATTTTGCCGTTTGAAGAAATAAAGCGTTTTATCTTTTTTTGGTGCTTCAAATGTGAATCCGTATTTTTTCCATTTTATAATAGGGTCAGATAGTGGATGGTGCAGTTTTAATAGGATGGTTTTTTTGTTTCGTAAGATGCTGATATTCAGGGTGTCTGTTCTCTTCTCTAGCGGTTCAACCAGATCATAGGTGTAGTTGATTTTTCTATTATTAATGTAGGTGATCTGATCACCTCTGCGAAAACCGGATTTTTCAGCAAGCGAAAAATCACGGACATCTGTTATAATGGGTGCTATTTTCTCCTGTACCATTCGTATTCCAAGTGCCCTAAACAGACTTTTTCCTTCTTGTAGTATTTCGAAGTCTTCATGGGTTGTTTTGTTTGTGGTGATATTGCGGTCGGATGTTTTTATGGTTAGTTCATCTGAAAGCTGTTTTTCTTGGAGTGTTACCAGAAACATATCTTCTAGTGTGTCTACTTTTGTATTATTGATTGCTATAATAGTATCGCCTTTCTTCATATGCATTCTTTCAGCTGGACTTTCGCGGTAGACGTGATCGACTTTTAATATTCTTCTATCGAATCCAATGTAATTGGCTATGAATAATAAGGTAATGCTAATGATAAGATTCATGATTACACCGCCAAGTATAATGCACGACTTAGCGCCTACGGTGAGTTTGAGGTATTGTTTTTCTTTTTTTTTGCTGCCGCCTATGAGGTCAACATATCCGCCGATTGGGAATGCTCTTAGGTACCAAATGGTACCATGGTGGTCTTTTTTGCTGACTAATGGTCTACCAAAGCCAACCGATAGACTCTGGGCAGTTAGTCCATAGAATTTTGCCGCAAGATAGTGTCCCAGCTCATGCATGAGTACGA
>JAYYPW010000006.1:0-58051 GCA_036128855.1 Pseudomonadota bacterium
CAACAATAGCACAGTATCAGGCTACGGAGAATATGATGGAGGATCGCGTATTGAGGAATGGTAATTTATGAAGATGGGGTGGGAGAAAAAATGATTGCAGTTAAAGATATCATCAATTACACAGACACACTGTTAGCTAGCCATGGTACTAAAGATTATGCACCTAATGGATTACAAATCAGTGGAGTAGAGAATATAGATAGCGTATATACCGCCGTAACAGCATCCAAAGATGTGCTTGAACAGGTAATTGCTAGTAAAGGGCGTTTTCTTCTCGTGCATCATGGCTACTTTTGGCAAGGTGAAGATAGAAGATTAGTAGGGTGGATGAGGGAAAGGGTCAAAATGTGTCTGATGCATGATATAAACTTATGTGCGTACCACCTGCCATTAGACCGCCATTCGCAGTTTGGTAATAATGTGTTGTTAGCTCAAATCATGCAGTGGGAAATAGAGGAAAATTTACCCAGTCATGCAGGGGGAGATATGGGACTAGTAGGACGGACTAGGCAGGCTATGACAGGAGATGTGCTCGCACAAGAGTTACACAAAAAACTGGGGTATAAGCCACAGGTTATCAATAATAATCCAGCCAAAAAATTGACTCGGATTGCTTGGTGTACGGGTGCAGCCTACGATGACATAAGCTTTGCTATTACCCAAGGGGTGGATGCATTTATCACAGGAGAGATAAGCGAGCGTATAGTGCATATTGCTCGAGAATCTGGTATTGCGTTTTTTGCAGCTGGGCATTATGCTACAGAGCAATTTGGCGTCCAAGCACTGGGGAGTCATCTTGCAAGCCATTTTTCAATTAAGCATCAATTCCTTGCTAGCGATTGCCCAGTATAACTGATAGATTTAGAGAACCCCAATCATTTTCGGTATTAGGGAATAGATACAGGTAATTAATGATAATAACTGTAAGCATTATGTGGTACTTTTGCTCGAAAAATGCTATTATAGCATTGAAATAATGTCAAATGGAGTTTGATAATGTTGATTTTAACAAGACGAATAGGCGAAGTTTTAGTAATTGGTGAAGATGTCAAGTTAACTGTGCTCGGAGTTCGCGGGCATCAAGTGCGTATTGGTGTCGATGCGCCAAAAGATGTTGCTGTACATCGTAAAGAAATTTATGAAAAAATCCAAACGACAGAAGCCTCAAACGATAGAGTTGTAAACAGCAAAGACCAAACATCTTGATTAACGATAGAGCCACTGTTATACTTTGACCCTATCTAAGCCTGGAGAGGTGGCCGAGTGGCTGAAGGCGCTCCCCTGCTAAGGGAGTATGGGGGAGACCCCATCGAGGGTTCGAATCCCTCTCTCTCCGATTTCCAGTAAAAATACACATTGAACGACCAGTCGTGCTTTTTAGCCTGCTTTCCTCAAAAATTTTATAAAAATCCAGCAAATTCAAATTATATATATTATATATCAGGTATAAATTTTTAGGAGTGTTGATATGGACAGTAGGATTAAACCTTCAGAAGATAAACCAGATTTTTCAACAATAGAAACGGAAGAAAAAGAGTTAACGCCAGTTCGATTTGCTAAGATATATCTATCAATGTTGTGGCGAAGCACACTGGTGGGAGCAATAGCAGGCATGTTCATAGGTATACTACTTATCTCTCTCTATATAGAACCTAAAGATTTAGATCAAATACCGGTATTAATATTCACCTGCCTTTTTATAACTCTTATGAGGTGGTTTGTTACTTATCATGTATTCAGCCAAGTTATCTGGTCTGACTTTAGAATTGGAATGGTTAACCAAGGGAGTAAGCCCAAGCAAGTAACTGCGTATATCACTTTTCTCATAACAATATGTATAATGGTTTTAACTGTATTAGTCAGCTTGCTAATGTTTTTTGGGGGAAATTTGGCTGCGGAAGCTTTTGCAATTCCAGTAGAGTCCATACGCGAAGTAGTAAGCCTGTGCAATTCATTGCTGGTTATATATATGGAGTACCTTGTACTAAGAGGGTTTATTAGATATGATTTGAACGCAGGCGGTAACATTGTGCTCTATGGACCAGTATCATCCAAACCAACTTCATAATTTCAAATCTTCATCTAGAGTCTCAGAATGTGGTAGGTGGATGTGTATTCTACTTTGCCTAGTTGGGAGTGTTGCTATGCTTGGTGGGTTGCATAGATTCTATACAGGAAGATATTTTTCGGGTTTTTTAATGCTTTGCACACTAGGAGGGTTATTTATCTGGTCACTTATTGACTTTTTATTCATCCTTTTTGGTGCGTTTAAAGATGGTGATGAAAAATATGTATTAAATTGGTGGGTAGAATAGTCACGAACTAAAGAAAACATATACATAGCCAACAAGATATTCAAATGCATTCGTGCCCAATTATATGATCCATTGAGCAACACAGTTACTAAGAATAATATAAAAATAATATTGATCAATTACACTATACTTATAGTTTAGACAGGCTTTCATTTTAAGCAATCTCATAATAAATGAGATGCAAACTTTTGGATAAAAGAGGATTATTTTCTCTTCACATAACATTTTTTATCTTTCCATCCTGATCCATTAGTAACTTCAAGGCGTAAGCCATTTTCTAATAGGAGTGGAAAAACAAAGTTTTTAGAGATACAAGGACCCTTTTTATTATAGATCTGTTTAAGGTAAAGATCTTGGTTTCTAGGGGATTCAAAACTAAATTCACTACTAAAATTAGGCCATACCATGAGGCTCATATAGTCTAGATTCGCATGAAGTTTTCTACAGCTACCACCAAAATCAAAATCCGAACATGGATATTTTCTTTCGATCTCTTGATCATCTTCGTATACTGCATAATCAAAGTGAATTTCTTTCGATGAAAGGTTTTCTATCTGAAATTTGTTAGCTTTAGAAGATTTTGCGGTGGCGAAAGATATGGAAATAAAAAAAGAGAATAACAAAAATAAAAATACTTGGATAATTCGATGTGGATAGGATAGGTAATCTTTCATAATGGATACTTAGCTGGTAATTGAAAACTAATTCAGACTAAGAAAAAGTCTATGCCTAGTCAATAAAAAACTATCTACAATAGCGTATATCATGAAAAGTGTTGGTGTATATAAACGATATTGTAGGAAAAGTGAGAATATCATTTACAACCAGTACCATATACCGCATCAGTTTGTAAAAATAGGTATAATGGGTAACGCTCAAACCAGACAGATCATTCTACAATAAAAAATATAACGACTATGATGCATCTACGTTTAATTCACCAAATACAGGATACCGTTGTGTATACGGTGCTGCTAACATGGATTGATTTAAGGAAGATGAAGCAACGGCAGTGGAGTCCATCCAGGAGTGTTGCAGACGTAAACCGTAGCGAGTCTTCGCATCGTTACCCAGTTCTGCTGCTATCGCGAGAGAAGAGGCTTTACCGCTTTTACTAGAAAACTGTAGTCCAATTCTTGAAAATGAGTATTTATCATCAGATTCTGTGTCGAAATAATGGCCAATAGATGATTCTAAAACAATGTCAAAGGTATATGACAGGGGTATTTTACGAGATAGAAGGATCTCATGCCCACGCATAGGCTTGTAAGAGATATCGCCTATAGTCGTAGTATCTTCATGAATAGGGATAAAATTATTCACATGGATATCAAAGTAGCGACTGTATATTTCTGAACCGAGGTTGAAAACAGTATTTTGCATTTTGAATTCGTTGTCTGAGTAGTTTATTAGGCCATATATGCCAAAAAGAGAGCCATCATCGAGTTTCCGCCTGTAAATAGGGCCTATACCAGCACCAGCTACATTGGTACCGTAGTCATAAAAAAAGGCAGAGTTTAGATTGATAAGACCAGAATCTGTCGAAAATACAGGGGTAACTGCATTAATCTCAAAACCTTGAGATCGCTCTTTTTGGTTTACATTAACAAGCTTTTCAGCGTAGAGGTATTGATTAGAAAAGATATCTACATAAAAGACATTGTCTAGTGTGAAAGCGTGAGAGAGAGATGGGAAACCAAGCAGCATGCCAAGTAATAAAATATGATAGAAAACCATAAAACTATGTACTTATATTCAATTTAAGCTAACACGGTCTAATACTATCTGTATAGACTTAATACTAAAAATAGTAGTATTAATCCAATATAAGTTACATAAGAGGGATAATATCCAACTATATTAATGGTAAAATAGACACAGCATGGTAGAAAGATTCAATTGGCATTAAACATCCCTTTATGTTGATTCAAAAATAGGTTTTTTGTATAATAATCTGTCATTTAAAGTATTTTATCTATGTATACCGTTGCAGCCTTTTATCACTTCGCATCACTAGATTGCGATAACTTACCAAATTTACAATCAACTCTCGAGACGCTCTGTCAGGAAAAAGATATAAAAGGTACTATTTTACTTGCTCAAGAAGGGGTAAATGGTACTGTAAGTGGATATGCAAAGGCTATAGAGGCTTTGATAAAAGCCCTACGAGCTATAGATGGCTTTTCTGAGTTGGCTTGGAAGCGAGCAGAGGCGAATAGTCAGCCATTCTTTCGTATGAAAGTTCGGCTTAAAAAAGAAATCGTCACGTTGGGGCGAGGTGACCTTGATGTGGCAAACCAAACTGCAACAAAGGTAGGCGCAGAAAAGTGGGAAACATTGTTAAACGACCCAGATTGTATTGTAATTGATACAAGAAATACGTATGAAACTGCGATTGGTCAGTTTAAAAACGCAACAGATCCAGGTACTGAAAACTTTCGAGATTTTCCTGAATATGTTGCTGAAAAACTTGCGGGTGATAAGAAAAAGAAAATTGCTATGTATTGCACAGGTGGCATACGCTGTGAAAAAGCCTCTGCCTATATGAAAAAAGCAGGCTTTCAGTCGGTGTATCAGCTAGACGGGGGCATATTAAAATATTTAGAAGAAACAAAGAACAAGAATGCTTATTGGCAAGGTGATTGCTTCGTATTTGATAACCGCGTTGCAGTACAAGATAATTTGGAAGAGAGTACCTACAAACAGTGTTTTGGATGCCGCCACCCATTGACGTATGCGCAAATGCAACTTGATTCTTATCGCGAGGGCGTACATTGTCATCGTTGTGTAGATCAACTAACGTCCGACCAGACCAAGCGGTTTAGTGAGCGGCAGAGACAGATCAAGTTGGCAAAGTCACGTGGCAAGCAGCATATTGGTGTTAATCAAAAGGAAGCTATCTAAATGTCAGTAGATTTGCCGCGGTTATACTCATTTGTGCGTTGTCCGTATGCCATACGAGCGCGTTTGGCACTGACATATTGTGGGTTAACATATATACACAGAGAGGTAGACCTCAAAGATAAGCCGCATCATATGATTAGCTTGTCTCCAAAAGCAACTGTGCCAGTACTATTTTGGAATGATGGCAGAGTATTTGACGAAAGTATAGATATAGTCCGTTGGGCCACAGCCAACCACCTGCCTACAGGTTGGAGAGAAAATCAAAAAGTCGATGAAGATATAGAGATACAAGAGTTATTAGAGAAGCTTGCATCGGATTTCATACCACAGCTAAATCGTATAAAATACCCAGAACGCTTTGAAGATAGCGATAGAAGGCAGCAAGAAATATTTTTAAAAAAATACCTTCAACATCTCGGTAAAAAAATGCGTAGCAACCATCACATTGCAGAAAAACCAAGTTATGCTGATATTCTTTTAGTCCCACTAGTAAGACAATTACGGGGTGCAGAGACCGATTGGTTTATGCATAATGCCCCAGAAAATATACAAGCCTGGCTACAGTCTTGGGTTGAAGTTGCAAATTTTACTCACATAATGCAGAAGTATTCAATATGGCAGCCTGGCGAAGAAAGTGTTATCGTTTCTCCAAAGCGAACATAAATAAGAAAAAAGATTTTTTTGGGTGTGCTATAAACATTTTTATAACAAATAAAACTATAGGGTTATATGCCGATTCCTGCACATACTAGACACATCATAGTGCATTTATAGGGAATAACTCACCTCATACACATTTGCATCACTACTTGGACTGTTTGTCTTATCGGTCATCTCCCAGGCTGGTTCAGTTATTGAGACCTATTAATTTTTTATTCTATCCTAGACAGTGATTTATACGCATGATATAGTTCGAAAAAATTAAGCCAAGGAGTAATCAGTATATGTATAAGTTACCAAGTTTGCCAAAAACACCAAAAGATGGAACCGATAACTTCCTCAGTAGCGTCAAAGAAGCACTTAAGTCGAGAGGGTTGCAGTTTATTCCTACAGAAGTTATTAAGAGTAGCGTTGGTGGGTTAGGCATAAAGCCTGTCTCTGACCACGGAGAGACGATTGATCCCAACAAGCTGTACTATATGGGGGTATACTGGGGTAATCCAAGGCCAGGTCTAAAAACACTCTACCAGCATCATAGAGTTTACGCATTCGATGATCACGATAATGTATCTAATGATCACAATTTAGATATTGGCGATCGTGGTCAACACCTCGTAGGTATGGCCAATGAGCGTATAATTTGGCCGAATGCATGGTTTACCGAAATTAAGGTCCAAAATAGCCAGTTGTGTGCTTTGGTGGCGTATGGTAAGGCAATTATTGAAAAACAGGAGCTCTTTGTATTGTATGGGAGTGGCCCTGATAAATGTTTTGATTTGTGCCATATCTGTGATCTCATCCAACCACAAGAACTTCAAGCACTTCTTGATGAACTATATTCTTTCAATAAGCAAGAAATGGTTGCATCTATGCTCGTCGGAGAAGGTGAACATGACCTTAAACTTGATAGCCCAACACTTTATCAAGACATAAAAAGAAAAGTTGATTATCGAAGATATTGTATGCTACACACGGCACTGACATCTAGTCCTTTGGTTAAGATGTACTTTCAGCGCAAACTTGGTCAACCCTCCCAATCCACTGACCAGCATCTACACAAGCAATATATGAAAATTACTTCTCTGGTAGGAGAATGCTTAGAGCCTAATAAATCTCAAATTCAACTACTTGAACAAGTGCTTACCAGTCCGTCTATGCAGTCAGCTCTTGATCATCAAGAGTGGCAAACAATACTTCAATCTCCGGCTATACAAAGCTGTGTATCTATCCCCTCTGGCTTTAATTTTGCCTTGGTGGAGGATAAAGCATTGCTTGAAAACATTCACCTCTTAAGTGATAACTGCTTATTTATTACATTGCATCATTTGTCTCAACCCAACAATGAGCATCATAAGCTCACACATAGCATATTAGAGCACTTAAGCCAGTTAGTCGATGACGCCAAAGCTTCTTTTGCTGGAAGGGAATATGCGAACATTTTTAGTCCTGATCTAACCCGCGTATATCAATTCATTCTCAATAAGCTTCGCCAATATACAGACTTAGATAATAACTATCGTCAATATCTTCTTTCGATTAATGAGGTGCCAGCATCAGCAGGTTTTTTTGATACTGCAAACAAGCAGATCGAAGATTTAAAAAATATAATTAGTGAAAACTCACGTGAGTTAAAACTGCATATAGGCTATACCCATATGCTGCTGGACCAAATTCTTTACCTAAATAAAACAATCACTAACGTAGAAAGTACTGACGCACAAGTTTCTTATTATACGTCAAAACAAAAAAGTTTCGCTATTACCTGGGATACTAATAAGGCAAGTAAGCTTGTACAACAAGGTGTGGATGTATCGACACTTGCTGATTCACTAAAGGCCCAATCCATATTCAGACCTGAAACAGCACCAGAGTTCAACACCGAAAAGTTCCCCCATTTCATCCCTAATCTTCCGTTAGAATTCCAAGTTTTTGTGTATCAGTATTTCTACAGCTTACCCGCCGATATATCCATGCAAATGCCACCGCTTGTTAAGTGGCATTATGATCATGATCTCGATAGCATCCAGGTTGCCTTTGATCCAATAGCATATTCGAACATGTGCTCAGGATTTTATTTGTCGCAACCCTGTATAGTACATGGCCTTAATAAAGCAACCCAATACAACGATAAAATTGCCAAGATCCTCCAAATTCCTTCTCAAACTCAACCTCGTTATACGGTTGCTTTTGAAGATGGACACCAAGTCAAAATACAAGCTCAAAATCTTAAGCCGATTGATCTTAAACAGGCTCTAACAGCCTATTCTGCTGGAGAACATGAGCCGAAACTGTTGTTATCTGAAAAAAGCGGTGGTGAATATATGATGAAAATTGAGGGAATTGAAAAGCACGCAATTTTCTTAGATCCCGAGTATTACTACACATTATCGAAAACTCAGCAAACATCAAAGCCTGGCTTTAAATAGTCAAGACCTACGACATGATTACAGTTGCTTAACTCATGCTAACCTCAAAGTGCGCAGACTGATAGGTTGTTGGCCGACAGGCTTTCCAGTCAACGCTAAGTGGATATTGCTATTGATTAGTAAGGTTATTGCAAATACAAGCAGATCTGCCTAGCATAATGAAGTGCATGCGAAAATCATAAACAAGTTGATGGAAAATCGTATTTCGGCACAACAGAAGTATATTGCTACACAAACTTCGGTAGTTGAGCTTTCTACCTTTTTTAGTTCTACTAAAGAAATGAGCATCAAATGAGAAGACAATGATAGTAATGATGGCTTAAAGACGGCGTGATTAGGCAAAAAAAGAGGCGCATTCAGACAAGGTGAAGAAATGGTTGGTATTTTTGTGTTTAAGGATGTAAGTATTTAGTGAAAAATGCGGTCATTTTTGCTTGATAAGTGTATGGGTAGAGGAACATGGCGTCTAAATGATCGGTTTCCGGGATAAACCAGTGAGAAAATTCGACGTTAGAGCGTTGTGCTAGTTCAACGAAAGTTTCACCTTGTGATACCGGAATTCTAGAGTCTGCAATACCTTGAGTCAAAAAGATAGCGCGGCCATCAGCCAGGGAAAGTGCATCTCGGCAAGTGAATTCATCAGGTCGTATACCAACGATCAAATCGGCGAGAAAGTAAACGCCATAGCGGAAAAAAGAGGGTAAATTATAGCGTTGCAACTCAAAAGTAAACATAGTGCTAAAGTCAATGAAAGGACTATCAAGCCAAACTGCTTCAATATCAGGCTCCTGGCTGAAGGCAATCGCAGAGGTGACAGCACCAAGCGATAAGCCAACGAGGCCAACTTGGCTCGTTGCATAGCCCTTTGCGGTTGTAAGCCAATCAAAAGCACCTAAAATATCGAGATACTCGTGTTGACCTAAGCGTATAAATGAGTCGACATGGGTACTATCTCCATAATTCTGTAAGTCAATATTCAAGACATTCATACCAGATTGTGTGAGTAAAGCAGAGATAAGCATGGGTTCAGAATGTGCTTTACAATTAGGCTTAATCCCATGAGAAATAATGATAACAGGTGCTTTTGGATTTACTTCCGTATACCATCCACTAATTGTAATATTAGATTTACGACTTGGGAAGTAGACTTGCTGATAGTGCGGGGTTTCCCATTTTTTAGTATCAAAGTTTTGCAGGCCTGCTTGATAAAGTGTGCTACCTGGATGTATAGAAATTTCCCAGTTATTCGGTAGATTTGGATGTGTCAAGCGGCAGTGATGATCAGTATATGCGACCCGAAGAATAAAAATTAGGCATAAAAGTGAATACAAGAGTGCGCAGAACCCAACAAAACGGGTGACGTAACGAAGAGGGGCGCTCATTTTTATACCGCGAAAAATAAAGCAACAATTTAACAAGAAAGATTGGTTATGTCTAGTAAGTCATGAAAATGAAGTGCCAATAGTCATGTGAACAGGATAATACATTAAGAGACCAACATAGAAGAAAACCAAAAAAATAGGTATAATTACAAAATGTTTTCAAAACAGGTAAAGATCAATGTGGTTTGGGTCATTATCCTATTTTATTTTCATTTTTTTGTATTCGTCGTGTGCATCAGCACAGCCATTAGATAAAAAACAATTAATATCTCATATGGCTAAGCGTATCTATAGTGCGCGAGACGAGAACAAAAATAGTGTCACACCCAATAAGCTTGCTTATACGCCAGAAGAGAAAATGCAGTTTTGTGTTAACGTAAGAGGCTGGGTAGTACCAACAAATAAAATATTTGGGATTTTATTTGAATTAGGCTTTAAGAAAAACTGGAATGAGAATGACTATAGAGAAGTAGATATTTGGGTAGGTCATGGGCTTGGTGCGGCACTATTGCGTTTGTTTGAAACAAGTGGAGCGCCTCGTTTAGATGATCTTAATGACTATCTGAGCAAAGCTTACTTCAATACAAATGTAACATGTTATTTACCTTGTTCGTTTAGACAGTATAATAGTCTAATAGTAGATGTTTCAGAAGATATGAGGGGGCGAGCAGCAAAGGTTTGCCAACCTAATTGTAATCTAAAACAAGCATCTTATGATAAAATGGATAAGAATTTGTGTGAATGTATATTAGCGCAGGATAAGATTGCGTGTAGTGCAATTGATGAAAATGAAATGAGAATCGTAAATCAAGAGCAGCAGCGTTTAGTGAGCGAATTGAGAGGTGCAGCAGAAGAAAGAGAATCTGCGCATAAAGGATTTATAGATCTTCTAAAAAATTCTCATGTTTTTGATGAAGATAAAGGCTTTGTTGATAGTATTGATAGAATGATGCGATCTCAAGAATAGTTATGTATCTAATAGCTTGATATGGAATATTTTATCCCACCTCTTACCTGTTACAATGAGATGGTCACGAGAAAGCGCACACACGCCATTTAAAACTTCGGCACTTTCTGGGTTGCCTAGATGTTGACGTAAGCTAGATAAGTCTATGATTTTAATGATAGAAGAAGTTAGGTAGTCAATAATAGCTATATTATCGGACGGAAGTAAGTTCGCAAACAAAAGATTGTCATGAAAATCAATAGAGTTGATTCGTCCGATAGGTAAGTTATAACGATAGATGCATTTTTTAGTCAATAAATTAAATTTCTCCGGATCTCTAATTTGCAAACAATGGCTGCCGTCACTCATGATAAAATGGTCATTGCTATGTGTAAGTCCCCATCCTTGACCAGGATATCGAAAAGCACGTGTAGGAATAAAGCTTTTGGGGGAGTAAGAAAAAACAACATGTTCTTTCCAAGTAAGTTGCCAAAGTTTACCTAGCCACATAGTGAGTCCTTCACCAAAAAAATGATTTGGCATACTGTGATATTGCAAAGTTTGCATAGAAGGCCAGCTATATTGTCTTAAAGATGATTCGCCATATAAGCCTGTGCTTTCAAAAAGCGCTTGCTCACCACATACAAGACCTTGCGTGTATGCGTTAGGATCATGTGGTGCAATATGTTCAATTTGATAAGAAGGGTTTTGTACGCTTTTAAATAGATACGCATGACTTCGTATATTAAATATTAAAAAAAATGCTATGTAGCATACGAATGCTTGCATAATAATTTAAAGTAAATAGAGATTAACTCTATTTTTACCGTAGTGGTTGAGGATATGCAATAAAAAGGGGAAGCAATCAGCTACTCTCAAATAGTGAATTTCAAAAAACTAGAAATATGACCCACGAAAAAATGTGAATCAAAATATATGAGTTAGCATAAACACGACGATTGTCCAATCTAGTATTAAGTTTCTAACTTAGGGCCAGGAATGAATAAGAAAGCCGCCATAAAATAAATATGATAGAAATACGTTAAAGTTGAGGCGTACTATGAATCATAAATTTAAATAATGTTATAGAGCGTGTAGTTCAAGTACAGTAATGCTATGAGTATCTGGAGCTATTTTGTTAGCATCGGTGCGGTAAGTGTACGTAGTTCTTGAATTGGAGTGAGGGATGTGGTATGTTAACGTTCAATCTGTGCCCGTAGCTCAACTGGATAGAGTACCTGGCTACGAACCAGGCGGTTGGGAGTTCGAATCTCTCCGGGCGCGTAAATCAACTAATATTTGACAGCTTTTACAAATAACTGCATACTTAACAGATACTACTTTGTATAACAATATGCGATTACTCTCAAGATTATTAAATCAAGTCCATGTCCTCACGATAAAAGTATTAACCCTGATAACATCACTTATTTACGACCTCTTTATACGTTTGCCAGTAAAATTTCTTATGTGGTGTGGGTCATTTATATTTAAACGCCCTCAGATTAAAAGTAAACTCACAGTTAGCGCTCCTGCACCTGAGTATGCTAAATTTGATCCTGCGAGATTTAAAAGAAAAATGCAATATCCAGGCCAAAACCGGAAGAGACTAGAAGGCGAATATATAGAACAATGGGTCGTGGATCAGATCCCACAAAATCATAATGTTAATGGTACTACTACACCAGGGGGGCAGATTCTTACACATCATATTGTTATAAAAAGTTTGGATTTACAGAACGCTAACGAAAACGAATTGAGTGGCTTTAGAGATATAGCTCCTAACGCGATTCTAAAAACATGGGAAAAATTAGATGAAACCAATCGTTCTGAGAAAATATACAAAAAACTTAAAGAGTATGAAAAAGAGGTTAAAATTTCTGTCATTAAGAGAATGCATAGTGGGGTTAATTTTTATCGTGCATTGACAGATCGATACTCTGAACTTAAACAGAATAACTCACCAATCTCACAATTAAAAATAAACTCGGTTAAAGAGGAGCTTGTTTTATTGGAAAAAGATCATCAATCAAACTTACCAGAGCATTTGAACGAGTATAAAAAAAATTGGAACAATTTTAATCGAGAGTGCATCAAGCAATTGAGAAAATTTGAGTCTAGACTGACTGAGAAATGCATTGATTTAGGAATCAATATCCGAGACCACGGTAGCTCAGCGGAAGACTGGAACTTGGCACTTATAAAAGCTGCATCACAGGAAACAACTCGCTACACACAAAAATTTCCTCTAACACACAGCGAGGAAAGAAGCGGCTTTAGCGCGGTGGATAAAAACACACGCTACCACAGTAGACCGCCAAGTAGATAATTTCTGGTATATTACTGTTTTAAAATCATCCAATGCTGTAGATATCTCCCTATAATTTCAGCTAATTACTGAGAGACAGCTTTGAGAGAAGATAACATTGCGTTCTATTATGTTAATAGTGAATCGCCCTCATGCTCTTTTAGCTTTACCTGTTGTATTTGATCAAAACGCTTTGCAATTTTATCAGCTGAAATTTTGACTTGTGTCACTTTATCTTGTGCGTCGTGAATATGCTTTGCAACGTATTGCATGCGGGATGAGAATCGGGAGAAGTCCTCGGAAAGATGGCGTAGATGCTTTTGAATCGTATGTACCTGCTCTTGTGTTTGGATGTCCCGAAGTACAGCTTGCGCAGTATGTAAGATCGCCATCATCGTGGTGGGTGATGCCAGCCACACTTTTCGACTAAAAGCAAATTCGACAAGATCTGGATGATGTGCGTGAATTTCTGCAAAAATCGATTCGGCGGGTAAAAATAGCATTGCCGCATTGGCAGTTTCATCTGTAACGATATATTTATCACCAACAGCTTTGATATGTTCCTTGAGGTCGTGTCGAAAAAGTTGTCGTGATTTTTGTTGTAAGCTTAAATCCGTATGATTTATCAAAGCACGATAGTTTTCAAGTGGAAATTTAGCATCGATCGCTATCGTTCCGGTAGGCTCGGGTAAAAATAAAACGCAATCTGCACGTTTAGCGTTAGATAGGGAGTATTGCATTGCATAATGACCCTGTGGTATGCAGTTCTTAACAAGCTGATGTAGTTGTACTTCACCAAAATGACCGCGAGCTTGTTTGTTACTAAGAATGTCTTGTAAGCTAACAACATTCGAGGAAAGATCAGTAATTTTCTGTTGAGCTTGGTCAATGAGAGCTAGGCGTTTAATCACATCAGTGAAAATATTCTGTGTTTTGGCAAAGCCATCTGTAAGCCTTTTGTCAACCTGGCCACTAATGTGAGATAAATGTTGGTCTACTTTTTGCTGCAGATTTTGAATATGTTGATTGACGGAGTGTGTCTGTTGAGATAGTGTGGCTTGAAGTTGTTGGCGAATGTCATTCATACTGCTTCTTAGTTCTTGTTGTTGGCTGGATAACTGGTCTTTACTTAGGGTGTAGAGACTCGACTGCAGTCGGTCAAACCGATCATCAAGACTTTTTTGCATAAGATTAGATAGGGTCTGTTGATGCTGAAGATGTTGAAGGATGTCATTTTGTTGTTCTTGAAGATGCTGGAGTATATCGTTCTGTTGCTGTTGACTGCTATTCTGGTAGCTTTTTAGTTGCCTATAAAATAGATAATACGCAATAGCAAGAGATGTAAATAAAACTGTATATGCGACAGTGACGGATAGTAGATTGAAGTCGTTAAGCATTAGATAGGTGAAGGAATATGTAAGTAGATCCTGACAGATTTCGAGAAAATGAGCAATACGAGGATTAATTTGACCTAAATAAATACGTGATCAGCGATGATATATGACACTAGCTACTTAAATTATTTCTACCTGAGCATTTCTTAGCATAATTAATTGCAATTTTACCATTATCATCATGCAGGGTTACTATTAAATTGAATATCTCTTTGCTATAATGAATAACTTAGTATTTCATGATTCATTAACCATGCATTATATATTTATCACCGGCGGTGTGGTTTCTTCATTGGGAAAAGGAATCATATCTGGTTCGCTAGGAGCGCTATTAGAAGCAAGTGGCTTCAAGGTCACTTGTATGAAGCTTGACCCTTACATCAATGTAGATCCAGGGACTATGAGCCCGCAAGAACATGGCGAAGTATATGTGACAGAAGATGGCGCTGAAACCGATCTTGATCTTGGTCACTATGAACGTTTTCTGAAAAACAATCTACGAAAAGAACATAGTATCACCTCTGGTCAAGTATATGCAGATGTGATCGAGAGAGAACGCCGGGGAGACTATTTAGGAGCAACTGTACAAGTTATCCCACATATCACTGATCAAATTCAAAATAAGATTGAGGCTGTAGGGGAAAATACAGACATAGTACTTGTAGAGGTTGGTGGTACAGTTGGAGACATCGAATCATTACCATTTTTAGAAGCGATACGTCAGATGCGTATGCGTGTAGGGCATAAAAATGTTGTGTACATTCATCTTACTTTATTACCTTATATAAAAACTGCCGGTGAGATGAAAACCAAGCCTACACAGCATTCCGTGAAAGAGATGCGATCAATCGGAATTCAACCAGATATTTTAATTTGTCGAGCTGAGCGAGATCTCATGGAGCAAGAAAGAGAGAAAATTGGGTTATTTACCAACGTCCCTACTCGTGCAGTAATTTCAGTTGCAGATGTAGATAGCATCTATAAAATACCTTTAGTACTCGCAAAGCAGAACGTAGATAAGCAAGTACGAGACCATTTTCAATTACCTGCGCAAGATAAGCCAGTTGATCTAACTGCTTGGGAAGCATTGATTGCTAAAGAGCGGGAGATGACACCGGGTCCACGTATTGCGATTGTAGGTAAATATATAAACTCAAAGGATGCCTATAAATCTTTAATTGAGGCAGTCAAGCATGCAAGCATAACCTTAGGTAAAGAAACCCATATTGAAATAATCGATGCAGAAAAAATAAGTGATAAAACTGTAGACAGTATCTTTGCTAATTTTCATGGAATCATAGTAGCAGGAGGCTTTGGTGAGCGAGGCGTAGAAGGTAAAATCCAGGCTATTCGTTGGGCACGTGAACAAAATCGACCATTTTTTGGTATTTGTTTAGGTATGCAGCTCGCTGTTGTAGAGTATAGTCGTAATGTTTTAAAATTACCGGATGCAAATAGTACTGAGTTTGATATAAACACCCAAAACCCTGTGATATGTCTAATCGACGAGTTGCAAAATCGTTCTGATAATGAGCCAGTACACATGGGGGGTACTATGCGTTTAGGTACAGGAAAAGATCATTTATCGCCAGGATCAAAAATTCATGCAGTTTATCAAGCATCGTGCATTGCAGAAAGGCATAGACATCGATATGAAGTGAATCCAGATTACATAGAGCCTCTAGAAGCTAAAGGATTTATGGTAAGTGGCAGATCAGATTGTCATGGGTACGTGGATGTCATTGAATTGAAAGAGCATCCATGGTTTATTGGGTGCCAGTTTCATCCAGAATTTAATTCCAAACCATTAGTACCACACCCACTTTTTATAGGATTTCTACAAGAAGCTTATAAAACCAAAACGAGTCAATCTATGGAGGCAACCTAATATGCAATACGAAGTAAAGAAATACGGTATAAGCAATGCAAAGTCTATGACTCTCATAGCAGGACCATGTGTAGTTGAATCTGAAAAAATTATTCTAGAGACAGCTGTAACACTACAAAAAATTTGCCAAAATTTAGGAGTGAATTTCGTTTTTAAGGCTTCCGTTGATAAAGCTAACCGCACGAGTGGCTCATCGTTTCGTGGCTTAGGCATAGAGGAAGGTTTGCGTATTTTACAAAAAGTAAAAGACCAGATTGGCGTTCCAATAATTACAGATATTCATGATGTACACATGGTTGATACAGTAGCAGAAGTGGTTGATTTACTTCAAATACCAGCATTTTTGTGTAGACAAACAGATCTGATTACGAAAGCAAGTGCTTCTGGGTTGCCTGTAAACATCAAAAAAGGTCAGTTCCTCTCACCGAATGATATGAAAAATGTTTTAGATAAAGCAAAAGATGCTGGAAATACAAATATTATGCTTTGTGAGCGTGGAAATAGCTTTGGCTACAACAATCTTGTAGTAGATTACAGAGGTCTTGCTATTATGCGTAGTTTTGGACATCCTGTAATCTTTGATGCCACTCATTCAGTGCAATTGCCTGGTGGCCAAGGTGGAAAGTCAGGAGGAGAACGTCACTTTGCTCCAATTCTTGCCAAGGCAGCCTTGAGCGTAGGTATCGCAGGTATATTTGCTGAGACACATCCTGATCCTGATAATGCACTCTCTGATGGACCGAACTCTATTCCACTAGCAAAAATTGCAGAAGTTATAGCACAGTGGCAACGTATTGATGATCTAGCTAAAGAAAAAAGCATGCAAGATGTGGAGTTAACGAGTTAATATGTCTAATACATTGCCAACTATTGAGTCTATTGAAGCCATCGAAATTCTCGATTCCCGTGGATACCCAACAATAAGCTGTCGTGTTAACCTCAAAGGGGGTGCCAGAGGGCAAGCAAATGTTCCATCTGGCGCTTCTACTGGAAGTTATGAAGCATGCGAACTTCGTGATCAAAATAAACAGCGTTATGCTGGGAAAGGTGTTTTACAAGCAAAAAAGCATATTATTGAGTCACTCGCTGGAGCATTATGTGGGAAGGCAGGGCTATCACAGGAGCAACTGGATCAAGCAATGTGCGCTTTGGACGGAAGTAGTAACAAGTCAAATTATGGTGCGAACGCTATACTTGCTGTTTCGATAGCGCACGCTCGGGCCTTAGCAAGATATAGCAAAAAAACATTCTACCAGTGGTTGGGAAATGAAAATGTAGTCATACCTGTGCCACTAATGAATGTAATCAACGGTGGTAGACATGCGCATAACCAGCTAGCAATTCAAGAGTTTATGATTGTGCCTCATGGTTTCTCTACCTTTGCAGAAGCGCTACGGGCAGGTGCAGAAGTAACACATGTATTAGGACAAAACTTTCGTTGCGGTAAGCGTGGTGACGAAGGGGGCTTTGCACCTGATTTTAAAGATCCTAGACAGGTTTTAGACTGTTTAGTAGCCGCTATTAAACAGGCTGACTATAGCACAGAACAAATTGGCTTAGCACTAGATATGGCGAGTAGTGAATTTTACACTGAAGGTAAATATTTTGTGGATAAAGCAGGGCAAGACAAGCGGACACCAGAAAAATGGGTTGATTTTATTGATGCTTTATGTCGAGACTATCCTATAGTCTCAATTGAAGACCCTGCACATGAGTCAGATTGGCGTTGCTGGCAAGAGATAACAAAGGTAGTTGGTGACAAAGTTCAAATTGTTGGTGACGACTTGTTTGTCACACAGCTTGATCGTCTCAAGCAAGGCGTTACAACAAACGCTGCCAATGCTATTTTAATTAAGCCTAATCAAGTGGGGACGCTTTCAGAAGTACAAGAAACCTTGCAATACGCGAGAAAATCAGGTTATAATGCAATCATATCACATCGATCTGGAGAAACAGAAGACACAATGATAGCAGATTTAGCAGTTGGTCTAGCCATAGGCCAAATCAAGACTGGTCCAACAAGACAATCTGATAGAGTTGCTAAATATAATCGTCTTTTGTGGATCGAGCATGAGTTAGGACACGCGGCACGTTTTGCTGGCAGTCAGGCAATCCTTTCTACGGAAAAAAATCCATGTTAACCTGGTTATGGTCGATGTTAGTTCGGTCAGGACTTGTACTAAGTTTAGGTTTAATTAATTATAGTATCTGGTTTACACCAGATGGCTTTCCCAAACATCAAGAACTTTCACAATTGACTGCACAGGTTCTTCTAGACAACAAACACTTACAAAAAGACACAAAAAGCTTGCAAGATGCAGTTGCAAATATAAAGTCTGCGGGTGATATTCTAGAGCGAAAAGCTAGAGAGGATCTTAATATGGTTGGACCAGGTGAGAAGCTATACCGTGTATTGGGTAAAACAAGAGCTTAGCTTGCCCCTTCTAGTAAATCTTCTCTAGTGCCAGTGTTGTAAACTTTATGCAACAAGAGACACCCCAGTCTAACATAGCTAGCCATAATAATGGTAAAAGCACCCCCACCTGATTTTGCCCCAATAGATGAAGAAAGAAGTAACGGAATACAGGCCCCACCAGATGTGGCCATAAGGCAAATACACGATGCATAATGCTGCATCGCAATTGGAACCGTGCGCGTATATACTCCATATATACTAGGATAAAGTGACGCATTACATACACCAACAAGAAGCAGTGCATACCAGGCAAAGTTTTGAGGTAATACCGCATAACCTAGACAAAACAACAAAGCGATCAGCACTGGAGTCAGGAGTAACAGTTTATCCGATATAAGACGGGAGTTTGACCCAACAAACACACGTCCTACAAGCATTTGAACCCAATAAAAACTAATACAACTAGCGCTAAAAGCATCAGAAAAATTTTGTGTTTTACGCAAGTGGTACATTAGCTCATGGACTACGCCAAACTCAACGCCTACAAACAGAAATAGCCTCAAAAAGCCAAAAAAAATATCACTGCGACGGAATATTATTAATGCTTGAGAGAAGGTAAATGTGGTTTTATTTTCATAAGCATCATGGCTTATGGTTGTCTGCGTCAAGATGTATGTCAGTCCAAACAAACCTGCAAGCATCAAAAATAAAATAGATATCTGCGAGTGAGACCTTAGCAAAGTAAGCCAACTTGGAGGGGACTGGTCAATAAGAAATGTACTAACCATAGGAGCTAAGATGCCCCCAAAAGTATCAAAGGCAAGAAAGAAACTCATCTTTCCAGCATAATTCGATTGGTTCTTGAGAATAGCAAGATATGGAAGTGCAGAAACTCTGAGCGCCGTTATTGAGCAAGCTAAGGCAAATATACAACAAAAATACCAAGCGCAAGAGATTCCCTGTGGAAGTAGCACAATTAGTAAAGAAACAATAAAGCCAAGGGCACATGCATTCAATAAGACACGACGATGCCCGGAACGGCTTATCATATAAGCACTGGGTAAGCCCATCGCAAGGTATCCTATGAAGTAACACGATTGCAACAATGTCGCTGTTGTAATATCTAGCACATAATGTGATTCTAGCCAATACACAAGGACAGGTATTATGTTATTCGTGAAGCCACCAAGAAAAATCATCAAGGTAATTGTTTGGGGAGGAGGTCTTGTTGTAATCACTGCGTATCCAAAGAACTAATTTCAGCCTAGCACGAAATGTTTTTTGCTGTCAAAAAATGAGGGTGAGTTATAAACATACATGGATAAGAAACATAGTTATTAATTTTCCAGTTCACCTAGAGGTATTTTTATGAGAATTAGAGTCATAATACTGGTTGTATTGATTAAATAGTGTGTTTTTTGCAGTCGACAAGCGCAGGTTGTTGGCATGCTGTTCCCACTCCGCTACAGCTTGTGATACTAACTGATTATCTCGCCTACTTGAGGGTTGTACTTGTAGTACAGGGTATTTGTGAAAGTCGATTTTTAACAGTAAACCATCCTCGGAAGTAAAAGCAACAGCTGTAGGCATGCTAGTGAAAGAGTAATATTGCGCACAAAAAGTAAGCAGAGTGCTTATTTTAAGATGGAAGGGCTGGCGTTGCGGCATAATACGCTGTTGAAAATAGGCTATATGTTGACCTTCAAGTGGCTTATCTACCTGCCATAAAAATTGAAGAATACTGCGTTTGTAAAGTGCTGCACAGGGTTTTTGAATTATATTCCAAAAACTAGAAGCGTACTCAGATACGGAAAATTGATGTAGAGAACTAAAAAAATCTTGCCAGTTTTTATGGGAGGGCCGGCGGATATAGCCACTTTTTTCAAGACCAGCATCCAAAAAGTTATCGATAGATATGGTACTATTAAATAGAGTTTGAAAATACGGGCTAAGCTTGACACAGCTAGACATTGTCCAATATAAGCTAGGAGTTTCAAAGTTCGTCAATATTTGATGTTTTAACGGCTGGCCACGTAAAAATAGCGACTTTGCAGAAGAAATTTGCATGAACGAACAAGAGAATCTATGCTCTTGTTCAGAAGTACTTGAAGGAGCCAGATCCCAGCGTAAAAATGAGTCAGTTAGTAAGAGATTTTTCTCTGATGGAAACACATGAATATCTATGATTTGCTGATTACATAACACACTACAAGCCCTAGATACCGTGGATTTTTCAGGTTGTATACGATATCCCAGTGGCTGAAGAATAGACAGTAAATGACTTTGAATATGAGATTTAATAGTATCTATTTCTTGTTGTGGAACCCTGCAGTATAGGTCAATGTCGTCATCTAGGCAGCTTGTCATCATAGTTTGATTAAATGTCAAGATCATCCAAAATAGTGCTTGTTGTCCACAAATACCAATTTCTGTTGTGTATGGCTGATCTTTAAGGTAGGCAAAGAGTTGCTCAAGAACGGGGGTTAGCACGTGAAAATTTTGTACTAGAGTAATTGGCATCATCGATTTTTCGAAAATATAACTCTGTGACATAAGACTAGGTAACAGATTAGATGAAAGATGATGGGGTTGATTTAAATATTGCTGTAAGAGCGTAGTGCTGGGCTCACCTAACTTTTGTGATATCTGAGCAAAGCCCTCGTCATGATGAATAAAATACCATAGTTGCTGATTAACTAGAGAAATAGAGGACAAAAAGGAGAAGAGAGGGTGGTCGGAAGTAATAAAATATTGAGGTTGATAAGAGCTTAGGTCTTGAGAAGTAGAAGAATTAGAAAACTCACTATCATTCAAATGCAAGTCTAGTCCAATAGAAATGTCCTTATCTTGCTCTTGTAAAGATGAATAAACTGTCTCAGAATCTGTAGATGGTACTGAGATATCGTTACACTCATTTGCTTGGCCACTTAGGCTCGCGAGTTTATCACTCAGTAACGGAAACTCTTTTTCATAGTATGAAAGCTTCTCAAGTAAACGCTGATTATCCATACTCAAATCATCTATCTGTTTCTTTTGCATTTCTTGAGTAGTTAAGGCTTTTTGTAATCTTTGATTTTCGGCAGTAATTTTTTCTATGCTAATATTTTTTTCTCTCAAGGCATCTAATTGTTGTTGTAATATGGAATTCTCTTCCTTTAGCTTTGCATTTTGAGTTTGGTTTTTAGAATATCGATTTTGTAAAGATTGTAGATTTTTATTAGACTCCACATTTTTTTGGGTTAGCTGATCTTGAGTATCCTTGTGCTTTGACTCTAAGGAAGTTAATGATTTTTGCAGTCCATCACATTTAGCTAGTAAGCAGTCGTTTTTATTTAAGGTAGCTTGGCACGAGGCCTCTAAATCTCGTCCACATTGTTGACTCTTTTGCAATTTATGTTGTAACTCGGCTATGTTTTTTTCATAACCATCGATCACATCGGTATATTGTGCTATTGCCTGCTCTTTTTCTTCAAGAAATTGGGTAAGGTCGCGGTTCTTTTCTTGTAGCTGGTCATTCTTATTATTATGGGTTTTAATAATTTCCTTAACTCGATGAATTTCATCTTTCTGATTAGTGATCTTCTGTTTTTGTTTGGTGATTTTTTCTTCCAGTGAGAATTTAGCATGCTGGAGTTTTGCAACTACTGATGCACTCTGATTTTCTTGATGTTCATTGTGAAATTTCTCACATTCGTTAAGCAGGCTTACATACTTATCACTCATTTCAGACACAAGCCTATCTGTTTCAGCTTGTTGTAGAATGAAATGATAGGCAGCATCTCTTTTACCTACACGGTATAGTCTTATCCCCGCATCTAAAAGGTTACGTGTCAAGGGTTGCAAGGATGATGAGTAAGCTTGAATGAATTGATGTAAGGTCTCATACGCCTGTATATCTAATTGGTTGAATGCGCTAGCGCAATGTTCTATATAGGTAAGATGTTTTTCACTAAGCGTACTATCTTGACGGGTGAAAAAGGTGTTGTTTCGTAAAAACTGAAGAAAGACAGATAAATAACTACGCTGCCAGTCATCATAGTCAAATAAAAAGGGCATATGGGAATCAACTAGTGTCGTAATCTGGTCTAGAGCAGCAAGTCTTTCGAAGGATAGAGGAGTATAGGGTAAAGTTAAAATAAAATAACGCAGTAGTAATCGAACATCTATGAAATAATCATCTTCTGAGTCACGAATAATTTGCGAAAAATTACTTTCGATAAAGCTTGCCATATTTTGAAGAGTTAATATGTTTGAGTATGAAGGGGTTATGGCATTTTTTTGTGATGGATTAGGGGTGTCGACTGTGTGTGAAACTGGCACCGGTATAGCTAAAGCAGCTTCAGATTCATCCTGTTCAGCGGATATTAGGGTATCTAAGGATCGTGCCAGTGAATTAACAAGTTTCTCGAAGATACTCGGCGAGGGAGCATGGAACGTAAAGATATAATGCCAAGCATGCTGAATGCATATTGGAGTGGGTTTATTTTCTTTTCCAGGATATTTTTTTGCGATGTAATCACGTGTAAAGGCGATTAATAGTTCCCAAAAAATCTCTCTAAAATCGGATATAAACTCTACATGCTTATACAATGATTCATTTTTTAAGCGTAAACTTGCTTCAAGCCATTTTAAATCCGGTAACTCGCGCAAAGTCTCAACTTGTATATGAGTCCCTTCAAGTGAGGGAGATAATAAAATGCGTTTGATAAAAAGATCTATGCTACAGATTACAAGCCCAGGCTTCTCTTTATGAATAGCACTGGAGAGATCATCTTTAAGGTCATCAATAAAACCTATGGATAGTGCTTTGTTAATAACTCTATTGTAATCAATTAGAAAATCAAGATTATACTTTTTATACTCTCTGTTTTGCATAGACGAAGCTGCAGCAATATCAGGCATGGAATCGGCGCGTAGACAGGCATAGTGATAGCAAGATTTTTGCAGATACATTGCAGCAAAATTATCCCAGTTTTGTAAGATGATATTATCTTGTATCTGATATATAGAGATAAAAGATAAGACTTCACCGAGTTTTTCTTTGTCTTTGGATATAAGGTTTTTCTTCAGAAGCCCATTTGCAAGTAAAAGAGAAAACATATCCTTATCATTTGCATTATCAAGTACAGCAGCTGGCTGATTAAGTGTATCTAGTGCATTTTCATACTCAGATTTTCGGTTTACTTCACTGACTAGCGTATCAACTTGTGCACCGTATTGCAGTAACAGCATGGTGCTAATAGAATCATCATTTTGATATGTATATTGAAGAGGTGTTACAGTATTGCAGGGTAGATTAGGGTTTGCACCATGTCGTAAAAGCATTTGGGTAATATGCGTGGTTTTCTTACGTATGCTTATACTCAAAGGTGATGCAAAACCATCGATGGTTTTGGTATTAGGTAATGCGCCTTTTTCTAGTAGCAGTTGAATAATTTCGGGATTATCTTGACAGTGTGAGACGGCAATATGTAGTGCGGTAATACCATTATCAGTTGCATGGTTTATACTAATACCATGTTCAATTAGCGCCTCGACAAGATGAGGGTTACGAAGATTGATTGCCTCCATTAATAAAGTCCAGCCAGATAAGGCGTTCTTGTGATTATTGACGGAAGGGTTTTGGGTAAGTATGCCAAAATCGGGTGTGCTAATGGTTTGAAGCCATGGACAAAACACAGGAGATTGGGTGGTGAAAATATTTAATGGATGGCCATTTCGTATCATAAGAATACTATGGGCAATTTTGTTAGCACGAATCGTATGTATTAAAGGATATGGAATCTCTGTATATGCATTATTTTGAATAATTGCAGTTTGGAAAAATTTAGGAGCTATCCCAAGAAGGGTTTTCAAGGTTTTTGGAGATTTCATATCGCTAGCATAATGCATCAGCGTTTTACCATCTGGGGTAAAAGTGTGAAACTTTTGCATGTGATGAAGCAAAAGGCAAGCTACTTCCGTATGATTATTTAGCATAGCAAAATGAACAGGGAGGTACTCCTGTCCGTCTTGTATATCGGGAGAGAGTCCTTTTTCCAAAATCCTACTGGCTATGTCTTTATATCCAAGCTCAGCAGCTACATGAAGTAAATTGCCATTAATTTTTGTTATGTGTTTGTCTAGAGAGTGGGCATCTACGAGTGTAAGTAAATAATTAAAAGTCGAAAAATCTCCATTGCAACTTCGTAGGGCCCATACTAATGCAGAAGGATCCGAAGAATTCGGCATGAGAATTTTAGCACCATAGTTTATCAGTATCTTGGTTAGATCAAGATGCTGCACACTCGTGCAGTACATCAAGAGAGGTGGGGTAGATGTCTTATATTGAAAAGCGATTGCTTGCTTCTGAGTCTTTAGATCTAGATTAGCAAGCGTTGTCTCCATAGCAGTTGTCTGGTTAAGGACAGCATAATGGTAAAGTATGTGTTTTCCGGTGGTATCTGACAAGGAATAGTTTATGTGTCGTGCCAGTCTTTGATACACAATAGGTGGATACTCAGTAGCTGTAGCTAGCATAAATGGACTAAAACTTCTATTGTTGAGTGTGTCAACTAGACCATGATCTTCATACAACGTACAAATAATATCCAGGCATACTTCGGTGTGTTTGGGGCTGAAGTTTTTCAACGCCAGGCAGGCGTGATGTAGTAAAGTGAATCTTTGGCCATCTGTCGTATTTTTAAGTATTAGATCTTTATCTTTCGCTGCGCTTAGTGAGGACAATACTTGAGAAAATTTCGCTTGAGCAAGGTATTTAGCTATCTCTGCGTAAACCCTTTGGGTATGTACTTTACTACTATCGAGAGACGATGAATTTTTCATAAACACATTACCTATTTTTTACTTATTCAATAGAATGAGTGCTCTTGAAAATAGAACATCTTTCTTTTAAGGGCAAATACTACCAAACAAGAAGCTAGTTTTCAATACTATTACAGACTGATAGCGGTGATCTACAGATGTTTTATACTGATGTGCTTTTATTTATAAGTTATGGCAATTAGGTGGTGTGTTACGAGAATATTAACGAGCTTCTAGTTAGGATGGTGAAGCAAGTGTTGTGCGAGCTGATAAGCAGAATGGATAGCTGTGTTAAGGTTACTCCCTAGACACCAATCCCCTGCCGAAGCTAATTTTAGGGTATGATCAGCAAGAAAAGGTAGGTTTAAAGGCGCCGTGCAATGAGCAAAGCGCCATCGATGTACATGGTAGAAAGGATCAGTGTGTAAATTATCTTTATCCCAGCCACACCTTAATAATAGCGAAGAAATTTGTTTATATATGGAGGCATCTGTTTGATCCAGCATTTTTCTCGACCAAGCTGAGGATGCGTGTGCTGTTACATACGTCAATGGATCTTCTGGAGAAGATGGATAAGTGTTGACTGCATAAAGGGAAGATTTATGTGCAGATAAAGCCGCCCAAAACCGATGTGTAGGTTGCTCTAACAGCCCAAGTACCATACTCACAGTTGGTGTAAATCTAACAAGGTGTAATTTGGATGCGTATGAACAGGTATCGGGCAAAATTTGGAGGGCTTGCTCAGGGGGAGTGGTGGTAATAACCCAGTCCGCATAACAGACTAGTTTATCATGATTATATAGCTGCCATCCCTGTGTAGAATGTGTAATGTGGGTTATTGCGTGACCATAATAACAAGAGCTATCCGCCAGCCAGGTGTGACAAATATTCTGAGGAGGGAAGGGCAAAGGGTTTTTATAAGTGCGATAGCTTGGAGGGTCGGGTGTATTTTTCCAGATAAGACTGTGCGGGGAAAGATTAGTTTGCATAAGTGGTGATTCGCCAGCAGTATGCTCTAAGTTTAATCCCTCTACTGCACCAAGAGGGCAATAACTGCCTGTGTCAAGGCGTCTTGCAGATATGCGACCACCTGGACCTCGAGCTTTTTCTATACAGGCAACTTTACTACATGAAGATAATCTTTTGGCTAAATATGCGCCAGTTATACCAGCACCAATTATAACATATTTATAAGAAACAACCATTTAAAACTCAAATAGACAAGGTTTTTGCAGCAAAAGAACACAAACTATACTATACTCAAGCTAACCGATAGTTGAAAGATACCATGGCAGAGAAAAAAATAATACATATACATAGAGAGGCAGAGATGCTTGTCATAGCGCGTATGGTGGAGGCGAATTTGCATATCAAAGAACTTGTGCCTTGGACTAATTCGATTTACATAGCCGCTAATATACTTACCTTTTTAACAATTGCGTATTTAGTGATGGGCTTTTTCATGGCTTATGAAATGAATGTTTATATCCAAGGGGCTATGTTAGCAAGTACGATGGCGCTCTGGCTTAAACATGCAATGCTAAGCTACCAACTACGTTATTACACTAAACAATATCAGCGCAGCTTACATGCCAAGGAGTCTTTACGTAAGCGTGGCTATCTGCTCAAACAAAAACACGCCTAATATAATAGGTAGCAGAAAATATGCTAACTACATGATTTAATAACGGATCATACGACTTGCAATGCGCGCAAAAAACTGTAATATGATCACAAGCTAGAAAAATGTAAGCATATGACATCACATCATCACCGGGTAATCATCATTGGATCAGGTCCTGCAGGCTATACTGCGGCAATTTACGCAGCACGGGCAAATTTAGAGCCAGTCATAATTACTGGACTCGAGCAGGGTGGTCAGCTTACAAAAACAACAGATGTGGAAAACTGGCCAGGAGATGCAAACGATTTACAAGGTCCAGAGCTCATGGAGCGTATGCTCGAGCATAGCAAAAAAGTAGGAGCACAAATCATTTTTGATCATGTGAATCAGGTAGACTTTAGTCAAAAGCCATTCAAATTGAAAACAGACATGAGTCAATATACTGCAGATTCTGTAATCATTGCCACTGGCGCGTCTGCACGTTACTTAGGGTTGCCCTCAGAGCGGGAATTTATGGGCAGGGGTGTCTCAGCATGTGCAACATGTGATGGGTTTTTCTTTAAAAATATGAAAGTTGCAGTGATAGGTGGGGGAAATACAGCATGTGAAGAGGCGCTTTATCTAGCAAATCTATGTGAACATGTTTACTTGGTTCATCGGCGAGACCAGCTACGTGCAGAAAAAGTGCTTCAAGACCGTGTAATGCAAAAAGCCAAAAGCGGCAAAATTACCATTAAGTGGAACACCACGTTAGATGAAGTCGTGGGCGATGAGCGCGGGGTGACAGGTATGGTGCTGGCAAGTACAGCTGGTCTTGAGAAAGAGCAAATAGAGCTCGCTGGCGTATTTATTGCGATTGGACACGACCCAAACACTAAGCTCTTTCAAAACCAGTTAATGATGAAAAATGGGTATATCAAGGTTGCAGGAGGTTTTGACGGAGGAGTGACTGCCACCTCAGTACCTGGGGTATTTGCATGTGGTGATGTAATGGATCATGTTTATCGTCAGGCAATCACTTCTGCTTCATCAGGCTGTATGGCAGCTCTAGACGTAGAAAAATATCTGGATCTACTACAAGCTTAGGTTTGGTTGTAACCGAAATTTTTCTAAGAAAAATAATCTTGATAGTTGTAAGATAACTCAGATAAGAGTATATTGATTTTACCGTTTTTCACTACCTGTTATGGCGCTATTTGGTTCACCTACGAACGATAAAAGACCCGTATTCCTCAATCTATTACAGATACATCTTCCCTTAACAGCACTCGTATCAATACTTCATCGTGTTAGTGGTATTGGTATGATATTAGGGCTGCCTATTGTACTAGTTATGTTTTATTGTGTTGTTGCTGGTCCATCAGAGTACCAATCTATGGTGTTTCTATCTTCTTTTACGATGAGCAAAGTCATATTGCTGTTAATACTCACAGGTACAATGTATCACATACTTGCAGGTATTAGGCACATCTATGATGACTTTGCTGGCACCCACGCGCTCATTCACGCACGATATACAGCATGGTTATTAATGTTTGCTTGGGTGGCATGGATTGTCGCCTGTATCTGGAGATTATGGTTTTGATTAAACAGGCATTGGCACAAGAAAAGGGACTAAATGACTGGTTGTTACAGAGAGTTTCTGCTGTATTTTTAAGTGTGTATTTACTCCCTATTCTAGTGTTTTGGGTGGTACATGCAGACCTGTTAACACAGTCGTCTTGGCAGGCCTTTTTACTACATCCAGTGATGAAAGTCCTGGGTGGTTTTGCCGCTATCAGTCTATTTATTCATGCAACGATTGGGATATGGGTTGTAGGTACAGACTATATCAAGCCAGAAGTGTTACAAAGAAATATATTAGCTGTTTTTTATTTAATTATATTTGCAAGTAGTATCAGTCTTCTTCTGATATTATGGCGCTACTAATTCAATCGGAGAAACTACAGTGTGGGACACAAAAGAATATGATGTTATTATAGTAGGCGGTGGGGGTGCAGGCTTGCGCGCAGCTCTCGAGCTTGCAGATACAGGCTTATCAATTGCTGTCATATCCAAAGTATTCCCAACTCGTTCGCATACAGTGGCAGCACAGGGTGGTATAAACGCTGCACTAGGTAATGGTCGCGAAGAAGATGACTGGCGTTGGCATATGTATGATACGATTATGGGGTCAGATTTCCTTGGTGACCAAGATGCAATCGAATACATGTGTAAAGAGGCACCACAAACTATCATAGAACTAGAACAAATGGGTATGCCATTTAGCCGAGATAAGGATGGTAAAATTTACCAACGAGCGTTTGGAGGGCAAACGAGAAATTTTGGCCAAGAGCTAGTGCATAGAACCTGTTGTGCAGCTGACCGCACAGGACATGCGCTACTACATACGCTATACCAGCAAAACATTCAGGCTAAAACCCACTTTTTGATTGAGTGGTTTGCACTTGATTTAGTGGTAGATGACCAGGGTCGTGTGGGAGGTATAAGTGCTATAGAAATGGCTACTGGAAAACTGCATTACATAAAAGCCAAGCAAACCGTCTTAGCTACTGGAGGAGCAGGGAAGATATTTGCTTCGAGTACGAATGCTGCCATATGCACAGGAGATGGTATTGCAATGCATGCACGGGCAGGTTTTGGTACACAAGATATGGAAATGTGGCAATTTCACCCGACCGGTATGTATGGTGTAGGAATATTGATTAGCGAAGGCACTCGCGGAGAAGGTGGATATCTGATTAACTCAGAAGGTGAGCGTTTTATGGAGAGGTATGCACCACACCTAAAAGATTTATCTTGTCGAGACGTTGTAGCACGATGCTCTATGCTAGAAATACGAGCTGGGCGTGGATGTGGGCCTAAAAAAGATCATGTATTACTCAAGTTGAACCACTTAGATAAATCAGTGTTCGTTGAGAAATTGCCAGGTATTACTGAACTAGCAAAAACATATGTGGGTGTTGATCCAGAAAAAGATCCTATACCAGTAGTGCCCACTTGCCATTATATGATGGGGGGGATTCCAACAACCAAATACGCACAAGTCGTTACAGGTGTTGGTGCTGATACCAGCAAGGTAGTACCCGGTTTATATGCGGCTGGAGAATGTGCAAGCGTGTCAGTACATGGTGCAAATCGATTAGGTGCAAACTCTCTTCTTGATCTAGTAGTATTTGGGCGAGCGGCAGGTAAGCACATTAAAGACAACTTCGCGACTTCTGAGCAAGCAACTCCAAGTGCAGAGAATATTGAAAAAGCCTTTATGCGGTTCAATCGCTTACAAGCCTCTACCGAAGGTGAGAGTATGGAGAAGATGCGAGCTGAAATGAAACAGGTTATGCAAGAAGACTTTGGTGTGTTTCGCGAAGCGAAAAGCATGAAAAGTGGGCTCAGCAAGCTTTGGGCAATCAAAAAGAAAGTACCCAATATTCATCTTGCAGATAAGTCTCTTGTATTTAACACAGCAAGGCTTGAAATAATTGAGTTTGAGAATCTACTGGAAGTGGCTTTTGCTACAGCAGTTGCTGCACTTGAACGAACCGAAAGTCGTGGTGCCCACTCACGAGCAGATTATCCTGAGCGTAATGATCAAAAATGGCATATGCATTTAAATATTGACACGTTGGGCAATGTTCACAAAAGATCTATCAATATGACACCTGTGCATGTTGATCCGATTGCTTTAAAAGAGAGAGAGCAATGAGTGATGTTATAAAACTATCTATCTATCGTTATAACCCTGATATAGATTCGCAGCCTGCTATGCAAGATATAGAGGTGAACAAAACAGATATTTTAGGGATTATGTTATTGGATGCGTTAAAAGCAGCAAAAGAAAAAGATCCAAGCTTAACATTTAGGCACTCCTGTGGAGCAGGTGTGTGTGGTTCAGATGGTATGAATATCAATGGTAAAAATGGACTAGCTTGTGTCACACAGCTGAAAGATTTGCCTGATCGTATAGTACTGCGTCCCCTGCCTGGGATGCCAGTTATCAAGGATTTAGTGGTAGACCTTGATTTATTTTATAAACAGTATAACTCTATCAAGCCTTACCTACAGGCCAAGCCACCAAAACCAGATCAAGAGTTTATCCAGACAGAAGCAGACCGTAAAAAAATAGATGGGCTGTATGAGTGTATACTATGTGCATGTTGTTCAACATCATGCCCATCGTGGTGGTGGAATCCAGATAAATTTGTTGGACCTGCTGGGTTATTATGGGCTGCTCGATTTATAATGGATTCACGAGACCAAAAAAAAGAGGAGCGCCTCAAAGATCTCGAAGGGCTATACAGACTGTATAGATGTCGTGGTATTATGAACTGTGTTGTAGTTTGCCCGAAAGGACTTAATCCCACAAAAGCGATTGCAACGATTCGAGATCAAATGATATATCAACAGGCAAAGACAAATGCTGTAAGCGAATAAATTTTACTACTATATTTTGGCGCTAAGGAGAGAGGGATGGTGTTGGATTACGAAAAAGCGAAAATGGAGTCATGGATTTCCGGATTAAGTGCAGATTACATAGATAACCAATACGAAGCATATTTGCAAGATCCGACTAGCGTTGAAGCACACTGGAATAAGTATTTTTCCGAAATAAATCAGGGTCATGGCGAGAGAGATCGGTCTCATAAAGAAATAAGAGAGATATTTCGAACACTACCACAGCGAGCACAAAATCAGCCTCAGGAGATAGAGGGTAGTAGTCACTGGGCAAATACGATTATTGATCGCTATAGACGATATGGTCATCAGCATGCGAACTCAGGGTATTTTACACCACCTCTTAATCAAGCTAAAAACCAACTTGAAGTATCAGGCTTATCTACAGGCATACCAAAATCTGGAGTGAAATTTGCTGGTAAGCGATGGTACTCCGTGACAGAGCTCAAGGAAGCCTTACAAAAAGTGTACTGCGGAAATATAGGTTTTGAGTGCATGCATATAGATGATCGGACAGAGAGAGACTGGTTATTAGAAAAAATTGAGATGTATTCAGAGTTTAAAGTCGATGAAAAAACCCAGATGCGAATGTTAGAAGATCTTTATCGAGCAAGTGAGCTAGAGTCCTATCTTGGCCGTCAATTTGTGGGCCAGAAGAGATTTTCTCTTGAAGGCGGGGAGCTGCTTATTGGTTTGATAGAGCAGATACTTTGGGAGGTTTCCAAGTATGATTATGATGATATTGTCATTGGTATGGCACACCGAGGACGGCTGAATGTCATGGTAAACACGCTAGGTATGTCAAGCGGTACTTTGGAAGAAAAGTTTCGAGGTTCGACCCATGTGGAAGGATTTTCTGGTGATGTAAAATACCATCTAGGTTTTTCGTGTGACAGAGATTTTGGAGATCATTCTGTGCATATAGCGCTTGCTTTTAATCCATCTCATTTAGAGGCGATCACGCCAGTAGCAATGGGGAATGTGCGTGCAAGATTAGATAATGCTACAAGACATGGTGATCGAAATCATGCTATGGCATTAATTTTACATGGTGATGCTTCTATCGCTGGTCAAGGGGTTGTAGCAGAGTCACTAAACATGGCATATACTAAAGCAAATAATATAGATGGGAGTATCCATGTTGTCGTAAACAACCAAATAGGGTTTACAACAGTCGATCAGGACGCGCGCAGCTCACGATATTGTACAGACATTGCAAAAAGTATTGCAGCGCCAGTACTACATGTAAACGGGGACGATCCTCGGTCAGTAATTTTTGCAGCTAAGCTCGCAGCTGACTACAAGGCAAAATTTAAGAAAGATATATTTATTGACTTTGTGTGCTTTAGAAAATATGGCCACAACGAAGGCGATGAGCCTAGCGCAACACAACCACTAATGTATAAGAAAATACATAAACATCCAGGTTGTGCAAAACTCTTTCAAGACGAATTAATAAAAACAGGTATCACCACGGAAACTGTATGTGAGGATATGTTAAAAAAAATACGCGAGCGGTTGAAAAAAGGAGAGCAGCTTGTCAAGACAAAGCCAATAGAATCATGGCGTCAGACAAATTGGAAAAAATATCAAGACACTTCCTGGCGTTCAGAGGCAAAAACAGCAGTAGTAAAGAAAAAACTCATAGATCTTAGTGAGCGCTTACTAGCACTTCCAGACGGTTTCACTTTACAAAAACAAGTACAGATGATGCACAATAAACGCATAGAAATGGTCAAAACGCAGAAAAATTTAAACTGGGGGATGGCAGAGATGCTGGCATACGCAACTCTTCTAGAAGAAGGGTATGGCGTTCGGATGCAAGGACAAGATTGTTGTCGAGGAACATTTGCCCATAGACATGCTGTGTATCACGATCAAAATTCAGGAGAGGTATTCACGCCACTTAGCAACAACTTAAATAAAGAACATTTTTTTTCAATCTACAATTCAGTATTAAGTGAGTATTCAACACTAGGTTTTGAATATGGCTACTCAGAATCAGATCCAACAACATTAGTGATTTGGGAGGCTCAGTTTGGAGATTTTGCAAATAATGCACAGGTGATTATTGACCAGTTTATTGCTTCTGGATGGCAGAAATGGTCTAGAATGTGTGGTTTGGTCATGTTGTTACCACATGGTTATGAAGGCATGGGGCCCGAGCATTCATCTGCACGATTAGAGCGCTTTTTGCAGCTTTGTGCACAAGAAAATTTTCAAGTGTGTAATCCAACTTTGCCTGCGCAATACTTTCATATGATCCGAAGACAGAAGCTACGGTCATATCGTAGGCCTTTAGTGGTTATGACACCGAAAAGTTTATTGAGACATCCCTTAGCGGTTTCTGATCTAGATGATCTTGTTCATGGTGAATTCCAACTAATATTACCAAATGACGAGAATGCTCCTGAAGAAAAAGCGGCATGCCAGCGCTTAATTCTTTGTTCAGGAAAAGTGTACTATGACTTGAAAAAAATCCAAATCGAGCGTAAACTCAAGCACGTCCATTTAGTAAGGATTGAACAATTGTACCCTTTCCCCTACGAAGAGTGTACAAAGCTTTTACAAGGTTATACACATTTATCAACTGTTTACTGGTGTCAAGAAGAGCCATTAAACCAAGGGTCGTGGTTTACACTCAAACACAGAATTGAAAAATGTTTATCGCCATCGCAAAAACTGAGTTATGTCGGCCGAGAAAAGATGGCAGCACCAGCATCTGGTGACAAGACAATGCATGATAAATTACAATTGCAAGTCACATTAACAGGCTTAGGCTTGGAAGAGTAGCTAAACAAGGAGATATGAAACATGGAAATAAAAGCCCCGTTATTACCTGAGTCCGTTGCAGATGCGACGGTGGCTTCTTGGCACAAGAGTATTGGTGATTCAGTTACAGAAGGCGAAGTAATTTGCGAGCTCGAAACAGACAAAGTGATGCTTGAAGTCCCAGCCCTTAGTGATGGGGTTATCACAGAGATCATTAAGCCAGAAGGAAGCACAGTTGTTGCAGATGAACTAATAGGGAAAATTGAAAGTAGTGCAGCTACAAAAGTCTCAGGAGTATCAGCATCGAGTAAAGATACTAATAAAGTCACAGAAAGCAAAGACGCTATGCCTTCTCTAAAGAACAGCGAAACACAAAAAAGCAAAGCAGTAGAAGCCGAATCCTCTTTATCTGAGTCAGTACCTCCACAGTCACCTAGTACACGCAAGATGATGCTTGAACATAATTTAACGAGTGACCAAATAAAAGGTACAGGCAAAAGTGGTCGTATTACAAAGGAAGATATAGAAACTCATATTGCAAAAAGCGCCAGCTCATCAGCATCCTCATCTATAACAAAAATTGATCTAACAAGTGCATCAGTAGATCAAGAGAATACAGCAACTGGGTCAAGACATACAGAGCGGGTTGCTATGACACGAATGCGCACAACAATTGCTGCACGATTACTACAATCTCAACAAAATACTGCAAGTTTGACAACTTTCAATGAAGTAGATCTGACACAGGTCATGACTCTGCGTAAAGAGTACAAAGAGGGGTTTGAGAAAAAATATGGTATCAAGCTAGGTTTTATGTCATTTTTTACAAAAGCATGTTGTACAGCACTCAAGCTTTTTCCTGAAGTAAACGCTTCGATTGATGGTTCCGATATTATTTACCACAATTACTGCGATATTGGTGTTGCCGTATCTACAGAAAAAGGTTTGGTGGTGCCAGTTGTTCGTAATGCAGAGTCACTAGCAATGCATGAGATAGAAAAATCCATTGCGATGTATGCGAATAAAGCGCGAGAAGGACGTCTGACATTAGATGAAATGACAGGAGGAACTTTTTCGATAACCAATGGCGGTACTTTTGGATCAATGCTCTCAACACCAATTTTAAACATTCCACAGAGCGCTATTTTAGGTATGCATAATATCATAAAAAGGCCGATGGTTGTTGATGGAGAGATTCAAATACGCCCCATGATGTATTTAGCACTCACCTATGACCATCGCATCATAGATGGTAGTCAGTCAGTGCGTTTCCTCGTCACAGTGAAGCAGCTGTTAGAGGATCCAGCTCGTTTACTTCTAGACATTTAACATAAAGGAAAAAGTATGAATATACATGAATATCAAGCACAAAGGCTTTTAAGGCTTCACCACATTACGGTCCCAGAGGGTGAGGTTGCAAGTAATATTGATGAAGCATTAGCTGTGTATGCGAAGTTAGATTCTAAGAAGGTCGTTGTAAAAGCTCAAGTCCATGCAGGAGGCCGGGGACAAGCAGGAGGCATTCGAATAGTTGATAATAAAAGCGATTTGCAAGAAGTGGCTAAAAGTCTTCTTGGGACAAACCTAGTAACATATCAAACTGATACTTCAGGGCAGCCCATCAACAATCTATACATTGTTAAACCTTGTCAGATAGAAAGAGAGCTATATCTAAGTGCATTGTTTGATCGTACAAATCAGTGTATTACATTTATGGTCTGTGCAGAAGGAGGTGTTGACATTGAAGCAGTAGCCAAAACTACGCCTGAAAAAATATATAAGTTCTCTATAGATCCTCTTGTAGGGATACTATCTTACCAATGTTGGAATGCAGCAAACACGTTAAAACTAACAAGCGACCAGAAAAAACAATTCACAAAACTCATCAAAAATATTTACACTATGTTTTTACACTATGATCTGACTTTGCTAGAAATTAATCCGCTTGTCATAGATAAACAAGGTGATTTAATATGTTTGGATGCAAAGATAAATATTGATGATAATGCCTTATATAGACAGCCAGACATCCGTGAAATGCGCGATCCTAGCCAGGAAGATGAGAGAGAGTCTATCGCGAAAAAATGGGAACTAAACTATATATCATTAGAAGGTAATATTGGATGTATGGTCAATGGAGCAGGGCTTGCGATGGCAACAATGGATCTTATAAAGCTATCAGGTGGCAAACCAGCGAATTTCCTCGACGTAGGAGGAGGGGTAACGAAAGAGAGAGTGACAGAGGCATTTAAAATCATTCTTTCAGATAAAAATGTGAAGGCCATACTGATTAATATATTTGGAGGTATTGTACGTTGCGATCTGATCGCTGAAGGCATAATACAAGCTGTTGCAGAAGTGAACACAGATATGCCTGTAATTGCTCGTTTAGAGGGTAATAATGCTGATCTAGGTAATAAAAAGCTTACAACGAGCGGTCTAAATATAGTGCCTGCGAAGAGTTTTGCAGAAGCAGCTAAATTGTGCGTGCAAGCTGCGAAAGAAAATAACGATTAGGAGATAATCAACATGAGTATACTTATAAATCAACACACAAAAGTGATTTGTCAAGGGTTCACTGGAAGTCAAGGGACAATGCACAGTGAGCAGATGATTGCATACGGTACCAAACTCGTAGGAGGTGTAACACCTGGAAAGGGGGGAAGTAAACACCTAGGCAAGCCCGTTTTTAATACTGTAGAAGATGCGGTAACAGAAACCGGTGCTGATGCATCAGTTATATTCGTTCCCGCTCCTTTTTGTAAAGATGCTATATTAGAAGCAGTAGATGCAGGTATTGATACGATTGTGTGTATAACCGAAGGCATACCCGTCGCAGACATGGTGGTAGTTAAGCGGGTCTTAGATGAGCAAGGCGTAAGGATGATTGGACCCAATTGTCCTGGGTTAATAACCCCTGGCGAATGTAAGATCGGTATAATGCCTGGTTATATCCACACTAAAGGACCAGTAGGTATTGTATCAAGGTCTGGTACATTGACTTACGAGGCGGTGAATCAAACGACGGCTCTAGGTATAGGGCAAAGTACGGTTGTTGGAATTGGTGGAGATCCAATACCAGGATCAAGTTTTATAGATATAATTGCGTTATTCCAAGAGGATGATCTAACAGAGGCAATCATCATGGTGGGAGAGATCGGTGGTGATGCAGAAGAAGAAGCAGCTGCATTCATAAAAGAATATGTTACAAAGCCTGTAGTTTCATATATTGCAGGGATTACTGCACCAAAAGGAAAACGTATGGGGCATGCAGGTGCAATCATTTCAGGTAATAAAGGTACTGCAGAAGCAAAGTTTACAGCGCTTGCTGAGGCAGGTGTACATACTGTTGAGCGGCCAACAGATATAGGATTAAAAATCAAAGAGGTTCTTTAAACCTAGCCAATTAAAAGTAGTGGTCATAAGCATTATCTAGCTACCCATCGAGAGTTATTGACAGATATCAGCTAACATCGTAGACTGTATTTATAATCAATATTGGAGATGACTATGCCTGCGAAGACAGATGCACTTAAAAATATGAGCAGAGAATTAAGTGAGCTACATCAGCTAGCTAAGTTATCTGAACTTACTTACGCGGATGCAGGCAGTTTATATCATACAGCCAAGAAACTAGAAACCATTGCAAGGTCACTGAATAAATTTAGAGATTTAGCCCTTGAGTCTGCTACTAAAGGCAAGCCACCAAAACCATTAGATAACCTGCTTGATGATCATCATGTAAGTTTAATCTTGAATAAGGATCTCATACTACAAATACGAGGTTTATGTAAAAGAATAACAACTCTTATGGTCGACATTTGGGAGCATGAGAAAATAGATGTGAAAAAGGGAGTTAAACTTAACTTGACATTAGATAAAGTCAAAAGCAAAGTTATCTCGCATATGGATAAGCTACGTTATAGCAAAGACAAAGAGCTTAACGAAAGTACAATGATCAAAACTGTCAATGACATGTTGAAAGACAGACCAGAGCTTAAGACTAGTCTTGAGAAAAATATCGATTTATATCTGAAAGACGAACACGGATATAACGACGAAAAGAGGGCAACGATTCGACAGTTCAAAGATTTACTCACCAACAGATATAGTGGTTGTAAGTCAGGTTTGGAAAGAATCAGGCAGTGCCAAGAGAAAAAAAAGAAAGAAATGCTCTGGCTAACTAGTTTCAAGGCTGAGATGGGAAAATTATACACCAATATAGATTTAGAAAACCTTACTGATAAAGAGATAGAAAAAGTTGAACAATATAGTTCTCCAGAAAAAACGAAAGAAGCCGGCGCTAAAAACGAGCTTGGAGAAAGGCGTAAACTACTCAAAACACTCTTGCAGCATTATAGGGTGTTTAAGACAGAGTTAATGAAAGAAAAAAGAAACGAAGAAGCACTAACAAATGCCTATACTAATATGATAGCAAACTATGAGAGTAGTTTTATTAGCCCAGATGTAGCACCTGAAATTGCTAGATTAACTCGCGAGAAAGAAGAAAAAAACCTATTTTCCGGTGACATTGAGTATAAAACAGAATTCTTTTTTGAACTTGAAAGCCAAATGGGTTTTGAAAAGAACTCTATCGAGCCTAAAAGCTTATATGAGTTTGCGATTAACCTATATGAAGAATGCAGTAAGCAAGCGCCTGATGATAGTCAAAAATCAGAGTTACGTGACCTATTGATGACTTTATACTCTCTTAATCACGAGAAAATATTAAAAGAATTGCAGAAAGAAGAAAGTAAACTATGTGATGAAATCGGTAAATCATTTGTGGTTAACAAAGGTAAGATTGATGGGAGTAATCAAAGTGATGAAGCTCTTGGAACAAAAGAAAATATGGTGCAAAAAGCAGATAGTATAAAAGAAAATCTCGAAACGGCAGTTATAGTTAAATTGAACTCAATCGTACATAATTTACAAAAGGGCTTGAAGTATATTGCAGAGAGTCATAATGGTTTTGTAGAGGTGCAACGTACCACTAAGACGCTTCATAAACACCAAAATCGCGTAAAACAAAGCCGCAAGTTTTTATTTACAAGTCTTAGCCCGCTACTACTGAAGGGCTATGCGCTTTCGCGTGTTACGGGTTTTACGTTATTGGCAGTATGCTTTTGGGTATCAAGTATTTACATAACAGGCCCTGTCGTTGCAATGCTTAAAACACTTGCCATAACATTTGGAGCCTGTGCTGGGGAAAAGTTTCTTAGTCAATTCTATTCAGCGAGTGTCCGGCGAAAGGTAAGCCTACTGAATAGTAAAAAGCCAGCGTTTTTAACAAGCTTTTATTACATGCCTAGCTCAGGAACAACAGAATCTTGGTTAACTGCTTGCTGGGTTGCTTTACCATATGTGTTCTGGGCGTTTACACTAATACCTGGAGTAGGTATACGTGCTAGCTTAGCTGCATTTGGTAAGCTTTTTGAAAATGTCTACCTACGCTATGCCGTGACAGGGACAGGCCTTTTGGCTATGTTTGTCAGCAAGTCTCGCAAGCAATCTGCAGCTTTGCCGCAAACGCCGAGTAAGCTATCTGAGACTGAGATAGCAATACTATTCAAAAATAGAATTAACAGTGAGATTATAAATCAGGCGTTTGAAACAGTTGCGATTGATTTTGTCGAAAGGTTTAGTAAAGTTATAGACAGAGTTCTAGGGAGTCCAATAGATCAAGAACTCAAAGTAACACTAACAACATTAAACCATTTTAAAAATAAGAAGAACAATGTAAGTAAAACAGATGTAGCTCTAGCCGTTAAAAAACTAAGTGAGAATATAGAGATTGGCTCAGAAAAACCAGATCGTAACAATCTAGTAGCGGAAGCGAAAAAATTAAGGTCTGCTGCCGAGTCAAGAGCTATTGATAAGATGCGTGCAAATTACAATAAAGAAATGGAGGGGTTATTAACGCATAATCACTACCGAATAGATCATGTTGCAAAGTCTCATGAGTTACGCTACAGATAGTTTATCGTAGGCAAGGTATTAAGGAAAATGATACCTTTTTATCTTGCTCCACTCTTGTGAGAATTTATCATAAATTCCGGTGTATTCTCATGTATTCAACTTTTTTAGTGTGCTACAACTACACTCTCCCATAAACACAGATAGTGCGTACAAAAAAAGTCATATTGCATATGAAGAGTGTCAATGCATAAACATGACTTAATTCGTGAACATCCGATTATTTTTTATACGGATTGAAATCATCTTGTAAAGTAATTTTCAAGGGGATGCCGTCTATAGATAGAATATTTTGAAATTGCTTACGTAAATACTGTTGATAGCTAATTGGTAGTTGAGACACTTGTTTGCCTTGAATAACAATACCAAAAGGATCTTGGCTATGCGGGTAAGCTATACGTGGCTTAATACGTCTATTTCTTACCATGGGTGGTTGATGTGTTGCTATAGCGTCCTCCAACAAACGAGTTAATTTCGAGGTATTAACGACGCCATTCTGCTTATTTAGCTCAACAATTTTTCGTAACAGATGATGTAATGATATTTTCTTTTCTGCTGAGATTAGAATAATTGGATAGTAAGTATGCGAGAAGAGCTGTTTTTGAAGCTTTTGTAAGTAAGATTTTTTTGCACTTTCATCTAGCAAGTCAATTTTGTTAACAGCTATTATTAGTCTAACACGTGCGTCTGCAACAAGGCGAATAAGACGGAAATCTTGATCTGAGAGCGTTTCACCAGCATCGATTAGATATACACAAATACTTACTTCATGCTGTATAATACCTAAGACTTGGCTAACAGCAGACTGTTCAACGGCATCTCGAATTTTTGTACGCCGTCTCACGCCTGCAGTATCAACAAGAGTAAAGTCATAGTCTTGCCAGTTAAATGTCACAGTCATTGCATCTCTAGTAGTGCCTGCTGTATCAGAAACAACGCTGACAGATTTACGGACTAAAGCGTTGGTAAGCGTCGATTTACCAACATTGGGTTTTCCAAGAAGAGCAAAGCGAATTGAATTATTGGAGAGGTCTTTTTGAGCAGTAGTACCTGCATCAAGTAAAGATATTTTTTCTTCAATCACTGAATGAATAGCTTCGGATAATTGCAATAGTCCTTGTTTGGCAGTAGCACTGATCTTATGGTAGCTTATTGCGTCGATCGTATGTACATCAGCAAGAGATTCTTCTGATGCGCAGTCCATTTTATTTGCAACTGCAAGTATTGGTTTACCAAGCCTGTATAAATAACGTAAATGCTGTCGATCTTGCTGAGATAGACCTACGCTTGCATCATACACGAATACTAGACAATCTGAGTCTGCAATGATAGTACGCATATGGCTTTCTATCGACTTCTGAATGAGGGGGTCATAATCGTGATCTTCATTCTCTAGACTAGCTTGGTATCCAGGTGTATCTATAAGGTATACAGGTTTATGATTAAACTCCCAAACTGCCACATTGCAATCTCTAGTGACACCAGGACGATCGAAGGTAATAGCTTGTTTCTTTTTAAGTAGTCGATTAAATAAAGAAGACTTACCAACATTTACTGCGCCAACAATAGCGACTTGAGCCAACTGCATAGATACACCTAATAGCTAGGAAGAAAGCTTTGTAACTGATTTTTTTTGGCCGCAATTATCTGTGAAAAAGTAAAAATTTCTTGGCTTGGTTTATCAGAAAGTTCTGCGCGTATATTTTTTTCAAGGTCAAGTAAGAGAGAATACGCTTGATCATACTGGTGAAGCTTAGAGAGAGCATCGGATTCGGTCATTGCGCGGGAGTTTTGTAGGTAGCTACCATGTATTGAGTGAAGTAGGTCTATAGCTCGTTGTGGCTTGCCAGCAGAAAGTGCAACTTTTGCCATGCGTAGTTGTAATAGGCTTTTAAGTCCAGGATCAGAGACAAGTTTCGTTGCGTGTTGAAGAGATTCATCAGCTTTATCGAAATCATGTTTTTCATGATAAATTTGTGCCATTTTCATCCAAGAAAAAACCGTAAATATAGTATTTGGATGGTGGTCTACAAATTTTTGATGTGCATATAGGTCTGTATTAGATGCATGAGTAAGATGATAATATGCAATAGATGCTTGTTGTATCTGTGACATGCGATACTCGCGATAGCTATACCATGCAATTAGAACTAAAACTATTCCACCCAAGGCATAGGTTAAAGATTTCCTATGTGTATTGATAAGGTTCACGGTATGGAGAAAAAATAGCTGCATAATTATTCCTTATTAAGTTTGTCAATAATGGCACTAAGTGATAGGTTTTCTTGGCTACGTGTCTTTAAGTTTTTAAAAGTAAAAGTACCAGATTGAAGCTCATCTTCGCCACATAGGATGGCATATGACGCATTGTGTTTTTCGGCTTTTTTGAGCTGATTGGAAGCCTTGCCCTCAACGTAGGAGCAATCAACTCGTAACTCTGGGCAGTGGGATCGCAATTGTTCACAAAAACCTAGGCTGGCGGACACAGCCTTTGAGTTTAGGTTGATCCACACCAGGCTCGTAGTTTTAGCAGGCTCTTGTGTTTCGCTATTCATCATTGCTAGGAGGCGCTCAAGGCCAATTGAGAATCCAGTGGCGCTTATAGGTTGTCCACCAAGTTGGGCAAAGAGCTGATCGTATCGTCCTCCACCGCAAACACTTGATTGGGCCCCAAGTAGTTCAGATGTATATTCATAGATGAAGCCACTGTAGTAATCAAGGCCTCTTACCAGCGTAGGATTTTCGACAAAAGCAATATTATGTAGAGCTAGACCATCGCGGATTTGTCTATATTGATTTTGTTCGTCCTTGGTAAGGTAAGAGGTTATATGTGGAGCATCGTGATTGATGGCGATAATATCTGGGTCTTTGGAGTCAAGTAATCGTAATGGGTTACTCACTAGCCTGTTTTTATTGAGTGCATCAAAGTCAGATGCATAGGGTTTATAAAACTCTTGTAATGCGTCTTTATAACGTTGGCGTGTCTCGTGACAGCCCAGATAATTAATGTGAAGTGTGGGGTGAGGTACTGAAAGTGTCTGCCATATTCTAGATAATAATAGTTGCTGCTCGATTTCAATGCTTCCCTCAGGAAAGCCATATGCTTCTATCCCAAACTGATGAAATTGGCGTAGGCGACCTTTCTGTGGTCTCTCACGTCGAAACATAGGGGCGATATAAAAAAACTTTTGGTTTGATCCATATAAGAGATTATGTTCAATACAAATTCTTACACAGCCTGCAGTGCCCTCGGGCCTTAGGCTGACTGAAGCATCGTTTTTATCTATAAAACTATACATCTCTTTATGAACAATGTCAGATGTAACACCAACAGAACGCTGGAAAAGCTCACTTTTTTCAAGGAAAGGAAGTCTTATTGGAGTGTAATTATACTGATTAGCAAGGGCGGTAAGATTGTATTCCAAGTCATCCCACGCTGAGGCGAGAGGACCAAATATGTCAGTAAAACCGCGAATTCCTTGGATTTTGCTCATGAATAATTAATGTACAAGGTTATCATATAGATAATATCACGGAGGCAGTTGTAAGTCCAATAATTCTTAGAAGTCGCTAGATGACTGTTGGAGTCTATTCTTATCAAAACCGCTATGAGTGACATAAGATTGGGATACAGCTGGACTTTTACTAGATACAACCTTGTACACAAAGATGCCGACAAAGACGAGAGAACTAGCAAGTAAGATGGTTTTGAGAGGAAGGTTACCCACTATGGATTTTCTTGAGAATGAGTTTCTACTGTCTGAAGAGTATAAAAAGGCACCGCTGCTATTATAAACAGGTTTAGGCGAGGTTATATTTGTCTCGTTTGGACGTGCGTGCTCAAGTACACGGCTAGGATCTACCCCAAAGAACATGCAGTAGTTTTTTACATATCCACGAAAATATGGAGTAGGGATATGTTCTAGTGATTGGTTGTTCTCGATCGCCTCTAGGTTACTTACACGAATTTTAAGATGTTTGGAAAGCTCATCAAGAGAAATATTATGCTCTGTACGTAGACCTTGAAGATAAGCACCTAGGTTAAAGCTTGCTTGAGTTTGAGATGGATTAGACTGAGGGTTCTTATTGCTTTTGGATTGGCTCATAGAAAATTCTCGATTAGATTAGTTACTTACAGCTTACCGTATTTAGCATATAAAAACTAGAAAAATAGTACGAAGAAAACTATTAAATAACAAAACCAACATAATTGTGCTTACTTTTATGTGGAGTTTAAAAATTTAATGAGAAAATTTATGAAAAAATCATGCATAAACAATGAAATATACTATAAAAACTAAGACTACAATTATATTTCGGAGAATTTACATGCGAAACGGAAAAAAAGGACACAATCGTGTTAGTGCAAATGCTACTCAACAAGACAATACAGAGGTCTCTGAAAACGATAGTAATACGGATGATTATGTTGAGAAACTGGTAGAAAAGCTGAAACTATCAGATCAAGAAGCTTGGAAGATTCGGGAAAGTTATAAAAAAATACGTAAGTACCAAGATAGATATGATGAAATATATGATGATATTTTATCTAAAATTAGAAGTTTAGAATTTAGCATTGTAAAATATCATGATGATATTGTGAACTTAAATAATACAATTCTTGCAAAAACAGAAAAACTAAAACTCCCAAAAACAGAAGCAACTAAGAGCTTTGATTATGGTAAATGTAAAACTGATCTAGATAAAGAAATTAAGCAACGCGATAATCTTCTAGTAAAGATTTCCAAAAATGAAGAAAAAATCGCGCGATATTCTGACTTAATTGCGCTTATTTCAGATCATCCTAAAACCCTACCCACAGTCAATGAGGTAATGCGTGGTGCATTATCACCGTTGTATCACCAAGCACAGAACTTTGCAGCGAGACGTTTTAACCTGAGTAATAGGGAAAAAGAGCATGTAATGGTCATATATCATCAAGGATATTTATATTTAACAAACCCAAAACCTCGCTACGATTTCACACATAATTTAGCAAGTGATAACGGTGACTTTTCAAGTGCAAATATCGTGAAAGTTGAAATGCCAGAAACATTAGATCTAGAGAAAAAGTTGCTAGATTATGGATGTAGACAACCTAAAAACAAAGAAGAAATCAGGTTAATAAATACAGATACAGCAGAGAGAGAAGTAGAGTCTCTTATTACATCAATGTCAAATATGCCAGAAATACCAAAAGGGGTACTAACCTTTGATACTATGTATAGTATGGAAGCTAACACAAGCACAGACAGAGGTGACTCAACAGATGGAGATTTGGAGCAAAATTATGTACCAGGTTTGTCTCATGATATATTACACGTTGAGATATCAGGTAAGGTACATCTCCACGCTTTAGAGCATTTCAATTTATTTGATCAGAACAGTGAAGAGCTAGATGAATTGCAGACAATCAAACGTAAAATAGAGAAAGCTGGAAAAGATATTAATGATCAATTATTGAAGTTTAGTCTTCCCTCAACAATTATATACGAGGATAAAGATGTAGAAACAGATTTAGAACGTACAAGTGAAGAAGCAGATAAACAGGAAGACTCATTTGACATAAAACGTAAGCGCATTTACGAGGAAGGAAGTCAGTATCAGGCTGAAATTGATAATGAGATAAATCATTGTATAAAAAAGAGACATATAGAAATTTCGAGGATTCTTGATGAGCTTATAAAGCAAAGTCCTGAAGATTTGAAAAAAGCATCTGGTTGGGCTGTGCGTTCAGATAATGTTTCTGTCTATAACGCTATTGTTGACGGCGCAGAGAGAAAGGCTGCCCAACTTGCCGCCCGTCAAGAAGAAATACAAAGAAAGCAAATTAAGTCAGATAACAGTGATGTGGAAATTAGGAAACTAAGAAAGGAGATGAGCGAATTAAAAAGTACTTTAGAAAAATATACTTCCCTAGTGAATTTGCTTAAAGAAAGCAAGCCAAATACAAAAAAAGAAAATATCACAGCTGCTGTTGAAAGCAAATTACAACAGATTGCTGATATTCAAACCCAATTAGATTCGGATATTAGAAAAATACGCGAAAAAGAAAATGAAGCGACAAAAAGTAGACAAAGTCGTATCAATGCATTGCATGAACAAGAAGCCAAAGATATGAAAGACTCATACCAGGGAATTTCTAAACTTGTTACGAAAATCAAAAAGACATTCGAAGCGTCGCTGAGAAAAGATAGTGCTAACGTGCAAACTATCTATCAAAATAACGAGTTTGACACCATCTCTTTAGTAGATGAAACAAGCAGTTTGTTTTCAGTTGCAACAAGTACATCGTATGAGCCTCCATCAGAACTCAGAGTTCAGCTTGAGAAGATACGAATGGTAGAGCTGGCGCAGGATGAACTTGATCAAAATGATCCGGGCGCACTAGATGGGTTACAAGTATTAGGTAAGCATAAGGAGAATCAAGATATACAAAACGAGATTTTGCAAAAAAGAGCAGCATATTTTGATAAAGATTTTGATAAAGAAAATAAGATATTCATTGCAGACCAAGGATTATGGCAAGAAAAAAGTAAAGATAAGCAACACGATCAAATTAATCCTGACGTTAGCTTTGCAGACATGAAAAAAAGATTTAGAGAGGATTCAGATACTTTCGATGATAAGATGATTGAAAGAGTAGCAAGAAGATTGGTAAATAAGAGTACAATAACTGGGAATAAATATCGAGAATTAAGCACTTGGATAATTAATAGTACAAAAACTAAAAAAACATATGCAGACATACTCAAACCTGAACAAGTATTCAAAGAATATGCTGATGATTTAAAGGATATGTTACTCAAGCCTTACCAAGAACGAACTCAAGCTGGGTTGCTGAAAGAAAAAAGTTTAGAAGAAATTATCGAGAAGTACGAAGACAAAGCCACGAATGCATATGGTGTAGTCAATAGTTTAGACCAATACGATAAGGAAAAAGTAGCAAGCATTTTTCAAGAAATCGATGACGATACACTTAAACGGGCACTGAGTTTATTGAGGTCTACTAAGTCATTGAGAGGGCTACAGGGATCGAATGGGCCAAGGCTACAAAAGATTGCGGATGAGATATACAAAGAACACATATTAGAAGGAAAGAATTATGGGACTGAGGTATTTAAAAATCTACTCAAGCTTGAAACGATTAGTAGACGCATAAACAATGTATTAAATAAGCCAATTGTTTCCGATGATAAGGAAATTGATAATACTTTAGGGCCAAATAAAGTTTCTAGTCAAGATGATTTTTCTGTAGGAGTAAAGAAGAGAGAGTTAAATCAAACTGAAGAGCATATATCATCTGATAAGCTCAAGGCATCATATGAAGATGTTATAAAACAGAGAGAAGAGAAAGAATTAAGGATGCTAGCAGAAGAAACGGCTCATAGAAATGTATCTATTGCAGCAAAAAAAGTAGCAGAATACAAAGATCGTATAGCACTTATTGCAAGGTTAGAAGTAGCAAGTCCTATCTTCTCTGATAAATATAACAACATTAGTCAAAGTGCTGAATATACTTATTTAGTAAATGCGTTAAGAGATAGTACAGAAAAAAGGGATATCGATGGGTTAGAAAGTCCACTAGATATCAACAAGAGCATTTATAGTGGTAATGAATATTACAATCCAGATGAGGGTGAAACACGATCAGTTATATCCGAGGTAAGTATTGATGATGCTAGCTTTGAAGGTGCTGAAACTCATGATAATGCTATAAACGTAGACGATATATCTTTAGAAATTGTTGACGATAATGAATATACTGAAACTCATGAGCATGCTAGTAACGTAGACGATGAATCTGTTGATACTTTTTATGCTGCTGGCGATGATGAGTCAGTACAAAGCCATAGAAGTTCAGTCAATAGTAATGACTCGGGCCAAGATATTATTTCGCTGTCTACAGAAGATCCTTTTACCAACAAAGTTTTAGAGATAGAAGAGAATCAAAAGCGAGTTGAGGTATTAAAAGAAAGATTACTTTTAGATCTTTATAATGAAGAAAATGATGATGTTAGATTTGGTGTTTTTCGATCCAATACTATGCCAGGTGTGAATGAGGATGATCAAGGGTATCTAAAATTTGATAAAGACATAATAAATCAATTAGTAACATCCTCTGATGCAACACGACCAGAGCCAAAAGATTATATCAAACAAGACGAGGCCTTCGACAATATTGCATTATGTATGAAACAGACTATTGATATAATGCGACGTGATGTCGGTCTGACACTTTTTGATGAGAACTACAAGCCAACGAAGTTATTTAGTGATATTGTGACTAACGCATATGAACGGCATATAATCAATGAAGAGGATTATAACAATTTAATTGCATACACCAAGAAAGATATTAATATTTTTTTCAGAAACTTAACAGAAGAACAAGACAAGGCCAACAAGTCGATAACAGTTTGGCATTCATTTTGTAATTTTTTCATCGCGATTTTTAATTGTCTAAGTGCAGGACTTGAAAAGTATAAACCAGAAGAAAAGAATAAATTCTTCACTGCGACTGATCTAAATAAAATTGTGCAAGCACAGTTAGGTATTACAGAAAACTTCTACGAAGCGTCGAGAGAAGAGGTTAGGAAAGAATGTGATAAGATAGAATCTTATATACGTGAATGTGATGAGCTTAAAGATCCATCTAACATAAAATTTTATGAAATGAGAAAGAATCTAGGTATTAAAAATGGAAAATTCAGTACGGAAAAATATAAAAGTGATGTTTCAGAATATTACGTATTGGGGCTTTATGTAAAATCATTTAATAAAAAATTCGATACATGGCATCAAAATAGTAACAATAGCATCACATTTGGCTTGCAAATAAATGAAAAACTGAAAGAGCTCAGCGGAGTAATACACAAATATGAGATGGGTTTGTATGATAAAGTTGTAGTAAGACTTAACACGGAGATACAAGGTGCTAGGGCGGGTTTAGATAATAGCAAGAACATCATGCAAAATGCTGCAATTATTGAAAAAAATAACAATCTCATCAAGGATCTAACTCAAATAAAAAATACTCAAGATAAGCTAAATAGCCAAGAGGCATATAGTCCCAAAGGGTCGGGTACTATCTTAGCCTTTATGCAAAAATCTAATTTAATTGAAGGCATAGATAGTAGAATAGATGATAAACTAAATCATCTTGCAATGCTCTATTCTTATAATGATAATCGCAGTAAAGGTGAAGTGTATGATTGTATGAGGTTTATAGATTCTGATTACAAGATAGAGGAAATAGAACAAGCCAGGCCAGGAATACTAGAAGGTGTAAAGGAGTCTCTTAGAATCAAACGCACTAAAATTCAGCAAAATGCAGAAATGAAAAACTATGAGATTAGAGAAGATGAGTTATCTACACTATCAAAAAAGATACGTGAAATCGACAAGATGATCGTTGCATCAGAAGAAATACCAAAAGAAATAGTGAGTCGAGAAAATGGTGAGGTTAGCGAGAATGTTTATGAAGCATGCCGGGAATTTAACCAATATACACAAAATTTCCAAACAGGACATACTCTTGAGCAGATAAGGTTAAAACATTTACCAGCTGGTCAAAATGCGCAGGCTAATTTAGCTTTAAAGCTAGAACGCCTTTTTAGAGAGAATAAATCATTTAATAAGCATATGGAGCAATCAGGAAAAACTATTGCAGTACTTAAGCACTATTTGGCAGAAGCAGAGTATAACTATAAAAATCTGGAAAATGTGCAAAAAGAAGCTATAGCAAGCATTGAGGGTCAAATCCAAAATCTTGAGGATACTAACGCATTAGCAGTAGAGCCTTCTACAGCTTTAAGTGAAGAACACACCAGCCGGGAACTAAAAATAACCGATGAAGCACGGACAAAACTAGAAGAGATGAAAGAGCACTTTACAAGTTTACCTGATAGTTTGACAGATAAACAAAAAAAAGAGGAGTTTGAAAAGCTGATTAAATACTACAAAGATCTCATAAAACTAACTAAGACTCGTGTATATGATGCATTAAATTATAATAGCGCAAAGGCTAAGTATATTAATACACTTGTAGAGTGGTTGGCAGGTCACGACAAAGAAGATGATGACTTTGCAAAAAATAATCAAGATCTAGGTAAATTACTGGGAGTAAAATTTGATAAAAATATACATTTACAGGATGACGGTACGCTGAATCGCACTGCCATTATAACAGATATGTTTGAAAATACAGATAACCCTGGGCAAGCTTTTACACACGTAAAAAATACCAAAACTGTAGAACTTCAAGATAACAGTATAGACTTGACTGCAGACTTCTATATTCGAACCGGTGAAGATAAAGAAGCTAGAACGCAGTTGTACGAAGAGGTTAATTCAATATATAGAGAGGTATCTAATATATTACCTAGAGACACCTTCAATGTATTAGTTAGCCAATTAGGAGCTTATAGAATCGACATTGGTAAAAAACCTAGATTAGATGTGAGGCATAATAATGCAGAAGATATTTTGGCAAAAATAGCACTCGTTGTGAATAGAGCACTTGCACAAGAGGAAATTAACAGCAGTGATTCTGATTACAAGAAAAGTCTTGAGGGTTTATCCGAAAGGATCAATGAAATAAGTGAACGCGATTTTAAGCAGGCAGATCCTAAGATATCAAGAGTGAGAAGAAAAAACCTAAAGAGTAAGATAGCAGAGTATCAGGTAAAGACGAGAGAGCTTTTATCGAAGAGGTCTTCGAGTATTGACAGTGATCGTACTAGCAAGACTAAGTACAAACCAAAATAATGGGACACATCTTCGTAATATAGCAATAAAAAAAAATCTATGCTAAGTTAGATTAAATAGTTATGCTGTAGTTATGAACAAAAAAGCAGACACTAACACGTATTCTACCCAAGATACCTTTTTAATTATTCGTAATACCACCTTATTTATGGGGCTAGGTAATGCTGTCATTGCAACTACTCAATTATTTGTTGCTTATTGGAGTGCTTCACATGCGCTCTTTGCAGATGCAATGCACACCTATGCAGATCTTGTGATTGATGTTTTAACCTATTTTGCAGGATTCTACGGACATCAGCCACCAGATGCAGAGCATCCATACGGTCATCGTCGAATTGAGACTGTGACAGCTGTCTTTCTTGCATTATTTCTTGCATCACTCGGCTTAGGTATCATTATCGACACAGTTTTTCTCGACCAGGGGTCGGTAAGCGTAATAACAGAGTATGTGCTTATTGCTAGTGGTATTAGTGTCGTTTGTAATGAGATATTATTTCGTTATGCAACTTTTCAGGCTAAGCGCATACGTTCTGATCTTCTTGCTGCAAGCGCAACACATCAACGGAGCGATGCACTTAGCTCAGTTTTGGTCTTTGCGACAGCCTGTGCAAGCTACCTCCCTATTAATGGGTGGAATGTGGATAAGTTAGCTGCAGTAATTATTGGACTAATGATTATGAAAATGAGTTTGAAGATTTGTTATCGAGGTATTCGAGAGCTGATAGATACAGGTATAACAGAAAGAGAGCGTGATAAAATGATCGCAACTATGTTACAGACCCCAGGCGTAGAAGATATCCATTTTCTACGTACTCGTAAAATGGCAGGCTCAGTATTTGTCGATGTCCATGTTATTACAAAGTCTAGGATAAGTGTGTCAGAAGGCCATTTTATCGGTGAAAGTCTGAGGCATGAGCTAAAACGTGAACATCCACATGTTGTTGATGTAACTGTACACATTGATCCAGAGGATGATGAAATCGCCCATAATAAGCCACAGGTTAGTTGGCCTGCAAGAAATATTATATTGTACATGTTAAAACGAGCCACGAGTCGCTTTACAAATATCCATTGGCAAGAAGAAGATGTAGTCTTACATTACTTAATACAAGGTATAGAAATAGAGATAGTGCTTACGCAAGCATTAGATCAGGATAAGCAAACAGAATATTCTCAAATTATTCTTGAAGACTTGAGGCATACAGAACCGCAGATTCACAAACTCACTTTCGTACGTAAGACAGTTGCTATGAAGAAGTAAACAAACATAGATAATTTTTTATGATATCAATCAGCGTAGCAGAACTGACAGCTTAGTAAGGCGTTTACTTTATATTTATTCAATATGCGCACAGATTAGAGACCGAAAACAATCTATAGCAGCAGGTGAGTCATTTAAAGCTGGAATATAGCGTAGAGAGGTGCCGCCATGTTCTTGAAAAAGTTCTTGATACTCACGACCGATTTCATCAATAGTCTCTAGACAGTCTACGCTAAAACCTGGAGCAACAATATCTAGAGTCTTATAACCAGATTTTGCAAGCGACACGATCGTATCCTCTGTATAGGGACTTAGCCATGGAAAAGGACCAAGGCGTGACTGAAATACCATAAGAAAGTCATCTGGACCAATATCTAACGTTTGAGTTAGAAGTCTCGTAGTTTTATGGCATAAACAAAAATAAGGGTCCCCATCTGTAAGACTGCGCTTTGGTAAGCCATGAAAAGAAATAAGGAGTTTCTCCCCCCGGCCATGCATCTGCCAATAATTTTTTATACTCGCAGATAAGGCTGATATATATTTAGGGTGGTCAGCAAAACCAGATAGAAAGCGGATATCAGGAACAAAGCGCCACTTTTTAAAAATTTGTGCTACCTTGTCAACGATAGTTGCGGTAGTCGCTTGGCTATATTGAGGAAACATCGGTATAAATAAGATTTCACGCACAGGTGTTTGCTTGATTTGATCTAAAATATCCTCTAGTGATGGTTTTCCATAACGCATAGCAAGATAAATATCGACTGTTGGGTGTGTAGATGCAAGACTGTCTTGTAGATGAGAGCACACATCTTCACTAAGATAAAGTAAAGGCATTCCTCTTTTCTTATCGAAGATTTGGCCATATTTCTCTCCGCTGGCACGTGAGCGAAATGGGAGTATGAAACCGTATAATATGGGATACCAAAGTAAACGGGGTAAGCCAACTACTCTAGGGTCAGATAAAAACTCGCGTAGATAAAACATAACATCGAAATATCCTGGACTTTTAGGTGTGCCAAGATTAACTAGTACAACCGCAGTGCGTCTATCTCTCCCATGGTAAACGGAATCTTTTTCGTGTGCAGTTTGCATGTGATTTACCTAAAACCTAAGCAATTTTATCAAAAAGTTGGTTTACTTCAAGCTGGTATATGGTTTCACTACTTGAGGTAGATGGGGTTGCTTCTGTGATAGGGTAGTCTACATCAGTCAAGGCAAAAATAAACCAGGTTTGTGTTTGGTAATCAGGTAACATATTTACTTTATTCCACCCTATAGCATCTGATGATAATGTAAAGGCCATACGTGCGATAGGTTCGGGCAGTGTATTAGCTGAGTCTACGTGCAGAAAGTCAGACTGGGTAACCTGGCTATCCCACCTTTTACAGAATTGATCGATATTTTGATTGTTCCTTAAGCCTGCAAGCGACTCTTCAAGCTCAAGTTGACGATTGCGTTGTGAGTTCTGTTTTCTTAAAGTTTCTACAATATCATTTTGCACGGTGGATAGTGGAATTTTAGTAGGTGATGTCAGTTTCCTGGCACGTAACACCACAACTGCACCATCTTCTAGTGTGACTGGGTCGCTAAGCTGATGTGAATCGTGTAGATTTTTTGCAAAGCCTGCAGCCCTAAAAGCAGCGCTTTGCGCAACCCCATGGCCAGAATCTTGGTAAAATACTGGGCTTGTATGTACATGGGCACTGTGGATATTTGCTAGTGATGTTAGGTCATCAGGGTTATATAAGATTTCATCTTGCAAAGAAGTAATTAGTGCAGCCCTGCTAGAGTGTGTCTGATGTTTAGACCAGGCATCTTGGATCGCTTGACGGCAGTTGTTCAAAGTGCAGGTTTTTTTTGCAGTTATATGGGTAAATTTATAAAGATAAATAGATCCATCACTATCTGGTGCAATAGTGTATTGGTTTGGTCTGAGTTTTAACAAAGATAAATGTGGTATAGCTGATTCTGTATAGGCAACTGGCGCTGTATCTTCGTAGTAAAGCCACTCAGTATTAAGATTTGGTTTGTCATCGACTCCCCATGCATCGAGTATAAACTGGGTGGATACCTTGTGAACAGAATGTTTGTTTGAGGGTTCTACCAGTTTAAAGCGTTTATAGTGGTATTGTTTTGGAGTGTCGAACTCACCAGGATGATTTTCCAGGAAGGTCCTTAAGTCGCTAAGTTTTGGTGCTGCAGACTCAAATTGTGCTGCAGGAAAGCGGATATAGTCTACAGAGGCAGTACTTTTTGTAAGAAAAGGGGTTTTGTCATAATAGGAATCTATTTCTGCTTGAGTTGGCTTGGGTAGTGTGGAGAGGTCAGTTGCAGACATAGGTACCGAAGTCCATGCGAATCGACGTGTTTGAGAGTTGGCGCGGAGGACAGATGAAGATTCTTCGGGAAGTGAGATCAAAGATGACCGTAAAGCAGAGATGAGTAGCTGATGACTTGATTGCCTTTGCATACGATTTACGCGAGCCTGCAATTGCTGCATGGCTTGGGGGTTGGGTTGTTTATTGTGATAAGCAAGTGCATCTTGAATATTGCCTAGTAGGCCATTCTGACTCAGAGTTTCGGCGAGTACCTGGGAGTGAATATGCAATTGTAATGATTGAGCGTACTGTGAAAGTCTCATCTCTTGCTGTAATATAGTTGATGCGTACTGGGTGAGCTGCTGTTTTTCGATATCGGTGAGCTCTGCATAGGAGCGATCAGCATTTGCAAGTATTTGGTTTACAATGTCGCCGAGGTCAACCTGATTGACATTAGCGCTAGATGGTGTGCTGGATGTTTTGAGAAAGATTCTTTCAACACCCCACAACAACATACCTACGGCAACAAACGTAGTGATTAAAGAAACTACTAGTGTATTTTGATATTGACGTAGATGTCTGATCATAAAGAAATATAGATATGGCGGAGTGGACGGGACTCGAACCCGCGACCCCCGGCGTGACAGGCCGGTATTCTAACCAAACTGAACTACCACTCCACATGGTTGCTGGTGGGTACTGAGGGGTTCGAACCCCCGACATTCGCCTTGTAAGGGCGACGCTCTACCAACTGAGCTAAGTACCCACTGTTCTGTAAGAATTACAGTTCGCAATTATACAACGATCAGCTGCAATAGTAAAGATCAATCGCAGTTATTATTGTACTAAAGAACTATACCTTCGAACCTAGCCTTTGTCTTGGACAAAGTCTTTGAACTCGCTTCCCAATGCAAACTTTACACTATTACAAGCGGGAACATCGATCTTCTCGCGAGTTTGTGGGTGTGATGCGACACGGGCATCACGGCGATACTTGGTAAAGCTACCAAATCCAACGATCCTGCATTTTCCAGCTTCGTCGGTGATGTTTTGTACTTCGTCGAATACAGCGTCAACAACCTGTTTCAGAGAAGACTTATTCAGTCCTTCGCTGTCTTGGTTTGCCTGCCATATACGATCCACAATTTCTTTTTTACTCATAAATCCTACCTCATTAAGTTAAAGAATCTTGTATAAATCACAAGCTATCCCCCTTTATAACTTGCCTATCGACAGCTTGTCAAGGATCTAATGCTTAGAAATGTACTTTATTTTACAAAAAAAGGGTTTTTTCTTGTAATCCATTGCTTATATATGACGCAAGACATATCTTAGGTGTGCTTTATTGCTTAAAAAACTATTTTATGAATAACAAAACAAATTAAATATATTAATAAATATGGAGGTGTTTACTCCTGGCTAATTTTTTTATTGTTATTGATCTCATATCCAAGCGATGCTAAGTGAACCAAACAGAGAATAGCATAGAGCCACTCAAAAATGGCTACCCAAAATATTCTAGGGTCGTGAGTTAGTAAAATGTAGCGTATATGACCACTTGATCCTAGAAACTCACGAATAAAAGACCAGGGCACTACTAAAGGTATAGCAGCTAGCATTGCACAAGAGAGTAAATATAGGATAAAACGAAATCGAGTTAATACACTCTTGGGGCCGTAAAGCACTACTGATAACTTATAAATGCAGTATTGTAAATGTAAAAGTGATACGAATAGCGTGATAGCAAGAATTGAGTGAATACCGTAGAAAATTACATCAGGCATCCAGCCAACTAGGTACAGAAGTATAAGGCTTACACTGTGCAAATCATCAATATTCGTAATTATTGGAGACAGTGTTGAGGCGGGGGTTATTCTTGGAGTGGTGAAAAACTTACTTATAGGGTGAAAAAATACATACTGAATTGCAACAAAATAGGTTATACCCAAAGAAAAAATCAATCTTTCTGGATAGAGGATATAGGTCGCACTAATCACAGGAAAGGTATTTTGGGTATGTTGGAGAAGATAAGCAAGAATGAGGCAAGAGATGGCAGCAAGTATTAGCAAAGAAAAACTTACATAGTATAACATCGAAGAAGGTCGGCTATTATACATACAACGAGGAAGTGCTCTGGACATTGAAGGAGTTCAAAATCAATATTCTGATTTTATTTTTTTGTAATTGAGATGTCAAATAAAAATCATCATTTTCATATACTTAAATTATACACTTAGAGAGTAATACAATCGGTGTATCAAGTACAAGACAGGGTGTTTTATAGGTCAAAAATGCTTGCTTAGCATTTTAATTGTGTATTTGCGTCGTTGAAACCATATTTATGCTCTGCTATGCTGAGCTCAAATTCTCGCCAGGACAAATCATATGCTGCCAGAAGGCTTTTATTACATAGACCATCCAAACATAAAAATAGACTTAGCATTTTATGGGAAAAAAAATATACTAGGTAAGCGTCTTACTGGCTACAACGATAATGTTGGTATCATGAGACGGGAAGCTTGTGTTGCCTTATATAACGTAGCAGATGAGCTCGCAAAAGAAGGCTATGGCCTCATTGTTTACGATGCATATAGGCCAGAATCTGCACAAAATTACTTACACAATATTTGGCAGAATGAACCAGGGCTTGAACAGCAAAATCAATACTACCCAGGTCTAAGTAAGGTGACGCTTTTTAATAGTTACTTGGCGGAAGACTTTTCCCATAACAGTGGTAACAGTGTTGCAGTAGCACTTTCACAGGGTTGGCCAAGAAGAAAGGTTGATATGGGGGGCTCATATGGGGTCTACACTACAGATGTGACTTTTAGAGCTAACTTACAAGAGGAGGTAGAATTATCAAGAGCTAGGCTCAGAAAGTATATGAAAAAAAATAATTTTTATAACCGTTTTACAGTTTGGTGGAAATTTGAATATCGCACGCCAGATGTAACCAACAGTCTTGAGAAAGAGATAAATAAAAATATATACGATTTCCCAATAGAAAAAGACAGGCATTGTTGTCGCTGTTGGTGGCGCCTCTTTACTCGTACAGGATTGCCTACTCAGGCTATTCAGATGTCATTTAATCCTGTTATTCGGAAAAATAAAGACGTAGCTATTTACGATAGGATAGATGATATTGATACAGAGCATCATGCTGATTCTGCTTCAGTAAGTAGTGATTCCTCTTTTGAGCCTGTTGTATAATCAGGGCAATACGTTGTTCAGGTGTAGCTTGTTGTGAGTATAAGAGAGGTACTTTACTTGTTAAAAGTGACCTGGTTAGAAATGTAAAACAGGGTAATCTTAGCGATGGGTTAGTCAAATGAATAGCTTGGTAAGCCAGAACCCATACGTATGTCTTATAAAAAAAAATTGGTGCTAATAAACAAAATGGCACCCATTTAACCATAAGCTTACCAATGTAGC
>JAYYPW010000007.1:0-17172 GCA_036128855.1 Pseudomonadota bacterium
TTACAAGCGCTTCGTCATTATTTTTCTTTAGGTGCAACACGCTTAAAAATACACCATCCTAATCAAGCTAACTCGTACAAAATGCATGTTGGCCCACATATCGGTGTAGGAGTAGACCTTTCAATTGCACACAGCACGTGGCTGAATGCAGAGGTGAAAGCTATCGCTAAATCCAATAATCAACGACTACAAGCCGATCCTACTGTGAAATTCGGTATCGTTCATAGCCTCTAATTCATAGGTAATCCGATACGCGCACCCATCTTGTTACACCCTATCGTAACATTTTGGTGCGCTGATGGATCCCTTTTAACGGTTTCTATTCGTATCTCCTAAATTTTTTATACTATTCTTATCTCGTTCGACACTATCGGCATATCTTTATCGCTCCCAAATTCGTCCACCTCAACCATTTTCTTCTTGTATCTCACACATTTTTCTTTTTTTGCTATCCAAAACACTATTTTTGTTTATGCGACGTATGACTTTGCTGTGTTTATCCCACATATGGATTTACACGAGCCCACAGCCAAATAAAATTTAATAAAAAAAAAGCACACAAATTTTTTTATTGCACTATACTTGCAGCAGTTAACCAAAAGGAGCCTATTATGTCTAATAAAGATTTCGATCTTCACCAAGTTTTCAACTCTGTTCGTTCTACGATCAATCCGGAATATGCTATTCCTGAGGAGAAAGCCAAACACCCTGTCAACTTTCGTACATTGCGTCTTAAAAAACTGATTGGCGATATAAAAACCCGCCAAGCTACACTAACTGAAGACATTACCAAACTTGACACCCAACTAGCAGCACTGCTTGAAATCATCCAACCCTACCTTGATGAGGAAAGCAAGGTCTCAGACGAGGAAATTAAAGCGGCCGATGAAGAAGATAAAAAAGCTGAAGCTTCAAATGAAGCGGATAAATCTTCAGATAAATCAGGGGAAGCTGATAAAAAAGATGGTTGATTGACCAATGACAGCACAATACAAAATACCTAGCACATGCAAGTTCTAGGTATTTTCTTTTGTTGGTCTTGAAATTCCACCTGCTTATTGCATTGGCTACCATCATGCACTATTTTAATCTTAATCAGTATCTAAGGAATAATCATGTCTAAACAACCGCGGAGAACAGAAGAAGATAGCCTGGGCAAAGTTTCTATTGCCCAAAACGCCATTTGGGGTGCACAAACCCAGCGATCTCTCACCAACTTCAATATCGGTAATGATAGGTTACATAAACGTTTTATTCATGCCTTTGCACAAATCAAACGTTGTGCTGCTATGGTCAATCATGATCATGGACTGATTAATGAAAAGCAAAAGCAGTTAATCGTCCAAGCGGCAGATAAGATACTATCCGGTGATGTTGACGATGCATTTCCTTTGAAAGTTTGGCAAACGGGTAGTGGGACCCAAACCAATATGAATGTTAATGAAGTGATCACCAACCTTGTAAATCAATCACTTGACCAGCCACTTGGATCAAAATATCCTATTCATCCCAATGATCATGTTAATCGATCACAATCATCTAATGATACTTTTCCAACGGCTATGCATATGGCTTTTGTTGAACATATTCATGCTGAGCTTCGGCCAGCACTTATTCGCCTGCGTAATAAACTTGGCGAAAAAAAGGTAGCATTTGCCAATATTATTAAAATAGGTCGAACCCATATGCAAGATGCTGTGCCTGTCACACTTGGCCAGGTTTTTTCTGGTTTTGAAGAGCAAATTAACATTAGTATACAACAACTTGACCAGTCTTTACCGGCTTTATATCAGCTCGCAATTGGGGGTACTGCTGTTGGCACGGGGCTTAATGCTCCCAAATCATTTTCTGTGGATATGGCCAAAGCCATTGCTGAGCAAACCGGTCACGCTTTTATCACCGCTGATAACAAATTTCAAGCACTTAGCGCCCATAATGCTGCGTGCGCTCTGAGTGGCTGCCTGAAAAGTTTAGCTGCTAGTCTATACAAAATGGCCAATGATATTCGTTTACTTGGCTCAGGTCCCCGTTGCGGTATCGGGGAACTGATACTTCCTCAAAATGAACCCGGCTCCTCGATTATGCCTGGCAAAATAAATCCAACGCAATGTGAGGCGCTCTGTATGGTTTGTATCCAAATCTTTGCTTGCGATTATGCTGTAGCTTTTGCGAGCTCACAGGGACACTTTGAACTTAATGTTAATAAGCCTGTTATCGCTTACAATTTACATCATGCTATGGATCTTGCAGGCGCTTCCATACACAGCTTTATCGATCACTGCTTAGATGGATTGGTGGCCAATGAAGCTACTATCTCTCAAAACCTAAAAAACTCCTTGATGCTTGTAACAGCACTAACGCCGGTTATCGGCTATGATAAAGCCACAGATATTGCTAAGAAAGCTCACCAAGATGGTACTAGTCTGCGCGAGGCTTGTCTAGAACTAGGGTATTTATCTGCCAAAGATTTTGATCAAGCCATGCATCCAAAAAAAATGATCGACCCTGAATGAGCTTTTTTATTTCTCAAATTCAATGCTCATTTCATAACCCGTATACTTTCTGATATTAATAACACCGCAATCGAGTATTAGGTATTGGCCTTTTATGCCCAGTAAAACCCCACTAAAACAAGGGGTTTTATCAATATTTATCGACTTCACTTTTTCAAGATATCGATGTACGGGATAGTAAATTGGTATTGGCTCACTCTGATCTAAAAGGTCTTCTGGGGGCTGCTCTTGCCACAAAGTATTATTGCTAATAAAATTCTTGATATCTGCCGCCTCTCTAAATTCCACTGCTTTTCTTTTAAAATCGTCTAAGATCGAAACAGAAGCGAGCATGTTTCGCCAATTGGTTTTATCGCCAATGACTTTCGCCATTGCTACTTCTAAAATACCTGACTGGTAGCGGCTCGTAACGCGATAGAGGGGCATCGCACAAACCGCCCCTTGATCATACCAGCGTATGGGTATATTTTCCTCTCGAGTTATCCCGACCTTTAAAGATGAGGTCTGTGATAAATAAACGATATGGTTTTGCATGCAGTGCTTCTCGCCCCAGGATGGCTCTCGGCATGTTCCCTTATGGTAATGGCATAACTCAGGCTTCATTATGCATAGGTCGCATGCAGCTAGCTTTCGAAAACAATTATAGCAATATCCTTGATTAAAACTCTTTTTGATGGCTTGTGCGCAATGCACGCACTGTATTAACTTTGAAAAAGTCATGGTGCACTTTTTTCCAATCTTGTCATTGAGTGGCAAGGTCTGGCCGTTGGCTATACTAAGATAGTACAGCAGTGGGTTTTGCGTCTCAATTTTCATTTTTCTTAAAAATCCACTTAACATCGCATTCACGTTTTTAAAAATTCATTATCTTGCGTTTATGAATACTTTGCAAGCATGACTTGTACTTGATGAACCCTATTATATCTATTATAATGTTTTTACGTTATGTATATTCAGGAAATTATGAAAAAATACTTGTTTGCATTAGCCATCACATCTGTTATTGCCTATACCCCCACCCCAAATGTCTTTGCCCAGGCACAAATACAAAGTAGCTATTGGCAGTCCAGCTCTACGAAGACAACCAAGAAACCACTGAAAATTTATGCGGAGCCCAATCTTAAGTCTAAATCATCTGGGACCGTTGCTATTGGCGAAAACTTCTCCGTCAAGGCCTATGACTGGGTTAAGGTGTCCACTTCAGATGGTAAAATCACTGGTTGGGCACTTGCTAAGGATGTTCAAGACCATATTAATAGCGTTGCAAGCCAGTCCTACTTGATCCGTTGGGTTGGCCCATCAGACCATTACAAAGTTGTAAAGATTAGCCCTGCTGAGCAAAAAGCTCGTTACGAAAACGCTAGGAAAAACGCCAAAAACTACTGGAGAAGACAACAAAGTTTATTCGAACAAGCTTTCTTTACCAGCCCATTTTTTGATGAAGATGATAACTATCCTCAGAAAAAATCGCAAGACCCTCATTCGTTGCAAGAGCAAGTTGACATTTTACAAAAGAAAGTCGACCAGCTAGAAAAGAAATAGTCTAAAATGTTGCTTTAGACACGTTCATTTTAGCTATTATCTTTGTGAGGCCCATCAAGTAATGCAACATTAATACGCTTTATAAACGCTTTTTTGGCTCGCAAAGAGGCATACGTATCTTGTTTAGAATCATCAGCGATTAATTGTACAAACGTAATAATGTTTTTGTCTTTGCGAAGAAATCCTATAAACCAACCAACTTGTCGGTCCTTGATTTTATGACCCTCTGCATCTAGCTGAGAGCCATTACCCGTTTTCCCATAAAGTTCGTAGCCGTTTGCAAGAACTTCTTGATAGAGGATATTTTTGGTTTTTTCTATGGCATCTGTGCTTACGGGGAGTGTTTTTGTGACCAATTTATTTAGAAAATGGTTTTGTTCTTTTGGAGAAATCGCTAGCGAGCTTGATAGCCAAGCATTCGTAAGGCCATTATGCATCCCTGTGTCACCAGAAACATCTTGGTTACCATATTCAAAAAGGCGTATATATCTAGAGAATCGTTTTTCACCCAGTTTTTTCGTGATGATTTGCGAATACCATACACAGCTGTTAGTAAACCATAATTTTGGGTTATGTGGTTGTTTCCACTTTTCTAACCAATCTACATAGCCCGATTTGAAATTCCATGAAGGATGGGTTTCATCCATCAATATACCTGCATCAAAGCCCATTAGGCTGATTGCAATCTTAAAAGTAGAGCACGGCGGATAACGTGTATCGCAGTCTCCTTCGATATGGATAAGTTGGTTATTTTTTGATGCAATGAAACATTCTTTGGCATAAACCTTATTAGCATAAGCGAATATGCACCATAACAACCCAACTATTTTAACGAACCTCGATAATACCGTCGTATATGATCCTAACTGTTCTTATAGCCCTCTTCGTTATTATGGTAATCTATCTGGATAGTCTATGCACCTGTCTACGACTATATCTTTTCATACTTCTGCTTCTAGCTTTCCATAGCGGATATCTTGCTGAATTCTTATTATAGCCAGGATGCCACTGACTTGCGCTATTTTTAATCGTAGAAAAAGGCATTGTCATGTTAGAATTGCGTAAGGTTAGTGCCGTAAATACATACGCTATAGCATGTCTTAAAGATTTTATCACCATGCTCAGTGCGTATAAAATAAGGTTGAATACAGACCTAAGCCCTTGGTTTAACCTTGCTAAAGTAAGTTGAATATGCGGTATTAGCTTACCCAATCTAAAACGCTTTGTCTTTTCTAAACCTTCTTTCGTGCTCTTTGCTATGCACTGCCTGGATTTTGCCTGTAGCGCAATGGCTGCTTTACGTTTTCTCTGATACGCATGTTTTGCTAAAACCTTTCTTGTTATGGTTTGTATCTTCTCTGCCGATGGGATCCTACTAAAATATAGATCCTTATAAGTTAGATACAGTTTTCTTAATCCAACGGCGTTCTTGACATCCCCGCCTTGGTATTTTCGGCGCTGATCTGTTTCTGTAGGGTTTGAAGCTTGTGGTTTTTTTATCTTAGTCAAGGCGCTATCTATCACCTCACTACTAAGATCCTGCACAGTCTCATGTAAATCTTTTTGATTTTCTATGTGCTTAGCAAGCTCTTTAGATTTTTGCGCGACGCTTTCCATTAACGCTTTCTCTTTAGTGAAAGCAACTCTAATACTTGCAACGGAAAAATCAATGGGTCTATTTTTATAGTAAGGCAAATTTTTCAAGCCCATCATAAGATTTTTATGGATTCTAATACAACCTTCCTTGTTGAGATTATGCTTTGATTGCAGACATGCTTCTATATCTTTACTCAATACTGACAACCAATTTTTCCATGCGAGGGTTCTCTGCGAATTCGCTTTTTTATGCCACGCGTTATGTGTACAATTTATTCTTTCACCAGTATCATGATTTAAGGCCACCCTGTTTTTAAGACCATCTAGCGCTGTCTCTCTGCCATACTGCTGATCTTTAAGTGCTTTATCTTGAAAGACTATCCATTGGTACTGGTTATACAAACCATTTTTCACACCATAACCGCTTGTTCTACTCAATAATGTTAGGATTTCGGCAGCCAGTTTTAAAACGTTGCTTTTAGATCTTTGTGGCTCTGCTATCGTGCATAAATGATCATTTAACATTCCACAAAAGTTTTTATGGTGAACGCCTCTGATTGCAGCGCCGCGTTGGTGTGCAGCTAATCTATTTGTGCCACGACTGATAACTTTATATCGTGACAGAAATCTATCAAATAGACTGTGACTTATATCGCGACCTTCACTATTTGGATCATATGCTTTCAATGACCCCAAAATCGCCTTTTCATCTCTCCATGGATCAATTATACCCTTGAGGTTACCTAGCTTGTCTTGCTTGATAGCATGCTTGATCGCATTATTATAAATGAATAACCAGCCACATTTTTCTTTTAGAAACTGTTTTGTCTTGTCATCTATTTTGCCCAAGTTATCATTGACAATATCATGCGTATAGATATCCAGTTGGTGCTTGGGTAGTTTCTCATCCATGGATAACACCACCAGTTTATCTTCGCCTTGCCTTGTATCAATGGTTACTCTTCTGGCTGGATGACGTGCTAAGTCCGCACTTCCTTTTTTTGTGATGTTTTTAGAGAAATAGATCCCTCCATACTCCTCACCTCTTTGGTTATCCCAATCTGGCTGGTATTTGCCTTCGATGACATCTAATGAAGCGCCAATTGCCTTTTGCTTAATGCGTATAACCTCAACTTCGACGATTCTAGTAGACCCTTGCCTTTCTTGATACGGATCGATTTTATATGGGTCGTATTCTTTAAAAAATGCTTCTGGCACAACGGTTATTTTCCCGTATTTATTAATCTTGACTTTTCTTTTTGTGTCGTCTCTTTGTTTTTTCAATTCCTTCTGATTAAGAAGGTAATCGTTTTCATATTTTTGGGAAAAATAGTTTATAATCGACGACAAACTCAAGTCTTCTAGCCGATCAGCTAGTAACTTTGTTACAATGAACGATACTGTTTGACCGCGTTCAAGCATTCGAAGACGACCTATTGCCTGAATCATATCGTGCAGTGTTGTATATTGTGTTAGAAGGAGTATCATGTGTGCTTTTTCAGACAACACGATATCAAATCCACGAGATCGCGCGGAATCTACGCATACTAGCCATGCATTTTGCTCACAGGCTAGTTCGCTACGCAGATAGCCTAGACTGGAATTTTCAAGTTTTTTTGTTGTGCCAGTTTCTACGTTCCACCCAGTAAACTGTCCTTCTGAAAAATATAGAACCCACTCCAGGCTTTTGTTTTTTTTACTAATTGCCCTGTATACTTTTTCGTGAAATTGCTTAATACTCTTGCACATTTCATCAGGATCAATAACCATTTGTGTCTCTGAATGAGATAGTGCTTCTAAATTGGCAAGGTATTCTTCTTCTGAGAAACTATTTGTCGGCAGCGCGCTAAAACCCATATCTTTTTGTTTTTCAAGTGGCCCAAGTATTTGGTAACTCAAATCCACTCTAGATACTATTTTTTCTTTATTGAGTACTTCTGTCGTTGTTGCTGTCATCCCAGATACGCCTTCATTTCCGGTAAATACTGCAATATCCCCGCCGCATGACTCCACACTCCGCTCTTGATATTCCATATTTTTAAACACTAAGTTGTCTAAACAAGCATTTAATAAAAACTGTATTCTATTTCTTGCGAGACTAGTTTCACACTTCTTAATGATCCTCTCCTTAAAACGATCTATATCTTCCTGATCGCTAAAGTCATAATCTTGTAGTGCTGTTCCATAAATCTTGTAGAGGATGGCGTCTTTTATCTGATCCGTCGATTCACAACGCTTGTAATTCCTCAGAATATCTGGCCATATTTTTTCAATGATATTTCTTGTTTTATACCGATCTGCGGCTATCATACTCAATAATATCTTTAGCGACTGATCTTGAAAATGCATATCAGTCTCCTGGCCATTATCTCTTGGTTGCGCGATGCCTATTTCATTTGTTCCCCAATCTTTACCGTATGACATCTCTGCAACCATTGGTAACAATCGGTGTATCATATCCTTCCACTGCAATAACTGTTCATTATTATCCATGGTGGTATTGTTAAGTTGCATCAAATATTGACCTACCGTATCAGATCCATGACTGATATGGCCAACTAATGCCTCCAGAGACGATGTATAGTCTGAAAAATCAAATTCCTTACCAGTTAGATTAACCACATCGATGGTCATGACTTCGTAAGCTTTCTTGAAGAACCTGAAGTATTCTGGTTTGAGATTTTTTTGCTCGTTCAATGAAAATACAACCTTGTTGTATAACGAAAAAACGCTATCTACTTCATCTACAAATATTTGGAAGCCTCTTATAATATCAATGATGTCTGCTAGAGGATGTGTGATTCTTTTTGCGCGTTGTTCAACCCAGACATTACATAGCCCCTGCAACGTTTCTTTTGTTGTTAGAATCAGTCTTTCTTTTAGAAGCAAATTTACATAGGTTCGAGCTCGTTTTTGATCAGAAAAATTGAAATCGTCGATTAGCAGACAGCTCATACTAACCCCATAAATCGAGCACATCATAGATCGTATATAAGAACCCTGCGTTGCGACTAAACTTTCAGGAAGTATCAACATACACTTTTTGTCTCTTACCATTAATGCCGTCATCAAACACGCTGGTAACATTGCCGTTTTACCGCCACCTATTGGTAAGCTGTCGATCACGCCCGGGTTTTGAAGGTTCATCGCTATTTCAACCTGCCTAGCCCTAAACCTAATGTCAAGCCCCAGCTCTTGTAACATCAAATACCAGGTCTCAGAACTCGGCTTATAGCCTCTTTTGGACAAAACACGATCGCAAGCTTTCTCATAATCCTTGTTTTGATAATCTTCTTCTACACGATACCAGTGCGCTATTTCGGTTTGCAACCAAATTAAATCAAGGAATAATTGTCGTAAGGTCATGACCTCTTTTTCTGATACGTAGAAATGCGCGGCAAGGTTTTGATCGTCTTTTAATAAATCTTTGTATAGCTCTATCCATGTACGGTCTAAGACGGCATCTGGATCGATTAAAGGGTATAATAATGATAATGTTGTTTCGGAAACCAACTCTCTTAATTGACCATAAGTATCCTTAAATGCAAGAAGGTTATCGCTAATCCAACTTTGTATTACTTGCAAAAAACCACGCTCTTCAAAAGCTTTTTGCACCTGCTTTTTTTGTGCAGTGTGGCATGTATTTATGGATCCTATAACCCGTTCACTCTCACGCAGTCTACCAGTAATCTTTCCCAAGGAATATTTACTTTTTGGATATGACTTCATGGAAGCCCAGTCCTCTTCTATCTCTAATTTGGAATAGACATCCCTCTCTAGTTTATCGGATAGGTCTTTTAATCTATCACTCATGTCGAAGGGTTCTCTTTTAGGCTTAGATACAGCAAGCGTATACGTTGGGTCATCTTTCATTTTGGAATCAGATAAAATACTTATTTTTGGATGGGCTTTAAAAGTATGCACACGGCCATATCTTTTCATATCTCTTATGGCATCTGCGCTCTCTTCGGCAAGCTCTTTATCATTGTATTTATACTCATATGGATTCTTCTTATGTATGTCACACCATAAATAACGCATTAGTACTTCTAAGTCTTTGCGCGGTAGCTTTGTTAAGGTTACTTTTCTCTCTTGGCTTAAATATCTTTCCAATAATTTATCTAGACTATCTTTGCTTGTATCATTTTCTATAAGAAAAGGATCCGCACTTAACATATGTTTCAAGAGATAGAGGGCCATTGCAGCATGATTTGGAGAGCCTATGTCACAACTGGCACTGCAGATGGCATTAACGTAGTATCGTGTGTATGATGGCGTAGCTGTAGTGACAGTACTTAAAAAATTAAGAACATCGGCATTGATTGGTTGATCTCGTCTTACGGATTGCATTAGATATATTAAAAGCGCATCAGCATCCTCTATTTTTACGAGTCTACCGGATGCATTAAACGATAGTGTTTTGTAATTTTTTACTGGAGGTTCACCAGTCCATAGAGCATTATCCGGTCTCAATAGTACCGTGTATTCTTGACTTTGATTACTATACAGGATCATGCGATCAGCATTTGTATCTTTCACAAGCAGTCCGTTATACCGATCTGATGCAATGACCCATGAACTATTAACCTTTTTGCACATAAGACCAAATGGAACATGGTATCTTTTTGTTCCTCCACTTATCTCGATCATTGTGTGTGTTGTGTAATCTGTACTATCGTAGACTTTTAGCGTGCTAGAACTATCTTCCAGCCTATACATATTATCGATATTGTGTATGATGACCCCACTTTTTGCGTCCAATTGTTGTGCAATTGTCATCGCAAAACGGCTGAACTTTGACGCTGAATAAAATACGGCCGAGCCAGTTGCATGCAATAATAAATGCCCATTGTCCTCACAGTGATAAACTCTACAATCCGGTTTATAATCAGGGAAAAGGCTATATTGAGAGGTTGTAAGGCACGCTTTGCTCGATACGACTTTATACCAATTCTTACCAAACTGAACATGCAACCCATCGTATTTCAATTCATACCGTTGGTTTTTGAATTGAAAACTAAATCCATCGCTAAGTTTTGGCTCTTTAATCTCCTGTGGGCATGGCGCAAATAAAGGCCAATGTTCGCTCTTTTTAATCCATATTGTATTCGTTTCATTTGGTAATATGATAGGGCCAGCTTGTAACCTCCCAATACTAATTGAATCCCGGTCTATTGGCGCATGCTCGAATATGAGCGTACCATCTCCACATAGCGTAACTTCACGGTCACCACCTATATCAAGGCAATTATTTTCACTAAAATCACATATTGCAGTGCATGCACCGATGCGTCTTCGATGCAACTCCAGTAGCTGATGAGATCTATCTATTTCCGCTTGTTGGACTAGATCAACATCTTCCATGGTTCCTTTCGTGATTGCGTAAAAGTACGAAATAGTGTAATTGACGTAAAGTTTAATCCATATATCTTCTGCAGAACCTGCAGGGTTACTAAGCATAAGCGTTGACTGTGACAACCTACAGAGTGCATGGATAATACCCCATGATGTCGTCTCTAAGTACTTAGTTGTAACGTTGTATACATGCTCACCCCATGTACTTATATATTCGTCGATTAGATACGGGCTAGAACTTTTTAAATGACGCAAATGATCCATATACAATCTAAGACAGGTAATCATTAATATTAAATGACCCTCATCGCTATCCTCAGCTTTTTGTATAGCAAGCAAACAGGTTTCTCCAAAATTATGTATATTTTTATCGGCTTCTTTTTTTGCAATCAGTGTACAAAAGTATTGTTTTACTTCTGCCGCTTTTTTGCGCAACGCTTCTTGTGTTACGGGTATACCTGAATCGCAAAGTGGTCGCAGATAGACACTGCTAGTAAATATTTCTGAATTAGTCATTACATCACAGGCTAGTGCTCTCCAGCCCAACGTGCTCATCGTCCACAGCATTTGCTCGGACTTTCGCTCTGGCTGTTTGTCATTAAAAAGTCCGTTTTGTAACCCTCTCCCTGCAAGTGCGTAGCTAAACGACTGAGTAATAACCTTCTCATCTCCGAATTGCGTATCTATAAATGATCCTCTATGTCTATCTATTACATCTTTTTTTATGATTCTCTTTGCCTCAACTGGCATACAGTATATTACGGGTTTATCATGGGCATTAATAAAACGCATTATAGGCTCGTATTTTCTGCATAATGCGATTGTTTCTTCCACTATTTCTTTAGCTTCGGGGGTATTGAGGCTATGAAGATATTCTAATGTAGGTATGCATACCTCTCTAATTCCAATCGTATAAAAACCATATTCTTTATCTGCATGATTTATATAGTCAATCAGTTCGAGGATAGATAACCCACCATCTTCAGAAGAATATTCCCACTTTTTTTGTGTTATTGTGCATGAGATAAAATCCTTCGATTTCCTAAATTTGTCCATATCACCTTTTTCTAAAAAATGATCTATGCCACAATCTTTTAACTCTGATTTCTCCAAACATGTCAGTAATGTTCTCTCCAACATATAAACGTCAACATCTGTGTCCATCTGTGTATAGGTGATATTTTTCCTGGCGTGGTTTACATAATGTCTAATTATACCGACATACAAGGATAATAGTTCACGAAATCTTTCATCTCGATATTCTCCGATCGCGTGGCACGAGAGAGCAGCTTGTGCATTAGCATGTAGATACGCTAGACAACCACCGATAACAATTGACGTGTGACAGGCACTTAGCTGAGATATTAATTTTGTCATGGTATGGCGTAGCTGCACCATGGACGCATGATTGGACTTTTTTGCTTCCACTTGTGATAATAATTGAGAAAAGCAAAATACTAAAATTTTATCGTGCGCAAAGTTTTCTGGTTTGATATTTTTTGATCTCACGTTCAAATACTTTAATATTTGCTCAAAACCATCCCCTTCTAAAATAGGATCTGGTGATGGATCTTGTTCCTCGATGAAAAATAAGTCATTCTTAGATTCCGTTACAATAGAAGCTGTTTGTAGTGCAGATCGTAAAACATTTTCAGAACAGGTTTTTACGTAATCTTGCATACCGCTTCTTATGCACTTCAGGCTATTTTCTAAAAAAACTTTGACAGCTAATGTCTCTTTATCTCTTTTAGGTGTTGGTAGACGTTTTACTGAATCATAAACATAGGCTAATCCAGTGTGAAATCTTTCTTTTTGACTAGGACTCATTCCATTGTAGCTTTTTAACTCATATTGCAAGCCAATCGTTTTTATAATCAATTTCAGCTTCTTATACTGATTTTGACTCTTGCAAAAAGTCGCTAGTAACGCCATGGTACTTAGTATAGTACAATTTCCCGACTGTTGTGTCTTCATCTCACCAAACATGGCATCATAACTTCTGTCTATGTTGGATGCACGTCCACCAATATCACATACCAGCCTTATTCTTTGATAAAGATCATCGATAGATGTTATTCTTGACGACCAATTATTAGATTCTACCAGGATCTCCCAATCATTATCTGGTGTTGGAATATGTTTATCATCCTGCTTGGCATTTTTTGTAATACAATTCCAATGCGAAGGCGTTGTTGATATTGCAAAAATTCCTGCCCTTTTATCTTTGAATCTACTGGCGTAATCTACTGAGCCATCGATTCCCACCTTGACTTTACGTTCATGATACTCTGAACCGCTACCACGATTGGTAATCATGTAAGTTACTTTATCAGTACCTTTGACTAGCCTAAAACCTAGTAGATGCGCTTGAAAGCATACAACGCCTATACTACGATTATCGATACTACCACTGAATGCTTTTTGAATTTTTATTAACTCTCCTAAAAAGTTTTCAGCATTCGCCATGAGCTCTTTATCACCTTGCACAACCTGCACGGATTCTTTGAGTAGAGAGTCCACGTACTGCAGTGCGGTGTCTTTACGAGCAGAACCTTCGTATACTGTCTTACTGATGGCAGAACCGTTCACAAGCTTCATGAGCAAACCGAATCTGGTATTATCGTCGATTGTGTGGTCGGATCTACTTTTTTTGACGAGATTTTGTTGTGTTTTTTTAGTCGTGAGCATAGATTTTTAAATATTCAATATTATTAGAAACTACCACAAACCATCTGATATGTACAGCAGATTTGCACTCTCCGCCCTTTTTTTAAGTAAGGGATAACGCTATATACCTAAACCTACCCCATACAAACTGGCAATATGATTACAACACCCTCAAATTGTGCATCTTTGTATTTTTATACCCAACCACTTATAAAACCGTTATTTGGATCACCCTGCAACAATCTATATTATATTACATCTGTAGCGCATCACAGTGATCAACACTTGCCTAATTACCATTCTGACGCTAAAGTATAGATAGTCAAAAACCTACAATACATGTACTACGATCTTGTTGTATTTTCAGCTGGCCTGCTTCTCCTGGTTCTTGGTAGTGAGAAAATGGTCGCCAAATCTGTTCTCATTGCGAGAGAGCATCGCATATCTCCATTTATTATTGGAACTTTTTTAGTAGGATTTGGAACCTCGGTTCCTGAGCTCGTCGTAACTATTTTTTCAGTCTTGTATAATTCTGTCCATTTATCCGTTGGAAATGCGCTAGGATCCTATATTTGTAATATTGGCTTGATCCTAGGTTTAACAGCTATTGTTAGGCCCGTAGCCATTCCTATTTCTACGCTTTACAAAGAACTACCACTGCTATTCATATCTCTCATCATCACCATTCTGTTGGTAATGGACGGAAAATTAACAACCATTGATAGTTATATTTTATTAACACTTTTTCTAACGTTTAGTTTAATTGTTGTTGCCGATAGCGGACACCGTGAAAATGTCGATGCGTTACCAGCCCCTAATCGAAGGCAAACTATCTATCAGCTGGTAGGATTTTTCTTTTATCTAGCGATCTTATTAACCGGCTCACACCTGATGGTTACCTCGGCACAAAACCTAGCTAAAATGCTTGGTATTAGCGAATTGATTATCGGTTTAACCGTTATGTCTATCGGAACGAGCTTACCTGAACTTGCTACTGCAGTAAGCAGTACTTTACAAGGTGAGAGCGACTTATGTTTGGGCAATATTGTTGGCTCTAATATATTTTGTTTATTGGGCATTTTACCTATCCCCGCTGTTATGCGAGTTGATCATATTGCCACAGAAAATCTGTGGCGTGAATTTGCTATTATGATCTTTATTACGATGCTTTTTTGGATATTTGCAGCAAAATTTGATGAAAAAAAACAGATATCTAGACTGGAAGGTTGTTTTCTACTGGCCTCTTATCTTGGCTACATAGCAAGTCTTTATCTCTAACGTTTAAACGCCTGTAGTACTGTGCAAAATATTCATACCAACTAAGTAACATCACTATAACCAGCCATGTTACATATGTGGTCTCAATGTATTTAAAAGTGTTGCCATTTTGCAAAAGCATTGGCCCAAACCCAAGTAGCACAATTAGCCCCATACCCCCTGCAGCAGACCATTTTCCACTGGGGATTGATTGAATATTTTTACGTTTCATGTAGAGTAAATGCGCTTGGATCAAGGCAATTGTAGCATAGCGAATAGCCGTAAATAGCATAAACCATAACGGGACGTGTCCAGCAAGACTGAGTTTATAGAGGACGGTTGCGATGAAAATACCATCGGCAATGGGATCTAGCATACGGCCAAAATCGCTTACGCAATCTAGTGCTCTAGCTAGCAAGCCATCTAATAAATCCGTTACTGCAGCTACCAATACCAAACCAGCAAGCCCCTCGAGCTGGAAGATATTGTAGCCACCAACCCAAACCGCTATTGCCAGAAATATACGTGAGATTGAGAGCATATTTGGTAAATTACAGTGATCAATCACTTTCATAGCCGTAAGTAAAAATAACATTCCCTTGTATTATACACAAAATTCATCCTTATTGTCTTCAGCATACTTTATTTTGATACTCGATCCCCCTAGACAAAACGCTATTTTAATATTACCCTAATATTATTTTAATAGTTCTTATGGCTGTTCTTCCCCGTCGATCTCATGATATTTATCGTGCTAATGAAGTATTTCTTGAAAAATTGACCGGTGATTTTTCGAAACTACATGGCGATTACTTTTCTGATGATAACGCTATGGCCTCATGTGTTGTGGCAGAACAAAAGCGCGTAATGGTTGCTAATGAGCTAGCGCATTCAAAACTCAAAGCCCAAACACTTCTGGGGGCAATGCACGCATTATCCTTACCTGAAAATCTTGAATGGGATTGCTTGGTAAAGCAGCATATTCCTTACTATGAGAATATGGATGACGAACTTGGCAAAAAATCATCAGGCTGGTTTTTTATGTTAAACTATGCGATTAGAACCGGAAATGGCTATCGATCTTTACCGTATGGCACGCCAAAGTATTTTGTTAATATCAACGGGGTTATGCAACCCGTGAATATGACACAGAAAGACTGTCTCTCGAGGGCTACCGCCAGTGTATGTATTGAGCTCAATAGAAAGAACCAAGCTAGTGTTTTAGGCCTTGATAATGCCCGTTTAGAAGATCCAGTCACAGCCAAAGTCGTTGCGCTTGATAAGATTCACGAAGCGATTATGGACAAACTCAATAGCAACTATGAAGGGCACGGACTGGAGGGTCTTGAGCCGGTGGCCAGCGTAGAAAGCCGTGTCAATCGTCAGGGTAATACACTCGTAATTCAAGATCTAGCTGTTACCATACCTCGAGGCTTAAATATTCCCAATCATCTGCTTCATGAGTCAAAACCGTGTACTGCTAACCGTTATATTCGCTTTATTTGCAATACCCTAACTCGCTTAAAAGCCAATTTTATTTGGTTTTTTAATCTTTTTGCCGTAAGAATCAGACCACACTTAGTTAACAAACCACAAGACTATGAGCTTACTAGGTTGTTACCGAGTGATAATCAGTCCTTGAGTAAGCGGCGACGACGATGGTGGTCACATTATATTCTTCAGTCTTCCAATGTATGCTGGGATACGCCTGCTTACATTAGCCGAATGTCTTTTATCAACTTTTGCAGTAATATCATGCTACTAGCCTGTTTTGCACTAAGCAGTGTAGCTTTACTAGCGGAGCCGTGGAGCTTTAGGCCAAAAGTAAAAGCCAGTATATTGCTTACATCTTCTATCTATGCGCTATACTATGCTATCTATCGATATTGTAGTCATCGTATTCTCTCACCACTTAGATTTGGGCGTCATCACGATACCTTACTTATGCAGCCCACTAAATCAGATGGCCTATTCCCACGCCCGAGTATTCGTGAAAACTGTGTGCGTTTTTGGAATCGTTGGCCATGTCTACGACCCAAGCCCAGAGAGACGAGCTACTCAGGCGTAGAAATAACCGTCAGGCCTGCGTCACCAGAGTATTAAAAAACCCTTCAAAGCAGGTATTTTCATCAAATCAAAACGTGGCATTCTTGCTCTTTTCTTGTACAGGGAGATTTTATATACTATCGGGAAAAATATTGCCATATTCAATTTTAAAAAAACAACATAAATCTCCATATTA
>JAYYPW010000008.1:0-321500 GCA_036128855.1 Pseudomonadota bacterium
TTCAGCGGCTGCACAAACCTTACCTCTATCACTATCCCTAATAGCGTTACTTCAATTGAACTTGGTGCATTCTCTCGCTGCACAAGCCTCAAATCCATCACTATCCCTGATAGCGTCACTACAATTGGATTTCGTGCATTCCATGGCTGCTCGAACCTTACCTCTATCACTATTCCTAATAGCGTTACTAATATAGAACAAGGCACATTCTGCGGCTGCTCTAGCCTAACTTTTATTAAAGTCCCTAATGGCGTAACTGAAATTGGATTGAGTGCATTCGAAAACTGCTCTAGCCTAAATCATATAATTATACCTGATAGCCTAAATAATCAAGACACCAACTACTGGGCAGGTAGAGGTATTGACCTAAACAAAACACAGCTCGTAACACACAGCAAGTTATCCGAATGGGCAAAAAGACATAAACTTAAAGAGAAATCTATTGAAAAACTTAGTACACTTTATCAATTACAAAAAGACGACGATTACCAGCCTTCTTGGTCAGAACTAGGCAAAAAGTCTCGCCATATTATTATTGGTGACCTTCTAACCATATTACCCAAAGACAAAAAAAACGTTGTTTTACCTCGAATATTAATAGGTCAGCATGATAATAAAGAGGAGCAACTACTACACACCCTGTCCTTACTAAGCAGAGCTACAGAAGAACACGCAGTCCAAGAAAAAGTTTCATCACATGAAGACACGTCTACACAAACAAAAGCGAGTCAAGAAAGCCAAAAAGCTAACTCCTTATCTCTTGGAGCATCCTTAAGTAGCGACCTGACACTCGCAGAGACCGCTAAAATTTTATTACTTTCTGTAGAAAAACCTAAAAAAACTGAGAATAAAACTTCTGGATCAACAGAAAAAGTATCCTCAACCATTCCGTCCATCCGTACATCACCAGACAGAGAAGATTACCCAACTCAAAATCCTCGTGGACGGTAACCGAGGCGAGTGGATTAACTAAAAAAATATCTTCCACGACAGCTTACTAAATGCATGAAGCATCAAATAAATAGACAATTCAAAAAATTGTGTTATTATAGAACAACATATAAAGCTATATGCAATTATACTCCTAAAAAAGTTAAGCAACCTGATCTCTGTATTCCCCAAGACTACACTATCCTCACAAAAGAACAAATAAGGATACTCTATGTTTGAACCATACATTACGGCCCTATTCAATTATATCAATAACAAAATATATACCAAGTTTAAGGGGAGAAAATTAACTTTCGATCGTGTCACTCATGTAACTCATGTCATGATGGCCCCCTATAGGAAAGACTATATAGACCCCTATAGGAAAAACGGTATGGACCCCTGTAGGGAAGAAGCTAGAGAAGTAGTTATACTAAATAGCGTTACCTCAATTGGGAAGTGCGCATTCGAATACTGCTTTAGTCTAATCTCTATCACTATCCCTGATAGCGTCACTACAATTGGATTTCGTGCATTCCATGGCTGCTCGAACCTTACCTCTATCACTATTCCTAATAGCGTTACTAATATAGAACAAGGCACATTCTGCGGCTGCTCTAGCCTTACCGATATCACTATCCCTAATAGTGTTACTAATATAGAAGAACGCGCATTCAACGGCTGCTCTAGCCTAACTTTTATTAAAGTCCCTAATGGCGTAACTGAAATTGGATTGAGTGCATTTAAAAACTGCTCTAGCCTAAATCGTATAATTATACCTGATAGCCTAGAGAAAAAAGACACCAACTACTGGGAACATAAAGGTATCGATCTAAATAATACCGAGCTCATAACACACAAACAGTTATCCGCATGGGCAAAAAGACATAAACTTAAAGAGAAATCTATTGAAAAACTGAGTACACTTTATCAATTACAAAAAGACAATGATTATCAACCCTCTTGGTCAGAGCTAGGCAAAAAGTCTCGCCATATCATTATTGGTGATCTCCTAACCATTTTACCCGAAAACAAAAAAAACCATGTTTTAGCTCAAACATTAATAGGTCAGCATGATAGTAAAGAGGGACAACTACTACATACCCTATCCTTACTAAGCCAAGCTCCTACAGAAAGCCTAGACCAAGAAAAAGTTTCGTTATATGACGACATGCCTACAGATACCAAGACAAACCAAACAAGAGAAAGTAGCAAAGATAACTCCTTATCTCTTGGAGTATCCCTAAGCAACCATCTCACACTAGGTGAAACAGCTAAACTTTTGCTATATTGCACTGAGAATACAGCAGAGATGAAAAAGAAGCTAACTCCAAAGAAATAAGGCCCTCTACCTAAGTAAGCACCTCATAAAGTAAAAGACCCTAAGACAGTAATTAAGGAGCCAAACCAAACCCATCACCACGAAGAACACCAGACCAAGAGAAAGTTTCATCACATGAAGACACGTCTACACAAACTAAGATGAGCAAGACATAGAACAAACTCATATACCCTAATTCGTACCAATAACTAATTGCGCTAAGGATTAAGAACTCTTAGCTGTAAGTCCTCAATGGTCTCTCCCTCTTTCATGGCACAGGCTTTGTCCACTAGCGTATTTTGCGTTGCTTTATTTTCGATTTCACAAGGTTCAGCCCGATTCACGTACAGGCTATCACTAATCCTTGCTAAGACGCCTCTATCAACTGATTTATAACTCTGGTATTGCTTAAAACAACTATGCAGACTGATCTCTTTTGCTTGATGGACTAACTCTGATAGTAAAGGCTCTTTCGCACCATCTTCTTGTCTATCTAAAGGGATAAATGGTCCAAAAGAGAAAACCCCAAGATAAATATCTCGCTCTATGTTCACATAGGTTTTATCACGATTATCAGGATAAAATATACCCAGTACAACACTCAACATTAAACCAGCCCATTGGAAAGGCTTAGTTAAAAAATTTATTACCCGAAAACATATTTGTTGTAGGTTAGCTAAAGCACTTGTGGGATTACCTGTCAACAAATTGTAGAATAGTCGTGGCGTGTTGTAGATAATTGCTACCACATCCAGCACCATCATACTTACAACTCCAAATGCATGGGGAACTAAGCTATAATAGCGTGCTACAGCATGATAGCTCTCATCACACAGGTAATAAAACCCCGTATTATTTTGCTTTGAAAAACAATACTGGTTAGTTGTTGCTGTAAAGTCATACTTATCCTGCTGAGCTGAGTGAATCTTAGCATCAATTGCCTCGACACGCGTATCAGACCATGTACTATGGGGTGTATAATTATTTATTTTAGGTAGCCATGTTGATTGTGTTACATAGTCTTGAATCTTTGTATACAGGGTTTTTCTCGTCATATCACCTTAGCTTCAAGAACATATCTAACTATTACATATAAATGACAATAACCCAAATACAATCATTAATACAGCCATAATTACTCAATACAAACAAAATGAAAATAACCTCCCCAAAAAGACTCCTGTCAAAAAGCCGTATAACGCAAGAATAATTAGCATAAAAGACGCCTATTCCAAGCGACTAGAATAGACTACAAAAAACAAGTAAATTAAGGGACGTCTAGCGTATTGTTTTGGTTATTTATTTTGACTGCACACTGAGGCTATGGTAAATTATGACTATTATCCCATACAATAAATAATATGAATATTTCTCTATATAATGCACTAGTACACATAGGTCAGATATTAATGCTTGACCTAGAGCGCAGTAAACAACTAATTTATTCCCAAGGAAAAGATAGAGAAACGACCACACTTTTCCAGCACAGCTACGTTAGCATGATGATGTTTGTTTACGTCACGCGATTAAGTGTCTCACTTAGCTTCTTTCCTTATCTTGCGATCACCTATATTCCATCTCTTTTTGTTTATTATCACAGCCTGTATCTACAAGACCCTTCTCGAAAAAAACTAAAAAAGTATCATAAGCAAAATGGTATAAATAGAGGGCATATATGGTACAGGCAAGAGCTAGTTGCTATCTCACAGGAAACCAATGTACATAAACGGGCAACCCTAGAAGAGAAATTAAAAGAAAAAAACACACGCATGGATAAAACAATTTGGGCATTTACGCTTATAAGTCTACTTGGGGTCGATGCAGTTTTACCAGAGCACTTTCTACAACAACTCACCAACATTTTTTATCCTGGCACCTTTAAATTGTTACCACAGAATAGCAACACCAAACAATCTAAAAATCGCACACTTTTTTCTCGATTTTGTGTAACACCCTTTATTAAATTAGTAGATTGCATCAAATATCTACTCTACTTCTGCGCATTTTGCATTTTCCATGCTGCTAACACTATCTTCTACATCGCTAGCAGCATTCTGCATACACTACAATTCTACAGAATAAGCGGATTTATTTACGACTACTTTGCGCCTATCATTGCAGGAATCTTTTACATACATACGCTAATATCAGCTGCAAAAACAGGTATAACATTATCTTTAGCCAGCCTCCCTGCAATCGTTATCATTGTAGCAATACTAAGCTGGGGAAAACTTTTACCCGATTACATAGAAGCATGTGTTCAATCCATTAGACTGTCTAACGCCACACTTAGTGTATTATATATATCAAACTGGTATATGAAGATTATACTCACTCTAAGCGGTATCGCTTATTTAAGCAGCCATATCGCACAAGAGTTTAGTAGAGGACTGAATAAAATATTCATCCATCATCCAGATCAAGTTACCCTGATAACATTAATAAGGCTATGCCCTCCACTACACCGGATAATCTACAAAGAGTACCTTGCTATACACCTGCAAGCTGTCGAAAATACGCTCATGCATGAAAAAACTGTAGATCAGAAACCTTTTGTTCTAAGCAAAAAGAAAAATCTTTCCATTGAAAGCTTTATCGACCAAGTATGGACTCCGTTCCTAGAGTCCTTCATTCCAAGAACTTATGATCAAAGTGATATACGTTTCAATCACAATGTCGTAAAAGCTCCAAGTAACAATAAAATAGTCCAAAAACTAAGTAAAGCAAAAAACATACCAACTACCAATCGACAACAGTGGCGAAAAAACACATTAAAAGACCTACTCATATACCTCAAAGATCAAAATCAACTACCCAAATCACTTCCAGATATTTCCAATACACAGACGCTTAAAAATTTGCTTGATTCCATAGATTACTACATGACTAGAGATAACACTATCTTGGGCGCATGGGAAAACGTTTTACTTCCTAATTGGACTTTTTTAGCATCAAAAAGCCGAGAAGTATCACCAAAAAGCAATGCATTCAAATCCCACATATTATGTTTGTCAGACACATTCAAGCAATTCTATGCAGAACATGATAAATGTGTTGGAGGTGTTACTCACTACATAGGTGAAGCTATCCTTACAACCAATAACGAGATAGAAATATACGCACTACAAGACTCGAGTGAAAAATCCGTGATGCGCCACCACGTGAGTACTAAAATAAAAGAAAACCTTAAACGTGACATAGAAGAAGTATCTACATTTCTTCGTCACCTAAACGCCCCAGGGACTAGACCACCACAAATGTTCATACATGGCTTGATAACTAATATAAGGCTTGTAAGTATGAGCAGAACATTTATGATGGGCACGCTCGTAGGAAAATTAATTAACCTCAAAGAAGAAAACGTACATAGTATAAATATACTTAGTAAGATACTTGCTCCAAGCTGCGGGTTAGTAGGTAACGATTTACACCGGATAGATGATCTTGAAACCTCTATTACCGGAGACTACCAACTTATCACTGAGTTCAGCTGTATAGCAAAAGATGCCCGGAAAAAGCTACCTTACAACCTATATCGAAATGGACTTACACAATCCGAATCTATCATTTTTGAAAACAACTTATTATTATGCGCCGTAGGTAATAATGACCCATTTTACTTTAAATACGCAAAAAACATTCTACATACACATGGTGTAGACCTGGAAAATAAATACCACAGACGAAAAATGATAGAATCATCTACAAAAAGGCTAGGCTACAAGAGTCTACTACAAAGCCCTATCGGACGGTGGACTGCTCTCGAGAACATTGTTAGTGAAGATACGGCAGCAGGATCATCCAAAGAATACTTTAAAAATAAAAATAGCATTCATCCTCAGCAAATAATCAATGAAATTCGAAAAATTGACGCAATAGAGACAAAAGTAGAAAACCAAAGATCCAATGAAGAAAAAGTCGAACTTGAAAGCTTTTACCACACCTTGGACAATATCATCGCCAATATACTTAAAGATCCGACACAAATTTGGAATCAAGAAAGTAAAACATTTAACGATAATCCATGCAAAGGATTTTTTGCACAAAGTAGTCGGTATCGTGCTTGGGTCCAGAAAACCAAAAATATAAACCCATTTGAAGAAGATCTTTATCGAGAAATAATAACACCTATTGTTATGTTGGGATTATTAGATGCAGGAGTGCTATATAGAAAAACCAACCATGGTCCCATTGAAAAAAGCATTGAAGATGTAAAAGATGTACAGCAATCACATAAAAAACCCAAACCCACACTAGTATCAACCTGGGTAACCTATATTTTAGGAAGTGTAACATCCGTAGTCACCGCACCTTGGCGGTTGCTAGAATCATTGATGCCTTTTACTTATAAAAAAGATCTCGCTTGGCATGTACCAATGATATTCTTTAAAATTCCTATGGGCATTACTATAGATACCTCTATAACATTACAACAGTGGCTTAAAGACTTTGCTTACGGCTCTGTAAAAAACACCATACTTATGGTAGCTTACACTCCCCCAGCACTTATAAGCATGCTGTATAATACAGCTAAGTTTATAGTCGTGTTAGCCATTATGGGGTTACCAAAGCTGATACAACCCTTGAAACTTTGTCTTAAACATGCCTATAAATTGGTCACTAATTTATTAATAACCCCTTTCTACATACCCTACAAACTTTCTATATCTATCTATAATACGCTCAAACCACTAGCAAGCAGTACCTGGAATAATAAACCACAGTATGACCAAGTTAAGCACGATGACCCAGAGGAAGACCCAGATAATCCATTAAGTCCTAAGCCCGCATAATCTATGTCGGAACGAGTTCTTATTATTAAATCAAACCTATTCATGAAAAAATACGTGAAACAAAATGTGTCTATAAAAGCCTAGGGGTTACTCGGATAGACAACTCGGTCGAGATAACAAAAGAAAAACTCGATAAATAGCCTGAGTAAAAAAACCAATATAAAAGCGAGCCTGTACTATAAGTTTGGTATATCTAGATATCAGAACTTTGTTTGCAACAACCATATAAACACAAATACCACTATAGAGCCACTAAGAGTAATAAAGATCCACTAGTTAATCATGTAACCATTACCAAAGTTTTTTATATACGATAGATTTATGAATCTTAGCAACATACTCAAAATTAAATATTTCTTGAAAATAAATTCTTCATCTGGCGACCTGTCAACACTAATTAAAAGCACCCCATACCAAGTGTATGACTTTATAAATACTAGACACCCCAGCGAAGTTATGACATAATCTAGCATTAATAATACATAGAAAAAAATGATTTGCAATTTCAAAACCTTTCTGATTTCACGTAATGCGCTACAAAAGGACATCAGTCCTCAGGGCCTCGAAGTTTATTTTGAAGATTGGGTTAGTTCACTGAACAATAGCTTATCTCCATATAAACCCTACTTACCTCTACTCTTCCTAGAACATCTACTTGGCGGACAAGATGGTATCCGTATGCGAAATCAAATTCGCCCTTTATTCCAACACACAGATAGTAATAAATCTATTATTCAAGCCATTGACCTCTACTACGACAACTTAGTTAAAACACTCAATACAGCATTTATTCGTCAGATGCAACATATACCCTTTAGTTGCACTAAAAGCTTTTACCCCTATCAAAGTCGACATCCTGGCGTAGGTTTCACATTTCGACTAGTTCATAGTGACGGAAAAATCGAAACTGGATCAACTATCGAAACCCAAAGTTTTATAGGAAAAAACAACCATCGTGATGGACCCACCTTACAGGAAATCACCCAATGTATTGGCAAAAACGCCATACTTAATCAAGCACTTAGTCATTATTCCATTTCCACCACACACAAAAAGACCATTGATAGTAAAGAACCGCATGCTGAAGATATATTTTTCACCCTGCATCTCGATGAAGCCCTTACAGCTATTCGAAAATTTTATAAAAAACTTCCACAACCACATCTCCCTCCCCAAGACGACTTGTGGCTTACCCATTTAGGCGGCCCTCGTATAGAATTTGTGCAAACTTCTTCTATATGTAAAAAATGCCAGACTTACTTTAAGGCCCTTCGTCATATACTCACAAATGAAGATATCAGACTCCCGATGATAATGTTTGCGAAAACGCCTTTCAACCTCAATGAACCATCTCAGCCAGTAGCAATAATCAATATGCAAGGAGACTATCACACACCAGCTCTATCCTGGTCTGATAAACCTCGACCTAACCCTCCCAACTCCAAAGAGTATGCTCATATGGCCATACTCAATACCTGTGGAACCGCCGTTTTAACACTTTTATGGGACGCACCCGCTCTGGCCCACGCTTACTTGAAAGAATTAACATCAGCTACAGGAGACCCTGATTATCATATCTGGCTGGCTGAATTCACCTCCACGCTTTTTCAAACTAATAGCACCATGCCAAATGCCAGTACTGGCATCTCTGCACCTGTCGATAAAGAAAACTTCCCCTTATTAAAAACCGATGATTACCTCAACATCCATAAATCAGTCTGCCTATCATCATCTTTATCATCTACCGACCACGAGATAACGCCTATAAAACATGCTTTTTTCAACTTACTGGAACTTGCTTCACATTTAAAAAACCAAGAAGGACTCACAGTATGCGAGACTTTTTATTGGCTACTATTTATTGAAATCAGTCGACTCTTGAAAGTTAAAAATAGGCCATCGGTAACATTTTGTAACATAGATCTCTATATTGAAGACTTTATCGACCAAAATAGATTTGCAAATCAATATCTACAAGCACTTTTCCCAAATGACCCGGATACTACAAAACATTTCAAACTACTCTTGAAAAAGATAGAAACTGAAATCCAACGTGATCTACGAGACTCACTTATCAATGGAAGACCTAAAAAAGATCAAAAAATGATACTGCAAAGCTTTCTTGCAGAACCAAATATAAATCATGCTGAACCACCGGAAGAATCTAATTGTTTACCCAATTTGGACTATCTTCCGGAACGAGCACTAAACAAGCTTACTCTCTTTTGTAAAGAACGCTCAGAATATATATCTAAAGACCTTTCTCTTTGATTAGAGTTTTTTTATTGCTATTAATATACTTAACACATAAAGTTGATTTTTTTAGCGTTCCTTTTGCCTACTCAGTTGTGAATTTACGCTAGAATGAAAAACCTTCATATTGGTTTAACACAGAAATATTATTGATAAAGACACTCCATACATTCTGAAGATATATAGAAAATTTGTGATACCAACTCCACACTCTAATATGTTTGATATTTCAAAATATTGATGATTTGACAATATTGTAAGCATTTACTTATTTTTCTAAACCTATGAAGCACAGTTTATTTTTCAACCACATATCTAGTCCTATTTTAGGTGTCCATGAAAAAAAGTTCTTTACTTTCTCAATATTAGCAACAGAGTGGACGATTTCACCAGGCCTATTTTGTAAATATCTGATATTACCTGATATTAAATGTGCAATATCTTGAATAGTATATGCTTTACCTGTACCCACGTTGAATATCTGCCCCTTGAGTGGTTCAGCTTTATTATAATTAGAAGCAGCTATATTAGCAGCTACTACATCACTTACATGGATAAAGTCTCTCGTTTGTGAACCATCGCCAACTATAGTTAGTGGTTGTCCAGTTTTGTTTTGATGTAAAAAAAGCGACATCACAGGAGCATACTGACCAGTATGTGCTTGCCCGTCACCATAAACGTTAAAATACCTTAACACTACAGTTTCTAACCCATATAGATCCGAAAACATTTTACAAAACTTTTCACCTACTATTTTCGATAGAGAATAAGGGTTCAAACAATCCTCAATCTGATCTTCGGTGTTAGGTGTAGTATTTTTACCATACGCAGCAGAGGTAGATGAGTATATAACACGTCTGACATTCGCTTCTTTAGAACATTGAAGAACAGTTGCTGTCCCAAGAGCGTTTACTTTTGTTGCCCGGAGTGGTTTTTCTATACATGCAGTAATATTAGCTTCTGCAGCCAAATGAAATACTTGATCAATACCTTTATACAATGTTCTCGTGGCATGATAGTCTGTTATATCTTCTTCATGATAAAATACACCAGGCAAACGCTTTTTAGTTTGCATCTTATCAACCACAACTACTGTATGCCCAGACTTGTATAATGTTTCTACTAAGTGACTACCTATAAACCCAGCACCACCAGTCACAAGAAACTTCATTATATTTATTCCTAAATTCAAAACCAGCATTCAACATAACCCTTCATAATAATATTTGCAAACATTCTATATAAAATGCATATAGTTTATTATTGAAGTAGATTATAAGCCCTACAGAGTGCATCCTCTTGTAGGATTCTCTGCATCATATCAATCTTATTCTTATGAATACCCGTCGAAGAATCTAATGAATATCTCATACTCATGCTACCTAATAATATACACAGCAGGATGTTAGCGGGGTATTATTTTTTAATATCAGCAGGACCAGACATAATACAAATTACCTCAAGAATATTATTCAAAGAAACAAAAAATTTCATTGAGAATGCATAGTTATTATGCAATAGTTAAATATCTAAAAACACCTAAAAAATAATGCAAAATATTCGTGAAAAAATACTTGGCAGGCCATCATATAATGATATTGCGTCTACCCAAATAAAATATTATACAGATGTTGATTTTCAGGATGAAGAAATCGGCAGTAGTTACAAAATCTATTTATCTTCTGTAAAAACCATACACGAACATATACGAGGGGCTCTTCCCTCTGAAACGCAGATAGAATATGATGAAAATTTGCTATTCAAATTTAAAATAGACAACAAGAGCTATAGTCTAGATTTGGACTCTGTCGAAGTTGCTCTTAAAACTTGCCCAGATATCGATTTTAGCATTGAAATGTCTAGATGTTATGGTTACGACAGTAAGTATCCTCGTGATCGAGATAAATTGAGTGACTTAAAAGACAACTACATTCTTCTTTACACCAGGAGAGATGATTCCCAAAACGTCAAGATAACAAACCTAGAACTTAAAATAGATTTTAATAAATGGATGTATGGAAGAGCAATACGCATCTCTGATATCGTTAATACCAGCTGTTTTTCCTTTAACGATAAACGTGGCTATCTTAAAAGCCTAGGGAAAGATATGCTAGTGTTTATAGCAGGGCTAAGCTGTTTTTACACCATATACCAACACAGCTGGACATGGCTCATAATCAATCTTAATAATCCCACACTAGCATTGGTTGGACTAACAGCCTTAGCTTTATTTCCTGCATATACCCTCATTAATTTCACCCTAAAATCTATTAAAAATTCAGCGATGAAATCCTTTATGAAGGCAAGAAAATGGAAAACACACCTATATAAAAACTCCATACATAACACCATAAAGAATTTAGCCGTAAAGAAAAACCATAAAAACCTATCTACCAAAACCATGACAGAGAAAATTGAAAACTTCCATTTCAAAAGATTTAACAAGCTGTCCTAAAAGGTCATTTTTAATAACTTTCCATCTTTCTCTATCTAGCTTTTTTAGGCACTTTAATCTATTATTAAGCTTTCTATAATTGTTTTTCATGGTCACATTTATTGCACATCGTGGAGCCAGTCTTTTTGCACCTGAAAATACTATGCCCGCGTTTATACTCGCTCATAACACAGGAATAAAAAATATAGAATGCGATGTTGTTCTAACAGCAGATAAAGTACCTATATTAATGCACGATAGTACTTTATCTAGAACTACTAATGGCAACGGTTTAGTAAATCAATCTTCTTATGAATATATACAGACTCTTGACGCTGGATCTTGGTTTCATCCTAACTATAAAGGCACCAAAGTCTCTAAGCTATCAGAGCTACTCCATTGGCAAGCACAGACAAACTCCATACTATATATTGAAATCAAACCCATATTAACGCAAAATTTTAGAGAAGATCTAGCTATCATCATGGCAGAGATCAACAAATTTGGCGATAGCAACAAAATAAAAATACTAAGTTTCCAAGCCCAAATATTCGGCCAAATCGCTCTAGATAATAATCAATTACCCAGAGTACTAGGAACAACGTACTGCTCAGCCCAGACGATTGATACAGCCATAGAGAATGGGTGTGAACAGATAAACATCAGCCATGAAATATGCACACAAAGTCTTATTGAAGATATACAACAAGCTGGACTAAAAATTGGGGTATTCACTGTAAATGAGCTAGATCAGATTGAAGAGCTTATATCCCTAGGCATCGACGAAATATTCACCGATAACCCAACATTACCCATTACAGCTAAAAGCATAATCGCGAGTCACCATACAGACCCGTTATCGCCAAAATATCAAAAATCAAGTCCACTATAACACAAGAAAATCCATAGCTGTCCACTTAAAAAATACCAAACTAAGTAAATACTTTACTCAGAAAAAGTAAATCTAGCACAGGATAAAAAGTAAAACCTATCGCATTTTATTATGTTAATTCACCGATGCTCTACTGTACGTAACTAAGATTCTGGTCACATGAAGATTATTTATACAAAAAGCGCGACAGTAAGAGAAAAGAACAAAAAAAATCACAAAAGGCTATTTTTTGGCTTTCTACGATTTCGCAACCTAGGCGATACTCACTATACCTAGAAAATATCCTTAAATAGACATATTTGGGGATATAGGTCTAAATTGACACCTATTGATATCATCAAATCCAATAGGATAGCCATCTTCATTAAATTTAGTCTCAGAAAAGTACTGTAGTCGGAATAAGTCAACAGGCAGGGTTTTTTTACAATTAGGACTCCATGGCAATGCAACTATTTCTTTACTAAACTTCTTAAATAGATTCTGTACTACATATCCATTCTGATATTGTGAAGTAAATTTGTATCTATTATCGTGAAAGAAAGTGTTAAATTCCTTTTTTAAATAATAAGTGATTTTTTCAGTCCCTAGTCTAGAATATTTAGCATCACTTATATGAAACAGCGCTCGAAGTAATAAATCCTCAGTCTGTTGCTTAGAAAGTACTTTAGTGACATCCTTTTTTACATCCTGCTCAATCGAATCAAGTAAATTCTTAACACAGTATAGAGAGTTTTTTGGATTATCTAGGAGATATCTGTAATTACTGACAAATATGAGCATCGCTTCAACGGTATACTCATTAAAACAAGTATCAAACCTATCGTATAGAGTTAATACAGCATATAAATATTCACATGTTCTTGATAGGCCTTGAGCTGGGTTTTGGTCAAATATTGCTGATACCGACGTAGGCGAGCTGGTTGCTGAGCGCATACTATCTTTCCATGTTGGATCTAATACAGGAGCTTTTTCTATTTGAATTGGCTTAGGATCACCTACTATTGAACCATGTAAAAAGGCAATAGGTTTTTGTTTAAAACAGTCTAAAAAGAAATTCCAAAAAAACATAATTTTTATTTATTAATTTTATTGGTGTAATATTACATCATATAATCAGATAAGTAAATGATTATAGATAATATATTCAGAAATAACCCCCTTTATCTTTTCTCAGCTACCCTGCGAACATAAACAATAACCATCCATAGATTTTGTAATGAAATATATCGTTGTATGCTTTCACATATTCTCTGAATAGTCTCAAGACATTATCTAACTCAAATATTTATTAATACACACGAACACATAAGGTCTTAATAAACTAAAAAGATGAGTAATATTTTCAAATACAGCACCTTGGCACCATAACAAAGATGAAAACATCAATTAAGGGTTATTTTAATAACATAGACATGTTACATTAAAGTAAGTTTATTTTGGATATGTCATGACAATTCCTATTTTAGCCATCTTATTGTCTATAACTAGCTTCGCACAGCTACAAGAATCTTTAGACAAAGCGAACAATACTTTTAATCTAGCAAGTAGGTATATTGAAGGCGCATTTGGGGATATAAGTAGACGTGCAGCATCTGGTGATGTTGGTAATACTTTTACCATTAACTACACGGTTGACATGATAAATGGCAAACCCGATAGTAGAAGCCCAAACTACTTCAATCCAATAAAAAGAGTTATCGCCGGGTCTCCTGCAGACTCTAACGTTTCTTGCGCAGAAAACTCATCCGATGCGACTGACGCAAATGGTTTTATTATATGTCTGATGAGACCCGATAAAGTATTTACAGGAACATCTGACACAACCGGGACAGCTATAGATTGTAATAATATTGAAGAGCCCGTTACAGGTACCACAAACAAAAACGGTAATGCTAACTATTACTTTTGTAAAAATAAGGACAATATTCTTATACAAGTGGAATTCAAAGACGATGAACAGTTTCCCGGTATTCCAGCACCACTACGAGACAAAAAAATACTTTTTATAGGCCTAGCTGCTTTCACACCTACTATTGACTTTTCTAAGAGCTCAGATAGTGATTTACGATCATTTATGGATTCGGTAAAAATGTTCCGCTGCTTTAATCCTATGGGTAAAAGTGGGGATAAAATTAACAACGGTGTCCCTGCAGGATTTATATCGACGACTAACTCAGGTGTCCAACCGGTCATTAACGTTTCAACAGATAACGACGTCGCCTTTTCACTCTGCTTTGCCCCTTTACCCAACCAAAACTAGCGGAGCAAAATGACGTTTTGAAATTGTTACGTAATAACTCGCAAGCAAAGATTTTAGTAATATTTTTAACTTCCCTATGTATGAATAAAGCTTATGCACAGCTTGACTCTGCTATCAATATCACAACCAGTATTCTAGAACTTGCAGATCAAGTACTAGCTGGCGCATTAGAATCAATCAAGTATAGATTTAGCTCAGACGCTCAGAGCTTTTTTAATAGCTCTGGCCAACCAGTTGTACTGAAATATAATATCCCACAAACATCAACCGTGGGGCTTGATAAATTATCACCTATCAAAAGCATAAAATATGGCTTCATTGACACCTCAACTTATATAGCATGTAACGCAATGACGGATAGTGATAGTACAGACGATTACTTTGACGGCTGTTTAGTGCAAAATTATCCAGGTTATCTTGGCGTAGAAGTGGAATTTAAAGCTATGTATTCCTCTGGTGAGGTTTTGCCTTCGTCAGTTGGCGGTATTAAAGTTTTATTCTTAGCATACAATACAACGCTCTACCCCATCATGATAGAGCAGGTAGATTCAGATTTACAACAAGCAGTCACCCATGATGGTCGTTACAGTGGTAACAATAGCGATATTAGCGTTTTCACCTGCTACAACCCAGACGGTATTTTAGGCGAAATCAGAGGCATACCTATAACTAGTATACGAACATCGAGCTCAAGCTTAGGTAGTTTAAATTCATGCCTATCTCGTGATCAAGTAGACGAGAATGGATAACTAGGAGAGGAGAATGATTTTTCTTAGTCACATATTCTATCTAAGAAAAAAGTCTTGGTTTTGGCTCATGGTCTGTATAGCAATACCTACTTTAGCTAATGTTACCGAAGTAAAAAAACGTACAGAGTTTGCCTTACAAGAAGCAGATCAAAGCATATATCAAGCTTTATATGAATTATCAGTGCGCTACGAAAATGCCAACTCTAAAACCCAGCTCGCAACAACAGCAAAAACGCTATCTACAGGGCCAGTTAAAAAAATCATATGTGGGTATTTCCCAGATACTTCAACGCAAACCTGTCCTGACTCTAGTACACCTACCACCACTGATAGCTTCTCAACATGTCTAGTAAAGCCCTATCCTAACCAACTTGGCTGTGAAGTACACTTTAAGAACCAAGCTGACTATGAATCTTTATCCGGTGCGGTGAGTAGTAAAAAAGTACTATTCATAGCAAAAGGGCCTGGACTATATCCTATAAGCATTAATAAGTTGGACTCGGCGTGGACACAAAATAACAATGAAACTTTCACACCAATCGGAATGGGGCATATTAACCATTACATTTGCTATAATCCTGACGGATCACCAGGAGATGGTATTAACAATGGTGGACGCCTCGGCGCACTAACCTTCTGTGATAGTAGCGACTGCACAAGTAATACAGCAACAGTCAGACGCTATCCACTAAGCCTATCCGTAAGCCCTATAGCAAAATTAGGCAGTATTGTATCTTGTCTAACTAACAGTAGCACGGCACCTTCTTAAAGCCAGAGAAACGACATATGCTAAGATCAACAAAACATCATTTTACGAAGCATTACACCTCGGCAGTACCTCAAGTTCAAGTCAACACCTGTATAAAAAACCTACCACTATATCTTGCATCAACACTAGTGTATATGCATTCTTTCTTACTTCCATCTATGGCATATGCTGATTTTCAAAGCCACATAGATCAATTTCAGCAACAAATGCTTACCGAAGCAACTTTACTGGTAGATTTTATAGAGCATGTACAAATGGCCTACCAAAGTACCCACGCCCAATTTCAACCTATCGGAGCAAAAGATCCAAAAGACCCACGCTCACTTGCGAATAAACTACCAAGCTTTAGTACAATTAAGAATATCTATGTAGACATCATTCCTCAGCAAGAACCCGGAATTGGTCATATTGAAATCATATTATCCTTTAAAGATACCCGCGAATCTTCACGTAGTAATAGCTTCTTTGCAGATACGCAAATAAAATTTACTGCACTAGGCAGTCTTGGCTTACCTTTAGCAATACCACTCACTAATAGTGTTCCCGTATCTGTAGAACACGCAATCGTCGGATTCACTTGTAAAAAAATACCTAATGCAATCCAGCGTTCATTCGCAACTTATGAGCATGATAGCCATACTATAGACCTTAGTGCCATGTTACCTTATCCTTTTAATCTCTGCGCCGGGTAAAAGCCATGCAGAATTTGAGTTACAAACCCGGAAAAATATTTTTTTTTGGGAGAAACTGGTCTACTTTAGTTACTCTCTTGGTCTTTAATAGTTGCTACGGACAAATGCCAGGTCCTGTTGACATATTACAAACACAGCTGCAAACAGATCTTACTGCTGTACAAGTTTTTATGCAAAGCGTTTCTACACAAGCAGTAATCGGCGGGCATATAGAGATGTGGTTAAAAAACCCAAAACCAGGTTTATCGTCTCACTTACGTTATATACAATCCATACATGCTTACGAGAACAGCGAAAACGTTTTTATAGAGATCCAGTTTCAATCTGGTAAAGAAAACCCATTCATTAGCCCAATTTTAGCCGGTAAAAAATTACGATTCAAAGCGTTAGATATTCATGCCAACCCTTGGCAAAAAATGCCCCCTAAAAAAAATAGTGTTACATTCCAGCCTAGAAACATGCAGCAAAAAACTATGACAAACATAGAGCAAAAACTCAAAAATACTCATAGCAATCAAGAATTACTAGATGCTTTAGATCAAGTACGAGCTGATATTTTACAAGACGAAAGTAAAAAGACTCAAAAAGATATAATTCAACATAATCACAGAAATGCCTCTGGTATATTTGGATATAGTTGTGAGCGTATAATAGACTCACACGGGTTTTATTTCGCAGAAATATATTATCCTACAGGTAATATAGATGTATTCTCTCAGTTACCTACCCCCTATAATATCTGCTTAAAGAAGAGTAAAAATGACTAAAAAAATAGACATGACTTATAAAAAGATTTTTTTAAAAAATAAAATATCGCGATGGCTAATATACTCTTGTTTATTTGTGGTATTGCAAGTTCAATCTAGCGCTTACACTCCTTTGAATAAATGGTCCATCTACATCAACCAAGTTAGCGCCGAAGCAACACTCATCCAAGGATTACTAGAACACACACAAGACTACTATAACAAATTTGATGGTCAGTTTTTTTGGAATCAACCCTACCTATTTGGCAGTCCCCACATCGGTTCTAACAAAACCTGGTTTACACCCCAGCAGACTCTCTATGTAGAAAATGCTTATACACAGCTTAGCAGTGGCACGATCGATGTAGTAGTAGACTTTGGGAAAAACGCTTATATCCACCCGGATCTAAGCCAAAGTAGAGTTGTATTCACTGGAGTTGATAGCCAAGGTAACCCCATAAGAAAAAACCATACTCTAGCTACGGAAAGTAAACATTTACTCAACCATTGGACATGTAGTGTTAAAAAGCATCAAAATCGAAATACAAAATCACTTGGTTACATCAGCAATATGCATGAAAGCCCCCTATTTATTGCTTCTCTACTACCATATCCGTATTCTCTATGCCAAGAGAAGTAGTATATATCTTTAGAAAATAATCAAGATATTTACTATGATTAAAACAACATAAAGTAATACCATAAAGTTTGCTTTCCTATTCTAAAAAAAGATAATATAAGGTAGTAAACAAAAAAGACCTCGAATGCAAATTTGGATCAGCTTAGCCAGCGCTATTTTACCTCTTCTAGTTTCAGCGAGTGTTGGTATAGAGTATGAAGTACAAAAAACACTCAGTAGTATTAATCAGGCGTATAGTTTAGATCGAGGTTTACAGATGTTATCTGCACAGTTTATACAAAATGGTGCCAATCTAACTACAACAGCTTACACAATAACGGATAATAACGATCCAGTTAGACAAATAACCATGGGTTTTGTACAAGCAGACGACCTTGATAGTAATACTTGTCAAAAAGACGCCAATAACTCATGCTATTTTAACACGCAACTACTTACAGATAGTAATGCTTCTGCAGGCGATTTAATTATGGAAGTAGCTTTTAAAACCTCTGGAGACATCCCTCCTTCCCTAAGATCAAAAGTAGTAATCTTTTACGCCATGGACTTAAAAGTTGACACAGAGCGTATAAACAAATCCTCTAGTGGAAAAGTAAATCATGCAAGCATTAGTAGTTTTACATGTGTAAACCCCTCTTCAGCACTCAATAATAACGTTGCATTAGGGAGTATTAGCTTACAAAACACCTCCAGCGCAGCTTCTCCTGCATACATAAATATTTTAAATCGTAGCAATAATGGGCTTCAGCTGTGCGCTGTAACATAAAAAACAGAATATCCTTTAAATATTATTAAAACTAGTTATAATAAGCAATATATATATATATCTTCTTCTATGATAGCTCTCTCCTTGTTACTGACCGTACTATCAACCCAGTTATATGCCCAAGATATTGGTTTAGGGTTTGAAATTCAACGCTTTAGACAGGATATTGCAGTAGCCACACCTATTTTGGAAGATGCACTTACAAAAATGCAATCCGACTACATAAACGTGTCACCTTTTACTTGCCCCACTTCGATTACAAGTAGCACAGTGTACACTTATTCTGTACAAAATGCTTCAGATTCAGATAGTAATACTCTAGCTAATGGGAGTGTAGATAGAATTGCTAGTGGATGGGTTTGTAACGATCAGACTTTTGGAGGTTCATCAAACACCACCAACGCGCAGTTTGTAGACATTGATCCGACTGTCACCAACAGCACACATGCTGCTCTTCAACGTTTTATTTTACAAATAACCTTTAGTTCAGCCGCAAATGTATCTCCGGCTCTACAAGGCAAAACGGTAACATTTATTGCATATGGACTAGGTCCAGAGCATCAAGAAATCGTATCAGAAACCGCTACTAGTTCTAGCGTCTCAGCAGCAAACCAAACTCAAATGGGAAGTATAGCTGGCTTTAATTGTGTCTTACCTAATGTGACTAATAGTAGTGAGAAAGCAGGTTATATTGCAGCGGGTAGTGGCCATACAGCTGTTAATCTCTGGAACTACGTTGATGGAGGAGCCTTCTCTAGTTGTAAGTTTGCATAACTCTAATCATCATCAGATAAAAAAAACTTGTATCAAATGTTTAACCAATAACTGCTTTTTAGACTTGATAGTGTAAAAAACACGGACAATCCCTAATATCTATAGGCAAAAAAATTTCCTATATTAAATTCGACCTAGCTGTATATATACTGAAATAGATTGTCTCTGAATAATTTTCTTAGTTTACTTGTTTAGGCGTACTTCAACAATATACAGTACTTAGTTATAGAGAAAAAACCAAATTTAGCTACCAAAAACATCTTATCCAGACGAGCATGATATGCGTCCCATGAAGCCAAATTTTAATATTATGTTAGACTCTTAACATATCTACCTATGTAACATATAACTACAATAAGAAAGTTCTTAGTCTACAAAAACCAGATATTAAAAAAGAAAATAGATAGAGCTAGATAGATAAGGTTAGAGTTTTTAACCAAAAGTAGTTTTGCGTCAAAGCAAAAGCAATCACACCCCAAAGCGGTATCCCAATGATTATAAGAAAACCAAACCCTAGTAAAAACATATCTTGTCGATAATACCGTTGTACTATATCCATTTGTAATAGTTCAATATCTGTTTCAGTCACCATCATAGTCTCTGGCTCAGGTCTCACCAGAGTACTTGATGGAGCCAATAAAGCATCAACCATAGCTAATGTATTCAGTCCATATTTTTCTTGCTCTGCAACAATCTGCTGCCAGCGTACCTGTAAGGCACTATTTTCAATTTGTTCTGAAACAATACGAATACTGTCACTATGGCTAATATGAATACTGTCTGACATCTTTAATGCCCTAAAAATATGCAATTGCGTCCCGATATACTCAACTTGTTTGACTAAAGGGACACGTAATCGTAACCAATCGATCATAAAACGAAATGACTTGCTAGTATAATATGCTATTTTGACGCCATAAATTGCCGCTGTAATTGCTGCTAGAGACACCAAAAGGGTCTGAACATCTAGGGCTACAAAAATATCTACATACACTTGTGCAACTGCAGGAGGGGTATCACCACGAAACTGTATACTAAAGAAATATTCATTAAACTTTGTTTTGGCCGCATAATGGGCTGCAATGGCCTCAGTCAAAGTAAGAAATATCTGTATATAAATCAGTTTAGAAACACGAAAATTTCTAGAAACTAAAAAGTTAAAGTGGGAAATAGTATTTTGTAGAACACTTTGAACATGATCTCCCTTTGTAGCAACTTTCATAACACCAGAAATATAGCTAGGAATACGCATAACATCCACTAACGCATCACCTAAACTATGCCCGCCCTCTAAATAAAAAAATAAGTGGCAAAGCTCATGCTGGAAGTATCTTGGTTTATCAGCCAAGAGAGTTTCTTGTAATAAACGATTAAGAACAAGGTTTTCTTTTTTCAAACACGACTGAAAAAGCTCCAGCAAATTAATTAATCTTTGCTGCATTACGCGTTCAGTAACAACAATATACTGCAAAAAGCGAATTATACGATCTAAAACAACATTCAGCCTACGAATACTAATAAAATCCGTATCACGTGGAAAAAGCATAAGAACATCTCTTTCATCTTTTGCATAGACAATAACCTTACGACGCAAGTAGTGTCTTTCATATACAACACGAAAAGCAATCATACGCTCACTAGAGAAAAATAAGTCTTGATATCAACCAGGCCTTGGCTAGCTAAATGCATAAGATGAGCACTGAGACGATCAATTGGCGCCTGTAAAATGGGCACACTACGTAGGTTTTCCCACGAGTCTCGCGCCATAGCCAAATCTTGTGGCGTCAAACTTAAAATATCATAAAAAGGTGTGATGGTCTCAATACCAGAAAAATGGCATTTAGGACATCCAATACTGCGCCGCCACTGCTTTACTTGTTTGATTGATTTTTGGTCTTTCAACACATCTTGCTCTTGCTCAGTTAAGTGATGATCCACCACACATGACTGGCACAAACGAGGAATCAGTCTTACTGTTACAATGGTAATTGTTTGATTGAGTAACTGATTTTGTTCAAAACCAAGCTTTGCAAGCTTCAAAAGACAATCCCAAGGGGATAACGCATGTATTGTTGAAACAACCATATGTCCACTTATCTTTGCTTCGGCTAAGCAACGTGCAGCATCTTCTGAGCGTGTTTCACCTATCATCAATACATCTGGATCCTGACGCAAAATAATCTTCATAGTATCTTGAAAAGTTAGTTGCGTATGACTTAGATCCATCTGGAAAGCATGGGGTATTTGTGATTCTATCGGATCCTCAATAGAAATAATCTTTAACCTATCCCCTAGTAGTCGCTTCATAATGCCATAGTAAATAGTAGTTTTACCACTACCTACAGGTCCGCATACTAACATCAGTCCTTTGTTAAACTGAAGTTGAAACTCTAAGTTTTGCCACTGTAAGTCATTAAAGTTTGCCTCTTCTATAATCAAAAATTCTTCGCGGATAATTCGCAAAACAATTGAATACCCATCCCCTGTAGGAATATGTGAAACACGAATAGGTATTTTTTCATTTCCATTCGCAACGGTAATTGCAGCGTCTTGAACATGCTGTAATCGGTTAAAAGCACAGCCTCCTCTTATTAAAAGCCTATTGCGTAAACCATCTGAAATACCTGCGGGCAAGTCAACAACGGGAAAAAATTGATGATGAGTACGTAACCTATAGGAAAGTGCTCCACCACTAGAAACTAAGTGAATATCGGTTGCATGGTGTGCAAAACCATCTAACAAAATCGCATCAATAAGTTCATCAAAAACTTTTTGTGCACCTGCCATGAAAGACTTACCATCTGCTACAGACTTTGCTTTGATTATCACTTCTTTGACATCACGATAATACACATGTAGCAAAGGTAGAATAATATCTGACTTTGCTAACATATACACAGGTTTATACTTTTTCTGTAGTTGTTTAGCAACCTCTTTTCGCATTTTCATATTATAAGGATTTTTACATGCTACCAGAAGCTGATTACCCTGTATTAGGAAGGGCAAAATAACGTACTGGCAACATAAAAGCCTATCAATAAGTATTAAGCAATCATCTTGTATAGAAAGGTCCAGATCAGTTTGATTTACCTCCAGCCATTGATCATGATACATACCCAATATACTTTCATCAATAGAGGTCAATTTAGACACTTGCGTAGCATTATATGCCTTACCTCTGAGCTGATTTACTATCACATCATTAATATAACCACATTGATGTAAGTAATGTATAAAATCGATTTTTTCGGGCGCTACAGGGCTAATGAGACTCATAATGCAAAATCTTTTCTAAAAGTGGTTTATAAACAGCGTTTGGCACAGCAAGTAGGTAGGCCTTCTTATAAGCATCATGCGCCTGTTGTTCTTTACCGATCAAATGATAAGACCAACCTAAGCCAAACCACCATTGTCCATTCTTCTCGTGTTGATTAACCAACTTACTATACATTTCCATTGCCTGCTTTGGTTGTTTATTCTTAATATAAAGAAATGCAAGTCTCCCATAATAATCAGGATGATCTTTAAGGTCTGGCTGATAGTCATACATATCGATAGCTTGCTGATAGTTTTTTTGAGCAAGCCAATAGTCACTGCAGGCAAATACCACTTGCTCTCTATTTACATCTTCACGTAGAGATGCACTAGAAGCATGACAAAAGTTTCGAACAGATGTCCAATCTTGTCCTTCTAATAAAGATAACCGATCAGCAAAAGCTTTACTAAATAAAGCTCCCTTGACAGACACAACAGAGTTTTGTAGTAACCTTTCATTTTTCTGTACGTAACCTTGCTGCCATAGAGATTGCGCTTTTTGGATCAAAACCTCTTGATCTACAGCTTCTACAGAAACGCGTTGGTCTACAGGGGTGGTTTTATCTATTTCTGTAGTAGAAGGTAAAGAAACTGGTTGAGTATCGATCTTAGCTGGTGATGTATCAACCTTAATTGCAGTATTACTTATGTTTGCATTTGCAGATGTGACATCTTCTTCCGCCTCAACTGGCTCTTTTGAAGAAACAGGTCTTGATAAAACAGAACCATTGGCGTTATTACTAAAATCTACCTTTTTATCTAAGTTTTTAACGAACGTGCTTTGTTCTTCATTGATTATTTTCGTAGGATTATTGTCAAACTGCGTTTGTGCAGAAGGTGATGCTGTTTGCTTTGTAACTGCCTTTATCTTTTCATCTGTAAATAAACTCTGTGGCTTATCCACAGCCACTTGGCTAGCATGTATATCTTTACCTATCTGTTTAATCTCTAGAGCTTGTATTTTATTCTGATACTCAAACTCCATAGTCTTCACTAACTTTACATAACCAAAATACAAGGCTAAAGCTATAAACAAGACAACCTGAATCGCGATTATAATGGTGACCCAAGGAAAGGACTGTAGGGGCTGATCACGCTGCATAGCGTTCATAGGATTAGGAACCTGATTCTTACCTTGTTTCTTAGTTCGACTACTTGAAGCTATATGTTCATACAAAGACATAAGCCCTCCTAGATAGATATAACTGGATTTTATCACATGTCATATCATAAAACCCCATTTGTATATAACAGAAAAATATTAAGAGCGACAACCAAGTTAAGCGCAACTAATACAATAATTAAATAAATTTTCCACCTACTAAAAACATCATACATGGAAACCAAACCATGATCACGTAAAGCTTGCCATACATGACTTTTCTTGACATCCAATGATTGTGCTGATGATGCAAACAGCATAGCTTTATGGGCAATAATATTAATGTTTCTTGGAACACCTTTGGTATACTTAGCAATCATCTCCATAGCATCTTGATGAAAAATGGAACGTCCTTCAATACCAGCTACACTAAGTCGAAAATTGATATAAAAAATAACTTCTCGTAATCTGAGTGAACGTATTTCATAAGAAAAACATATACGTTGACGCAACTGTTTAAATTTATCTTGTGCTAATTTTACATCAAGTTCTTTCTGTCCAAAAAGAATAATTTGTAATAGCGGACGCCCACGCTGCTCGAGGTTTGTCAGTAGTCGTAAGGTCTCAAGAAGAGAATCTTCCATTGCCTGGGCTTCATCAATAATAAGAACAACCGGTTGAACATGCTCATTAAAATACTTGAGTCGACTTTCCAAAATATCCACTGGTAGCAAGTCTTTTTCTAGACCAAGAGCTTCTTTTCTAGGAAGTTGATTTATCAAGCTTGTGATCAGGCTTTCTATTTTCATGTTAGGATTTCTAATTTCACAAACATGGTGCGTAATCTTTAATTTATCACGGACACAAGCTGCAACCATAGATTTTCCTAAACCGATTTGGCCGGTTATTTTGATCAACGTATCATAATTTTTTACGCTATATATGACCATTTGTAGTGCTTCTTCATGAAACTTTAGGTCGCAATAGTAATGTGGATTAGGGTGAATTGAAAAGGGATTGTCCTTTAACCCAAAATATTCTTGTAACATAAAAGTTCCCATTCAAATAATTACGCACTATCTAACCACAAGATGGCTACTTAGTAAAATCATTGATCTCAGCAGTAATACCTGAATCCACAACATCAACTATTTTTGGCATCAGCACGATTACAAGCTCGGTTGTCTCAGACATATCTCGATAACGTAAATCATTAGACTTACTAAAAAATTTAGGTAAGCGTTTTCGGGAAGTTTCCGTCTTGCGTTTCATTAAACCACCTATAGCAATAAACTGACCACTGTATGCTTGTATAACTGAATCAGATTCACGAACTGATGACTCCGGCAAGTTTAGAACATAAGACTCAGAAGAGTCTCCACCTAGTTGAAAAGAGTAATCTTTTCCTACAACATCCGAGATTAAAGGGTGTATATGTAAATTTATCTTATTGTCATCTTGAATCTCGGGAGTAACGTCAAGGGATATCCCAGAAAAGAAGGGTTGTAGAGACAAGCTAGTTGAAACAGCTTCATTTTGTGTAGATGTTTGGGTATCTGTACCCACAAGATAGTAGTTATCTTGACCTATTTTAATTACCGCTTTTTGTCTATTCATAGTGGTAATACGAGGCGACGACAACACTGTAACCTGGCCTTGCAGAGATAGGTAATTTAGAAAAGCCCTAAATGGTTGGTCTAAATTCGGTGAATCTGGATAGTCAACTGACTCAGCAAAATATTTTAGTCCGTTCATATCGCCAGTGAATTGCAAGTGAGGTAGCTGTAGGTCTAAACCTGATTCATGACTCTTTTTGAGTTGAACTTCTAATAGCTTAGTCTCAATAACAACCTGTTTGCTATACATAGACTTTAAGCGAGCAATAAACTTTTCTACCCGCATCATTTCTTTAGGATACGATCTTACTACAATCGCCCCTGTGGACTGATTTACATTCACACTTGGCTTATCCAGATAATTGCGTTTTTTATCTAAGCTATCTACTCGATGATCAACCTGAACGATAGATTCCAAGGTGACTTGTATTTCTTCCCATAAATTATCAATATCAAATTTAGTCTGCACCTCAGATGAAGATCCTGATCTTGCCATACCTTGTGTAGAGTTATCTACTTTCAGCGTAGACACACCACTACGTTTTAGAGCCAAACCTTCGAGCGTAAAAATCTTGGTATTTAACTGCATTGTAGTAACATGGATAATACGACCTGTTTTCTCAAAATAGAAATCGTACACATTAGCCAATATATCAAAGATCTCAGGTAAGGTGACCTGATTTAGATCTAGCGTAATACTTCCAGCAATATCTTCATCCACTACCATATTTGTATTCGTCTTTAAAGCCAAGGTACGGAAGAACTTCTGTGCAGGAAGATTCTGCACAGATAAATTATAGACTTCTTGCTTATCCTGGTTAGGACTAGACCCATCTTTGTTATGATACAGGCCTCCTTCTACTTCCTCAGGCAGTATATTCACCTCTTTACTTAAAGCTACATTGCTTTTAAGCATATCTTCTACCTGGTGATTTATATTATCGATGCTTTGATCTGATAGAGTTTGATGATGCTCACAGCCAAACAAGGTTACCGCAAAGATAACTAGAATAACTCTATAAGAAAACCTAGGATGCTTAATCATTTTTTTCACCTACTTTTTCAATCAACCCACTGTCAACTAGCCGGGTTGTAGTTTGGGAGTTCTCATTGGTCACAACTACTTCGGTACAAGTTATCTTGGTAATAATACCATTCATATACTGGTCCCCTTCACGATATATTATTCCATTGAACATAACCCAAGGGTCATCATCACATACAACCATTTGAATCTGTGCTGGCGTATCAGACTCTTCTTTGGTCTTTTTGGATAAAGATTGCTCATAATCATTACGCGGATCATCAATGTATAAGGGATAAAAAGGATCTTGACACTGTATGGATGAAACATGATTGCTTGCAAAAATACCCACCGCCAGTTGAACATTAAGCATAAGCATAGCAAAAAATTTATTGCGCCAAAACATAAAAAGATATCGCTCCTTGGCTATTAGGGTATTTACTCGCGTCAAAAATAACTTCTTTCCAAAAAATTTCATTTGGGTAAGCATCGGCTATCGCATGATAGAAGTTCTCGATATCTTGAAAAACACCCCTTAGAACAACTGTAACATGGTAAAACTGCAAAGGAAATGACTGATACGAAACCAAGCCTGTTTCTTGGGCATTAACTGTTTCAATATCGGAAGTAACAATATCCACATTATCCACTGTACTCAAGCCTGTCTTTACAATATCATGGAGCACTTTTTTAGAGATTCTATCATAGGCGTGTATATGGTATTCGGTCTGTTCTGCACGATCTTGTAGTTGTTTTTTCGTCTGTAAAGCATTTTGTAGCGCCACAAAACGGGCCTTATTCTGAATTAATTGTTGCCCAAGAAAGTAACTATTTGCAATGTAATTCAGGTAAAAAAGCAAAAACACTACGACAGTCTTCAGCAACCAGTCCAGTAACCTATAAATGTTCGTGTAATAATTACAAAAAGCGAGGACACGTCTCATATGCTCAAAAGAATAACTTCTCCCCCTCCTGTAAATTAGTTATCTGGAAACTTAAACTATCCAAACGCTTACCAGGTTCATAAGGGACATTTGGCAAATTAAAAATATCCAAAACGTGGGTTAGCTCATCACGCAGGCTTCTCTTTTTGGCCCCCATAATATCTATGAATACGGACGAATCAACGTAATAAACTGATAAATTCTGTGGAGAAAAGTCCAGATTACGCAATAAGTCATCACCATATTCGTGTAGATTAATCTTAGTACGAGTATGGCCTTGCACATAGAGCTTTTGCTTGTCCATTTGCAATACCATACCTGTTAACCATACGTCTCTTGGTACCTGACATGCCAACACATGAAGAAATTTTTCAAAACCATTGCGCATCGATAATGCAGATTTACTCAGCACGCCAACATAGTCAGAACGAATTGAATCATACTGTTGCATTTTGGAGGAAATCTGGGTTAGCTTAGCGTTGTCATCATATAATGTATACCCTATATATAGGCCGTGGAAAGCAGACAGTAATAATAAACCTACCCCCAAAAATTGCCAAGAAACTATGGGTAGATCAGATCTTTGCTGATAAGCGAGTGTATCACGGGTCAAGTCCTGTAGCACAACAGGCTCTAAACACCCAAGTAACAGGTCCCCATAACTATCCACAGAAAGCACAGTGGCATCTTTTATACGCAGTTTATCTTTGAGGAGCGAGATAAAGTCTGTCACCATCTGCTCTCCCCAGTGGACGACGTATAACTTACGGTCTTCATCTAGAACACCATGTGATTGCAAACAGGGAATAACTTCGGTTAAAACAAAACTAGCCAAATCTCCAATTTCACTATCCCAGGTTAAATGATCGACTTCATGCAGCAAACCTTGAATAAAAAAACAAATGGCAAAGGTGTGCCCTCGACCTATAACAAAGATGGGATAGCGCTCGTTAATATGAAAAAAATCCATCAAGCCTTGCCAAACAATATTGCCGTCTAAAACTAAGCTAGGGCTCAACCCCGCCCGGTTTGATGAGCTAAGCGTATCAGACATAATCGAGTCTGAGCAGGAAAAGAGCATGCCTTTTTCACTGTTAACACGCCATGCAGCAACAAATGGTTCATGCATAAGATGGTTAAATGCATGCCGTATTTTTTTTTCATCCAAAGGAATAAGCTCGTTAGCTAGGGTAACCTGACTTTGAAATGGGTCAACTAGTACAGTAGTGTCATGATAGGCTATACCTGTGCCACCTTCTTCAAGATCATGCTGTTCTAAGTACGTAATTCCAGTATGCTGATCGAGAGTTACGCAGTATAAGTTTTGTGCACAAAACATCACGAAACTGCGCTTTTTCTCTTGGTATGGTAGTACAAACGGATACATTAAACCCACATTAACATTATCATATGCTTAATATATCGACATGCATCCCTGGAGACAAGCTATTTTAGTTTTTATCTTAACAAACTCGCACTACGGCCAATGAAAAAGATCAAGAGCGTTCTGAGTCGTTTGCTTCGCTACCTGAGGTAAAGATACGTTTTTAAGCGCAGCAACAGTTTGAGCAACCTCTACAACATATGCTGGCTGATTCGCCTTACCTCGATGAGGAACAGGCGCCAGGTAGGGGCTATCGGTTTCTATCAACATTCTATCCAATGGGACAAAACGTACAATATCTCTGAGGGAGTCTGCGTTTTTAAAAGTGATTATACCAGAAAAAGAAATATAAAGTCCCATATCTAGGGCAGTCCTTGCCATATCAATCGTTTCTGTAAAACAGTGCAACACCCCTGCTACTGCACCCTCACCTTCATATTGTAAAACTTCCAACGTGTCCTGACGAGCTGAGCGCGTGTGTATAACTAAGGGTTTTGCAGTTTGTTTAGCCATATGGATATGTGCAGCAAAAAATTTCTTTTGTCTAGCCTTATCTAGGCCTTCTGGACGAAAATAGTCTAAACCTGTTTCACCTAGCGCCAATACTTCTGGATGTTTTAGCCAAGCCTCAACCTTTTGTAAAGAATCATCAGGAGACTCTTGTACAGAGCAAGGGTGGATGCCAATCGACGCTTTCACTTGTGGGAATTTTTCAGCAATCTGTAAAACTTCCGGAATATGCTCTACATCTACACTGATACAAAGAAACTTTTCGACACCTACCTCTTGAGCATTATGTAACACGCTGGCTACATCTTTTTGCCAATCGTCTTGGACCAAATAATTTAGATGGCAGTGAGAATCTACCAAGGCTATAGAGGCCATATTTACTCCACTGACTCGAGCTCGTTAACAGCGCGAAAACCTTGTGGTAAATGCTTACCACGCTTAGCACGTGATCCTAAATATGCTTGCCACTGAGATGGCTTTAAGGAAAAAGTACGTTTACCCGAATGAATACGCAAGGTATTTTTAGATGCAATAGCATGCCAAAAAACCAACTTATCTTCTCCCGAGGAGAAGTCTTGGGGTAAAATTTGCATCAACTTTTGCCCTCTACCCTTTTTTAGACTTGGCAGCACAGCAAGATCTACAATCAACATCCTACCCTGTGCAGAAACCAGAACAAGATGACTGTGGTTACCACTCAAGACCAGAGGAAGTAATAAGGAGTTGCTCTCTTGTCCATCCCACACCTGCTTCCCTGCCCTATTTTTAGAGCATAGACTTGCAATATCTGTTGCAAAACCATAACCATCATCTGATATAAAAACTACACGCTCTTGGCTGTACCCGCTTAATATCGTAGAGAACTTGGTATTTTGCTTGACATCAATATGCTTAGTGACAGGATCGCCCTGACTTCTCAAGGTAGGTAGATCTTCATATCTCAGCGTAAAAACTCGACCCTGATTAGCAACGACTACAAGGTTGGTGTCCGTACGGGTGAATAAGGAGCAAGCTAGATGATCGCCTGTTCGAAACGTAAGATTACTCAGATCAACTTGATGACCTTTGCCAACGCGGATCCAACCGTGATTAGAAAATACAACAACAACATCATCCACAGATTTGGTTGGCTGTATTACCGATAGCTTAGTAGCTTTCTTACGAGAAACTAAAGCGGTCTTGCGAGAATCAGCAAAGATTTTACACACAGCCTCCATTTCTTTGATCATAAGATCAGCTAAGACTTTATCTGAACCCAAAATTGCTTGTAGCTCATTTTTCTCATCAAACAAGGCTGCCTGCTCTTCCAAAAGCTTAGCTTCGGCGAGTTTGGCAAGATGACGTAAGCGCATTTCCAAAATAGCCTCCGCTTGCCTATCGGTCAAGTCAAAACGCTCAATCAGCTTAGGCTTTGGGTTATCATGAGTTCTTATGATACGAATCACCTCATCAAGATGGGTAAAAATCAGTAGAAGTCCCGCCAAAATATGCAACCGTTCTTCAACTTTTTCCAAACGAGCTTGGCAACGCCTAACAACCACCCCTTTTCTAAAGACCAACCACTGTCTGAGTATTTCGGGCAAAGAGTACACCTTCGGTCGCTTATCTAGACCTATCATATTGAGGATAACTTTATTTTCTTTCTCTAAATCCGTACTTGCAAAAAGATGGTGCATAAGCGCATCAACATCAACGCGAGAAGACCTCAGTATCAGGACTAGACGAACTGGATTCTCATGATCTGATTCATCACGTAAATCGACAACCATAGGGATTGCCTTTTTTTGCATCTCTGCAGCAATTTGCTCCATAACACGGTTGGGGGAAACACGATATGGCAAACTGTCAATAACTATATTATCTTTATCTTCTTGCCGATAGGTGGCCCGCAGTGAAATACTACCATCCCCTGTACGATAAATCTTGTTGATATCCTCCAGGCTTGTCACACACTCCGCCCCAGTTGGGTAGTCAGGACCTGGTATGAAACTATAGATCTTATCGTCTTCAGCATCAGGGTGTTGCAACATATAAACGCAAGCGGCTACAACCTCCTTGATATTATGCGGGGGTATATCTGTAGTCATACCTACAGCGATTCCAGAAGCACCGTTCAATAGTATATTCGGCAATTGTGCTGGTAAAACCTGTGGTTCTTGAAGAGTTCCATCAAAATTACCCTGCCAGTCTACCGTACCTAAATGCACTTCATCTAGCAGAGTTTTTGCGTAGCGAGCAAGCCTTGCCTCTGTATAACGCATGGCGGCAAAAGACTTAGGGTTATCAATAGATCCCCAGTTACCTTGGCCATCTATGAGTGGATAACGATAACTAAACGACTGCGCCATCAAGACCATTGCTTCATAACATGGGCCGTCACCGTGTGGGTGAAATTTACCTACAACGTCACCTACTGTTCGCACAGATTTTTTGTGTTTTGCACTATAGTCAAGATGCAATTGGTGCATGGCATAAACAATTCTACGCTGCACAGGCTTCAAACCATCAGAAATATTAGGTAAGGCACGATCTAAGACCACAAACATGGCATAATCAAGATACGCCTTCTCTGCAAAAGCGCTTATTGGTATTTGATCTTGTAGATCTACAGATGTCATAACTTACAAACTATTTAGTGCTGTGCTAAATTAACAAAAACTACTTTCCTAATCAAGTACTACCATAAAAGGAAATCTCACAACAAAAAGGGCAAAAGACTACAAAAAAATAAAAAAGATATTAATAGAAAAGATAGATAGAGAAGCTTGAAAAAGATCTTAAATATTTGTTAATATCGAAACAGTTCATTAGTGCAACTGATATATGGTACAAGAAATTTACTCTGCTGGCGCCACAACAGCTGAATGGTTAAACCAAGGTTTTGAAGAAGCGCCGTTTGATGAAAATAGGCTGCACCAATGTCATTATCGCTATCAAGGGTTTATATTCGCTCTAAACCAGATGGTTACTCTTGACACAACGTCCATATGTATTAGTCATATGCACGGAGAATCAGGATGTGGTAAAACCACTTGTCTTAAAAGCTTTTATAAGATGCCCTCAAGCTATGTTCAAGTGTACTTACCGACAGCAGAAGGACTATCGCCAATTAACCTTCTTAAAACAATCTATTTCCATATCAAAGCTAAGCCAAACATAGTTAGAAAACCCTGCACGGAATACATCGTAAATCTCGCCAAAGTAATTGCAAGACAGAATATAAAACTGCGCATTATCATTGACGATGCGCATACCTTACCAAAGAAAACTATAGATGTAATACAAAAGCTCGCATCAGTTCAACCTACTGGTAGCCACTTACAATTCCTTATGGCTAGCCATCATAGTATTGATAGTTTGAATAAAAACACAACTTGGGATAGCTTCCGAATCAAAACTATACCCTTAGCTAATCTCAGTGAAGCAGAAACACAAAAATACATAAAACTTTGTCTTACACAGGCAAGTAAAGAGCTCTTCCAGCCACAAATTCCACGTGAAACCATTGAGAAAATATACCAACTCTCCCAAGGCAACATAAAAAGAATCAATCAAGTATCCTCAAGACACTTATTAAAACATGTTGATGGTTGTAAACCTTCTAACGATGAAAGTAGTGATATAACTCATGCGCTCAGCGAAACCCTGAGTCTCGCTTTTGAGCCCAAAAACCTCATCAAAGCAAGTGCGTTCATCTTACTAGGTTATTCAATTTCAACTTTATACTCTACAAACACACTATTACCAGTTAACTTAAGAACGAACCAAAGTGTCGCATCACTATCAGACACACAAAAATTTATCGTAAAGCAGCGACTACAAAACCTCAGCACAACCCAAGTTGTTGCTGAAGCTAATTTACATGCAATCGAACCGAAAGTTCTAGGCGTAAATGAGAAACCCTCCGGCCCAAGAAAATCACCTTCACCAAAAGACGGACAAAACATGTCTGCAGCAATAAGTGGTGAGCGAAAATCTGATCAAGAAAACCAACCAACAACTGGTACGGATACAGAAGCTAAAAAATTGAGTCTCATTGAACAAGAAAAAACATCGAAACCCTCTACCCAGTTACCAAAAGTACCCAACGGTACTAATAGCGAATCAAGCGAGAATAAATTATCACTCGATAACACAGAAACTTACAAAAAACCAGATATAATCCCTGACACAGACTCTACAAACAGCGATAATACTGGCATTAACCTAGATGTTAAGAAGACTGTATCTGCACCAGAGATTAATCAAACGCCTTCCACAGAAAGCGAAACCAAACCTAACGCCGTCCCCACCACAAATTCAACCTCAACTACAGTACGCCTTGCACAAGAAACTCAACCAGCAGAAAACGCTTCAATAAATATCGATAAACACACTGAAACCGAATTGACTATATCCAGCTCAAAGGCAGCAGAAGTTTCTCAGACAAGCAGCACAATCAAATCAAGCATACCTGCGACTATCGTAAGTACGATAGGAAAAGATGAAACAGTATCCGAGACAACACCTCAAGAAAAACCAGAAGCCTCTACTGCTAAGCCAGAACCAGAAAAAATACCAAGCACAGCTAAGTCGGAGGAAGCAGTATCCAAAACTGTACTCCAAGAAAATATAGCTAAAGAAGAAAAACCTGAGGTTCCACCTACAAAGCCTGAAGTAGAGAAGGTTCCAAGTACAGCTATGTCAGGGGAAACAGTATCCAAAACTGCGATACAAGGGAGTATGGCTAAACAAGAAAAAGTTGAAACATCACCTGCTCAGCCAGAACCAGAGAAGATACCTAGTACTGAAAAGTCAGCGCAAATAGCATCCCAAACATCAATCCAAGAAAGTGCAGCTACAGAAAAAATGTCTAAGGCCTCTCCTGCACAACCTGAGACAGAGGAAATACCAAGCATAGCTAAGTCGGAAGAAGCAGTAACCAAAACTGCGCTCCCAGAAATTACAGCTAAAGAAGAAAAACCTGAGGTCTCACCTACAGAACCAGAAGCAAAGGAGACACCAAGTTCATCTAATTCAGAAGGAACGCTATCCCAAACTGTGCTCCAGGAAAATATGGTTAAAGATGAAAAGTCTGAAGCCTCACCTACTAAGACAGAAGCAGAGAAAATATCGAGCACAGTAAACACAAAAGACTCTACAGCTGTAAAAGATATAGAGAGTTCTACAAATCCAAAGCTCGAACCCTCTAGAGAACAAAAAGTTTCTCTAAACACTGCTAGTGTAGCTGTGGCGCAAAAAGAGTCTGTCTCAATACCTACAAACGTTGTAAAATCAGATCAGTCCGATCAAACAGAAAAGCCCATTGTAAAAATTTCAGAATCAAGTGAATCACACACAGTACCCCTTGCTGAAAAGTCTACACCAAAAGACGATAAGCCAGCTACATCGCCACCAGATACTCAACAATAGCGCTAACTGGCCATTAAACATTTTCACCTATCACCCAACTAGATATAAACCAGTGATAAAATCGGTTGCTTTAGATTTTTACCACTCTAGAGTAAACAGGTATCTTCTAAATAGAACGCTATCTCTACTTGCAACCTTGTTTTATATAACAAAGAAAGTAATGACTGAGTATATAAACTGAAAAAAAATAAAACATTGAAAAATTGAACCATTTACAAAAAAAATCCAGAAAAAAAATCCACAAAAATAGGGGTTCTATAAAGAATTACATTATTCAACAGGGTTATCCACAGGCGATTATCAATGGAACTACTCTAGAAAGAGGGTAAAAACCGAGAATTTATCAGCAATTTATTTTGTAAACTATGCGTATCAGAGGCTAGATCACACGGTTTTTTTCCAGGAAACTGAAGGACCCTAATTCTAATACAGCCATCAAGACATGCAACGCAAACGCCGTGCGCTGACCAACTTACAATGGTTCCTGGTTTCTCACTGTGACTATCCAGTTCTACAGCAGATGCAGCTAGAACTTTGATACGTTCCCCATTATAAAAAGTAAATGCTGTTGGCCACGGAAAAAAAGCGCGAATATGACAAAGAGTCTGTGTAGAGGTCTTTTGCCAGTCAATTTGTGCCTGAATTTTTGTTATCTTTGGAGCAAGCGTTGCCAGTGCATCATCCTGTATAGATTTTTTTTGCAAAAAGGACTTTACATCAGTAAGCACCAAGTTGAGAGCGGAAGCACCTGCTTCTGCCATTTGATCGGTCAAAGTTAGCGCATTCATATCTTTGTGTGCAGGCCAGGATACTTGATGTAAAACAGGACCTGTATCCAAGCCTCTCTCCATCTGCATAATAGAAACCCCTACCTGGTCATCTCCATGTAAAAGGGCATACTGGATTGGAGCTGCACCACGCCAACGCGGTAACAAGGATGCATGAATATTAATACAGCCCCACCTGGGAGCAGCTAGCACAGAAATCGGTATAATTTGACCATATGCAGCCACAACAAGTACATCAGCTTTTTGCTCTTGCAACATCTTGGCTTGCTCTTTACCTATTCGTTCAGGCTGTTCGTATGCGATATTATTGTCTATAGCCCAAAGCTTGACCGGAGAGGCTTGTAGCTTCTGGCCACGACCCGTTTTTGCATCAGGCTGAGTGTAAACCCATAGTAAGTGATGATGCCTGTAAACAGCTTCTAATGCAGGCACTGCAAAAGATGGGGTTCCTGCAAAAACTACGCGTAATTTCATCTATAACTTAAAAATGTCGAAATTTGAGATTAATCATCTTCTGCTTAAGCTTAGGAAGTCGCTTTATAAACAGAATACCGTCAAGATGGTCCAACTCATGCTGTATGCATTTGGCCATAAACCCATCTGCGTCAAACTCTATCTTCTTACCATCACGATCTAGAGCCCTTACCTTTATTTTCTCCGCACGCCTAACTTTCTCGTGGATATTGCGTACAGACATACAACCTTCTGACTCAAAAGTGGTTTCATTACTTCGTGACAAAATTTCGGGGTTGATGAGACAGAGAGGCTGGTTTTTTTGTTCAGAAAAATCAATAACCGTAATGCGTAAATCTACGCCTAATTGCGTTGCCGCAAGAGCCGCACAGTTTTTTTGAGCATAGTGAGTTTCAAACATATCATCAACTATTTTACGTATTGCATCATCGACGACCTCTACGTGACGACCAGGTATCGCTAGACGTGGGTCAGGGTGCTGTAAGATAGGCAATATAGCCATGTTTAATTCTATCTAGAAAAATCCCGTTAAACTACCATAAATAAGCATAAAAAACAACAGATAGCGCTGCAAAAAGCTGCTATAATACGAACATGGACCTATCTTACAAGAAAAACCTACTCACATGCATAAAAATCGTAGAGCAAGTACTTAAGCAAAAAAAAAGCTTAGCGCAGGTATTGCAATCACATAGACGCTATCAGAACTCTAATATTCTCCACACCATATGCAACGGTACATTTAGACAATACCCATATCTAAATAGCTGGCTTAATAGTGTAACGAAGCTAAAACCCAAAGATATAAAAATTCGAATATTAATTCTATGTGCACTATATCAATGCCACTTTATGGAGAAAAAAAATATAAAGTCCATAATATACTCAGCAGTTGATACTTGTATTGACATAAAAAGAGAATGGGCTAAACCGATAGTTAAAGCAGTTTTAGAAAGGAGTCTACGGGAATCTTTGGATGAAAAACAAACCCCAGCAAGCCTTAAACGACTTCCTGATTGGTTGTATACACGTATTCGAAAAACCTACAACACCGAAGAGCAAGAAAAAATCATAAAAGCATGGAGTAATGAGCCTCAATATATAGGTATTCGTAGCAATAGCCCCAAGCGCAACACTTTAGACTACCGAGGTATATTGGATAAACATAAAATTGCTCAATACGCGAAAGGACACTGGTCGAAAGCAATCTTAGTAGATAAAAAATATATCACAGTGCTACCTTTACTAGAACAAAGCGAAGTGTATATACAAGACCCTGTAAATCAATACCTTGTTTCATTCCTGCCCAAGCTCCCATACCAAGCACAAGTTTTAGATGCTTGCGGGGCCCCTGGTGGTAAATCTGGAGCACTACTAAATCTACAGCCTAACATACACATTACACTACTTGATAAAAACGAAAGAAAAATAGCACAGACCCAAGAAAACCTACAGCACTATGAAGATAAGATAACCATTCTACACGCAAACGCATTAGACACAGATAAATGGTGGGATAGTAAACTATACGACGCAATACTTCTTGATGTACCCTGTAGCGCAACTGCAAATATTGGGCAATTCCCTGAAGTAAAAATGAATAGAACACCTGAAGAAATACAAAATCTTCAAAACCAACAAAAAAACCTATGCCAAAAAACCTGGACATTACTTAAGCATGGCGGTTATCTTTTATATAGTACCTGTAGCTTACTGCGCGAAGAAAACGAAGAGCTACTAGATAAAGCATTATCCCACATGCCAGGATCAGAAATTATACCAATGTACAACCCTCAAACCGGGCTATTATCTCACAAAGGCGTAATCTTTTTGCCTGACAGTTATACTCGAGGCGGGTATTTTGCTTTACTGCAAAAAAAGTCCGAAAAAACTGTGGATAACAACAAGGAAAAAGAAGGTACAAAATAAATATCATGAGTTATTCACCGAAATGTGCACATTGTCCCCAAAGTTATCCACAAGAACAAGACACGCAAAAGCCCATGGATTTGGCAAGAAAGAAATTATTTACAGTTATACAGCCCTCTAATATAACTATTATATTTTTATATTATATTTAATAAGCGCAATGCAGGTATAAAAACTCTTTATTCTTAACATTTACATACCTAGATAAAAACCGTAGATAATGGTGTTGATTACATAAAAACACAACCAGACCAAGCTATGATAAAGTTACCAAACTATCTAAAGTAGGATACAAAAGATTTAAACGAAGAACTTATCTTGTACGATTACACTATTATGTTGACAATATATGAATTAATAGTATAATTACCACCTATTCTAAGCAATCATCTAAATATGAGTGTTACTACTAATCGTATCAGTAATCTAAAGCGCAAAAGAAAACACGGTTTTCGCGCAAGAATGCAAACTAAAGCAGGTCGCGCTGTAATTAACAGAAGACGCAGCAAAGGACGCCATAGCTTGGCAGCCTAAAGCTATGCAAAAAAAAGTCATAGATCAGACTTTTCTGCAAGGCAAGCTCTTCCGTACTCGTTACTTCAGGTTTTATTTCTTAAAAAAAAAGCTAGGAAAAATCACCATATGCCCAGTAATAAGCAAGAAAATATTTCCCAAAGCGATAACGAGAAATTACTTAAAACGTGTAATCCGCGCGGTTGCACATGAAAAACCTGAGACTATAACACCTGCCAATATTATTGTCGTTACCAACCAACAGATCCAATGTTTAGAAATGAAGAGTTTATACAACGAGGTAAAAAAATCATGGAGAAAGTTCCTGGTTTGGGCAGAAAAATGATCATCAAACTATGCAAGTTTTACCAAGCTGCTATTAGCCCACATCTTTCATCTGCTTGCCGTTTTACCCCAACCTGTTCACAATATGCTATCGATGCAGCAGAAAGACTACCTTTTTGGAGTGCAATATGGCATATTGTTGCAAGATTATTCCGTTGCCACCCGTTTGCAAAAGGTGGATTTGATCCTGTTAAAAATACCGAAAAAAGCGAGAGTCACACATGACGTCATCCAGAAAGCCCCTATTACTTCTTTTATTGTCATTTTTAATGGTCATGCTTTGGCAGGCATGGGTGTTAGACCACATGCAGAAGCCTGAGGGCTCAAAAACGATAACACCTCCTACTGCGAGCATTGCAAAACCCATTAATATTGCATCTCCTAGTCCTGGAATAGACCAAAACATAACAGTAGTTACAGACTTGTTTAAAGTACAGATCAACAAGAGAGGTGGGTTTGTTGAGAGGGTTTGGCTCAAAGAGTACCCATCTAGTTTACAAAATGCCGCTCCATTTACTCTATTTAGTTTTACTGACCAGCATGCATTTCTCGCCCAAAGCGGATTTAGTGGCGACAAGGACCTGTATTTTAACAGTGCTCATAGTCATTATGAGCTTACAGACGGACAAGAAACTTTACGTGTAACGCTAGAAGCAAAAGATCAGCATGGTATAAGCTATTCTAAAACGTTTATATTTAACCGAGATCAGTACCATATTGTTCAGTCAAGTAGTGTACACAACCACTCAACTAAAAATTGGTCAGGATCACATTACAGCACTTTCAGCGGGTATCATGATACGATCCTAAACAATGGCAAAATTCCTAATGCAAAAGAGTTTAACGTCGATATCGATGCTCCTGAGCCTGCATATTTTACCTACAACACTTACACAGGACCAGCTTATTACACTCCTGAAACCCCTTACGTGAAGTTTTCCTTTGCTGATATGGCAACCAAAAACTTAAATAAAACCGTAACTACACCAAACTGGATCGCAGTACAACAGCGTTATTTTATTGCTGCATGGATTCCAGGAGAAGGTGGTGATCAAACACTTAGTAGCAGCTGGCAAAGCGGTAGTATCGGCAAAGCTAATAACGACTTTAGACAGTCTTTTATATTTTCAAGCCACGGTGAAACAATGGCTGTCAAACCTGGGGAAAGCTTGACTAAGCAGTCAACATTGTACGCTGGCCCGGAACTGACAGCTCGCTTAGCACCTCTAGCTCATGGCTTAGACCTAACTATAGACTATGGCTGGCTATGGTTTATATCAGATTTATTATTTCATGTGTTAAATTTCGTACACAAATATTTAGGTAGCTGGGGGTGGGCAATTATTGTCACCACGTTGCTAGTTAAACTCGTTTTTTACAAAATGTCCGAAGCCAGCTATCGTGCTATGGCATTACAACGAAAGCTAAAACCTCGTCTTGATGCCATTCAAGAACGCTTTGCAGATGATCCAGACAAAAAAAACCAGGCAACCATGGAGCTTTATCAAAAAGAAAACATCAACCCGCTAAATGGCTGTTTACCTACCCTATTACAAATACCTTTCTTTCTTGCGCTCTACTATGTTTTAATTGAGAGTATTCAATTACGCTTGGCGAGCTTTTTATGGATCCCAGACCTCTCGAGCAAAGATCCTTACTACATCTTACCCGTGATGTTAATTATGAGTATGTTATTGATGCAAAGACTATCACCTAAGCAGTCTGACCCAGTACAGGAGCGTACAATGCAGGGGGTACAACTAATGATGGGGGCAATGTTCTCTCAATTTCCTGCTGGACTTGTACTATATTGGTTAACCAATAACCTCCTAAGTTTTATTCAACAGTACTATGTAATGCATAAGTACAACGCTTTCGAATAGCTAAAGCATGCAAGAGAGTGCTTCCACAATTGTTGCCTGCGCCACGGGAAAAACCAGAGCAGGAGTAAGCATTGTTCGCATATCAGGTAGTCTTGCGTGTCAAATTACAGAAAAAGTTACGCTGAAACCAGTGCCTTTAGCGAGAGTAGCGACAAATAGAAAGTTTTTGAATCGTGAAAAAACATTAATAGACAAAGGTTTAGTGATTTTTTTTCCTGCTCCACACTCGTATACAGGAGAAGATGTGGTAGAACTACATACCCATGGTAGCCCATTTATTGTCGATACCCTTATCCGAGAAGTAATTGCACATGGTGGTGAGCAAGCAAAGCCTGGCGAGTTCAGCGAGCGCGCTTTTTTATCGGGTAAGATGGATTTATTACAAGCCGAGGCTGTTTGTGATTTAATCCAAGCACAAACACAGCAGCAAGCTCGTGCTGCATGTGCTAGTTTGCAAGGAGTTTTTTCTAAAAGAGTACATGCTTGTGCAAATGAACTTGAAGCGATACGCATCCAGCTAGAAGCGAGTATCGATTTTGCTGATCAAGATCCTGAAACATCTTCTTGGCATATTATTCTAGAGAAACTCAATAGTCTTATAACCGAACTAGAAAAACTTATTCAGGATGCACAAAGAGGCGTACACACCCAGGCAGGTATACATGTTGTTCTTGTAGGTAGACCCAATGTAGGCAAGTCTTCTTTACTCAACCGGCTAACACAAAGTGACACAGCTATTGTTACAGACACCCCAGGTACTACTCGTGATACCATTGAAGCGACAATAAGCCACCAAGGGCAGCTTATACGAGTAACAGATACTGCAGGGCTCAGAAAGGAAAGTATGGACCCTATTGAGGCAATAGGCATGGAGAAAACAAGAAAAGTATTAGAGCATGCAGACTGTATTTGGTTACTTGTAGACTGTCGCGATTGTAATAAAAAAATACAGAACACCTTAGATGAACTAATTCCCGAAACTCATAAGCCGAAATGTAGTGTTGTTGCGAATAAAATAGATTTAATTGAAGGGGCGTTAAACGCTGATATGTCAGCAATTAGTGCTGAAACTGGTGCTGGTATAGACCAGCTACTACACAAGACGTTAACACAATGTGATCTTAGTGAGTCAGTCAGTTTCTCTGCAAGAGCACGTCATATTGATGCTTTAGAAAATATGCATGAAAAACTCATATCTGCCAAGGCGCACCAACAGCATGAGCCAGAACTTATAGCTGAAAATTTACGCTATGCCCAAGAAGATTTGGGGAAGATACTAGGAACATACTATCCTGACGATTTACTAGATGCCATATTTAGAAGCTTTTGTTTAGGAAAGTAACGGGCAATTTAAAGAAAAAATATTGCAAGTTTGTCATATTCGGGCACAATGATGTAAACCATATGGAAAAAAATGTATGAAACCAGTTATTATTGTACCTGCACGCTTGGCCAGTCAGCGTCTCCATGCAAAAGCTCTTAAAAAAATAGGTGAAAAACCGTTGATTCAACATGTTTGGGAACGTGCAATAGAAGCAGACATTGGCAAAGTCTATGTTGCAACAGACCATAACAGTATTGCTGAGACAGTTACCGGTTTTGGCGGCAATGTCATAATGACAGAGGCATCTGCGCCAAGTGGAACAGATAGGGTTGCAGAAGCGCTACAGTCTATTGACGAAGATCCTGATGTGGTGATTAATTTGCAAGGAGATTTACCATTTATCAACGCAAAACAAATTCAAAGTGTACTGGATCCTATCCACGAAGGGTACGATGTTGGTACGCTAATAACCTTTATGGAGAAAGAAAAACAAGAAAATGAGCACTGCGTAAAAGCTGTGGTATCCACGCAGTCTGGTGAAAAAGTAAAGCGTTGCCATTGGTTTTGTCGTGCAGCCCTACCCTACGGCCATTTTCACTTAGGAGTCTATGCCTATAAGCCTCATGTACTTAAGCAGTTTTATGAAACACCTCAGCACCCGCTCGAGCTACAAGAAAGTCTTGAGCAACTACGATTTTTGACTGCAGGATTCTCTTTAGGGGCTGCATTAGTGGATAGTTTGGCCTTAGAGGTAAACACTTCTGAAGATCTACACTATGTACGAAGTGTTGTAAATGGTAGCCGAACAGAAGTAATATAGCACTGTAAATTAACTAGGGTGTTGACAAAAGTATAATAATTCAATAAGATAGTTTATTTTTGGGACGACTATGCAACACAGTTTCGACATAATAGTTGTCGGCGGTGGCCATGCAGGAACTGAGGCAGCCTTTGCTGCTGGTCGCATGGGGTTACGTACGCTTCTTGTAACTCATAGCATAGAAACAATTGGATTTATGTCTTGTAATCCAGCCATTGGAGGCATCGGTAAAGGACACTTAGTCAAAGAGATCAGCGCTATGGGTGGAATTATGCCTAAAGCAGCAGATCAGGCTGCAATCCATGTCCGTATTTTGAACGGAAGCAAAGGACCCGCTGTTCGTGCAACTAGAACACAGGCTGATCGAGACTTATATCGTCGCGCGGTTAGACGAGAACTTGAATCATGTACAAACGTGCACTTATTTCAGCAGCCAGTGGATGACCTTTTACTCAAAGATGATCAAATAATTGGCGTACAAACTCAGCTAGGTATTCGTTTATATGCAAAAGCTGTGGTTCTAACAACGGGGACGTTTTTATCGGGGAAAATTCATGTTGGAGATAAGACCCATGATGGGGGGAGAGCTGGAGCTTCTGCTGCACAAAGCTTGTCATCTTTTTTAAGAAGCCATCCACAGATACGATATGGCCGGCTAAAAACAGGTACACCTGCTAGAATTGACTTAGCATCCATTGACATAAGCAAGCTAGACAAACAACCCAGTGAGTATCCATCAACCCCTTTTGATTTTTGGGAAAAATATACATACCCCCAACAGGTTGATTGTTACATTACTCACACCAACGAAAAAACCCATAAAATAATACAGGACAACCTGCATTTATCGGCTATGTTTAGCGGAAATATTGAAGGTCCTGGGCCCAGGTACTGCCCTTCCGTAGAAGACAAGATTCATCGTTTTGCACACCAAAATAAACATCAAATATTTCTAGAACCAGAAGGACTAGAGACGCGAGAAGTCTATCCAAATGGCATTTCTACAAGCCTACCATACGCTATTCAACAACGTTTTATTAGAACAATAAAAGGATTAGAAAATGCACACATCACAAGGCCTGGTTATGCAATTGAATACGATTATTTCGACCCAAGAGATTTAACCCCATGGCTTGCCAGCAAATGGATAGAAAACATATTTTTTGCAGGACAAATAAATGGTACAACCGGTTATGAGGAAGCAGCAGCCCAAGGTTTACTTGCAGGTATAAACGCAGCACTAATGGTACAGAATAAGCCTCAATGGTATCCTAAACGACATGAAGCATATATTGGGGTACTCGTTGACGACCTAAATCAGCAAGGTGCTCAGGAGCCATATCGCATGTTTACGAGCCGTGCTGAGCATAGATTATTACTCCGCGAAGATAACGCAGACATACGGTTGACCGAAAAAGCGTATGAATTAGGACTATTAACTAGTAAACAATGGACACAGTGGTCAGAAAAATACCAGAACATACAAAATTATACGCTTACTTTAAAAGATCACGTCATACACCCAGGCGATAGTGCTTCTATATATTTAGATGAACAGGTTGGAATAAAAATACAGACAGCAACACACGGCCACGAGCTTATCAAACGGCCAGAAATATCTACCACTGCAATACAAACTATATTACCGGATACTTTTATAGACACCAAAGCGCTCGAACAGGTTATAATTCAAGCAAAATATGCAGGGTATATCGTCAGGCAAAAGCAAGAAGTGGAAAAAAAGAGTAAGCAGAGCATGACAGTGATTCCTAAAGATTTCGATTACACACTTGTGCAAGGATTATCTAATGAGGTATTGGAAAAGTTAGTGCAGGCAAGGCCCCATACAATAGGTCAAGCAGAAAGAATAGGAGGAGTAACTCCAGCGGCCATATCACTACTGATGGTTTACATTAAACGCTATCAACCAATCGAACGTGTTGCCACCTAAGCAACATGGATAATATTGTGTACTAAAGTACAATTTGCCAAAGATAGCAAAGCGCAGTAATATAAAAACAATTTAACAATTGCAAGGCAGGTACTATGAGTTATTTATACAGTTTTATTGCTGTAAGTGTTGCTGGAGCAGAGCTTACTAATGAAGAGGCGTCACTTCTAAGCAATAATCATGCAATTTGCGCTGTAGTACTGTTTACCAGAAATATCATCAATCCCTCTCAATTAACTTACTTGGTAAAGCAAATAAGGGTAATCAGAGAAGATATGATTATTATGGTAGATAATGAAGGGCTAGATCAAAATATAACTTACAATACCCGGTCAGGTGTGTGGAGAATGCTTGACACACAAGGCCAACACAATACCGCATTTCCCACGCCACCTCCAAGCCAGTATACGATTAGTCAAATATTTCAAGAAAGCCCTGAAAAAGGGTTAGATGCAGCGTATAAATCAGGGAAAGCCTTAGGTGAACTCCTGACAATGTTAAAAGTGATGCCTTTAGGGGTAGTTTTATGCAGTAACCCCGGAAATTTAGCACCCTACCCTAACCCCAAGCGGACTGCAATACAAACTGTCATCGATGATACACCTGGTTTAAATACTAATGAGACCAAAGTGCCAGTTATCCCACAGAAAATAGAGATATCCCAAAGGTTATCCACAGCTAGTCCAGAAGCATTACAAAAGGGGTGGATTATTCGAGGGCTAGGAAGAAGCTTCGGTGAAGACCCACTTGAGCAGATTTACCCTCTTGCACAAGCAAAGCTTCAGGGATTAAAAGCTGCAGGGGTTGTAACAAACGTGAAACATGCAGTTGACCATGGGTGGTCTGATGCAGATAGTCATGTAGAAAAAAGCATAGACACACGTACAGAAGCAGCGTTATTTGAACACCTTGAAGTTTATAAAAAGCTTAGCGAAGATAAGCTTTTAGACAGCATTATGACCAGTCATGTTGTATATAGCGAGTCGCAGGACCCTATCAATGAGTTTGGTTTATCTGCATACTGGTTAAATGTATTACGCGAGCAAGTAGGACCAGAACCTGTATTTATGTCAGATTGCTTGAGTATGGGGGCAATTAAGGAAAGCTCTGCTATTAGGAAAAAAGAACACACGGAAGACTTTGAGGTAAATTACCTTGTAGAAGCAATATGTTGCGCGAGTAATCCAATGAAGTATGACAAAGAAGCTTTTATTAGTGAGGATACAGGGACACATACAGACGTGGTGTTGGTTTGTAATAGACCAGCAGCAATGATCGATAGAGTACTCAGCTTCTTGACTTTTAAACCAGATGAATCGGTAAAAAACAGATTAATGCGGTTGCATGAGTGGGCAAAAAGCCTAGATAAATCGACCGTTTTTTTCCCCTAATATGGGAAAAATCATAAAAATATGTAGCGAGAGCTTATTTTAGACTATCTATGATTTTCTTGACATTACTCTCATCTAAGTAATTATCGATAAATTGGATTTTTGTATGATCTTTATTAGAAATGAGCAACGCAGGAGTACCTTGAATCATAAGCTTAGTAGCTAATTGATAGTTCTGTTTGATATCATTCTCGAAGTCTTTGGAACTAAGAGCCTTCTCAATTTCAACCTTGTCTATACCAAACTTACTCATTGCTGCTTGTAATTTTTCTTTACTTATGGGTTTTTCCATAGAGAAAAGACTTTGATTGACTTGTTTGAAGATATGCTTTTGCTGCGCCAACATGGCTATACGAGATGCATTGTTAGAATCTGGACCAAGAATGGGGAGCTGCTTGACTACAACGCGAAGGTCTGGGGAAGATTTTATCAACTTCTCTAGTATAGTTGCTGCCTTACGACAGTATCCACAATTATAATCGCTAAATACTAAGATTGTTGTACTACCATTAGGGTTACCGAGTATGCCATCTTTACTATCCTCAAAAAGCTGCTTGCTATTTTGTTGCATAAAGGTATTTACACTGTCTTTTTGCTTTTGGTTTTGTTGTTGCTGGTACTTCATTAAAGCAGCATATATAACCTCAGGGTGGTTTTCGATATAAGCTTGTATCTGTTTATCTTGTATAGCTATGGAGCTGGGTTTGTTAGGACTAGAATTAGTAGAGGCGCCAGGATTCGAATCTGCAAATGCAGATGAAGTAAACAATAAAGCCATAGTAGCTATAGAAGAGAGAACAGGAGAGTATGATCGCATCATGGTAGACATCCTTGCGTAAGATAAAACTTCCCTTATCTTAAACGAGAAAAAGTGAAATAGAAAGTATGTTTATTTATAAACAACAGTAACATGGGAAAAGTATAGAAAAATTTCGCTTAAAAACGGACAGAAAATGGACTGTTCTTACAACAAGACACTTTGTATAAACCAAGATAGATCTGGGCATTGCATAAATATAAGTAAAGCTTCATGATAGTCTCAATTTTATGTGATGCATTTTAGAACAACGATAGAGTTTCTATAAAAAAGCGCTGAGGTAAAAAGTTGAAACTTTAATCTTTCAACTTGTGTGGAGGGTTGTCGCACACTTCTCGATAGGCCATTCCCTCATAGCCTTCTGCCAGCATTTTTTTGGCAGTATCACATAATGGGGCCTGAGTATGGTCTAGAGGCATATTCACATCGGTATCTTCTAGGTTTGCTTCACAACCAAAAAGTAGAGAGATACAGAAAGTGGTAAAGAACATTATAAAGATAGGAGTTTTCTGTTTAACTAGCACCAGCAATCTCAAGAATATCTGAGCCTACAGGCATATGCTTTTTTAGCTGGATAAGGGCAGATTTCTCAAGTTGTCGGACCCTTTCTGCTGATATTTTATAGTATGCAGCAAGTTCATGCAGAGTTGCTTTTTGCTCTGTTGGGCAGAGCCAACGCTTCTGGATAATATCTTGGTGCCGAGCATCAAGTTTACTCAAAGCATGACGGAGAAATTGCAACTGTCTTTGTCCTTCATCTTCGGCAATAATATTTTGTTCTGGAGATTCCCCATCATTGCTAGCTAAAAAATAAGAAGGAGAAAACGTTAAGTTGGTTTCATCATCACCCTGACTCGGTTCAAATGAGGCATCATGGCCAGAGAGTCTTTGCTCCATGGTCTTTACATCTTCGGCTTTAACATTTAGAGTCTCAGCAATATATTGAATTTCATCTTGGGAAAAAGCACAGAATTTCTTCATATATTTTCGTAGCTTAAAAAACAGGCTACGTTGAGCTTTAGTGGTTGCGACTTTAACGATGCGCCAGTTTTTCAGTATGTATTCTTGGATTTCCGATTTAATCCAATAGACAGCGAAAGAGACAAAACGTACACCAACTTCAGGGTCAAAGCGTCGAATGGCCTTCATAAGACCAATATTACCTTCCTGAATAATATCTGCTTGAGGTAGACCGTAACCCAGGTAGCTTTTACTCACATAAACAACAAAGCGCAAATGAGAGAGAACGAGTTCTTTAACAGCGTCAATATCACCTTCTTTTTGAATACGAGCAGTGAGCTCACGCTCTCTTTCAGCACTCAGTATAGGAATACTATGTGCCCAGTTTACGTACGCATCTAAACTACCGATGGCTACAAGCGGCTGAAATGATGGCTTCTGAATGGCTGTGGTCATAGTTAAGATCTCGTGTGCTTTATATTATTTGGCGGTGAATATACGTTTTTCAAGAGTAAAAATCATAACATTAGAATGATATCAAATAAAGTATGCTAAGTCAATAATATATACATACACAGCATACGTTAAGGCAGCCTTAGTGCCTGGGTTTTAGGCTGTTTCTATTAAGCCATGCACAAAGCTTTTGGCATCAAATTCACAAAGATCATTCAATCCTTCTCCAAGCCCGACGTAAAGAATGGGAAGTTGTAATTGATGGGTAATAGCGAAAACAATACCCCCTTTTGCAGTACCATCGAGTTTAGTCAAAATAACCCCGCTGAGCTGTAGGTGTTTATGAAATGATTCTGCTTGTTTAAGGCCATTCTGTCCAACAGTTGCGTCAATAACCAGCCAGGTTTGATGTGGGGCTTTAGAGTTGAGCTTACCAAGAACTCTGTGAATTTTTGCTAATTCTGCCATTAGGTGGTCTTTGTTGTGTAGTCTACCAGCAGTGTCTGCGAGTAAAATTCTCGTATTTTGGGCAATAGTGTGTTGGTATGCATCATAAATAACAGAAGCACTATCTGCACCAGTATTTTGGGATATGACTGAAATTCGATTACGCATACCCCATTCTTGCAGCTGCTCGCATGCTGCCGCTCGAAAAGTATCGCCTGCTGCTAAAGCTACGCTATGACCAGCTTTTTGTAAAAGATGTGCAAGTCGCCCAATAGTGGTTGTTTTACCAACCCCATTGACCCCAACAATTGTAATGACCTCATTTTTTTCACTAGGGCTGTAAGGCTTAAATTCGTGTTTTTCTAGTATTTCTACCAGTATATCCTGAACAAAAACTTGTAAATTTTCTGGTTTTTTAGCAGCTTGAAAATAACGTTCTTTCACTATGGTGATTATATACTCAGATGTATCGGGTCCACAGTCAGCAGTAATCAAAGCATCATAGAGCTGGTCTAAGAACGCAGTATCTATAGCGTCACGTAAAAACAACTGGTTCAAAGTTTGGTTGAGTTTTTGCCGAGTTTTGCCTAGGCTATTTGCAAAGCGCTGTAACAATGTGGTTTTTTTTTCTTGTGGCTCAGAGGTGGTTTCTTTGGAGCCCCCAAATATGTTAAAAATCATAGGATTTAGGGAGATAATATTGTAAAATAATAACTTAAATTTCATTTTGAAGCAAATTTCAACAAAAAGTTATGCAGAATAAAGGTAAGCACGGATTGCACAACTCAGTCCAGATTCAAGGGGGTATATGGAGAGGCAGGCGAATATCGTTTGTCCCGACGGTAGGTGTAAGACCGACAAAAAGTATTGTTAAAGAAACTTTGATGAACTGGCTCAGACCCCGACTATCTGGAATGCGTTGTTTGGACTTGTTTTCAGGTAGTGGTAGTTTGGCTTTCGAGCTCTTATCACAGGGGGCTAATAGTGTATGTTGTCTCGATATGAGCAGAGCTAATTGTGAAGAGTTAAAAAGAAATGCTGGCTTGCTAGGGGCTAATAATATAGCGGTATATCCCTGGTCTTATCCTAACCCTTTACCGATAGAAGCAAAGGGTGAATATGATTTGATATTAGTTGATGCACCATTTGGTAAAGGTTGGGAAGTAGAAATCTTGCAAAAGATATACACGGAGCGCTTGCTCAAGCGCAATGGGCTTATTTATCTAGAGTTATCCACACGTACAGACTGGCCTGAAGATAGCAACATACAGATAGTGAAGCAGAAAAAATCTGGAGGAGTGCAGTATGGACTTTACACACAGGCAGAGTGAGATGCATGACGGTGGGATAAGTTACCTGAATAGAGAGCTTTTAAAGTCCGGCTGCTCCGTCTCTGTTGCAGAGCAGCAACAGCTTGTAAACTTTTTTACTCATTTTGAAGCATGGAATAAAGTACATAACTTAACCAGTTTATCAACAAAATCCGAGCAAATCCGTGCATTATTAGCCCCGTGCTTACGGTTACGCCCTATTCTTAAGACCTATGATTGTATACTAGATCTAGGGTGTGGCGGCGGTTTTCCAGGTTTGGTGTTAGGAATTTTAGACGAAGAGAAAAAATGGGTGTTAGTAGAGAAGAGTAATAAAAAGTCTAATTTTTTACGTTTTTGTAAACAAGCTATGGCATTAAGAAATATTGAGATACACAATGGGGATTTTCTACAAATGCCGATAGATACAAATATTAAAGCGATCGTTAGCAGAGGGAGTGCCAAGCTAGACTTGCAGGTTATCTGGACTGAAAAGTGGCGAGCCCAAGGTTGTCCTTTAATTAGCATGCAGTCAGAAAAAAGCTTACACGAGGCACAATATGCAAATGCAATGCAGGTAGTGCCGCTCGACCTACCAGGAAAAGAAGAAACACTGCGTGTAGTAATCATCCCGTAAAAATATGTATGGAGCCTAGACCACGCGGTGAATTTTAGGTAGTATAGGATATTATTTTCGTATTTTGCTTATGGTTATATGTGCGGTCACCAATCAAAAGGGGGGCGTGGGTAAAACTACCACCGCTGTTAATCTTTCTGCAGCACTTGCTGCAATGCACTATCATGTACTACTTATAGATCTGGATTCTCAGTGTAACGCTACCGTTGGATCGGGGTTGGTTGTTGCGCGAAACCAGGTTACGTTATCTGAAGTGCTGTATAAGCAAGCAGACATTAATCAGGCGGTAGTAAAGACCAACTATGGTTATCATATTGTTCCAAGTAACCATAGGCTTACCGCAGCAGAGATGCACCTTTTGAATAAGCCAGAAAAAGAATTTTATTTACAAAAAAGTTTATCCCAGCTGGAAAATCAGTACCACTATATTATTATAGATGGCCCCCCTGCCCTCAATATTCTGACGATAACCGCGCTAGTTGTCGCACATAGCGCAATTATACCCGTGCAATGTGAGTATTATGCTCTAGAAGGCTTGGCTAAATTACTGAAAACTATTGAAGCGCTTAAAGCAAAGCTGGATACGCAGGTTGCTATAGACGGTTTGTTAAGAACCATGTACGATGGACGAAATTTGCTTACTAGGCAAGTATCTGAGCAGCTTCTTAAAAATTTTGGTGATCGGGTTTACCAAACGGTTATTCCTAGGAACGTTCGTCTTGCAGAGGCGCCAAGTCATGGTATGCCGATAATTGCATATGATAAGCATTGTCATGGGTCTTCAGCCTATTTGGCATTGGCTGCAGAGCTGGTTCGTAGGGAGCAAGCTAGAGGAATAACGCATTCGCTTTTAGAAGGAGAACGGTATGCAGGATAAGCGTAAAGCTTTAGGGCGAAGTCTGGATGATCTAGGGATTAGTGATCTATTGCTAGGAATAGATAGCCCGGAGGGGCAAGAAGTTGATAGGCTCAAAGCTATACATGTACCAGTTAATAGTGTTAAGCCTAATCCTTACCAGCCGCGAAAACACTTCTCGGCTTCTGCTCTGGAGCAGTTAGCGCAATCTATTAAGTCTCAAGGGCTGCTTCAGCCTATTGTGGTTAGAGATATGGGCTCAGGTGGCTTTCAGTTAATTGCGGGAGAGCGTCGCCTCAGAGCGAGTCAAATTGCGGGATTAAAACAGATACCTGCTATAGTAAAGAATCTAACCGATCAAGCTTGCTTGGTTCTGGCGGTGATTGAGAATATACAGCGTCAAGATCTAAATGTGGTCGAGCTGGCCGAATCGTTCCAGGCACTGGCAACAAAGTATGGAATGACCCATGCGGAAGTCGGCCGTTTGGTCGGGCGTTCTCGGGCTGCCGTATCAAACTTAATACGATTGCTTCAGCTCGATGAGCAGGTAAAGAATATGTTGGTAAAGGGTTTTATAGAAATGGGCCATGCGCGATGTTTGCTTGGTTTGCCAAAAGAAAAGCAGCTTGAAACGGCAGAAAAAATTGTGGAACAGCAGTTGCCAGTACGGGAAACGGAGTCAATAGTTCGCGCTTTAGTGCAGGCCGATGGGAAGGAGCAGCCAGCACGTATGCTAAAATCACCTTTGTCACCATCTCTGCAGGCAATGAAAGACTCAATTGTCAAAATATTTGGTATAAAAACTACTATCAAGCCCAAGCCAAATAGTCAGGGGGGTGTTGTGTCATTTCCTTACGCAAATGAAGAGGAATTACAAAAGGTTATTGCCCGCTTTAGCTAACAGGTAAGGCTCGCTAAGATAGGTGTCGCAGAAAGGCAGTGGACATTTGAAGAAAAGCATATAAGCCATATAGCTATAGCTTACTTAAGACTTTATGTGTAAACGTGTGTAGCACGGGTTCTGAATGGGTGGTCCATGTAGGTATGGACTAAAAGGTGTCTCTTGGTTCCTTGGGGTATTTCTTAGTTCAAGAGTTGGGGTTTCTCAATATTTAGGTAAATATAAGGTCCCCTGCCCTATCTAAGAAGCTTTCATGGTCTCAAAAAATTCTTGGTTTGTCTTACTCTTGCGTAAACGGTTCACAAGAAATTCCATTCCCGCAACTTCATCCATAGTCTGTAGATACTTGCGTAATACCCAGTGGCGGTTAATTTCATCTGGAGGAACAATGAGGTCGTCTCGTCTTGTGCCAGACATATCAATATTGATTGCTGGGTATATGCGCTTAGTGGCGAGGTTGCGAGAAAGTTGAATTTCGTTATTACCCGTGCCTTTAAATTCTTCGTAGATAAAGTCGTCCATCTTTGAGCCTGTGTCTATCAAGGCGGTCCCAATAATGGTTACGCTACCCCCTTGTTGGATGTTTCTAGCGGTACCAAAGAGGCGTTTTGGTCTTTGCAGGGCGTTGGCATCGACTCCTCCGGTGAGAACCTTACCGGAAGACGGAGTGATGGTGTTATACGCTCTTGCGAGTCTGGTGATTGAGTCAAGTAAAACAACTACGTCTTTTTTGTGTTCAGCAAGTCGTTTGGCTTTTGCCATCACCATTTCAGCAACCTGAGCGTGACGTGTGTGTGATTCATCGAATGTGCTTGCAACTACCTCCCCGCGCACGGTTTTACGCATTTCGGTAACTTCTTCGGGCCTTTCATCTATCATAAGTACAATTAGTACACATTCGGGGTGGTTGGCCGTAATGGCGTGAGCAATAGTTTGCAGCATCATGGTTTTTCCCGTTTTGGGTGGGGCAACAATAAGTGCGCGTTGACCTTTTCCAATAGGGGCGGTCATATCAATGATCCTGGAGGTGATATCTTCTGTTGTGCCGTTGCCACGCTCTAGGCGTAGCCAATTTGAAGGGAATTCTGCAGTAAGGTCACGAAAGATAATCTTATTTCTATTTTTTTCTGGTGGATCTGTGTTTATGGTGGTTGGTTGTAGAAGAGCGAAGTAGCGCTCCCCTTTCTCTGGGGCACGAATATTGCCGGTGACATAGTCCCCTGTTTTCAAGCTGTAGCGTCGGATTTGGCTTGGGGAGACATACACATCGTCTGCGCCAGTTAGATATGAGCTATGCGAGGATCGTAAAAAGCCGTATCCTCCGTCAGGAATGATTTCTAGAACGCCATCAGCAGTAATATCGCTATCTGTTAAAGCAAGTTTCTTTACTAAATTAAATAGAAGGTCTTGTTTCTGCATATTGCGAATATTGTCAACCTGATGTTGCTCAGCTAGGGCATGCAGGTCTTTAATGCCAGTGGACCGTAATGTGGATAAATGAACAGCCATAATGGGGAAGTCTCCTTGAAATTTTATTTTGTGCCGGCTTACACAGTGAGTTCTAGTATAATAGATCGTAGTTGTTCTGCCGAAAGAAGTCCGACTTTTGTCGAGACAATATCTCCGCCTTTAAAGAAAAGTAATGTTGGAATACCGCGAACATGATATTTCTCTGCGAGGCCCGGCTCATCGTCAACGTTTACTTTACCAAAAACCACCTCACCTGCATACTCGCGGTTGAGGTTGTCAAGAATTGGGCCGATTAGCTTACAGGGGCCACACCAGGGTGCCCAGAAGTCAACCACAACTAACTTGTTGGACTGCAATACAGCTTGGTCGAAACTGCTTTCGTTAATGTTGATTATTTCAGGAGAAGTCATAGCGCAAGCGCGATAGTTGTATTATTAACCCAATATAGCAAAAAAAAAATATACAAACAACTGGTTTAGGTGTTTTTTAGTAATTTTCAAACTGTATGCAAGAAGAACTCCCACAGTCGGTTTGTCGAGTTGTAGTATTAAACATAGAAAAAATAGTAATAATATGATAAAATACCGAAAAAAATTGTCAGTTATGGTTACCAAAGAGCGCTCAATCCTATTTATCCTTCTAGTGTGCTTATTCGCACTACCACGGGAATCGTTGCCAGCAGGCGGGCAATTCTTTTTATTATTTCTCTTTGTTATTCTAGCAACAGTCCTTCATGTCTGCAGAATAACAACAAGTGTCTGCCTTGGGCTGGTTGGCGCCATTGGCTTAGGTCTGATGTCAATGCAAGAAATAGCTTATGGCTATACAAACCCTGTAGCATGGCTGGTTTTAATGGCTTTCTGGATTGCTAATACGGTTATATCAACAGGGTTAGGGAAACGTATTGCTTTAGTGCTCATCCAAAAGCTAAGTAGTCATGTAATTGGACTAGGATATGCTATTTGTCTTACGGAGTTTATATTTGCCTCTGTCATACCAAGTAATGTTGCAAGAGGTGGTGGTATTGTAGCACCAATAGTAATTGCTATGGCAGAAGCTCTGGGCTCTAAGCCAGGCAAAACGAAAGATATTGCTGGATCATACCTCGTCTTAGTTGCTGCACAAGCCAATAACATAAGCTCAGCGATGTTTTTAACTGCAATGGTGGCGAACCCCATTGTGGTGAGTTTAGCACAAGCAGAATTTGGTGTAGATTTTAGTTGGGGAACTTGGTTTGTAGGTGCTAGTGTTCCAGGATTACTAAGTTTATTAATTACTCCCCTACTAATCTATAAAATTAATCCACCAAATATAACAAACTTGGACCATGTCAAAACTCATCTAAATGCAGAGTTGCGGCTGTTAGGCAATACGACCTGGCAAGAAAAAGCCGTTTGTATGATTTTATCCTGTTTATTGATCGGTTGGGCTAGTTGCACGTGGCATGGCTTCCATCCAACACAGGTCGCAATGCTTGGTGTTACATGTCTTTTGTTATTACAAATAACTTCACTTAAAGAGATGTCCTCAGATATTAGAGCATGGGAAACACTGCTTTGGCTAGGTGGAATTATAACCATGGGACAGAAGCTTAAAGAAAGTGGATTTATTGCCTGGGTAGCAAGCTTAGTGCAAAGCTCTGTGCTCTACTTAGAGCCTTTTCAAGCACTAAGTATTGTTTGGCTTTTTTATTTTTACACTATGTATTTATTCGCGGGCTCAACCACATATGTAACAACCCTACTCGGAGCTGTGCTATCAATCACAAAGATCATCAATATTCCTCCAGTAGTAGTAATCGCAGCATTTGCTTATGCGTCTAATCTAAGCTCTTGTCTGACTAATTATGCTACAGGAACTATGGTGATATACTATGGGTATGGCTATGTAGACTCGAAAAGTTGGTACAAAACAGGCTTTATCATGTCCATTTTTCATGTTTGCATTTGGCTAGGTATAGGCAGTCTATGGTGGAAAATTATCGGCTGGTACTAGAGTAAGTTATCTAGATTTTCGTCGTGAACGGATATGTTCTTTGTTAGGGCTATAGCCTAGTTGTCTAGTCAGATGTTTAGATGGGCGTTCCAGTTGCTTAGGTTTACCGTTTTTAGGCCTAGATAGGCTTTTCTTGCGCGCATTTGAACTACCAGAAAGCTTAATAGCCGTGGTGGGTTTGTTTTTTGTTTCACGTGGAACTAATAACGGGTTTTCAGGTTCATCATCCTCTTCAAGAGAAGATGAGCTCTTAGTAGGCGTTGATATTTGGCTATTTGGTCGTGAAGATTGAGAAGTAGAATGAGGAGTTCCAAAAGTACTATGGTAATAAGATTGTATCTGCTCCCATACCCACTGAAGTGCGCGTATAGTAAAACTAATCACCGAGATTAATATAGAGACTAAAGAAACCGCAGGCCATGCAATCAATGTTGCAATAAACTCTATGGAATCTTTGATATATTTTGGCCAAGATAGTGTTCCACTTTGATTATCACCAGGTGGAATAAAAGGTTCAGCATAGTCAGTTGCAGGCATAACGGCCTGTTTACCGCGTAAAGTGCTCGTAAAAATATCATCAATATCAAGAGCTGTCCAACAGTAATCAAGTTCCATCGGATTAACATAAGGCTCTAGAAGATATACTGGTGAATCTGTAGCGTTGGTATGAGGTGTTGGCTGGAATGGTGGAGAGATTTTAGTTGCAGTAAAGCGAAGAAGTAACTGCTTACAAAAAGAAGTAAGGGCTTTGGCTTGATGGGCAGTTTGTGGATTTTCACTATGGGCGATATTAGCAGCATTAGCAAGTTTGTTATAATTATTGACTAGTGCAATAAAGTTCACTGATGACTTAGGTAATTCAAAGAAAAATGGATCAATGACATTTATCAACATAACAGAAGACTGTTCTTTAGTGAGAGTACTACTATTCACCTGACGGAGAAAATCATGCAGCCAAGGGAAAACATCTGTCTTAAGCCGCTCGGGTGTAACTGAAAATTGATATCTAGGGTCCACGTCATCTTCGTAGCTTGAGAATAAAGATGCTAGAAATAGAGGTAATTGTGCTTGTATGTTTCTAGCATTATCTTGGTCTAAGTGATCAAAAATTTCAGGTAGTATAGGTAAATAACTTTCTCGCATTACACATGCATCAATACCAAAAAGAGTATCAAGAAAATTCAGTGGGCGTGCAATAAAATCTAACAAAGGTTTATCGTGAGCAACTACATCATCATTTTCCATATCATGTTGGTCAAGATTACGAACCTCACGTAATACATATGCTAAGATTTTACGGTTATCTATTACTGCTTGATACAAAGTAGCTTGCTGTTTTATAGATTCAGAGAGACACTGCGTAAGTTTATCCGCGCTTGAAGGGGTACTCGAGTATAAGGTTGTAGAGAGTTGATTATGTAAGTCTCGAAAAAATAGCTGAACAGAGTTAAGGTTATACATATCTGGTGTATCACGCATAGTAACGAGGGTATCTCGAAGTAAGCCAAATAGTTGAAGACATTGATAGTGACTATACAACCGGTAAGACGTTGAAGCTTTAGAAGAGAGAGTGTGATCAATTATTTGTGCACGAATTGGACTAGCATCATCTTGCGCGAGCCCGTGATCTATCATTGTACAAATTATGGGAAGGTTTTTAGAAAAAGCTTCATAAAGTAGAGGGCTAGACATCTGTTGTAGAATGAAAGTTGTCATAGACACCAGAAATCTGTCTGTTGTATGTGTAGAGTTATTACCTGAAAGTGCAAGCGTATCAGGAGTGTTTTCTAATGATGCAACAAGCACAGGCATATATGCTGCTAAACTATCAGCATCAAGGGTATGGCGCTGAGCATGGACAGCATGACAAATATTCTGTAAAGACGGTATGATTTCAAGCAGCTTGGCTACACTAAGATGTTGCACAATAGGAAATCGATACTGCAGCATAGGTAAAAGATGATGTAACACACCAGTAGACGCATGTAGGTCAACCAAATTCTGTAATATACGTGCAATCTTATCAGATTTATTGATAAGAACACGGTAGATCTGAGGATGAGCGAGAGTGGCTTGATCAATACTCAGTAAGCGTAGTACAGGCCGTAATTGCATCAGGGATGCTTGGGTTAATGATTGAGAAAAACAGTCGAGTGTATTACCTAAGCGTTCAGCATAAGAAATTTCACCATAAAAATAGCGTTCAGTACTATCTATTGAATGCATAGTATACTTTATAGCAGCCTGAGATGTGTAGAGACTACCCTGCCAAGCTGTAGATAATATACCAACGACCTGGTTAAAGCTATGAGCTGCGGTGGCACGAACACCCTTTGCCACAACACCGATTGTTTTAAGCACCGTATCTGTAGTATTTTGAATACCCCGTTGAGCAAAAGATATAAGGTTTTGAGGTGCATCCTGAATAGATTGATTGATACCATGCAGTGTTGAAGCGTAAACGTGAGACGGTGTAAGTGCAGAGTTAGTAGCCGGAGGTAAGTCAGGCTGCGCTTTTACTTCAGGAAAAGTAAACATATCAGAAAAAATAGCCCGTATGCGCCGAGCTTCTTCAGTATCTGGAGCATCACTATCATAACTATCCCACACAGATAAGCCTGGTAAGAATTGAGACGGTATATTCTCCTTATCCATAAATGGGTCAGAGTTTACGGACTCTAAGTCATCTTCATGGATATCAATATCAATAGCTTTATCATTTTGGCTTGTAGTATTATCTCTTTCTAGGTATCTAGGCGGCAGATCTTTTGCAGGTCTTTTTATTTCACCACGCAGAATGTTTGCTCCAATACTCTCAAACCTCACAGACTGACTCAAGATATCAAAGTCTTCCGGGTATATTTGCAATAAATCCATAACATAAGATATTTGTCCATCAGGGCTCTTTTCTCTAAAACTTAGATACCTAACAACCAATACCTTCACAAAAACCATCATGAGTTCAGGTTCCTGCAGCGGGCCGGCCTGACCCCGTATTTTTGTGCTATGCCAGTCAATTTCTTGCAATTGTGCTTCAGTACTAAAGAGTACTAAATGATTTATAAGGCCAATAAAATTAGCAGAGAAGAAGTCTTCAGAGCTTGCAATTAGGTGCTCAAAAATAGTTGAGAGTTTCTCTTGATCAAAATTTCCACAACGTAGTTTTCGGTAAAGATGCTGGGTGACACGAATAAGATACGGTATCATATACGCATTCATGAGTTCGCCATCTAATTCTATTCCCTGGAACTTTGGGTCCTGTTCGACACCAGGACTTGGATCTTGACAAACAGATTCCATAAAGTCTGGATACTGGGTCATAAACAGTCTATCTTTTTGCATAAGGTGAAAAAAGTCAAAAAGTTTAATACCTACATTGAGCAAATCTTCCAAAACAAACTGCGAATCAAGTTTTTTTGCGCCATGTGCAGGCATACTTTTGTAATACTCTCTCAGGGTATGGTTAGTAGCAAATTGAATAATATGACCGACGCCAGCCATACGTATATAGAAACGGATATTACGCAGTATTTTCGCTATTTTACCTGCTTTTTCTAAGTAACAGAGGTGGAATTCACGTGTTTGGTAGATAAGTAGGTCATTACCATCATTATCTTTAGCTATAAGTCCCCTTTTTCTGAAGTAGTCCTTAACCTCTTTCTCGCGCCCTCTTTTACCTGTTAATACCGCAATCAAATGATTATATATCACAAAAAAGACTTTAATAGGCATTTCTTGCGCTACTTCGTCTTTTTCATAACCAACGGTGAATAAACTCTCTGCAAGATGATCAACCATCTTGCTAAACGAGGTGATCATTTTATCACGAGCAGATTTGGAGTTATCATGCATAGGATCTGTCTTTCTCATATATATCTGTTTATGTGATTCTGCTATTGTTATAGTATAATATTGAGAATATTATAGTTTTAATGAGTAGAAATTTGGAAATAAACAGTATTTTAGAAATCGTTCTCAAAAAAGTACCCTTTTCTTTAGACTATGCTGTAAAAAATAGCGACTCTACCAGGTACAAGGTAGGTATGCGTGTAGTCGTTCCGTATAGACAAGGAACAAATATAGGGTTTGTTGCAAAAATTAAAGAACATAGTAATTATTCACTCAAAAAGCTCCGAAGCCCTAGTATGGTAATTGATGAAGCTCCCCTACTCTCTGATCAATGTCAAAGTTTACTCGCTAACCTCGCAGCATACTATCATGAAAACATAGCGATCATGTATCAGCACTTCATACCAGATTATCTATGGCTAGGTAATAATTTAGTAACGATTACCTACTGGGATATAGCAAAAAATATATCTTTACATCGCTTAACAACTGCACAAAAAAAAGTTGCTACAATCTGTAAAAAACACCCTGCTATCTCTGAGCGACAATTTTTACGAACAGGTATTAGAAAGACAACTTTAGATACCATGCATGAGCAAGGTCTTCTAGTCGAGGTAAATAAGATAGAAGGAAATCCATGGCAACTACCAACGTTATCAACAGCACAGGATAATGTATTTAACGCGCTGATAAAAAGTCCTAGAGACAAGGTGCAGTATCTTTTTGGCGTGACGGGTAGTGGAAAAACGCATATTTATCTCCACCTGGCATATCGATGGATTAAAGAGGGTGGACAAGTTATTTGGTTATTACCGGAAATAGGGCTGACGCCACAGCTCATAACCTTTTTACATGAAGTACTACCTCAACAAGAAACTGTTGTTATCCACTCAGGTTTAACAGCTAAACAGAAGAAGCTCGCTATTGAAATGGCAGCATCGGGAGAGGCAAAGTTAGTGATAGGTACCCGATCTGCTGTGTTAATTTCAGTAAAAAATCTTGCAGGTATTATCATGGATGAAGAGCATGATGCATCCTATAAACAGCAGTCAGGGTGGCGCTATTCCGCCAGGGGAGTTGCGTGTATGCGAGCAAAATTTGAAAAAGTTCCTATACTTTTAGGGTCTGCAACGCCTAGCATTGCTTGTTTAGCGATGATCGAGCAGGACAAAATACAATGTCATATACTTACAGCGCGTCATTGTGGTGCGCAATTACCATATATCGAATTAGTTGCAGGAGACAAAAGTCAGCAACAAGCGGGGATACAGACATCCATACTAGCCCAGGCAAGAGCATGTATAAGCCAGGGCGGGAAAGTACTGTTTTTCCTAAATAGACGTGGCTTTGCCCCAGCACTCTGGTGTGAGGCTTGCAAACATATTGCAAGCTGTAGTGCGTGTGATAAGGCGGAAACCTACTATCAAGCTCAGCAAATCCTCAAATGCCACACATGTGGTAAACAAAGAGAAGCCACTATTACATGTAGTAAGTGTGGATCACAGTCTTGCGTGCCGGTGGGTATGGGGACAGAAAAGCTGAGTCACACGCTACAAGAAATTTTCCCTAATACACCAGTCATACAGATGGATAGGGACACTTGTCCTACCTGGCAAGCATTACAAAAAAAGCTAGAAGAATTACAAAATACAACTGCACAAATAATTGTAGCTACCCAAATGCTAGTAAAAAGTCATAATATACCCCAACTAAAGATGGTAGTGGTTCTTGATGCTGATAAAGCACTCTATAGTAAGGACTTTCGGGCTGAAGAGCACTTAGTCCAGCAAATGCATCAAGTTTCTGGTCGAGCAGGGCGAGATGGTGGGGAGAGCAGGGTGTATATACAAACGTTTCACGTGGATCATCCAATTTGGCAGGGTATACTCCAGCATCAGTATCGAGAAAGTGCTCTAGATTTACTAGAGAAAAGAAAAAAAGCAGAACTACCACCATATTCACATCAGGCAATAATTTATCTAGCGGGGAAAAATGAAGGGGCCCTTTATAAAGCTTGCACAAAAATACAAAATGAAATGAATCATACAGGCGCAGTTTGTTTTCCAGCTATGCCAAGCTTAATTCCCAAAAAAGATCATGTATATTGTGTTGTCCTCTTATTACAGGCCAAAACGCAACGTATTTTACACGCTGCGTTAATAGATAGTTATAGAAATACACAACATATCGCTAAAGCCAATGGCTGGGACTGTGGCATTGATATTGACCCGTTAGAGTGGTGATATATCATAAGGAATTTTTTGGTCCTTTGCCGTTTGCAACACGACGGATGTTTTGATTTAAGTTTTCACATCTAGTGATGATATCATGAAGTTGTTTCGTAGTTAGGTTTCCTGCTTTATCAAATTGCTTGATTGATTTATATGCCTTTTTAAATTCCTCGATATAGTGCTTAATCAATTTACCAGAGATATTACTATTACTATTACTATTTTCATTGTATGTTTTAATAAACTTATTTAGAGTCTTTCCGACTTTAACAATATAATCTTTTTTTATTTGTTCACGAAGACTCGCATTGTTATCATCTAAGGCAGCGTTTATAGCTTCGGTTTTCTTAGGCGTAGTTGAGGGGCTAGTGATAGTTTTGTGGGAATTAGTACCTTCGAAAGAGTGATGTTTAAGATCAAGGCGTCCAACATAATCTATTTCTATATTATCCGAAGATGGAAGGCTGCAGATATCCTGCTCAGTTAAGTTAGCTTGCATAGTTTGCAATAAAGCACTGGGTTTATTGCCTACCACTTTAAATATCGCATCAAAATGTTCTGTTTGAATTCGCATTTCATAACCTAAATAATCAGTAGGATCTTCTATAGCTTCAAAAAAGCACTTTCTATAAATAGCGAGGTCTTCATCTGTTCCATAGTATCTCGAAGCTAGAGATGCCCATGAAAAATGACTTGCTTGCAGATACACCAATGCATTAGGAAATTGAGCACCATTGATTAGAGCGTTTGATCCTTCTAGTTCATGAAGTGATTGCAAGAATGCCACGAATATTCTTTTATACGAATTATCTAGCTCGGGTACTCGTTTTGCTCGCGAAGATGTAAAATACGCTCTCAGAATCGGAGCGGCTTGATTAGATAAACTAGTAATGTCTGCATCAAGTAAAGGCAACATGGTTCTTATAAGCCGAGTTTCTTCTATTCGAGATAAAAATTGCTGTTGTTTATATAGTTGCGCCTTGATGGTTCCTAATCTATCATCTAAAAATTCACATTTATGATTTTCTGAATTTTGGAGATATTCAGGTGAATTAATTCTATCAAGAAGTGATTTATATGCCTCAGGAAACTTACCTAGTATCTTTAAAAATTCCTTTAGGTTGCCCGGTCTAATAGCGCCGAGATTTTCTAGTTGACCTATTGTGTCATTAGTTGCTTGTATTAATAAGTCACGACCTTTGACAATGAGCAGTAAGTGAAGCAACATAACATGGTAGCAGCAATAGCCATCTCCAGGTATAAGGATTAGTTTGTTTTGAAGGGGCATGAAAGTGTCATCTTTAGGGGTATTGATGTTTTTGTTTTGTGGGAGCATGTAATATTTTAAAATTTTAATGTTATGTTTTTATAGTAAAAATTATGAGGAATGTCAGAAAAAAATGAAAGAATTTAAAACTACTTGATAAAAACAAGCTCGCTCTGGCTGGAGTATTGAGACGCATATTGAAACCCTTGCCAAGAAAATGACTTGAGTGCATCCAAAGATTGAGGACTTTCAACAAGTAAGAAACGGACAAATGCACCGCGGGCACGCTTTGCAATAGTACCTATAATCTTACAAGTGCCATCGGGTTGGGATACTTTGAAAGTTAGATTTATAGAGGGAACAGTTAACAGACTTGTATCTAATGCTTGTGCATACTCTTGAGAAGCACAATTCAGATGATAGGTAAACCCATGGCGATCAAAATGTTTATTAAGAAACGAAGGTATTAGACTTTTCCAGACATCATAAAGGGTTTCAGGAGCAAAAGGTTTACTACCCATCTCAAGGCGGTAGGGTTGGATCGCATCAAGGGGTCTTAGAAGGCCATAGAGGCCTGATATTATACCAACCCTGTCCTGGCTAGACTTAAGCTGGTCAGGCGTCAGAGTGCGCGCTGATAGGCTCTGATAGGCATCTCCAGCAAAGCTGAAAATAGCGATATTTGCAGATTGGTGTAGATTGTGCTGATATGATTGATAGCGCTCATAGTTAAGCTGGCCTAAAGCTGCGCTAATTTTCATGATACGACATAGATCATCTGAAGAAAGATTTTTTAGTTCTTTAGCAAGATTATCTGCTTCATTCAAATAATATGGATAGGTGGTGTCCTGACTAAGTTCGATAGGCACGGGATCAGAAGAGAATCTCTTTGCGGGAGATAAAGTGATATAGAATTTTTCTGTCATTAACTTACACCACGCTACCAAAACATAAAAAACATAAACCCATCAGGACTAGGTATCAATATTTTCTGCTAAGTGTGCATTACACTCAATAAATTGTTTACGAGGCATTACCTGATCTCCCATAAGAACAGTAAACAGCTGGTCGGCACTAATCGCATCTTCAATTTTTACTTGATGTAAAATACGAATTTCAGGATCCATGGTTGTTTCCCATAATTGATCAGCATTCATTTCACCCAATCCCTTGTAGCGCTGTATGGTTATTTTATCACGCATATGCTGTAGTAATTTCTGAATAAGAACTTGCAGATTAGGTGTCGCAATCTTAGTTTGATGGGCAGAAATATAACTATCTTTTGTAAATGCAGTGTGTGTTTGTGCAACAACAGCAGAAATAGCAAGATAATCTCCTGAGGAAAAAAACTCGGGCTTGAGTGTGATTTTTTTCTTTGAGCCATCGTGCAGAGATTTCTCTAGTACCGGTAGGAAATATTGCTGGTCACCATGTGAAGTAGGCTGGACAAATACACGAGTATGTAGCTTAGAAGTATCTTGAATAGAAAAACAGGCAGACATGGATTCAGCCCAGGTGGTTACGTGATCTTCATTTTCAAGGCTTTCAGCAGCTAATGGTTCAACCATTAGAAGTGCACGAATGAAATCTTTCGGGTAATAGTGTGACATTCTTTCCATACAGGTGGTAATTCTCAGGTAGTCACGACACATTTTCTCAAGAGTAGCTTTTGGCAAAGCAGGGGCATCTTCTTCCATAAAAAAATCAGTGCCTTCAATAGCATTCGTCAGTAGGTAAGATTGCAGCTCATCATCGTCTTTTAGATACATATCTTGTTTTTTATAAGTAACTTTATAAAGAGGCGGTTGTGCAATATAAACGTGGAGGTTTTCAATAATTTCGGGCATCTGGCGGTAAAAAAATGTCAACAAAAGCGTACGGATATGAGATCCATCCACGTCTGCATCTGTCATGATAATAATTCGATGGTAACGTAGCTTTTCTGGCTTATAATCATGCTTGCTGATACCACAACCCAGTGCTGTAATCAGTGTGGTTATGGCGTCACTAGACAGCATTTTATCAAAACGGGCTTTCTCGACGTTTAAGATTTTACCACGAAGAGGCAATACAGCCTGTGTACGTCTATCACGGCCTTGCTTGGCAATACCTCCCGCAGAGTCCCCCTCAACAATAAAAACTTCACACTGAGAAGGGTCTTGCTCTTGGCAGTCAGCAAGTTTACCTGGCAGACTCGAGATTTCTAGAGCATTTTTTCGGCGGGTCATTTCACGTGCTTTCTTAGCTGCTTCACGTGCACGACTAGCTTCCTGTATTTTGGCTGCGATAAGTTTAGCATCTTGGGGGTTTTCAAGTAGGAAGTCTTGTAGGCCATCAAAGAGTGCCGTTTCTACTACCGATTTAACTTCTGAAGACACAAGTTTTTCTTTTGTTTGCGAAGAAAATTTGGGTTCAAACATTTTAACAGACACCACAGCAGTAAGCCCCTCACGAACATCTTCACCAACAACGGGGGTGAATTTACCTTTCTTTTCATTTTGCTCAAGGTATCTATTCATACAGCGGGTTAATGCACCTCGAAAGCCAGATAAGTGCGTACCACCATCTTTTTGCTTAATATTATTAGTAAAGCAGTAAATATTTTCTTGGTAAGAGCCTTGCCATTGAAAGGCACAAGCTACTTGAATATTATCTTTCTCTGCGATTAGCGAGAATACACTATCATGAATAACGGGCTTAGACTTATTAAGATAGGTAACAAACTCTTGGATACCGCCAGCATAATAAAAAGTATCAGATCGGTCAGCTCGCTCATCATGAAGTTGTATATGAATACCGGCATTAAGAAAGGCTAACTCTCTGAGTTTAGATGAGATGGTGTCATAACTAAATTCAGTTATTGCAAATATATTTGGACAAGGTTTAAAAGTTACTTTGGTACCGTTCCTATCTGTATCTCCAATCACTGCTAACGGAGCTTCTGGATTCCCATAGTGATATACTTGAGAGTATTGTTTGCCGTTTTTGTCAATGTGCAGTGTAAGCTTCTCTGAAAGAGCGTTAACCACAGATACCCCCACACCATGCAAGCCTCCAGATACTTTATAGGCATTGTCATCGAACTTACCTCCTGCATGTAGAACGGTCATAATGACCTCTGCCGCAGAGCGATTTTCTTCAGGATGTATATCAACCGGGATACCGCGCCCGTTATCAGAAACAGAAACAGAGCAATCAGCGTGTATCGTGACCGTTATATGCGTACAAAATCCAGCAAGGGCTTCATCAACAGAGTTATCAACAACCTCAAAGACTAAGTGGTGTAGACCAGTACCATCATCTGTATCACCGATATACATCCCTGGCCGCTTGCGGACAGCATCTAGACCTTTGAGAACTTTAATATTAGAGGAATCGTATTCGGGTTGTGGAGTCTGAGCTTGAGTCATTAATTTTTACTATCTATGATGAGCGTTCATATTACCACATATGCAAAAAAAAAACAAAAATTACAGCAATTTCTCCAGAATGTCCTATATAAAATAATGTGAATGATAGAGTAAATTATGGTTAGTAAACAGTTATTATATGAAAAGTTAGGTGTAGTATTAGCAGATACTTATGTAACGCTAATGATGACACAGAAATTGCACTGGCACGTCACGGGATCTCATTTTTATGCCATCCATAAAATGACCCAGCACCAGTATGAGGAAATGGTGGAGGCGATAGATACGATCGCTGAGCATATGCGAGCACAGGGAGCACAGGCACCAAGTGGCATGAGGCGCTATGCAAGCCTAACAACGATACAAGAGCAGGATAGTGCATTATCGACTACAGACGCTAGTCTTGAGCATCTCATTGAGGCACATCGACATATCCGTAGTTCAATAGATAAATCTTTACGCCTTGCACAAGAATTAGAAGACGTGGCAACAGAAGATTTACTTGTAGATAGAATACGAGAGCATGATCAGCATATATGGATGTTGGCCTCAAGTATCAGTAGCGTGTAGAGTAATTGTTTCACATGGAACACCCTGTGCTTGCAAGTCCAAAACGTTATCTTTTGAAGTAATATGAAAATCTTCTGCATGCAAACCGGATAAAAGCGCCTGTTTGCAATGTGTTCGTAAATATTCAAGTATGCGTCTACGCGCAGAGGCATCTAATTCAGCAGGGAGATCATCAATAACAACAATAGCAGAGCGAGCATGACACGATTCAAGCACACATTGTTGGGCAAATTTGAGAGCATAAGCATAGAGCTTTTGCTGTCCTTGTGAAAAGTATTCAAAAATAGAGCCACCATTAGGTAGACGACAACGTAAGTCTGCACGATGAGGGCCACAGTGTGTATACCCCATTTGTAAATCACTACTAAGGCTATCTTGCAATGATTGTGCCAAGCTTTGATCTTGGCGCCAACCACTTTGGTAACGAAGAACAACGTCCGCTTGAAAAGGTCGCCCTAATCCATCCCAGACAGTGTGCAATGATTGATTGAGCAAATCAATAACTTGTTGGCGATCTGCATCTATGCGTTCTGCATAATAAAGTAGTGGCTCATTCCAAGTAGAAAGGCCATCTGTAGAACCATAATGCGCATTTTTTAAAAAATGATTACGTTGTAAGAGTGCACGGTTATATTTCTGTAGATAGGAAGCATGATGGGGAAAGGCATAAAAACAACACCAGTTTAAGAAAGACCGCCGGGTCTTAGGCGATGCAGAAAAGTCTCTATGAGTACTTGTATCCATGAAAATAATAGCAAGTCTCTTTGCTGCATCTTGTATAGATGCGGACTGGCCATCGATACTAATCTTGCTAGACTGGGGTGGCTGGTAGGAAATTTTTAAAACTTCGGATTCATCTTGGGTTTGTACACGGCAAGCAATCTGAAACCAGTCCTGTTCTTTTTGGATGAGATTTTTAGCTTGGTTACTACGAAATGATTTACCATAAGCACAAAAATATATAGCTTCTAAAACACTGGTTTTCCCGCAGCCATTATGGCCGAGAATGAAGTTACATCCTGGTTTAAAAGATAACGCGTTATCAGAAAAATGACGAAACTGTTGTAAGTGTAGAGCAGCAAGGGTCATAACATAACAACAGTAACATTACATAAAAAAGCTAGATAGATAAAGGCATAACAATAAAGACACTATGTTGTTCAGATTCATGCTCAGTGAATGAAATACTACGCTCAGTATCGACGATGCCGATAGACATTTTTTCTGTCTGTAAAACCTGGAGAATATCAATAACATAATGTAAATTGAAACCTACAGCAATAGCTTCGCCGTTTAACTCAATACCAACTTCATCACGAGCTTCTTCTTGGTTGATGTTATTTGTAACAATAGCTAGGCTCTCTGGACTAAAGTGAAATTTACCTCCATGGTATTTTTCACTAGCTAAAATAATCAAACGTGATAGAGAAGACTTAAGCTCGTCAACATGAACCAGGGCTTTATGCGCAAACTGGGAAGGTATTAAGCTAGAATAATCTGGATAGTCACCATCTATTAAATTTGAATACATTAAAAGTGTATCGGAATGAAAGCTAATATTTTGCTTACCAATTTTGAGACAAATATTGCTATCATCTTCCTGGAGGTGTTTACAAAGCTCCTGTATGGTTTTTTTCGGAATAATAAAGCAACCATCTTGCTGAGCCATAGGGTCATCTATCGCATTCAATGCAAGCCTATGTCCATCCGTAGCTACAGTAAAAATCTGTTGGTTTTTCACTTTAAGCAACATGCCATTGAGAAAAAAGCGCACATCCTGATGAGCCATAGCAAAGCTGGTCCGCCTGAGTAACCAGAGCAACTTATTTTGTGGAATATTCAGAGTCACATCTGCTGAAAATTGCTCCATATGTGGAAAGCTATCTGCTTCAAGAGAGGCGAGTTTAAACTGTGTTCGACCAACTCGAATAACAGTCCATGAGGACTTTTGCTCCACCTCTAAAATAGCATCAGGCGCCAAGGAGCGACTTATATCAAGTAGTTTTTTACAAGGTAACGTAAAAGATGCTTTATCATCGTTAGACAGTGTATTACTAATAACTGGAATATGAACATGCATCTCTATCTCTGAGTTGCTAGCCATCAAGTGAAGTTCTTTATTGTGTAGGTCACACTTAATAAAGCCAAGAATTTGTATTACTTGTGAGTGATCGACAATACCACTAAGCTTGCGTAAAGCACTGCTAAGCTCGTGATTTCCTATAGAAAAAGAGTAAGAACTAGCGCTTTTCTGTATCGTTGTTTCAGATGTAGGTTGGGTTGTCGTCTCTGTCATAAAGGCCCTCGTTTAGTTATTAATCATATTGGTTAGGTTTTCGCAGTCCAGTTTTAAGTCTGCGTCAGACTCAATTAGCTCAGCAATTCGCTGGCAGGCGTACAGTACTGTAGTATGGTCACGGCCACCAAAAGCGCGCCCTATTTCCGGTAAACTTCGGGTGGTCATAGATTTGGCAATATACATGGCAAGCTGTCTAGGTCTAGCAACTGCTTTCAGGCGACGCTTGCCAACAAGATCCTGGACTTTAAGCTTATAGTAGCGGGCAACCATAGTCTGTATATGATCGATACTAACTTGCCTAGTATGTATAGTCAGCAAATCTTTTAGTGCAGATTTAGTGAAAGCAAGATCAATATCGCCACCAGTGAATTTGGCATGAGCTACCAGCCTTTTTAATATACCCTCTAATTCACGTACATTAGTTTGGATTTTATCAGCAATAAAAAAGGCTACCTCTTGTGGTAGTTCAAATCGTGCTTGTTGTGCTTTTTGAATCAAAATTGCTACTCGGGTCTCCAGTTCAGGTGGATCAATACCAACAGAAAGACCCCAGGTAAAACGTGATTTTAAACGTTCTTCAAAACCGTTCAGCTCTTTGGGGTAACGATCACTTGTAAGTATGACTTGTTTATTAAGCTCAAGCTTTTCATTAAAACGATGGAATAGTTCCTCCTGGGAGCGTTCTTTATTAGCAAAAAACTGAATGTCATCAAGCATAAGCACATCTGCATCAGCGAGCATGCTTTTGAATTGCTCCATGGTCCCACGTTGTAACGACTTAATCATTTCAGATAGAAACTTCTCAGCATGAAGATAAAGAATTTTGGCTTCAGGGTTGGCCTGATGAACTGCATGTGCTGTAGCTTGCATTAAGTGGGTTTTTCCTAGACCAGTGCTACCAAAAATAACAAAAGGGTTGTAACTAGTCCCAGGGTTTTGGGCTGCTTGCTTAGCAGCAGCAGACGCAAACTCATTAGACCTACCAGTAATGAAGTTCTCAAAAGTAAATTGGGTATTTAAGTTATGATTGCTAGTATTTGGCGATTTAGCAGAAGAGGGCTTTTGCACAGGCGTAGAGACTGGTTCCTGAGGAACCCCAACTTGTAATGAAATACGCAACCCAAGCTCGGCGGGGGCGTGCTGGCGGAGAGTGGTCTCAAGCAAGGGAAGATACGTGGTCCGAATACGGTCAAAGATGTACTGGTTTGGCGCATAGATAACTATGTTCTTACCAGACACACGCGCTTGTAAAGGGGCAATAACACTGTGAAAGTCCCTATTTTCTGGCATCGCATGCCCTATAGCGGCAACACACTGCGGCCAGACAGCAAGAATATCAAATCCTTGCAGTAATTGTGTATTATCGTTAGTATTCAAATAGCTACAACCTTACAAACAGATTGTCTATAGTAGACCTTTTAAAACAGATAATCCACTGCTATTTATACTAATTTTCTAAATACAATATACTGGTTAGATCAATTATTATGATTGTCTAGCCAGTCCTGTAGTATGAGTCTCGCACTTTCTGCATCTACCAACCCACTTTTAGCTTGCTTTGTAGATAAAGCTTGCTTAGCTGTATAACTTGTTAGCCGTTCATCTACTGTTTCAGTGCGTATCCCATAACGTGCTTCAAGATTTTTCTTGAAGACAAGAGCCGCCTTAGTCATATTTTGTGTAGTACCATCCATATTGAGAGGAATACCAATTACAAAAAGCGCTGGCTGCCACTGTGTAACAAGCGTATCGATATGAGACCAGTCAGGAACACCCTTCTGCGCACGCACCACGGCGAGAGACTCAGCTTGCTGGGTGAAAGTTTGGCCAACTGCTATACCAATACGGCGTTTACCGTAATCAAAGCCTAAGCAGCGAATAATCTCCTGAGTATTACCTTGCTTTGCCATAAAAGAGTCGTTATTCCCACATTAATTATAAGATATAAACTATACCAGATGCACGTTTAGAAGTATAATATAAGACATTTAACATAGGAAGCTAACATTGTTCGTAAGATTTTTGGGTAAAATGGTTTTTGTTGCCATGCAACTCTTTGTTGCTGCGTGTGTTGTATTTACTTATCTTTACTTACATTTACCCAACGTCCGCACGCTGACAGAAACCACCTATCAAGAACCACTGCAAATTTACACAAAACAAGGTGATTTGATCGCAGAGTTTGGAAGTGTACACCGAGTGCCCGTGAGTATTCACGAAGTGCCAAGTAAGCTATTAGATGCAATTATTGTTACCGAAGATCAACGCTTTTATGAGCACAATGGTATAGACGTAGTCGGCTTGCTGAGAGCGACAAATGTATTATTATCCACGAGACAAAAGCGTCAAGGTGCAAGCACAATAACGATGCAAGTCGCACGGAACTTTTTCCTGGGACGTGAAAAAACGTATTTTAGAAAAATTAATGAAATTATTCTTGCATTAGCGATAGAGCGCAACCTAACCAAGCAGCAAATTCTGGAATTATACATCAACAAAATTTATCTCGGTCATCGTGCATACGGTGTTGGGGCAGCAGCAAGAAACTACTTTGGTAAAACTATAGATGAGTTAACCACGGCAGAGATGGCTATGATTGCAGGCCTACCGAAGGCGCCCTCAACCAATAACCCTATAGGTAACCCCAAAAAAGCTATTGCACGAAGAAATTTAATACTAGGTAAAATGCTTGAGAAGCACGTAATCAACCAAGAAGAATATAACGAGGCTGTGAACGAGTCGGTCACGATAGCGAAAAAACGCTACGATCACATTGAGGCAGGACACATTGCAGAATTTGTTCGAGCTACTATGATCGAGCATTTTGGAGATAAAGCTTATCAAGAAGGCTTTAAAGTTTACACCACAGTGGATTCCCAACAACAGCAAGCCGCTCAGATAGCTATTGCAGAAGGCTTAGAAGCCTATGAAAAAAGACAAGGGCTTAAATTAGGCCATGAAAATCTAGAAGCGTTGTATGGTAAAAACATAGATGCCTGGACTAAGCATTTACGTAATATACCACATAGCCCAACTGGTCTAGAAGCAGGGATGGTCCTTGCAGTAGAAAAAGATGGATTATGGGTTCTATTAGGCAACCAAGAAAAAGTTTTTGTTTTCTTAAAAGATCATTGCTGGATTAATAAGCAATGTAAGAAAGAGAAAGCTGCATTTGACGCAGGAAAACTGGGGTGGGTTTTAGGGGATGTTGTCATGGTTCGCAACCAAGATTTTTCCTGGGTTCTTGGTCAGTTACCAAGCGTACAAAGCGCATTAGTATCACTAGATGTCCACACAGGTAATATCGAAGCACTAGTTGGGGGTTACCAGTTCCAACGAAGCCATTTCAATCGAGCAATCCAGGCATATCGCCAACCAGGATCTGTTATCAAGCCATTTTTATATGCAATGGCTATTGAAAATGGGTACACCATGGCAAGTATCGTAAATGATGCACCAGTTATAATCGAAGATATGCATGGAGAAAATGCTTACTGGCGGCCCAAAAATGTCGATAGTAAGTTCAAGGGGCCGATTCGATTACGACAGGCTTTAATACAGTCACGGAATTTAGTCACAGTAAGATTAGTCAAAAACTTAGGTATCAAGAAAGCACTTGAATATTTTGACCATTTTGGCTTTAATGCACAGCACCAGGTAGATTCCCTATCGCTGTCATTGGGATCAGGATTAACAACACCCTTGCAAATGGCTAGAGCATTTGCAGGTTTTGCAAATCATGGCGAACTAAATCCAGTACACTTCATAGATCGGATTGAATCTACACACCATGCACAGCCTATTTCCGCTGAAGAAATTTTAGAGATAGAAAGAAAAGCTTTGCCAATAGAAACAACACCGGCACAGCAAGCAGTCACACCAGAAACAGCCTATATTGTTGCTGATGCATTGCATGATGTTGTAGAGCAAGGAACCGGTCGTGGGGCAAAAGTTTTAGGTAGACATGACCTATACGGTAAAACCGGTACTACAAACGGACATGCGGACGCATGGTTCTCAGGGTTCAATGGAAATAAATCAGCTGTAGTCTGGGTGGGATATGACGAGCAAGCATCACTCAAAGAGTACGCAGCTAAACTGGCATTACCGATTTGGGTAGACTTTATGAAAAACACATTAAGCAAAAAAGAGGTACAAATTCAGCGTCCAGAAGATATTATATCGGTTTTGATTGATAAAAAAACAGGCCTACTTGCAGATAGCGATGACAAAGACACTATGTTTGAGATATTTACAACTGAAACCCAGCCCAATCATAGTGAAAAAATTAAAAAAGCAGGACACTCTGCCGAGATAAGAGATGATTTATTCTAATGGCGCGCAGATTATTTGTAGATCATTCATTAGATGACGGGGCATACATAACGCTTAAAAAAGAACCTAGTCACTACATCAAACGCGTACTACGTATACAAAAAGGCGCTAAACTAGAGCTTTTTAATCAAAATAAAACAACTGCTATAGCAACTGTACAATCTATAGAAAAAGACAAAGTGGTACTTTATATCAACGCAAAGAAAAAAGTGGCGTGTCATTATCCAGAACAAAGTTTAGCTGTTGCTGTTTGTGCACCACAAAAACTATCTTGGATTATACAAAAAGCCACTGAGCTCGCAGTAAAGGAAATTTGGCTATTAGAAACAGAGTTTAGTCAAAACAACGCAAGTAATTTGATTCACGATGCAGAAAAAATAAAACGCTACAACAAAATAATCATATCTGCATGCGAACAAAGTGGCGTAAATTGCCTACCTACCCTACATAAAAGTATGAAGTTTACTGAATGGCTAGAACAGGACTGGGCCAGCCATACACTTTTATTAGCAGATAAAAGTGGGTCTTGGCATGCAAGCGTATCACCTATCAATAAGCCCATAATTTGGCTAATTGGACCAGAGGGGGGTTTTAGTGAGGCTGAAATGAGAAGCCTCACTGCTAAAAAAGCACAGTCGATTAAATTAAGTCCAAAGATTCTACGTATGGAGACAGCTTGCATATCTGCCTTAACCATTGGCCATCAGAGCAATTAAGACGCTAAAATATGGGCGCGGTCAATAGATTGTAGCGAAGGTGGTAAGCGTAGTCTTTTTGTACTTAACAACATAAACTTCATTGTCTCACCCATCTGTGCAGGATGCATTAAGGTTTGCATTTCACCAAATAGCTTGGCTTTATCAATGTCACTCAAGCGGTCACGGATAACTTGGTAGACATCGGCAATGCCTTGGCTAAGTAAAAAAGGTGCTTGAGAAAAAAAACCACTAACATGTAAATCTAATGCACACGCAGACTCTGCTAAATAGGTGAAATCAGCATGTACACTGATATCATCATGACCAGGGTTACGTAGTGGGTTACTATGGGCGCTATGCTGATGAAAGCAGGTTAAAGTACCTAATTCTCTCTCTCGATGATAGTAATGACTACGATGATAGCCATAGTCCATCAAAAGAATGTGACCACTATGAAGTCGTTTTTGTATATCTGCAAGCCATTGATATGCAGAAGTATTGATCTCATAGCGATAACCTGGGTAGAGAGGGATAGAGCGCGAGTGAAAGGCATCAAGTAAATTAGGGCGAGGAGAGGCTTGCGAGAAAACAAGCTGATGATCATGAACGTCAACTAACATTTCAGAGATTTTTTTCGATTTGTCAGCATACAACAGGTCAACAGGAAGAGCATCAATGACCTCATTAACAAGAACAACACCAGAAAAAGCATCAGGTAGAGAATCGACGACCTCAAATGTCGTAGGAGTATCATGTGTGAGGTTAGCAGATAATCTAGCCTTAGGCGCTGCGAGCGGTTCGACTAAATAATATTTAGTTAGAGTAATACCTAATTCTGATAATGCATAAACTACTTTTTTCGCTAGGGCTCCAGTCCCAGGACCTATCTCGGCGACTTGCCAGTCCGAATGAGAGCGAAGATGTGTGGAGAGAAAACGTGCTATAGTATAAGAAAATAACAAACCTAGAGTTGGCGCTGTAATGTAGTCGCCTGTAGAGCCTTGGCGTTCTGTATCTTGTGCATAATAGCCAAGGGTGGGATGATATAAAGCCTGTGTAAAAAACTCTGAAAAAGAGAGGGGGCCATCGTGCTGGATACGTTCTTTCAGCGCAAGATAGGCAAGAGATGTCATTTCTTTAGACCAAAGCCTGTTTGCAAGAGGTATGTGGTGAAAAAGAACAGGCCTAATGCGAGCATACTAATGACAGCGAGTGCAATACGGTAGTCGTGAAAGTCTACACCAAACGAGCCAAAACGAAACGAGTCTACCATATAGACTATAGGATTAAACCAGCTCAGATCATCCCAGGGGTGTGGCAGTTTACGAATATCATAAAAGACACCACCAAAAAAAGATAAGGGGGTAAGAATAAAGGTTGGAATGGTGGTAAGCTCGTCAAACCGCTTTGCATAAAGGCCGTTTATAGTACCAAGTAAGCTAAATACGATACTTGTGATCACAAATGCATACGCTAAAATAAAAGGATGATGTAGGTGAATCCCCGCTAAATAATATCCGAGTAAAGCAGAAAATAGGCCGGAAAAGAATGCACGAAAAACCCCTCCAGATAGATACCCAAGTAAAATAGTCATCGCATGAGCAGGAGCAACAACAAGATCATCCATAGCTTTATGATATTTATCAATTAGTATAGAGCTCGCGCAGTTATTAAAACTTTCGTTAATAACAATATTCATAATCAGTCCAGGGACAATAAACTGTAAAAAAGTCAGGTTTTCGATAAGCCCAAGTCTTGATCCAATAATCTGGCCAAAAACAAGGCAAAAAAGATACGTGTTAACTATCGGAGGCATCACAGTAACTTTCCAGATTCGGACAATTCTTCGAATTTCTTTGGTCGCGATAGTGGAGAAAATTATGTACTGTAAACGAAGAAAGTTCTGCGAATGCTGAGTTTTATCCATAATTTTATCCATAATTTTATCCATTTGAAGTCGCTTGTCTAAGGAGCTGTTCAAGCTGATTAGAGGATGGCGAGATGTCCTCAATAAACAGGTTTTGATCAGAGAGGTGTTTGAGTACCTGGGAGATATTATCAGATGCTGGTAGACGCAACGTGATTTTTTTGTCATCTAATTTTGTGAAGCATAAAGTGGATAGGGCTTGTTCTTGAAAAGCTTCAGTAAATGTAACGGTATAGAAACGCTCTTGTAAACTGGTTATCGCCTCATGGATACTCTGGTTACGTAGGAGTTTACCTTTGTGGAGTATCAAAAGGTTTTCGCAGAGATCTTGAGCTTCTTGAAGGTTGTGGGTAGTAAGCAAAATTGCAAGGTTATCTTGCTTTAGAGACTTTAAAATATCCCATATAATCTCACGAATCTCTATATCTAAGTTGGCTGTAGGTTCATCTAGTATCAGAATAGAAGGCTTATGAGCCAATGCACGGATTAACATGAGAATACGCTTCATTCCACCAGACAAGCTACCCGTCTCTGTATGCAGCTTATTCCACAGGCGTGCTTTTTTGAGGAGAGGGGTTGTAACTTGTAATACCTCATCAGGGCTAGCACCATAATAGCCGCCATGGTAAGTCAAAGAGTCTCGTACTGTAAGGAAGGGATTAAAGTTAATTTCTTGAGGTACAATACCCATAAAGCGCTTGGCAGAGAATGATTGTTCCACCGTATCATGCCCATGAATAAGAATTTTACCGCTTGTTAGATTACTCAATCCTGTGATCATGCTTATTAGCGAGGTTTTTCCAGCACCGTTTAGGCCAAGTAGTACAGTAAAATCACCAGGCATAATAGAAAATGAGACATTTTTCACAGCATGTGTGTTGTTTTCATACCGTTTCGAAACAGACTGTACAGATATGGCTGGCTGAATGTCAGGTGACTTGCTCATTGAAATACGCTATAATTTAAATAAGTTGTCAATAAGATTACACTAAAAATCATAGCATATGCAAATATATCTAGTTGGAGGAGCGGTTAGGGATAAGCTACTAGGCCTACCGGTAAAAGAGAGAGATTGGGTAGTTGTTGGAGCAACGCGACAAGATATGCTCGATTTAGGTTACAAACAAGTAGGTAGAGACTTTCCTGTATTTTTACATCCTAAGACCCAAGAAGAGTATGCGCTAGCACGAACAGAAAGGAAAAAAGGTCATGGATACGGGGGCTTTGAAGTACATGCTGATCCGGGGGTATCGTTAGAAGAGGATCTTTTACGTAGGGATTTAACTATAAACGCAATAGCTGAGGATGAGCACGGGAAATTAATAGATCCGTTTAATGGAAAGAAAGATTTAACAGAAAGAACGCTTAAACACGTATCTAAAGCTTTTGAAGAAGACCCACTACGTGTGTTACGCTTAGCACGTTTTGCGGCTAAGCTACCTGAGTTTAAGATTCACACAGAAACGCTAGAGCTATGTCGTAACATTACACAGAATGGAGAATTACAATATCTGACACCCGAGCGAATTTGGCAAGAATGGGTAAAAGTATGCCATACAAAAAAACCAGGAATTTTTATTGATACTTTAACAAAAGTCCATGCTTGGCCCATAATAATGCCACATTGCGTTAGGCCAGAAATAGACATCAAAAACCTCAATAAACTCGCAGTGAAGCTACAAGGAGAGATACTATTCACAGTAATAGGTTTGTATATAAAGAAAGAGAAGTACGAAAATCACCTACAATCGCAATCGATACCAACAAAAATTAGAGATTTAGCTAGATTGGTATACATGCTTTATGACAAATATGGGGGTTTTCGGGGTGAAAGTGATTCGATCAATCAACTTCTGCAAAAAACAGACGCACTAAGGCGTCCAGCACGCTTTCGACAAGCCTTAGAGGTGGTACAATACACAAATCCAAATACCAGTGAAGAGCCCCAGATGCTTGAACGATGGATGAATCTTGTTAGCTTGTTACAAGAAGTCAGGCCAGAGCAGCAGTGGCTACAAGATAAAGCTATACAAATAAATATAGCACTACAAGCTAAAAGAAAAAGCGTAATAGAAGATTGGCAAAAGGCATTATAGAAGGAAGTAAGCTGATGGGATGTCGATGCCAAATTATTGTGAGAATTTTTAATCTTGAATTAAACTCAAGTTATGATGACATGCAATAATATACTTTATTTTGCAACCCTTCTTATCGGAGGAGCTATGGCGTGGGCAATTGGAGCAAACGATGTAGCTAATGCCATGGCAAGCACTGTTGGAGCAGGTATCTTAACTGTAACACAAGCAATCTATATTGCTGCAGTGTTTGAAGCTTTAGGCGCACTTTTGGCCAGTGGTCAAGTTGCGAATATGATGAGACACGGTATCGTAGATGTTACGCTCTTTCAACTACAACCGGAGCTATTTATCTGCGGGATGTTAGCTGCACTATTAGCAGCAGCAACCTGGCTAATTATTGCAACACGATATGGCTTGCCAGTATCTACAACGCACAGTATTGTAGGTGCAATTTTGGGTTTTGGCGTAATCAGTACAGGACTAAGACATATCCACTGGCATAACATCACAGCTATAGCTATTAGTTGGATACTAACACCAATTACAGGCGCTTTAGGGGGAGCAGTTTTATTTTTATGGATACAAAGAAGTATTCTCTCAGACCGAAACCCCTTCCAGCGATGCAAGTTACAAGTTCCGTTTTATAGCGCTGCAGTGGTAGGAGTTTTTAGTTATATAGTCTTATTTGAATGTTTGGACACCATTGGTTTAAACATAGTAAGTCAGGCCAAAATACAATGGTGGCTAGCGCTTATTTTGGTTACTTATGTAGTAAGCTATGGGGCATTAAGCTATCAGTTAGTGCAAGCAGAAAAAAGTAAAAGAGAGGAGCTATACCACCATGTTGAGCGATGCTTTACAGGTTTAGCGGTATTAACCTCCTGTGGAATGGCGTTTTCCCACGGGGCAAATGATGTGGCTAACGCAATAGGTCCCATTGCAGCTATTTTATCAACCATAGCATCAGGTAAAGTTGAACTTGATGCAGTATTACTGCCCTTTTGGCTTGTTTGCTTTGGAGCTGGTGCTATTGTTTTAGGATTAATATGTTACGGCTATAAAATCATGCAAACAGTAGGTAGTCATATTACACAAATAACCCCTATTCGCGGTTTTTGTATTCAGTTTTCCACATCGATTATAGTGATTGTGGCATCTGGTTTAGGTATGCCCGTTTCTACAACCCAAACGATGATTGGATCTATCTTTGGCGTAGGACTTGTACGCGGTTTACAAGCTATCAATACCCAGATGGTAGGAAACATTTTTCTTTCATGGGTTATTACACTGCCAGCAGGGACCCTGCTGGCTATGCTATATTACAGAATATTTACCTGGGGGTATGTTATATATGGCTACATTTGTTATCGGTGATGTACACGGGTGTCTAAATGAACTCAATTGCCTAATTGAAAAGCTTGATCTAAAACAAGAAGACAAAGTTTGGTTTATTGGGGATCTGGTAGGGCGTGGACCTGAGGAGCAGGCAGTCGTGGAGCGTATTTTGAGTATGAAAAATACAGAGATAATTCTTGGAAATCATGATTTACATTTTTTAGCACAACGCTTCTCATCAAAGCCCAGCATTTTTGTAAGTGATAAACAGAGGGTTCTATACTTATCATGGCTACAACGTGCTAAGTTTGTATTATGGCACAGTTATACCGATACATTTTGTGTACATGCAGGATTTTGGCATGCATGGACAAAGCAAGAAATTCTCGCCTATGCAAAAGAGTTGGTCGCTATGATACGGGAGGAACCTAAGAGGAAGGTATTATTTGATAATATGTACTCAAATAAGGCTATTACTTGGATAGAAAGTCTTGAAAATCCATATCGATACCAAACACTCATCAATATATTTACCAGGATTCGAGCGATCAATGTACACGGAGATCTAAATTTATCTTTTAAAGGAAAGCTGCAAGATTTACCTCGCGGATATAAACCCTGGTATTCAACAGAAAAAGAAATGCCATGTAAACGAATAATATTTGGGCATTGGGCTAGTTTACAGGGCGTATCAGGTAATTCACAGATAATAAATATAGATGGGGGCCTAATCCATGGAGGAAAGCTCTTAGCTATATGCCTAGACACAGGTCATAAATATATACAAGAAAAATTATCACCATAAAGACGTATGCTTTAAATATATCTTCGCACATTTAAAATACTTTACTGCTAGAGAAGAAAATGTTACCTTAATAGTTTGGGGGAAAATATGACTTATATACATCAATCATTAGCATATAAGATATTGTCCTTCCTTGGGCATATAATAGGCGGCCCACACCACATTGAAGTACATATACCAAATGCAATACAAAAAAGCATGGTTGTTTCTTCAACACTACTCGTTTTTTGTGAGGCATTCATTCTGCATACGCACTATGGTATGTATATTGCATGTGCATCGGCTGGTTATCTTTGCGTCACAGCATTATGGAGTATGTGGAATAGCATGCGTCAAGCTAAGATTACCTCTACTAATCAATCAAAGTCCAATATCACCAATCAGAAGTATGAACAAGTTACTATCTCAAATAATGCCTGGCATGAAATGTTTGAGAAATATGCTAAATTCAAAAAACAGGCCCTAGGTTATGGCGTTAATAGTCTCGAGCTGGATAACAAAGAAATTGAAGTACTAGAACACGGCCGTAACCATAAAACGCTAGAAAACCAATGGGTTTCTATACGTAAGGAATATTCTTTATGGGTAAGTAATACAGGGCCTGAAGAGGGAAGAAATGCTTACGGAAAGAAAATATCAAGAAAACTTGATGAGTATATTCATAACTTAAATCACGCTATCAATAAACTAACGCAGGATGTAGAAACATTAAAAAATATTCTTACTTCCCTTAGAGGTGCTGATAGCTATGAATACTTAAAAATTAATAAAGAAAGAGGAATTTATTCAGATAGGGTAACAGGTAATAGGCCTGGGCATTATGCTACAGTAGAGGCTGCTGGAAAAGAAGAGATTGATATATTTCCTATAGATTCCACGCTGAAAAATGAAAAGAGCAAATCGCAAGAAGATGAAAAGACTAATTTGCAAGAAGATGTGACTAACCATGAGCTTGGTGTGGATTCAAAGCTATTCCTGCAAATGCAAGAACACACTGATATATGCGCCAGGTATGGTGTGAAAGTATAGTAGTTATCTAAGTCTAAGATGTTCAGCAAGACAGCAATCCAACACTCGTGTAAGTATCTTGACATTAAAGAAGGGTCTGTGCTTGGGTTAGGGACTGGTCGCACAGTAGAGGCGCTGGTAGATGTACTACACGAGCACGGCAAATTAAAACTACCAGAAAAAATTGTTGTAAGCTCAATAAGAACAGAACGATTTTTGTTAGAAAGGCAGGTGGCATGTGAGTTAGTCCAACATGCTAGTTATATCGATCTTTATATTGACGGTGTAGATGCTATAAACCCGGAGTGGGAGTGTCTGAAAGGAAAAGGCGGGGCTATGACTGGGGAAAAACTTTGTCTAGATATGTCTCGTAAGTTTGTGGCCATCTATGATAAGCAAAAAGAAGTTGCATATTTTAATACACAAAGTGTATTACCGATTGAGGTGGTCTCATGGGCGCGTTCATCCGTAGGTCGTTTTCTTGTAAAGCTCGGCGGAAGGCCTGTACTCAGAGAGAAGAAGTCAGAGCTAGGTAATGATATTATCGACTGTTATGGTCTATCTTTTGCAAAAATCTTCTCTTTAGACAGGGATATAGCTTGTCAGCCAGGTGTAGTAAGTCATGGTCTATTTGTAAAGCATAAACCAGATGCCACTATAGTGATAGAAGGGGAGTCTGCGGTTTGGACTCAGGGTCCTAAGTAACATCACAAAAGTTGATTTAAAATTCTATTCGCCAAGGCTTAGTTCACTAATTGGGCGGCGCTTGTTGCCACTATCATCAGTATCACACCAGTAGTCGACTTGTTGTTCGCCCCAGTGCCAGCTTAGTAAAACCTCTCGGCCCGGAAGTTTGCATGCCCAGTTTACTCTACCATGTTCCAGGCTGGCTACATTACACCCTTGATCATTTAGGGCATTAAGCTCGTCTTGAATATTTGTGAGGAGGAGTTTTAGGCTACTGATAATATTAGATGAGTCTTCATCGAGTGTCTCATACAATAGAAGTAACTCTTTGTTGTCGCGGGGTATGAAGTCAATACCTTGTTTTTTAATGATTTTAAAAAGAGACTGTACTTGAACTTGCATCTGTTGAATACGAATGAAGGCAAGCTCTAGTTGAGGTATCATTCTATTGGCTTCGGCGAGTGTGGTATAGAGCTTGTGATCAATAGCTTCATCTTGAAAAGAGTCTTGTTGTTCTACTACTTCTGTTGACATGAATGGCTCCTTAACAAGTCAATATTATATGAACAACAAAAAATACTGTCAACTGAAATTTTGGATTATCATCAAGGTTTATAAAAAAATCCACTAGCAAAAGATATTATTAAACTAAATATAATACAAGTAGTTAAGGGGAAATGAAATGTAATATTTCCATCTTTATCTTTCCAAATTATATCACCTGGGAGTTTACCAAAAACACTATGTTCAAAAAAATACATCAGCAGGGATATGGCCAGCAAGGTTAACCCTACAGTCCCTAGTATCTTATACATTTCCATTAGTAGAGAAGAAAAAAAACACTTTAGAAATTGCCATAATTCTTCTTTAGAAGTAATCCCTAAATATTGACTAAATTGGAATAATACGTTAATATGATGCGTAAATAACATTATAAAGTCAAATGAGACCATCGACAAACTTAAAAACAAACCTGCTTAACGAAACAGAATTCTGCATGAGAAAGATTCTCACCGAAGGCGTACAGCAAAAAAATTCTGCAGAGATATCGATTAAGTTGGCGCAATTCCTTTGTTTACATGCCAACGATATTATTGGAGAGGGTTTGGATATTCAATGCATGACATTTGATGCATTTATTAATGAATACATACGGATATTCAAAGAAGAGCATGAGCGTGCGGTAGAAAATAAGCAAAACCTGCATAAAACCTTAATTATACAAAATCGCCAAGAGCACTTTTTTACCATAGATATGTATGTCAACGATCAAGGGAAGATTTATGCTCTCATACTAGATTCTATTAACCAGGCTGTAAGTGCTAGAGAGGCTATACACGTGAATTTTAGTAGTAGCTTAGGACCGTGGGAGAAAAAAAACGTACAGACTGCGCTCCAAAATGCATTACACGAAACCTTCCAGTTGTCAGAACATGATTCTGAGAGCTCCATACCTATCGAGATCTATTTTCTAGCAGATATTCCAAGTTACACCAACGTGGTACCTATAGTGAAACAGGCTCAGGCAGATTGCGGGAGCTGTACATTTTTTTCAATTTACTACGCAAAGCTTTTACAAGGATTAAAAAATAAAGAGTTAGATCATTTTTACAAAAATATATTGAGTAATGCAGCATCTATAACACAAGAAAAGACCATGGAAATTATAGAGCATGAGCGTAAAAATGTTAAACCAGAAAACTACAGAATGATAAAAACCGCAGAGTATTACCCTAAAGAAAAGATGATCCATTATCTTTCATGGGACGATTTGTTATTAAAATTTCATGCCATTACGCAGACTGTTAGAGGTGTAGCCAAATTAACGGAGCAACATGAAGAGAATACAACGTTTAAATCAACTTTTGAGTGGTTCTTATACGTGAATAAAGACGGGAAGCCGGTTAATACTAAAATCTTGCAGTATGCCTATGGTATCCTTTTGAAAGCAAAAGAGGTGCTAGTAAAACAAATAAGTGTAGAGGGTGAGCGAATAGATGATTTTTTTGAAGAGCTATTCCAAAATAAACCTGGTTGGAACATGCTATATGAAATAAAAAGCCGTATTTACGCAACACAGTTTGGAAGGGCCTATTTTGATGACTGGTTAAACTCGATATCAAAAATGCCAAGTATAGATACTCTAAAAACGATAAAAAGCTCTTGCGAAATATTCAATTTAACAATTGCAGAAAATCTACTCGCTTCAATTGGAGATAAGTCAGTATTCACAGAAGGAGAGGCGGCACTCATAGAGCTATCTAGTCCAAAACTCAAGAGTATATTTCTAACTAAGAGCAAAAAAAAGAAAGAAGAGAATAAAGCAAAGGAGCTACTTAAAGGCTATCTTAAAAGCGGAGAGATTCCTTATGCTTGGTTGGTAGATCCAGGGTTTATGATGTCGATAGTTTCTCAAGGTGAGATAAATACGGAACAGATACTTAGTGCAGTTGCTGCAAAAAAAAGTAGTACAAATAATACAGAAGCACAAAGCACCGAAATAAAACAAAATGAAAAAGATGATTCGGGGGTAAACTCAGAAAGTTTAAATAATTATTCACTATTTAAAATGTTCCAACAGCAGGGTTCTATGAAAAGCTTGCGACCCAAAATAGCACATGAAGAGCCAAAGAAGATGAAAAGAAGGCCTAAGGATCTAATGCCTTTTAGTCAGTCTCACGAGGTAACTGGGAGCCCTAGAAGCGTAGATGAGATTAGTAGATTGAGGCATAGTTTTTGGTTGGTTTCAAGCGAGCTGGAAGAAATGCAAGATAAATCGCACAATAAAATAGTTTGCAAATAATACAACATTAATGATACATTGATTACAATAATATGAGACGATTGCCAGTGAATAATGAAATCTTTATAAGAAACAGCCTTTTTCGCGGTTTAGAAACCTACAAAAATGAAGATAATGGCTATTCTAGTACCAATAGTTGTGATACAGACACAGACTCTGAATCAGGGCTACAACAAAGCATGGGATATTGGCATGATACGCTACTTAATGTTTTGCATAATATGTCTCAAAAAAAAGATAACAGCACCAACTCACAGCAAATTTTGTATATACAAAATTGTATCAAAGAAATTGTTTTTCTAAGCCGTAAAATACCAAATTACACAAACAACACTTACTTAGAAGATGTAAAGCTAGCTTGCCAAGAAATATCTTGGCAAAATATGGACAGCAAGACAATAATTATAAGCTATATTGACCAAGAGATAGAAGAGCTAAAAAAAACGACAGAACACCACAGGCATGAAGTAAAAGATATATTTGAGCACTTTAATAGTGTAAAAAGTCCTGATGAGAACAACCACTCATCCGTTTTTCAGACACCACCCAAGCAAATTAAAAGCCCAAGTAATCAGACACCAGAAGTCAGCGCATATCCTCACCCGGAAATTTCTAAGAAAAGAAAGCTGTCTGCAGTATTCCCTTATATTCCAGCTTTCACACTTGCAGATGATGATGTAGTCGCTGAAGGCAAAGAAAGACATACTGCGACTCGAGGGAGCGCGTCCTCTAGTAGGTAATCTTATGTGCTTAAGCATAGGACGCAAGGGAATAGTGATTGGATTAGCTATTGAAAAATTCAAGGAGGCTGGTAATCTAAGTCAGTGATTAGAATCTTACATTAGGGCTTTACAGAAGTGAATATACATGATGACGCAGATGATCTCAAAAAGAAGCTAAATCCTTTAGCATATGCTGTTTGTGTTAATCAAGCTACTGAGCCACCTTTTAGTGGGGTAGATCTTACACAAGGCAAAAAAGGTATTTTTCGCTGCATATGTTGCCGAGCGCCGCTTTTTCATACAATGCATAAATTTGACTCCAATTCAGGCTGGCCAAGCTTCTTTCAGCCGCATACTGAAAAAGCCTTAGAATACCAGCAAGACTACCGATTAGCGCAACCACGCACAGAAGTAAAATGTGCTAATTGTAAGGCGCATTTAGGGCATGTTTTTCCAGATGGACCTTTACCAACGGGTATGCGATTTTGTATCAATACCGTAGCACTTGCATTTGATGCGGAGTAAAGCAATGACTACGCATAGTCATACTCTGTACAAAAGTTCACAGGTTACATATGCAATTTGGCAGCTGATGCGAATGGATAAGCCATATGGTGTGATGTTGTTATATTGGCCATGCGCTTGGACGATTTTATTAACGCAGCAGAATACAAGTTTTCCAGGAATCAGTTTGTTCATTTTTTTTATCGGAGCGCTTATAATGCGTGCGTGTGGCTGTGTAATAAATGATATTGCTGATAGAGATATAGATGGCCATGTTGAACGCACTAAGAATAGACCGATAGCAGCTGGTATTTTATCAATAACAACAGCGATAGTCGTTTTTTGTATATTAAGTATCTCCGCCTTAAGTCTATGGATATTTTTACAAGAACAAACACGTTTGCTCTCTATTATAGGTTTTGTACTAGCATGTATGTATCCGTTTGCAAAAAGATATATAGCATGTCCACAAGTTGTACTAGGGGTGGCCTTTGCATGGGGTGTGCCAATGGCGTGCACTGAACAGCAAGGGGCAATAGACATACGGTGTGCACTACTATATGTTGCGGTAGTAGTTTGGATTATTGGATATGACACAGTCTATGCATTGCAAGATAGAGAAGACGATAAAAAGCTAAATATTGGCTCTAGTGCACTATTTTTTGGCTCAAAAGTACGCGATGTAGTAGCTGTTTTATATACGGGGTTCCTATTTCTAATGGCTATAGTAGGGCGATTATACAAGTGTAGTAGTATGTATTACATAGCGTGGGTTATTGTTGGGGGTATTTTATGTATGCAAGTTATTAGTATACAAATAGCTTCAAAGCAAGCGTACAAACAAGCATTTTTATCAAATCAGTGGATTGGTCTACTCATAACTCTTGCTATCCTGCTAGATAGATTCATGTAAGCTATCGGCAAATGTTTGAGATACAGCTTGAAAGGCTTTGTCTACAGCATCAAGGGTATGCTCTAATTCAATATCTGTATGCATTATTGACACAAATCCGGCTTCATACGCTGAGGGGGCAAAATACACGCCCTGTGCCATCATTGCATGAAAAAAGGTTTGAAAAAGTCTAGGGTTAGATTGACAGGCGTCGTTATAGTTTCGCACGGGACCATGGGTAAAAAAGAACCCAAGCATGCCACCAGCGTAAGACGTAGTAAACGGTATCTCATAGCGGTCAGCAATTTTTTGCATACCCGATGTTAATCTACAAGAAAAGTCAGATAGATTACTATAGATAGCCTGCTGATCTCTTTCAAGGTATGAGAGCGTGGCAAGACCGCTTGCACAAGTAATAGGGTTTCCAGATAAAGTGCCTGCTTGAGAAACCGGTCCAGTTGGGGCTAACAGAGACATTAGTTCTGATTTTCCACCAATTGCGCCAACAGGTAGGCCGCCTCCAATAACTTTACCCAAAATAGTTAAATCAGGCTGACAGTCATATAAGGATTGGGCACCACCTAAAGCAACTCGAAAGCCAGTCATTACTTCATCAAATACTAACAGAGATCCATATTTTTTACATAAAGAAGCAAGGCTAGAAAGAAAGCCAGGTTCAGGTAAAACAAGGCCCATATTCCCGGAAATAGGTTCAATCAGAACGGCAGCAATATCACCAGCATGCATATCAAAAAGGCTTTGTATCGATGCCAGGTCATTGTATTCCGCAAGGAGAGTATTCTGAGTTGTTTGAGAGGGAATGCCTGGTGATGATGGGCATCCTAAGGTGGTCGCGCCACTACCTGCAGACACAAGCAGGGCATCCACATGCCCATGATAGCCGCCACTGAATTTAACAATCTTAGTTCTGCCCGTTGCAGCGCGTGCAAGTCTCACAGCAGACATAGCTGCTTCTGTACCAGAGTTTACTAGTCTGACCATCTCGATGCTAGGCATCATGGAGATAATCTTCTCAGCCATAGTGATTTCTAGTGGGTGGCATGCTCCAAAAGTCATACCGCATGATAATGCATCAACACAAGCGGATACTACATCAGGGTGTGCATGTCCAAGGATTGCAGGGCCAAAGCCACCAACGTAATCGATATATTGGCGATTGTCGACATCCATTAGATACGCACCTTGTGCAGACTTGAAATACACAGGAGATCCGCCAACTGCTTGGAAGGCACGCACGGGGGAGTTTACACCACCAGGTATTAGTCTACGTGCTTGAGCGAATAAATCTGGATGGTAGTCTATAGTCATTTTGATTGTACACAGATAAAGCACTATGTTATCATGTAAGCATATGAAAATATAGATATATGAGGAAAATTTCATGCAACGCTACATGTGCATCATTTGCGGTTTTATTTATGATGAAGCTTTGGGTATGCCAGAAGATGGTATTGCCCCAGGTACTCTATGGCAAGACGTGCCAGAAGATTGGTGCTGTCCAGATTGCGGTGCAACAAAAGACGATTTTGAGCTAATTGAGGGCTAATTGTCTTTTGTATATCAAAAAAAATATGATAAAATCATAACAATACATATATTTATACAATGATGAAAAATACCGATATACCAACTCAATTACTTCATAATGAAGAAAGGAAAAAAATTCAAGGGCCAGCTGGTTTCCTTGAAGTCGGGTACAGCCAAGTCGCTCTACCTACAAATCAATTACTAGTTTGCCATCCTCATCCACAGTATGGAGGAACTATGTATAATAAAGTCATCACAACGGTAGTAAGACTGGGTCAAAAAAAATGCATGCATACATGTAGATTTAACTACCGTGGTGTGGGAGAAAGCGAAGGTGTATACGATAATGCTACCGGTGAAGTAGAAGATTCTTTAGCAGTAGCAAATTGGTTCTTGGGCCAATCAAACCTCGCCAATCTCTGGTTAATAGGATTCTCTTTTGGAGCATATATTGCGTACCAGGCAGCCAATAGGTTGCCGGTGAAGGGTCTGATCTTAATAGCCCCGGCCATAACACGGATGGATTATACTAAAGTCAAAGAGCCATCTATACCGACATGGGTAATTCATGGGCAGGAAGATGAGCTAATTGCTACAGATAAAGTATTAGAATGGTCAAAAGGTATACGAAACTGTCGAGAAACTTATATTATTCCACATGCAAGCCATTTTTTTCATGGTCGCCTAGGAGAGTTAACCACTTATCTAGATAATGTCATAAGCACAAGCTAGTACCACAGAAGCTTCTATGGCAAAATAACTAAGTTATAAAACGGTTTATATTATGCGTATAGCAAGAAATCCTGGTGTCATAGCAATATGCTTTGCAGAAAGCTTTCGCTGGGAAAGCTTAAAAAAACACCTCCTTAGCACTCAAGATTCGGCAATAGATAGTCATGATGGGTTTATACATATCCAAAAAAATAGTGGTGAGAAGAATTTATCCGTATTACTTTTTTCTGATGGATGTGGTGTTTTTTGGGGTTCAAATTCGGACACAATTGACGAATGGGCTACAAAAGTAAAGCCATTTGCAAAAACGTGGCACAGTGCTAAAGAACACGAAGAGTTTGATCAAAAAAAATCAGGTAAGTCCAAAGTAGAGGGCAACACAGTGAGTGTAGATCCTGAAGATAAAGATGGAGTTATTGCTATAAGTTACGCATTAGCTCAGGCAGTCAAGCTAAGTCAGTATGAAGTATATGTAGAGCAAACGATGTACGAGCTAGAAGCAATACCGCTTGCGCTTGCAAAACACGGAAAAATACCAATATCACGACAGCAGGCATTAAAAAAAACAGGGAGAATATTACTAGTAAGGTCAAAAATTAATTTGCACAGCGATTTAATAGATACGCCGGATTATTTCTGGGATAGGCCTCGATCTGAAGGAATTTATTTAGAAGCACTCAAAGAAATGGACTTAAGCAAAAGACTTGGGAATCTCAATAAAAGGCTAGATATAATGCAAAATATCTATGGGCTGCTGATCAGTCAAATAGAGCATACACATACTTTTTGGTTAGAGATTACTATTATTTTGCTAATCGCGTTTGAGGTACTGTTTGGCTTACTCAATATTCTGCATATTAATTGGATGCATGGTGCATAAGCGCTATCAAATTATGAAGATTAAATGGCCATTGGTTATCAACAGGTTTAAACACTTGAGTTAAATACTTAAGAAGGTCATAGCTAAACTCATAATTGATATATAAGTGGATATAGTGAGACTTGCCACTCATAGATGGTAAGCTGCATCAAGATTGCTGTAGTATATTTGGTGAAAACCGCATAACAGTAGGCTGAGTATAGCGGTGCCAAAATACCTGGAAGAGAAAAAGTTTAATAAGTCTTTCGAATAATAGAATAAGCTGAAAATGTAAAATAGTTGGAGCAATAAGAAAGCTCACATAGAACATAGCAGGTAGGCGAAAAAAGTAAATGACCGATAAATTGATATAGACAGATGTGTTCACTTGATCAATAGCTTGTAAACACTTCATGGTGATTTGGCATGCAACATGGAGGGGAACAGTAAAAAACAGCATTTGTAAAGCTGTGTAAGTGAAGCTACGCAGTAAGGCATCTGGTGTAAGCCAGAACAATATCTGTTCTGTGAAACAGCTCAGGATAAGCCCAACAATACCCATAGAAAAAACGCCAATAAATAAAATAGTATTCCCTATGGAGCGAACATGGGATAAATTACCACGACCAAACTCTTTACTAACAAATGTGAGGGCAGTCAAACCAAACCCCATGCCAGGAAATAGATATAGTACGGTTGCTAGAAGATACATGCTAGCTAGCGCGGAAACACCTAGTGACTTTTCAGTTAAAACAAAAATTTGCATAGTGCCGAAATGATCTAAAAGATTATGAGCGCTAAGTGGTAACATAAAACACAATAGATTTTTTATTGTTTGACGACAAATAAGATATCGAGGTATCTGAATGAGATTATTACGAAAGTCAAAATATAACTGAATAATATACACGAGTAGTCCCAAAAGCATTGCTAAACAATAGCCTAACGCGATGCAGGCAAAGTCGAGCCTATGAAAAATACTAGGGGTATTTAAAAAGTACCTATTTAATAGAAAATTGGCAATAACAGTAAGCGCGATAACAAAAAAGAACAATAGATTAGATTTTTGTGCAGCATAAAAGCCTCGCAGACATAGGATAAGACTTTTAAAAATTAGGCCTATAAGAAAGATGCGAAAGTAATAAGCTGTTGTAGTAGAGAGGGATATATCGGAGCTAACAAAAGAGATAGTTGTGAGAGGAAAGCAAAACATAAATCCAATCATGGGGATCAAAAGTAGACTTGCGATGAAGAGTCCATTAGCTAGACCAGAGATGGAGGGGGTAGTAATGTCACCGGAGAGCGGTTGGCGTGCAGAATAGTTTTGTACAGCGTAGCTAATACAGAGAATAAGGGTTTCTGGAATATAAGCTAACAAACCAACAGACCCAGTGACGGCTAGTGCTTCGGTGCTTACAGAAACAGCAGAAAAAGAGCTTACATTGACATTAAGAATCAAAATGCCAAGAATAAACGACATAAGTGAATAGGCAAGTGTCTGGTGGCGTGTGGTTTCTACTGTAGTCAATGCGAACGAAGCTTTTATGTTCGAGGATTTTAACACAACAATGAACCATGTCCAAATAATGAGGGCATTGTGCGAGAAGAGTAGCTATATTTTATTGAATTTATGATAATTTTACTCTAAAATGTTGTTTTACTGCAACCAAATCAAATTCATGTCAAACTATAAGCTTTTTTCTTCAGAGTCTGTTTCGCGTGGCCATCCAGATAAAATTGCCGACCAAATATCAGATGCTATTGTAGATGCTATTATCGAACAGGATCCTCAACGAGCAAGAATTGCCTGTGAAACTTTAGTAAAAAACGGACTTGTATTACTAGCGGGAGAAATTGCAACCTCGGCTTGGGTCGATATGGAAGGGATTGTTCGTGATGTGGTGAAAAATATTGGATATAAAGACGCAAAGTTTGGTTTTGATTGTGACTGTATTGCAGTCATAAATGCAATTGGCAGGCAATCGGAAGATATTGCTCAGGGTGTAGACAGAGAAGATCCATATCTACAGGGTGCGGGTGATCAGGGCTTGATGTTTGGTTACGCCACCGATGAGAATCCCGAAATGATGCCGACACCAATTAGTCTGGCACACAAGCTCATGCAACAACATGGTAAGCTCATGAATCAGGGCATACTCACCTGGCTTGGTCCAGATGCAAAAGCACAAGTTGCCTGTGTATTTGATGGTGCTAAATGTATTGCAATAGAAAATATTGTTTTATCGACTCAGCACACAAAGGATATTCAGCAAAAAGATCTCCATGAAGCAGTTATGGAAACGATCATACAACCTACAATCCCTGAAAAGCTACTAACAAAAGACACTAGGTTCTTTATCAATCCCACAGGGTCTTTTTTGATTGGTGGGCCAATAGCAGACTGTGGATTAACAGGTCGGAAAATTATTGTAGATACCTACGGTGGTATGGCGCGTCATGGAGGAGGGTGTTTTTCTGGAAAAGATCCATCAAAAGTTGATAGATCTGCAGCATACATGGCTAGATATATAGCAAAGCATATTGTTAGCGCAAGGCTAGCAAAGCGTTGTGAGGTTCAGATAGCCTATGCTATCGGTCTGGCAGAACCAACATCCATACGTATTGATAGTTTTGGCACATCCAAGTGCGGAGATGAAAAGTTAGTAACAATGATAGAGAATGTCTTTGATCTTAGCCCGTATGGGATATGCCAGCATTTAAATCTATTACGGCCAATTTATCAGCAGACAGCAGCGTATGGACATTTTGGTAGGCTGGATATCAACTTACCTTGGGAAGAGTTAACATTATTAGATAAAGTACAACAACAAGGGCTGCCAACTGTTGGGCCAGTAGATGAAGATGTTGCGAGATAATTTATGGCATTAAAAATCACAGATGAATGTATTAACTGTGACGTATGTGAGCCGGAGTGTCCTAATAATGCAATTTATGCCGGTGAGCTTATCTATCACATAGATCCTAGGCTTTGCACAGAGTGTGTTGGGCATTTTGAGAACCCGCAGTGCCAAGAAGTATGTCCAGTAGATTGTATTCCACTAGATCCTATGCACAAAGAGAGTCAAGAGCAGCTTATGGTCAAATATAAAAAGTTAACAAGCAAAGAGTCTGCTTAATCTGCTAAGGGCTGGCAAGTAGGGCAGTAGCAGCTAGAGCGTTGTCCTATCTTTAGAACCTCTATAGTGGACTGGCAGAGATGGCAAGGTTTTCCTGTTCGTCCATAGACGTGTAAGCTTTGCTTAAAATACCCAGGCTGGCTATCTGGGTTAACAAAGTCACGCAAAGTGGTGCCACCAGATACAATAGCGGCACGCAGTAAAGTCCGAATAGTGTCTACAAGTGCGTGACATTGAGCAAGTTTTATTGTGTGTGCGGGCGTAGCAGGATGAATATTGCAAAGAAATAAGGCCTCGCTAGCATAGATATTACCTACACCAACAACAATATTTGCATCCATAATAAGGTTTTTTATTGCGCGTTGGCTTTTTGAGCACTGAGAAAAAAGATAGTCTGGGTCAAAAGATGGGAGTAAAGGTTCCGGGCCAAGCTTCTGCAAAAGAGGGTGACAAAGAGGTGAATCATATGTCCAGTGCAGCGAGCCAAACCTACGTGGATCATGGTAGCGTAATACCTGATTAGATTGGAGATGAATTAAAACATGGTCGTGTTTTTTTAATGGCGCATCTGGTGAGGTTAGGTAGAGGGATCCACTCATGCCAAGGTGAGAGATAAGGCAGCCCTTGGTGGTATAAAGTAAAAGGTATTTCCCTCTACGGTCGATCTTTTTAAAGGTGTCTCCAATAAGTGTTGCAGGTAGATCACTGGGAATAGGCCAGCGTAGTCGTGGCTCGCGAATTAGTACCCCTTGTACGGATTGTTGGGTTAGGTGAGGTGATATACCCTGACGTACAGTTTCAACTTCAGGTAACTCAGGCATCAAAAAAGCTCGAGCTTTCCTTTGCAAAAGTATACTTAGGTAGATCAGAAACGTGTTCGATTAATAAGTCAGGTTCTGTTTGCTCTAAGATTTTACATGATGATGCATGCTGATTGTTGAAAACTCCAATGGAAACAACGTGCCTAGATGCATGTTTAGAGGCTAAAACGTCTGCTGGGCTATCTCCAACCATATACCATCCAGTTGCCTCAGGGAAGTGTTCGTACAGGCAATCAATCATGTCGGGCTTGGGTTTTGTACGGCCGCCATGGTGTGGATCATCGCCACAAACAATATAGTCAAATAGGTCATCAAGCTCGTGATCTGATAACTCATGTACCAGAAGATCCCGTGATTTATTCGTTGCCAGTGCGATACCAAGTGATTCATCGGATTTTATTTTTTGTAACAAATCAAGAGCGCCAGGAAAAAGTGAGCTCTTTTTCTCACGATACAAGCTTAGAAAAGCAGAGTAGAAAACATCAACTAACTTCTCATCATCGCACACTTCAGGAAAAAGATCAGGCAGAATCTTCTCTTTGAAACGTAGACCAATGAATGGCCTGAGTGTAAAAGGGGTGACAAGAGGCAATTCTTTTAGGATAGGAAACTGAGAATGTAAACTAGTGTCTGTAATAACACTATTAATACTAGTTTGCAGGGAGGAAAGAATTTGTTCGCTGACGTTAAGTAATGTGCCGTCCCAATCGAAAATAAAGACGGTTTTTGCAGATTGTCTAGACATTGTAGTAAACACCGAGATTCGTAATGATAGTACCTAAAAAATAAGGTGGAAACAAGTAAAAATAAATAAAACCTTAATAAAATCTATATTGACCAAAAAATCAATTAACCTTACACTAAACACTTATCCAATTCAAGTAAACCTATGCAAGACGCTTTTTTCTGGTATGGTTATTGCCAGCTCTCTCTCTGGGGGTATATCGTATCAACACTAGTGCTTACACATATAACTATCGTATCTGTAACTTTGTATCTACATCGAGCACAAGCGCATCGAGCCATCCAGGTACATCCTGCTTTAGCACATTTTTTTCGATTTTGGGTGTGGTTAACGACTTCTCAGTTGACTAACGAGTGGGTTGCGGTACACAGATGTCACCACGCGAAAGTAGAGACTGAAGAAGATCCTCATAGTCCTTGGCACTTTGGTATATTACGTGTTCTCTTTTGTGGCTCATGGTTGTATCGTGATTCAGCACAGAAAAAAGAAATACTTGACCAATATTCGCATGGTACACCAAATGATTGGATTGAACGAAATCTTTACCAGAGGTTTCACTACAGTGGTCTTTTTATAATGCTTGGATTAGATCTAATTCTTTTTGGTATTTTTGGGATATGTGTCTGGGCGGTACAGATGATTTGGATACCTTTTCACGCTGCTGGTGTCATAAATGGTGTAGCACATTACATAGGCTACCGAAACTTTGAATGTCCCGATGGTTCAACGAATATTAGCCCGTGGGCATTTTGGATAGGAGGAGAAGAGCTACATAATAATCACCATGCTTTCCCTGATTCTGCAAAGTTTTCCATAAAATGGTATGAATTTGATCTTGGATATCTATATATACAGATTCTAAAATGCTTTGGTTTAGTCCAGGTTAAAAGGCTACCACCTGTGTTATGTGAGAGCCAATTATTAGAATGTAAGACTGATATTGCAAAGTGGAAAATTTTAGTCGCAAATCGCTTAAGGATTATGGAGCAATTTGCGCAACAAGTGGTATGGCCACAAGTAAAAAATCAAACCGATTTGATACAAGAGAAACTGAGAGGTTTTAGTAGTATCAATGAATTCGTCAAAACCATGTTAAGGCATTCGGCAATTGTTACTTCTGAAGAAAAGGGTAGAGTTGAAAGAAATCTAGGGCACTTAGATAACTTGCGCTGCGTATACAAGTTTTACAAGAACTTAGAAAAAATTTGCCATAGAACTCGAGCAGGGCAAAAAGAAATGTTTACAGCTTTACGAGAGTGGTGTAATGAGGCAGAGAAAAGCAAGATTCAATGCTTAGAAGTCTTCTCAACGTGGTTACAAGAGCATTTTCTTGGAAATTTTGATGCTATCCCGGTATCGTAAAAATAGTTTTTTTTACTTACAATGCCAATAATTTGTCATATTAGGAGAAAAAGTGGTAAATAAAGATTTCGTACACTCCTTTGTAGAGTCATTTCTAGAGAATGTGCCTCCAGCACTATCAGAGTTTAAAGATGTAATTGCAGAGCATGCACGCCAGACATGCGAGTCTGTGCTAAACGAAATGGGAGTAGTAAGTCGAGAAGAGTTTGATACACAAGTTTTAATGCTCAGAAAAGCGCGTGAGAAGCTCGATAGGCTTGAGAAGATCCTAGAAAAATCTCAATCACAATAAGCATACCATATGGGGTATGCGCGAATATTTTCGCTAGGTGGGTGCGTGCTTGGCATGCAGGTAATTGAGATAGAAGTCCATTTAGTAAGAGGTCTACCTAGTTTTCATGTTGTAGGGTTGCCAGAAAAAGCAGTAAGAGAAAGCAGAGACAGAGTGAAATCTGCGCTATTGAATGCGCAGTTTATGTTTCCACGACAAAAAGTTGTGGTTGGGCTTGCTCCTGCAGAGTTGCCTAAAGAGGGAAGTCATCTCGATTTGGCTATTGCTATTGGTCTATTGGTGGCTTCTAAGCAAGTACAGGTAAGAAGAGATTTGAGAGAATATATCTGGGCCGGAGAACTCGGGCTATCAGGACAGGTTAGGCCGACAGGGAGCTCGGTATCTTTGGCTATGGCTGCCCAGAAGCTAAATCATAAACTAGTATTGGCTAGTAGCGTTCTTTTGCCACAAGCTTTACAAAAACCGCCCTATGTCTATGGTGCGGGGACGATTCAAGAAGTAGCCAACTTTCTGAGTGCAAGAGATGAGTGTGAGTTATTAAAGCTTAATATACGTCAAGAAGAAATAAATATTGAGCATAAGCAGGTAAACCTAGAGGATATCTACGGTAATAGCATGGAAAAAATAGCTGTTTTAGCAGCAGCTAGTGGAGGGCACAGTCTTCTTTTGGAGGGTTGTCCTGGAGTGGGAAAGACGATGTTGGCAATGGCATCTGTCGGGATATTACCGGATTTAAATCAGCAAAGTATGTTGGATGTTGCACAGATATACAGCTTGATCGGGGAAATTAGGTTAACAAAAAGGCCACCATTTCGAGCACCGCATCATATGGTAACAGTTAATGGCTTGTTGGGAGGAGGCCAGGTATTTCAGCCCGGGGAGCTAAGTTTGGCACATCATGGTATATTGTTTCTAGATGAGTTAACAGAATACAAGCGTGCAACACTTGATCACTTGCGAGAACCATTACAGTCAGGTCAAATAACAATATCAAAATCAAACTACCGTAAAAGCATCGCCGCAGAATGTATATTGATAGCTGCAATGAATCCTTGTCCCTGTGGAAATTATGGAATATTAGACGAGGAGTGTCTATGTGGTTACTTAGATATCCAAAAGTATCGTGCGCGTTTATCAGGTCCGTTTCTAGATAGGCTTGATATGCGTTTGAAGGTCACTAGGCATAGTCGTGGGCACAGTCCTAAATTAGATTGGAGTATGTTTCTATCATCGATCAAGACAACAGAAATAGCTAAGGTAATGGTAAAGCGTGCCCGAGATAAGCAGATGTTTCGGCAAAATAAACTAAATAGTGTAATGGGTTTACAAGAAATTCTTAATCTTAAAGAGCATGAAGAAGCCGTGCCTGCTTGGGTAGATCAAGTTCGGGGTCAGGGAGCTATTTCATTTAGAGGGATAGGGAAAACGGTTGCACTAGCAAGAACGTTGGCAGACTGTCATGGACACGATCAAATAACGATAGGTCATATTAAACTAGCAGAGAATATGCGAGCAAGTATTGCTAGTACGCAGATGCGTCTCTAGCGTTGTTAAAAAAAATAGGCTGTGAATCGAGTGTTTCATATACTTTGTGTGTGAAAAATTCTATTTATTTTTTTTCTTGCCAATAGAATAATAGAGGCATAGCATACGGAAAACACTTTTTGGAGAGATTTTTTGATTCTTTCTGATTCTTTGTAAAGTTTTTTCAGAAAGATAGCTTTTTCTTGCTATAGCTTTAAGTGTCATGCCGTGATCATATTGGGCTTTGTTAAGTATCTCTATAAGAAAATATTGCGAGTTTGTCATAATGAAGGCCATAAACTAAAAGGCGTTTGCTTTTGGAGAACGCTTTAGGTATTATTAAATAATACTTCTACTAGGTATAAGATTGTAATGTAATTTTTGGCATATTATGCAAAATATACGCTTTTGCATCAATATCCATAAGATTAAATAAATGTAAGATATGTCTTACATTTCGTTACTTTTAAATTAAGATGACAATGGTACTAAGCCCGCACGATGAAATGTTAGCGTCAAGCCAAGCAAGAGCTAGTAGACTCAAACGCATGAGACGATTAACATTTATGTCACGGAAGGAATTTGCAAAAAAACACGCTTTCTCCCCTGGCACACTACAAAACTGGGAAACAGCCCGATTTGGCGGGCTAACAGAAAAAGGAGCAAGGCTGATACTAAAAGCATTCAAAGCGGAAGGAATATTCTGTTCATATGAGTGGCTTATGTTGGGTGTCGGAGATGGCCCTGTGTTTGCAAGGCACACAGAGCATGCCATGATTGATACTGGCAGAAAAATTCAAGACCCTCAGAAAAGGCCAAATATCACACAGGAAATGAAGTTTTTTCTCCAATTACATTACGGCGCAATATGTACCCAAGTCAAAGACGATAGTCTTAATCCCTACATAGAAAATGGCGACTGGCTAGCAGGAATGCCATGTAATATTGCCCGCCAGACAGAGATATTAGGAAACTTATGTATTTTAGAATTGATTAGCGGGGAGAGGGTTGCTCGCTATGTGAAGCAGATCTTTCAAGATGGAAAAGTTTCTTTTGTCGCTGCTAATCCATTTTGCCAAGCAGGAAACTTGTTCTCAGAGAGGGTTTTGGTACAAAAAATTGCTCCAGTAGTATGGTGGCGCAAAGTAGACATATAACAAGTAGCTAGGGCTTTAAAATGACTAAAGCTATTACTTGATTTTCTCTTCTTTAAACTCTTCAACACGACGAGTTTTCTTGTCATATTTTTTCAGGATGAGTTTTTCTGTTGTGTTTTTGGGGTTTTTAACAGTAACGTAAAAAGTGCCTGTCTTTTTATTTACCATTCTTACTAGAATACGTTTTCCATGCATGGCCATGATGGTTATCTCCGTTATTGGCTGGCTAATTTTTTACGACTAGCAATATCTGCAAGGACAGAGTCTATGCCATTTTTGTCAATTATGCGCATTCCCTGTGCTGAGACAGATAGTTTTATATACTTGCCTTGGCTTGGGCTCCAGATTCTTTTTTTATGTAGATTAACGTTAAATCTACGCTTGGTTCTATTTTTGGCGTGAGAGACGTTATTACCTGTCATCGGTTTTTTGCCAGTTATATCACATATTTGTGCCATCTTGAACACCTAGAATTTCATTATTAGGACGTTATTTTATTATATTAGTAACTTTATTACAACTTTTTTTTTGCTTTTTACTATAACATTTTATAGTAATCACAATGAAAAAAGAATGACTGATCAACAGTGTACGCTACAATGGCTTAATACCGACACCGCTGTAATCACTTTAGAGCGTAGAGAAAAAAGAAATGCATTAAACGCTTATTGCTTAAATCTACTACTTTCACATTTACATACTATACAAAATACTAAGCCAAGACCAAAATGTTTTATTTTAACAGGTACAGGTCCTGTATTCTGTGCTGGAGCAGACTTGAGTGACATTCAAGGCCTGAGTGGGACAGGTGTTTGTGAGCTTGGCGATATTTTAGATTCTCATTTCACCCCTGTATTATCAGCACTGCACAAGATTAATATTCCATGTATCACTGCGTTAAATGGACCAGCAGTGGGGATTGGCGTGATGCTTGCACTTAGTGGGGATATCATTCTAACAACTGAAGATTCTTACATGAGATTAAATTTTTCACGACTAGGACTAATTCCAGATGGAGGACTTACTTATTGGCTACCGCAACTAGTTGGTCGACATAGAACTATACAAATGATCCTTATGGATGAGCCGTTAACTGCAACCCAGGCCAAAGAGATAGGGATCGTGTATGATATTGTGCATCAATCAGACTTAATGAACAAAGCTCAAGAAATTGCAAAGAATGTTAGTAAAGGCTCTGTGTGTGCACATCGTGAAGCACTAAAGCTGGTGCGAGAGAGCATGATTTCTAGTTACGATGAACAGCTACAAGCAGAAGCCAGAGCACAAACTGTCTGTGGTAAAAGTATAGAGTTTAAAGAAGCGCTAAAAAACTTCTTATTTAAAAAAAATAAGTAGTAAACATGATACGAGTTAAGGAAAAAACGAGCAAAAAAATAACGCATAGATCTTTTCTCTAGACGATTTTTTTGCATCATTCATGATTAATTGATATGATGCAAACCGTTATAGATTAAACTATTCAGTTCATGCAACACAAACCATCACTTCTTACCGGTATTCAGCCAACAGGGGAGCTACATTTAGGGTCATATCTTGGAACCATTGCACAGTGGCAAGACTACACAAAAGACCATAGCTGTTTTTTTTGTATAGCAGATCTACATGCCCTAACAACAAAACAAGACCCAACAGAGTTACATAACAAGTCACTCGATATGCTAGCAATGTATATTGCATCAGGTGTAGATACAGAAGAGCATACGGTCTTTATTCAGTCTCAGGTTGGAGCACATGCTGAGTTAAGCTGGATACTTTCTTGTTTAGCCACAACAGGAGAGTTAAACCGAATGACACAGTTTAAGGATAAAACTGGGAAGGGTATAGTTCCATCTTTAGGCTTATATTCATATCCATGCTTAATGGCTGCTGATATACTTTTATATCAGGCAAAGAAAGTTCCAGTAGGCGAAGATCAAAAACAGCACCTAGAGCTCACAAGAGATCTTGCAGAAAGATTTAATAAGGGATATAAACCTATCTTTACTATACCAGATCCGGTTATTCCTAAGGTCGCGGCAAGAGTCATGTCATTACAGGATCCGTTGAAAAAAATGTCTAAATCAGACCCAAACACACAGAATAGTATTTTCTTACTAGACCCTCCTGAAAAAATAACCAAAAAAATCAAAAGAGCAGTGACAGACTCGCAAAATCATATTGCATTCACATCAGATCGTCCTGGAATTAGTAACCTAGTACAAATATATGCAGCAATGTCAGATACGCCAATATCCAAGGTTATAGAAAGTTTCCAAGGACAAGGGTATGGGGTTTTTAAACAAAGCCTTGCTGATCTAATTATCACTAAGCTTGAGCCTATTCAGCAAACCTATACAGAGCTACGGCAAGATAAAGAGTACTTACAAGAGATAATGCAAAAGAGCTCAGCCAAAGCACGATCAGTAGCACAAAAAACCTTAGAGCAAACATACCATGCTTTAGGATTAGTTCGTGTACAGTGAAAAGAAGTTTTTATTTTATGACCTTGAAACATCTGGGTTAAATAAATCTTTTGACCAAATTCAGCAATGTGCAATAAAAATAGTCGATACAGATTGGCAAGAAAAAGAGAGTATATTCTTTGAAGCAAAGCTATCTCCAGATACAATACCCTCTGCATATGCAACAATAACCCACAGAATATCACTCATCGGAGATGATGTAAGAGAAGCAGAAATAGAAGTAATCAAGAAGATCCACAAGATATTCAACACGCCAGGTAGTATTAGTCTAGGGTACAACACTTTAGGGTTTGACGATGAGTTTTTACGATTCTCTTTCTATCGTAACCTGCTTGCACCATATACGCATCAGTATGCATCAGGGTGTGGCAGGATGGATGTATTTCCTATAGCCGTTTTTTATTTTTTGTATGCACAAGATACCATAGCGTGGCCTTATAAAGATCAACTCATTTCCTTAAAGCTTGAGAATATCGCAGAAGTAAACGCATGGAATGCGGGCCGCGCACATCACGCTATGCATGATGTAGATGCCACTATTGCGTTAGCCAAAGCATTACAAAATGGCAACCCACGGATGTGGGACTATTTATCGGGATTTTTTCAAAAACAAGAAGACAAAGCGCGTATCGAAAAATTACAAAAAATATTTACAGATAAGTATGAAAGCCATATAGGGTTATTGATATCAGCAAAACTTGGAATAAAACATTATTTTCAGGCTCCAGTCTTATCTTTAGGATGGCATAGAAGTTACAAGAATCAAATTATCTGGTTAAGGTTAGATAAACTTATATTCAAAGATGGAATGGACTACCAGTTTCTTCTAGAGAGCGGGTGTATAGTCCGTAAAAAACTTGCAGAACCGCCTTTTTTGTTACCGTGGACGGAGCACTATGGGAGCCACTTACAAGAGGATAGAAATGAACTGTCTCAAAAAAATATCAAATGGATAAAAGGGCAGCCTGAATTCTATGAGATTATAGCAAACAATGCAGTAACAGAGTTATATGCAGCCATTGACAACGTAGATGTAGATGCAGCACTGTATGAAAAAGGCTTTAGACCACAAAAACAAGAACACGAATGTCAGAGGTTACATGCATTACCCTATAAGGAATGGTCCTGTTTTATAGAAAAAATGCAAGATAAGAGTTTAGGTGAGCAAGCACTACGATGTTTATGGCGTTATAACCAAGGATTATTAAGTCAGAGCCAGCAAGACATTATGCAAACTTATCAGGCTAATCTCTACGAAGGTTTAGAGAACAAACAAGACCACATTGGGAGGGTTAGACGTAATCTACAATCCTTAAAAGATGAAATAAAAGAGGTTGTAAAGGGTGAGCTAGATACAGAACAGCAAAAGTTAATACAAGAGCTCTCGAGTTGGCTAGTAAAGCAAGAAAAAGCTAAAAGTGTCGAGCAGTAAGCACGGAATAACTACTTGTTGAAAAATAATTATCTATATCAGCATTATTTACTTGTTTACATTTAGACTTCGTGCCGTTTGTATTTTTATCTTGCGCTTGTAGTAAGGTGATGCGGTCATACATTGAGATAATTTCTTTATTATCAGTATGTAATATGCAAATTAGAGTAGTGTTTGAGCATTGACGAACTTTGTCAGTTAATTGTTTAAGAAGAGTCGTGATATTCTTAGTAGCTACATCATTAAATGCCTCATCAACAATAACACTTAAAAAAGGAGCTTTGTAGTTACTATCATCTTTTTCTAAATCACTGTAAACACTAAGAAGGGCACAAACAACAGCAGCATTTAGCTTTGCAACAGCGCCACCACTCATACCTTCATCGATAGAATCCTCAGATAATTTACTAATCCACCCATTCCTATTACCTATATCAAAGCCAAGATCAGGCGATTCTAGGAAGTTTATGATTTCTTTGCGAATACAGCTCCATCGGTGCCATATGCGCTGGTCCTCCAGTGATGGATGGCTAAAGTCAGATATGGCATAACGTAAGAAAAGTAGTTGTAACGGCTTGAGTTCTACTCTACCACTTGGGAGATCTAGAAAAGAGTTTTTGAAATCAGGTAATCTACCCAAGGGATTATTGCTTTGGGGAAAGTAAGCCATACGGTGCCCACAAGGGAGGGTGACAGACCCATGAAAGAATTCCCCATAGCGCTGACTATCTTTACAGAGAGCTTTAACAGTCGATGACTTCCCAGTTGAATTCGGAGCAAGTAATAAGTTAGATTCCTTTGCTTTAAACTGCATCTCACCATCAAGTGACCATTTAGTTTTTAGCGTACCTTCCTCACGTATAGAAAGGGCGAGGTTTTTTGCAGTAATAGAGTCAGAGCCCTTTTTTTCGATATACGCAATAGCACGGTGATCATTAGATAGAGCGGCCAAGGACTTTAAGTGAGCCGATTTTTCTGGGAAAGAAGGTGTACTAGAGTTACGTGAAATATTTTTCCGTGCATTTTGCTCGGTATCAAAAGATATCTTCTTACTCATCTTGATAGAAAAATGTAAAACGGTATGTGAGAGAATAGCAAAAAGAGAAAACGCAGTTATGGTTGCTGTAAATAAAGATATCTGGGTAAAAAGTGGTACAAAATGCGATAGGACATTCCCTAAGAGCATAATACCTGCGGTTGAAATAAATGCAGACAACATCGAAAAAATACTAAGGTCTACATTTTGCTGTATTGAAAACGACTTCCGCGGAGATGATAGGTACATAAATGCTACCACAGCGGACATGGATGCTAACCAAGGCAAGAAAAAACCAGAAGAAAAGACATTGGCAAACCCAGAGCCATTGAAGGATAACAGGGATAAAGTTAGGAAAATAGGTTGAATACTGAACAGTACCTGTCGAGTATGTAATTGGAATGAAGACTGCATAGGTTTTTGTTCTTGCACAGCTCGCAAAGACTGTGGGTTCGTCTTGTAGATATCACATAAATCAGTCATATTCGAGAAGCCGGACTGTGCGTCAGACAGGTCTTGTTGTTTATCAAGAAAAACAACGGAGTCTTTCCAGGTTGACATATAAGCTTGCATGATTTGGATAAAAAGCCCCACATCAACGAGGTGGTTGACTGCCATATTTTCAGCTAGAGGAAATATAAGTTTTAATTCCCATGCAACAACTATACCAATCAGTGGGAATACAATACGACCAAGAGAACTTTTAATAAACTCCATGGTTCTTTTTGCAACGATTAAGTTGCGTTGTAACGAACGCGATGTCTTAGTATTTAGTCTGATACGGTTGACTGCCCAATTACGCAGGTTTTTGTTACCAGCATAGTCATCACGGCGTGCACTCAAATCAGCAAGTGAATTACGTAGATCATTTGAGGCGTTGTCGGTATTCTTCTTCATATGGCTGATGCTTTCAGGGTTATCGTTACTAGATGTTACGAAATAAATTACCCAGTTAATAACAACAGAGCACAGTAATAACTTAAGTGTAAATGCCCGTAATGCAAAGCGAGATAAAAATATTAAATTACCAATAATGCCTGCAGTCTTAAGCACACAACTAATACAGAAATTATGTAATTTAGCATAATAGGATAGAGTTGATTGTGCTACTTGCTCTGAAAGATTTTTTGCTGTTTCCAGGTAGCCGATCTTATCTCCAATTTCGTTAGTCAAAATCGTTTGTTGCTGAAAAGTCTGGTCATTTGCGTACATGTTTAAAGTATTGCTTAGGTATTGCTCTGCGGCACTAAAAACAACCCCGACTATACTCACCCAAATGGCTACTTGGCCTAGTGTTGCAAGACTATTACCATTGAGAGCATTGTAATATCCTGCCCACAAATAACTAGAACCCCAATATATAATACCATAAGTGAAGCTGAGTAGATAAATATTAGCGATCTTAAAGAGATCCCCACTCCAGTACGCAGAAGATAGAAGCCAGCCCAGCGCAGAGTGATTTTGCCCTTTACCGACGTTAGATTGTTGTGGATTTTGAGATTTAAAGATAGACCGGTATGCTGACTTCATTGCTTTATAAATAACGGTGCAAAAATTAGAAATCCAGTGTATTAACAGAAGTACGGGATAAAAAATATGGCCAAAAAAAGCAAAAAAAGATGTATCAAATACTTTTTTGACTTTTGAGAAGTAAAAAGTCATCTTCCCAAGGTCTAGAGATTCAGGAAAAATGCCCTGCTTTGTATTAGACATGAAGCAAAAAGATTAGTGAGAATAACGTCTAAGATACAATCGAGATAGAGATATGTCAATGTTGCAATAAGGGTAATTTAAGTAGAAACAGGTAAGGAGAAACTCACTATCTAACCAATATGTTCTATCGCAGTTATCTCGTATTCAGATCCACCTTCTGGTAGGTCAACTTCAACAAAATCGCCTATAGATTTTCCAACACAAGCCCGAGCGATTGGTGCTGTGATAGACATTTTACCTGATTTTATATCAGCTTCTTCTTCGCCAACAAGCCTAACAGTGAGAGATTTATCTGTGTCACAATTTATTAGAGTGACTGTAGCACCAAAGATGACCCGGCCTTGGTTAGGAATCATAGTTATATCAATAACCTGTGCTTGGTTTAGACGGCTTTGTAGATATTTAATTTTTGCTTCGATAAGGCCTTGCTGTTCCTTTGCTGCGTGGTATTCTGCATTTTCTTTTAAATCTCCAAGCTCTCGTGCTTCCCCTATAGCTTTTGAGATATTAGGCCTATCAACCTCTTTTAAACGTTTGAGTTCTTCTTTTAATGCTTGTGCGCCCTCAACAGTCATGGGTACTCGAGTTGTAATCATAAAAAGTTTCCTAAGTTAAGTGCATGAAGTTATGATATTTTAACATATTTTATCCACAATGTGAATAAAAATATAGCGAAGACTCCTGCAACAAAAAACGGTATTGAGAAAAAGGTGCTTTGATTTACTATTAGCACACTAGTAAAAAGGAGTAAATATATGGTTTATACATCACCATGGTTATCGTTTATTGTTGGAACATCCGTACTGATTACGCCAAGTTGGGCATGGTCTAAAGAAAGTGTATGTAAAAGACAGGCAGGAATAATAAGCTGTAAACAAGGTAGCGTAGGGCAAATTCAAGCATCAGGAATAGTGGATGTAGAGCAGACAACTGTCGAGGGGGCTTGCAACATTAGGGGGCAGTATGCAATTAAAAAAGCAACATTAAAAGCGGTAAACTTATATGGAAATGGCAGCATAAGAGAAACGCATATTACGGGAAAAACCAAGGTGTTTGGTAATTTAGTAGCAGTTGCATCGACTTTTGAGCAGCAGTGCGACATTTGGTCTAATACGCTTAATCTTGAAAAAGTTAAGATGAAGAACTTACACATACATAATAATCAGAGTTCTGAAGCTGTTATCGTCCTTGGTCAAGGCACTGTTATAGATGGGAACTTAGTATTTGAAGATTCACCAGGTATTGTCAAAGTACATAATCGTGACCAAATTAAAGGGGAGATTATAAATGGCAGTATGGTAAATGTTTAATAAGGAGAGAGAAAGTATGAAACAACAGCAAATACACAGACAGTGCAAGTTTTTAGGTATACAGCGTTATTTAATGGCAAAGTCATTTAGTAAAGATGGAAAAGACGGAAAAGACGATGTCAACCCACCTTGGTGTGAAGTAGACATCGCTCCGTTAGTATGGAACTAAGATGAGGGTTTGCTACTAGCTGTTTCAGTATCGGGTAATGCATTAAGTAGAGCAGAAAGCTCAAAGGATTCACAAGGTATGGATCGTTTTAATGATGGATATGAGTTGGACCTAGAAATAGACATAGCATTACTCTGAACAGGAGGAGCCGAGTGAATAGAGGGCATGAGACAAGTATCCATTTGCTCATGCTCATCATCAAAACCACAAAATTGGCCAAATACCGATTCTTCAGAGTCAGTATCTGAGTCCAATATAGGCCTAGTAGAGTCATTTCTTAAGCTGAAAGCTGGAGATGAAAAGTTAGCTAGATTTTGCGCAGTGAGTATACTCGTCTTCGACGACATACTCTCGGTCGAAGTACGACCAGTAGTAGTACTTTCAGAACGAACAGGTAAGATATCTTTGAAGGTTATATCATTATCTAAATCAATTATACTGTCAGAGTCTATATATCTGTGGTTTTCCACTTTATCCAACAAAGAGGATTGTGATGCAAAATTATCAGAAGTGATAGGCTTAAAATCACACTCTACGACGGCATTACTTCTTGCACGCTTAGCTCGAGGATTGTCGTCAATAGTTGGGTTAAGAGTCGATCTTTTTTTCATACTTTTCCTTATATTTTTCTATTAATTATACATTTATTCAGTATTTTATCAAGTTTTATATAAGGGGGGTAGGTTACTAGAGAGAAATAAATATGAAAAATAAAAGAAAATGTAAAGAAAATAGATCAGTTTTAGTAATTGGTTCATACCAGGACCCAGTTATTAAACATTTTTTAGAACACGTATCACAAACAAAGCAAGCAAGAAATAGATGGGTTTTCTTATGGGAGGAGACATTTGCAACAACCACGCATGTAAATGATGTAGGATGGCAAATTGGAGAAAAAGTATTTATTCGGCATGATCAGGTATGTGGCGTATTCAATAGGCTAGTCGCTCAAAATAAAGCAAAAAAATCAACAACAGAAGCCTACGATAATATAGTTATATTTTGTAACTACCTTATGGATGAAGTATATCCAAATGTATTAAATCGGCCAAAATATGGTATGAGTAATTATAGTAAATTAACACAGCTAGCATCAATTCAGCCTAAGGTGTTAAAAATACCGTTTAGCAGACAGTGCGTAAATAAAAAGTGGGATGATCAATACCATGAACTAATGTGGATTTTCAAATCAGCAAGCAGCGTAAGGTCTATTACAACATTGCTATCAGAGAAAGACAAAAAACGATACATCACCGAACCAGTTATTTTTCAAGAATTTTTAAAAGGAAAAAACATAAGAGTACATGTAATAGGTACCCAATGCTTAGCACATTACTGCATTTCGAAAAAGACAGATTATCGTTATGCTATTACAAGCATTTTGCGAGTAAAATTACCTAATTTCATCCTTCAGGACTGCATAGAGATAACAAAGCAGCTAGGTTTAACCTTCGCAGGAATTGACCTAATTCAAACAGGGCTAGGCTGGTTTATTTTAGAGGCTAATACTGCAGCAGGTTATAGTTATTTTGAAACGAATGCACGAGAAATATCTCAGGCAATCACAGATTATTGGGAGGCTGTATGAGCAAAGAAAGCTAGCGCGAATATTTTGTAAAATTGCAGAGTAAGGGTTAATCTACCATGTAAGCTATTTTTGAAGTTTTAAGATTAACATAAAAATTTACCACGCGGAGGCAATTGCAATTATCTAACAAAGTAATGCATGACGTTCACGAAACTATATGAGGAGGTTAAAACGACCTCTTATCTATGCCAGAAAATGCTATCTATAAAAAGAGGAGTGACCTGTGGGATACCAACAGCCGTAAAGTGAATTGAGGAAGCGTAAGGGTTGTATTTTATCGGGTGTTAGTCATGTATTTTGACAAGATGGACATCAAAGTGCACATCAGTCCCAAAAGAGCTCAGGTTTTCAGGTATAACAAATCTCCTCTTACCACCTTCTCTCATGGGTTGGGAGGTATCACCGCCCAGAATTGCATGTGAGAAAGACTCTTCAACTTCGCCAGACCCTAACTTGAAAGTGAAAGAATCACTACCTTTGCGCTCATCTATAATATAGCCACCAGATTTTGCAGTTTGGTATGCCACATAGTTAACGGTGATAGTGTCACCGTCTTGTACGACTCTGCCTTGGCCGCGCTCAACTTCCCGAATAACAGTGTACTCTTGGGTTATGGGTGCTGCAGCATACAAGGAGTTATTCATAAACATACTTACAAAAAATGCCATTAAATACATCATAATTGTTTCGAGTAAAAACACAACATTCACCATTCTTATACATCTAACGTAATTATTACGTAAAGGCATAATATTTGTCAAGTATGAACAATAGAGACAGTGTTAATAATAGAACGGCGAAAAAGTTAACGAAATTAATTAATAATTAATGTAAAAAATACTAAATATGCTAATATAGCTCACTTGAAACTAAGGAAATAATAAGGATCAAGAATGTCTAAATATAAAGTACATGGAACACGAGGGGCCAGAAAAGCTTTAACAAACCCAAGTCACACGTTATTTTCACCACATCGGCAAAAATATCAGGCAGAGTTACCTCAAGCTCCTAGAGCCAATAGAGCGTCAATAGATCAAAAGCTTAGTAATCTCCAGGAAGATAAGAATAAGCTTGAAAGTGAGATTTTTAAGATGGCAAATTCCTCTAAAAAAAACCCAGTGCTTTTTCGCTTAGCAAATGAACGATTTAGAGAGATGCAATCTGAAGTTGCTAAACTCACCACAAGTCAGGATAAAAGCCGAATATTACGGATAGATTTACCTTTTTAAGGAATAAATCTGATAAAATTACATTTATTAATTAAAATTTAATGTAAAAAGAAGTAAAAGTGCTAATATAGCGCTCATAAATCTTAAAGGAACTATCATGTCAAAATATAAAGTTTACAAAACGCGTGGAGCGGTAAAGGCCATATCAAACCCAAGCCACACTCTATATTCACCTGTTCGGAGAGAAACACAGCCAGCAGAGATACCCCAAGCTCCTAGAGCAATCAGGTCAACACGTGATCAAAAGCTCAAAAAGTTACGGGCGGAGAGTGATATCCTCAGAAGTGAGATTTCAAAAATGCCTAGATCATCACAAAAAGATCAAGTGCTTTTGAGATTGGCCAATGAACGCTTATTCGAGATACGGTCTGAAATAGCAGAACTAGTATCGAGCCTAAAAAAACAGCCTACACTTCAGTTTAATTTATTCTTTAATAGAACATCACCTTCTAGTGTTTCTACGTTATTTTGTACAGAGAGCGAAAGCAACACTAAAACTCACAAGGTAGAGGATATTGCAGTTGAAGCAGTTGCTCCATCTTCGCCAACCATATCTGGTATTTGTAGGTTATTTGATGAAGAAGGTGTTCGTAACACTAAAACTAATAAAACAGAAGATATTAGATCAGAAACAGTGACTAGACCTACGCTGACCATATAAAAACCGGTATATCTTGCATGTGATTTAGACGGTAAAGTAACAATACTTTACCGGAATCACATATGAGGTACACAGTATTAACAGTAGGGATCGATAAGGTTCTACGTATCGCGCTAGATAAAGTAAATTGCCATCAAGCACACGTAGTTCATATAGATTGGCCTCAACTTCTAACTGCGCCGACAGATGTAAAAAACAACAAGAACCAACTAAGGTTTGTATTAGAAATATCTGAAGGTATCTCTCTAGATTCTCAAAGCCTAACTGGTATTATTAGTTTTGATAGACACATACCTAGAGCATGCTTGGCACATAATTATCACCAAGATGACCAGGAATATTGCTTTAGTGCATGGCAAAGTAATTGGCTTAGCTTACATAAGTCAGTAAAAAAGTCTATTAACTGCGTAGACTACTCCATGTTACAAGCGAATTATTTGACCCTGCCACATTGCTACAGTCTAGCACACGCTGTAGGCTTAGATGTGCCTAAGTGGAATTTTTGTAGTCAAAAAAGTCTACCTATTGCATATTTAAGTACAGCAAACAAATCGTTACTTCACAACCACAATTTTTCTCAGTCTTCCTCAACAGGTATGCTTGCTATAGAGTATATCCAAGGAGACCCAGTTGTAGTATTAGTTATTGGTAAGAGGATAGTGGCTAGGCGTATAAAATCTCTTGAGGTTAATATTCAAATACCAATAAAAGTTTCATCAAAGATGTTGAAATTAAAAATGCAGCTGGGAATAGATGTCTGCGAGATTTTTTGTAAAATAAATGATGGGCGCTGGATTGTTTTACGAGTAGTAACTAAACCAGAATGGGGAAGGTGGTGGCTGCGAGACTTAGATAGTTATGCAGGATATTTACTTGATTTGCTGAAGCCGCCCCAGGGAAAAAAACCTAAAAAGCATCCGATGTTTATAAAAAAAAACCTAAGACCATTTTGTGGATCAGAACAAGAGCCTGGCTAATATAAGAAGGGTAGAGATTCTCCATTGATTTTCTCTATCGAAAAAATGATCTTCTCAGAGCTTTCCCTAGGTTTTTCGTATAAGACAAATGGACAATCACAAATAGTATTATTGGCAGAGAAGCAGTTCATTACTCCACGGTCATCTCCATTAGGTTTGTATATTTTTTCTTTTTCTGCATCGCTCATATAAGTCCTGGTATTGTCAGTCAAGTTAGATGGGTTGTTGATGATGATGTTTTTATATAAACTAACGGGAAACTCTCGAGCACTTGGGCCTTTATATATACAGGTAATTCGTCCGATATTTACCCCTTTCCATTGTACACCAACAAACTTGGTAAGCTTGTCTGAGAAGCTGGGCTCATTGGCTTTCCAGTCATCTTTACTTTGCCAAAAGTTATCTTTATCTAAGAATAATTCGGATATTTGCGGGCAAAATGAGGCTCCTGGCTGATAGGCATAAGGACAGACACTATTCTCAGTTGGCTCTGATGGCTCAGAGGTAGGCCTGTTGTTAACTGGTGTATTAAGTTGCGCATAAGAGGACTGAGTGAACAAAAAACAAGCTAACAATAAATAAGAAGTCATACTGATAAACACAATTAATTATCTTCATATTAATAGATTTGTATACATACATCTAGTAGTGCTTACAAATAATTTATTTTTCGACTATGAGTTCACGTACTCCATCATGAAAGATCATACGTACACGATCACCAATCTGTAGATTATTAGAAGAATCCAGCACTTTTCCATCTTTTTGTGCAATAACATAGCCACGTTGTAAGACGTGATGAGGGTTGACTGTGTCAAGTTTATCACGCATAAATGCTAATCTTTCAAAATGGGCCTGCACCAAAGCAATACTACATCGATGGATCCTACTAGACAGATGCTGTAATCTAGTATTAGTCAGGGCCACAATCGCAACGAGTCTTCTTATCGTCAGGTGTGACTTTATCCGTGTAATTTCTTGGGTTTGCTTACGCATGATATGTAGAATATGGGTGCGCATGGTCGATTGTAATACCCTGAGATTCTTGTACTGTTGCTCAACCTTTTCTTTTGGGTGCGTTAAAGATTGGTGTAGATGGTGTAAGGACCAAGATTTATGCGAAAGTAGGTGCCGCGTAAGATGTATTACACGATCACAGTACTGCTGTAGATGTTGGTATAATTCAGCGTGGTTCGGGGTGAGAAGGACGGCTGCTTGCGTAGGTGTTGCAGCTCTAACATCTACTACTTTGTCTGCAATAGTATGGTCAATTTCGTGGCCAACAGCGTTCACAGTGGGAATTGTGCATGAAAATATCGCACGGGCTAAGTCAGGATCATTGAAACACCATAAATCTTCTAACGATCCACCGCCTCGACACAACACGATTGCGTCTAAATCCTTTGCTTGAGATGCTTTATGCATAGCTAAACACAAACTTTGGGCTGCGTGTTTACCCTGAACAAGGGCTGGATATAACCTTAGTGAACATATTGGAAATCGAAGGCGCATCATTTTGACAAAATCAATAAAGCCTGCTGCGCTAGGAGAGGATATAACACCTATTTGCATAGGATATTTAGGGAGGTTCTGTTTTTTCGTGGGGTCAAAAAGGCCTTCTTGGCTTAGTTGCTTTTCGAGTAGTAAGTATTGTTGCCTGAGCCTACCTTCACCATACAGATGTGCTTTAACTGCAACTAGCTGATATTGTCCACGAGGTGCGTAGAGCGTAACTTGGCCTTCTAGCTCAACTGCAGCACCATGATAAAGAATATTATCTATAGGAAGTTGATTTGTGTATGTGCGAAACATTACACAGGTTATCTCAGCATCTTGATCTTTAAGTGTGAAGTATAAATGTCCCGACCTTGGCCGAGACAAGCTACTTACCTCACCATATACCCTGACATTTTTGGCAGCTCCTTCAATACAGTTTTTCATCCAAATATTAAGCTGGCTTACACTTAATGATGTTGTTGCAGACGTATTTCTAGGGTCAGTAATTGATCGTATTCCAGTCATTATCTAGCAATTAAGAATTGCACATATCATACACATTTGAGACCAATCTGCAAAGATAATAGAAAAAGTTGATATATTATCTAGTCAAATAGCCAGGTTTTGATTATGATGTTGAAACTAGAATGGATAGAAATTTCCTAAACGGACCGTGACATGTCTGCAAATTACGCTAAAAAAGTGCTCTTCTGTATAACAATGATAAGCATCATGTTTATGAATCATCTATGGGCTGACCAAACCAGCTTCGACGTTTATGTGAAAAAAAATGATAACCTAGAAGCAATCTTTAGGAGATATAACCTATCGCTCATTGATTTTTTCAGCATCATCAATAGCGATAGTGATGATAGTTTTACTAAGCTTATTCCAGGACAGCGGATTCATTTTGTTACAGAGAAAGTAAGACGAATTAGCAAAATGATAATTTACAAGTCTGAAAAAGATATCATTAATACCCACAAAGACCGGCAAGGACACTTCCAAGTTGACAAAGATCAACTAAACGAAAAAAAAGTCTATGCACCCAAGCACTTCAGTATAACGCATTCATTATACAGAGATGGTCGCGCAGCGGGCCTTACAATGGAGAGTATTCGAGAGTTAACAAAGATTATCAATAGCGATGGCAGTATGCATGTAAGAAAACTTCCAGTAGGGGCTGAAGTTTATCTAGTGCTGGAGAAAGATATTTGGGCAAATCCAGGCAATGAACATGTTATCGCAGTGGAAATCAAATCTTTACGTAAAAAATGGACTGCAGTTAAATACTCTGGGCATGACAAAGAAATGGACTTTTACCACGAAGATGGATCAGCATTGGCAACTGGTTTTCTTAAATACCCTCTAGCGAACTTCTATGTTAGCTCAAATTTCTCACCAAATAGAATGCATCCGATTTATAATACTAGGAGACCGCATAATGGTGTGGACCTTGCTGCACCTCGAGGCACCCCTGTGTGGTCAACGGCCAAAGGGAAAGTCACTTTTGCTGGAATAAAAGGGGGGTACGGCAAAGTGGTCGAGATACAGCATGACCAACATTACCGAACAGTGTATGCGCATTTATCAAATTTTCGTAAAGGATTAAAAGCTGGAGATGAGGTTGACCAAAAACAAGTAGTAGGTTACGTTGGCAGCACTGGTGCAGCTACAGGACCACATTTACATTATGAAATAAGAAAAGATGGCCAACCTCGGGATCCGTTACGAATCAGCTTACCAACAATGAGTAAACTTTCAGGGGTAGCATGGGAGAATTTTAAATCACAGCTACAGTACTATCAAAACCTACTGCATAAACAGGGCCAATAGTGATTTATTTAGGGGTAAATACCGGAACAAGCGCAGATGCAGTAGATGTTGTGATTTGTAGGCAAACACAACAGTCACAAAAATTCTTATATGGGTATGAGGAGCCCATTCACTCTGAGTTAAGAGATCGTATCCTATCAGCAGTTAATAACGCAAAGATTAGTTATCAAGATATAAAAAGTCTAGGGTCAGAGTTGGCAAAAATTTATCAAGAGGCAGTAAAGCAAGCATGTCTTGAAGCAAAAATAGCGCTTACAGATATCGAAGCGATAGGATTACACGGACAAACGATACATCATTGTCCAACAGCACAGGTACCTTATACTTTACAGCTAGATCATGCAGCAGATGTTTCACAAGGGCTCGGTGTAAATGTTGTGGCTGACTTTAGGGCGCAAGATATTGCACAAGGTGGCCAAGGCGCCCCAATAATACCTGCTTACCACAGATATTTAGCACAATCTAGTAAAGAGCAGCGTGCAGCATTTGTAAATCTCGGCGGTATTGCAAATATAACCTGGTTTGATGAAGGTAGAAATAATCTTTTAGGATGGGATATTGGCCCTGCAAATGCGCTTTTAGATAACTGGATTTTTAAAAATAAAAGCCTGAATTATGATATGCATGGTAAATGGGCGCAATCAGGCAATGTGAGCACAAAGCTATTAAAGAAGTTGACTGATGACCCATATTTCTCATTACCGCCACCAAAAAGTACCGGTCGGGATTATTTTAATCTTACATGGCTAGAGAAGTTTATTACCGATGAAAAACCCGAAGACATTCAAGCAACGCTCGTAGAACTGACCGCCCAACAAATCGCGAAAGCTTTAGATTGGTGTGCTTGTGAAGTCACACAGGATATTCCTGTATACATGTATGGCAAAGGGGTTGAAAATAGTTACGTGATGGCAAAGATACAGAGTTATTGCAAAAGGTTTATTGTCAAAAAATCCGATGAAATATCTATGCCATCACAATGGTTAGAGGGAGGACTATATGCATGGTTGGCCCACTGTTATACACAAAAAAATACAATTAATTTAACCAAGGTTACAGGGTCACGTGGCCCAGTTATACTTGGAGCAATGTATTATGGTAAGTTACTAGTGTCATCGTGATTTACGCAACCTATCTTTTTGACTTGTAACCACTGATGGTTGGCCTCCACGAAATTTACTTTGTTTTAGCAATCGGGAGGATACACTTGATTTCGAGGGTTGAGAGAGAGTGCCGGTTTTGTCACGGCTAATAGATAAGTCTAACTTTTTAGTTTTAGATTGGTCTGTTTTTACCATTATGGGTTGAATGTAGGTAGTGTAAATCTTTCGTAATGGCCAGGTTATAGTCTGAAATAAAAAATATAAAGCAGGTATTATTTTTGATAAAAAGCCAATTTTTTCAGTATTTTCATTTGAATGAATAGTATCAGTAGCATTGGGTGGTTTTTCTGAATTAAGGGATTTTTCTTGCGATATATCGTTATTTGCTACTATATTATCCAGATGATTTTGCGAAGGGAGTTGCTTGTGATCCATATTTGGCTGAGGGGTTTGATCCAGAGTAGGGTGCTGTGGATTAGGATAGCGAGTATCGTCGAATGTTGATGAAAGAGATATGTTTGTAGATCGAGAACGTGCTTGTATATCAATATCGGATGCTTGATTTGGGTATAAAAGTTGCGAATGCTTAAATGCTCTATCAAATGCTTGTGGATAGACTGCTTTTAAGTCAAGGGAGTCTTTTCTGGTGAGTGCTAAAAATAAATGCAAGTTTTCAAAAAACTCTTTGATAGCATTCTGGTTATTTCTAAGTGTCACTTGGATATCTTCCAAAGAAGGGGCTTTGTGATCATGTAGAATGAAAAGAGATAGTAGAGGAGCAAACTTTTGGCTATTTTCACCTAAAAAAAGATCGTATAAGTACGTTGACCGCGCTTCAACCTCGTCAAATTGGGAGCCATCGTGATACTGGCTTGGATCATCTACGCTCGATTGCAAGCATTCAAAAATAAGATCTTTATTGTGAGTATCTGCAGCATCTTCTAATGTATTAATATGTAGCAAAATTCCATTAATTTTAGGCAGAACTTCTGCCATACTGCGCATATAATCTACGCAGCTAAGCAGTACTGCACCAGTTCTTTGGAATCTATCTTTATCCGATTTTATATAATACTGCAGCGTTCTAGGTAACTTATTAATATTCTCTGTAACTGGGACGAAATGTTGTTGGCTAGGAGGTGTAATAGACTGCTTATCAGCTAGAAAAGCATTTATCTGTTGGCTAGTAGAGTTTGATTGTGTAGTTAGAAGAAAGTCATCTACGTATGAGAAGTGTTGTTTAGATTGCAATGCATGTAATTTATGGTATGCGTCAACATCCTCCCTAGTTTGAAAGTAAAAAATAAGGTCCATAAGGCTGTGTTTGGGGCCTTGGCCAATGCGTAGGAGGTTTAAAATATTAATTTGTGAAAAATCTAATTCTCGATCAGAAGTATTTTTGTCCATGCGGTAGGGATTACTAGATTTACCTGCTTATAGTATGAATACGTAACTTTTTCTTAAAAATCTGAGAAAACTTACACTATTTGAGATGAATCTTCTCAATATGGACGCCTTGAGCTTGAGGTATACGATCCTTCATAAATAGGAGATAGTCGGTTAACTTAACCTCAGTCACTGCTCCACCAAACTTTGCATGCCTGAGAAATAATGTATCTCCTTTACGGATAACAAACCCAAGATGCATCACATCCAGTTTTGTGCCTATTCGAGAGGTTAAGTCCCATCCAGGAGTAACAAACTCAATAATACTTCCTGCAGGAATTTGCGCGAGCACAAAATCATTTGGGCTATCATCAGCATGAAAAAAAGCAGTAAAAGGTATATAGCTAATCATGCTCAGTCTTTGTTTGCTCGTTGCATAGATGTTTTGCCAGATTTCTAATTGAGTAGCGTTGAGCTGTGCGTTTTTAGTTAACTGAGTTTTCTGATACTTAAGCCATTGAGGATAGTCAACAACATCACCATGAACCTTGGCAAGTGGTGGGCCGTCTTTTGATGTAATACGTAAAGTGACGTCCTCAAGAAAGCCAAGTCGGGTGTTGCTAGGGTTCCATTCGTCGCTAATAAAGTGATGGCGGTTAAAATAACTGGGTTGCTTGTCACCATAGCGAACAAGATTAAGGTTATGATGAAAGCTTGAGAAATTATGACTTTCTACCATTGCAAGAACAGTGGAGACAAGGGTCATACAGTCAAAACCACCAGTATAGAAAATAGGGCGTTTGTCGAAGTCGCTAGTAATCCCATCACCAAGGCTATCAAGCTCATAAGGTCGCCCCAAAAAAATATCAGTCGCAGCAATAACTCTGTCGTTTGGATCAGAAGAGAGATGTTTATTACGACTAAAATAGGTTTGTAGGTCACGCTGACTTTGTGACAATGCAAACATACAAGAGTAGGTCGTCAAATATAGAGCTATTACCGCAAGCGATGTTGTAAGTGATGATACAGAGTAATTACGCATTTGCTTTCTTGGCTTTTCGTATGATAATATCAATTATTATAAACCAAACAGATAACATCATCAATGTTCAATATAATATGGTATTCAATGGTTATCGTTGCTGCAGTGTTTTCTGTGATTAATGGCAATGTAGAACCGATGGTAGCTAACATACCACTCAATGCGAAAAAAGCATTTGATTTGTCACTAAATATGGTTGGTGTGATGGCTTTTTGGCTAGGTTTGATGAAAATTGCTGAAGATAGCGGCGTTACAGACGTTTTAGTATCCATGCTAAGGCCCTTGATGCAACGCATTTTTCCTGAAATACCGCCAGATCACCCAGCTATGGGGAGTATTTTGCTCAGCATGGCAAGTAATATAATGGGGCTAAACAATGCTGCCACACCAATTAGTATTCGCGCGATGCAAGCAATGCAAAAGCTAAATGCCAATCCTACAACTGCAACAAATGGGATGTGTTTATTTGTCGTAATCAACGCTTCAAGTGTTCAGCTGATACCAACCACAGGCATTGCATATCTTGCTTCAGCCGGGAGTTTAGATCCAGGGAAAATTGTGATAACTGTGCTAATCGCGACGACATGCTCTACCATAGGCTCGGTAACAGCATGTTTATTATTTCAAAAAGCGAACCTGTTTAGTAAATCATAGGAAAATGTATGTTATCAGCTGGAGCAATATCAAGCCACATAATCTTAGCTGTAGTTGTAGCAATACCTAGTGTAGCGTGGCTGCGCAAAATAGCACTCTTTGATTCATTTTTGGAAGGGGCAAGTAATGCTTTGGAGGTGACCGTCAAATTAATACCCTATCTTGTTGGGATGATTGTTGCAGTAGGTATGTTAAGAGATTCTGGGGCGATAGGTGCATTATCAAGCATATTGGCACCAGTTTTTGAAAATGTTGGTATACCTAAAGAGTTACTACCTTTAGGGCTTATGCGGCCATTTTCTGGTGCGGCGTCAAACGCTATCATGTTTGATTTAATAAACGAATTCGGAGCAGATAATATTATTGGTTTAACGGCCGCAACAATTATGGGAAGTACGGAGACCACTTTTTATCTAGCTGCGATTTACTTTGGTGCAATTGGCGTTAAACAGACAAGGCATGCGGTGCCAGCCAGTCTGGTTGGAGAGTTATGTGGGTTTATAGCATCAGTATTTGTGTGCAAATACTTCTTTAACTAATCTCGCAATTGTATCGCTCAGAAACATAAGCCCAGTTAGTAAGCGTGAAAAAATGGTTCAGATACTGGCCCCGATTATTTTGTGTGTCTAAGTAATAAGCGTGCTCCCATACATCACAGCCAAGTAATGCAAAACAACCGCCATGCGAGAGTGGATTCTCTGCATTGGGCGTACTTATGATGGCCAGTTTCTTACTTTCCTTTAAAACGAGCCATACCCAGCCAGACCCAAAAGTTTTTAGGCCTGCTTGTGTGAATTGACTTGTGAAGTTTTCTAATGAGCCAAAATCACGTGCGATAGCGTCATACATCTTACCTTCTGGTAATTGATTGAACTCTGGGCTCATACATTGCCAGTATAAATTGTGATTCCATATCTGCGCTGCATTATTGAAAATAGCACCATTGCTATTTTTTACAATAGATTCAAGGCTAGATCCAGCATGCTCTGTATTTTTAACCAGTTGATTCAGGTTATTCACGTAACCACGATGGTGTTTGTCCCAGTGTAATTCAACAGTTTCTTTGCCAATATAAGGGTTTAGCGCGTCTGTAGAGTATGGAAGGTCGGGTAATTTATGGATCATGTGAAGCCCCTATTAAAACTATTAATATCATTATACCAAGCCCAAAACGCAAGTCACGTTATTTGTGTAGCAATAGATTGAGGTTTATAGGCATTTTATGTAATATGGAAACATGCTAAGAGAAGTAAATGCATGTTATCTAACGCAATAAGACATATATTTTTTTGGAAAAATCAAGTTCGTTATGCGCCTCAAGGTGTTATGCTAGCGATGTATTTATGCTTTTTTCAAGTTGCTCTGGAGGTGTTCTACGAAATCTTACAAGCCCTAGGTATTTCTGTGTATACTGAAAAAATAACACTAGGGCTCTTGGTCATAGCAAGCTTAAGCATTTTGATAAAATGTTACCTAATTTATGCTATAGCTTATACCAGAAGGGCTTTCGTCAATACGTTTTTCACATACACGCTCTGTTACTGGCTTGTAGAATTATATTATTTTACATTACCTGAGTTGAGATATTCAAATTTAGCAGCGCTTATCACAATAGAACACTTAACCTCAGATGGAATAATTAGAGCTTTGGGTATTGGGTCAAGCTTAATTACAGCATATGGATGTTATGGGTCGGCAGAAAGTAGAGCCTGGCTAGCGCAAGGAGAGTCATTTTTCAGCTTTCTTAGCAGAAATACCATGCAAATAGTACACTGGCTGAAAAAAAACTATCAAGATGCGCCAAAAAGTATAAAATGGGCAGTATTATTATTATCTTTAAAGATTTTACTTTGGTCATACCATGACACCGCCGTTTTCTATAAAGAGGTACAAGAAGCAAGGCAAACAGACCTTCTATTAGTCAATATGGGCTTAATCACGCTAGGGATGCTAGCAGTGATCATGAGCAGTAATGCAATCAAGGTCTATTTGATAAGAGAAATACTACAAGCTAAAAGAGGTATGCGGGATTTATATAGCTTTTGCAGTACCATGTTTTGGTTGAGTATAGCATCTGAAAGTTATCCGATTATCAATTCAATACAAGCGAGTGAGCTTGTACAGCAAGTGGTGTCAAACTTTGGCATAGATACACTATTGCTTACATTTGAGTTAATAGGTACGCCTTATCTAATGTATTTATTCTACTGGAATATAGATAGTCAAGTATGGTTTAGTCCACATCGCAGTACAATACAAGATGAAACTCATGCAAAGGTCTGAAGCACTTTACGTGATTAATTAGCTAAAAAAACCAACACACTATAGTAAACCGAGAGGAATATATTTCAGTTGTGAGAAAAATTAAATTTTGTTACTATACAAAAAATTCATGAGGAAATACTATGCTAGTTACAAAATCCGCACCAGACTTCACTGCTGCTGCTGTCATGAAAGACGGCACAATTCAAGATTCATTTAACTTCTATGAGCAAACAAAAGACAAATATAGCGTTTTGTTTTTCTACCCACTAGACTTCACTTTTGTGTGCCCTACAGAAATGGTTGCTCTGAATAAAAGGATGCAGGCATTCACCGACAGGGGGGTAGAAGTGCTAGCAATATCCATAGATTCGCAACATACGCATGCACGGTGGAGACAAACGCCTCTTGATCAAGGTGGAATAGGCGCTGTAGATTATACAATGGTAGCCGATTTAAAACACCATATCTGTAGAGCTTATGGGATAGAACATCCAGCAGAGGGTGTAGCTCTTCGCGCAAGCTTTATTATCTCTCCTGCAAAACAAGTACGTATACAGATGGTAAATGACTTGCCTGTAGGTAGAAACATTGATGAAATAATTCGACTAATCGACGCATTAAAATTCACAGACGAGCATGGGGAAGTGTGCCCGGCAGGATGGCAGCAAGGCAAAGAAGCCTTTTCTGCAAACCAAGAAGGAATTGCTAACTATCTGAAAGAAAACGAGGACGCTCTCTAAATTATTAGAAAGAAAGTCATTGATTTCCACAAAATCATCTCCATATAAAATATAGATTTAATAAGCATAGTCCAGTGGTTTCTGACAGCAGTAAAAAATGGCTATCACGCCAAAAGAAAGATAGATTTGTCAAAATGGCTCGCGAGCAAGGTTTGCGATCCAGAGCTGTATTCAAGCTAAGAGAGATCCAGGAAAAAGAAAATATCATCAAGCAGGGTATGCTTGTACTGGAACTTGGAGCCGCCCCTGGAAGTTGGACGCAAGAATTAGTGAAATGGGTAGGTGCTAGTGGGCATATTATTGCAGTCGATGTATTAGCCATGAAGCCACTACCTAACGTAGAGATTGTACAAATGGATATTACCTCAGAAGAATACAGAGTGTGGGAAAAAAGTGCTTTTACTCTACATCAAGCAGACTGTGTGATGAGTGATATTGCACCAAACACAAGTGGTGATAAAAAGACTGATCAGCTCCGACAAGAAGCAGTTGGAGAAGTGGTATGTGATATAGCAGATAATGTCTTAACCGACACTGGGGTTTTACTCCTGAAAACATTCCATGGCCGGGCCTTTGATTCCTTGCTAAAGCGTTTGCGTTTGGATTACAAACAGGTTAAGGTATTAAAACCAGATGCATCACAACGCTCTAAGCAAGAGATATACTTGTATGCATCATGTCGAAAAATTCCATCCTCAAAGGAGCCATCTTAATGAACGACAAAATGAAAAATCTTGCACTATGGGCAGTAATCATCTTCATACTAATGACTGTCTTTAGTAATTTTAGCCCGAATAAAGATAGGGTTGATCATTTAAGGTATTCAGAGTTCAATCAGAGAGTCAAGCAAGGAGAAGTTGAATCTGTTGAAGTTAGTGAACGGACAATTAGCGGAACCCTAACGAATGGCGAGCGTTTTAGTACGTACATGCCAATGCAAGATCCACAATTACTACCAAACTTACTTAAAAGTGGAGTAGAAGTAACTGGGAAGCAACCAGAGCAACAAAGTCTTTTACTATCGATATTTATCCACTGGACACCGTTTTTGCTGTTAATCGGTCTGTGGCTGTGGGCGATGAGACAACTACAAGGCGGCGGCTCTAGCGGTGGAAAAGGTCCTATGTCGTTCGGTCGCAGTCGAGCAAGATTAATGAATGACAAAGAAAAGCCTGTACTCTTTAAAGACGTAGCAGGCATTGAAGAAGCTAAAGAAGACGTGCAGGAGTTCGTAGATTTCTTAAAAGACCCTACAAAATTTCAAAAACTCGGTGGAAAGATACCCTGTGGTGCATTATTAGTAGGCTCACCAGGTACTGGTAAAACACTTTTAGCCAAAGCAGTAGCAGGTGAAGCAGATGTGCCTTTTTTTAGCATATCTGGCTCAGATTTTGTAGAGATGTTCGTAGGGGTTGGGGCCTCAAGAGTTAGAGATATGTTCGACCAAGCTAAAAAACAAGCCCCCTGTATCATATTTATAGATGAAATAGACGCAGTAGGCAGACAACGTGGCGCTGGACTTGGTGGTGGGCATGACGAAAGAGAGCAAACGCTAAACCAGCTATTAGTAGAAATGGACGGTTTCGAAGGTAAAGAAGGTATAATAGTTATGGCAGCGACAAACAGACCTGACGTACTTGATCCCGCTTTACTACGCCCAGGCCGTTTCGACAGACAGGTAAATGTACCATTACCAGACATCAATGGCCGGTTAAAGATACTAGAAGTGCATTTGAACAAAATTATTTCAACAAAAGACGTTGATGCAAAATCAATCGCACGGGGCACACCAGGTTTTTCTGGGGCCGACCTAGGTAATCTAGTCAATGAGGCAGCTATTTTTGCAGCAAGAGAAAATAAAAAGAAAGTATCGCATGCTGAACTTGAGCGAGCAAAAGACAAAATTCTCATGGGGGCAGAGCGTCACACTATGGTAATGACAGAAGATGAGAAGAAATTAACAGCATATCACGAAGCTGGCCACGCAATTGTTGGCTTACTATCGCCAGATCACGACCCTGTCTATAAAGTCAGTATCATTCCTCGCGGTCGCGCTCTGGGCGTTACAATGTTTTTACCAGAAAGAGATCAGTACAGCCATTCACTTGAGAAACTTGAAAGTATGATTGCTGCTCTGTACGGAGGTAGAATTGCCGAAGAGCTAATTTTTGGAGAAAATAAAGTCACAACAGGTGCCTCTAACGATATCGAGCGAGCATCACAGATAGCAAGAAACATTGTTACGCGCTTTGGGCTAAATAAACTTCTTGGACCTATAAATTATGCGGGTCCTGATCAACACGACGTCTTTTTGGGGAAATCTGTAGGTAGAGAAAAAGAATGCTCGGAGCAAACTTCTTACCTGATAGATCAAGAGGTACGCAAGGTAATCGAAAGAAATTACAAGCGGGCTGTAAAGCTACTGAAAGAGAATCTTCCCATACTACACGCAATGTCAGATGCACTCATGAAGTATGAAACAATCGATACAAAGCAAATAGAAGATTTAATGGCAGGGAAAACTGTACGTGCTCCAGAAAACTGGTCTAACAACCTGAAAAAGCCAGAAAGCCCAGATAAAACTAAGAAAGTAACCCGTCGCGTATCTAAAAAGAAGACTGATGCACAAATGGAGTCTACAGATGATTCTGATGGAGAGACTGTAATCAGCTAAATCATATGGTTGGTGCTAGTGATTTTGGAACAGATGGCGTTAGAGGGCTAGTTGGCAAGGGGCCGATAACTTCCGTAGTATTTTTTCAGATCGGTTGTGCAGTTAGTCGTATATATCAGAATAAAGAAATAACACATGTTAAGCCATTGATACTTGTTGCACACGATGGTCGAGATTCGTTTAATGAGCTAGGTGGGGCATTGCTCGCTGGATTAGAAACCCCCTATGCACAAGTACAAAATATGGGGTTATTACCTACACCCGTGCTCGCTTACCTTACAAAAAAACAACAAGCTGTTTGTGGTATTATGGTCACTGCTTCACACAATGATGCGCGGTACAATGGACTAAAGTTCTTTCAAGCTAGTGGTGAAAAATGGACTAAAAAAAATATCGACCGATTACTACAAGAAATTAAACCTATAAATCAAGCCGGGTCGAATCAATATCTACCGTCATCTCCAGACAAAAACTTAGACTTTGCATACCGTATTTATCTTAATCACATAAAAACAGCGATTGAAGATTTACCTAAGCTACAACGTAAGCTTAAAATTATAATAGATTGCGCAAATGGCGCAGCAGCGCAACTCGGGCCATGGATTTATGAAAGTGTTGGGTTTGAAGTACTAGTTATTCATAATAACCCGGATGGGCATAACATAAATCACAAATCAGGGAGTTTACACACAGCCGTATTACAAGAGTATGTTGTGGCAAATAATGCAGATGTTGGAATAGCTTTTGACGGAGATGGCGACAGACTGGTTTTAGTTGATGAAACTGGTGAGTTGCTAGATGGAGACAATATATTACATATTCTAGCTGAGTCAGGGCTAAATAAAGGTCATACAGGCGTTGTAAGTACTATCATGAGCAATACTGCGCTCACCAATAAGCTGAGTGAACTTGGCATAAAACACGCAAAAGTTACAGTAGGTGACAAGCATGTATATAAAAAATTAAAAACTGAAGGTTGGACTTTAGGTGGAGAACCGTCAGGGCATATTATAATCTTACCGCATAATCAGTCTGGTGATGGTATTTTAGCTGGCTTAATTACAATCTTATGTGCATTTAATCACACAAAAAACTTATCTACATGGCGCAACAAGATGCCCAAATATCCAAGGGTTCTTTTAAATTTACCCCTGTTTTTAGATCAGGAGTCGCAGATAGCATTTGAGCGCTACCTGCCAACCATACAAAAAAAATTTGATGGTGCTATACAGATAGATAGTCGCCGATCTGGTACTGAGCCAATATATCGTGTTGCATTAGAGGCTAAAGAGAGAGAGGTGCTCGATTTAGTACAGACACTGATTGAGAAAAAACATCAAACATTACTAGCGTAAGCTAATCAAGGCTCGTATAATCAAGCTTATACCAGGATACTATCAACATGCCAAGAACAGAGCAAGCGAATAAATCAGATGATTTGATACGTGAGTTACAAGCTCGACGTAACGCAGTACTTATGTGTTTACCTGCTAATGGAGTCGTCATTATCCGTGCAGCAACAAAAAAAGTACGTAGTAATGATACCCACTATACATACCGACAAAACAGCCATTTTTATTATTTAACCAGTTTAGACACTGCAGGTACTCTATGCGTCATGACGCATCAAGAAACCATACTGTTTTATAAGCCCCAAGATCCTGTATATGAGCGCTGGGAAGGAAAGCTCCCCACGGCCGAAGAAATACAAGCACAAACAGGTTGTAGCCACATGCTACCGATAAGTGAATTCACGACTTGGTGTGAAAAAAATCTGAAAAAAAACATAAAAATATATGGACGTGTAGACGACAAGGCTTGGTATAAGCAGTGGTGGAGTGGTGAGTTTGCTGAAATAGATAATATGGTGATGCAGCTACGCGCAGTTAAATCAGATGCTGAGATAAATCTTCTGCAACATGCCTGCAATATCACCGTCCAAGCACAGCAGGAAACGATAAAAAACAGTAAAAAATTTAGGTCAGAGTCAATAATAGCTGGCTATTTTAAATGGGCTTGTCATCATAGAGGCGCACCACATCTTGCCTATAATAGTATTGTGGCACAGGGAAATAATGCCTGTGTATTACACTATCATGCCTTAACAAGTCAAATTGATGATGATAACTGTATTCTGATGGATGCAGGAGCTGAATATATGAATTATGCTGCAGATATAACACGAGTTTGGCCGAGTCGAGGCAAATTTACTGCAGAGCAAAAAGCTATTTATGAAGCCTGTTTAGCTGTTCAAAAGCAGTGTATTGCTCATGTGAAACCAGGCGTAACGCTACGAGACCTTAATAGCATCTGTGAGATAGCTACTTGTCAGAAGTTACAAGATTTAGGGTTTTTGCAAGCAAGTATCGAAGAGATAAAGGAAAAAGGATTACATAAACCTTTCTTCTGCCATTCAGTAGGACATTCTATAGGTCTTGATGTACACGACCCAATGGACAAAGACAGAAAACTTGAGAAAAATATGGTGATTACTATAGAGCCTGGGATCTATATATCACAAGAGAATACGCAAGTTAGCTCCGGCTTTAGAGGTATTGGTGTACGAATTGAAGACATGGTATGTGTAACAGAGAATGCAAGCTTAGTCATGAGTTCAAGCCTAGAAAAAAGCATAAAAGATATTGAATCACTTTGTAGCGGGTGAAAAATGAAAAGCAATGCACAGTATGATCTAATTATCGTAGGTGCGGGACCGGTTGGAATGCTAACTGCAATAGCATTAGCAGATAGAAACACTTCTATATGCCTCGTAGATCCTACAGACAATGAATTAACACCTAAATCACACCCCATGACTATTCGCCAGTCAACCCAAACATTCTTATGTGCCATGCAAGTTTGGCCAGATCTACAAAATAGGAGCCATCCTTTAGGGCAAATCAATCTAGTGCATAACGAGCACTTCGGTTCAATACACTTTAAGCAGACACAGTTAGGTTATATCATCGATGCAGCACATCTTGTAAAGGCTTTACAAAAAAGCGTATCACAAAACCCATGCATCAAATGGATACGAGGTGCCAGTTTAAGAAATCTAGTAGAGGATCAAGGTAGCTGGTCTTGCAAGATAGAAATAAGCGAGAAAACATCAAAGACAATAACAGCCAAGCGGGTAATAGCATGCGATGGGGTATTATCAAATATCTGTGAGAGCTTGAAAACCCCGTATAAAAAAGTAGATAAAACGTTCTACAGCGCAATTGTAGAGGTACAAACTAGCAATTGGCAAGCTGGTTATGCATGGCAAGTAGTTATGGGCGAAGCAATAGCAGGGTTAATCCCCAGCCAAAAAGCTAATAGCGGGCATGTCATTATAACCTCTGAAAAGCCACTAAATAATCTAGATAGGTGGGTTGAGGAGGCGTGTCAAGGACGGTTAGGCACTATACAAACCTGGCGTGAGAGCGGCATTATGCATTCATGTTTAAAAATGCGTGACCCTATGCAACAGCCAGGGGTAATTGCCTTGGGTAACGCCAGGTTAGCTTTACCACCTATTGCTGCGCAAGGTTTTAATTTTGCAGTAGATGATATTAGAACTTTAGCACACTGGCAAAAACGTGGTACGTGGCAAAGTATGGATGCCAAAATCTGGCAGCAAGGCTGGTATCAGCATAGACAGCCGTATGCAGAGCAACTCTACCAAGACATGCAAAGGATTTGGACACACATGACACTCAAGCCATCCACACTAAGAGATTTAATCCATTCAGCAGCATGGAGTTGGATGGGATGTGACGCTAGATTGCAGGCTAGTATACAGCAAAAAGGCCAAGGAATGAGGGCTATTCATGAATAAAGCAAAAGAAAGCGTTTATGATGTCATAATTGTGGGTGCAGGTATAACAGGTTTAACCCTGGCATTACGATGTGCCCAGCTAGGCATGCAAATTAAACTCATTGATAAAAAATCTCTACCTAGGCCAATGAAAGCACAAGAGATGTCTGCGTGGGTGAGTGCACTAAACAACCAGTCTATAAAGCACTTAATGCGCTTAGGAATATGGCAACTCCATGAAGATAAGTTATGGGCTGCACCATACCATGCTATGACAATAAATTCGGAGCAGGGTAAAAGCCATTTGCATTTTCACGCACAAGATATACAGGCAGAGAATCTAGGACATATTGTTTGTAATCTACATTTACGAAGTTTATTAGCTGAGGCCGTTACGCAGTGTGAAAATATAGAAGTAGTTGAGCAAGAACTACGAAGTATCACACCAGAAAAAGGGTATTTAACCACCAAAACAGGACAAGTCTCTCAGGGTAGGTGGATTGTGGGTGCAGATGGTGCAGATTCTTGGGTACGCAAACAGGTAGGAATAACTGTAAAGACACAGAAATTGTACAGCCAAGAAGCACTAGTTGGACTGGTAAGCACTAAAAAACCACATTTTGGTGAAGCATTACAATGTTTTTCGCGATATGGTGTGGTCGCATTATTACCGCACTTTGATTTAGATAAGCGCATTTTAGTATGGTCAAAAAACCAAAGTCACCATGAACTATCTCCTTACGAGATGATAGATAGAGTTTTTATGGATGTAAATGTGATTGAAGAGACCAACACATCTTGGAAAACGCATAGGATTCGTAGCCAGCAGGTAGATAAATACCATCAGGGCCGAGTTGTCTTAGTAGGAGATAGTGCATTAACCGTGCACCCTTTAGCCGGCCAAGGTTTAAATTTAGGTTTACAAGGCGTATCTTCTTTAGGAGATATACTAGAAACTGCTTTCTACAATCATCAAGATTGTTACCAGGAAAAATATGCCAGAGCTTATGAGAGAAAGATTCGTGGTTTTAATAGTCTTACAAAGACCTTTATTGAGAGCTGTGATTATGTATGGCATAGCGATGCGCAGATAAATCAAAACATTGGGTATTATGGTTTAAAACTACTACAAAACATACCATGGCTGAAAAAACAATGTATACAACATGCTTTGTATGGATTAGCAGAAGAATAATTTGAGCCGCTGTTAGAGGTTATATACCAATATTTAACTGTGGACGAGGCAGACGTAAGCTATACATTCGGGTAAGTATTTGCTAGGTTAACGTATTATCGAAAAAAGTTAGAACGCCCCAACAAAGTGTTATGAAAAGTAAAAGCTCTTTTAGTCATATAGTTCAATACAGCTTAATGCGAGTTTTTTTAGGCATATGCTACATACTGCCATGGAGGTTGTTATATTGTCTTGCCAAACCTGCTGCCCAATTATTTCAATACTTAACTAAAAAGAAGTTGTCATTTATAGATGAAAATCTAGCACGCTGTTTTCCAGATAAGTCAAAAGAGGAGATAGCACATCTCAAAAGGAAAAGTTATCTTCAAGTCTTGACCGTCAACCTAGAGTTCATGAAGTTCTTTACACTCAGTACAAAAAGACAACAGCAAATTTTAAGTAGTCATATACGCATAAAAAGCCCAGAGTTAATACAGAATCTACTAGATAAAAATCAATCTTGTATTCTTATAACGGCCCATTTTGGGAATTGGGAATGGTTAAATGCTAAATTGTCCAGACAGTTTCAGGGTAATTACAGCAGTGCATATAAAACATTAAAAAATCCTTTGGTAGAGAGTTATTTTTGGAAATTGCGTATGGACAGTATGCATGTAGGTTCGAAGCTTGGAGATAAACATAAATTTGTTAAAAACTATTTCAAAGATCTACGTATGCAAGAAAAAGGTGAGGCACAAGCTAAGGTCTATTTTATGGCGAGTGACCAAAAGCCAGAGAAAAGTCAAGAAAAGATACGGCTTACTTTTCTTGGCAGACAGACCGATTTTATCTTAGGGCCAGAGAAACTCGCACGGCAAAAACAATTACCCATGCTCTATATAAAAATGCTCAGAACCAAAGCAGGGTATTATACCGTGACATTCACGAAGATAGCATATGATCAGACAAAGCCACTCGGTGAAGCTACAAAAAAATACGCTGAGCTTTTAGAAGCACAAATACAAGAGCAGCCTGAAAGTTGGCTATGGTGTTATAATCGTTGGAAAGGCATGAAGGAAGTAGAGTAATCGTAAGATGAAGAAAAAGAATGCTCAGGTGTTTTTATAAATATCAGATAAAATAGGGTTAATGCGATCTTTTAATGCTGCTTTAGCGCGTACAGACGCGTAGGTTGCTTGCTTGGTATCGTCCACTATCAATTGTGCAAAGGTCACTACTTTTTCACCTTTGCGCGCAAACCCTACAAACCAACCCACTTGTCTGTCGCTTATCTTGTTACCATTGGCGTCTTGTTGCGAACCATTACCTGTTTTTCCATAGAGTTTCCAGCCATTCGGTAGCGTCTCTTGATACATGATATTTTTAGTTTTTTCTTGTGCATCTACGCTTATAGGTAGTGTGTTTGTGACAAGCTTATTCAAAAAATCTATTTGTTCTTGTGCTGATATGGCAAGCGAACTTGATAACCAAGATTCAGAAAGTCCGTTGTGCATGCCTTTATCACCGGAAACATCTTGATTGCCATATTGAAAACGTTTTGTGTATCTAGAGAATTGTTTTTCACCTAGTTTTTTCGTGATAACTTGTGAATACCAAACACAGCTATTGGCGAGCCACATTTTTGGATTATGGGGTTGTTTCCATTGTTCCAACCAATCCACATAACCTGATGTAAAATCCCAAGTAGGATGTGTTTCGTCGATCAATATATGCGCATCAAAGCCCATCAAGCTGATGGGGATCTTAAAAGTAGAGGCAGGTGTGTAGCGTTGTGCACAATCACCTTCCTGGAAAATAATTCTGTTGTTTGTGGATGCAATCAAACATGCCTTAGTGCTGGTGTTACAGGTGCTAGTTAGCGCGCAAAATAGTAATCCTAAATAGCTAGTGTGCTGCATTGAGTCTCCTGGCGCATATATCGAACGATTTGTGATCAGTGCTCAGTTAATCCTGATCATGCTGGTCACAATGATAACACGAATTTACCAAAACGTATTGTACGCATGATAAGCTGATTGTTATGTAGATCTCAATACTAGCTTAATCTTTTCTTTCCTCATATTTTACATTACAATCATGGTATTGAATAATAATTTAGCTATTTAGGATTATAATGAGTAAAACTGTGCCATTTGATGTCATTATTGTAGGTGGTGGTGCATCAGGATTTATGGCGGCTATGGAATGCGGTAAGCGTGGACGCTCCGTACTCATTCTTGAAAAATCCAAAAAACCAGGCCGCAAGATTTTAATGGCGGGTGGGGGTTATTGTAATTTCACCAACTACCATATTGATCCAACATGCTTTTTGTCACAGAATCCGCACTTTTGTAAATCGGCGCTTAAGCAGTACACACAGTGGGATTTTATTGAATTGGTGAACAAGCATGGCATTGCATTTCATGAAAAAACCAAGGGACAATTATTTTGTGATACCAAAGAGGGGCAGATTCTCAAATTATTATTGGATGAATGTCAGCAGAAAACCATTAGCCTGCGCTTAGGTGTGAGTGTTGAAAGTGTCGAAAAAATCAAAGACCATGCTTATCAACTACACACTACGGCAGGGACTTTTGCTTGTGAGTCTTTGATTGTGGCCACGGGAGGGTTATCGATTCCATCTATGGGCTCTAGTCCATGGGGTTATCAAGTGGCAGAGCAATTTGGTCTTCCTGTGCATCCCTTGCGGGCTGGTCTGGTGCCTTTGACGCTGCATGATGAAGATAAGACGCGTCTATCACCGTTGAGTGGTATTTCTTTTGATACGGTAGTGCGTTGTCAGAGCCAGTCTTTTCATGAGCATAGCTTGATGACGCATAGGGGCCTAAGTGGGCCTGCGATTTTACAAATTTCATCGTATTGGCAGGCGGGGCAGGCTATTGAGATTAATTGTCTTCCGCAGATGGATATTGTGGATGCTTTGAAGGATCAGGATTCTAAGCAGTCGGTGAAGACTTATCTTTCTCAGTATCTTCCCAAGCGGTTTCTTGATATGTATATTGATGAGGCTTTGTTGCACAAGGCTTTGTGCAGTCTGCATCAAAGGGATATGTCTAGATTGAGTGAGTTGATACATAGGTGGGCCATCAAGCCCAATGGCACAGAGGGGTATCGTACGGCTGAAGTCACACTGGGTGGCGTGGACTGTGATTATTTATCTTCTAAAACCATGGAAGTCAATGCGCACAAAGGTTTGTTTTTTGTGGGAGAGGTGCTGGATGTGACCGGCTGGCTTGGTGGTTACAATTTCCAGTGGGCGTGGTCATCAGGTTTTGTGGCGGGGCAGTATGCTTGAGTTGTCACAAAATATTTCCCAGAAATAGATGAGTCTTACTTCTTAGAGATCATTTGAATCATTTTTTGTGATGCTATTTTTCTGGTTGGGTACCTTGTTTGTCAAAAAAAACTCGGGCAGTTCATAGGGCGTTATCATGGTTGGTGAAAATGCAATGATTTCATAGTCCGCCAGATCATTGATTGCAAATGGGTCTTGCTTGAGTATGGCTTGTAAAGCTTCCTGACTGCTGCACTGGGCAATGATAACACCGCCTTGACGGGGTGCTTGAGGACCTGAGGCGATGAAACTGCCTGAGGTGTAATGATGAGACAAAAAATCCATATGTGCTGATCGCATGGCATCAATCTGTGCTAAAGGTGCTTTGTAGCGTAGAATCACGATAAACAATAAACTGGCGTTATTAGACACGTTTTGCTTCCTGTATACTGGTGTTCCCCAAAAAACTGTATTGTATGATCATACAATGTATGTGAATGACTTTAATCTGTAAGATTATATTTCCATGACTTGTTTGTGTCTAGCGTACCGCGCCTTTCAGTTTATTTGTATTGTGACATGATCTAGATTTATAGTGGCTTATTTGTGGGTCAATGGCATTGTTTGATGTCGGTAAGGTCGTATCCTGGGAGTACTTCATATGCATGATTTGTATGGTCTTGAAAAAATTCAAACACCTCGCTTGCTTATGCGCCCGGTTGCATTGGGTGATGAACATTTGATCTATCCATTAATTGTCCATTCAAGTGCCCTATTGCGGCAGTGGATGCCATGGGCGCAAACCATTCGCTTTGAGCACACCTGTGCTTTTGTGCAGCGTGGGGTAGCGGCTCGGCAATCGGGTTTAGCTTAGGATTTGCCCATGGTGATCATCCGCCAAGCTCAGCACCACAAATGTTAATGCGATATGCAATAATTTCGCGCGGATGATTGTCTTGAAGTAGTTAGGGATAGGGTTACAGAAGTAAGCAGTTGGTGTAAATGCTGAGTCGCTCTGTACGCATGCTTGAAAAATCCGAAAAAAAAATCGAGAGATAGTACTATTATTTATGAGTGAAATAATATGCGCTTAGGAGCTTTAGCTATAATCAGAAAATAAGCCTACAACAGAAACTTGACCATCCATAGGAGGTGGGTTACAGTGCGAGTAACCATATAATTACCTAGTTATTTTATGCAAGAAAAAACCTTAAGTCGACTAGAGAAGCGCAGACAAGAAAAAGCGTGGCAGTACACCTTTGAATACATAGCGCTACGAGGATTTATAGCGCTGTGTTATATTTTACCATGGGCAGCCCTTTATGGGGTGGCTCGAAGATGTGCGCTTTTACAAGTTTGGCTGACACGTAGTCGCAAAAATTATATTGATAAGAACTTAGAAAAATGTTTCCCCAGGCTTAGTCAGCAAGAAATCCTACATATTAAAAAAAACTATACGATCCGATTTATGAATACAACCTTTGAGACCATGAAATATTATGGACTCGGACGAAAAAGGCAGCTCCAGGCCATAAAAAATAGGGTTAAAATTGTGAATCCAGAGCTTATAGATGAAATGCTGGAAAAACACCCTGGCTGTATCCTTTTTGCAGCACATTATGGCAACTGGGAGTGGTTACACGCAGCTCTATCACATGCTTATCCAGGATGTTTGTCATCTATATATAAAACACTACATAATGGCAAGACAGATAAATATTTTCACATGCTGAGACTGCAAGGAGCACACCCTCAAACAAACTTAAGAGAGAGTAAAGGTTTCCTGAAAAGTTTTTTAAAAGATCTACGTGACCCAAAGGAAAAGTCCAAAGGCTATTTTATGCTTAGTGATCAGAGACCTGATTCGAAACAAGATAAAGTAAACGTACGTTTTTTGGGGAGGGAGACGGCATTTTTAGCAGGACCAGAAAAGCTTGCTCGACAAAAAGATTTACCTATTGTCTATGTGAAAATGACCGAGATAAAAACGGGTTACTACCAAGTCGAGCTAATTGCAATAGCTTATGATAAAAGTGAGCCTTTGGGTAGCGCGACAAAAACGATTGCCAAAATACTAGAAGAACAGGTTAACCAGTCGCCAGAAAATTGGCTTTGGGGACATGATCTATGGAAAAAATGCTAGAGATTATTTGTAGGGCAAGGTAAAGGTAAGCATAGACATGGATAAAATAAACCACATAATCTCTGCGATGCTCTAAATAAATGCGCAAGAAGGCGTGAGTAAATTAACTCAAGTTGCCTAAATAACGATGTTATGGTATATTTTCAGCAGAATCAAAACGCTACTATCGGTTGAGAAAAAGGAAGACACCATGCCAAAGAATCAAGGGCATATACTTATAAAAGTCAGAAAATTTACGGCCAGCATACTAACAATACCTTTCTATCCATTTATGTACATCTGGCGCAAGCTTAGTAATAGTAAAAATAGCCATAAAGCAAAAAGATTAGAATACAATTCTCATGAAGAAAACGCACCAAGTGAGTTTTCACATCAAGCAACATTACAAGGTTTTCTAAAACTTTTAAAAAAATATAATTTATTATGGCGCTTTGGCTTGATCCTATTGGTCTCAGTTGGCCTCGAAGCACTTTCGCCATTATTTATTTATTCATTATATAGCGAGTGGTATCAGGCGGTTGTAGAAAAAAATATGACCCTTTTAACTACTCTGCTGAGTACAATGATTATCAGTCAAGCATTCTTCCAATTATTAACAGGCTTAACTTATCTAATGTGGCGGTATTTATTAGGTCATTTGGCCATGAAAAACCGCAAAGAATCAGCTGAAGCTATATTAACCCCAAAAGGTATAGATATTTATGTAAGTAATAGCAAGGGCAAAGGTGCTGCAGTCGAAAATGCACCACAAACCATAATACACGAATGCTTAAATTTTATGGCTAATTTTATTCCTCTATATCAAAGTTCAATTAGAACCATAGCACTTGTTGCTGCAGGGGTGGTAAGGATGATAGCAGCAGGATTAGCAGCAGAAGCAGCGGGTATTTTATTTGGAGCTTTTGCAGTTATGAAATTATGTGGACTTTTCAGTAAAGACTTTGATAGAGCAAACACACAAGAGTTTCATGACTCTTCTCGGGCACTGAATCTTTTCGTGGGGTTACGTACAGAAAAAAATCTACACACTTATCCAAACGCGAAGGTACTAGTAGGAGATCGAATTCATCAAGCAAGCGATAAAATTTTAGAAAATCAGACTAGTAGATACAGAAATTCAGCAGTTTTATCGATATTCACCGGGTTATTACAAAATTTAGCAGGGCCCTTGTTAACGACTTTCGTGCTAGCTAAAGTGTATTTTCCCTCAATCAGCACGATGACCTATGCTACTTTTGGCCAGCTTGTACAAATAGGGACATCACTTATCTTTAATATCGTTGAATGGGGTGCAAGTGCAGAATGGTGGTCCAAAATGCATATATCGCTAGAAAATGTGAAGAAAGTACAGAAACATATCGTCGAGCCAGCAAGACACAACTCACAACAGCGAGTAAGTCGTGATGGGCTATCTGCGCACGGAGTGATAAATTTTGATAGTGAAGGTTTGAAGATAGATGTAGATGTAAAAAGCCAGCAACCAGGTACTGACTCTAGAGGCTATTACGCTAATGATATACAAGGGTGTAGACAGCCTATTGCAGTTAGTCGCGGTGACTATACATTGTTAGTCGGGCATAATGGAGCTGGTAAAACCACTTTACTTGATTGCATAACCCAGGCCATTCCAAATGTCGATACAAAAAATAATACTCAGAACTATTCCGTACTCCAGATAAGCCAACAAACGAATATACCTGCCTATGTGCGTGGAGAGTGTAAGCATTTAGCTAAGCTAAACCGTTCACTATTTGCATTTATATGTTACCACTGGCCAAATGAAATACAGGGCGACAAGCAAAAATTTTTAACCCAATCAGAAACACTACCAGGTAAAGGTTTTGAGGTTAGAAGAAAAGATATTGAGAAAAAAGTCTATGATAATCTACGCATGCTGAACTTCAAGCCAGAGCTTGAGAAAATTGAAAAAAGAATCCATCCATTTTTCCATAGCCTAGGTTTGTCTGGTGGTGAGAAGCAGAAGTTATTTGCTGCAACCTTTTTAGCTATCGCGCAATTTGCAAAAGTTGATATATTGATTTTAGATGAAATTACAGCAGGAATGGACAGTAGTAGTACATTTGCGTTTCAAAATATGATGCAGGATTTTCAAGCAGAAAATAAGGATATGATAATTTTTGAAGTATTTCATCGTACTGATTGCACTAAGCATGGCTTAAATCAGAGAGGTAAAAAAATCTGGATGGTATCTAGTGAGTATGACAATAAGCCTGCAGTAAAAACTTTTAGTAGTTACACCGATTTTGCAAGCTGGGCAGCTACTGATGAAGCTAAATACTATCTTGATGTACATGATGCAGGTAAAACAGATGAAGATATGCAAGAAAGTGGGAGTGGATGGATAGAATATCATTTAAAAATGCGTCAAAAAGGGCCAAAGTATGTCTAAAAAGGTTATTGTGCTAGGAAGTCATGGGCGAATGGGGTCGCTCGCAATAGAGACAATTCAAAAAGACAAGCGCTTTATTCTTGCTGGGGGTTTAGATAAAGAAGATGATATAGAAGAGGTATTAGATGAGGCAGATGTAGATATAGTTGTAGACTTTACGCTCCCATCATCAGTTTTTCAAAATGCTAAAAAGGTACTATCGAGAAAAAAGCATCTTATTATTGGTGCTACAGGGCTGACAAAACCCCAAATAGATTGGCTGAGTAATTATTGTAAAGAGAAAGTGCTGGGGTGTGCGATAATTCCAAATTTTTCTATAGCTTGCGCGCTTATGATACGAGCAAGTCGCATGGTCGCAGCATATATGTCAGATGTTGAGATTATTGAATATCATCACTCAAACAAAAAAGATGCACCATCAGGAACCGCAAAACACACGGCACAGTTAATCCAGGCACAGCATAACCTATCGTTCCCAGATCTACGCAGGGAAAAGAGTATACCAATACACAGTATTCGCAATGACGGTTTTGTAGCTAATCAAGAGGTTATCTTTGGCCAGGCAGGAGAAAGTCTTATTTTACAGCATACAACTAATAATAGGTCTGCATTTATGCCTGGGTTGTTATTGGTCTGTGAAAAAATAGGTGCATACCAATCTCTAGTGGTAGGGTTAGAAAACATGTTGCCGTGGGATAAGCAATTTTAAAATTTTGCTTCGGGTATGGTGATTTCTAAGTTCTTAGATTTATATGCCATGCGCAGGACAGAATTTTCCTCAGTTAAAGTGTGTATGTCATCAAATTTAACCCAAGCTAGGCCACGAGACTCGTAGTTTTTAATAAGAGGAGTAGAGTCAAGCGTCTGAAAAAGAAAGCGCACATCGTAATGATAATGCATAGGTTCATGCGTACGTGCCGGAATAAGATGGATATCTATATCAAAAATAGTATCGGACAGCATATTAATTTTGTCTATACCAGATTCTTCTTGCGCCTCTTTATGAGCGACACGAATAAGGTTGTCATCCCCATCACAGTGGCCGCCTAGTTGTAACCATTTATTTAATTTACGATGGTGCATTAAAAGAGCTTTATCCAAAGTTTGGTTAAGAATCCAAGCAGAGGCGGTAAAATGTCCCATAGTGGAGGAGCGTAAGAATGCATCAGGGTTGTGTTGAACAAAATCTAGCATCATATTCTTATAAACACTTTCTTGGATAGAGGAGGGTTTATAATTCTTGAGTAATACTTGCGTGAGAGACATATGGCTTCTACCTAAATCAGATTCTATTTTAAGTGTAATTGCACAAAAGAGATAATAAAAGTCAATTTGCTAATTTGTTATCGGGAAAAAGGTGCTGCATATCTGCAAATACCGATGGATCAGAAGCAAAAGAGCTACGTCTTATTGTGTCTAGAACATCACGTTTTCTTCGGCAGGAGAGCTTTGTTTTAATATTCTTTAAGTAAAATTCTACGGTTCTTGGAGATAGTTCTAGTATATTGCCTACTTCTTTAATTGTATAGTTTCGAAGAAGAAAAAAGACGCATTCAGCCTCGCGAGGGGTTAGGTGTAGATTGCCGGAGATGCCGTGGAGTGGATAATTATGCCGGGTGATTTTTTTGAGTGGTACTAAGTCTGCACAATCGTTCTCATACTTTTCTTCAAAATGTCCAGATTCCTTCAAGTTTGTAAAAAGGCAATGAAAGCCGAGATCTTGATAATGGTGAAGCTCATGCAGTATCTGCAACCAATAATCCATATGCATCCTCGTTAGATAGTTAGCAAAGATACTAATTATTTAGCAAAGAATTGCAATACAGGGTCAAGAAAAATAAGATAAAAGTGTATATTTAATATATTGAAAAGTTGAGGTAAAAATAAATATTTGTGTGAAGATGGACTTTATTTGCTAAATGGTTTATATTATATATGTCTAGGTTGTTTGTACCGCCAGCTTTTCTTGAATCGATACAAACTGCTGTGGGAAAGCTCCGTTAGCATTGTTGTGTAGGCTTGCCCTGACAAGAAACCTGAGATGCTACACGCTGCCCAAAATGAACCTTTGGGTTCAGAATAGCCAGGTGCAATTGCCTAGACTTATTTTGTTGACTTACTATTATTTATTGCAATCACTCCATGGAAACAAAGTCATCACTCAGGCAGTTCATGCGTGCGTTGAGAGCAAGAATTGATCCATCAACACGTGAGCACGCAGCTAAAGAGGTATTACGGCAGTTAGAGGTTTGGCCAGATTTCTTAGAGGCTGAGAAAATAGGGGTTTATTATCCAAGAGAGGATGAACTAAACATCAAGCCGTTGATAGAAAATTGTTGGAGAAGAGGCAAATTATTATTTTTACCAGTATATAAAAACAAAAAAATTTATTTTCATGAGTTTAAAGACAAGACGCGGTTAGTAAAGAGTATTTATGGTATTTATGAGCCAGACACTAGCGAGCCAGAGGAGTTAAATCTTGATTTAGTATTAGTGCCATCTATTGCTGTTGATGCAAATAGTTATCGTATTGGATATGGCGCAGGGGCATATGATCGAGTACTTTGTCGTCAACATATAAGCATAAAAAAAATAGTATATGTTGCTTATAAGTGTAATTTTGTGACAACTTGCTTCCCTGAAGATCATGATATAGCTGCAGATAAATTACTGATCGGCTAGTTTTATCGTCTTGATGACGGGGTGTCGTTATTTTTATTTTCTTGTGTGATATGGGTGGTGGGCCCAGAGTATGAACGGGGGCGATTTTTTGATTGGTGGGGATAAGCGATACCCTCTGGACGCAGGCGCTTCTGTGATAGGGTCTGCGTTTTAAACTCTTCTGTTTTTTTTGGGCTTAAGGAATACGAGATCGTAAAGTATAAGTGAAATAGTAGCGTAGTGCATGGTTTCAGTACCATTTCCCAGTATGCGTTAAATAGAATTCTTCTGAACGAGAGAGTTTGCTGCTCAGCATCATAACGATGCATGGTTGTAGAGTCTAAGTGTGTAAATGCTTGCGTATGTGCTCGGATAAAGTCTTGATTTGTGCCTTTGTGAGTGAGGTGGATGCCGGAGCATGTAGGGGTGTAAAGAGTGTCTCCAACGTTGGATACGATATCATTTTGCTGTGTAACTAGTAGATGTTGAGATAGGCCATCTTGCGAAATTTTCTTTGCAGCGGTGTCCTTTGTGCTAAGCTTTGCGCTAATATTGCGATATATATAGGTAAAAAGTGAATAAGCCAATGGAGCAATTAGTAGCGTAGCTAAAGCAAGTCCAAAAACTGGCAAAATAGGGAAGCCAAAATAAAGTCCAGCAGCTATAATTGCTATACAGGAGAGGTGAAGTAAGGCTGCATAAATGACATTGCTATATGAAATAGAAAGAGGGGCTAAAAAGGCGCGGAAAGCAGTATTGGGATGATCTTTAGCGAGCATTCCGCACATTGCGCCACCAAGGCTATGGCCTATTGCAATAGTGGAGTGGTCTGAGGAAAGTAATTTATTAAGTTTTTCTCTACTAGCCTGGTATATGGTTGAACCAACAGCACGATAAGGTGAGATATCGCTTGCATAGGTAAGATAGGCGCCCCTTTGCCATGGTAAAGGAGCTGTTCCTGGGAAAAGTAGTAGTCTTGGAGCGTCGTTATCAGGTGGTTTTGCTACTAATTCATAAGCACAGTAGGGGTCATCTTTGCGTCCACAAAGTTCTATGGTGTTGAAGGTGTAGGTTACAATGCGAAACGTACTTGGGGATTCTTGGTCTCCAGGAAAGAGTATAGGGATGCGTATAGTTTGACCTGAGGAGGGTTCGGTGTAAGTTACAAAGCAGAGAAGTTGGTATACTTGCAACATCATAAGCTGTCGAGTAGTCGGTGTTAATGTTTGATCACAGCTGAGGTGGGTGATTATATCTTCAAGTCTTTGGCGTAAACTTTCAAATAATTCAAGTCGAATATAGGGATATTCAGACTGTAGGTCTTGTAGTGTAGACCATGCTCCTAGTAAAGAAGGCTTCTCGATGATATGGGTAAAAGTATCACGAATTGAGCGGGAATCTTGAAACACATAATCCCATACCGCGGTTGCTCTACGGGCTAGATCTAGGCTATTTTTTTTATCATTACTCATCACCTGATTATAGCATATAAAACAATATTTGTGTTAAAAATTTAACTAGAAACACCGGTGCTACCAAAGCCACCTTCTCCGCGTACTGAGCTCTCAAAGGACTCAACAATCTCAAGTGACGGGCGCGCTATAGGCAAAAAAACTAGCTGTGCTATTCTATCGCCGGGATTTATGGTGAAAGCGTTTTGACTACGATTCCAGGCTGATATTTTAAGAGGTCCTTGGTAGTCGGCGTCAATAAGTCCTGTACCGTTTCCTAATATAATACCATGTTTATGCCCTAGACCTGAGCGAGGTAGAATCTTAGCGCAATAATTCTGATTGTCGATAAAAAATGCCAAGCCCGATGATATTAAAAAACCTTCTCCAGGGTCAAGTGTATGAGGTTGGTCTAGGCATGCAATCAGGTCAAGGCCGGCTGAGCCGGGGGTGGCATAATCAGGAAGCGGCCATATGTCACCGAGTCTGGTATCAAGTATGCGGATTTTTACTTTCTGAAGGATTGCTTGCATATAAATTTACTGAAAATGGAATACCTGTAGGATTCTGCAGGTCATCTGTCAATTTGTCAAGAAATTCAGGCTTGCTCACTATTGAGCGGGTCTTGTTGTCAAGACTGTTTAGTAGAGCTTGCTTTTGGATGGAGAGTAGGTCTTCTACAGGTCCATCAATAACTGGGGAGTGAGCTTCAATATAGAGTATGTTGCCCAAACGATAGGTTTTAATGGGGTTGTTGATTATTTTAACACGTGTGCCAACTTTGAATAGTCGATATGCTTCTGCTATATCTTCCGGATAAAGGTTTACGCATCCAGAAGTACTACGTGTACCAATATGAGATGCATCATGGGTTCCATGGATAAGGTAGCTCGGTTTGGATAAGTTCATGGCATACTCTCCTAGAGGATTAATAGGGTTGTGGAGTAGAATATTAGGGTGGTCAAGGATACCTTTATCTGCCAATTCAGCAAGTGCGTTCTCTGGGATATACCAAATTGGCTTATAGCGTTTTTTTAAGATTTCAAATACTCCTTCGGGAGTTGGATGGAACTCTCGTCCTATGCCAACAGGCCAGACATACAGTTTGTGTGAAGCCTCATGATAAAAATACATGCGCTTTTCAGGAATGTTTACAACTACTTGGTTGGGTTGAATATGTGGAACAAGAGCTTGAGAAGGTATGTAGGCAATAGTCCCAAATTTTGACGTATGCGAGGATAAAAGTATTGGGTTTGCAGCAAGGAGAGCGTCAAAACCTACATCGTAACTTCGAGCAAGATGATCGATTTGTGCGTATTGTTGTTGAAGGTAAATGAATGAAACTTTTCCAACTAGGCGTTGCTTAGGATTGTATGAGTAAGAGGTTGCAAGGCAGAGCTGTGATAGGCAGGTGATATATAAGATAATGGACCAAAATACACTAGGGGTACTGACCGTATAGTCATGTGTAAAGAAAGCATTGGCTGAAATATAGCGCATGAGTGAATAATATGTTTAAATTAACTACTGAAAGTATACTCAAGATGATATGAACAAGCCATATATTTTAATTCTCTATGCATCCTCAACCGGAAATACAAAAAAAATGGCAGAAATTCTACAAAGGGGGGTAATGATGATGTCTGGCATAGATGTCTATTTGCGCACAGTCCCGAGTGTCACGCAGATTAAGGAGGGGGTAAAAGAAAATAGTCATGGGGCCCCTTTTGCAACGATAGAAGAGCTTGCGGGTGCTTGTGGTCTGGCGGTAGGTTCTCCAACACATTTTAGTAATATGGCTTCTGGTCTACAGTATTTTATAGAGCAAACATCTGCTATATGGTATCAGGGAGGCATGGTAGACAAGCCGTTTACAGTTTTTACCTCAACAGGAAGTATGCATGGTGGTCAGGAAACAACCTTAATTAATATGATGACGCCTTTATTACACCACGGCATGATTAATGTGGGTGTTCCTTACACCGTTCCAGAAGTGCAAAGCACTCAAACTGGGGGAGGGCCTTACGGAGCGTCACACTTGTCTGGAGGAGAGTCGGGGCGAAACATTGATGAAAATGAATATGCTATATTATTGGCACAAGGAAAGCGTTTGGCAAAAGTGGCCTTGGCAATGAGTGCATTTAATAACATGCGCTAATCTAGATGCTCATCGTTCTAAAAGAAATTGTGGTTTAAGTGTAATATTCTCTTGATTATAAGTGGTTTTAAACGTATAATGCGTAATAATTTTTTGTTGGTGTGGATTGTCACACTGACGTAACATGCTTTTCTACAGCAGTAAATCCCTGGGTGTCTTATATAGATTGGGCTTTCGGTAGTAAAGTACATTAACCCGGAGTAAATTATGATACCTAAAATTGATTTTGACGAACTAGTACAAGCAGGCGTTCAATTTGGACACAGTCAACGCTACTGGAATCCTAAAATGGCACCATATATATATGTTGTGAGAAGAAAGTTACACATTATCAATCTTCTTAAAACAAGACCACTATTACAGAAAGCAACCGAAGTTATCCACAATATGGCATCGTTTAACGGGAAAATTCTCTATGTCGCCACAAAAAGATCTGCACAACATACTATAGAAGCAGAAGCAAGCAGGGCTGGAATGCCTTATGTTAATAAGCGTTGGCCAGGTGGTATGTTAACCAATTTCAAAACGATCTTACAGTCTGTGAAACGAATGAAGTTTTTAGAAGAATACATAGCATCAGATGAAGTTGCAGGACTAAAGAAGAAAGAACGCCTGAGTCTAGAGCGCGATCTTACAAAACTCAAAGCGAGTTTCAACGGTATACGAGATATGACAACGTTGCCTGATGCACTGTTTGTAATCGATGTTGGGCAAGAACACATCGCGGTCAAAGAGGCAAATAAGCTCGGTATCCCGGTAATTGCTGTTGTAGATACAAACTGTTCACCTGATGGTATAAACCATATTATTCCAGGTAATGACGATTCAACCAAGGCGATTCAGCTTTATACGCGAATTATCACCGACGCGATCGCCGATGCACGTAAGAATTTAGAAGAAAAGCTTGCAAAAGCTGAAAAAGTTAAAGTCGCAGGAAAAACTACTGTAAAAGTCGTTAAAAAAGACAAAGACGAAGAACCTATATCAGATGCCAAGGCAGAATCTGTAAGTGAAAACACAAAAGAAGAAAGTACAGATCAATCCGAGTCCACGGAGCAGCCAGCTACAAAGAAAAAGGTTATAAAAGTAACTGCAAAGCAGGTGAAAAAAGCCACTGAGCAGGACAAAGATGTCAAGCCAAAAACTGCAGCAAAGAAGAAAGTCTCTTCTACAAAAAAAGCAACACCGAAAAAAGCAGGAGAAGCTAAGACAAGCACTAGTAAAAAAGCCCCTGCTAAAACGAAAAAGACTGAAGTAAAATCAGCGAAAAAGGATCAAGACACCAAATAGATACTAACATTTTAACATACTGATACAGGAGGCAAAAGCCATGGCATACACTTTAGAAAACATCAAAGAACTTAGAGAATTGATGGGGGCCGGTATAAAAGATTGTAAAGATGCTCTCAACGCCAGCGGTGGTGATATCGAGAAAGCAAAAATATATCTTAGAGAAAAAGGTGCAGCAAAAGCTGAAAAAAAGAGTGTTAGGCAAGCACAAGAGGGTGCTGTTTATTTACATATTGCAGAAGATAAAAAGGCAGCGGTTATTTTGGAAGTGAATTGCGAAACAGACTTTGTAGCACGTTCACAGCCATTCAATAGTTTTATAGCAGACGTCGCAAAAACAGTGCTAGAGCACAATATAACAGACCTCGATTCACTGCATGCGGCCAAAATGGATGGGCATGAGACAGTAGAAGCAGGAAGATCTGCTGCGGTATTGAAGGTGGGTGAAAATATCCAAATTAAACGAGTAAAAATGCTTACAGCATCTACAGGTTTCTTCACGGGATATCAGCATGGTCAAAGCATTGCAGTTGCAATAGAGTCTAGTCAAGATAAAGATACTGTTGCTAAAAATATAGCTATGCACATAGCCGCAATTAACCCTGTGTCAATCAGTGAAAATGAGATACCTGAAGAAGTGATGGCACAAGAAAGAGCCATATATTTATCACAGCTAAAAGATTCCGGTAAGCCAGAGGCAATCTTGAATAAAATTATTGACGGCAAGCTAAAGAAATTTGCTGCAGGACTATGTCTGTATGGACAGGCTTACGTAAAAGAACCAAAGCTAACTGTTAAGGATTATTGTAACAGTCAAGATAACCTACAGGTTTTACAGTTTGTACGCTATGCTTTAGGTGAGTAGTAGCGTATACTTATTCAGCTATACCAAAGGCAAATTATGAACAACTCAACCTACAACCGCATTCTAATCAAGCTTAGTGGCGAATCCTTATTTAACTTTGATGGGCATGCTAACGTAGGAAGCCATCTAATACACATAGTTCAACAGATACGAGATGCCGTACAAATGGGCAGCCAAGTTGCTATTGTGCTCGGTGGAGGTAACATCTGTCGAGGCCGAAACATGGTGAAGTCGGGTGCGAAAAGAGTAACTGCCGACAACGTTGGAATGCTAGCTACAATAATAAATGGTCTGATTTTTAGAGATATATTAGACAAAGAGCAAATAAAGACTAAACTCTATTCTGCATTTCAAGTAGGTAGCATGGTGAGTTTTTTTGAGCCCCGACAGGCTATTGATGATTTAGAGAGAGGGTATGTTGTGATTTGCTGTGGAGGCACAGGGAATCCATTTGTATCAACTGATACGGCCGCAAGCTTACGTGCAATACAGCTTGAAGTAGGTGCTATTTTTAAGCTCACAAATGTTCAAGGAGTGTATAACAAAGATCCAAATCAGCATGAAGATGCTGTATTTCTTCCTCAATGTACATTCGATCAAGTTATCGCAGACCAGCTCAAAGTTATGGATACGGAGGCCTTCCGGCATTGCCAAATGTTTAACATTCCAATCCATATCGCCAGTTTTCAAGAGAGCAACATTATACTTAGACTCATTAATCATGAAAATATTGGTACAAAAGTTTCTAGTAAAGAGGAGTAATTCATGATCGAAGAGCTACAAAACAATACAAAAGAAAAAATGGAAAAATGCATTGAGAAATTTAATAATGAACTAAGTAAAATTCGAACTGGAAGAGCCCATTCCAGTCTTCTAGACCATATAAAGGTAGATGCATATGGAAATAAAAGTCCTATTTCACAGGTCGCAACAATTAGTGTTGAGGGAGCTAGGAGTTTAGTAGTAAGCCCATGGGATAAAAGCCAGCTAAAAGCATGTGAAAAGGCCATACGACAATCTGACTTAGGCTTAAACCCTGCGATACAAGGAAATACAGTGCGTGTTCCATTGCCTCCTCTCACAGAAGAGCGGCGAAAAGATATGGTCAGGCTGGTTAAAGATTTAGCTGAGAATGCACGTATTGCTGTAAGAAATGTTAGAAGACATGCTCTACAAGAAGCAAAGAATGCGCTCAAAGAAAAGCTTATTACAGAAGATGAAGAAAAAGGTTGTCATACTAAAATGAATAAGCTTACTGAGGGTTACATAGAGAAGATTGAAGCTTTGCTGGTCAATAAAGAAAATGAGCTAAAAGAAGTATAAAAAAATGGACAGTCGAGCTGGCTTAAGGCATCTTGCAATAATTATGGATGGGAATGGTCGGTGGGCTTTAAGCCAAGGGCTGCCACGGATAGACGGGCATGCAAAAGGTGCTGAAGCCACAGTCAATATAGTAAAATACTGTTGTGACCTAGGTATAAAAGAAGTAAGTTTATTTGGAATGAGTACCGAGAATACGGGTAGGCCTATAGCTGAAGTTTCATTTATTCAGAACCTTGTTGCAGAAATATGTGCCGATAACCAGAAAATTTTTCATGAAAAAGGTATACGTGTGCGTATCTTAGGGCGGCAAGACAATCTAAAGCATACTAAGCTATTAATGCAAGTAAAAAAGAATATAGAAAATCTAACACGCCATAATCAAGCTATGAAATTAAACATACTATTTAATTATAGTGGTAGATGGGAGATTAATGAGGCTTTAAAAAGTATACATCAAGAGCAAAATATAGTGTCTACTCAAGAGCTAGACGATAAAATTAAAGACATCTTCATGCAAGGTATGCAGTACGAACCTGATCTGTGTATCAGAACAGGTGGTGAAAAAAGATTGAGTAATTTTATGTTATGGCAGCTTGCTTACAGTGAGTTATATTTCTCTGATGTATTATGGCCTAGCTTCACAGAAAAGGATTTAGATATTGCTATTGCAGACTTCTTTGCACGTAAAAGACGCTTTGGTTTATTGGAATCTTATCAGGAAGAAGAGGCAAGCTAATACTGAAAAAGGTAATTGACCTATGTTGCAACAATTAGCACTACCAAAAAGTCCGCTTGAGGGTATAATCTTATTTTTCGTGAGTGCTGTTTTTTTCTTAGGGGGGATAGCGCATTTTACGAAAACGAGTTTTTTTCTCAGTATCATGCCCCCCTGGATACCTTATCCAAGGTTCTGGATTTATTTCACAGGGGTGTGTGAGGTATTAGGTGCGTGCGGACTTTGGTTGGTTATGACCAGATATTGGTCAGCGTGGGCGTTAATTGTGCTGAGCATTTGTGTGTTTCCAGTAAATATCTACATGGCGTATTACTCAGATCGTTTTCCACAATTTTCTACATGGGCTCTTTACGCACGTTTACCTATGCAGTTTGTAATCATATTTTTCTGTTATTGGCTATCCTTCTACGAGTAGCAAAGCTTTCATAAGGGATTTTTGAAAAAAGAGGTAGAGATGCATTTGGTTAATAAAAATAGAATATCTAGAATAAAAAGCGGGATTTTGATGGCAGCAATATTAATCGTTGCAGTTTTTTTACCAGTCAATTTATTCCAGATTGTAATGATCCCATCTCTAGCTGGCTTAGTAGGTTCAGAATGGTATGTTTTATGCATAGACCCACATAATGGGCCTATAAAGTACACTGAGAGAATTTCAGTAATTATTAGCATAGTTTTAGTAACTCTAGGCATTAATATGCTGAACATAACGAAGAATTTTATACATTTATCTGCTGGAATCATAATCTTAGCAATAGCAGTCAGTCTAATGCTAATCCAGTACACCACGACAAGCATAAAACCTTGGTTAATTGAAAAGCAGGGTTATCCAAAAAAAATACTAGTATGGCTCATTTTTAGCCTAGGTTTTATCGTACAACAGAGTGCGTGGCTATGTATAACGCAATTACAGGCTACAACCCCCGTGTTGCTACTATGGTATATATTTCTAGTCTGCATAGCTGATAGTATGGGTTATGTAGTTGGCCAAAGTACTATTAGCCGTAAAAAGATATTTGTCATGAGCCCAAACAAAACACAATATGGGACCGTAGGTATGCTCCTATCACCAGTGGCCATTTCTGGGTTTATATCAACTAATATACATGCTTTCACCTGGTTTGTAGGTATACTTGCATTGATTGGCGACCTGTGGGTAAGCCTAGTGAAGCGCTGGGCAGATTGCAAAGATACAGGGGATATTATACCAGGTCACGGAGGGCTATTAGATAGGGTCGATAGTCACATAGTCGTTTTTGCACTATTGGTATGGTTTTTGTAAGTGATAAATTTATAAAACCACAATGATAATCATATCCTGGTAAATTGCTGAATAAATGTATTTTACAGGAATAGAAAATAATTATCGTGTAAAAAATGCGCCGTTTGGGTTGTAAAGGAAGCAGGCATAAGATAACTTATATGCTAGTCAATTACATCACAATATTAAGGGTTTATATGTCCAGACTAAAAAGTGTCATAATTTCCACACTTACTATCTTCCTATATGTATGTAGTATAGCAAGCAACGAAGTGGTAAAGAAAATCATTATAGAAGGTAATGAAAGACTACCCGATAGCTCTGTAATTGCATATTGTCCGATAAAAAAAGGTGAAGTTGCCTCCAGCAAAGATGTATCTCATGCCATCGAGGAACTCTACGCAAGTAAACAGTTCAGCAAAATAAAAGTCTCTTTAAGTCAGAATATTCTTACGATTCAGGTAGTAGAGAAACCTATTATTCGGAGCATAGAAATAAAGCATAACAAATTAATACCTGAAGCTGCTATCAACGATATTTTAGAAAAGGCCAATCTAGTAGAAGGGCAAGTGTTCGATCCAGTACCACTTCAAGAAATTAAATTTTCTTTACTACAAAGCTACAAATTGCAGGGTTATCAAGATGTAGAGATCGAAGAAACATTCAAAGAAATATCTGGCAATCAAGTAAAAGTAACATTAAATATAAAAAAGAAAAAACAATTCCAAGTTGGTAGCGTAATGGTTTATGGCAATAAAGCATTCTCTAAAAAAGATATCACTCAAGAAATGGGTTTGGGTACCCCAAGTTGGTACACGGTATTTTTTGGCGGTAACTATTATTCCGACTTGGCACTTAAAAAGGGCATGGTAGATCTAAAGAAGTTTTATGACGATCATGGGTATTTAGAGTTCAAGGTAGCAGACTATGAGGTTGTTCCAAGCAAATCAGCAAAGGTATCACTAAATATGCATCTAGATGAGGGGCCGTTATACACCATCAGCGAGCTTGCAATCGATGGAGACCCAACTATCAAAGATAAGAATTTTAGTATAATTAATAAATCAAACGCTGAAGCTGCAAAAGGTGATTACCCATTTTCTCGTAAATTATTGGAAAAAGTGAGAGAGTCAATTACTAGTACCCTAGAGCAAGATCACTATCCAATAGCCGAAATAGAGACTAAGTTTGATTTGGACGAGGCAAAGCATCAGGTACGAGTCACTTTTACAGTTATTAAAGGTCAGCCAAAGACAATACGTTTTATAGAGTTTGAGGGTAATACCTACACGCTCGATAAAGTACTTAGACGAGAGATGGCAATTAGTGAAGGTGAGCTTTTCACCCACACCGCCCTGGAAGAGAGCAAAAGAAGAATTGCTAATTTATCTTACTTGAAAGATATTCGCTACACCATATCTCCTGTGCCAGGTAAGCCATCGCAAGTTGATGTTTTGGTTCACGTGGAAGAAACCCCATCTGCAACAGCGAATATGGATTTAGGATATAATGAAAAAGAAGGCGTGATTGCATCAGCAGGATTAACACACCCTAACTTTTTAGGAACAGGAAACCAAGTAAACGTCAAGCTTGAACGCTCCAGTGAAAGAACTACAGCCGCATTAAACGGATTTGTACCCTTTGTTTTCAATAATGGCGTTGGTGTCGGCTATAACATACAGTATGACCACCAAACTAAAAATTCCGGTAGTTACACTGCTCAACAATCATATTCATCTGATACATACGGTGCTGGCCTAAACGCAAATATTCCTCTATCTATATATCAATCAATCAGCTTAGGTGGAGAGATTAGCCTCGCAAGCTACTCCAACTATGACAATGCCCCTCCAGGCATGAGAAACTATATAGCAAATTATGGGGATGAACAATGGAAGATTAATCTCCGTAGTTCCTGGAGACACAGCACCTTAAATAAAGCTATTTTACCAAGCCAAGGTAGTTTATACACTGCAAATCTTAACTTAGGTCTGCCACTTGGGGACGACTTTATAAGCTACTACACCTTGCATTCTAACGCCGCTTGGTTTATGAGAGTAGGTACAACAGACTACATAATAAATCCAAAACTACATTTTGCGATTGGTAACGGTTTTAAAGACATAACCTGCCTAGTATCGACAGGATCAGGTTGTGAATATAGTGATCTTCCATTACCTGAAAAATTCTTCGGTGGAGCAACTGAACCTGTGAGAGGTATAATGACCTTTGGAGATAAGTTTATGGGAGACGCGATTGGTGGTGATTTATTAACAACAGCTAGTTTAAATCTGTTTTTACCCCAGTTTGCTGGAGAGGCTGTACAGCTTAGTGCATTTATAGACGGTGGATATATCTATAACCAGCATCAATTTGACTTTAGTGAGTGGACCTATTCTGCAGGCATACAAGCCAGAATACAAACACCAATGGCTCCAATCATTTTAATGTATGCAACTCCAATTAAAATTGATAGTGCTGATAAAGGGGAGGTGTTCAAAAACTTCCAGTTTTCTTTTCAAACGGCATTATATTAGATCGTAGTAACTTTATGTGAGACAGTAATATAGTTGTTTATAGTATCAGTCGTTGTAAAATACATTCATCAGGTCGTTAATATCAGCCACTTATTTTCCTAAGGACTAGGTGAAATAAAGCCCCTGACTTTGCTCGTGTAGAGTAAGCACATGTGTTTCATAAACATCAATTTATTAGACTAAAACAATAGCAAAAATGTATATATTTACTTGTGGGGAGTAGAAAAAATTGCTATGGTAAAATCTGTCATTTAATAATCAGTACAGAGGTAAAGTATGATTAAACGTTTTGTAGTAACAAGTATTTTGTTCTTATCAAGTGCTCTATTCACCCAGGTGATAGCAGAGAGTAGCATAGCAGTCATAGATATGAAATCTTTAGTAGAAAACTCAACGCAAATGCAGAAAACAAAAGAGCAATTACAAGCCAAGTTTGCGCCTCGCCATGATGAGTTGGTTAATGAAAACAAAGCATTAGCAAAAAAATACGAAGATTTTGAAAGAGAAAAAGCTGTGCTTTCACAGAAGAAAGTCAAGGAAGTAGAGACAGCCTTACAAAAAGAGCAGCAAGAGCTTGTGTCAAAAGAAGCGCAATTCAGGCAAGAGCTTTATACCGCACAAGAGGAAGCTATGAAGAAGATAGTAGATTCAGTAAAATTGGCATCAGAAAAAGTTGCCAAAAAGAAAGGATTTGTAATCGTGCTTGATGCCGGCAGCACTACATATGTTGATGCAAAGTATAATATTACCGATGAGGTTAGCAAAATAGTAGAAGTTTAGTATTTAGATTAGATGCGGTGGAGTAAAATTGGCTTCACCAGCGTCTCTATTTAAGACCAATAATGCAGCAAAAATCACTAAACCCTGATGAGATAATAAGCCTAGTTGGAGGTCGAAAATATAGCTGTGTATTAGAAAACCCTATTAATAATATCGCATCACTAGAAAACGCTAAAAGTTCGGATGTTGCTTTTTGTCGAGATAGCAAGTTAAGAAAAGTCCTCAATCAGTCACAGGCTGGTATAGTAATCACCACAGAAAAGTTGGCATCACAGTATACGGGTAAAGCCAGCATTATATCACACAGCAATCCAGAGCTAGCGTTTTCTGAGTTAATAGACCACTTCTACCCTGAAAAGAAGACATTATCGGGTGTTCAACAAGGAGCCTATATCCACCCCTCAGCAGTAGTTCACCAAGAAGCGTCCATTGCAAATGGTGTGACGATTGCAGAGAACGCCAGTATAGCAGCTGGCGTTGTAATCATGCCAGGTTGTGTGATTGGCGCGGAGGCAAAGATTGGTGAGAATACGCTACTACATCCCAACGTAGTCGTGTATGCAGGGGTATCCATCGGCAAAAAGTGTATCATACAAGCCAACGCTACCATCGGATCAGATGGGTTTGGTTATACCAAAAGTAAAAAAGGTTGGCGTAAAATACAGCATATTGGATCCGTAGTTATAGGAGATGAGGTAGAGATAGGGGCAAACACCTGCATAGACCGAGGTATGCTTGGTGATACAAAGATTAATCGAGGCGTAAAACTAGATAATCTTATCCAAATCGCACATAATGTAACCGTAGGCGATAATACTATTATGGCAGCATGCAGTGGGGTTGCTGGGAGTACTAAAATAGGTAACGAGTGTATGATTGCCGGACGTGTTTCGATAATTGGGCATTTAACTATAGTAAGTCAAACGATAATAGCTGTTGGATCCTTTGTCATTAATTCAATCAAAGAAGCTGGCATGTATGGTGGGGTGGTTGGTGTATACCCTCAGAAAAAAAATCTAAAGTTAATTGCTGTGCTAAATAAAATCGCAGAGACTGGTAGAGCATTATGGAAAAAAGAGGAGACATAAAATTGAAAGACGAAACCACACTAGATACTAATGAGATACAAAAACTCCTTGCACACAGATATCCATTTATGTTTGTCGATAGAGTTATTAAATATGAGCAAGGCAAAAGCCTCGAAGCAATTAAAAATCTGACTTTTAATGAAGCGTTTTTTCAGGGCCATTTCCCAGAAAAACCAATTATGCCTGGAGTACTTATGATAGAAGCTCTGGCACAAGCAGCAGCACTCTATTTGTTTTTAAACCCAAAAAATCAAGGTAAGCATTACTTTTTAGCGGGTGTTGATAGTACAAGGTTCCGAAAATTTGCAGGTCCTGGAGATCAGTTGGTACTGCAGATAGAGTGGCAAAAAAACAAGAGAAGTCTGCATTGGTTTAATGGGCGGATCTTAGTAGAGAACACAAAAATCATGGATACATCTATTATGGTTGTAGAGCATCAGTTAACTTTAGATCCATCAAGTTGAGGAGCACAATGAGTATTTCCAGTATTACAGTTAAACCTAAAAATACCAGTATACACCACACAGCAGAAATAGATTCATCTGCAGAGATTGCAGATAATGTTATCATTGGGCCATATGCCATTATCCATCCAAGGGTAAAAATAGGCAAAGATTGTAAAATTGCTGCGCATGCGGTTATTTACCCTGATACAGTATTAGGAGAAAAAAATACCGTACACAGTTTTGCCTGTATAGGTTCAGATCCTCAAGTAGGACACGATAAGCCAAAAGGACAGGGATCTCTAACAGTAGGTGAGGAAAATACTTTTCATGAATTTGTTACCATTAGCCGTGGATGCGCAGGTAGTGAGACATGTATTGGTAATTATAACCTTTTTCAGGCTTACACACATGTAGGACACGATTGTATAATTAACAATCATACTATATTGGTAAATAATGCAACCTTAGGCGGACATGTTGTTGTTGAAGATTATGCTATAGTGGGGGCATTTACCACAGTTCACCAGTTTTGTAAGATTGGCGAATCAAGTATAACAGCTCGTGGCGCTAAAATATCGAATGATATCGTACCTTACATAATCGTAGCTGATAATCCACCAAAGCCCTTTGGTCTAAATAATGTAGGCTTACAACGCCGTGGTTTTTCAGAGGAAGTAAGAGCTAAGCTCAAAAAAGCTTACAAAATAATCATACGGCAAAGATTAACAGTGGAAAAGATAGAGAAAGCCTTGGACGAATTGATAAAAAATTGTCCTGAAGTCGAGAAAATGGTGACATTTTTAAAAAATAGCGATAGAGGTATCACACGCTAATTTAGCGAGGAGACCAGGAAGTTCACCTGGTTTGCGTGTTATAGATATTTAGGTTCCTAGTCAACAAAAATTGTTTATGAAAAAGTCTATCTGGACTAGAGAATTTATACTAAGCAAAACATATTTACCAAGCTTGAGATTCTTTAAACATTCAAAGGTGAGGTGAAATATGCTTTAACCCAAGTAAGAGCGCGTTAAATAAAGGACCGCGAGGCTGCTGCTACATAAAAAAGCACCCCATAACGCATCTGTAAGTACTAAATAAGTAGACCATTGAGGGAATATTACATAATTAGTGCCGGTATAAACACCGTAAACAACTAATCCAAAAAATCCACCATAAAGAACCATGCTAGTAAAACAGTTTGTCGTTTGTGGACGGATATCCCCAAAAACCACATTACCAACGAGCAGTAGGACATACACCGCTAGAGCTATCCCAATATCTTGAGCACTTGAGAGGCTACGAAATGGGGCCTGTAAGACAGCCTGATAAGTAGGTAACACAAAGCTTTGTATCCAAATAATGTCAAGCGCCAAAAAATATACAGCATAAAAAAGATACGGCACGAAAGTCATGAATTACTTACTCTCTTTTGTATTAACATTTTTCACCATTTTCTGTACCATTTGCATTAGGTCAACAGGTACTGGGAATATAACTGTAGAACTACGTTGATTGGTGATATCGCTTACTGTTTGCAGATAGCGCAGCTGTATAGCTGTAGGTTCCGAGGCTAATCTCTCTGCTGCTTGTGAGAGCTTTTCAGCAGCTTGATGTTCACCTTCTGCGTGAATGACCTTAGCTCGTCTATCACGTTCGGCCTCAGCTTGTTTTGCCATGGCGCGTACCATAGATTCGTCTAGATCAACGTCTTTTAATTCAACGGATGATACTTTAATACCCCAAGCATCGGTTTGCTGATCAAGTATCTTTTGAATATCGTGATTCAGTTTGTCACGTTCAGCCAAAATTTGGTCTAACTCGTGCTGTCCAAGTACGGAGCGTAACGTAGTTTGAGCAAGCTGGCTCGTTGCATCAAAGTAGTTCTCTACCTGAATAATAGCACTTCTAGGGTCCATAACTTTAAAGTAAATAACCGCATTAACGCGTGTTGTCACATTGTCATTGGTAATAATATCTTGAGTTGGTACATCCATAACAACCGTTCTAAGGTCAACACGTACCATTTCTTGGATGCCTGGGATAAGAACAATAAGTCCTGGCCCTTTTACACGCCAAAAACGACCAAGTGTAAACACTACACCGCGCTCATATTCAGCTAATATCTTTATAAAAGAAAGCGCGAAAAGTGCAAGAATAAATAAAATAAAAAGAAGAAAAGTTAATAGCATAGTTGTGTCTCCTAGTTGTGAAAATGTTGTCTTGAATTGGGTGAGTTTGGTTGAACATAAAGCGTGATACCTTTTACCTCGCTAACTTCTACGACTGCATTAGCAGATAGCGGTCTGGCACTGTAGGCTCGATAAATATTACCTTCTAAAACAACTGAGCCAAAACCAGTAAAGTCTTCCAGCACCGTCACCTTTTTTCCTATTAATGATTCTGCTCCACTGACCACAGGGGAGGTAAGTGCACCAACAACAAAACGAACAATTGTTAAAAAGAAGGCGGTAGTTGTTAGGGCCATCAGCCCAATAACGCTCGGAGCAATACTATAGCCAGGTAACTTAGTATCCAATAGAAAGATCGAACCTACGACAAACGCAATAAGTCCACCAACGCCAAATATGCCGTAGCTTGGGGTAACAGTTTCGAATGCCAGAAAAACAATACCTAAAATCAAAAGGCCTAATCCTGCAAAGCTCACTGGTAAAAGGTGTAAACTATAGCCAGCAAGAATGAGGCATATACCACCGATTACACCTGGGTATAGAGACCCAGGAGAGTAGAATTCTAACAACACACCATACACACCGATCAAAAGAAGAATATAAGTAATATTGGGGTCAGTCAGTATACTCAAGAACTGATTACGCCAGTCGGGTTCGATATCTATGATTACAGCATTCTCCGTACGCAATGTGACCTCTTGACTACTAATCATCGTTTTTGTCCCATCTACAGCACGCATGAGGTCTTCAACAGAAGCGCTTAAAAAGTCAATTACGCCGTTATCTAAAGCTTCTTGTGCAGTGTAGGACTTACCTTGGGTTACCATAGCTACACCCAAAGCTTCGTTGCGTCCATTTTTTTGTGCCAAAGATCGCATAAAAGCGCTAAGATCTTCAAGGGCTTTTGTCTCTTGGTAGGTACGCGTTATATTCTGTGGTTTTTCCATCTGGTCTGTAGCTTGAGAAACACCTAAAGGTGTTTTAGGAGGGTCCTGGGCAGGAAGATTACTATCGTCTCCTAAAAGTGAAACGGGCAGTGCAGCACCAATATTAGTGCCAGGAGCCATAGCCGCAACATGGCCTGCATAGACTAAAAATGCCCCTGCACTAGCTGCTTGAGCACCGCTTGGTGCGACATAAACGATGACAGGTATTGGAGCATTAAGAATTCTCAGTGCCATCTCACGCATGCTAGTAACCAGGCCACCTGGAGTATTCAACTCGACCAGTAGAGCATCAGCATTACGCTTGCTGGCAGATTGTATACTGGAGTCAAGAAAGTCATGGCTAGCGGGGCCAATCGCCGAATCTATACTGATACGATAAGCAGTAAAAGACAACGCCGACATACATATCAGTGTAAAGAAAGCTGTGCATAAATACTTTTGTACGTTGAGGTGCATAAACAGACTCATAGAGATGATTTAAAATACCTTTAAGATGGCGCGTATGTCAAGCCATAAAGTATATTACTTACAAGGCTTTCAATCGGAACAGCAGTTTTTGTATTCGTTAAACGTGTGCGCATTTCTAAAAGATCTTGCCGCATGAGGACTCCCTGTTGCGTAAATAAAATAGCCTCTAAATGAGCAACAATTTTTGCCTCAGAACATTCATACTGTTTAAGCTCCGGTATGATACTCTTTTGCATGATAAGGTTAGGTAAACCTACCCATTTTTGAGAATAAACACAGAGATACATTAAATAATTGATAAGAGCTAGCTTGCCTAAAATAATATGCGGAATACCAAGCAGAGCAAGCTCTACGGTAATAGTACCAGACATGGCCAAAGCAGCATGACATTTTTTGAGGGTGTCGTATTTTTGAGCAGTGGGTATAAGAGAGATATCAAGCTTATCACGCCATGCCATAACGGTACGCTGTATCCGCAAGGTTTGCGAGGAGTCAGATAGGAAAATAAAAAAATGCAACGGGGTTTTATGCTTAAGCTTGAGTGCATAGCAGGATGCAAGCTGTATGGGGAGTATGATATCTATTTCTGATTTTCTACTACCTGGTAAAATTGCAATATTTTTACCCATCCCTACAGGGGGGTGGGCATACTCTAGCTTTTGAGATAGAGGATGTAAAATAAGAGAAACAGGTAGGTTCTCTCCTCGGAAAAACGTTGCTTCAAATGGGTAAAGGACCGCTATGTTATTAGCGTAACGACGTAGCTTGTGTATCCTTTTTTTATTCCAGGCCCATACTTTAGGCGGAATATAATAAAGACAGGTTATGTTATGCTCATGTGCAAACTTTGCTAGCCTAAGGTTTAGTCCTGCATAATCTATGAGTATAAGTAGATCAGGGTTTTGTGCAAGAATTTGATTTTGTAAATCTTGTTGCAAGGTATAGTATTTACGATAATTGCGAAGTGCTTCAGTCCAACCCATCGTACTAAAACTACTATAGTCGTACCAGAGTTTCATACCCGCTGTTTCAGCATGAGACCCTGCCATACCAGAAAAATGTGTATCAGGGTGAATTTTCTTTAAACTGGTAATGAGGTCACCCGCATAAAAATCACCAGAGGCCTCTCCAGCAATTAAAACTACGTTTTTGTGTAGGGGGCGGGATAGTTTTGATGAAGTATTTGCAGTAGACATCAGAAAAGCTCAATAAGTTCAGAGGGATTGTCGACAACATGATTAATGGAAGAGCGAGTATCGCTATCAATTTTCCCATACCCATAGCTAACCCATGCAATAGGAATACTGCAGGCCTTGGCGAATCCTATATCAGCCATTGTGTCACCGACCATTAGAAAGTCAGATGTTGGCACAGACGGATAGATTTTTTGAATCTTTTCAGTATAAAACCAGGTAGCGGGTTTAAGCTCAACACCTGGAGCTTGTCCCATATAGGTTCGAATATAAGGCTGAAGCTTAAAATGATCAATTAATTTGCCTAGGGCAATTTCATTGTGATTGCTCACAATTAGCACTTCTGCCTTAGCAGAGATTGCTTGAAGGGTTGCTATAACACCATCATAAAGTGAGCTATAGGGGAGTGCATAAGCAAGGTATTGCTGTCTGTAGACCTGAAGAACCTGATCTACAGGGATCGGTTGACTAGGCATTTCTTCCAGTAAACTTGCAATAGACCTTTTAATAGACTGTCCGGTAGAAAATAGCAGCAACAGTTTTTCTCTAGCAGGGACAGGGAAGGAAAAAGAGGAAAAGACTGCCTGTAGACACTGTATATTAGCTTCATGTGAGTCACACAGCGTCCCATCAAAATCAAATAATGCTATTTTATACATAGGAAACTTTTTTAAAATTATTTCATTCTAGCAGTATTTTACGACTAGAAGCAAGAATACAAGCACTACCTTTCTAAGGGGGATGAAAACACCAGATTGTAAAAAACCAATGAATAAGTTACGCTAAGTTAACTATGAGACTATGCGAATACAAAGAAGGGGTACAAAAAGAAAGTACACCTCAGCTTCTATATAAACTCTATATCCTTGCACTTTGGATAATACTACCAAGCTATGTATTTTGTAGCCAAATAGATTTACTAAATACAGGTAAATATTCATTACAAAGTAGTAAAAAACATGAACCATCAGCAGGTTCGATAGCATCAGTTGCGAATACCCAATGGAGTATTTACCACGCAACAACATATCAGCAATATGACAAGTCTGTCATACAATACAGTCAAAGTACCACACTAAGCGGTTTTTTACCTTTTTTCGTGAAAAACCAGAATTACAGCTATGGTAATGTAGTGATTCGTGAGTTAAATAATCAAGCGCAGGAGCTTGATTTAGGGTTTTTATGGCAACAGCAAAGGTCTGAAAATGCAACCATTCTATTCACTTACATAGATTATTTACACTATCAACTGCAACCACATCATAAAGGAGTTAATTATTTACAAACAACAACAGGAGCGAGTTACATATCCAGAACTTTTGACGCCCAAATAAGATACTACCAACCAATTACACAAGGATGGCGAGAAATGGACCAAGGCAAGCTATTTGTACAGCAAGATCCAGATGATAATAAAAGTTACCTAGTAGGTTATGATGTTTTAGAGGGGAAATCCAATAAAGGCGTGGATAGTAGTATAGCATTTTACATGTCCACGTATGAATCTACCCAAGTACGTTTAGAAGCAGGCGGGTATTATTTTTACACAGAATCAGATGAGTTGCCCATGGCGGGACCTCGTATGACATTAAGTTTACAACAACAAGCAAGGTTAAATAATTCGCTAGTTGATATTAATATCAACGGCAAATACCAGGTAGATAAATCAAGAGGCTACCAAGGTTCTCTGGGGTTTGGTGTGACATTATTAGGTAATAGTGATGTAAGTAAAAAAAACAGAGACTACCACGACATAAAAATACCAGAAGTCCGTAGAGACGATGCTTTAGTCATCTCGAAAAGATCAGATAGCAATAGAGGAGTAGCATATAATAGTAATGAGCAATTATTTCACCGCGTCAAACTCGTATCTGAAGAAAGTGACATGCTCAAATATATGGAAGATAAAGAAAAACCTTTATTTCTCTTAACGCAGAATATTAGGTTGTCTGACTACCACCACACGGACCAAACGTGGAAAAATATAACCATAGTTAGCAGCAAAGCAAAAGGGAAAATAGGGGTTTACGGTAGGGCGCCACAAACCGATATCCAAGATGTGATAGCTAGCATTTGGAGGGAGACTGGAATAAAGATAATAACGGGGCCAAGCCAGTATTCGATACAGGTACTGGAGGGGCCAAAGGATCCTAATAGACATAGTCGGCAGCATTATACGAAGCAAGAAAAAAGCCGAGAAGCTATATTTTGCACATTAGAAAACGCAGTGGTTGAAGGAATTGATTTCATCTCTGATACAGTGGATCAAATCCCTGCAGTAGTAGCAAAAAATCAAGTTGATTTAGATAATGTAGTGATTTATTCGCGATCTCATATCGCATTACAAGTCGAGGGAGATACAACTATTTCCTCTAGCCAATTTCACACAAATGCCCAGGGGCAGCCAGCTATCTTAGCTATGACACAAGAGGATGGAGTCAGAAACAAAAGGTTACCTAAACTCTATTTTAAGACAGGTAACACAGAGAATCGTATAACTACAGTGGGCGATGCAAGTAATGGGTTATCATCAAAAAACTTTCAGATATTTTTTACAAAAGATAAAAATGCTTCTTCTAGCACATCTATCCGTGTGCTAGGTAATCAGTCACGAGGAATTGCCATGCAAGGAGGGTCTCTAAGCAGTACGGATAGTCTAGAAATTACCACAAAAAACGCAGAAGCATTAGAGCTTGATAAGCTTGATAAAGTAGATCTAAATGGCAAACAGATATTGAGGCAGATGGGCAGTGGGACAAAGCCAGCCATGAATATACAAGCAAATACAATCAAAATAGATAGCTTATTACAAGTTTGGACACAGGGAGAGGCTTTAAAACTACAAGCAAAGACCATAGAGGCTAAATTACATGACCAAAGTACTATTTTGGGTAGAGGAAACCTCATAGAAACAAAAGGGAATGCCAAGTTTTACACCGATCCATCATCATATGCTACTTGCAATACAGCCACAGGGGCTATATTTCTATCCGATGGAAAATTACAAGTAAAAGGACTACATTTCTCATTAAATGATGAGGCAACAGCTTATAACTTAGCTACAACAACTACATTGGAGTCTGAAAATAACCATTACACGATATTAAAAGATGCGCAAAATGTTAGTGCTATTCAACTAAATAATCATATGGCATATGTAAACATGCAATATGAGAAATTCGTGATACAAGATCGTGTCAAAGACTTTACGATATTTTCTGCACACAATAGTCCGAATACAGTCTTAGGCAGTCATATGGTAAAACATGGTCAAAATACACAGCGTGGTAGCTATTACAAACTGAGCGGTAATCTTACAAATACAAAAATAAGCTTAGAGAAAGAATTATATGTGGGTGGGGAGGGGAGACAGATAGTTTGGCTTGAGACAGATCAAAAGAATATTGGAGAAGATATATTACAAGGCCAATACGGTAGCAAATGGTCTGGTATTGTTCACTTAAACTCTGATCAGGGCAGTTTAGTGAAGTGGCACGGAGAGCTACCTCCACAAAATGGTTTTGGTATCACGGAAGCACACTTAGGAAGAAGTGCAACATTTATAGCTTGGGATCAGAGTGTGCAAAAGCAAGCTGTACTCAATCTTAAGCTCAATACTGGCAAAGATAGGCTGTATTTACGAGGGCAGACAGGATATCAAGGAAATTTACTTGATTTTAATAACATGTATGCGTTAACAGATGATGTAAGTGTAGCAGATCCATTACTCCATGTTCATGGAGCCTATAGTCTGATTTTAGACAAAGCAGAGACGAGTAAAGCCATTCAAATTAAAGATATTGGTAGAGTAAAATGGGTAGCAGACACCCAAGTTCAGGTCAACACCCAAGATTATGGAGCTGGACTATATGTCAGCGGGGAGAGTACGCCAACATCTATTATTATAGCTCCAGAGAAAAACGCATGTTTTGATATTAAAGCCAGTAATAATACAGAAGGTATAGCAATACGGCATGCAGGATTGCAATTAGATTCCAGTCACGGCTACATAAGTAGCAAGAGTGAGAAAAAAAGCGCGTTGCATTGGCAGGTAGGCGATCTCATAAGTGGACAGGAGATTATAAAAGGCAAGAATCGCATTACATTACATTCATCAGGGCAGCAGTCATCGGTTGTATTCCAAAACATAGGCCATGACGATGATATTTTACGGTTAGAAGGAAAGCTATCTTTATCTTCTAGCACGGATGCACCTGCTTTGACAGTGTATACGGATCAAATGCATACACAAAAAATGGTATTACAAGGTGAGGCTAGCATGCGCACACAGGGGCCCTATGCAATAGTTTCTGAACTAGAAGAAAATTATTTTCTCTCTATAGGGAGATCTACACTAGATAGTTACGGTGATGAGGCGATTGGCTTCATCACCGCTCCAAAAAAAAGTAATAAAAAGGAGATATCTGCATGGTTCTTGCCAGATGGAGATATTAGCCTATCTGAGCAAGGTAGCCTAGTTTTTACAAAGGGTTTGAACAATAAATCTACTTGGAGTCTCACAGCACATGGTAAGAATACCATAGGACATGTACCACAAAAGATAGATGATAATACTAAAGTGACTGCCCACATGGAATCAAGCATTATAGAGGCAGAAAATGGCTGGATGTGCGACGGGGAAAAACAGAAGTGCACAATGTTCGCAGAGAATACTATTTTTTATGCGAGAAAAGGGCCGAGTTTTAGTCTAAAAAATATGAAGCCAGATCATTATATGAAAATAACAGATAAAGGTTTTAATATATTTATTAGTAAGTCATCCATTGCTGGGGAAATTATAGATAATTCGGGTAAAGTTGACTTAACTGGGACTGCTTTTTTCTCAAATACCAGCTTAGCCTCAGTAAACCAAGATCAGACATGCAAGTCTCAGTGGTTAGAGGATATGCTTGATAAGCCAAAAGATAGTAAAATATTTTTGGATGCAGCAGTTGAGAGTAATGTATCAGGCAGATTTGGTGCTGCGTTATGGCTGAACCGATCATCTAATATTAAGCTATTTAATACAATGTTAGTTGGACAGGGAAAGGGGTCTAGTGCACTTGTTTTTGACCAAGGGTTTACAAAAAATCAGATAGAAGACATTCTACAAACCCAGGATAATAGAAGTATGACCGGGCAAGTAGATCTATCTGGTCACCATGGTGCTTTGGGTATCACTGGAGATAATACCAGGTTAATACGGTGGGATGAAGGTGATATTTTCTTAGGTCATAAAGCGAATAGTCTATTTTTTAGCACAGGAAAAAATGCGCCTGCTTTAATATTTTCACCTCAAGACCCATCTAGAAATGGCCAATTAGTTAGCCTTAACAACTGTGGGGTAATTACGAGTCAATCAACTGCAATTGATATTGCGCCCATAGCGATGGAAAATCTAGGCGAGGATGTCAAATTAGATAATTATTATATAGATATAAAAAATTCTACAGTTGTTGCGGGTCGAGAAACTGGCTCCATAGCATTATCAGATGAAAAGATTATAAATCCGAAAAGAATAGCAAGTATTCCTGCTGCGATTAAGGTACAAGTACCTTTGCCGGACCTAGGAAACGGACAGGTTGAGCGAGAAAAGGAGCAAAATAGGTTTTCTGCACTGCCTTTAGAGATAGATCTATCTGGATCAGATATTTACAGTGGTGGGCGTACAGCTCTAGATTTTAGTGAAAACAATCTTGGTCTATCATCAATTAAGGTAGTTGCAGAGAAAAAAGCAAGGATAATACAGGTGAATGATAGAGACAAAGCAGGTTATGGCATTAAATTTGCAACTGGGCAATTAGCCATACTATCTCATCCAAACCTTGAAGATAGGTATCGTGTAATGCCACGGTTAGAGGGTGTTTTTTACTTTCATAAAAGTGGTCGTGGAGCAGCATTACTAGTGCATGGTTTAGATAAAGAGCAGATCAGTTTGGAGGGAAATCTTTGTTCGACATCTTCATCTTTATCGATGGATCTTGCAGATGGAGCAACAGGCATTAGCCTAGATTATCTACAGATGAATACAAAGAAAACATGGGGGACTTTTGCAACAGGTAGTGTAGTCGGAGTGAAAAACATAGATATGCAATTATCTGGTGACACTACTACCGCGATTGCGTTACATCATACAACGGGAATGATGATCACAGGTAATTTACATATTACAACTGCTCAACCAGGCTATGGTCAGCGAGGTATTTGGATTTATGATAGCGATACGAACATTAAAGGGTACTCGCCGTTATCAGATATCATCGAGACATCCTACCAGGATGGAAATTGGTTTTTAAATAATCGCTTCACATCACAGGATTTTACTAAGCATATAGAAAAAAATTATAGGTTAGATAAAAATGAAAGCACAGATTTCAACAAGCATTCAAACACAGGGTCATTTATTCATATCGACAGCAAAGAAGTAGGGGCTACAAGTTACCAGGGGGCAGCAATTTTAATCCAGGGCAAAGAAGGAAGCCACATCAAAACAAGAGCAAGTATAGTTGGAGATATATTATTAAGTACCACGCATGTTCCAGCAATAGAGCTTGACCATGCAAATTACACAAACGATCAAGTTACACAAGTATCAGGAATATTCACGCAAGACTTAATAGACACATATGATAATCAAATAAACAATATTCAAGCACAGGATGTAGTAATAAGCACAAGAGGGACGGCACCAAGTATGTTTATCCATCATAGTTTAGGTGCAAGTACAGGGACTATGTTACATCCAAACGCACCATGGACAACCCTTGCAATTTATCATAAAAATACCGAAAATAAGCCAGCTTATCCAGCAATATGGGTTGACCAGGCAGTAAGATTTGGCATAGATCTTAGTATAAATCAGGCAGATAATCAGATGCCCATAAGCAGTGTATTACACAAGCCAACACACATGAGTATCACCACTTCAGGATACACTGGCCCAGCAATAGGTTATCGTTTCCCAAAATATAAATTATTTAAAGGGATAGTAGGATCTAAAGACCGAGCATTCTACTTGAAAACAGATGTAAAAAACCCATTACATATTTTCGAAAAAGCAAACAGTGGTAGCAAATCCTCTGCAGTAGTCCAAATACTGGGTAGTCCAGAGTTAAACAAATTAAGCTCCCTTGAAGCATATTTCAATGGTCCAATCACCCTACAGAGTGAGCAAGGGTCATCGATTATAAATTACGTCGATTTTGATAGTATTAGTAATAGGTCCGGTAAAGTAGACTTATCTGGTTTGTGGTTTATTGAACAACAAAAAAATCTTGTAAGTAACAACTATAAGTTTTGTGGAATTGCCATAACAGGCAAAGATATTATATGGTGTAAGGATGGATTGCAAAGCGAAAAAATACAGAAATGATTATGAAAGCAGGGATAGATGAAGTAGGTAGAGGGTGTATAGCTGGACCAGTTGTTGCAGCGTGTGTATGGATTGATGAAGATCGTTTACTTGATTTAGCGGTCACCGATTCTAAAAAAATTTCAGTTTTGAAACGTGAAAAACTCAGTCAGATAATCTGTCAGCGAGCATATAGTTGGGGAATAGGGGTGGCTACTGTTGCAGAAGTAGATCGCATAAACATTTTGCAAGCTACCTGGGAGGCAATGCGACGTGCACATACTAACTGTTGGTTTAAGCCAGAAGAAGTTTGGATCGATGGCCGAGATAATCCCTTTCAAGATATAAAAGCCTATACAGTAATTGGTGGAGATGCAAAAATTCCATCTATTAGTGCAGCCAGTATTGTTGCTAAAGTCTATCGAGATAGTCTGATGCAAGTATACGATAGGCAGTATCCAGGTTATGGGTTTACAAACCACAAAGGCTATGGGACAAAGGCACACATGCAAGATATTTGTAATCATGGAGTATGCCCAATTCATAGAAAGAGTTTTGCACCAGTACGTGACATTATTGAGCGAGAGACGGTACAATAAAAACAGCAATCGTAGAAAAAAGTAGTAACTTAAATTTGGTCATGTTATGCTCATATGAGAACAAAAAGGGATCAAAAAAAGCTATGCCAGAAAGTCATTTTGTCCATCTACATGTACACAGCGAATACAGCATAAGCGATGGTCTAATAACTATTGAGCAAATAATCGACAGTGCTAAGCAAAATAAGATGCCTGCAGTTGGTCTATCAGATCTACATAACACTTATGCGAGTGTAAAGTTCTACAAACGAGCAATCCAAGCAGGTATTAAGCCTATCCTTGGAGTAGAAGTAAGAATTGTTGATGATATATGGGGTGGTGAAGCACAAGCAAAATCGTATGCTCGGTGTCAACCAAAAACCCATTATAACCTTTTACTATATTGTCAAAATCAAACTGGATATCTCAATATCTGTGAGTTATTAACAAGATCTTACCAAGAAGGGCAAGTTCAAGGTATAGCTTATATAGCACGCAGTTGGCTAACAGAAGCTACAGTAAAAGGGTTGATTGCAGTAGAGCCAGGAACACAAGGTTTTTGCGCAACAACACAAACTACCGATATCAAACAAGTTGAACCATGGCTGACTCTTTTTCCCAATCGATATTATTTTGGCTTGCACCGCCTAAACTTATCAACTACTGGGCAGTGGGAAAGACAATTACATATATTAAGTAATGCTAAACCTTTACCTATCGTAGCATTGAACGCTGTCTGCTTTGAAAAAGAAAGCGATCATAAAGCACATGAAGTACGTGTTTGTATTCAGGAAGGACAGGTGCTAGAAGCTCGAGAGCAAGATGTATACAGCCCTAAGCAATTTTGGCGTTCACAAGAAGATATGCAAAAACTTTTTGCAGATATACCTGAGGCAGTTACAAATAGCATCATGATTGCAAAAAGGTGCAATTTACATCTTGAAGTAGGCAAGGTATGTCTCCCAGATTTTCCGTTACCACAAGGCCAAGATTTAGTAGGGTATTTACGGACACAAAGCGTAAATGGTTTAAAGGATAGACATCAGCTAGATAAGATACAAAAGTCACAACACACAGTCTACACAGAGCGTTTAAACACGGAATTAGACATTATTGAGCGCATGGGGTTTGCAGGATATTTTTTGATCGTAGCAGACTTTATCAGCTGGGCGAAAAAAAATAACATTCCAGTAGGGCCAGGAAGAGGATCGGGGGCAGGATCTTTGGTGGCTTACGCTTTGCGTATAACAGATATTGATCCAATACCGCATGGGCTATTGTTTGAGCGATTTCTTAATCCAGAAAGGGTATCCATGCCGGATTTTGATATCGATTTTTGCATGATTCATCGCGATAGAGTTATCGCTTATGTAGGGGAGCGCTATGGACAAGCTTCTGTAGCACAAATTATTACCCATGGTTCTATGGCAGCAAAGGCGGCAGTACGCGATGTAGGAAGGGTACTTGCACATCCTTATGGTTTTGTCGATAAGTTGGCCAAATTGATTCCCAATGATTTAGGAATAACGCTAGCAAAAGCCTTGGTTCAGGCACCAGACCTAATGGAAAAATACGAACAAGATAGCGAGGTCAAAGCGCTACTGGATATGGCTATGGCACTAGAGGGACGGGTGCGTAATGTAGGCCGCCATGCTGGAGGGGTGGTCATTGCTCCAGGTAAGCTAACTGATTTTTGTCCTTTGTATCTTGAGGCCGAGAGTAGTAACCAGGTAACTCAATTAGACATGGGCGATGTGGAGAGTATTGGCTTAGTAAAATTTGACTTCTTAGGTCTGCGAACATTAACAATAATCCAGCAGACAATTTTATCCTTGCAACAAGATCAAAAAGCACCAGATCTAGATATTGCCCATATACCGTTAGATGATACCAAAACATTCTCCTTATTACGTAGATGTAAGACTGTGGCAGTATTTCAGCTAGAATCAAGAGGATTCCAGGACTTGATTGGTAGATTACAGCCAGACTGTTTTGCTGATATTGTTGCATTAGTTGCTTTATATCGACCTGGCCCACTACAGTCGGGCATGGTAGATGACTTCATTGATAGAAAGCACGGAAAGGCAAAAGTCGTATACTTACACACTTGTATGGAGACGATTCTCAAAGAAACCTATGGAGTTATCGTTTACCAAGAGCAGGTGATGCAGATTGCCCAGGCTATGGCAGGTTATACCTTAGGTGATGCTGATTTATTACGACGAGCCATGGGTAAAAAGAAGCCAGAAGAAATGGCCAAGCAGCGAGATATTTTTGTTAAAGGCAGTGAAAAACAGGAGGTAGACATAAGTCTAGCAGGTCAGGTTTTTGATCTGATGGAAAAGTTTGCTGGATACGGGTTTAATAAGTCGCACTCTGTTGCATATGCGTTAATATCATACCAAACAGCGTATTTAAAAGCACATTATCCAGATTACTTTATGGCAGCAGTCATGTCTTCAGATATGGATAATACAGATAAGGTGGTGCATTTTACAGAAGACTGTATAGCCTCTGGTTTAAAGGTTTTACCGCCTTGTGTCACGAAAAGCTTAACGCATTTTCATGTGGAAGAGCCAGGGAGTATTCGCTATGGTTTAGGCGCGATCAAGGGCGTGGGTGAAAATATGTCAGAATATATCGTACAAGCACGTAAGGAGCACGGGATAAGTAAAGACTTATTAGCATTTTGTATAAACATGGATGCCATAAAGCTCAATAAAAAGGTCCTAGAAGCACTAGTGGTCGCAGGAGCATTAGATTATATGGGAAAAGATAGGGCAATACTTTTAGGGTCCATTGAGAAGATATTGGCACAGAAAGATCAGCATGTTAGAAATGCTAAAGTGGGTCAAGGAGACTTATTTGGAGGGGGGAGCAACAAACCCCCGCCTTGTCAGTATGCAGAAGCGCTACCTAAGTGGCGTATTCAAGAACGATTAGCTGCAGAAAAAGCTGTGCTCGGGCAATATTTTTCTGGGCATCCCTTAGATCCTTATAAACTAGAGATCAGGCAGATCAAATGTATGCCTATTAAAAATTTAAAGCCGATAGGTAAGCAGATAGTAACCGTAGCAGGAATCATAGCTAAGCAAAGGAGAATGACAACTAAGGGTGGTAGAATGTTTCTATTACTCAGTATAATGGACCACACAGGTATGGTGGAGATAGCGTGTTTTGATGATAAAATGACCCAAGCCCAGTTAGCAACATCAGAACATCAAGTAGTTGTATGTAAAGGCATCGTACAAGAAGGAAGAAAGCCAGGTGAATGGCGCTTTAATTTACAAGAAGTTTTGAGTTTGGCTAAGGTCCGTGAAGCGCGGCAGCCAAGCTTGCACATAGAGATGCATGAAGTAGATTGGGAAGATAGCTTAGCAGAAAACCTCAGGCTATGCTTAGGGCAGCAAAAAAAAGGCTATAGTAAACTGGTATTATGGTATCAGCAGAAAAAAAATAAGATTAAGTTATATATGAAACATCACCCCAAGATACATATTGATGAGGAAAGTATGCAGGCATTACAAGATATCAAAGGAGTATCAAAAGTTTACCTTGAGTATACACAGTAAAGGTATTAAGCTAATTTAGCGAAGATAAATATACAAGAGAGCGCAGAATACAGGGGTATGGCATCAAATATCAGTCAAGAGTTTTTACTATCTAAAAGAAATTTCAGGTGGTAAGTAGAAAAGCGTCTCAGCATGGTATTGATATCGATCAGAAATAAAGGAAATAAGGTTAGTTTTTACGAATGCAGCATGTTATACAGACATTATTGACTATATCGGGTGAAATAATCACTATAAGCTTATTTTAAGCATTTTATGGTATCTGTGCTATATATTAAACATAATTATAAAATAGGAAGAGGCAATGCCAAAACAATTGAAAGATTTCCAACTCAATGCAGAGCAAACACCAAGTATGGAAGACTTTCTTGTAGAGGTGCCAGCCAAGGACGGGTTAACTCTTGACTTATTTTATCAGGCGATAATGGACAAAGATAATATACTAGATGGTACTCTACTGGATGTAAATGAGAAGTCGATACTTTCATACATTATGCTACCAGTGCCAGGTACTTGGCTAGATAATTATTTAACAGGAGCAGCTAAGAGAGCAAGAAAACTTCGATACACACTTTTAGAAAAGCTAATAGATTATTGTCAGATAGTGGGAGGTAGCGATATCAATCCATTACATTATGCATTTACCAACCCCAGTATAGATAAGGAGGAGTTTTCAAGTATAGTAGACTTAATGGCATCCAGATATATGCTTAGAAATAAAGGGACTGTAGAAAAAGAGAGAGCATCAGAAGATAGAATAGAAAGGTTCATGACTATTCTCAATAAGGATAATGACGAAGATACTTTCAGTCAATTATTTCTTGGAGAGTGTAAAAATGAATTTGCACCAAGCTTTATGACCAGTAAGAACATTTACAAAAAATATACAAAAGTTTGTCATTGGATGCGAGGTGATATATTGGTAGATGCTGAGGCGGAAGAGCTATATGATTTCTTAGCGAGTTCGGTTGCAAACGTAGAAAAACAAAAAGAGGTTGCAAAGACACATGCGCCTATCTATAACCGAGTGTTATGTACATGCTATGCGCTTGACAACAGAGATTTGAGCCAGGGAATCGATAAAAGCTTGGCAATAAAAAAAGAAGAGTTTGGACTTAAGCTGGTGGATAAAGAAAAGGTTTTCATTAGCGAGGAAATGATGCTTAAGGCTGCTATTGAGTATCGTTCCATTACAATCAACAAGCAGCCTGTAAAAGATATTGTAAGTATCGTGTTGGGGGATACAAATGTTGCAAGAAAAATGATGCCCTATGTTACTGCAAGAGAAATTCTGGAATTAAAGTTAACTAAAGGTAACTACAATGATATGGTTAAATGGTATTTATCAGATGAAAATACACAGCTTGCAAAGCAGGACCTCGTGGATGAGAATGGAGAAAACAATCAAGCATGTTGGGTTGTTAAAAATTTCCCAAAAAATATAGATGAGTTTTTCTTACAAAGAGCTAATGAAATAAGGGCATTTGCAATGTCGAACATGGCAATTTCAGTAGACGGCTCAATCAATCCGAAATTAGCAAAGAAGAAAAACTTAATCGGTATAAACGCAGCAGAGTGTAGGCGATTAGGTGCTATACCAGGCAGAAAAAATATACCTGTATTCAAAGCCATGCCCACAGTAGAACAGTTTAAAAGTTATGTTCAGGAATATTATCAAGGCGAAGGGGCAGTTGGTATAATTGATAATCAGGGTTTTTTAAATCAATCTTGTTTTCTAGTGCAAAATTACCCAACTTACTTAGAGATGTTGCTAGAAACTCGGATTAAAGGGTTTAAGCGCCATATTAACAAAGGTATCGAGCCAATATCTGAGGATGGTAGCATAAATGCAGTATTGCTCGAAGACCCTATTTTAGTAGGAATAGATGCGAATGAATGTCACTATTATCAGTCTACACTAGAGCGAGAAATATTGAAAAAACATAATGAGCAAGCAGTGGTATTGCCTCAAGCTGTAGCCTCATCGCAAGGATTGTTTTCTAGTGGGTCAATAGTACAGGCAGAAAAGAGGAAAAAAATCAGGTCAAAAAGAAAGCGTACTGAAAATCCCTACCAAAGACCAGTTTTATCGAGGAAAAGCAGAGGAGCAACGGATAATACCGAAAATAGAGAGATTGCCATCGGTGCACTTATGGCTCTACATGATAATAGTAAGATAGCAAAAGAATTTGGATCATCCATTGGGAAAACAGATTCCGCATCACCTTTTAGCAATAGAAGTAGTGAAGAACTAGATTCTACATCATCTTTTAGTAATACAGGGAGTGGAGAAATAGATCTAGATATCGATGCGTTATCTCAAGGGGTTTCTAGATCAGGCCATACAAAAGAAAGTAATACAGGCGAAAAACACGTAATTGGTGACGATGATGAGACAATATCTGAAGTTAGTGTGGCATCAACGGGTACATGGATAGATGGTAGAAACAATACAAATTCTAAAAATGGTCAAGATTTTGCAGTAGGCAATGGTATCAGTGAGGAAGTAGAGGTGCAAAGTATGGCGTATAATTTTTCCAAAGGAGATAGTACTAGTGATAAAGATGATTCTCATGATAGCATTTTTTCTATTGATGAGACTGGTGATGAAGATCACCTGCAATCAAATGGCGATGAGAAAAAGGATGAAAAGACAAAAATCATAGACCTTACCTATTCAACGGATAGTAGTATAGCCGAGAACGATGATTTACAAGATAGCGATTTCTCTCCTGAAGAAAACAGTGAAGAAGATGACAATGAAAGTGAAGTAACTAAAAACAAAAGGCCTAGACAAAGTAGATAAGAAAAAGATTAGATGGGTGTCAGTTTAGCTCAAAGAGCCCAGTCAATAGGTGTTCGCCGATGTTTAGTCAGCCAGGCGTTTGCTTGCGAAAAGTGTTTACAATCTAAAAATCCTCTGTGGGCGGACAATGGTGAGGGATGAACAGACTCCAGAACTTTATGATTTGGATTATTAATAAATACCTTTTTCTTTTGTGCATGAGCACCCCACAGCATAAAAACCACTGCCTTGGAATGATCATTAATATAAGTAATAACGGCGTCAGTAAAAGATTGCCAGCCAATTTGACCATGTGATTGAGGTCTTCCTTTACTCACTGTAAGTACGGTGTTCAAAAGCAATACGCCTTGATGTGCCCATTTAATGAGATTGCCATGTTGTGGTGGATCAATATTTAAGTCATTAGATAATGCCTTGAAAATATTTTTCAATGAAGGCGGCTGAGTTATCGACTCAGGAACAGAAAAGCTTAATCCATGGGCTTGTCCAGGTCCATGGTAGGGGTCCTGGCCTAAGATAACAACTTTGATATCTGCATAGGGGGTTACTTGAAAGGCATGAAAAATTTTGTCTTTAGGTGGAAAGATAGTCTCTCCCTGGGCAGAGAGTGTTTGGAGTTTCTCTTGAATAGACTTAAAATAAGGTTTTTTCTTTTCAGGTCCTAGTAGCTGGGTCCAATTAGCTTGCATATAGTATGTACTCAAGGAGACAAGTTTAGTGTATGCTGTTGAAGGAGCAAATTGCAAGCGTAATTACCAAAAGGGTATAAGACATAGTCATATAAATACTTGGTTTATGTAGTGATAGAACAGGGATTGCGCGGTAAAAGTTAAATGTTATAGAATTAATATAGCAATTTATTCATAGGTAGTTTTAGGATAAAATCTAATTAAATTTTATGTGCTTTTGCACATCAATACTACAGGTTTTCTCGATAAGGTCGAATTTTACGTCTACTTCATAGACATGTCCAGGGGCCAGTTTGATAGGGAAGTTAGGGTGGGCATATGCGCACGGTATAAAACTATCATCTTCATGACTATTTCCAACATTAAGTAAGATTTTCTTGATAACTCGAAGTTCAGAACCGTAGTTTGTAGTTTCTACAGCATAATCTTGATGTAGGTTTGTATCAGCAGGTAAACGCACAAATTTACCAGTGGTGAGGCCTATAACTGCATCATAGTCGGTATTGTTGTATATATGTAATGCAGATTCTTTGCAATGTGGAGCAGACGAACCCTTACAGACTACCGAAAATCCATCAGCTAGACTACTCGTAGTCGATGTGTTGGGTGTTTGGGCCGTACTGGCTGCGTTTACAGTATGGGAAAGGCCGAAAAAAAATATGGGAAGCATTGAAAAGATATGTTTTAGCATAGCCAATTTTTTGTTGTCATAATATACCATGATAAATGCAAGTACAGGAAAGTCAAATGTTATTTAACTTTATCGCAATGAGTAGTTGCAACCAGGCGGGAAATATTTTAGCTTGAAGGTTGCTTAAATCGGGACAAAATATGCGTAAATTCAACTTTTTTGATAAAAGCGACTCGTTAAATAGGGATGTGAAAACTATTGAGGTGGTAGCAAGCAGTCTCTTTGCGGATTGGTTAGACTCACAAACTAATGATACTCAAGCATGGGTAAAAGCTATGAACTTCACAGCCGAGTCAGGAACATGTTTGCTAGTTCCAGGCAAAGAATCTGGTTTAGGTAAAGTTGTTTGGGGAATGCAGGTGGGTGATGATCCATGGAAATTTGCCTCTATTCGCAAGGTAATACCAGAAGGCTATTATCAAATCGACGCATCAGCACTGAAAGAAAGCTATCCATGGCATACAATGTTTCTGGCCTGGGGGCTTGCAGGTTATCAGTTCAGTCGGTATAAGCTAGGCAAAAACTTAGGGCAGTATTTGCTGATGCCAGAATCTAGCGCGGTGAATAACGAGCTGCTAATTAGCGAATTACAGGCAACTTATCTTGTTAGAGACTTAGTCAATACCCCTGCTGAAGACTGCCATCCTGATTTCATAGAGAGTGTTGTAAAAGATATTGCTCGTAATTACCAAGCAGAGTGTTGGTGCTTAACAGGTAAACAGTTAATCGACAAGGGCTACCCTTTGGTGCATGCAGTAGGTCGTGCCAGTGTACATGAGCCAAAAGTACTTGGATTTCAATGGGGAAATCAAACACATCCGAGACTTGTGTTAGTGGGTAAAGGGGTTTGTTTTGATTCAGGAGGATTACAAATTAAGCCGCATCAAAGTATGGCAACAATGAAAAAAGATATGGGTGGAGCAGCTCATATGCTTGCACTTGCGCAAATGATTATGCAACACAAAGTACCTGTGCGGCTTGAGTTATTGATTGCAGCTGTAGAGAATAGTGTGGCAGGAAACGCTTTTAGGCCAGGAGATGTTTTTTTCGCACGTAATGGAGTAAGTGTTGAAATTGGGCATACAGATGCAGAAGGTAGGCTTTTACTTGCTGATTTGTTATCAAAAGCAACAGAAAGCCCGAGTGATTTAATCATAGATTATGCTACACTCACAGGTGCACAACGTGTTGCCTTAGGTCCAGAGATTCCAGCAATTTTCACAGATAATCAGGCGGAATCAGGACGGGTGCTAGAACATAGTCAGAAGGTGTTTGATCCTCTTTGGCCACTACCGCTTTATGCAGGGTATGTATCCACATTAAACTCTAATGTTGCAGATATTTCGAGCACAGGATCTATGCCGCTAGGGGGTGCTATAACAGCGGCATTGTTTCTAAAGAGGTTTACTAAACCGGAAGTATTATGGATGCATATTGATGGTGGAGCATACAATTTGACAAGTAGGCCAGGTAGGCCAAAAGGAGGAGAAGCTATGGGTATCCGTGCATTATTTTCCTATTTACAAAGTCGTTACGCTTGAGTTTGATACAGGTACATATATCTCTCAAGTTGTTAATTATATGCACCCAATATCAGAGTTGTCTCGACTGTGTCGTTATTTTGTGCCATAATAGAAATTTGCGCCCGTAGCTCAGCTGGATAGAGTATCTGGCTTCGAACCAGGTGGTCGGGAGTTCGAATCTCTCCGGGCGCGAATTTTACTCTTTTTCTAATAAGTGTTTTTTGTCTTTAACTTTTGCCCATTGGTCTGCATCATCTGGTGCAGGCTTGACAGAATCAATGACAGGCCATTTTTCCGAAAGCTCTGCGTTTAGGGCGATAAATGCTTTTTGATCGGCAGGTACTTGATCTTCAGGGAAGATAGCGTCTACTGGACATTCATCAACACAAAGATTGCAATCAATACACTCTTCTGGATTGATAGCTAAAAAGTTTGGACCTTCGTGAAAGCAATCAACCGGGCAAACAGACACACAATCAGTGTACTTACATTTAATACAGCTCTCGGTAACAACGTAGGTCATAAAGTACTAAAAATAAAACACTATAGCAGAAAAGTACAATTAAAGTCATCTATTGGACCCAATATATCTTGTACAAGCCAACAAGCAATAGTTGTTGAAGGCTAAGGTAAAGATAGAGTAGATGTGTGAGAGGTGTGTTTTTTTACAGAGGCCGGTATAGGGGAAAGTGATATTTTATGTTATTCTATGCAAAGTAAATTATTATGAGGTAGAAACTATGTCTAAAAGAGGCGTGAATATGGCGGTAATAATGGGGCATGTAGGAAGCGATCCTGAGGTTCGCTATACTCCATCTGGTTCTGCTGTGACCAACTTAAGCGTAGCAACAAGTGAATCTTGGAAAGACAAGCAGTCTGGAGAAAATCAAGAGCGTACTGAGTGGCATAAAATTGTTTTCTATAACAAGCTTGCAGAGATTGCTGGACAATACGTAAAAAAGGGTAGCAAAGTTTATATTAACGGCAGCATACGTACTAGAAAATGGCAAGATCAATCGGGCGCAGATAAATACACAACAGAGATAATTGCTAATGATATGCAGATGCTCGATAGAAAAGGAGAGGTAGATACAAGCATGGGGGGAATGATGTCCCAACAAGCTACCAAGCCCGCACCACAAAAAACTGTATCGAATAATACAGTCGAGACATCGCAAGCATTTGAGGACGACGATATTCCTTTTTAAGTAAATACGATCACATTTACCTAGACACAACCGTTGAAAATCTTTAGAATACACCGAATCAATTTTCTAGGTGAACGCTATTAGTGCTGATAAATATTTAGCTAATATAGAAGTTAATAGTAATACCCACCACTACTATAACATAGTAGATGCCGCTAGTGCGTTCTCAATAAATCTGAGTAGTTTACCCGTTTCTATAAAAATCTTGCTAGAAAATGTTTTAAGGCATAGCCAAAATACAGAAGCTCTCAGTAAACATATGCAGGCTTTTAAAACTTGGCAAGAGAAACGTGGGAGTATGGAGCATACGCTTTCTTATCGTCCTGCTAGAGTGCTAATGCAAGACTTCACTGGAGTGCCTGCTATTGTTGATTTAGCAGCAATGCGAGATGCTATCACTGATATTGGGGGAGACCCTAAGAAAATTAACCCTCTTTGTCCAGTAGACCTTGTGGTAGACCACTCAGTATCAGTCGATCGTTTTGGTTCAAATAAATCCTTGGAGCAAAACGTTGATATAGAAATGATCCGAAATAGAGAACGGTATCAGTTTTTAAAGTGGGGACAAAAAGCATTTTCGAATTACCGCGTTGTTCCACCAGGTCATGGAATATGTCATCAGGTAAATCTAGAGCATCTTGCTAAAGTTGTATGGTCGAAGCAGGATCAAGGCAAGAACTGGATTTTTCCTGATACGCTAGTAGGTACAGATAGCCATACTACTATGATAAATGCGTTAGGAGTCTTAGGCTGGGGTGTTGGAGGTATTGAAGCAGAAGCTGTTATGCTTGGGCAGTCTATAAGCTTGTTACTGCCAAAAGTCGTTGGGTTTTATCTCGAGGGGAGTCTAAAAGAGGGTGTTACAGCAACAGATTTAGTGTTAACAATATGTGAGGCCTTGCGAAGAAAAGGGGTAGTGGGTAAGTTTGTTGAGTTCTATGGACCTGGGGTCAAAAGGCTTACCTTGGCAGAAAGAGCAACTATAGCAAATATGGCGCCCGAGTTTGGAGCAACATGTGCCTTTTTTGCAGTAGATGAAGAAGTGATTCGGTACTTACATTTGACGGGTAGAGACAAGGATCACATAGCTATGGTCGAAGCTTACTGTCGTCACCAAGGTCTATGGCATGATCCACTTGCCGAAAATATACATTTTTCTTCAACTATTTCTTTAGATGTGTATGAGATAGAACCTTGCCTAGCAGGGCCAAAGCGCCCACAAGATAGAGTGAAGGTATCCGCTTTAGGGCTAGCTACCGAAAAAGCAATTATGAAACAAGATGTATCAGCCGATCTAGGGCTATCTGTTCCAGTAAGGGGAGAAGAATATAGCTTAAGTCACGGCGATGTAGTTATTGCAGCAATTACAAGCTGTACTAATACATCAAATCCTGGAGTTTTAATTGCAGCAGGGCTTCTTGCAAAAAAAGCACTCGATAATGGGCTCAAGGTAAAGCCATGGGTAAAAACCTCTTTTGCGCCAGGGTCAAAGGTGGTGGTAGACTACCTACAAGAATTAAATCTACTTGAGCCACTAGAGCGGCTAGGATTTTATTTAGTTGGGTATGGCTGCACGACTTGTATTGGCAACTCTGGACCGTTAGCAGAAGAAATTACAGAGGCAATCGTAGACAAAAATGTGATGGTCTCAGCGGTGCTTTCTGGTAATCGAAATTTTGAGGGGCGGATACACCCTTATGTGACTCTAAACTGGCTTGCTTCACCGCCTTTGGTCATTGCTTATGCGATTGCGGGTACAACCAAAAAAGATCTGCTAAGAGATATTCTAGGGCAAGGTAAGCATGGGGGTGTGCGATTAAAAGATATATGGCCAAGTAATGAAGAGGTCCAAGGTATGATTAGTAAAATCAACCAGGATATGTTTATCAGGCAGTATGAGCATATTTTTACCGGTGGTGCGCCATGGGCTAGTCTACCGGCCGAAATAAGTAGAACGTATGCTTGGCAAAGAGGCTCAACTTACATTCAAAAACCCAACTTTTTTGATGGGTTGAGTTCTCGGCCAAAGAAAAAGCAGGACGTGAAAAATGCTCGTGTATTAGCATTGCTTGGAGATACCGTTACCACAGATCATATCTCACCTGCTGGTGCAATTAAGCCAAATAGTCCTGCAGGTAGATATCTATTATCGAAGCAGGTAACGCCAGGGGATTTTAACTCTTATGGGGCACGGAGAGGAAACCATGAAGTGATGGTTCGTGGTACATTCGCTAATATACGAATTCAAAATGCTATGGTGCCGCACATAGAGGGAGGATATACAACCTGTGTTGACTCAAATGAAGTGCTCGCAATCTATGATGCCGCTATGCGCTACAAGGCAAAAAACACACCGCTTGTTGTGATGGCAGGAAAAGAGTACGGTACGGGATCATCTCGAGATTGGGCGGCAAAAGGGACGTTATTACTAGGGGTTAAGATTGTAATCGCAGAAAGTTTTGAGCGTATTCATCGGTCTAATTTAGTGGGCATGGGAGTATTGCCATGTGAATTCATCTCTACATCTTGGAAGGAATTACAGATTGTGGGGAGGGAGCGTTTGCATTTTAATGGGCTTGGGGAAATCAATAAGCCACATGAAAAAATAATTATGACAATAGAATATGAAGATGGACGCACCATGGAAGTGCCATTACTTGCAAGAATAGATACAAGTGAAGAGGTTGAGTATTATAAGCATGGCGGAATTTTACAGTTTGTATTACGCGGTCTAGCAAAGGCATAATGATATAGAGCAAACAAGAATAATATCGTCTTGCTTGCTGTAAAGTCTGGGCTAAGTTTGAAAAAAGTTATAATGCAACTTATTATTGTGAAAATAGTGTAATTGCGGCCAAGAGGAGAGGTTTTTGTTAATTTGGTTGTACAGAGTTTTAGTAGCTGGATACCTAGTGGTAGTCACCCCCTACTGGGTAGTGCAAGGCCTGAGAAATTGGTCGAAAAAAATGCCAGTATTTACACGGCTAGGTATTTTTTTGCTAGGCAAAAAAAAAGATTGTCCAGTACTTTGGCTACATGCGGCAAGTGTTGGTGAGGCCCAGTCAGTCAGTAGTTTATTGTCTAGGTTGTTAAAAAATAATATCCATGTAGTATTTACAGTACAAAATATACATACCTATAATTTACTATCTAAGCAGTACGCAAAAGTAAGTAATGTGGATTTAGGGTTTTTCCCTATAGATTTCTGGATATTTTCAAGAATCGCCTGGCAAACCATACGGCCCGATCTTGTAATTTTGGTTGATAGCGAACTTTGGCCTGAGCATTTATATCAAGCGAAAAAAAGAAAAGCCCCGGTATGGCTTATCAATCAACGGCATTCAGAGCGGACCTATCAGCGTTTTGAGCGTTATCCCCAGATTTTCTTGGGTTTATATGCAGGATTAAGCAAAGTTTGGTGTGGATCGAAAAAGGATTACAATCAGGTTATGAAGCTAGGTATTGACGAAAGTAAGTGTTATTATCACGGCAATTTAAAATGTATGCAGAAGTCAAAGGCGGTTCTTACACATGTACAGAAGGATGCATTGAGAGCAGAAATTGGATTTTCGATAGGAAGTGCATCCATTGTGTTACTTGCAGCATCAAGCTGGCCTGGTGAGGAAGAGATATTACTTGAGGTTATTAGTCGGTTACTCAATAAAGGCATAGATGCAAAGCTCATTATTGTGCCGCGCCATCCAAAACGATTACAAGAATTTTTACCTCAAATAAAAAAAACAGGGTTGTCTTATGAAATACGAAGTCAAGCTAAAGGAAAGGTTGAGTCAAACTGTATTTACATTGCAGATACATATGGTGAGTTAGAGTCTTTCTATCAGGTTAGTGATGTGGCATTTATAGGCAAAAGCTCAATGAGGCAGCATGGGGGGCAGAACCCAGTTGAGGCATGTGCATATGGCTGTGCAATTGTGTTCGGGCCAAACATGCAAAATTTTCAAGATATTGCAAATGAGCTAGTACAAAGTGAGGCGGCAATTCAGGTAAGTTCGAATGACGAGGCAATTTTGGTATTAGAGAAGGTAGCACAACAGGGCTATAGGCGTAAAAATTTAGTAAAAAACGCGAAAAAGTGGATTGAAAATATGCCGGATACTGCATTAGAGATTTATAAACACATAAAAGCTGAGATTCTATTATAGGTTTAGATAGGGCTTGGAGGGTTAGAGAATCGGCAAGCGAAATAGGAGAAAAGCTTGTCATAAAAAGAATATGTGATATGCTGAAATACGATCAGACATAGCTTAGAACCGTATTTAAAGTAATTTACGATGAAGTAAATAAAATACAATGGAGGAATTAAATCGTGTTATCATCACTACAAAACTTACTTGAGGCTATGCCATGGACAGTGCAAATATTGGGAGCGATTCTAATTGCCATGTCTGTAATGTCATGGACCATGATAATTCAAAAATACCGAAGCTTTTATGCGATGATGCGACAGTACAAGGAGTTTGAAAAAGTATTTTGGTCAGGAGGGGATCTTGAAGCTTTATACGACACAATGTCCTCAAGGAGGAAAGAGAATCCAATAAGCGCGATATTCTGTACTGGTTATGACACATTAACAGAGAATCAAGGCGAGCAAGCAGAAGCGGAGCGGCAAATAGGTCAGGCAAAGGATGCAATGCAAATACAGATGAAAAAATGGGAATTGACCATTCACAATGATCTTACTTGGTTAGCTACAATTGCAAGTATAAGTCCATATCTTGGACTTTTAGGGACGGTTTTTGGAGTAATGCACACTTTTCAGGGACTGCTTAATACAGAGACGCAGGCATCACTTCAGGCGGTAGCTCCTGGGATATCGGAAGCGTTAGGAATGACGGCTTTAGGATTAGTGGTTGCAATCCCAGCAACGGTGGCTTTTAATCGCTTTACTGTTTGGATGGATGATCTTATAAATTACTTTCAGCTCTTCCAGGATGAGTTCACTTTATTGCTTGCTAAGCAGTATAAGTAAGGTATGTGATGAGGCGTTACGGCAGAAAAAACATATTTTCAACAGTTAATATGATTCCATATATCGACGTTATGTTGGTTTTATTAATTATTTTCATGGTAGCTACACCTCTAATAAATATGGGTTTACTGGTAGATTTACCCAAGGCGTCCTCAGATAAGATTCATCTTGATGAGAAGCCGGTTATACTTACTATTTCTATCGATAAAAGGCAGTTTTTGCAAAAAGGCGATGGTGGAAAGAGTAGTGCGCTTATTCATGAAAATGATGTTAAAGCATGGTTAGAAAAAGAAAAGATAACTAAAGACACTATAGTATATGTGCAAGCAGATAGAAATTTAGTTTGGCAAGAAGTACTATTTGCGATGGTTAGACTTAACAAGCTAGGATGGTCCAAGCTAACTTTGGTAACTCAGCAAGAAGAGAGTTAATCCATCACTGCATTCGTGTGGTAGAAATACTTGCTTGCGTGCTATTTGGATTCTGGGTGGGGTAGGTCTAAGCAGGTTCGCATAGCTTGCAAGATTTGAGTCTGTGATGATTTAGCAAGTTGTACAATTTTGTCTAGGGTTTGAGTTTGAAATGGTTCACCCTCGGCAGTACCTTGGATTTCAACCAAATCACCGTGTTCAGTAAGCACGATATTACAGTCAACATCTGCGCATGAGTCTTCATCGTAATCTAAATCAAGATAGACTTCATCTTTGATGACGCCAATAGAACAGGCTGTGATTAGGTACTTAATAGGGTCGGTTTTTATTTTTTTTGCGTATTGCAAATGTTTTAGTGCGTGCGTGAGGGATACCATGGCGCCGTTGATGGCGGTAGTGCGTGTTCCACCATCTGCTTGTATAACGTCGCAGTCTATCGTAATCGTGTATTCACCCAGTTGGTGTAGGTCAACAGCGCAGCGAAGAGAGCGGCCAATAAGTCGTTGTATTTCAATAGTTCTACCTGTTTGCTTACCGCGAGATGCCTCTCTATCCGTGCGTGTGTGAGTGGCGCGAGGGAGCATGCTATATTCTGCAGTCAACCATCCTTTATTTTGATCTCTTAGAAATTTAGGAACCCCTTCCGAGATAGAGGTATTGCAAAGGACTTTTGTGTCTCCACAGCAGGCTAGTACGGATCCATCTGCATGCTTGGTAAAGTGGTTCGAAAAAAGTATGGGGCGCATTGCGTGTAAAGATCGATCACGTCGGTTGGTCATAATATTTCAGAAATTTGATAGAAGAGGCTTAGTATAACTTTTTTCTATAGGATCTGCCAGCATCTGTCTCCGTAAATGTAAGTGTATACTACGTGTGTATCTTTTGTTACAATGAATGCGCTTTAAATTGGTTTTAAAACATGCAGCAAAGAGTCTTATTTGTTTTAGCGGCACCATCTGGTACTGGAAAAACGACGATCGCTGAACATATTCTGCGGCAAGATCATGAATTAATGCGGTCGGTATCTTATACTACGCGCGCACGGAGAGTATCTGAAGTAGCACAAGACAGCTACCATTTTATCGATGAGGCAGGGTTTCTAGAGATGGTAGAGAATAACGCTTTCGTGGAGTTTGCAAAAATATACGGACATTTTTATGGTACACCAAGGCAGGGTATTGATAATGCGTTTGCTGCAGGAAAAGATGTTTTACTTGTTGTAGACTGGCAGGGAGCTCACCAAATCCAAAAGACATTCACAGATTGTGTAACCATATTTTTATTACCACCAAGCTACAGTGAGCTAATGGCGCGCTTGCAAAATAGAGGTGAAGACACTCCCGAGGTAATCAAGCAAAGGTTAAGTAGTGCATTGCAAGAGTTTGAGCACTATCCTGAATTTGATTATTTAATTATAAATGATCGCCTTGAGCAATCTATAGCAGAGGTTTCCGCTATTATTGTAGCTGAGAGGCTAAAGACAGCTAGGCAGACGGCGCGTTGTAAAGATTTAGTGCATGATCTGCAGAAACAGATGAAAGTATAAAAAGTACTAGATATTTGAATTATTTGTGTGTATAATAAGCATCTTATTTCAGGATGTGAGTCTATTATGGCCAGAGTTACAATTGAGGATGTTTTAGAGGTTATTCCCAATCGGTTTGAGATTATTGATATAGCTGCGAAAAGAGCCCATGAGCTTATGCAGGGGGCAAAAACATCTCTCAGCGATTCAGAAGCTAAGCACAAGGCCACAGTTCAAGCTTTAAGAGAGATCGCATCTGGGCAAATTAACTTGTCTTCTGAGCAAGAATCGACTGAAGAACAGCTGCTTGAAGAGTTGAGTAAGCTAGATCAGTTGGATGAAGATGAATCTAATTTTTAAACATCCATAATTCTTTCAGATTGAAGTTGGCGAATTGCGCAAAGCTATGATAATCTCAAAAAAGAGGTTTCTATGCTAGATCAATATCAATCATTCGAAAATAAATTAGCCTACCTGCAAAAAGATCATATACGTCAGGTTAAGACCGCTTTAGTTTTTGCTACAGATGCACACACTGGGCAGCTAAGAAAAAGTGGGCTGCCATATATTACGCACCCAATAGCAGTCGCTGAGATCTTGGCGACATTAAAAATGGATGTAAAGTGTATCATGGCAGGAATACTGCATGATGTACTCGAAGATACTCCTTTTAAATATAGTGATATCGAAAAGCGCTTTGATAAAGAGATCGCAGACTTAGTGAATGGAGTGACTAAAATTAAAAAAATACCCACTAAAAGTAGAAAAGAGCATCAGGCAGAGAGCTTTAGAAAGATGTTGATGGCAATTTGTAAAGATATTAGGGTGTTGATCATAAAATTGGCCGATAGATTACATAATATGCGGACCTTGGATGTATTGGAAGGTCGGCGTAAAGCACGTATTGCCAGTGAAACTTTAGATATTTATGCGCCACTTGCTAAGCGTTTAGGTATTAATTTCATAGCGATTGAGTTGGAGCAGCTAGGTTTTGCCAACATGTATCCCTTACGTTACCGGGTGCTCAATAATGCGGTAGAGGCTCTACAGGGTGAACGCCGGAGCTTAATTGCTTCTTTGACAGAGAGAATTGAAGCGGAGTTGAATAAAAATAATGTTTCTTATGAATATGTGAAAGGAAGAAAAAAGCATGTCTACAGCATTTTCAGGAAAATGCGTGATAATGGACTGCCTTTTGCAGAGATATGTGATGTTTTTGCTATTAGGGTTTGTGTGACCGATAGAATAGAGTGCTATCGTACTTTAGGGATAGTGCATACTTTGTATAAGCCTGTTCCAAATTCCTTCAAAGATTATATCGCTTTACCCAAAGCAAATGGCTACCAGTCGTTGCATACGATTCTTTTTGGGCCAGGAGGTGTTAACATTGAAATACAAGTGCGTACACAAGAAATGGATAAAATGGCCAATACTGGTGTTGCTGCACATTGTTTATATAAATCAAGAGATAAAAAGTTTTCTGAGGGGCACTTACAAGCACAGCAGTGGCTTAATCGCCTGATGGCGATGCAAAAGCAAAGTGGCAGTTCTTTAGAGTTTATAGAGCATGTGAAAATTGATCTTTGCCCAGAAGAGGTGTATGTGTTTACACCATTGGGAGATATCATTGAGCTTCCTGCAGGCGCTTGTGTGATCGATTATGCGTATTCGATTCACACACGACTAGGGCATAGGTGTGTATCTGCGAAGATAAATCAAAAAATATGCTCCTTATCAACAGTATTGGAAAGTGGGCAAACTGTACAAGTTATAACCCGTCCAGATGCTACGCCGCATCAATCGTGGTTGGATTTTGTGGTGTCAGGAAAAGCAAAAGCTTCAATACGCTTTTATTTTAAAATGCAGCACAGAGGAGACTTACTTAAACTTGGGACGCGCATGGTAGCAAAGCTGTGTCAGATTGAGCTAGATCCAGTAAATATGCCAAAAGGTGTGTTACAGCGGGTTAGGCAGTATTTTAAATTTAAGCACAGCAATGAGATTTTTGAGTCAGTTGCGCTTGGTAATCTACCTGCTATGGCAGTCGCAAAAAAAATAACAGCAGAACTCAAAGAGGCCCATATTGAGTTAGATACGTTGGCGGATAGTGGGCGGGATCCGTTAGTTATCACGGGTCATGAGCACTTGGCAATCAATTATGCTACGTGTTGCAACCCGATTCCAGGTGATCCTATTACAGGGTTGTTGATAGTTGGTAAAGGGGTTTACGTGCATCATAAAAAATGTCAAGAGCCAAGTGCCAAAGAGTGTCAGGACGCAGAGCGAATGAAAGTTGAGTGGGCTAAGAATTTAACACAGTTCTTTCAGGTTGCTCTAGAAGTTCATGTGGTAAACCAGAGAGGGACTCTAGCGGCAGTGGCAATGTCAGTAGCTCAGGATAACGCGGACATATGCGATATAGCACTCTGTACTCTAGACAACAATAGTGCTAGAATAGATATAAGACTCATGGTTAAGAACCGTTTGCAGCTCAGTGCAATTGTAAGAAAAATGCGAAGAGAGAAATGTGTCTTAAAGATAAAACGTTCTATTTAAGTTGAAAGAATATATGAAGCATACAATCCTTATTATCGGCTCAGGTATGGCCAGCTATATGCTCGCAATACAAATCCGCATGCAAGATAAAGATGTGAACATTGCTGTGGTAACAGAGTGTGATGGGCGATACTACCCAAAACCCATGTTGTCATCTGCACTTTATCACAAAAAATCTTTAGATGATATCGTAACATCTACTGCAGCACAGATGGCAGAAAAATATGCTCTGCAAATTTACACACATGAATATGTTGAAAATATAGATAATCAACAAAAAGCAGTAGAAACACGCTCAGGTAAGAAAATAGAATATATCAAACTGGTATTAGCAACAGGCTCAAATCCGAACAAGCTAAATCTACCACAAGGAGGAGGCGAGTACGCCTATCAAGTCAATACTCTGGAAGATTATGCCCGTTTTCGCAAAGAAATTGCCAACAACAAAAGGATTGCGGTGATTGGGAGTGGGCTTGTAGGAGTCGAGTTTACCCATGATTTGCTACATGCTGGTTACAAGGTGAGTGTCTTTTCTTTGGAAGATCTACCGTTAGCAGGGCTTGTGCCAGGCACCATTGCAGACGTTTTAAAAAAACACCTTATCTCCTTAGGTGTAGATTGGCATACAACACCACTTGATGGTATAGAAAAAGCACAAACCGGATATGTTCTAAAAACACCGAAAAAATCTTATCAAATAGATGCTGTTTTGGCTTCGATTGGAATTCACGCAAATCTAGACCTTGTAAAAAAGTCGAATGTGAATCATGAGCAAGCTATAGAAGTAAATAGATATCTTTCAACAAATGTTAAAGATATCTATGCTTTAGGCGATTGTGCAAGCTTAGGTGCACTCCATTTGACCTATGTTGCACCAATAAAGCAACAGGCAAAAGCTCTTGCGCAGACACTACTAGGTGAGCCAACAGAGGTGCATTACCCTGCCATGCCTGTAGTAGTAAAAGTGCCAACTTTACCATTTTGTCTCGTGCCAGTCAGGGGTAAAGTAACAGGCACGTGGGAAGATCAACCTGGATCAGGCCATAAAAGTTTTGTAAGTGTCTTTTATGATACCAAGCGTATCATAAGAGGATTTGCTTTAGCAGGAGAGGCTACATCACAGCGTAACCATTGGCTTTCTCAGATGCCAGATTTACTTGGATCTAGTAATGTATGAGTTTGGTGAAGAAGAAGACAGGCTGCAAAGTATGTTCCAAAATAAGGCATGTATAGGTAACTATTGTGAATAGACAACATGGGTAGATGGCTAATAAACAAACTACATGAACTAGGCCACCGTCTAGCGCTATTCGCAGGCTGGGTAGAGCCACCACAAAGGTGGCCATTGTCAAGCCTGGGAAAAGGCAACATTAAAATGTGTGCGAATGCGACCAAGGTTGTTGAAAGATTACTGGAAGCTGGATACCAAACTTACATGGTAGGCGGTTGTGTGCGCGATGTGATTTATGACGTCGAACCCAAAGATTTTGATATCGTCTCAGCTGCTACACCTGAGGTAATCAAAAAAGTATTTGGGCGCAAAGCGAGAATTATAGGACGTCGGTTTAAAATTGTTCATGTTGTTGAAGGCGGTGATATTATCGAAGTAAGTACATTTCGAGCCCATCACTCTTGGTTAAGTACCTTGTGGAAAAGTAAAAAGCAAAATAACAATATCTACGGGACCTTAATTCAAGATGTATGGCGACGGGATTTTAGTTGTAATGCATTATACTATGATGTCAAAACGCAAGAAGTTATTGATTATGTGAGTGGAGTCAATGCGATACAAAATAAGTCTATACAAGTATTAGGGGAGCCTGCACAGCGTATCGAAGATGATCCAGTACGTGCACTACGGGCAGTACGATTTAAAGCAAAAACGGGTTTTTTAATTGAAAAGAGATTAGAAGATGCCATTAAGTTACATGGCAATTATTTAGAGCGAGCATCCTCAGAAAGGCTTCTTGTAGAAGTGACAAAATTATTTTCCTTCGGGCATGCTGCAAAAGCGTGGATGCTTCTATCCGAGTATAAGCTGTTGTTTGTTTTATTTCCCGGGTTCAAAAATATCGGTCAGGAAAAAGTGCAACATTACGATAGGTTTATCACACGAGCACTACAAAATACAGACCACCGCTTTCATGCAGGTCAAAAATTAAGCACAAGCTTTCTTTTTGCAGTTTTACTTTGGCCTGTACTACAAACCAAACTCCAAGCATACAATAAAAAAATCCCACGCAATGTAAACTTACAGCAGGTTATGGGACAAGTATTCAAAGAAGAAGCTAAAATTGTAGCTATGCCCAAACGTCTGCAAGAAGCCGTAATGATGATATGGCAGATACAGTCAGATTTTCGGCGTAAATTTAAACAAGCGCATAGCGTTGTCAAAAATCCAAGAATCAAAGTAGCTTACGATTTTTTAACTACACAAGCACAAATTGATGAGTCAGTTGTAGACTTAGCCATAAAGTGGCAGCCTTTTGTAGAAAAAGCACAACAAATAAAAAATGCAGGGTTGAAAACCACCCATGAATAAGTTACCGCAAAAGTACCGAGTTTTACAAATAGCAGACTGTGAATATGGTGTGAGAGAGCACCTTTATGCACTAGGATTATTACCTGGTAAAGTTGTTGAGCTCTGTCAAGTTTGTCCACTTGGTGACCCTATGATTGTCAAAATCGCCAATAGAAAATGGGCTATTCCCAAAAAGATATGGCAGCACCTAAAACTCAGCCGTGAGGAGTTTGTCTAGATGCGTGTGGGTTTGATCGGGACGCCAAATGTAGGCAAAACAATGCTATTTAACCGCATGACAGCCTGCCGTGCATGCGTTGGTAATTGGGCTGGTGTGACGTCTAACTGTGCTCAAGCAGGGCTTTGTGGCACACAAAAAACTATACAGGTCATGGATTTGCCTGGTTGCTATAATTTAACAACAAGGTCTGGAAAACAAGAGGCAAAAAGTCAGCAAGATGTCCATAAACTTATAGAAGAAAAAGAGATTGATTTGTTAGTTAATGTTGTGGATGCAGAGGACTTATCAAGCCAGCTCTATTTAACAATGCAACTAGCAGAAACAAATATTCCCATGGTGATTGTTTGCAACCGCATGGATCTTTTATCCACAAGGGGCTTAGGGTTAGATATAGAGAATCTCTCGACTATTTTAGGTTTACCTTGTTACGGTATATCAGCAAAAACAGGAATGGGTATAGTGCAGCTTACCCAGGCTCTAGAAATATTATCTACAGGTGAGAAAATACGAAACCAGGAAAAGCCTATATTAGTACATTATCCAGCAGGTATTGAGAGCAGATTAAAAGATCTACAAAAAAAGCAAGCAATTAGTAGGTTTGAAGCATTACGCATATGTTTAAATAAGGCACAAAGTGAACATATGCCTGCTTTTTTACTACAGAGCGGATTGAGATCAGAGATATCCGAGAAAACATGGATGCTGGCTGAAGTAGTTGCACTTGCAAGGCATCAGGCAGTTGATAGAATTGTCAAATCTGCCTATCAGAAAAAAATTCAAAAGAAAAAAACGATTACTTCTCAAAAAATCGATAGTATTTTACTGCATAAGTGGCTAGGTCTACCAATATTTTTTACATTGATGTTTCTAGTCTTTTGGATAAGTATGGGACTAGGACAGTTTTTACAGGTGTTATTAGAGCCTTTCTGGAAGTGGGTAGCTATAGATATACCTGCGCTTGGGCTAGCACAAATCAATGCACCTGAGTGGTTATACATTCTTGTGACGCAAGGGTTGGGTGTGAGTATAGTCACGTCTTTCAGCTTTTTTCCTGTGCTATTTTGTATGTTTACAGCCCTGCATTTTTTAGAGGAATCTGGATATATGACAAGAGCGGCGCTTGTCATCGACAGAATGATGCGAATGCTAGATTTGCCAGGAGAGTCCTTAGTGGCTTTAGTGTTAGGAGTCGGTTGTAACGTACCTGGTATTCTAGCAACAAGACATATACCTAAAGAGGCAGATCGAATCTTAACTACCATGATGATGCCTTTTATGTCTTGCAGTGCAAGGCTTACAATTTTTGCTGTATTTGCCAGTATTTTCTTTCCAAGCAATGCAGCAAGTGTTTTATGTTTTCTTTATGTCTTAGGATTTTGTGTGGCCTGTTTGACAGGAGTGATGCTGCGTTGGAGTGGTATAATACCAAGCCCTAAAGAAGAGACATATTTATTACAGCTACCTGAGTATCAGAGCCCTGGGTTTTTCAAAGCCATGAAGATGGCGTATGGGCGTAGCTGGCAGTTTATGAGTAGGGCATTACAAGTTATTTTACCAGTATGTGTTGGCCTTGCATTACTAAATCATGTTTCAGCTGAAGGTGGTATTTTGGTGAATCCAGCAGAAGACAGTATTCTTGCCAGTTTTGGTAAAATGACTGCTTGGATTTTTTACCCTATTGGTCTAGGTCAAGAACAATGGCCTTTAGTTGTTGCTCTTTTTACTGGATTACTAGCAAAAGAGGTTGTGATTACAACACTTGGCGTCTTTTATGCACAAGATATAATAATGCAGCCATTATCGTGGTATAAACAGCAATCGTTACTTAGTCTTTGGACCTCTTGTTATCAAGACATATGGGAGAGCCAAGGGTCATGGACAAATGCGCTTTTTACCTGGCCAGCTACAGACAGTGGTAGTAACTTAGCACCATTTTTACAGGCTAGCTTTCCTTCACCAGATCATGTGGTCAGTTATTTAATATTTATTATGTTATATTTTCCTTGTATCAGTACATTGTATGCTACCGCAAAACAAGTAGGCTGGCGCTGGGCAAAGTTATCGTTGTTATGGTCTTGTAGTATTGCATATATTGTAGCAGGTGTTTATTTAGCAATTAGCACTTACTTACCTATTATACGATCACTAATATTGATATGGTTAGCTGTGTTTGGAGTGATTACAGTACTCAAGATTTTATTTACATGGCTGTTAGATACAACTGAACAAAATCGTGCTCCATTAAAACCGTAGCAGGGCACGGCCTAGGAGTAAGTGTAATACGCTTCACTGTAACTTAAGTTAATAGGACGCTAAATACCCATCGCGAGCATTGCGTCAGCTACTTTCTTAAATCCTGCAATGTTTGCGCCTTTTGCATAGTCAACAGGAGAAGTATGGTCAGTGAAGCCGTACTCTAAACACTGTTGGTGAATATTTTGCATAATCATTTGTAGTTTTGCATCGACTTCATTTCGGGGCCAGTGATAACCAAGGTTATTTTGCGTCATTTCAAGGCTTGATACAGCTACGCCACCAGCATTAGCGGCTTTACCTGGTGCATAGATAACCTTAGACTTACGTAATATTTGAATTGAGTCGGGTGGTGTAGGCATATTTGCCCCTTCTATCACAATCTTGACACCATTTTTGACAAGTTGAGATGCATCAGAAGCAGGTATTTCATTTTCTGTTGCACATGGCATAGCAATATCTGCACTGATTGACCATGGTTTTTTACCAGGATAATAAGTAAGTTCAGGGTAACTTTTCGTAATCGTATGCAATCGAGCATGTTGCTCAAAACGTAGAGTCATAATATCAGTAAGCATTTCTTGATTAATACCATCGGGAGCATGTAAGAAGCCTTTAGAGTCGGACAGGGTAAGTACTTTAGCACCAAGGTTAATCAGTTTTTCACACGCGTACAAAGAAACATTGCCTGCCCCTGAGACGAGAACTGTTTTGTTTTTCACACCATCTCCCATGGCATGTAAGATATGCTGTAGAAAGTAAACGCAGCCATATCCTGTGGCCTCTAGGCGGATGTCACTACCACCAAAACTCATTGATTTTCCGGTTAGAGAGCCTGGACTCAGTTCACTTATACGCTTAATATGCCCATACATATAACTAATCTCGCGGCTTCCTACGCCGATATCCCCAGCAGGGATATCTTTATCACGACCAATAAATGGCACTAAACCAGTCACAAAGGATTGACAAAATCGACGTATTTCACTTGAAGATTTATTTTTAGGGTCAAAATCCGATCCACCTTTACCAGACCCTAGCGGCAATCCGGTTAAGCTATTCTTGAATGTCTGCTCAAATGCTAAAAACTTAAGAATACTGGTGTTGACTGAGGGGTGGAACCTGAGGCCGCCTTTATATGGGCCAATAGAATTATTATGTTGCACCCTGTAACCTTGGTTCAAACAGATTTCACCTTGGTCGTTTTCCCATGGTACGCTGAACTGTACAATGCGATTAGGCGTACAGATTCTTTCTAGAAGATGCGGCTCTGCGTAGGTAGTTTCTGTATGTGCCCAGGGTATGACATCTTCCATGACTTCGTATACTGCTTGTAAGTATTCATGCTGACCTTCATTGAGTGTGCGTAGTCGATCCATGAGTTTGGATAATGTAATCTTGTTAGTCATAATTTGTCCAGCAAAATTATCATTATACCCATAAGATGTGATACGACAAGCCTTGACTTGTTTGGAGGGTAAGATATGATGAAATGACAAAGTATAAAAGGATATTATTTATGAGAAATACAAATATTTTTACAGTTACCGCTATCATTTCACTGCTTTCACTTTCTGCGTATGCAGGAGTGCCATCAATCACGGCATTTATTAGTAACCAAACGTGGTCAAACATGCGAGTGGAAATTGAGAAGGAGGGTTCATGGTTTAACAGCAAATCAGCAATTACGCTTCCAGCAGGCACTCAAACCCAGTTGAGTCCAGTTTATCCTTACTTTAAAGGGGAATATTTTAAAGAGTTTTTAAAATTAAAAGTTTATGAGAGTATAAACTATCCCTATTATATACATGATGAAATTTTTCTCACAGCTGCTTTTAATGAATTTGGCGAGCTAACACATATACTCTGTACGCCAGTATTTCAGAAAGTTAACTGCGAGCCAATATTCTTAGATCAAAATAATGCAAACGTAGTACTAACAATTTATTAATAGCCATTTGCTTGAAAGGATTGATAAAAATCCTAAGCTTTTATCAATAAAAATATGTCTACTATCTAGAAAGTCTATGATTTTTAGGGCATACTGCAACCCAATCACATTCACGTAATAAGATGAGTTTATTAAGAAGCGCATCAAAAGTTTCACTACTTACCTTAGTTTCAAGAGTTTTTGGTTATGTTCGGGATGGCGTTTTTGCAGCCACATTTGGGGCACAAGCCGAGCTAGACATTTTTTTATTGGCTTTCAAAATCCCCAATTTCATGCGTAGAATATTTGCTGAAGGGGCATTTAGCCAGGCTTTTATTCCAGTGCTAACTCAGTATGAGCAAGGAGACCCAAAGGCAAAAGAAAGGTTTCTAGCTGAGATGTGTAGCCTATTACTATGGTCAGTCACGGCTCTAACTATGCTGGTGTGGTTGTTTCCAGGGTTCGTGATTTCAATATTTGCATTTGGCTTAACACAAAACCCAGAAAAATATAAACTTGCAAAAGAAGTATTAAGTATGACGTTTCCATATTTAGGCTTCGTGACAATTGCAGGATTTTTTGTAGCTGCTTTACAAACTAAAAGGCAATTTATACATGGTGCACTAGCACCAATCTGCTTAAATATAGTCTTAATAATAGCTGCTATGGTTGCGGTTAGAATAAGTGATGAGCCGGTCTATATCGTAAGTATGGCCGTTCCAATCGCAGGATTTTTACAAATGTTTTTAGTTTGGACTGGATATATCAAGGCATACCCTTCTCTGAAACTCGTGATGCGGGTAAAAGACCCGGGGTTATGGAGAGTGTTATCGCTTATGCTCGCAGCTGTATACGGAGTATCAGTCAGCCAAATTGGACTAATAGTCGACAACAGTATTTTGTCCACCCTCGCAGAAGGAAGTGTTTCTTGGATGTACTACGCAGAAAGATTGAGCTATTTTCCGTTAGGCGTGTTCGGAGTGGCAATGACAACGGTATTAGTGCCCGCACTTGCTAGTTCTATGCATAGTAAAAATGAAGTAGGTTACAGAGCACAGATTAGTTGGGGTTTAAAAGGTGCGTTATTGATAGGTCTGCCAGCAGCAATTAGCTTATCTTGTCTAGCCCAGCCAATCACCATAACATTATTTTATTACGGTAAGTTTTCCTGGTATGACGTAACACAGACTTCACAAGCTTTAGCCATTTTAGCTCTGGGTATACCTGCATTTATGATCGTAAAAGTCCTCAACAGTGCCTTTTACGCAAGGCAAGATACATGGACTCCTGTCAAATATGCAACATGTGCTTTGTGTGTCAATATAGCTGTAGCTGCAGGTGGGGTAGCATGGCTTCAACATAAATCCATTGCATTTGCAATTGTAGCCTCAGCGTATACGAATATGTTTTTATTATTTTGGGGGCTCTACAGAAAAAATCTATACACAATACGTGGTGACCTTGCTTGGGACCTGGTGAAAATCCATACCGCATCAATACCACTGGCAGGTGTATTAATTTGTGGGCCACAGACTTGGCAGTATATGTCTATTGTATATAAGCTATTTAGCCTCTTTGGACTATTTAGTTTATCTTGGGGCTGCTACGCAATTTGTCTATGGTTTGGTAATATGAGAATAAGTACTTTAGCTACACAAAATTAGTCGTGAAATATGAAAATGTTGCAGGTTAAGTATTTTCAATATATTATAAATTTATTCTCCAATTGAATATATATGCGTTATACACAACAAGAAATGCTTGATAAAATCCTTGACCCGATTAAAACCACTAATCATCAATCGGAACAAGACGTTAGACTTGGACACTCAACAGAATTAGAAAGAGACCATGCGCAGCAAGAAGGAGACATATATAACATTGACGAAATGTTATGTTGGAATGCTAACTGGGATGAGCTCCATGCTAACGAAGGCGAAATTAAATATCCGGCTAAGAAAGAAACCAAAGAGCCCATCGTAGGTAGTTTGGTACATATCTTCGGATTGCTTACAATATACGGTCTTGTTGGCTGGGCCATGTTTAACTTAACATGGATTAGCCTAGTAATAGCAGGTGGTCTAAACGACATGATCTTAACCTGCGCCTCACTTATGGTCTCAGTATTCAGTTTTATCGTTGTTTTCCATAAACCTCTAAAGTCATTTATAAAAACCATCACAGACTTACATGTTCTCTCATCCGAAGAGAAAAAAAGTATCCATAATCGTTTGTTCCAAACTGAAGGTTTGGTTACAGATAAGTATAGCAAAGCAGAGGAGGCCTTTTTCAAATACGAAGTATGGATGAAGAAAGCTAAAAATTATCTAAAGGCGATACATATTAGAGGCGAATCGAGAAAGGCAACAGAAATCGAAGAATGGATATTAAAAGAAAAGCTACCTAAAGAGCTTTCAGCACAAATCTGGCTAGGTTACTCAAGCAGACTTGCGGGAAGTCGGTCCGACTCGAGAAGCTCTTTTTTGAAAAACCAGTCATGTGTGAGAGCCGCGATTTATGAGCTAATAGACAATGATGATAGATTTTTACAAAAGATAATGGGGATTTGCCACAAGAAAAATATTTCGCTAATAGAGGTTATATCTATTATGAATGACATATTCCAGTGGCTATCCAAGGAAGAGAACGCAGAACGTGTAGGTAGAAAAGGATTTAATAGAGATAAGTTCTATGCGCTTTCAAATGGGTTTGCACACAGCGCAATGTATATATCACTTTATCAATCACTACGAGTATTCCACTTCTTGCGCCATCATATTGATCAAAAAAAAGAAGAGATCGCGCGAAGTGAGAATACCAATGAAAAAACGGCGTTTAAAGCACTTGCTAAAAAAATGATCCACAAACTTGACTGGGCCCAGCGCAGTATTATGCCACATGCAACAAAAAGCCAGTCGGGAAAGGAGTTCCAGAGATTTAAATTATATGTACTGCCTTTTGTTCGTATTTGTTTAGGTTTAGTGGGTGGAGGGCTAATGGTTGCCTTAGTCGCAAACTCACCAATTTGGGCCTCTTCAGCTACAACATTAGGTGGAAAAATTTTCCTATCAAGCATATCTGCTCTATCAGGATGTTACGCCTCATGGTATTACGTAGGAAAGCTTGCATTAAAGCAGTTCCACGTGACTAAATACTACTGGGAATTACTGTCTGATGATAGGTTATCTGCAAAAATGCATGGAGATTTTTGGTTTACTGGAACCAAGGGTGTTATTAGAAAACTAACTGCCATTTTGATGTCTACGACGATAGCGATATTCACCTATAGATACTTATCAGTAGTTGCACAAGATCCTCAGAGTACTACAGCTTTAATTTGGCGTTTATTATTCACCAACATAGCTCCATGGTTACAACCGATATACGCTCCATTTGCAGGTCTTATAACATTTATTGTAGGCGTATTTTTCTTCGAGCGATTATTAAAGTTCTATTTTCACAACGAGAGGCAAGATAGGCAGTGGAGTATCAGCAATATTCGGGCTGTATTGTTTTCAACAATTAATATATTTGAAAAGCCTATGAAGCTCGCAGCCACACTCGTTGCCGCATTACAGACATACGTATGCTACAACTCATTAGCTTATATATCTCCATCTATGTATCTTAGCACCAGTTTAGTTTTTACTTGTTTAATTGCTTTTAATGCAATGAACAGAAATAGCTATAAAAGTTTTAGAAAAAGCATAGATCAGCTTTATAAAGGTCTCTTTTATGAGAGTCGAGGAATTAGTGTGGAGAGTTGCTTCAACAAATCACCTCAACAAAATCCATCTAAATCTAATGAAAATACTACATCTACCCAGCTAGCCATTGACGTAAATACTAATAATTCTAACGGAACCGTATCTGGTTTTTCATCGCCCATAAATCATCGCAAACTCCTAGCTAGACATACAAGTAATGAGAATCTGGCGGCAAGAGGAGGTCACCTTACTCCACGAGTGAGTCATAGTCAACAACCTAGTGTGAGAACAACCCCTTCGCCGGATAAGAGAGGCCGATATAGTCGTAACTCATCGACTACAGATCTGACCCATAATATAGTAGAATCTCAATCAACTGATAGTATAAATTCGTTGCCACACCCATTTCCAAATACGCGGCCGCCGGAGTATGATAGTAGTAGTGGTGGGAGCTTAAATTCGAGTACACATGGAGTATCAACCAGGAATACTAATAAGCATAGCAGTGAAAGTTTATTTAATCCCGTCGAAGATCGCAGATCTCCGGCTCTAGGCACTCCTACCGGCAATAGCAGCACTGCATATCATATAGATGGGGCAGACATAGATCCAACTGACTCTCCCCAGTCTCAAACTTTTACTTTAAGAAATCGCGGCGGCAGCGGGGATAGTAGCAGAGGAGGACGTTCACGTTAATCTGTATATTATGATCAAAAACACACAAGCAATCTTATAGATAACTCTATTATTCTACTAAATAGTAGTGCTCCCAATGTCCCTTAGGTAAAAGAGACAGTGCGTTTGGTTTATATTGCCAGCAGTCAAGGCTTAAACAGTGATAAGCGATAGAAGACAAAGAGGAGTTTGCCGTCACAAAGAGATTAGAGCCATGCTTCTCTACGTCATAAGTATCAAGAGATGCATCGAGTGCAGAGTCTGATTGATCATAACTAGAGGGGGTGTATACCTGATGATTAAATTGATGAACGTGCCCATAAATAACACCTTGGCAGCTGTAATCATGTAGCCAGGTAATTATGCAGTGATGATTTGCGTGCATGATTGTAAGCTTTTTCTTGCTTTTAGCGGTATTAGAGCGTTTTTTCAATGAAGTAAATATTTTCACAAGAAGTGAATGTGGTAAAGATCGGAAAAAAAACGTAGTGAACGGGTGTTGGATGATGCTACGAAAAGTTTGATAGCTCTTGTCATCCACACAAAATTGATCGCCATGTGTTAAGAGTATACGTTTGCCTGCATAAAGTATTATGCTAGGATCACGGAGAGGTATAAGTCCCCATGCAATAATCTCAGCATCAGTCAACATGAAATCTCTATTTCCACGCATGAAATAGAGCTTTGTTTGTTGGGAGCAGTATTTTAAGCAAAGAATTAACTCGTGGAAATCAGCACTACTTGCTGGACCTATCCAAAGATCAAATAAATCACCCAATATGAAAACGGCATCAGCATGTTGGCAGCAAGATTTTAAATACTTAATGTAGCGGTTAGTTAAGTCTTTATCCGATGGGGTCAAATGTACATCTGAATGAAAAGTTAGGTTTGAATCTTGGTCGAACTCTGCAATGATATTCATACTATACCTATATGACGACGATAGAGTTGGAAAAGGTTTTCCAAAAGACATGCAACAGTGACAGGCCCAACACCTGCTGGAACAGGGGTAATTGCTCGGACACAAGGTTTACTCGCTGACGAGTAGATATCACCACATATTTTCTGGCCAACACGCGTTATACCAATATCGATAACTATGGAATGCTTGGGTAATTTATTGATAGGAATAATGCCAGGCTTTCCACAAGCTGAGATGATAATATCAGCTTTTTCGACGATAGATAGTAGGTTCTGTGTTGCCTTGTGACATATTGTTACAGTTGCGTTTTTATGTAATAAGCTCAGTGCAATAGGTTTGCCAACAATAGTCGAGGCGCCAATTATAACAGCGTGCATCCCGGTAAGATCAGGTTCTATAGATTCGAGCATATACAGGGTGGCCTGTGCAGTACAGGGGATAAGGTCGGGTTGTTGTGAGGCTAAGCGGCCAAGATGGTATGGCGTGATAGCATCAACATCTTTGCTTGGAGCTATTTGTGACAAAAGTTCTTGAGTAGGTAGATGCTTAGGCAAGGGTAGCTGTAAAATAATACCATCGACTGAGGTGTCTGCATTTAAGGAAGATATTAGTTTCGTGACAGATGCTTGCTTAGTATCAATAGATAGATGATGGTGTTCTGCTTTAAAGCCACAGTCTTCACATGCTTTGAGTTTATTACGAACATAGATTATCGAAGCAGGGTCGTCACCAATTTGAATAATAGAAAGCTTAGGCTGGCGATATCTGGTAGAAAAAGGTTGCCATGCATTAATTAGGCGGGCTTGGATTTGATCTGCAAAAGACTTTCCGTAAATAAGCATAGTTTTGCCAATATACAATTGAGGCCATAATAGCAGCTCAGGCTAAAACTTACAAAGGAAAAAAGCCGAACAAGCTTGATTTATTTATTTAACAAGCCTATCTTAATACAGTACATTCAAACCAGCACTTATGTTTAGTAAAAAGCGCAGTCTTAGAGGACATTTGACTAACTCATTCAGAGTATCAGAGTGGATGGGTATATCACTCATGGTCAAAAGTGGTCGTAGTATATACAGCATGTACGAAAATCTAGTGACCCCACCTAAGGCCACACGGCGAGAAAGTTTTCACGATGCAGTTAGTCGACTGCACATCTCAGAAAAAGATATAAAGAGCCAAATGTATTACTACAAGATGACCAGTAGTATATATGGCTTATTTTGTATTTTCGGCATTATTTACGCAATGATTTTATTTGTGTACGGCACACGTGGTGCATTCATTATGTCATGCTCATACTGCTGTCTAATTGGGTCTTTTTTCTTTAGGGAGAGCTTCTGGTATATGCAAATAAAAAACAGGCGTTTAGGCATGAGCCCCTATGATTGGCTTCGTTTCATGGTAGGTTTAAGCTAAGCATGTTCATCTTTGTCCGCATCGCAGCAATTCTCATTTACTCATACAGCAAGCGTGTGCGGTTATCTACACTGGCTTTATACGCCTTAGCACTCTTTGGGTCATCTCTTGCTATGGCACAAAGCTCATGGCAGCCGACTGAGATGTTCTTCATGGACGCAGATGTCATGGATGCAGATTTTTCTATAAAATTACTAAGGCTATTATTTGGTCCTGTAGGAAGTACCTTAAACGGTAACATCATACCGCCTAGTAACCCATTAATTAGCGAAATGTTTAATATTTACAATACGGGTGTACTCGTAATGACTGGATTGCTAATTAGCTATTCAGTTGTGATGTCAACAATAACTATATCTCAAGAGGGTTCACAAGCATTTCAAGGAAAAGTTAGTCCATTTTTGATATTTCGAATTGTTATGGGATCCTCGCTACTTATACCATCCTTCGGTGGGTTTTCAGGAGTACAGCTTATTGTCATGTCTGTGGTTGTTAACGGGATAGGGTTTGCGAATACAGCATGGCAAGAAGCAGCATCTATCGTAAACTCTGCAGCAGAGGGTGGTTCAATTGATATATCACAACCTGTAGACGAGCAAGCAGTACGCTTAAATCTAATGTATAAGATAGTGCAAAAAGGGATAAGCACCTTTCCAGCTTTGGATTCTAGCGCATGGGCAGCCGGTGATTACACAAAGAAAAATGAACACTGTACCGAGGAAGCAGATAAAAACCTGCGAGCTATTGATCTATTAAGCATGGCTCTTTGTCAGGCTTTTGATGAAAAAACTTACAACGTAGCAAAAGATTTGGCATCTGCCTCTGGGACAGAAACAACAGACTTTAATTTTGGTGTATCTTATCAAAGCGCACTTGCTACAAGTGCTGCAAGTATGCCCTGTAGTAGTACACAAGGTAGTTATGCTTGTTTTGGTAAGACTCCTGCTTCAGGCAGCGCTGGAAGCGGTACAACACAGAATATTTGTGGACTGATAAAATTCGAGGATGATACAGCAAGAGATACGGTTAATGGTGCCATTGCTAGGGCTATCAACGTAGCAAACTCCTATACATCCAATCAAGTGAGTTATTTTGACAATACCAGCAAAACATTAACAGACTTGGGTAAAGCAATGTTTGCTAATTGTAGTACCTATAATCCAGAAAATAATACAGGTGTTTGTCGAATACAAAATGATCTTTTTAGCATAGCAAATACGTATGCTAACAATTTAATGTCAAGTTACAATGATCTATGGAGAACAAATAATAGCAGCGGTAGTAGCACCGATGGGGCAGTCAGTTCAGCAGCAGGATGGGCAACAGCAGGCCAGTATTTTAGTGAGATTACAAAGAATACTTCTATAAGTACTAGCTCTGACTCAGGTTCAGGTTCGTCACCTAATTACGATAGTTTGGCAGCAAGCCTTATGGGTAAGGTTGGTAAAGTTATGAAAACAGATGCATACGTACCACAAAATGGTGCATCTGGATATATTTCATCACCGTACTGCTATAAAGCATTATGCTTTTGTAATATTAATGATGAGCTGTACAACGACTATTGGGGGCAAATAATGCCTGCAAACAGCACTGAGCCACAGGATACAGTTTATTATAGTTACGCAACCGCATACCACATCTTTGATGAATACAAAAGTCGTATTGAAACTTTGAATGCAACAACTGCTAACACAACATCTGTTCCTACCGCATCAAATACAAATACCCCACAAAGTAAGGCGGCTTGTTATGCATCCAATAAAGTCTTCGCTGCAGCGTCTGATATAGCGAACTTGCCAAGCTATCTCACCAAGTCGAACGTATTAAACCCGCTCAATATACTCAATGCTTTTAATGTCAAAGTAGATAGCAAGGTTGGTGGCTCTAGTAGTACCTATAAACTAGACCACGCCACAAAGAATATGACCATTAGTATGATGATGGCACTAGAAGCATTATCAGGAATGAAAATCCTTAGCTCAAGAGTGACTGATCAAGGCTCTTATGAAAATTTAAGTGAAGCAAGTAATATTGTTGATGATGGCTGCGAAGCTTTATCATCAAGTTGTGGAAGTCTCAATACCAGTTATTTTAAGAAACTAGTTGACAAAGGGTGTTTGATGATTAGTTCTTGTCCCTCATCTGCGACAGAGCTAGATAAAGCAGGCCTTTTTGGTATGGCTGCAATTGATCAAGGATTTATATGTCAAGGGCAGTCAAAAACAGTTTATGCAGACCCCATTCGCAATCTCACAAATGTGGGAGTCACGATGATGCGGGCGAGTGTGTTGTATTACATTGTCACTATGCAACAAGTCTTCAAGTCAATCATTGGTATTACATTAACCGCAACGGGGATAATTACTGCTTTCAAAATTGGTTTTGCCATCGCAAATGCTGCAACAGCAGGGTCCGCAGAAGGGCTTTGGACTGGGGCAGCGGCATTAATCGACTCCATATTCGATATGATGTTTAAGCTTGATAAATATGCGTTAGAGCTATTTTTACCACTAGGATCAGCAGTAGCAGGTTTGCTATTTGCACAAGGGGTGACTCTAGGTGTGTATTTACCATTTTTAGCTTTCTTTTACTACAGTTTTGGGGTTCTTGGGTGGGCAATGGCAGTTGTGGAAGCAATGATTGCTGCTCCACTCGTAGCATTAGGCCTGACCCATCCAGAAGGTCATGATCTACTAGGACAAGCAGAGCAAGCAATGATGTTATTATTAGGAGTGTTTTTACGTCCAATTTGTATGGTTATTGGGTTATTCTTCGCTATTAGCATCTCTCAAACAGCCATGTCACTTATTAACAACGGCTTCCTCTTTGTCATGTTGGACTTCTTTACCACGATAGATTCAACTAATTCAGCAACAGGTTCGATCGGCCAGAAAGTCATTATGATATGTACGCTTGGTCTCTTTATAGTTTATAGTTATGTTGTATTTCAGATTCTTGATATGAGCTACGGGCTAATAGTACAAATTCCAGATAGAATTTTACGCTGGATTGGTGGCCCACAAGATCAGACTGCGCAAATGGTACAAGGAGCAGTTAGCCAAATCAAAGGTCAAACAGGACAAATGGCTCAAGCTGGTGCAGCAGGAGCTGGGCAGGCATCATCAAAAGGTGTTGATACAGGCGGTCCTCAATCAAAACTTGCAGTTGGAGGGGCTTCAGATGATGGAAAAGAGGAAGGAAATGATAGCGCGAAGAATGAAGGAGCAACAGGTGGTGGAAACCCAGGTGCTGGAGAAACAGGTAGTAAATAATGATTATTTCGCGAAACTACAAATATAGTTCATCTAGATTGAAATGAGATGTTAAGTAATGCAAAAAAAGGCCATAGGAGATCATATAGATATAGGTAAATCTTGCCTATCTTTTGTATTTATAGTTTTTGCACGGCTAGGGTTCTATCTGCTTTTTAGTGCATTATTTCTTCAAACCCATGCACAAATATCAGACCCTGAGCAATTACAACAAATGTATACAAGTGCCGGGGATCTAGGAGAGATGTCTCTCAAGCTACTTAACGGTATTACTGGAGAGATGCGTGAACTCCAAATGATCACCAGTTTACCAGCAACCCCATTAGGAAAAATTAATTCTGTTTTTTTTAGTGTCTTTACTTACGGGGTCTTTGCTTTCGTGGGTATCGCTGCAGGTTATACAGTAGTCATGGGGACAATCGGCACAGCTTACGAGGGAGAAACCTTAGGAAAAAAACTGGGTAGAGATCGATCATTTTTATTTTTCCGAACCATGACAAGCGTTATTTTATTTTTACCGTTACCGACAGGTTATTCTGGTGTACAAGTCATGTTAAATAACATCACGATACAAGGTGTAGCGTTAGGGAATGCCACCTGGAAAGCAATAGCTACAGCAATGCTAACCTATCAAGGTGGAATAGGTAATATCATTATCGGTCTTGGGGGATTAAGCCAAGAGTTTTCTTTAGTCCAGATCAATTCAGAAACACAAAAGACGCAGGTTGACTCAATGTCAAATATGACAACCAACCTTAAAAAGCAATTAATTACTGATGAGAGAAATGGGCTAGTATCTGATGGGCCGTATTTAATGTCTTTATTAAGTAGTAGTCAGTGCGTGTTACAGTACTCAAATGTGGTTTATGATGATGGTAGTAGCGGCGCAGGAACGTCCTTAGATACAACAGATTATTATAAACGCATTGACGTTATTTTAAGTAAGTTCCAAAAGCAAATGCGTGAAACAGGTTGTAAGGAGCAAGGGGATTGTGTTTTAGACTATCAATACGATAGTAAGTCTAAAGATTGTGGGAAGTATGACGTTGTAATTGATGATGAAACTCAATATGGAGGAACCATAAGTGATATGCTACTGCAAACCGCTAGGCAAATATCAACACAAGCCGTTAGTTTTTACGTGCCAAATCTGAAGTATATTGCAGGGCTTTGCGATGGGCAAAACTGTCTTACTACGGATTTGCAAAATCAAATTGGCCGAACTATGTACGCTCTTGGAGATACTTGGGTATCTCAAACGCAGTATTATGCGCGTTCAGATTGGTTCATAAAAAATGCGGCAACTGGTAGTGAAGATAGTAGTGGTGAAATAACTGGAACATTAAGTGACTTACTCAATGGTGGTTGGGCAATGGCTGCACCAAATTACATGTATTATAGTAAAAGGATGGGCTCAAGTAATCAAGCTGCACCATCAGGGGCACCCACAAATAATGAAAACATAGTCAAGATAACAGTACAGGACCAAAATAACGATTTCAAAAACTTTATAAATGATGATGGAGACGTCTACATCACACCATTACTAGGAGGAGGAACGCCTGGAGGTGTTGCAAAAGAGATTCAAGCCCTAATTACGACTAACTACACGGTATCTGTGCCAACCAGTAATAATTACATGACAACCTGCGAGAGCTCTGCAGATTGTATGCAAAAATGTGCAGAGAATTTCTCTCAGTGTAAGAATTTTTTTGATTTAATAGGCGGGTATAAAGGAGATATATCAAATCCAGGTAATTTTGAAGCAGGTAAATATACAAAGTACTTTTATGAAAAGTTCAAACAAATTAACGTAAATAGCGTATCAACATTTGATCAACTAGAAGCCAACTCAGGTATGTGTGATATTCCATTTACGCAAAATGGTAATTGCGGCACATCAATATCATCTACGGGTCCATTGAAGCCTGAAATTGCTATACCCTCTGCTTTTGCTCTAGTGATCGTGACTATTGCACTTGGTTTAATACCGTTCTTTAAGCCAGTTGCAACGGTAGGTTTACTTGCTGTTGCAGCAGTATCACTACCATTTGCTTTTATGGCTACAGCAAATAGTGTGAGTACTATGGTTGATATTTTTATTGATCCACTGAAGCTGTATCCCAAATCCTTAGGTATGGATGTACAAACTTTTGCTTATTTCATGTCTAAGGCATGGATTGATGTATTTGGTTGGAACCAGGTTACTTTATTTACCTACCCAGTGCAGGCTATTGCCACCTATGGAGCATTAGTTATGCAGTATAGTGTAACTTTTTTAATACGTATTGGTACAGACACCTTTAATGCTAATATGTCATCATCTTTTAGCTATTTCATCAATAAGATGTACATGACATTACCTCTTTTTATAGCAAACACCATGTCTAAGGTAGTCGGCCAATATGGTGATGAATGGCTTTTACAACCTATGCCAATAATGACAGTACAATGGGCACAAAACGTATGCGCCCGTGCAGGAGTGTGTCTACCACCATTTCTATTTATTATCTGGATTCTGGTTATACCTATCCCCATCTACTTAATTATTGGTGCGATATTAAAGGTAATTGGATTTGCTTTACGTGTAGCAGTCACAGTGGCACAAATTATAAACATGGTTGCATTTCATGATTTTATTTTACAAGTACAGTTATTTGTCAATGAGCTATATAATCCAATATATTTCGCAATTGCAGTTCCTTCTGTGGTGCTTGGAGCAACGTTTGCATTTATGATGCCCCTATACCCAGTATTAATTTACAGCATGAGTGTACTACATTGGGTGATATTTTATGTAGAAGCTATACTAGCTACACCTATTATTTTATTTGGACTTGCAAATCCTAAAGGCCAAGGATTATTAGGCGAGGCTAAGCAAATATTGATGGTGATGCTAGTGCTCTTTTTAAAGCCATTTCTCACAGTACTTGGATTTTTTTGTGCACAAATTGTTGCATCTTTTGGAATATTATTTTATGCCCAAATGGCATTGCCAGTACTTAATAACCAGATTGGATCTTGGGCGGCAAGCCAAGACGACTCAGTTGCAGCAACGATGACTATTATGGGAATGATTGTTTTTGTGTATGCTTACTATCAGATAATTACTTTCAGTTTTGCGATGATCTACAAAGTACCAAATGCAATATTCCGCTGGATTGGCGCAGGTATGGCTGGTGAAGAAGATGTTGAAAAAATGCAAGCAATCTCAGAGCAATTTACCTCTGCAGTACAAGAAGTTGCGGGCAGTGGAAAAGATGTTGCTTCAGGAATGGGATCTGCAGGATCTCAATTTGGGGCATCAAGCGCAGAGAAAAACTTCCAAGGAAAATACGACCAGCAAAAAGCAACAGAGCAAGATAGGAAGACTGACGATTAATGAGAACAATTGTGGATATAAAGCGACAAATGCGTGTATGCTACAAGCTGCTTAGCAGCATTTTGAATATGCATATCGTAAACTATAGTGAAAAATATTCCAATCGGAGCATGCTAGTTGTGCATAAAGCGAAGAACTATCTAAATGGTATATTAGGAGTAGCTATCTTAGTTCTCGCAACGATATCTACACCACAAGTACAAGCACAAAATACGGGCAACTTTATATTGAATGTCTTTTACCAGAACCAAAATAGACAAGCAAGTTGTGGGCAGAGTAATGATACCAAAGGCTTTGATTTGGCAAAAAGACATGGCTGGATATATTCTGGGTACTTATTTCATATGTTACTCAATGGTTTAGAATCAGAAACCTCTGTTATAGCGCCACCAGCTGGTCAAGATAACTTATTTGGAATATCAGAGTGCGATGACTCATATTGTTACATGCAGCGTACGTTTGGCTATATGCCAGGTCTTTTTTATGTGGATAATGGCCCATTATGTTCTTATGGGTCAGATATTGGTACGAGTGCAAAGAGTGTCAGTAATTTAATGTTACTTCTAAATTATGGACTTTTTTCTGTAATGATGATTTTAACTGCATATGCAATAACACAAGGGGTATTATTAGGTGCTGCACAAGAAGGAAGCTTAACACAAAAACTATCATTACTTTCAGCTACTCGTATTTGTGTCGGAGCTGCTCTAATTGTACCTCAGCCAGACACAGGGTACTCAACCATACAAGTATTACTTATGTATGTCATTATGATGGGCGTAGGACTTGCTGATAGGGCTTTTAGTGGAGCAGTAGATGCTTTTCTAGAAACTGGTTACGTTTTTACATTAACCACCGGATCTACTCAACAAGCTGAAGTCACAAGAGATACGCAGTTAGCAAAGTATACAAAAAGTGCCTTCGAAGGGATTCAAGAAAGTAATATAAGATATGAAGGGTATACAGATTTAATGAGAAGAATGGTGTGTTCACAGTATCAAGTCTATTCCCGAATGTTACGGCAGAATAACACAACAATACAGAATGGACTCGCATCAATGTCATTTGCAGATATGCCTCTTGAATTAATAACTAAGCAAACAACAGAAGGTGATAAAATCACCGTAACATTTGGTGATCAGCAGGGAGTAGATTCTTATCCATCCTGGTGTGGTACTTTAGAGTTTCCCGTCAGTCAACAGGCAAGGTTTAATAATATCCTGAGGCAGTTCAATCAAAATACTTTTATACTATTCAAAAATGCCATAGATTATGCGAGGAATTACCGGTTAAACATCTATAAACCAGGTGAAAGCTCCATGGAGACAAAGTACACAACTTGTCTAAGAAGGGAGCTAGTAACAGAGTATAGCTATATCAAAGGCCCATCCTTGTCTTCAGATGGAAGTACAACACCAACATGTGCTGCAAGTAATGGGCAAGCACCGACTTTTACACAAATCCCAGGTATAGATTGCTCAGATCCAGGTCTTCGTCCAGCGCATCTCAACCTTGGTTCTAACGGAGTATTTCAAGGAGAAATATTACAGCCATTGGTTACAAGAGCTATTGCGTGGCAATCGTGTTCTAACCAAAGTACAACAGTAAAGCTAGGCGCAGAAGGAAATGAGTACTCTGGCTGTATTTCAGATTTAGCACAGAACTTATCTAACTTACTGCAGGGGCTTACAAACGATTTTGGGTATGATGGTACCTCAGAGATACAAATCAAAGAATGGATGTTAAAAAGCAGTGGTGAGAGCAATGCCGGTGGACTTCGTAATAAAAGTGTTATATCTAACGGTGATCCAAGTACATGTAAATCCGCAAATGCTAGCTGCTATGAATACGATATCAATCAGATAGCTCTAGCAGATAGTCAAAATGCTACAACCTACACAGGAGATCAGTATGACCTAGTTAAGGCATACCGTCTAATTGATCCCGCACTAGAAGTAAAATCTCGTTTAGGAGATTACGCATTTAATAATATTCGTGAAGCTATTGCAGATTACAATACTCCAGCTACAACTACACAAGCAGTAAATCCTATGGAAGACATAGATAATAATAGTCAAGGTAGTAGTGCATTAGACGTTGTTACCAAAAATCTTCTAGGGCCACTTTACAATGATTTTGATAGTGCTATGAAACCGCAAACAGGTTATCTACTCAGGATGATGCCAGATTGGTTTCCACCCTCGGTAGTAAACTTCAAACAGTCTATATTCATGGTTTTAGAGAGATTGTTTGGTTTTTACTATTTTAATGATCCTGTGGATGAAAAGCAATACTTCAATAACTGGTTTGAAGGGAAATACAAAAACGCAAGTACTAGGTGCACAAAGGTGTTTGCAAGTGCTTGCGGATCCACAAATGGATGTTTCCAGGCTATGAAAAATGCAAACTGTATACGCAATGGCGGCCTATTAGGTGCAGCAAACTCCATATTAAATCAAGTAAACTATAACCCTTTTAGTGATTTTGTACAAACAGGTATCACTATCATGCGGGCAACCGGGTACTACATTATGTATAATAATATAGACCTTTTTATCGCGAATGCAGCAGCCTCAGCAATTTATTTTGGAATGGAAGTTGGGGTGGGATTGGCTGTTGCAGGCATGAAGATGCTTTGGGAGAATTTTGGGCCGAGTTGGATGCAAAAGACAGCAGTGAGTGCCTTAGAGATTCCATTTGACGTATTAACCATGATGCAAACACTAGATCTATCACTTGCTGAATACTATACAACACTATGTAACAGTCTAATTTTTATTATGTTACCTTTTGGTTTTATGATGGGGATTTTGATACCTTTTTATCCCATACTCATTTTTGTGACAGCTGTATTTGGGTGGTTTGCTGCAACATTAGAGGGGATAATTGCCGCACCTCTAATTGCGATAGGCTTAGCACATCCCTCTTATCATGATGTTATGGGTAAATCTACACAGTCAGTTTTATTGATGTTTTCATTATTCCTTCAACCAATAATGCTGGTTTTCGGGGTTTTTGTCAGCATTATACTACTCAACGTCATGATAATATTTTTCAACTCTGGTTTTCTATATTATCTAAGTATGTTATTTAATCCATCAGGGGGGGGGACTAGTTTATTTACCGACTCAAATAGTGATGTAATGATATTAATAACCATCGGTATCGTCTATGTTTACACCATGATGATCTGGGAAGTAACATCAAAGTCCTGCATGGTTATGGTTATGCTCAACGACAGAGTTATGCGTTGGATGGACTCAAACTTCCAGCCACAATCAGGCGCACAAATGGCACAGCAGCTTATGAATGCAGCAAAAGAAGGAGCTGGTGCTGTAGGTAGTGCAGCCAAATCAGGCCTGAGTGCGGTAAATGAAAAAGCAAATAAAGGTGCATCAGAACTTGCCAAAGCAGCTACTAAAGTACTTTCTACTATACCAAACGCAGCAGCATATGCTGAGATGAAAAGAGCTAGTAAAGGTGAGAAAGGCAAAGGAGTTTCTGGCGCATTTGGAAGAGGAGTTGCACAGATGCTCACAGTTGGTAAAGGTGGGAAGCGACAAGCTGCAGTTTTTCAGAAATTAAGATCAGAGTTAGGTGATGATGCTAAAAATCTTGGGCAGCTTGCAGCACCACACGCAGCCTTAGGTAAAGCTATGGCCAAAGCTGAAAGCAAATTGGGCACAAGTAATTTACGTAGCAAAGCTAGTGCTGATATCAAGGTAACCAAGCTTTATTTAAAGCACATTAATAAAATTCAAGATATTAAAAACGTAAAAGCCCAAGATGCAGGGTTAAAAGAGTTAAAAGAAAGGTTGAAAGATAAAAAAGAGGATAAAAATAATAAAATTAAAGAATTAAAACAAAATGGCGAAAATATAAATCAAAACTCGGAACTTAGTAGATTAAATAATCAAATATCTAGCTTGGAAGAGTCTGTAAAAACAGTTGAGAATATGTATGCGGACAAGTTTGAACAAGCAAACCAAGAATACAGCACTGCAGTGTCAAATGTTTATAGTGAATTACGAGACAATATTGCAAACGCAGACCCAAGGCGTTTATCAGATGTAACCGGACCAGATAGTCCTGACCTAGGTAAAATGACTGTAGGAGAAATGAATAGAAAAATTGTAGATATGATTGAAAATAAAGACGATACCGTAATACAAAATACAGAAGATATGGTTGCTGCAAGAGCTGCAGGATATAGCTGGGATGAAATATTTGCAAAATTCGATGATGGCCAAGGTAATATTGGCATCGATGTTGACGATCCAAGCCAAATGATGGGTAATAAAAACATAGTAAAAATGGTTACCCAAGCTGCAAAAGTAAAAGTAATGAAAGAAGGGGATATTTGGGAAGGTGGCAAAAATCCAGCTTTTTCAACCTTTGCAGGTAAAGAAGAGTCAGATAGACAGCTACAAGAGGTGTATACAAAATTTGTACGTGACGAAGACGGTAATGTAAATGAACAAAATATAATCGGGTTGATGAACGATAGAGTAGACCCAAGTCTACTAAAAAGCATAGGATTATCTGCACAAGAAGTAAGTAGTGTAGCACGCTCTGGCGGAACATCTAATAACTACAGCTATAGTACGGTAGATAAATTAGTAGAAGCAGGCTATGGAGTGCAAGAAATAAGAAATGCAGCGTGGAAGCAAAGAGGTCAATACGATAAAACATGGATTCGAGTGTCAGAGCCAGACACGAGAAAAGGTATGTTTTATGGAGAGTATTCTCAGCAAGGAGGTTTTTTACAAAGAAGATCTCACGTGAGTAGAAATGAGCGGATTGATCAAGCCATTGCAGACAAAATTATAAATAGGTACTCAGGCCAAGATGTAAGGATTAAAGTGTTTAACCCACTAACAAGAAAAATGGTAACTGCTAAGTACCATGATTCTGAAGCTGGAAGCTTAGGAGGGCCAGGTAAGGGATTCTTTAAGCAAAAATTTGGTATCACTTTAAATCAGTGGAGTCGTAACCGTGCAGGAAAAGGGCTTTAAATTTAGATTTTTTAAAAGTCTGTAAAAACAAAGTGTGTACCTATACAGAGTGGCAGTATATACAGAGTGTTTAAACATTTTTTCGTTTGTAAAAAATCAAAATAAAACAGACTAAGCAAAAAATACAAAAAAGTACCTACGAAAAGTATCAATCAGAAGCAATCCTGTGCCTTTTACTTACATGAGAAAGTTATTTCGAAACAAACGCGAGTATATAATTTTCTAATAAAAAACAGAGCTAACAAGAGTCATAGTCACTCAGTTTATATATGTTAAAGTAAAAATACTTACTAGCTACCTACGCCCATATCATGATCTTGCCCTTGGTGGTAACGCTCGATCTTAGTTAATATAGCTTTATCAATCTTACCGTCTTTAAAAGCACGTTTTGCATCATCTAACATAGTATGATCTTGTTCTTTCACAATTTTACGGGTTGCTTGGCTGATGCGGTCAACAGGTACACTTAGAAGCTTTGATCGGATTGCCTCATTAAAAACGAGATACTCACGCAGTGGCATGCGTTTACCATCTACTGTTTTGACCAAGCGCTGCCACACAATCATACGCATGGTTTCAATAATATCAATCGATTTACTGTTGCGTTCCTCTTCTGAAAAAGCATTAACCAAACGTCTTACCGTTTCTGCTACGCCATTACTATGCACAGTAGTATACACAGGGTGACCAGTAAGAGATGCTTCTAGCAGAGCATTAGTAGTTTCTTGATCACGAGTCTCACCGACAAGTATCAGTCGAGGCTTACGACGAAGTGCATTGCGCACGCCAGCTGCGAAAGAAGGTAGGTGGCGCGGTATTTCACTTTGACTAATGATACAAGAGGGTTTATTTACATCATCATATACAAATTCAATAGGGGATTCATAGGTGAGAATTTTACGGTTAGAGTCCTCTTGTTCTGCAATAAAGCGAATAATCGCTGCGAGTAGAGTACTCTTACCTGAACCAGTTGATCCGGTAATATATACTGCCCCATCATCTGGATCTATATTATCCATAATCTCTTGGGGTAATAACATGTCTTTGAGCTCGGGTGGATGTGTGGGAATTACCCGCATAGTGATTTGTATACCTTCGTAGCCTTCAACAAGGCATGCTGTAGCATTTACACGAAAGCGATAGCGCTCGATGCGCGTAGGACGGAATTCATAATAGGTGTCTAGGTCATAACCACTTGCAAGCTGAGTGGTACCATTAGGACCATAAATATGATTCAGAAGTGTACCAACTTCATTTTTTGTAAGTCTACGTCTAGTAGTGGGATATAACACACCGTATATCTCAGCGGTGATGTGTTCTTCAGTTTGGATAGTTATATCTGATGCATGTCTTTCGTAACAAAACTGCAGTAGCAAATCAAGATTTGTAGGAGTAAATCTATCGAGAGGTTCGTTAGGTATTAGGTAGGTGTTGTCTGGTTTAGCATGCATGGATAGGTGTACATCTTAGTGATCAATAGCTCATAGCACAAAAGATTGTTTTATGCAGAAAAAAAAACATTTATTTAGTGATAGAGAGTGGCCCATCATCAAGCACTCTTTGCTCTTCTTGTGTGGGGGCAGTTATAACATCAGATTTGCTTTGAATTCTTTGTATTGCAGCTCGCCACTGATCAACATTATTCGGTTGTAATTGTGACTCAGAGGTGATTTTTACCACCCTATCGTTTAATTGCATTTCTCTACCATTACCAGTAACACCCAAGTTAGCAATTGCAGAGTAGGTAGGTGAAATCATATTTTGTGCTAAGAGGTTGTGGTAAAGCACCATACCGTTAAAATCTCTCTTTAAAAGTCCTAAATTAGAGGCAAAAATACTGGATGCTTGCCATCTACCAACTTTCCAACCCTCAACTAAACCTTCATCCCATGCTTTGCGCTCTTCCGCAGTGCGGGGCCACAATCTGTCATTGGGTATATCTGGCTTAGAGAACTTAAGATAAACGTAGTCGCGCCAGGTTGGAGCAACAGTAGAAAAACCGGCAGGTTTGACTATCTTAATGAAACGGTCTGAGACACGAATATGTTTATAATTACCGTAAGATACATTTTGTCGACTCTCTTCGAGTATGGGTGGGACTACGCTATTTTCAAGCAAAAGTTGCCTAAAGTCATAGATGGCGTCCATCTGCCGAGATCGAGATTCTAGGTGTTCATTAATGAGCTTAGCTTCCCAATGTAGGGCATACTGAGTTGAATAACTGATTGCTGTCTCGCGAACAACCTCTAAATGCGCCTGTTTAGCTGCCTCAGATGTCTCATGTACCTCTGTTGAACAACCTTGAAGACCAAATACGAGGGCTAATGTGAGGCCGATCTGAAGAAGTGGAAAACGTGACATAGCAATCCTTAGCTTTTAAGATATTTAAGCTGTAAGACCTTATCTTTTGTTAAAGTCACAGAGGCCTGACTTTGAACTTGATAGGCAACGTTACGTATGAGGTCGGTAATTAAAACGTCTTTTTCATTTACTGATACAATAACAGGTATGGGGGGAGCAACCCCTATAGTTCGATATTGAAGGTTTCCAGTCTTAGCAATTTTTTGCAGAAATGTATCTAGTCTTCCTGTCCAATCAACAGTAGTGCGTTCACTCAGGCGAGTTTGTATGATATTAGGATCTTCTTTTACATGCTGGACGTTATGTACAGAACGTTCAATCTTGGCAAGCTCTTGCAGCGAGTGGCTGACCGATGCCGCAGATTCTGCAAGTTTGACATTACTCGCTTGCTCGTCAAAATGGCTGCTTGCAACTGTAGTTTCAAGCTTATCAAAGAGATCTTTGGTATAGGGACTGTCGAGATCTTTTTTCGGTGCATTCACAGAGCTACTACAACCTACTAGACCGAGTAACGTTGCGAGTGCGACTAGCCGTATAAACATAATTAGATTCCAAGTTGACTAGTATTATTCAACCCAATAAGGCTTAGGATGTCAAGAAAATATGGGCGTTTTATTAAGAAACTTTTACCCCTGTAGCGAAAGCCACGGATATAATCTAATAGTTCGTTAAAACAGAACAAGTATTTCAGATAAACAGAGTAGCTAGAGCTGGTAGTTTGGTAAACACTTGACTACGAAAATATATAGTCTAGAGATAGGGAGGTGGTGATAATAAACTTTAAGTATTCTGGTTGTGTGTTTACATATGACTGAAAAGTCAGATATAAAATAATTTAGGCCAATCTATTTTTGGGTACGAATAGTATTTTCACAAAGCTCGAGATAACGCTTAGACTCTGGGCAGTCAGGATCCTGGCTTAGAGCCAAGTTGTAGTATCGATGTGATTCTTTAAAATCCTCTTGTTTGAAGTAATAAGCAGCCATGAGTAAAAAATGGTAATAGTTTTTACCGTAGAGATCTTTGTGAATATCGATAAGCTTGATAGCCTCATCATAGCATTTAAGTATAGTTGCAGCTCTTGCAACTAAGAAGAACGAGCAGTTTGCAGCTTTGTTAGGAATATAGTAATTATTTTCTGCAAGACGTAATAGAGCTGGTTGTAACCAGCTCGGCTTATAATGAGAGTCATTCTCAACTAAATCTCTGAGTTTATCGAGTAGATGGTTTAAAATATACGGGTCATACATAACCTTTTTAAAAGAAGCCAGCACGGATTGGATAGATTGATAACCATTGTCTTTTTGTAGAATAAGCTGGTTGATATGATAATCTGTGAACGAGTAGTCTTGGAAGTAATAGGATAGATGATTAAAAAGTTTTGGATAATCTTTTATCTTGCCATGGGTCAAGAATGCAAAAGATGAAAAAACGAGCTGATCTGACGGAAAGCTAGGAGGGGCAAGTACGGAGGAGCCAGCATGACAAAAGCGTACATACTTATCAAGTGCAAAGAAGTTTACAGTTGTAGAGATTGCGCCATCTGCATGAAAAGACATATTATCAGAGTAGAAGTGGTGTTCAGGTGAAGTAAGACCTTTATCAGATGTCAGTAAAAGGACCTGAGAGGTATGAGAAGAAAAATAATCCAGTATATCCATAGCTGCATCAGGCATTAAAAATCGCTGAATGTCATCTCTGATATGATCAAGCAAAATTCCGTTTTTCTTAGGATTGTCATAAAATGTAGCGCCTGGGGTATCCTTATCTGTCACAAACTCAAGTTGCGCAGTAGTACAACCATGCTGTGTGTGATCTGGTACGCAGACATCAATTGGATAAATTTTGTTATCATCATGTACAAAGGCATTTTGATACAAGGAATCAAAAAAATAATTTGCGATAAGTACGATTTTTTTATTTTGCCATTTCTCAACAGGTAAATCGCATTCGATACCTTGTTTGTAATTTATATGAAATAGGTGGGTCCGCAATATACCCTTTTTGATATATTGTTCGAGTTGTGGTTGAGAGCGCCAAAATCTAATCATTTTATCTGAGCAATCACAACAAAAGAAGGTAAGTTCTGCAAGTTGAAGGCCATGCTGAGGTAAAATTTGTTCTAGGTGGCGAATTAGCCTAAACATAAATTGACCATGAGATGCACCCAGCTCAACAATATAGATCGGTCCTTCGTACCCTTTTTTGCGGCAGTCAAGGGCATAGCATACAATAGATTGTGCGTAGACCTGCGCAAAGTAAACACTGTTTGTGATTTGATAAGGAACTTTATTATCCCAGCTAGCAATACCATGATGTTGGTAATAAGTAGTTTGTTGATCCCAAAGGGTTGAGGCTGCAACTCTCGTACGAGAAGAGGACAAAGTTTTGAAATGAGACCAAAATGACATTCAGACAAACCTTAAAAGAATTTAAGTTACCATAGCTAGATGGTTATTCGCAACAGACATTCTAAAACGCAAGGGTGATATCAAAAATATTTTTCCAGTGAGAAGTGGTTAGGCGGTTACATACTGCTGTGCAAGAGCTACGTAGTTCGTTTTACCTGTAGTGAGTCTAGGGAGGGTTAGGTGGGCGATTTGTCGTGGTAACCAAAGTTCACTGATGCCTAAGTCAACAAATGCTTTTTGTAGTATAGATTTGTCAAGATCTGGATCTTCAGTACATAAAATAAGTTGCTCTCCTCTTTTTGCACAAGGTTGGGCAATAATTGCATGTTGAGAATTAGGGAAGGCCTGAATTACAGCATTTTCTACTGCACCTAAAGAAATCATTTCGCCGGCAATTTTAGCAAAGCGTTTTACTCGCCCGAGCACATGCGCAAAGCCATCATGATCAACAGATACAATATCTCCTGTGTCATGCCAGCCGTCCTGGGGTGGTTGTATAACGCCTGGTTGGTCGTGTTTGATGTAACCCAGCATGATATTAGGTCCAGAAACAAATAAACGTCCGCCTTCAGAAACACCCTGTATTGGCTCAACTTTATAGTCAATTTTAGGTAAGAATTTTCCTACTGATCCATGCCGATAATGCATTGGGGTATTGAGACATACTGCAGGCGCAGCCTCTGTCATGCCATACGCTTCAAGAATACGTATACCAAACTTTTCCGTCCATAGAGTAAAGGTGTTCTGTTGTAGTTTTTCAGAAGCTGCGCCAACATAGCGAAGACTATAGAAATCATAGGGATTAGCGTTGTTGGCGTATAAGCTTAACGTATAGTCTGATCCAAACAAAATTGTAGCGTTTGTATCATAGATGAGTTCAGTAATAACGCGGTAGTGCAGGGGGTTAGGGTACATAAATGTTTTAACGCCGCTAAGAATCGGGAGTAAAAGCCCGCCAGTGAGACCAAAGGAGTGGAAAAGTGGCATGGTATTGAAAATAAGATCATCATGATTAAGGTCAAGCATGCAGGTGATTTGCGCAATGTTTGCGTGCATATTGTCGTGACTTAATACAACCCCTTTAGCATGTCCTTCAGAGCCAGAGGTGAAAAGCACCATGCACGGATCGCTAGGTGAAGGCTTAGTGGGCTGGAGCAAGTTATAACTAGTAATCGGGATAAACGACATAATGAAGCTGAGTAATTTATGATACATTGATAGCTTGCTTGCTAAGTCTTCTAGATAAATAATCTCAAGACCTGCGAGTTTTAGTGCATCAACTGCCCCATCAAGTTTAGCAATTTGAATGAATTTTCTGCTAGTAACAACCTTGGTAACAGCAGTTGTTTGGCAACATGAAACCATTTGGCTTGGTCCGTGTGTATAATTTATCATCACAGGAATCTTTTTCATGCATTGTAGAGCAAAAAAGCATACTGCAGTTGGGGATGCAGTAGGTAATAACACACCGATATAATTATCTGTCTTAATATTTTTCTTCAATAGAAATCGTAATGCAAAACAACGAGTAATCATTTGTTGATAGGTCATGGGGCTGCGGGAGATGTCCTCGCAGATTACCCTATTGCTACCATGGCTACGGGCTGCGTGAAGTAAGCTTTGAAATAAATTGTTGTCGGATTTGTTACTCTCATAGCTGATCTCTGTCATGATGCGCCATAGAAAAGAGCTTGCTTGCTTGCGTTTTTGTCGATTGTCTAAGTTAGGCTCTATATCAAAAGATTGTGCTTTTGCGATGTGTAGTGCAACTCTAGGCCAGCTACTCCATGTAGGAACGTGTTTGAGGCGGGTAAACAGAGAGTGGTGTATTCCTTTAATATAGATGGGGAGTATCTTTGCCCCAGTTTTATTAGCAATCATAGCAGGTGCTTCATAGATCTTCATGAGTGATCCTGTAACAGTTAGTCGACCTTCAGGGAAGATAACAACTTTTTCACCCTCGCGTACAGCGTCCATTAATCCACGCATACTCATTGGTTGGGTTGGGTCAATCATGTAGACTTTGTTAAGCTTTACAAAAAAACGAATCAGCCAATGATCAAGCATGTTACTATTGAGGGCAAAAGTGAGCTTATCGGGTAAAAAAGCTGCCAATAATAGTGCGTCGAGCCACGAGGTATGATTAGCTATTATAATAAGCCGATCGTTTTGGGCTGCGTTGTAATTTTCTAAGCCAACTACAGAGGTTCGGTATGTAGTGCGAAATAGCCACCGTAAAACAGTCTTCAAAATGCCGTAAGGCATGATCTGAGAGATATATAAAGAGAGCCAGGCAAACATAACGGATACAAATGCAAGTGTGTACGCTGAGTTGCCAGAAAAGCAATATGCAAGAGCGCCATTGAGGAGTGAGCCAATAATCATAAAGCTTGTGGATACTATGTTGTGACAAGCTATAACGCGAGAGCGTTCGGCATCTGAGCTCTCGTGAATCATGATAGAATAAAGTGGCACATGGTACATGGCTCCTAATCCTCCTATTAGAAAAAAGTCCAGAACAACGCGCCAGTGTAGCCAGTAGCTTAGAAACGCAAAAATACCAATGGGTTCGCTAGGCGTAGACAGGCTATGTATAACTGACGCAAGATCATAAAGAAGAAATGAGATACCAAATGCAGCCAGAGGTACATAAGTTGCTTCAATACGGTCTTTAAGAAGTCTTTGGCAAAGGATAGAGCCAGATGCAACGCCGATACCAAAAGTGACTAAAGATAGCGTTAGTACACCAGGTTTGGCATTTACAGTGTGCTTTATGAGCATTGGGATTTCGTTGAGTACGATCCCACTGACTAGCCAAAACCAAGATATTCCAAGAATGCATAAATAAAGGGTACGAGAGTATCTGGTGTTTCTTATGATATCGAAGTTACCGCGAATGAAATTAAAGTTGATAGAAATGTCGGGTTTTTTAGCTTCTACATGAGGTAGGTAGTAGCTTGCAATTGAGCCAAGAAGAGAAATGGTTAATACAAGGCCAAGAAGAATAATCATACCGTAGGTTTCATGCGCAAAAAGTACGTTGGCAAGTATCTCGCCAAGCAGAATGCCTGCAAAAGTGCCGGTCTCTAAATAGCCATTTGCTTGAATAAGTTTCTTGTCATCAAGGTATTCAGGTAGTAGGGATAATTTCAAAGGGCTAAGAAAGGTCACGCGACAACCAAGCATAAAAATACAGCCGAGCATGAGTGTTACATGTTGTGCGTAGAATGCGTAGCATCCAAGAGCAACAATCACAAGCTCAATAGTCTTAAGGGCTTTTATGAGATTCGATTTGCTAAATTTATCGCAAAAATCACCGGCAATCGAAGAAAAGAGGAAAAACGGAAATATAAGTAAAGCAGCAGACATGATGGTGAAATTATGCTGCAAGGACGGTGTGATACCTGATAAGGAGTCAGTTGTCATATAGTAAAAGACAATTAGCAAAAATGCATTACGGTAAACATTATCAAGAAGGACGGCGCTGATCTGAGTACAAAAAAGTGGCCAAAATCTGCGGGAGAATAAAACGTTTTCCATGAAAATATCATTAAAAATAATAACATACACGATTTTAGTGGTAAATGTCAAGAGTTTACATGATGGTTTACTTAAGTGTATGAGTCTTCTTGAGAAGTGTTAAGACTATTAATAGATAAGTTGAAGGTGCTATGTGAAGATATAAACAAAAGCAATTTCAACAAAAAAGTGTGGTATTTTGGTTTGCTAAGTTTATAATAACAATAGCTAGTAAGGTTATTTTGTATGGCTAACACATTTAAAGAAGGTTCACATTGGCGTGATACAGCCCGACCAGTTAGGCTCTTTATGGTCAATTCATCCGCTACGTTTCCAATCGTTTTTAGCCTTTTTCATTTAAGGTATTGGACAATTCTGCTTGCTCTAGCTGCTGTAGTTGCGCTTACAGTGTTAGAATATTATGGCTTTTCTTTAACAGTATTTGCACGTTATTTGCGAAGTCAACTAGCAGGTAGGCGACGATTAGCTATACCTTGGTGGATGTGAGTATGGTAGAACTTAAGAAAATCTGTACTTCCCTAGCTAATGAGCTAGGTATTAGCTTTAAGTTAAGATCGAAAGACATTAGCGCCGATGAAGTCTTATCAGAAAAAGGATTGTTACCTGCAATAGCAAAAAGAGCTGAGCAATTATCATTATTATGTTTTAACAAGCCTTTAGGAGTGGAATTTGAAGAAAGCGACGGTGCAATGCTCGGGGTTATTCTTAAGCCAAGCAAAAAATTACCGCTGACAAGCATTATTTGTGTCTCTGATGTGCTTATAGAGCTTACTCGTGGTATCCGAAATGCGCCAATCAATGTTGATGAACTTCTATATGACTAAAGATTGTTTGACACAAACATTGTATTACAATACAATGTCAAAAATTGTGAAATTAAATTTGACAATATCGGGCCAATCTACTATACATTTTGTAAGACATTTGCTCACAAAGAGGTAAGAAAATGACAATACACATAGACGGCGATAAACCACAAGATTTCGATAACTACAAATCGTCTGGTGTTAGTAGCAAAACACAACAAGAACAAATACTCACAGTTACTAAACTTATTGGCGAAACAGTGCAGTATCTGGGACAAGATCACGATAACCGACTCGGCGATAAGCAAGCTTTCACAAACAAGCTGTCAAATTCACAGAACAAATTCTATTCTCTGGTTGAGAAATTATCGAGAACTAGCCCAACCAATATTAACAATATTTCCTAAGACATATGTTCGACGAGAAGCCTACGAGCGATTCAGGCCTGGATAAATCTTCATCCGATAGCAGAACAGATAACACTGATAATACTCAACAATTGCATGATGTCTTTACAACCTCAACTAGTACTATTCACGAGCTTAGAAACGTACTGAATGATTCTTTCTGGGAAAAAAGCTTCCTACTTAAACACAAAAAAAAGAAAATCCAAGAAGCTCTACAAGAATTAGAAGACTCAATGACTGTATTGGAAGAAAATGTCGTTAACGTTGATAATGTCATTGCAAAAAAAAGAAAGACGCAAGCAATACCAGAGGGTGATGTACTCGTTTATATAACTTTATACCAAGCTTCTGGCAAAGACCTTATGATGTGGCAAATTACATGCAACGCAATTTCAACCTGTGGCTTTGGGCGGCCAATCTACCTAGAAGAAAAAGATGCAAAGCAGCTCATAACTAGTAAAGGAGAAAAAGTATCCGACGGTTACGTTACTGCACACGTACCACGAGAGGCAATCATAAATTTAGATAAAGATGAAACAGAAATGTTTGATAGTTTGAATAATAAAATCATTCATATCAAACCTGGTTATCTTAGCCCCGAAAAAATAGTCAATTTTATTCATTATAACCACGATAAATATTTCTTTATTGATGGTAAGCTCTTACTTGAAGACGTCTCCTAGGCTATAAACGACCCAGCCAAAGAACACCAGATTTTATGGCAACGACATTGCATTGTTAAAGTTTGTTGTTATAATAAAACCAATTAACCTACTATTAAGATATGGCAAGGCAGCAGCAAGGGCAAGAATCAACTGGAATGGAGGGGTTATACTACTCCGCATTCCTCGTAATTTTAGCAGCAGGCTCATGGCATTTTTACCACGCAGAAATTACTAAAGCAGCATTCGGTATGAGCTACTACCAAGCGTACGCAATGCTTTTACCTTTGCAGTTATTAGATAGCGTAATGGACATTATAGCGCCGTTACTAGGTATCCAGCCACCTACAAATCCATGGGTTACAGGTGATTATCTTATTGAGGCAATCAACCTAATCAATCAAGTTAGCTACTCAAACGCGACAGTTTCAGATGTTTTTTATGTGTTATCAATCGTTGGATTGTACTTCGCTGCGTTTACTACACCAATATGGCTTGCTTTAAGTATGTTTCTCATCTACGCAGATATTGGTGGGAGGTACAAAAACACTTATTCACTTGAAACACTGAGAACAAAAGAATCGGAAAACTGGCCCTATATCACGACGGTAGTAGGCAAAAACTTAGTCAAGACAGGGCTGGATGAAGGCCCATTCGCTATGTCACAACAACCAATGGAGTTTGCTAAACTAAATAAAATACTTGATATAGAGAATGTTAATGGAAGACAGGTGGCAACCGTAAACAGGGTGCGTGCTTATCAAGTCTTTTCGCTGCAGATGGGGCCAAGCTGGAACGGAAATCTTCAAGGCTTCCCACCACATGTACTTGCATTATTTGCCGCATTTGCTTCAAAAGCAGAACATGATACTGATTCATGCAATAGACTCTTGAGACAAATTGCCGCATCGAGTGGAGGAGAAAACCCTGCATTGAATTTTACAGGCACTTATGGGCTACTTGAAAAACATCTTAAATCCATGCGTATTGCTAAGGCAGTTGGCCCTCACGCATTTTTACTGCCTGCTATGGCATCATTGCTTGAGTTAGCGCGAGAGGATGGTGTTTTAGCCGCAGCAGAGTTTCTCTGGCTAAAAACGGTTGATAGGCCATTGTGGTATATGTTGAATTCTGTCGGGAGAAGAACTGCGTTTCCCGAGGTAGCTGGACCATTCGGCCATTGGGTGGTAGAAAAGAGATTACGTAGACCACTGCAGACAGCTATGGTCGAAGAAGCTATCAACGGGCTCGAAGAAGCGATATCCGAAGTTATTTACAAGCCAGACGATGAGTAAGATATGAGTAGATCAAGACGAGGGCTAAGCCAAGATCAAGAACAGGATCAACAACGGCTAATTCGAGACGTTAGACCAATTGGCCAACGCATATCTGATTTTTTCAAAGAGCCAACGAATGTTGGATATCTTATTCTAGCATTAGGCGTGCTTAGTTTTGTTTTCTCATTTATATCCAGTCTCATATTTTTAATCATCATGATTAGCTTCATAGTTGCAACGACGCAAAGAGTCAGATTGCCATTTCGTATGCCAATGCGCTCTAAAGAGAAAGATTATGGCGATATGGCGCCTAATGGAAAACCACGCTCAGCACGCGGAATATACTTTTTTGGAAACGAACTAGATAAAAAAACTGAGCTTTGGTTCGCAAACGAAGATATGAGAACACACTGTTTAATTTTTGGTTCAACAGGTTCTGGTAAAACAGAATCACTTGTATCGATAGCTTACAATGCTTTGGTGCAAGGAAGTGGATTTATATATGTCGATGGAAAAGGGGATAATAGCCTATTTGCCAAGATTTTTTCCTTGATGAAGCAAATGGGCCGAGAAGACGATATTTTACTTATTAACTTCATGACTGGCGCCAGAGATATTATAGGTGCGCAGGAGAAACGTATGTCCAATACGATGAATCCATTTGCCTCTGGATCATCTAGTATGTTATCGAACCTGGTTACTAGTATGTTAGATTCAGGTTCAGGTGGCAGCGATGGCGATATGTGGAAAGGTCGTGCGATCGCTTTTGTAGAAGCGTTATTTAAGATCTTAGTCTACCAGAGAGACGCTGGAAATATACTGCTAGATCCAGATACTATCCGTAATTATTTTGCGCTGGAGCGGCTTGAAGCGATAGCTGCAGACAAGGTGTTTATCCGTGATGGGCAATTTGATATCAGCCTTGAAGGAGTACCAGATGTTGTTATGCAACCTATCGAGAATTATCTCAAAACACTACCAGGATACGTGAAAGAGCGCAAAGGTAAGCAGGTCTCTACTGTATTTGAACAGCACGGTTTCATTACCATGCAGCTGACACGAACATTCACAACGTTTGCTGATACATATGGCCACATAATGCGGACAAAACTTGCTGAAGTAGATCTCAAGGATGTCGTATTAAACCGACGGGTTCTTGTGGTACTACTCCCCGCACTAGAGAAGTCTCCAGATGAGCTAGCCAATCTAGGTAAAGTGGTTATTGCTTCAATGAAAACTATGATGGCAGCAGGCTTAGGTGACGCAGTTGAAGGGACTTATCAAGACGTTATCACAAGAAAGCCAACCTCTGCATCAACACCATTTCTGTGTGTGTTAGACGAATATGGTTACTATGCCGTAAAAGGCTTTGCTGTAGTTCCTGCACAAGCACGATCACTAGGATTTTCTGTTATTTTTGCTGGACAAGATTTACCAGCCTTTCAGAAGTCTTCCAAGGAAGAAGCCGCATCTATTGGTGCTAACACCAACATTAAAATATGTATGAAATTAGAAGACCCGACTGATACCTGGGAATTTTTCATGAAAGGAGCAGGTGAGTCGTACGTGACAGCTGTAGAGAGTTTCTCTGCACAAAATCCTACCATTACAGGTGCATACAGTGATACAAAGAGTGCAAAGACAGAAAAGCGCGCTCGGATTGACTTATTAGATCTCAAAGAGCAAACAGAAGGTCAAATGCACATATTTTTCAAATCAAAAATAATACGTGCTTCTTCTTTTTATGTTAATCCAGAGCCGGTCAAAGCGATGCGGCTTAACGTTTTCGTGAAGGTGGATCTACCAAAAGATGCAGAGCTTTATAATCTAGTGAAGAGTATCGAAGACTTCGAAGAGCTTACTCAGCATGGTTTGCCCAAATTTAATGCAGAGATAGACAACGACATTGCAAAGGCCATTAATATCATGCAAACTCGAAGCAAAGTTCAGTTGCCTATCGATAAAGGCATTGATACTTTATTTGAGTTCCATAAGCAAAATATCGAAGCGCAAGACAGTACCCAACATAATAGAACAGAAGATAATTATTCAGACCACTCAGATAGCACAATGGCTAATGAAGATTTAGAGACGATTCAAGATGCATTTATCGTAAATGACGATAAAGACGAGATAGGTAACCAGCAAATCAACTTCTTTACTGCAATTAATATTACCCAAAGTATGAAATACGCACTCGCATCGCGTAACGTTGAGTCGTTATGTCAGCCACTAATCATCAAAAGCAAGCTTGTAAAAAATATTGAGTACCTAGGCAAGCTGACCGGACAGAAATCAGATACATTAGGTGTTGAGATCAGTGATATAACAGGGAACATCGAGGCAAATACAACTTACAATACAGAGTATATGCAGTCTGCGTTGGATAAAAAAACGCTAATTGCAAAAATCGATCAGCTTATTGGCATCATTTAGGAGGCGCACAACTATGGACACGAAAAATTCATGGCTTACCATTATCATTACCGCAGCAGTATCGTTGAGCCTGCAAGCTAAAACGAGAAACTGCTATGGTAATCATAGCTGTAAAAAAGTTTTCTACATGAGTTCTGATTACCACGATGATAAGCGTGAGATAGATAAGGCGTTATTTACTAAGACGGTACAGGATTTGTCAAAGCAGGGAGTTATTGTTTACCATCTAGGCGATGGAATAAAAATATACATTCCACATAAATTCACATTTAACAAAAAGAGTGATAATTTAAAATCAGATATAGATGATAAAATCGAGAGACTTGTAGATCTAATTTCGTTCTACAACCCACAACAAGTGGTACTCAAAGGTATTGCAGTAGATGTTACTCCTCACGACACAGACAAGCCTAAAGTAAATGAAGTCGATCTAGCAAGAAAACAAACTCGTGTATTAGCAGATGCAATACGAACACAGAAGAAACTTGGAAATATAGAGGTTATTACAGCTGAATCAACGGAAAAGGACATGCGGTTAGAGTTCTGGAAATCAGAAAGCGGAAAGACAGCAAAAGCATCATTTACAATGGTAGAGTTTTTTAATCCTGCACAGTCAACAGAAAGCTATTAGGATAGTAAGATGTCGAAAAGTTTGATTCTTGAAAGAATACTGAATAACTCTACCTTTTACCGTAACGCATTCCGGATAACAGGGTGGTTAGTGCTGATATCAACGTTTATTTCATTGGGGATAGCAGGCTATATCACACAAAAAGTATTTAATCCTGAGCCCCCTGTATTTATCATCTGTACAGTGGATGGGAGAATGATACCAGTTGATTCTTTGACCCATAAAACAAGGCCGTAAATTTAAAAAATATTTAATAAATGATGCCTTGTAAAAATGCCTTAAGCTTGCTAAGCTCTTCATAAGCAGTAATCGTACAGTGACCGTGTATGCCAGAACAAGACGGACTTTCGCTTGTAATGAATCGAAACATATTCTATAGAGATAGCTATAGAAAAGTTCTTTTTATTCTACTACTATCGATAGCAATTAATATACTGATGACATCAGTAGCCCTATATAACCTACTCAACCCGGTACCAGCACAGTTTATTGTTACCTCACCAGACGGTAGGTTAATACCAGTTTCACCTCTATCACAGCCAGTGAAATCAACACCCCAAATACTGGCATGGTCAAACATGGCAGCTGCACGCATCAACTCGTATGATTTCGTGAATTTCAGAAGGCAATTACAAGACGCTTCAACTTACTTTACAGCGGAGGGTTGGAGAAGTTATCAAGAGGCCTTTGCGAAAACACAGAACCTTGATTACGTAAGAACAAATAGACTTGTTGCCACAGCTGTAGCAACTGGTGCGCCAGTCGTCCTGCAGCAGGGCCTAGTCTCAGGTAAGTACACATGGAAGGTTCAGCTACCATTACTCGTAAAATATCAAAGTGCAACACTATCTAAGAATATACCCACTGTGGTTACCATGCTTGTTCAAAGAACATCGATTGAAGAAAATCCTTCTGGTATTGGTATTGTTTACTACAGGGCATCAACTTAGAGAGACTAGATTATGAGACGAGCACTAACCGCACTGCTTTGTGGACTGTTGATAACACAATTCACAACATCATATGCACAAACAGAAGAAGTAGTCAGTACTGATAGCTACAAAGAAGAAGTCAATGATGCTGCATTTGAGCAGTTGGCTGACACAATATCACCATTGTCCAACGAGCAAGTGAAAAAAGTGCGCAAGCTATGGAATGAGTCACAGAGAATGGCAACATTCACAGGCGATACGCCACCAAGCCCAACTAATTCCTCAATGATGGTCAACTTAGATAACGGTGCACTACCAACTGTTGTGAGATTATCAGCAGGATACGTTTCAGTTATATCGTTTTTCGACTCTACCGGGCAAATGTGGCCGATACAGGCATATGATATAGGTAATCCCGCTGCAGTGAATATAATATGGAACCAGGGACAAAGTGCTGAAGAGCTTAAAGACAGCCACAGCAATACACTACTGATGCAAGCACAAACCATTTATAAAAGCACCAACATGGTGGTGATGCTACAAGGATTAAACACTCCAATTTTACTAGAAATTATCCCTGGTCAAAAAGAAGTCGACTACCGCCTAGATTTACAAGTACCACGCTTTGGACCATTTGCAAAAGAATCAGTTCAAAATATGGGCTTCGGTATGAATACTAGTACCAATCCAGTCATGCTTGACATACTGAACAACATTCCCCCGTCGAAGAGCGTTCAGGTGCACGTGTCTGGAGGAGAAGCTCAAGCCTGGATCTATAAAAAGAAAATGTATCTAAGAACACCCCTAGAGATCATATCACCAGCATGGTTAGCCAAAATAAATGGAGCAAACGACCTAATGCATGTATATGAGCTACCTGTGACATCAGCATTGGTTGCATTTAGAAACGGTAAAGTAGTTAAACTTCAAGTAGAGGGTGTGTAAGTGACAGATGAAAATCAGAAATATAGCGAAACAAGTTTAGGTTTCAAGTTAGCTGTCATCGTTGGTGGTGTAGTTGGCATTGGAGCAGTTTTATACGGATTAAGTATGCTGCTAGACTCTAGCGGGTCAATTGACGCAAGTAACGTATCACAAACAAGACCTGGTATAAACTCAGCAAAAGCTGGTGAAGTTACCTCAGAGTACGCACAGCTTTCTGAAACCAAATATGCTGAAGAATACGAGCAAGCTAAAAGAAGCGGTAGTGGTAGTGTTATGCCTAGCGCCATCGGCCAAGGTGGGTTTGTAAGCAATGCCACTGAGTTTATGAACCAAGCTAAACTGAACGCAGAAGGAGTCGGTTCTAAGAAAATTACCTGTACACCTGAATTTGCCAAAAGAGCACGAGAAGCTGGAGTGAGCGCATTTGAGTTAAAATGTAATGGATGTAGCGCAGAGGTACTTAAAAATGCTGGGTTCACAGCAGGTGAGCTCGCTAAAGCTGGGTATGACGCAGCAGAACTGAAGGCTGCAGGGTTTAGCACTGCAGAGCTGAAAGCTGCTGGATTTAGCGCACAAGAACTAAGAGCTGCAGGATTTAGCGCAGAGCAACTACAAAAAGCAGGGTTTACTGCAGCAGAGCTACAAGCAGCAGGATATACTGCAAAAGAAATGCTAAATGCAGGCTTTACCCCCGATGAATTGCTAGCAGCTGGATTTTCGAAAAGTCAGTTAGAAGCAGCTGGCGTATCAAAAGCACAACTTGAAGACAAACGATGCGTAAGTACAGCAAAACGTGAATGCAGCGTACAATACGTCCAAGAACAAAGAGATAGAGGTGTACTTGCTTCCTCCATGCGGTCAGTTGGTTGCGGCGCAGAAGCTTTACGGTTAGGTGGATACACTGCTGGAGACATGAAATCAAGCGGTTTCTCAGTTTTAGAACTTCGTTGTGCAGGTTACTCTGCACCAGAGCTTGCGGCAGCAGGGTACAGCTTAGATGAACTCAAAGATGCAGGTTTCACAACAAAGCAGCTACTAGGAGCTGGTTTCAGTGCAGAACAGTTGAAAAAGGCAGGATTTGACTGTACAGAAATGGCTAAAGGTGGTGCAGACATCAAAGATCTAAGAAAGATGGGATGTTCAGCAAAGTCACTGATGGCTGCAGGTATTAGTGCGGCTGATCTTCTCAAAGCAGGCTTTTCACCAGAAGAGGTAGCGAAAGCAGGCTACCCTGCTAGCGAATTACTTAAAGCAGGGATACCCCTTAATGTGTTAAAGGCTGCAGGATTTTCCGCGAGTGAGCTAAGAGCTGCTGGCGCTTCAGCAGAGGCGCTTAAAGCTGCTGGCTTCTCTGCCAACGAACTCCGAGATGCAGGTTTTAGTGCAGGTGATCTCATTAGAGCAGGCTTTACTCCTGCCGAAGCAGAAGGCACAACAGTCGATCCAGAGCTACTCAAGAAAATAGCAGATGGTGTTCCAGCAAGTGAATTGCTCAAGCAAGGCTACTCAGCCAGTCAGCTTAGACGCGCAGGTGTGAGTGCAAGCGCTCTGAAAGCCGCAGGCTTAGACGCATGCCAACTAAAAGATGCAGGGTATACTGCAAATGAAATAAGGCAAGCAGGTTACTCACTCGATCAAATGAAAAAATGTGGCTTTAGTGCTGCTGAACTAAAGGATGCAGGTTTTTCTGTACAACAACTCAAAGCTGCAGGATTTAATGCAGCACAGCTAAAAGCTGCAGGCTTTACAGCTGCTGATCTGCAGTCTGCGGGTTTTAGCCCAAGCGAGCTGAAGGCAGCAGGGTTTACAGCTTCACAACTTGCACAAGCTGGCATTACCGCAAGCCAACTGAAAGCTAGTGGCATGAGCGCATGTGAGCTTAAAGATTCAGGCTACAACGCCACAGAACTGAAGCAAGCTGGTTACTCTCTTGCAGATATGAAAGAGTGCGGATTCACTGCAGAAGAGTTGAGAGTTGCCGGTTTTAGTGCTAAACAGCTTAAGGCTGCAGGTTTTAGTGCAGAAGAACTAAAAACAGCAGGGTTCACTCCTGCTCAGCTCTCTGCTGCAGGTTTTACTGCTGAGCAGATAAAAGCGGCAGGGTTTAGCGCATGTGAAATGGTAGACTCAGGCATGAGCTTAGCCAAGATTCTCAAAGAAGGTTACACCGAAGAAGAGGTCGAAGCTTGTGGTGTAGATAAAGAAGCTATTGCAAATGCAATCAAGGGTCTCTCACAACAGTGTAATGTCAATGAAGTTAAAAACCTGATCGCAAAAGGGTTAACAGCCAAACAGATAAGAGATAGAGGCTGCAGTGCAGACGTAATGAAAGCAGCAGGATTTACTGCAGCTGAACTCAAAGCAGCTGGGTTCGATGCAGCCGAGCTCAAAGCCGCAGGATTTACTGCAGCAGAACTCAAAGATGCAGGCTTTAGTGCGGCAGATTTGAAAGCAGCTGGTTTCGATGCCGGTCAGCTTTTAGCAGCAGGCTTCAGTGCCGCTGAGTTAAGAGCGGCAGGCTACACAGCAGCGGATCTTAAAAAAGCTGGTCTAACAGCTGAGCAACTGAAAGCAGCAGGGTTTAGCGCAGCAGAACTTAAAGATGCAGGATTTGATGCTGCACAACTTCTAGCTGCAGGTTTTAGCGCGAGAGATCTGAAAAGAGCAGGGTTTAGCGCAGCAGAACTGAAAGACGCAGGTCTCTCTGCAGCTGAACTTAAGGCCGCAGGATTTAGTGCAGCAGACCTGAAATCAGCAGGATTCAGCGCAGAGCAGTTACTAGCTGCAGGGTTTAGTGCGAAAGATCTGAAATCTGCGGGGTTCACAGCTAAAGAACTATTAAACGCAGGCCTTGATCCAAGTGAACTAAAAAACGCGGGTTTTAGCGCGAAAGATCTACTAGACGCAGGAGTGCCTCTGAAAGATATTATAGCTGCTGGTTACCCTGCAGCCGAGCTTAAGAAAATCGCAACTGCAGCAGAGCTAAGAAAAGCAGGTCTTAGCGCTGCAGAACTAAAGGCTATGGGTTTCTCAGCGAGTGAGTTAGCGGATGCTGGGTTTTCTGCAAAGCAATTAGCAGGTGCAGGTTTCACCGCTAAAGAACTACAAGAAGCTGGCTTCCAGGCAGGTGACTTAGCGTCAGCATTTACAAATGCACAACTTGCTGCTGCAGGAATCAATGTACCAAGCACACTTGAAGGTACAGAAGCAGATCAACGTGTTAGAAATATGGAACTTCAAAACCAACAAGTACTCGATGCTGCTCAAAGACAAGCAGATGTAAATACGCTTAAAAACAGCATGCGCTCACAACTACTTAAACTAGTACAAAATTGGTCACCAACCGGTGCACAGCAGAACCTGAAAAAGTCAAGTATAAGCTCAGCGCAGCTACAAGAGGCAATGGCAAAAGAAGTGACTGCTAAAGTTGCTGCAAGTGGACATACCCAAGACACGTCAGATGACGAATCAGTGTTACCTGCAGGTAGTATAATGTATGCAACACTAAATACCTCTATCAACACAGACGTTAAGCAACCAGTGTTAGCAACTGTTGTAACTGGGCCGCTGAAAGGAGCTAAAATAATGGGTGTATACTCCATGACCAATGAAAAAGTAATCGTAAACTTTGATAAGATTAACTTTGGTGAATCAAGTTCAGCGATACAAGCAACAGCATTAGATGGTGAAACATTACAGGCAGTTGTCAACGGCAATATGGATAGACATATTTTAGCAAGATACGGACTAACCTTCATAACATCGTTCATGGAAGGAGCGGGTACAGCCATGTTAGAAAGCGTCAATGCGGATGCGGGTACAGTAACAACCACCTCTACTGACGGTTCAGGTAATACATCTACAACAACAACGCCTACAAATAATTCAACTGACACGAATTGGGATGAGATTGCTGTGGCCGCATTTGCTGAAGTAGGTGATCAGCTTTCGCAAGAGCTTGCTCAGGATCAAGCGAACATACCAGCTCTAACAATAACAGTGCCTGCAGGCAAGATGATTGGGGTGTTACTAACAGCAGATTTTATTGACAATAGATAGATACAGAGAGGACAGGATATGAACTTTGATGACAAAGATTTGAAAGATGATCAAACTTTTGAAATGCCAAAAGGAGAGTCACTTGGTGAGTTAGATACAGGTGATGCAGATATAGATCGTTCTCACGATATGCTAGAAGACGAGCATATCGATGATGCTGAGTCAATGGATACGACATACTATGCAATCATGGGCGTTATAGTACTTGTTATGTGCTACATTCTTTATAGTATGTACACGGCGTTAATACCAGTTGAAGAGCAAATAATTACCCCAATCGCACAACAAGAACCAACGGCGCAAGTTGCACCTCCAAGCACACCAGAAATTGAGATTCCAGCCACGACTCCAGCACAAAAAGCACCAGAACCAGAAAAAAGACCAGTTGCAAATGAAGTGGTAGTAGCTTCTACGAGTAGCGACACTTTACTAGCTAATAAGTTGCGTGAGCAACAACAAGCTATTGATGCAATAACCGATGATACGCAATTCTTAGAGAAGTCTCACACAGAAATGAATCAGAAAATTGACAAACTCTCTAAGCAATTGGAGCAGGTAATAGATCAACTCGACAATATGATGGAAGAAGCTAAAGAAAAACAAGTAGCACAAAAGCGCGCAGCAGAAGCTAAAAAACAGCAGATAGAAGCTAGAAAACAGCCGCCTGTTACCTATAACTTACGCGCGATCGTCGAAGGTAGAGCTTGGCTTGAAAGCACAAGTGGAGTCGAAGCAACAGTGAGTGTAGGGCAATCTCTAAAGGATTACGGTACTGTACTAGGTATTTATGTAAACCAAGGCCTTGTAACAACATCCTCAGGTAGAGTAATAACATTCAAAGAGAGTGCACAATAAGTGAAATTACACTGGGTAAGTAAGTACGGACTAATACTTGTCAATATTCTATGTTTTGGACACATCCTTGCACAGGGTTTTGACCTAGGAACAACGATTGCAGATACAGACTTAGGTCAGGTATTTGATTCACTCGATCCGTCTTCAACAATGCAGACAGAGACGTCAACAGGGTATGATCTCGCCTCGATATTTGGTAACATTGACGCCCAAATAAATCCAATTAAGAACTTTATCATAGGTATTAGCTATGCACTCGGTATAGGTATGTGTATTGTTGCGGTGATGAAGCTCAAAAAATATGGTACTAAAACAGCTTATATGCATGTTGAATCATCGCTAGTAGGGCCTTTTTTACAGTTTTTTATTGGTATAGCATTATTTTATTTACCCACTTTTATAGAGTCACTGAATCAGACGTTATGGCAAGATCCAGACGTCAACAACGTCTTGAGTTGGAATTCAGGTTCGCAAAGCGACAATTTTCAAACATATGTAGAACCTATTCTTGGCGTTATACAAATAATTGGAATGATTGCGTTTATAAGGGGCTGGGTGCAATTGAGTAGAGCCACTAACGCTGGTCAACAGCCGGGAGCAGTCTCGAAAGGTTTAACACATATTATTGGTGGTATACTAGCTATTAATATTTACACAGTAATAGAAGTATTTAATCAGACTTTTTTAGGCTGAGCGTTAGACATAACTGGAGATTTATCAGCAGCTAACGTCTTAGCTTTAGTTTTTTTATAGAGAAGTCCAGGATTATTACTACTAGTACCACTGAAAATCTCTGAATCAGCATATGATTTTCCCAAAGAGCTGTTCACCATACGCTGAAACTGGTACGTAATTTCAGACCATTTATCAGGTTTAGATTCTATTTTATGTGGATAAGAAGGCTGAGGCATTCTATTCTCCGTAAAACTTCTCTTAATGTATAGTATATAGATTGAATGACTGCAGAGATTATGTTAAGTTTTTGTTAGTAAATATATTGTGTGTATGTGAATGAAACGAAAACCACTTTTTCTCAGTATATTCTTACCCTTAGTTTTGGCTGTAAATACACATGCAGAGTCTGTGTTGAACTGCAATGCAAACCCTCTGTCTCTAGGATGCATTGCTAACAGGCTGACTGGAGGCACAGTAACAATAATAAATCTACTACTTGGTCTAGCTTTTGTAAGTGGCTGGGGATTTGTTATTGCTGCAATTTTCAAGTTCAAACAAGTAAGAGAAAATCCTCAGCAAGTGCCTGTTAGTACGCCTTTTGCTTTTTTATTAACAGCCGTGTTATTGATATTCTTACCAGGTTTAATTGAGACAGGTAGCGTCACCATGTTTGGGTCTGATCCAGGCAAAGTGGGCTTACTTGGACAGCAAGCAGAAGATACGGGGCTTATAACCAGCACCTCTAATATTGATGTGAATGTCATCTCTCCAGGAGATGCAGTCGAGCAGAACACACTGTTTGGCATGGCAGCACGTGTAACCGAGCTATTCCCAACATTAATGCTGGTGATAACTGGGGGAGCATATTTAGCTGGTTTAGGTTTTGCAATTGCAGCAATGGTGAAGCTAAAAGCAGTCAAAGATAATCCTGCTCAAAACCCAGTAACTATGCCACTAGCATACCTCTGCGTCGCAGTACTACTAGTTTTTATGCCTGACTTGCTAGCACCAACTGGTGAAACCTTATTTGGTACTGGAACAGATCAGTATGATGCTGGCGCAGAAGGTTACGGGAGTAAGATACTTATTAATTGGAACGATAATAGTTAGGATTTGATGTAATGATACGAGTAAACAACGCAACTATACGAAATAAACTTGCAAATATGCTACCAGCTTTTATACTTGCAACCCAGACTGCTTACGCTGACAGTGCTTGTATAGGTGATGCTAATGGTTTACAAGCAGTATTGCTAAACCTTTATTGCAGCTTCGCAGATATTGCAAATTTATTAGGAGGCTCAGCGTATCTAGGCGGTCTTGCATTTGGAGCAGCAGCTGCATTCAAATTCAAGCAGCACAGGGATAATCCAACTCAAGTCACAGTCGGTGCTCCAATAATTTACTTAACTATAGCAGTTGGGTTGGTATTTTTACCAAGTCTTCTGATGGAAGGACGGGCAACGCTATTCGATAGTGATGATGAAGTAAGCCCATCTTACATTGGTGTGAACTATGACAAAATAGAGAAAAATCCATGGGCACAATAGCGTATTTATTTTCTAGCGTACAGTTGCAATTATAGTACGTTTATGGTTAAGTTATTATTAATTGTTATACGGAAACAGGGGAGAGAAACATGAAGACCGGAACATTAGCAAAGATAGCAATCACAAGCTCATTTGCATTATTAGCACTCAGTGGCTACGCCAATATCGGTGATATGGCTGAGTCAATCAACAATACATTTACGCAGATCGCACAGTTGATCGGTGGTGCAGCATACGTCGCTGGACTTGGTTTTGGTATGGCTGCTATATTCAAATTTAAACAACACAGAGACAATCCTACACAGGTGCCAGTTGGTACACCATTTGGTATGTTAGGTGTTGCGATAATGTTAATATATCTCCCTAGCTTACTGACTAATGCAGGATCAACAGTATTCTCAAGTGATACAGCCACATACGGCGTAACAGGTAGTGGATTTGCTAACGTAGGAACATAAGCAAATATTTATTAATTCTAAAAAACTAAACTGAGAATAGGTGTGACCAGACTCAACAACCTTAATTTACAATTTGGCTTGCTTGAGTGGAATAAGTTCCAAAAAAGAGAGCGCCTACCTCAGTTTCAGGATTTTGCAAAAAGGGTCAAAAAGCGTGACTTTGACACCTGTAAATTTTGTGGATTCACCGCAGATGAAGGAATGTCGATCGTCAATTTAGACCACAATTACAGTAACAACGTTGCTTCAAATTTAGTTACAGCCTGCCCACTGTGCACACAGTGCAGATTTATCGAACACATTGGAGTCGGTGATGAGAACGGCGGGGTACTCATATACTTACCTGAGATGTCTCAAGCTGATCTTAATGGTCTAGTGCATGCTTTATTTTGTGCAATCGCAAACGCTACGATGCATGAAAACTCTGCACAAAGCCTTTATAACTCACTGAGATTACGCGCTAAAGTAGTTGAGAAAGCCTTTGGTGAAGGTCGAAGCGACCCGAGAGTGTTCGGGAAAATGGTCATCAATACACCCACCAACGACTCAAAATCTTTGCACGAACACGTGCTTAAAGATCTACGAGTACTTGCTAATATTTCAAGCTTCAGCAAGCAAATTCGTGCATGGTCTCAGAAAGCAGCAGATGATATGAATACAGGTATTTTAAAAACTTAGGTGAGATTTTATGGCAAATAGTCTAGTAGATCCAGTTCTAGATGGTCTTGATACATTTCTTGCGTGGATTAGCTCAGGGACAAAAGCTACTATAGATTCTAACTGCGAAATTCAAACTGCAGATAGTCCCACAGTGCTTGTGACAAATGATGGATCGCTACTCTCTGTAATACGAGTAGACGGTGTGAGCAAGCTTATTGGACCTGAAGAGTTCAATGACATATCAAAGAACTTGCTAAAAACACTTTCCCCCTTTATGAGTAATGAAGGACACTGCATGCAGGTTGTATTTTCATACGACCAAAACCTGGTTTCAGACGAAATTTACAAAAACTACGCACCTACACGTGACACAATCAAGAGATTAGGACTTTCTTTGGATGACCTTGTCGCAGAACGTAGGTCGCATCTTTCAAAATACTGCGCAAGTGAGGAGGTCTATTTAGTTATTTGGACTAAGGTTGAGTCACTGTCACGCGAACAACTAAATAAGGCGATGGCCAAAAAAACGAAGCAGTTAGCAGAAAAAAATGCTCCAGTATTTAGGTACACACAAAATATTCTAGCTGCAATACCAGACCTTCGTGATAGCCATGATTCATCTATCAAATCTGTGATCACAAATGCTGCAGGCTTTAATTTAAAATTAGAGTTATTAGAAGTGCACGATGCTATCAAAGCAATTCGAAATCTTACAGATCGGAATTTTACGGACCCAAACTGGAGCGCAGTTCTTCCAGGGGATAGGATACGGCCAAAACTTGCAAAAAGCTTTAACGGAGATCTTGCAGATTTGACATGGCCTGCAATATCTAAACAGATCTTTCCTCGAGACGGTTATAATTTTTCAATAGACAGTACGGCTGTGGGTGATTATGCCTATGGAACTGTATTCATCGATTTATTTCCGTTAGAAATGCAATCTTTTAATGCCTTATTAAGTCGATTATTACACGCAAATATTCCTTGGCGCATCTCATACTTGATGGAGAGCGGCGGTGTTTCAAGTGTAAGAATGAAAAAAGCGCTATCTACAATTTTAGCGTTCTCATCGAGTGAAAATAGACTTATAGCGAATGGTATAGAGTTACTTGAGTATATCGAGTTAAATACAGATGACTCCTCAGTTAAGTTACAAGTTTCTCTCTGCACATGGGCACCTAGAAACGATCCAGCACTGCTCAAAGTTAGAACTTCTATCCTAGCACGCGCAGTTGAAGGTTGGGGCTCATGTGATGTAAGTCAGGTTTGCGGTGATCCTTTTGAGGGTTACATCGCTACACTACCAGCTGTAAGCTCAAAAAGTCCGGCAACAGCAACTATCGCATCATTATCTGACTCTATTCAAATGTTGCCACTTTTTAGGCCAACATCGCCTTGGGATAAGGGGGCATTATTATTTCGTTCTCCAGATGGTAAAATTTGGCCTTATCAGCCAGGATCACCTATTCAAACAACTGCGATTGACCTTATATATGCAAGGCCTGGATCCGGTAAATCAGTACTATCAAATGCGCTTAACCTTGCATTATGTCTGATGGGTGGACTAAAACGTTTACCGAGAGTTTCTATTGTTGATATAGGACCCTCTAGTAGTGGTTTAATATCTCTACTCAAAGAAGCATTGCCTCCTGAGCAACGCCATCTAGCAGCATACCACCGTATGCGTATGACCGAAGAATATAGTATCAACCCATTTGATACGCAGCTAGGCTGCCGTTATGCAGCACCAGCTGAAAGGGCATTTCTCGTTAACTTTATTACTTTACTTGCAACGCCAGTTGGCAAAGACGCACCATACGATGGTTTATCGGATATGGTAGGTTTGGTAGTAGACGAAGCATATAAATCTACTGCAGATGATGCGAATCCGCATATTTATACAATGACAACAGATCCAGAAATTGACGCAATACTCCAAGACATGGGTTTTGTATCAGATTCTAAAACAAGCTGGTGGGAAGTAGTAGATGCATTATTTATAGCTGGATTTGTACAAGACGCGATGCGTGCACAGCGTTATGCAATGCCACTAATCAGTGATTTGGCATCAATATGCAGGACCGGTGCTGTGGAAGATTTATATGGTAAAATCACAACGCCTACAGGAGAGTCTCTAATAGCAGCTTTTGCTCGAATGATATCAAGTTCTATTAGAGAGTACCCAGTGCTTTCCAGATATACTAAATTTGATATTTCAGGTGCCCGGGTTGTATCTTTAGACCTCGATGAAGTCGCTAAAGCTGGTGGTGCCCAGTCAGATAGGCAAACAGCTGTAATGTACATGCTTGCACGGTACGTGTTAACTAAGGAGTTTTACTTAAATGTTGGCTCAATAGCTCACGCTCCAGATGCTTACAGGTCATACCATGAGTCAAGGGTTGCCGATGCCCAGGAAGATCCTAAGCGGTTAGTGTTCGATGAATTTCACAGAACGAGTAAAGCATTAGCTGTACGAAACCAAGTGGTCGAAGATATGCGAGAAGGTCGAAAATGGCGCGTACAGGTTGCGCTATTATCACAGTCTATTGAAGACTTTGATTCTATAATGGTTGATTTTGCCACCTCAATTTTTGTAATGGACGCTGGTCCTGAGCAAGCAATACAAAAAACGCAAAAGACTTTTGGCTTATCGCAGTCTGCTGTGCTTGCACTACGAAACTACGTACGGGGGCCTGGTGAGGGTGGAGCCACTATGCTTGGACAGTTTGCTACTAAAAAAGGGACAACAACCCAGCTGATAACTCTAACATTAGGGCCTATTGAGCTTTGGGCTTTCAGTACCACAACAGAAGATTACATTTTACGAAATAAACTATATGATAGGCTTGGTCCAGTAGAAGCAAGAAAACTTTTAGCAAGGATATTTCCGAGTGGATCAGCTGCCAAATTCCTGCTTGCTAGGGCACAAAAAGCAAAAGACTCAGGTGCTAAAATCGATAGCAAAGCGAAAGAAGGTCTTGTGAGTGCATTAGCTGACGAGCTTGTTAGCGAATACCGTAAAAACCCAAACTTCTCATCATTAACTAACTAAGATAGTTCTTTCTGATGAAGGTAAGTTCTTATTAGGTAGTATTCTTTATTAAAATTCTTCCATCTATTGTGTAGCTTTCAAGCATGGATCTATACACACAGAGAACACCTCTAGCATCCTGCACAGCACCAATAAGCTGTGCAGATTGAATAAGAGCGTGCGCAAAATCATCAATATATGTGGCTGTGAAGCCCCAATTGAATTCACCTATATCATACTTAGGATTTGCATAAAGAGGACTTCTATGCCGTACAAAAGGGGGTAAAGCCGGTAGTTCAAAAACCATCAAATGATGACCTGAATAAGCTGAGATTGACGAAGGTATATCTACATTCATGTGTACTTCAGCATTAGTCGCATAGTAATATGTTTCTTGTAAAGATGCGTGAGAAGGGAGCAAAGTATGGTTAGGGCAATACTGCAGCATGAGTTTTTTTTCAGCATCAGGGACGTTAGAATGATATAAGGCGGCAGAAATATGACAAAAAGTGGCGCCCAATATTGCAATTATAAGGAACTTATTCCGTAGAGGTTTTTTGTAAATACAATACATTGGCCTTTATGCTTAGATTGATGGAGTTAGAGGTTTTGTCAACAGTGCAAAACATACCATGCTGAAAAGCAGATGGTTTATCCTTGCAGTAGCTGGTATAAACTTTTCCATCCACAAAAATCAAACTAAAAGAGGGTCTATCATTGTGGTGGAAACGGATTATACCTGAGGGTTTAGTTGTAGTATATACGCGAAGAGTAGAAGAAGATTGAGGTTCAATAGTTTCTGGACGATCAAGGAACTGGGTATCGGAAAGTTCTGTTAATAGGATGTCAAAGGCATTGTCAGTGTCATTAACAAGGGTGACTACATGGGTTGATGTTGTAGGTGTAGATTTTATAGAAGTCACACCATAAGCAGAAAAGCTTATGGAGATTAACATAGCTATGTATGAGTTAAGTAGAGTTTTGTAAAAAATATTTTTCATAATCAAAGCTTATCAAACTGTTGATAGTTAACACAAGTACTTTTACAAGTGTAGCACTGCTTTCATTGAAACACTGGGCACTAACTGTTATGCTAAACATCAGGCTGTAAGTAATTCTCATTCCTTAGACAAATGATTAATAATTCACAAAATAAAATTATAGATCGTGTGTACCAAGCGCTGCACATTATTAGTCAAAAGCAAATAGAACTTGCAAAGATTGCATGTGAAGACCGCTTTGAGAAAGATAGCGATGAGTTAAAGAGCGACTGGCAAGGACACATCAGAGATATATCCATATATATGAATGAGCTTGTTCATGCTATAACATCAAATAACATACAAAAAAGTATAGAGAGGGCGAGAGATAGAGAAAATGAATCATACACAAAGCTAACTCAATTACAAAAGGCTGCATCGGTAGTCATAGCTCAGTGTAACCATATATGGCAGCAATCAGACGTAGGACATATTAGTATGTTCTATCAGGCTAGGTTCAAACAAGATTTAGGAAAACCCATCAATGCATTACTACAGATAGTAGCCCCAGATTCCTGTGATGTAGATAGTATATCTGAACAAGTTACAGTATATTTAATTACTCTTGGACAATTAAGTAAAACTAAACCTAAGATCATACCAACGCGTGCTGCCATTGCAGCCTGTAGTTTTCAGCATGCCTTTAGGACACAAGCGTCTCAATATTGGAAAATGACAGATGAAGTATGGAGAAACCGCTTCGTTTATCAAAAAACAAATCATCTACCATGTAATTTCATCTTTCAGGGTACGGATTTTGATGAAAGATTAAAAAATGGATATCAAACTCTAAGGCTTTGCCATACTGATAATGTTGATAATCTACGCCATATAGAAAATATGAGCACGCAAGAATCATGGTATCAGGCCACCATAAATCGTTATACTTTAGAAGATAACCACATATTAGAGCATCATAGTCCAAATGACCAAAAATGTGCAGAGTTTGCCATGTTTGTCTTCATGCTAGATGCATATTGGAACCTCGCAGTTTTAGGAATACAGCGACCACTATATAGAGGGGCTCAAATGAGCATCTCACAAACACAGATCAATCAGATACTCCTAGATTATATCAATAAACAAAAGATACGCAGAATAGATATCTATATGACAAGACAGAATCAGGATGAAATAAAAAGGGAGTTTGCTAATAGGCTCAAAGTAAACGAGGAAGAAGCGAAAAAGTTTGTAGATAACATTAGAGGATACGCTATAGACCCTATTACGAGGCTGGCTAAGTTATATACTCTATCGAGTGACCATGCATATCTAGAAAGTATACAATCTGAGGCAATCAGAAGTATGGAAACACAAATAGCGACGACAACCAGAAATAAAAGCAATGCACAACGTCAATACCCACATAATAGACTAGACTATGTATTACCACAATTGAGTATAGCCATAAAAAGCTGCTTAGCACTAAATCATAATAAGGGCATGTTAGGCCCAAGAACTGAAGCTGAGCTAGGGAAGCTCCTATTCGCTTGCTGGGATGCTTTAACTGCAGGTGTTGGCTATGGTGGACAAAGGAAAAACAAATATATTACACCTGAAATCCTCAGATATGCAGATATCACAGTAGAAGACATGTTTTTTTGCTTTCAGGTAGCTAAGCAAAGCAGGTCTTTAGGCCAAGCAATAACAGTGCCGTTCGCGATACTTGAAAATCAATTTGCCCAGGATAAAAAATTTAATGATATGGTTACTCTTAATAGACAAGAGCACGATTTTAGTCATTTCAGTACAATAGAAAGACTTTCCGATAGGATATACGCAGTTAGAGATGAGGCATCTGATCCAGAAAAAATAGAAGGAAAAGAACTTGCTGTTTTAGGGGTTATTGTAAAACAAATAACCAAAATCTTAAAAACAAATCAAGCACATGATGGCCATAAGAAAGTCCATACTAAAGCTCAGAGCCTTTCTAGAAATGAGAAAGTTAAACTACGTAGTATTAGTTACAAGTTTAATTTATCGAAGCTTAGATATGAGTGCGTGTTAGAGTTTAGTGCGCAAAAAAATACACATACTGAAGCAAATTTGAAGTCTTTAGCAAAAGAGTTAAGTTGCTCATACAATAAGTATTTCTTACCTTTCATTAAGCTCAGATTGCCTAGAAAGATATCGTTTTGGTTTTCGTTGGTCGCAAGTTTAATATGTTGGGCTTTTTGTGGTTATTTTGCGCTATCAGGAGATGTAATTGGTAGTCTAGTACAGGGTGCAATTGCGAGCTACTTGAGTATGGATTTTGTGAAACAATACCAGCAAACAAGAAAAGAGTCTCTAGAAGCTATGGATAATATATTAAAAAAATATGCCGACCGTATTATTAAGTGCGAAGATACTAAAATGATTTACTCTAAAGAAGATACTAGAGTTTTTCAAAAATGGACTAAACTTTGGAAAGGAAATAATATTTGGAGATCAATTGGTTGTTTCTCAGTGGCATTAGCTTTTTTTAGCGCTGGGGGAACAATAGGTGTTCAGGCAATTGCGCAATATATTCGTGCAGCTTGGTGCTTATTAATACAGTCTAAGATCAGGGCTTATAGTATAGTAGGCCTGTCCTCAAGGGGCTTAATCCACAAGCCTTCATCAGTCCACACTAAGCATAGCAAACATATACTTAGTAAGATGCCGCCAGTAGATAAAGTTATTAGGTTGTCAAATAGTTTCTAAACTCAGGGTAGAAAGTTGCTCAGTAATTTATAAATATTACTAGCAGGGTAGAAAGTTTTTGAGATAATGGATAACTCTATCCTCTAGCCAGTACTCAGGAACGCCTGGAATATTTCCAGAGACAAAGCCTAAATGGCCACCGTATGGGTAAAGCTCAACAGAAGTGCTCTTAGAGAATTCAGATAGCTCAGGGACAGCTTCGGGTGGCACTAATGGGTCGTCTTCGGCATGGATAACTAGTGTAGGTTTACGAATCCCGGATAAGTAAAAGCAGCTACTTGATTTCTGGTAATACTCACCAGCATCCTTGAACCCATGCAGTGGTGCAGTAACAGTATCGTCAAACTCTCTAAATGAACGAGCATTCATAACGCGTGTAATATCTATAGGAGGGTGTTTACGGTCATGAAACTTTTTTGAGATTGCCTTTTTCATAAGACTTAGTAAAGTTTTCTCATAATACTTCGATAGTCCACGTGAAGCCATATCGCTAGCAGTTGCTAATTTAAAGGGGACAGATACGGCTGCGCCAGCAAGAAGTGGACAGTTTTGGCCCATTTCCCCAAGCCATTTTAGTAGAACATTGCCGCCAAGTGAAAATCCAACTCCTGCGAGTGGTACATCAGGTTCACGATTACGAATAATGCTAAGAACGTTCATTATATCGCCAGTGTCACCAATATGGTAATAACGGTCAAGTCTATTACGTGACGTACTACAGTTCCTAAAATGGATGAACAGCGCACGCCAGCCGGCATTTTCTATTGCGCTGAGCATAGCGTTGGCATAAGAAGATTCTATTGATCCCTCAAGACCATGTAGAACAACAACAATAGGTCCTCTTTTTGGGCCTACCCAAACAGCATCGATAAAGTCTCCGTCGATTAACTCAAATCGCTCCTTTCTACTATTTAACTCAACATTTTTCCTAAAATATGCTGACCAAATACTTTGTAAGTGGCAATTTTTTAGCCACCACGCAGGTCTAAATGGCGTATGGTAGGATGCTGGGTTACTAGGGTTAATGCTTGTACTTTCTGATTTACCTAGCAAAGATAAGTTCTTTCTTTTATTCATCGTTGATATAAAGGGTAATATAAATGCCATACATATATATTAAATTTCAATGGTTTTTATATCAAGTAAAAATATTGATTAAGTGGTGAGAACTTCAGGTTGAGGTTTTCCTGTGTCTGGCTCATCCTCTGGGCTTATATCAGCGAAAGTTTTTTGTGATGCTTTACCATCAGTCTGGCTATTAAGCTGGGTGTAGTAGCTGTGTGATAACTTAAGCATTGCCCATATCCATAATATAGAGAGTAGCGTAGTGATGATAATAAGATAGGGAGCAATGTGAAGTATGCCTTGAGAGGAAGATTCAGCAGCGGTGAAGGCAAGTAATCCAGAAAGGATGAAGCCACTACCTGACTTACCAAGCCTGCCACCTATCCCATCAGCGGCAGCTTTTCCATTAGCGCGAATTTCTTCAGGGAGGGGAATGTAGGCCATCTGTTGTGTGGTGTCAAAAAATGCATACTTGGCAGCATAGGTGGCTATCATGCCGTAACAAGCAACCCACATCATAGTAAAGTTCATATCTGTACTTTGGAACAGTTGCATAATAAAGTCAGGTACAATACCAGCATTGTGGTATAAGAAGAAGTTGGCAGTGATAATGCAGAGTACAGGAGTGATCATCGCGATTGGGAACCAGCCATACTTTCGTAGCAAGTACACGTTACAGAAGTTTGCAAGTAGGCTTAGTGTACCTTTGCTGTAGGTGAAAAAACTATAGTAATCAAGATAAGCTTGATCGGTATCGTAGTAGAAGTATAGTTTTTCTTTAAGAGAAGTCTCCACAATATTGATCAAGATGCTGAAGGACACAACACAAATTGCCATGTATAAGATATGCGGTGTTTGGATGGCGGTTTTGAAACTTTGGTATAGAGGCATTTTTTTCTTAGGTTTATTGCCAATGCGTTTATTGTCTGATGGGGTGTCTGTTGTAGTTTGTTTTTGATCTGATGATGGGTTTAGCTTATAAACTATAAGGAGCATACAAATACCTAGCGCTAAAATGACTAAAGTACTTTGTTCGAGAGGGTTACTGCATATGCTGAGGGATTTTATTATATAAGAAGAGACGATGATGCTGATAGAACTGAAAAGTGAGAGGATTGGGTAAACTCTAGATGCCTCATCCGTGGTAAAAATATCGTTGGCCATGCTCCAAAACATGATGACGAGAGTAAATGTGCCCCAAAGTTCTGCAAAAACATAGTATAAAGCGCTCGGTAGATTGCCCATTAACCCAATTATATACTTATAGAAGGGATAGGTTGTTTGCATACTAAGAATCCAGGCAGGATCGGCTGTGTAGTACTCAATATTTGGAATTATGTGAAAGGTGAAGAGTGCAAAATAAGCGAGAAATACGCTTGATACAGCATAATACGAGCGTGAGATTCCGGTTTTATGTCGTAGATATAGATAGAAGAAACCAAGGATAATAGAGACTGGCATTACCAGAAATATTTTTACGAATGGAATGTAGGACGCAGCGCCTGTGGCAGATAACTTACGCAGTACGGTTTCTTTCATGCCACGCATGATGTTATAACCAACGACGGTCATGAAGATTAGTAGTGACATTAAAATGCACTTTTGTTGTTCTTTATGGGTATGAAATAAAGATATCATTTACAGTGTGCTTTTAACTTAAACAATCATAACACATATAAATAAAAACTGCAATCCTATCTCTGAGATAATAATTGTTTTTATGCGTTTTTTTAGCTATTCAGCGTAGTGTGGTTGAGATAGCATTGTTTTTTGAGGGCACTCCAAAAAATTCATCCAATGCAGGATCATAGAGAAAAATAGCCCCAACAAGTTGTGCGACAAGTATACTAAGCTGTAAGTAAGATATTTCTTGAGTTACGCCATTATCGTACAATATAAATGGTATGGTGACTATGCTATAGTAAATTACGCTCATTATAATGCTGAGGCTGTAGGTGAGGCGTGCCCATTGATGTTTCCTTATCAATAGAAAACTAACCCCTCCATAAAAAGCAAGATTAACTAATAGAGCAGCAACAAGAGTGAGAGGTTTATATGCTGGCATGATATTAATTTGGTTGACATCGATAAAAAGCATATTAAAAGTGTGGGTTAGGCCTAGTATCAGAACCAACAGAAAAGATAATAACGTATTTTGTAAGGAATAAGGTAGGCGGTAATAAGCAGAGATAAGCGGTATAATTTGATTTTTCATAGAGAAACGTATACTTGTATAGGGTGAGATTAACAAAACCAGAGGCGGAGAACAACTATGTTTCCTCGAGAAAGTATTTATGCTAGTGCAGTGCCACTATTATGTGCGATAGGTTTGGTGTTTTCACTTTGTGCGAAAGCCTACCTAAGCCCAGAGATGATTTCGGGTTACTGGGAGCTTTACAATCGTAAAGGCCAACTGCATAGTATTATCTACATTGATGCCAAAGATAATGTTTTACAAGCTTATGGTATAAGGTCCTTTCCAACCAAGGAGGGTGAAATTCCTTATCTGTGTTACCAGTGTAGTGGCTCGTTACATAACAAGCCATTATGGTCGGGGAAATACATGCCGTTATCAGGATTCAAGCGGCAAAAGGGAAAAAATACGTGGCGCAAAGGTCGAGCTGTTGACCCTAAAAGGGGGGTGGTTTTGCATCCAAATATTAGCTTTCTTTCGCCAGTTTATGCGCGTATTGATATCAGTTTCTTTATTTTCACGGCAAGTGTTAAAATGAAAAAAATTACTGAAGAAAAAGCTTTTGCAGGCTGCGAGTACATAAGAGGAAAAAGTGAGATGTCTGCATGGGGGGATCTAGATAAGCTTGAAAATCGAAACCAAATGCTTGCAGAACTTAAGTTAAAACCGGATGATTTAATGAAGGGGATCAACGAAGGAGCTTATTGTTACAGTCCTTTTAAATAATTTTATATATTATCGTACATAGTATATGTCGCAGTGTGTTGTGGCAAAAGCAGAAGTTTTAGCAAGGAAGTTATCAGGCTACTAAGCTTGTTCGGTGCAAAGCTGCTCTGCGTTCGCAAGTGTCGCTGTAGTAATTTCAGCCCCACTAAGAAGCCTTGCGACTTCTTCGATATGTCTCTTCGAGTTAAGAACTTCTAAAAATGTTTCAGTGCTGTGTGCACTTTGTTGTTTAATAATATGCCAATGGGTTTGGCCACAAGATGCAACTTGCGGAGAATGGGTGATACACAACACACGAAAGCTTTTTGCCATTTTTTTCAAAAGCTGACCAATTAGTATCGCAGTTTTTCCACTTACGCCAACATCAGCCTCATCAAATATCATCACGATGGGGTAAGGGGCGGGGATAGCGCTTTGTAGTAAAAGGGCTAACCGTGCCAACTCTCCACCTGACGCACCGTCAGAGAGGGGGTGTAGGTCTTGTCCTGGATTAGCGCTGAAAAGGAAAGTAATAGAGCATGTTCCGTCAATACGAGCTTGGGAGGGGTCGATTTGACAGCTAATTGAAAATTGACCAAATGGTAGGTTAAGGCCAGGGAGTTGACTTGTTATATGCTTGGATAGCTGAGTTGCTGTGAGCTTTCTTTTTTCGTGCAAATGCTGACAAGCAGATTGGTACTTAAGCTCACAAGCTTGTATTTCCTCTCTCAGCAAGGGTAGCTCGCTTTGGTAAGATTCAATGGTATGAATTTGTGACAGTGTGTTTTTTTCAAGATTGTGCAGCTCACTTGGTTCTACGCGATATCTACGCGCAATGCTATGCATGGTAGCTAACTTTTGGTCTAAGGCTTGTAGTTGAGCATGATCTTGTGAGTAGTCACAGTCTAGAGTGTTATTGAGTTGATAAGATGCTTCTTTGGCTAGAGTGTGTGCTTCAGATAGTAATGCTACCGTAGGACTTATTTCCTGGTATATATTAGAGAAAGACTCAAGGTTTTTTTGAATTTCATGCAAGCTGTCGAGCACAGTAGGCGCTTCTTCTCCATCTAGCGTGGAGAGCGTCCGCTGACAGGTTTCCAAATAAATATGGCGATTTTGTAACATGCGATGTTCTTGATTCAGTTCGTCTAGGTTTGTATTAGCAAGCTCTAGAGAAGCTAGATCTGATAGTCGTTGTTGTAGCTCATCTAGAGGTGGGATATCGCGAAGAGCTGCCTCAATTTTACGCTTTTTTTCTAATGTTTGTTGTAAAGAGAGATAGGCGGAGCGTACAGGTTCTAAAAAGGGTTTATGTTCACCAAAGCGATCAAGAGTTTGGCGTTGCTGGGTTTCTTGGCTAAAGCTTAAATGGGCGTGTTGTGAATGAGAGCGAATGCAGCTTGACACGAGTGCTTGTAGTTGTTTGGCGTTGATAGAAACGTTATTTAGTGTGGCTTTAGTACGCCCGTTTTTGAGTAGTGTACGAGATAGAGTCCAAGTTGATATCTGTTGCTGGGAGATGGCTTGTTGTTGCTTTGCATCAAGATGCTCAGGGATTATTTCTTGTAAAAGTGCATCACATTCAACTGAGACAGTAGTATCGGCATCTGGGTCACGGAGTGGGGAAGAGAGCTTCTTACCTTGAAGAAACTGTAGGGCGTCCATTAACATAGATTTACCAGCGCCTGTTTCGCCAGTTATAACGGTGAGGCAAGGGTCTATAGAGACTGTTATATCAGAAAACAACGCAAAGTTATTTAGGGTTAGCGTCTTCAGCATGCGGTGTTTTCTCCCAGTGTAGTTTATTTTTTAGGGTAGCAAAAAAGTTGTATTCAAGGGGGTGGATGAGTTGTAGGGTTTTAGCAGAAGCTGCGATTGTCACAGTGGATTTAGGAGGTAAAGGATGAAGAAGGTGTCCATCGCCACAAATTGTGGCAGGCCTCTTTTCATCAGATTGTAAATGGATACGGATAGTATTTTGCGCGGGTAGGCATAGTGGCCTACTTGTGAGCTTATGCGAACATATGGGTACAATAATATGCGACTGGAGCTCTGGGGCAACTATAGGGCCACCTGCAGATAAAGCATAAGCACTAGATCCGGTTGGTGTAGCTACTATAACACCGTCAGCATGATGGCTAGCAATAGGAAAATCATCAACACTGATTTGGTATGCGAGAGTTTTGTTTAGCTCAGTGCGATGTATAGTCACTTCATTCAGTAATGGTCCAATCGTTTTGATGGTATCATTTTCTTCAAAGCTTGCTGTTATAAGCTGGCGATAACAAATTTTGTATTTGCCTTGTAATATTGCAAGGAGAGATTCAGATTGGTTGATAGAAAGGTCGGCAAGAAATCCCATTTTTCCTAAGTTAACCCCAAGAACAGGAAGTTGATAGTTTGCGGCGTGTTGGACGAGTTTGAGCATACTACCGTCTCCGCCTAAGCAAATAAGTAGACCGTCTTGAATGGTTTCAAAGTCAACTGGAGTAGTATCACTCAAGTGGTGCTCTGACATCGTAAGGATATCCACCTGAAAGTTATAACCATGAGACTGAAGAAAGTACATAAAGGCTTGAAGAGAGCGTTTGACCATAGGGCCAGACTTGCGTGCAACTAATGTTATGGATGAAAAATGCAAAATAGCTGTTTTATATAAATGTTTTATCAGAATACCGTAAAAAAGTTAAAAAATAAACAGTGTACTCAACATGATGCAAACAATTATTGTATTAGTTCTATGGACTTTTACTCGGAGTAGAGAGGGGGCTGGAATCTCGCAATGGTTTATGCAGGCTTGAGTAAGGGGTGGTGCGGGGTGTTATAGGTTTAGGCTTGATTATATCCGAGGGTGAATGGCTTGATATAAGGTTATGGTCTAAAAGAGTCTGCTTCTGAATTTCTCGGCATGATGCGGCAAACCAAAACACGATCAAAGTCCGTAACGCAAAGCTTGTGTCCAGGTAAAAGAAACTCAGGGCAGCTGATGCAGACAAAATAGTAAGAAAACAAATTGGGAACCGTATACTTACAGGTAAACAGGTATAAAAGTTTTTATATGGATTCAAAAAAAAAGAGGCCTGCAGTGTTTGACTCAATGCTTTATCCAATATGCTTGGTGTTAGCCACTGCCAAGGCTGTTTAGGTGAATCAGGCGGATGTCTACATGTCATATTAAAGTGAAAATTTAGTAAGAATACGCAGCCGAGACTGTGTAGGAAAGAAGAATAAAAATAAAAGCTAAGATGTAAAGATGCGATATTCGATAACCAGGTCGCAAGTAATAACAGAGGAAGGTGCAACAAGATTGCCGTGGTATATGTTACAAGAACGACATGCGAACGTGGATATGGAAACATGCTTAATAATTTATTCATAACTTTATTATCCAAACAAATTGCTACTTAGCAAGTACTAACTAGCGTAATGTAGAGCATAGGATATAGAGGTTAGTCCTATTTAAACCTAGAGATGTATCTACGAACGCATTATGCAGTTGGCACTGTCGCAAATATTGAGTATGATGATGCAACAGGGTACCTTAGGAGAAATTGTATGTTTTGGTCGAGACTTTTACCGTTTTTCGTCATCCCTGCAGCAGCATACGCAACATTGAGTCTTGAGTTAACAGAAGGAACAACAGCAGCTATACCAATAAAAATCGAGTTAGATGCGAGTCTAAAAGCATCTACACTAGGCGCAGAAGCCATAGCGATCAGTGAAATTATCGAGGCGGATCTTGCTTACACTAATAAAATATCGATACAGAACAATGTTGAAGGTGCAGAAGCAGATTTTGCTATTTTATTGCGTCCTAGTGAAAAGAATGCGCAATCTCTTTGCATGCAAATATTAGATAATTATCAGCAGAGTCAAACTGTTATGCACACAAAGTGTCTGGATCTCGGGGTGAACAACAAGCGAAGTGTGGCACATCAATTCGCAGATACATTGCATTATGAGATTCTTGGAGAAGACAGTATCTACTTGCATAAAATGGCGCATGTAAAAGAGGTACTATCGCAAAACAGTCAGCAATATAGCTTACGTGTTGCAGATTTTGACGGAGGGAATGCTAAAACAATCGCAAAATCAGATGAGCCTATCATGTCCCCAAGCTTTTCCCCAGATGGTAGTCGGATTGCCTATGTATCTTTCGAGAATGGGAGATCGAGTATATTTGTACAGAACATTGCGAAAGGTACACGCTTTATCCTTGCAGATTATCCAGGTATAAATAGTGCGCCTGCATGGTCACCATCGGGAAAGGAAATTGCCGTGGTCTTGAGTATATCTGGAGTTGCAAAGCTTTATGAGATGGATTTAGAGACCAAAAACTTAAAAAAACTCACATCAGGATGGTATATGGATACAGAGCCTGTATACACCAAAGATGGAGAGAATATTGTCTTTACATCAAACCGAGGGGGCTCACCACAAATATACATGATGAACCGGCGCACAGAAGTCATCAATCAATTAACACATGAGGGTGTATATAACGTAAGTCCATCACTAGCCGGTAAAGGTGGGTGGTTAGCATTTTTAACGCGACTATCTTCGAAGTTACAAGTGGCAACATTGGATTTGAGAACAAAGGAATTGGCTTGGGTAGGCAGTGGGCAGTATGACGACACACCAAAAATATCTCCAAGAGGGGACTTTATCATGTACGCGACAACAATCGGTCAGCAAGGGGTACTAGAGATACTATCAAAAAATGGAAAAATCAGGAGGCGTATAAGTGAGCCCGGTGTAAATTTAAAGCATCCCACATGGATGCCGCTCAAAAAATGACCCTGACAAACTCCCTTGTTATGATCGCAAAAAAAACCTTAGAACTTTAGTCAACAAATCACAGTATTTACCTTGACTAAGTGTTAGGTTCATTGCATGATGAATCAAGGACAACAAAGGGTATATGAAATGAATAAAATTTTAAGCACACTACTACTAACCTCGTTTATAATCACCTTAGGTGGATGCTCAAAAGATCACGAAGAAGCCACTTCCAAACTCAATACGCCTGGCCAAAAGACAAGCTTCAAAAAGAAAAAAAGCAGCGCAACTACCTATGCACTTATGGATGATTCATCCGTGAGCTCGACTGATTTCTACAACAGCTTTTCTAATTCAAAGCACACATACTTATTTACGATAAACGGTACTCAATTAGAGTCATCGTATCTCAAAGAGCTTGATTCTTTATCAGAATATTTAAAACAACACCCCGAGCAGAAGGTTCATATAGATGGTTTTACTTGTGAGCTAGGTAGTTCTGAGTACAATATTGCGTTGGGTTACCGTAGGGCTCAGAGCATTGTAACTTACTTGGAAGAGCATGGAGCTTCAAAAGATCAGTGTATAATCGTGAGTTATGGTAAAGAGAAACCTGTTGATCGAAATCATAACGAATCTGCATGGATTAAAAATAGACGTGTTGAAGCATATTTCTGAGAAATAAACGCTTAAAATGTACTTAATATTTTTATTACTCACAGCCTTTGTATATTGTGATACACGGGTTGATAGCCCTAAGAGTGCAGCCCAGTTACTTGAGCAGATTCAAGAACTAGAAGATAGAGTCGAAGCACTGGAAGATGTAGTCGTAAAACTCATGGGTAAAATAGAAGCACAAGTTGTAGAGACAGAGGACTTACACGCCAAGCTTAACAAAAAGCTAGATGAAAATACGCATCTAACTGGCCAGCAAGCAAAGCACAATACAACCTCTAATACATCACAGAACAAGAATAGGCAATCCTCAGAGTTTAAACCAAATACATTCACCTCGCAGAAAAGGCAGTTTGAAGTTATTGAACAGCAGTTTGCGAGAAAGAATTACGCCGAGGTAAGTAAGATGTCTGAGAGCTTTCTGTATAATTTTGCAACAAGTCCAAACGCTGCCATGGTGCATTTTTGGCTTGGTGAGATACGCATGATTTACGGTGACCATGTGCAAGCTAAAGAGCACTACATTAAGGCTTTGGCGTTAGATCCAAAACATGAAAAAGCTGCAGATATTAGCTTAAAACTAGCTGTCATAGCCTATGAAAGTGGGCAGACCGAAGAGGCAGATAATATGATAAAAAATTTAATGAGAATGTATCCAAAGTCCTCTGCAGCACATCTTGCTATGCTGCAAAAGAAAAGATATCATGCGACAAGCCGATAATTTGCAATAAATTTTTTCAATAGTGATAGTCGATGTTGCTATTTATTTGGTTTTATATTAAAATGCACTCTTCTTTGGGTCGTTAGCTCAGTCGGTAGAGCATCGGGCTTTTAACCCGCTGGTCGTGCGTTCGAATCGCACACGACCCATACCTCAAAGATACATGACTTATGTCCTACGATTCCACCCTAACTAAACAATTATTAAGAGAAATGATAAGCCGTTTTTCGGAGTTAAGGGGGTTTCTTTGAATATGATAAGAAAAAAGCCATTATTAATGATTGTCAGAAACAGCTGCTAGACCAAAATATATGGGCCGACTCAAAAAAAACCCAAGAATTACAAAAAAAAGTACGCGCTCACGAAAAGACAATATTAAGTTTAGATAAGCTCGATGTAGCTATAAAAGAAGCTGATGAGCTTTTTGAGTTGTGTTCAGCTGAAAGTGATGAGCAAGGTCTTGCACAAGTTCATGTTGATTGCCTAGTATTAGAGAAAGAGTTAGAAAAAATGGAACTAGCTAGAATGTTTTCTCAGCCAATGGACCATAATAATGCATACCTGGATATTCAGTCAGGGTCAGGGGGTACAGAGGCACAAGACTGGGCGGAAATGTTAGCACGAATGTATACACGATGGATAGAACGTAAAGGGTTTAAATTAGAAACCTGTGATTGGAGTGAAGGGGAAGTTGCTGGTATAAAATCCGCAACTTTTAGAGTTGTAGGGGGCAGTGCCTTTGGCTGGCTTAGAACTGAAACAGGGATACATAGGTTAGTGCGTAAGTCTCCGTTTGATAGTGGTAATCGTAGACATACATCGTTTGCAGCTGTTTTTGTCTCACCAGAGATAGATGACAGTATAGAAGTAGAAATAAATCCAAGTGACTTACGTATCGACACTTATCGCTCAAGTGGTGCGGGTGGGCAACATGTTAACACAACAGATTCTGCTGTAAGAATTACACACGTACCATCAAATATTGTTGTACAGTGTCAGTCAGAACGCTCACAGCATCAAAATAAAGCAAAAGCGATGCAGCAGCTTCGAGCTAAGTTATATGAGCACATAAGATTAGAGCAACTTGCTGATCAAAAGCAACACGAAGTGGCTAAAGATGCGATTACATGGGGGCGGCAAATTCGTTCATACGTATTAGACCAGTCACGAGTAAAAGATTTGCGGACCGGGTTTGAATCTTCAAACCCTCAAAATGTACTGGACGGTGGGTTAGACGAGTTTATTGAGGCAAGTCTAAAAAGTGGTGTAGGATTAGATAAACAAGGGGAGTAAGAAAGTGGAATCGACAGAAAATACCAAACGAGATCAGGTTTTACAACGTAAACAAAAACTTGCTCAGCTCAGAGAGGCTGGCTTTAATTATCCTAATGATGTCAAGCCAACCACATCGACACAAGAAGTATTTGATAAGTTTCACGGAATGACAAAAGAGCAAGTTGAATCAACTGCAGAACCAGTGGTCATGGCAGGTAGAATAATGACACGACGTTTAATGGGAAAAGCCTCTTTCACCCATTTTCAAGACAGGGCTGGGCGGCTACAAGCATATTGTAGAATGCAAGATCTTGGAGAGCAGCAGTATCAGGTATTTCTCGACTATGACATCGGTGATATTGTGATGTTTGCAGGGAAGCCATTTCTAACAAACAAAGGAGAGTTAAGCTTATATGTAACCGAAACCAAGTTACTAAGTAAATCTCTACACCCTTTACCAGATAAATTTCATGGCTTACATGATATTGAACTATGCTATAGACAGCGTTATTTAGATATAATGGTGAATGAAAACTCGAGGGAACGGTTTTTAGCACGAGCACAAATAATTAGAAATTTACGTAATTACCTAGAAAAAGAGGATTTCGTCGAAGTAGAGACACCAATGATGCAGCCTAAGGCAACAGGTGCGAATGCGAAGCCGTTTATAACCCATCATAATACTTTAGATATGCAGCTTTTTATGCGAGTTGCACCAGAGCTATATCTTAAAAGGCTGATAGTAGGGGGGTTAGAAAGAGTATTTGAAATTAATAGAAACTTCCGCAACGAAGGTGTGTCAACTCGTCATAATCCAGAGTTCACTATGGTAGAATTTTATCAGGCATTTGCTGACTTTTCGGATATGATGGAGTTAACCGAAGCACTTTTACGTCATGTGGGTATGTTGTGTTCGCAAGACAGTAAAAGTAAATATCAAGATTTTATTATTGACTGGGCTAAGCCATTTCTTAAAATGACAATGGTAGAAGCAATAAGTAATTATGTAGATGAGGCGAAAAGTTTAAATATCTCAGACCGTACAGCATGTATTGAGTTAGCAAGAAAAATCAATATTTCTTTAGAAGAGCACGATGAAATAGGGCAGATTCAACTAAAGATATTTGAGCAAGAAGTAGAACATCGTCTTCTTGAGCCAACTTTTATTACCCATTACCCAACTGTTGTTTCGCCTTTAGCAAGACGTTCGGAGCATGATCCAGAAGTGACAGACCGTTTTGAGTTATTTATTCATGGCAAAGAGATCGCAAATGGGTTTTCAGAGTTAAATGATCCAGAAGATCAAGCAAGTCGTTTTCAGCAACAATTGCTGGCCAAAGAGCGTGGAGATGATGAGGCCATGCCTTTTGATCAGGATTACATAACAGCACTGGAATATGCTATGCCTCCAACAGGTGGAGTAGGAGTTGGTATAGATCGTCTCGTAATGCTTCTTACCGATGCAGCATCTATACGAGATGTTATTTTATTTCCTTTACTGAAGAGTCAGTCCTAGGAAATAGTTTTGCCTCAAACACTAATGGGCTAGAATGGGTGTCTTCATCTTTAGGTAAAATAAACTCGTAAGGCGCAGATGCTTGCAGCATGATAGCTTGAAACCAAAGTTGTGTGCCATCGTAGCCAGACTGCAACACACGCGCTGTGCCCGAAGTACTTATAATCTCTAGTATTGTATTGGTAGGCAGGGGAGCTTTTAGAGTTGGGCACTGAAAAGTATGCAGAGTACGCTTTACTTGGCCTAAATGGTAGGTGCGGGCAATTACTTCCTGGCCCACATAGCATCCTTTGCGGAGACTAACCGACGGGGATGGTACAAGTCCAAGCATATTAGGGGTGTATAGACCAGAGGCCTGCGGAGGTAAAAACAAAATATTCTGTTCTATCAATGCGGCTTGCCAGTTTGTGTGTCTCTGCACTTGCGCGCTAGAAAATTGCGTAGCCCACTGCGTAACTTCGACCATAGGGCCTTGCACTAGATAAACATAGGGGTCCGTATGCATACACAGTATATGCATCGATTGGTTAATTTGAATAATCTGATTGCGTTGTTTAGGCAAATTAGGGCAAATATTTTTTGTAATAAGACCTACAACCGGATAATTCTTGGGATTGGGCGCATTAAGTTCCATGCGTTCCAAGGCGGCAAAGGGTTGCAAGGTTTGTGTGACTAGTGCAATGGATGCTTCAGGCAACAAGAAATGGGCTCGTGCTGCATGTTCCATATAAATATAACCATGAGCAAGTGTTTTTCCTTGATACTGGCATAATGCAGTTGGTTGACAATGCATAACAGCAAGATTATTTAAGTTTGTAGTAAGTTGGCCTTGCAGAAAAGAAGAGACGTTATCGCCTGTGATAGTAAGTATTGCAAGCTTGGTGTCAAAAAAGATTTGCATAACGATAAATTCTTTCGAAAAAACTAATGTGATAGTATGTATAAGATCTCAACCCATCATAGCAAAGTTCATACAACATGCGAATGCCATGTAGTATAATTACACAAAAATATAGTATATTTTACTGGATGATGAGGAGGTATAAGTTTACATATTTTAAAAGAAAGTCTAATTACAAAAAATCGAGGAAAAGTATAAATTGGACTCTTGTCTAACTAGTATAGCTATGCTAATTTGAGTCAAGTAATTAAAAAAAACAGCAATGATTAGATTATTAAAAGTACTTCTGCTTACCCTCTTAGTAATAGTTGCTCCACCACTTGCTATACTATGTATTGCTGCAGATCTAGTTTGGTGGGCATGTCGTTCTTTAATGACGTACTCTTTTTGGCCGCAAAGACAGAGTAGCTACCCTCTTTACACTAGCCCTTTTGTGATATCACAAAATTGTTATGGAGCATATCAGTCCTTATGGGATAGGTCTTGGCTTTGGAATACTAACCACCATAATTATAGAAACTACCCATATAATGGCAGTCTACAGATAAATTCTACTGCGATTGCAGCAAGACCAAACTATTCAGATAGTATGACAAGCAGGCCAGGAGCACTAAGTACTACGTTGCACCATACCACAGGCCCGGCATCGATGAACATGGGTACATCAGTTGCATCTAGACCGGCTACTACTGGATTTGCATCTATGCCAATTGATACTAATCGTACATTGCAGAATTCAGTCTATACAACACCAGGAAATATCACTTCGTCAGTGGCATCTAGACCGACTACTACTACAACATTTCCATCCATGTCAGTGAATACTAATCGTGGATTTCAGAATTCAGTCTATCCAACATCAGGAAACATGGGTAATTCATTTACATCTAGACACACCGCAGGCGTTACCACTTATCCCAATAGTCACCCAGTAAATGCATTTGCTACATCAGTTGCACCTAGACCAGGAATGGAAAACCACTTTCGTCGATAGCCTAACAAGTGAGATTGGTAGAAAAGAAGTGTAACTCGGCGATAGATGATTTGTGTTTTGAGGTAGTTAAACTCATAAGCGACGAAATAAATACAATCCATATAACCTTAGTGCATGTGTGAGATGGTTTATAGGAGATAGCAAATATGGACGCTAAAATAAAGTTAGCGAATGTGGTCTTAAACATAGAGGATGTAAATGAAAAACTTCCCCCTTTTTTATTTACTTGTATAAACGCGAGATGAAAGAGAAGTTATGTTAGACTACTAAGATGGAGTTTTATGTAAGATGCCCTCTGCGTTAGCGTAGCAAAGTACCAAGGGTATATCGCGATAGACAAAAAAGAAAAGGAATGAGTGAAATGACAAAGTTCTGGTCCCAGCCTGTACAAAATTTAATCCAGAAATCCCAAGCTATTGTTTTAGAAAAATCCACTTTCTTTCAGTCACCTGCAAGAATATTGGTATTGCATCCAGATCTACCGGGTATAAGAAAACAAGTAAGTCTAGCCTATCCGAATGCAAATTTAGACGAATGGGTGATGAATGCAAAAGAAGGAGAACAAGATAGTAGGTTGTCAAAAGAATCCGTAGAAATGGTGGTAAGCCATTTAATCATGCAAGATGTAGATTGGCCTTTTGCTGCAGTATTGCAAGTTGCACAAAAATTAACAAAGGGGTGTCCATGGATTTTTACATTAATATCAGATGATTCCGGGATTCTAATTCCAGGACAGGATTTAGCGATACCATTTGGGTGGGACAACTCTCCGTGGAATCTCGAACAGATAGTGGCATTAAGTCAACAGCAAGGGTTGCGTAATCCAGTGTTTGAGAGATGTCGAATAGTCTGCGAATATCCAGATACAGAGTCGTTATTGACAGATATAATAGAGCTAAAGAAAGGCATTTGTCCGCATATTAATATTGATGCGCAAGAGTTAAGAAACAGTCTATTAAAGATATACGAAAATACAAATATACAAGAATCATCGCCACATTCTATCCTATATGCCATAGAGCTTATGGTTGGCGTGATGATTAGTTCAGGACCAGGGGAGAATTCATCCACTGAGCAAATTGTGGAGATACCACTAAAGCAAGTCCGTCTGAAAAAAAATGAAGACCAAGCAGATAAGAAAAAATAGTTACACTTGGCACAGCTCAACTTCTGTGAGCCAGTCTTTTGGTGTTAAAAAGTCAGAAACTAGTAGTGCTTCTGGGCTCCCTGGGGTGATTGGGTAGTCAATTTCCCAGATGCATTGTGGTGGCATAGAGACTAACACAGTATCTGCTTTTTTACTCGACTGTAAACCATATCTAGTACCACGGTCACATAAAAGATTGAATTCAGCATAACGACCACGGCGTAACATCTGGAATTTTTTTTGTTCAGGAGTATAGTCTTGCTGGTAGCGTCTTGCCAAAATAGGAAGATAGCCTGGCATGACATGATGGCCGATAGATTGAACTAACGCAAAAGCATTCTGAAAAGGTGGTGTATTATGGTATTCAAGCCAGAGGCCGCCAATACCACGATGCTCTTGGCGATGAGGTAAGTAAAAGTATTCATCACAAGCAGATTTGAGTTTTTGGTACAGTCCTGTGCCAAATCCATCACAAGCTTTATGGCAGGTGGTGTGCCAGTGAACACAATCATCACGATAACCATAACAGGGATTAAGATCCATAGCTGCGCCAAACCACCAGTATGGATGAGTAGTTAATGTTTGGAAAAACCGCATATTTGCATGCAAAACGGGTATATGCGGGTTGTTAGGGTGCAGTATCATAGACACATTAAAAGCACAAAAAGGCTGGTTAGCAATAGCAGGGTCATGGTGTTGTAGAGCACTAGAGGATAACTTGCTGCCTTCTATACTACTAAAATTGATAGCAGCTTTTTCGAAAATACTCCCATGAGAGATACTGCGAGCTATACTCGTATGATTCGAAGATGTGTGGCGCTTTTCACGCCAGGAGGTCTTCTCATACGTATTTAATTGAGATGACCAGGAAGTCTGAGTTTCTTGGAAAAAATTTTCGATTTTTAATAAGTCTACTGCCGATACATCTGTCATAAGACAGCTCGCGTTTGTGAGGTGCTTGATGCAGCCAAGGTCAAATTGACCATACGTACAATAATAGTAGAACAGTCTAGTCCATGTTGTTGTAAGTTTTTTATAGCCTGGCTATGCAGCCATTGCGCTTTTTCTAGTGCTGTAGCAAAGTATTTTGGGGGAGAGCAAGATGCAGGGCAGTCTAGGTTATCTAGTGTGCCATGTAGCTCTTGATCATCGATATCATCGAGATATTGGTATGCAATACCAAGAAGCTCCCCAACTAATGACAAATAGTGAGAATCTAGAGGGATGTCTTTTAGGTGAAGTGGCATAGTTAATGCAGCTTGTAGGCAGAGTCCAGTTTTTAAACGGTGGATATTAGCAATATCATTTTGGGCAAGGGGGAAGTTTTGTTGTTTCTGCCAGTCTAAGTATTGTCCAGAAACCATACCTCCAGCACCTGAAGCTCGATTGAGAGTGTTTAGGCATGCCATTTTTTCCACGTCAGAGAGATGTGCAGAAGAGAGAATAGTTTCATATGCTAGTGCCTGTAGTGCATCACCTACTAAAATAGCCGTAGCGTGATCATAGGCAATATGTGTGGTTGGTAAGCTACGACGATATGTATCATTATCCATGCCTGGTAAATCGTCGTGTACTAAGGAGTATGCATGCATATATTCAAGAGCTGTGGCAATCTCTACAGTTTTCTCAGGTTCTATCTGTAGAGAATGACCGGTTGCAAAACAAAGAAGCGGGCGAAGACGTTTACCTGGAGAAAAAACAGCATATGAGATCGCCTCAGATAAGCCTAAAGGTAACTTAGCAAGATCGAGTTTACACTCCATTGTGTGATGCAAAAGTTTCTTGTGAGACTCGCACCACGCAATAAATTCCTGGTCTGAAAATTTAATAGGGTACATATCAATAATCAACTAGGAAGATCTTCAGCCGGGTTTTGAAGAGGTTCAATAGTATCGTTTTCTGTTAGTTGCGAGATCTTTTGTTCAGCAGAGCTTAAGGCTTGTTGGCAGTGTTTAGTGAGGTGTACGCCGCGTTCAAATGTATTCAAGGCATCTTCAAGGCTTAAGCTACCACTTTCAAGACTTTTAACAATGTTTTCAAGCTCGTTGAGGGCTTTCTCGAAGGATATATCTTTAGAATCAGTCATAAATTGTCCTATGTTAGAGGAGTGTCACGTCGTTCGGTAATTTCTTTTTGGATTCTGTCTAATAAAGCGTCCACAGTGAGTGTACCTAAGTTTGTGCCTGATCGATGTCGCACAGAAAGGGTATTATCAGCAACCTCTTGATCGCCTATAACAACCATATAAGGAATTTTTTGCATCTGTGCATTACGAATCTTTTTCTGCATACGTTCCGAGGATGTATCGGTCTCAAGTCTTAGTCCGCCAGTTGCTGTGTTAATAGGGGCTTGGAATAAGTGATCATATACTTTCTTAGCATGTTCATGATGCCTATCTGCAATGGGGATAATGCAAATTTGTACGGGAGCAAGCCAGGTTGGAAAATTACCACCATAATGTTCAAGCAGAAAAGCAATAAACCTTTCATGTGTACCAAGCGGGGCACGATGAATAACAAGTACAGAGGACTCATTACCATCACGATCACGGTATTGAAGATTAAAGCGCTTGGGCGACATAAAATCCAGTTGGCAAGTAGATATGGTATAGGGGGTGCCAAGTGCGCTTTTAATTGTGAAGTCAATTTTGGGGCCATAAAACGCAGCTTCACCTTCTTCTTCGATGTATGGGTAACCAAGGTCATCCATTGCTTCTCTAATCATACTTGCAGTTAATTCCCAGTTCTCATGGTCATCCGCATATTTTTCAGCTTTATCGTAATCAGGCAAGGCCAGGACCATAGTAAACTGATCAATATCAAAAATCTTATAATAAGCAATGTGCATACGCATAACTTGGGTAAATTCTTCTTTTACTTGATCCATGCGGCAGTAGATATGTGCGTCATTGATACAAAGCCCACGCACACGCATAAGGCCGTTTAAAGCACCCGATTTCTCATAGCGATAGCATTGACCCCATTCACTTAAACGGATGGGTAAGTCTCGATATGAATGCATAGATGCATTGTAAATGGAATGGTGATGGGGGCAGTTCATTGGGCGAAGGTAATATTTCTCACTATCGAGTTCGATAGGGTTGTACATATCTTCTTTATAGTATGGCAAATGACCTGATTGATAATACAAGCTTTCTTTTGCAAGATGAGGGGTGCGAACGGTTTGGTAGCCTTGTTGTCGCTCGTAACTTTGGGCAAGCCACTGTAGCTCAGTCTGTAGAACGGTGCCATTTGGTAACCACAGTGGCAGACCACGTCCTACCGTTTCGTCAAGATGGTAGATGCCCAGCATTTTGCCGAGCCGCCGATGATCACGTTCTTTCAATTTTTCAAGCCGGGTAATTTCTGCTGCTAAATCTTCGTCACTGGCAAAGCACAAGCCGTAAATTCTTTGTAATTGAGGGTTTTTTTCATCACCACGCCAGTACGCGCCTGCAATTCGTTGTAGCTTAAATTTGCCTATTAAGCCAGTATGTTCGACATGAGGCCCGCGACACAAGTCAGTAAAAGAACCTGTCTCAAAAAAGCTAACTCGTGCTACACCATCTTGATCTTTTTCTAGGGAAGCGGTTTTGTCGTCTTCAATTGCTTTTTGGATCGCAGTAGAGCCTTTTTCTTGGAGAAGATTGAGTAAGTCAATTTTAAAAGACTGCTTCAGTGCTTTCATCTTAGAGATTGCTTCGGTAATTGGCAAATCGTGTTTTACAAAACGGTGCTTTTTCTTACGTAATTTACGCATAGCGGTTTCTATCTTTGCTAAGTCTGCTTCTACTAATGGAGTAGTCAGCAAGACATCATAGTAGAAACCATTATCAATGGTCGGGCCTACACCAAACTGAGCATCCGGCCAAATAGACTGTATTGCGGCAGCCATAACATGGGCGCAAGAATGTCTCATGGTGTCAAGTTCGCTGTGGGCTGCGTGTGTATCGTTACTCATATGCTATGTTGCGGTAAATATGGCAGATAGTAACAAAATCCAGAGGGATTTGCTAGATATTTTTGGACAGAATTATTGAAAAGCACTAATATGCCAAGTGTTTATTTTTATGATAGAATAGATTCAAAAGGAGAGACGCCATGTTACGTTTGAAAGATAAAGCCATTTGTAAAAAACCACAGTTTTGGCTTGCCACAGCTTTATTTATCTACGCAGGTGTTTTTATAGTCGCTTTAGGTATTGTCCTAATATTTAACTATAAAATGTGTGAACTTTGCATGACACAAAGATTGATTATTGCAACGTCTATATTATTAGCAAGCTGGGGTTTTTCTCGCCCGGACAGGCAGGCACAATGGTATTTTTTATTAGTTACCTTGGTGGCTGCATTCGGGCTATGGCTTGGGTTTTGGCATTTATCTTTACTCAAGCAGCAGTTGAGCACCTCAGTGTGTATGCTAGTAGTGAATCCAGTGATTTTACCAAAGAAGTTATTTCATCTTCTACAGAGTTTCTACACATTCATGCCTTGTAGTAGCTCTACCCAGACCTTTTTCGGTCTAACGTTCCCTGCTTGGAGTATTGGGTTGCATGGGGTGGTATTATCTTACGCTGGGTTTGGCTGGGCATGTGTATTAGGCCTGCAACAGCAATAAGCCAGCAAATACATGCTATTAGAAGAGCCTTGTGTCAGGCATAATAGTCTGTTAATTTAGAAGTCATAAATTAAGGGGGTCATTATGGCAAGCGATGAAAAGCATGATTCTAAAGCGAAGAAGAAATCAACTGTACAGAGCTCTACAGAAAAAGTAGACAGCGCTGGATTAAATGATGAAGTGCAAGAATTAGAAAATGCGCATGAGGAAAGTACAGCTAATTTAGCCATATCCCTTAGTGATGATGAGGTAAAAGATTTATTCGAAAAAATTTACAAATCTGCACATACCTCTCCAGGTACAGACGAATCATTGCAGTCATTATTGCAAAAACTAAACACACAGCAGCTAGCTTTTCTTGAGGCTAATTCAGAATTAGTAGACCGTGTTATGTTGGCAGATAATGAGGGCGAGCTAAGTGAGATTTTAAGTAATTTAAAAGTGAAAACGCATACAAATATAGCAGACACAGAGGCAGTGAAGCTTACAAATGACCAAGTGAATTACTTGAAAAAACAATGGGCGTGGGTGGTTTTGTCCGCTGAAGAAAATAAGTCAAGTGATTTAGAGGCATCGCAAAAAATATTTGATGCATTTGGTTTACCAGTTTTATACAGGCCTGCAAGTGATGGTCGCCCTGCTACTATTGGGTTTTCAACTTTAGGAAATAAAGGCTACGACATAAGCCTTGTTACCAAAGGCGATATAGATGCGGACTTTTTAGCGGAAGGGGAAGCGCCAGGTGCTAGTAGCCCGAGTGGAGAAGAAATTATGCATACTTGTTTCTCACTAATACAGCTAGCTCAAAAACAAGGATTTGGGCAGTTTAAGATTGATGGTGGCCACCAAGACTTGAAGCGGAATGTTTGGGCTTTGGCGACAGTGCATGGTATAAAACACACAGGTTATACTCCAAGCGTAGACGATCATGCCTGGCTAAAAGCGCGTGAAAAGCATCTACTGGAGGCTTTTTCTTTACAAAACCAGAAAGTATCTCACCCTTCAATTCATTTAGGTGGTAGTCATCAAGACGCTAATGATGGTCAGGATGGGAGTTGAGTTAGGTTTAGGGTAGTAGATACAGGTTGTAACTTAAATTAAAAAAGGTCTTGCTATTGCTTGTCGGATTGGATATAATCACAACCTAAATTTATGAGTTTATGAGTAGTTTCAAACATGAAGATTTTAAAAACAACATCATTTCATCAGACAAAGCGTGAGTGGTTCGCCGTTGATGCAAGTGAAATGCGGGTAGGTAGATTAGCCACACAACTTGCTATTATCCTACAGGGTAAACATAAACCATCATATACACCACATGCAGATCTCGGCGACTACATAGCAGTGTATAATTGCGACAAGTTAGTTTGTACATCTCAAGATAAAATTTACTATCGTCACTCAGGTAGAATCGGATCCCTGAAGCAACGTACGTTTGATGAGCAAATGGCTATTAGTTCTACACAAATTCTACAGTTAGCTGTACAAAGAATGTTAAAACGCAGTCCGCTAGGACGTCAAATGATAAAAAAACTAAAATGTTTTTCTGGCGCTCACAACTGCGTAGCACAAAAACCAAAGTTGCTAAATCTTAACACGGATAAACACATTACTGAGGTAGTTTATGGCACAAATGATTAATCAATACTACTACGCAACCGGCCGTAGAAAGTCTTCTTCTGCACGAGTTTTTATCAAGTCAGGCAAAGGAACGATCACTGTGAACAACAAAAGTATTACCGAATACTTTGGAACGGATACAATTTGGCTACAGAAATCATTACAGCCACTTAAATTATTGCAACAAGACGGATTGTTTGATATGAAGATCACGGTTTGTGGTGGTGGTATTAGTGGACAAGCAGGTGCCGTATCATTAGGTATTGCTCGTGCACTAGATTTTTATGCTTTACGCCACGCGCCAGAAACGGCATTAGCAGACCAATCGAATACAACAGACAGTGAAGAAAGCTCTGAGTCCGAAGTTCTGGGCTTAGAAAATTGGCACAAAACAATTAGAAAAGCAGGGTTGCTAACACGAAACTCGAAACGTGTACTACGTAAAAAAGTTGGCCTAGTGAAAGCCAGAAAAGCAAAACAGTTCTCCAAGCGATAAGCAGGCGAGCAAGCCGAGTGTGTCTCTATCTATTTTGTATTAATCTCTAACTTGGAGGCGAGCCTACATGATTATGCCCAAGCGCTCAAGCATCACTTGTCTAAGTGATTCTAACGAGCTAACGAATCACCGAGCCCGTATTGCACTTGCTGAGAAAGGCGTAAATGCAGAAATAGAATATGTGGATCTTAATAATCCAACCGAAGATTTTTTGAGTTTAAATCCTTATCATACTTTACCGGTGCTTATCGATAGAGATCTGGTCCTGAACCAGTCTAATATCATCATAGAATACCTTGATGAGCGGTTTCCACATCCACCATTATTACCAGTTTATCCTGTAGCTAGAGCACGTACCCGCCTAATGATTTATAGAATTGAACAGGATTGGTATACGCTAGCTAAAAAAATCGAAGAAGGGGTTGATCTTGAAGCCTCTAGAGATGGTCTTAAAGACCAAATAATTAAGGTTATACCTGCGTTTAGCGAAATGCCTTTTTTCTTAAGCCCGGAGTTCTCATTAGTTGATTGCACCATTGCTCCAATTCTTTGGCGACTACCAATGTATGAAATAGTACTTCCAGAGAAGGCAAAGCCTGTGCTAGACTATGCGCATCGGATATTTACACGTCCTTCATTTAAGTCAAGTTTATCTGAGCAAGAAATTGAAATGCGTGAGGAGTTTTATGACATCTAATTCTATAAAGTATTACTTAATAGACGGCGTTTACAGATGGTGTAAAAAGTATGACCTAACAGCACATATTTTAGTTGATACAAGCCAGGATGGTGTTTTAGTACCAACAGAATTTATCGAAGATAATCGTGTCGTATTAAATATATCAGATGAAGCGACTATAGAGCTGAAGTTAGATGAAGAGGCAGTTGACTTTATGACTAACTTTAATCACAGGGTTACCAAGGTATGTGTACCCATAGAGTCCATACTTGCAATTTATGCTTATGAAAACGGCGAAGGTATTACTTTTGGTGACGAAGATGGTGATGGAGAGAATAGCTTTTGCTTTCCTGAAGCAGACATAGATGTTTGTGATAGTGATAACGATACAATAGCAGATGTAATCAAGCTCAAAAAGCCTGTTTTGACACTATTAAAATAATACTAAAGCAATTGTAGTATTCTCTCATAAATCACAGATAAGCCATTAAGTTCAGAAATAGTTATGCATTCATTGGTTTTATGGGCGGTCTTATTTAATGGCCCAAACTCAATAATCTCCTCGATATAATGATGTAGAAAACGTGCATCAGAAGTGCCACCACTTGTAGATAGTGCTGGCGAAATATGCAGAATATCTTGAATAGCCTGGGTACATTTTGCAGAAAAAGGGCCCTTTTTGCTGGCAAAAGGCTCTGCATTGACTCGCCAAGATATGGTGTATGGGTTATTCCAAAATTGTTCAATGCGCTTCTGGGTTTGTTCCTGCAAAAACTGGACAGAAGTGTGTGGGGGGAAGCGAAAATTCATTTGCCATGAGCAATCTGATGGAGACATATTACCAGCTGGGCTTTGGCTATGTAAGCTGGTACAGATACAAGAGGTTTCTGGAAATAAGCTAGACTCTTCATCCCATTTTTGCTCTGAACAGTTGGCTATAATTTTACAAGCTGCAGGGATAGGGTTTTTTGCTGCTTTTGGGTAAGCTACATGTCCTTGTTGGCCATTAAGTTGAACCATAGCAGTAAGTGATCCTCTGCGGCCTATTTTTAATGTGTCGCCTAGCGTATGGGTGCTAGTAGGTTCGCCAACCAGTGCGCTGGGGAAGCGAAAACCGTCTTGGTGTAATTGCTCAATAGCATACCGGACTCCATACTTAGCAGGCCCTTCTTCATCACTAGTAAGAAGTATAGCTACTTTTGGAAGTTTTTTTTGCGTATACATACGTTTTAGAGCGGCTAAAAAAGCAGCAATACTGCTTTTCATATCTACACAGCCACGGCCATATAATGTGCCATCTTTTATAAGTGCTGAAAATGGAGGGAAAGACCATTTTTCAAGGTCGCCAGGAGGGACTACATCAACATGGCCGCAAAATAATATGGATGGTTGATCGGAAGTGTAAGCAAAAAAGTTTTTGGTATCTTTGTGATCATAGCGTTGCATCTGCATATTTAGCTTAGTACAAAAATCCGAAATTATTCTAAAAGTTCCTCCATCCTCTGGGGTAATAGATTGACAGCGTAGCAGGGATTGATTAAGTTTAGTGAGTTCGGATTGTTCTTGTTCGTCAAGATGCATAATTCTAAATTATTTACTAAATCGCAAGTAAAAACCGGCTAATATAAATTATTGGCGGTCCAATCAGTGGTGTGATTAAGCCTGTTATAATCAAAGTTAGTAAAATAAGAAAACCATACGGCTCGAGGTCATAAAAATAGGGAGCAAGGTTGTACGGCAAAAATGCTTCAATAATCTTTCCTCCATCAAGCGGTGGGATCGGTAGTAAGTTGAAAAGTGCAAGTACAATATTGAAAAAGACACCAACCTGAGAGGTCTGAATAAGCCATAGTAATGCAGGTGTACTGTTTTCTTGATACAAGAGCATACCAAGTTTATATAAGAGGGCCCAAGAAAATGCCATAAGAAAGTTTGCTGCTGGTCCAGCTGCAGCAACAATTGCAAGAGCATATACAGATTTGGTGAAATTACGTGGATTGACTGGCACAGGTTTAGCCCAGCCAAATATCCAGGGGGTTTGTAAGATAAGTAAGGTTGCTGGAATTACGACAGTGCCAATAGGATCAATATGTTTAAAGGGATTAAGTGAAACGCGACCAAGAAAAAACGCTGTTTTATCTCCATATAACATAGAAACATAGCCATGAGCTGCTTCATGTAGAGTAATAGCTAAAAGTAATGGTAAAAACCAAATGCTAAAAGTATGTAACAGGGTGTTTAGGTCAGGCATATAAGAAAACTTTTAGATAAAGTGGACATCGCTCACATTAGGAATCTGGCTCAGTGTTGAACGAATACGAGATTTATCTTTTTTATCAATAGGGCCAACTAAATATATGGTACCTCTATTAGTGATAGGTTGAATGTGGGAAAAACTAACTCCAAGTTTTTGTAGTGTATGTCTAACTGTAGTCGTGACTTTACTATCAGCGACTTGTTGTGATGGGGGGTTATTTGGAATCGGTTGTAAGAAGAACACAGCATCATTGACATTGGGAACTTCGTGGATTATGTCCTTACAAAGTATAATATTTTTTACAGACTGGACCTCACCTACTACAAGTACTTTGCCGTAATAGCTCGCAACTTGGATGTGTGATTTAGATAAGTTCTCATTACTTAGTAAGGTAGAGAGTACTTTATGCGCAAGTTTCTGGTTGTCCTTCTTCTCTGACCGTGTATGGGGAAGTTCTTGATGGGTTGTGGCTTGGTCATCATTCATTATCAAGGCGTTTTGAAACATAGGATTATTATGGGTATTTACTTGGTGAAAGACGGTATCGGGGTCTTGGATATCAAGCTTGCGTTCTTGGCGTCTACTACAGCCGGAGGTGACCATTAAAACGAGCAAAAGCAGAGGTATAGTCAAGCTGTGGATTATATATCTAGGTTTGTTTGATATAATTAAGTGCATATAGTGTCGTAGCTACTCCGGAGGTAAAGCTAAGAGCTGCTGTACATCCGCTTTGCGTTATTAGCAGGAGAAATAATAAAAAATACTGGGTAGTTCTGTTTCGCATAATCTAATATATCATAGAAAACTGAGTATCGTAAAGTTAATGATTATACTTCTACGGTATTTTATGGATGGGACTTTCTTGCAAAGATATATATCTTAACAAGCTGTATAGGTTAGTAAATTTGCGGAAGGATTGTGCATTTCTTTTCGTAGATTGTTCGTTACAAGAAAAGTTTTAAAGCCAGGGAAGGGATGCATAGAAAAATTGGTAAAATATATGAAAATAAGACGTTAGACATATATCTAAGGTTAGGGTACGAGAAGATCGCATCTAGCTATTTCTCATCTTATGGAGAAATAGATGTTATTGTAAGAAGTAAATCTTTTGAACTGGTTTTTATAGAGGTGAAGGCAAGGAGTGAGGAGGCTTTCATTCAAGGGCTGGCATCAATAAGTCAGAAAAAACAAAAACGAATTTTATACACAGCCAAAAAGTTTTTACAAGAAACTACAGTGCTGTATCAAAGCTGTCGTTTTGATGTGGTTATTGTAGATATTACAACCGATGAGCTCTTTTGTATTCAAGATGCATTTGATGCATCGCCTGTATTAGATTGAAATGGGTCCTTCAGCACGGCTGTTTGAAGTATAAGCTGCCAAGACTTCAAATGATTAGGGTGGAACTTATCAAGCTTGACTTTGCCGCTTTGTACCACCAGCTGGTGCAACTTACGCATGATAACGTTATCATCGTTTTTCGTAATATGACCTGTGGCACCAGTTATGACATAACTTGGTATTATATCCCACAAATATCTTGCTTCGGTGATCAAATAAGCATCTATACCAAGAGCATGGAAACGGAAGTTTTCATAGAAAGCTTCTGGCTTATTTTCGTGTAATGTGTGTAGCGTCCGGGCAGAAAATGAAGAGGTAGAGTTCTCCATTTGTGGTGTAATAAGCGGGGTGTCAAAGAACCGTAACCCATTCAAGTCTTTATTTCTTTCGGGATCGTTGTGGCCACTATACACAGCAGATGTGGTAAATATTGGCACCTTACCTGCAAAATGATAGCGAAGAAGGGGAATGATTTGCCGTGTGTTATGGGTGGAGCTTACAAGAAGAATGCTGTCGAAATCCCTTCGTCTTTGCGGAATAAATCGAGGCTTCTCATTAAGAATTCTTGATATCTTAGCTGCTCTTGCCTCACTAGATTTTACGTCTAATATCTGCGCTATGCTTTGGGATAGGTTAGTGTTAGTGTTATCAAGTAGAATAGAATCGGAAATCTGTCCACCATCTGCCTGAAACTGCTCAGTAAAGTTGGTGACGATTTCTTGTGATTTCGTATTAGGGTCTTGTAAAATGAGCGTAGCTCGATAGCCTTGTGTGCGCATAGACTCAGCGAGCTGTTTAATCTCTAGATTAGGTGAGAGGCTAAACTGTGTGAGAGTGCTTGCCTGAAGACTTGGGTCATAATTTAGGGCAAGTGTTGGTAGCGCAAGGTGCTTGTTTTTCTTTAATTCGACGATATCATCTTTGAGTAGTGGACCTATTATTGTATCAGACGCTTGTCGTTGCGCTTCCTGGTAGGCATTCACAGCACCATGTGAGGACGTATCATGGAAACTTATTTTCTGCTCACCTGGATGAGCTTGCAAGTAGCTTGCTTGTATACCGGCAGTTATTGCTTCTGCAGCGCTGTGATACTGGCCCTGATAAGGTAAGAGTACAGCAACATGACGTGACCGTGTAGTTGTTTGCATGGTGTTGCTTGAAGATTTAAGAGAGAACAGGTGTCTGGCAGGATGTTGAGGATGATCTTGGTACCATTGTTGTAACTGGGCTACAGTATATTCTGGGTCTTGTAGCACCGAGCCTTTTTCTAGATCGACAAGATTACGTAAGCTCAGCCAGCCTCGGGTATCAGCGTCAAGTCTATAGGCAAGAAGGTCTTTCATGTCATCAGCTGTTGCGGTTTGGATACTCTGCCATATTGCTACCAGCATATCGTCTGCTAAACCGTCTTGTTTCTGGTTTTTCGCGTGTGTGTACGCGAGGTTAGCCGCTTTGAAATAATTTCTAAATTGATTTTGTTGTAGGTGGTAGATGCTGAGCATTGAGTAATAAGCAACTTTTTCTTTCGGCTCAAGATTATGAGATAGATTATCGAGTCTACGCTTAGCTTCAGTCATATCTTTGCTAAGTATAGAAACATAGGCTAGGTTGAATTTTTTATGCCTCGTTGTTTGCGGGGTGATGGGATCAACAGATTCGAGTACTTTCTTAGCCAGTTTTTGGTGTGACTCGGTCAGCATATGATCGGTAATGTCGAGATAGGTTTGATCGGAGAGTGTTTCGGGTGTATGGCGTGCGCGAAGGAAAAGGTCGTCAACTTGTTTGGCGGACAAATGGGGTCTCATCAAATTGTGAGGTGTTGCAACTTTCGAGGCAGCAGGCTTTGTGGGGCCAGAGCTATTTTGACAGGCAGATAAAACAATGAGTAAGAGGCAAGGGATAGGAAAGTGCGGAAATTTTTTCACGGATGTGTACAATAGCAATATCCAACTAGGGTAAGGAAATACTACCATGAAGTCAAATGATCAACACGGGTGTTTATGGGTTGTCGCAACTCCTATTGGAAACTTAGGAGATATAGGTGCTAGAGCAGTAGAAACACTACAAACAGTCGATGGTATAATTTGTGAGAGCACCCAGCATTCTAAAAGGCTATTATCTCACTGTGGTATTACTACCAAATTAATCGGAAAAATTACAGACCACCAAACAACTGAAGACGTTACTAAGTTGCTTTCGGGGTTGCTGGACGGCAAAAGCTATGCCTATGTGAGTGATGCGGGGACACCTCTTATTAGTGACCCAGGTCAAAGTGTTGTCACTTATGCGCACGAAAATAATATACCAGTGAAAGTAGTACCTGGTCCAAGTGCGGTTACGGCAGCACTTTCTATGAGTGGGTTCAGGGCAACGCCATTTAACTTTTACGGATTTTTTCCAGAAAAAGGACGTATCCAGCAAGCGTTGTTAGAAACCATACATATTGGTGAGCATGTGCAGGTGTTTTTTGAAAGTCCGCACCGTATCGAAGCAACGGTTACTTGGCTAGCGAAAAATTTACCAGCTGAGAGGAGAGTTTGCGTTACGCGTGAGTTAACAAAGATTTACGAACAAGTCTGGATAGGTCAGGCGATTGATCTTGGGTCCATTTGGGAGATTTGTCGAGCTAAGGGTGAGTTTACAATCGTGATCGACAAAGCAGAAAGCGGCGAAAAACAAGAAAAGTCCACTCAGATAAAATTACTAGAGAAGATTATTTCTAACATGGCAGAAGATGGGTTTTCAAGCAAACAAGTATTTGCAGCGCTAAAAGATACAGGGTATCTCACGAAAAATAAAATCTACAGTCATTTTCTCGACAATCAGCAAAAGTGAGGCTAGAAAAGGGTACTAATCACCGCGGTAATGCTTGGAAAAAGCCATGGTTTATGTTATATTATTTAAAGTGTGTCAACTAAGCAGCTGCTGATTTTTTTCAGAGGAAAGTCCGGGCTCCAAGGGCAAAGATGCCAGGTAACTCCTGGAGGACAATGTTCATGGACAGTGCCACAGAAAACAAACCGCCAGGAAACTGGTAAGGGTGAAAAGGTGCGGTAAGAGCGCACCGCGGCTTTGGTAACAAAGCTGGCAGGGCAAACCCCATCTGGAGCAAGACCAAGTAGAGGTTTACGCGCAACGTCGCACATGCTGCCCGCATGAAACCTGGGTAGGTCGCTCGAGGCTTATGGCGACATAAGTCCTAGATAGATAGCTGCTCTCGACAGAACCCGGCTTATCGGTTGGCACACTACGCTTGCAGAGCGGTTAAAATTGCAATGGACAGATTATTATATCTAAGAGAGGGAACAACATGGCAGGTGAAAGTTTAGTAACATCACTCTCCCTCATTTACGGCGGTGCTGCAGTCATCGCAACCGTAGCTTTACTTGCTCGCCAACAACTCATTATCGCTTACATGTTGCTTGGCATGTTAATGGGGCCTTACGGCTTCAAGCTAATCAATGATGCAGACAATGTGCAACAGATTGGTCATGCAGGTATGATTTTCTTATTGTTTCTTGCTGGGCTACATCTAGATCCAAAGAATTTGATTGAGCAGTTACAAAAAGCAGTGGTTGTCACTATATCGACCTCGTTATCGTTCGCAATACTCAGCTATGCAATTGTGGTAAGTGTTACGGATTTGAGTCAGACAGATGCTGTCATCATAGGTGCATCGATGATGTTTTCAAGTACATTGATTGGTCTGAAGTTACTACCGACGAATATGCTACACCGTCAACCGATAGGGGAACTGATGGTTGGGGTGTTAATTATTCAGGATTTATTAGCTATCGGCACAATGATTACACTACAGACTTTTGGAGACGTCAAAGTAGAGTCAAATCAAATTATCCAGCTATTTTTATCAATACCCATACTATTGCTCTATGCATTTTTCGTGGAAAGATTTTTCATTGCAAGATTATTCGTCATTTTTGAGTCCGTACGAGAATACCTATTTATTTTAAGTGTAGGCTGGTGTCTATCTGTGTCAGAGATCGCCTATATGCTCGGTTTAAGTCATGAGATAGGTGCGTTTATTGCAGGGGTTGCAATTGCATCAAGCTCAGTCTCTACTTATCTTGCAGAATGCCTTAATCCACTTCGTGACTTTTTATTGGTGCTATTTTTCTTCTCTATCGGCGCCAACCTAAATATTCTTGACTTGGTAAATCTAGGATTGCCTGTTTTATTGTTATCTGTGGTTATTTTAACCTCAAAACCGCTTTTATACTGGGTAATGTTAGCAAGATCGGAAGAAGATGAGCCGATAAGCTGGGAAGCTGGAGTTCGTCTTGGCCAAGCAAGCGAATTCTCTATTCTCGTTTCACAAATAGCCGTAAAGTTCAATATGCTTTCGAAGGTAGCTGCAGCATTGATTGAAGCAACTACAATGCTTACTTTTATGGTATCCTCCTATTGGGTAAGTAAAAAATTCGCAACCCCAGCTAGCACGCAAACAACCGTCGAAGATTAAACATGAGAAAAGGAATACGCCCAGTATTCAGATAAAAAATCTTGCATCACAACGCTTTCTCATCTAGGATAAACTTTTCTTATCACTCAAAAAAGCAGTGTCAAAATCTAAAAAACTGGACCTCGACGAAGTACAAGAATGGCAGATAGCTCTTCAAGATGTACTTGAACACAATGGCAAAGAGTACACACAAATTCTAATGGACGCAATTGTAGCTCATTGGACATCTTTAGAAGGTAATGTTACAGGCTATCAAAACACCGCTTATCGCAATAGCTTACCTGCTGAACAAGATCAACTATTAGCAGATGATGACCAATTAGGGCAAAGCGCTTTTCATATAACTTTATGGAATGCTATGGCGATGGTTGTGCGTGCAGGCAAGGTGGGTAGTGAGCTAGGTGGGCATATTTCTACCTATGCATCGATTGGTAGTTTATACCAAGTAGGCCTAGATTACTTTTTCAAAGGAGCAAACCACCAAGATGGTCAAGATCTTATTTTTTTCCAAGGTCACTCCTCTCCAGGTATTTACGCAAGATCGTTCTTGGAAGGGCGACTTGATGCACAGACTTTAGATTTATTCAGACAAGAAACGCAACCCGAATGTGGACTAAGCTCATATCCACACCCATGGCTGATGCCTGATTATTGGCAATTTCCAACCGTTTCTATGGGGCTTGGTCCGATGCAAGCAATATACCAAGCGCGCTGGTTACGTTACCTAGAAGGCAGGGGCCTAAAAAATACAGCAGAAAAGTATGTATGGGCTTTCTGTGGTGATGGAGAGATGGACGAACCCGAGTCTCTAGGCTGCATTAGCATGCCAGTTAGAGAAAAGTTAGATAATTTGATATTTGTGATTAACTGTAACTTACAAAGGCTAGACGGCCCCGTGCGTGGGAACGGTAAAATTCTACAAGAATTAGAGCGAATATTTTTGGGTGCAGGCTGGCGTGTATTAAAATTAGTTTGGAATAGCGCATGGGATAAACTGCTTGCAGATGATCATGATGGGCGATTGCAAAAAGCCTTAGATGAAATTGTCGATGGCCAGTATCAAGGTTTAATAAGTCAAGGGCCACAGGCGCTCATCAAATACTTATCCAGACAAGATACAACCTTAGGGTCTAGACTAGCAGGCTATTCAGAGACATTAATTAACCAATTGGCACCTGGTGGCCATGATCCTGTGAAAATTTACGCTGTGTATAAAAAAGCATTAGAAAAACAGGGTAAACCTGTTGTTATACTTGCCCACACAATCAAAGGCTATGGCTTAGGCCCGGGGGTGATGGCTGCAAATACAACACATCAGCAAAAAAAATTACAAGCCGAGGCTATGATCGCATATGGGCAAAAGCTTAGTATTCCAATTACACCAGAAGCCATGGCTGTTCCAGAGTATTACCATCCTGGGCCTGATCATGCCATAACGCAACACACTAATAAACGCAGACAAGACCTAGGTGGGCCGTGCCCAAAACGGCAATATACCAATACTCCCTTAGATATCCCCAAAATTGATGTGTTTAAAGAACTCCTACAAGATACAGGTAGACGTGAGATATCAACAACGATGGCATTTGTCCGTGGACTTACTGCCTTGCTTAAAGATGAGAAGATAAAGCAAAGGATAGTACCAATTGTTCCTGACGAATCTCGAACCTTTGGTATGGAAGGGTTATTTAGGCAAATTGGTATTTATGCAAGTACAGGGCAAACCTATGAGCCTGTCGATGCAAAACAAATTATGTATTACCGAGAGGCAAAAGACGGACAACTGCTGCAAGAAGGTATCAACGAAGCAGGTGCAGTGTGTAGTTGGATGGCTGCAGCGACATCCTATACAACCTGTGACACTCCCATGATTCCTTTTTACATTTATTACTCGATGTTTGGTTTCCAACGCGTAGGAGATTTTCTGTGGGCTGCGGCGGATATGCGTGTACGAGGGTTTTTACTCGGGGCAACAGCAGGTAGAACTACACTTGCAGGAGAGGGTTTACAGCATAATGATGGCCATAGTCAGGTGATGAGTAGTGTGGTCCCAAACTGTAAGAGCTATGATCCTTGCTATCATTATGAATTAGCTGTGATCATGCAAAAAGGTATGCAAGAAATGTATGTAGATATGCAAGATGTCTTTTACTACATCACACTTATGAATGAAAATTACCACCATCCTGCAATGCCAGAGGGGGTTGAAGCCGGTATAATTCAAGGGATGTACACGCAGGCCACTTGGCGTGGTCCACAGCATCAAGTGCATCTCCTAGGTTCAGGTACTATTTTTACGGAAGTTTTACAGGCAGCGAGTATTTTAGCAAAGTATGGTATCAATAGCTGCGTCTGGAGCGTAACCAGTTTCACTGAGCTTGCACGTGAAGCCCAGATTCACGAACGTCAAGCACTGTTTACTGAGAAAAAGACTACAAAAACAAGTTATGTAACATCATGTTTGAATGATAAAAAACCAGTTGTTGCAGCAACAGATTATATTCGAGCTTACGCTGAACAGATCCGAGCTTACGTACCTGGAACCTATACCGTATTAGGGACAGATGGATTTGGGCGAAGTGATACACGCAAAGCGCTACGAGCATTCTTTGGTGTTGATGCAGCAACCATCGCTTATGTAGCTGCCAAGCAACTAGCGGACCAAGGTAATACAATATCAAAAGATATAATCAAGCAGTTAGAAAAAAACTGTGCTACAGGTTTAGACAAAGATCCATATAGGCGATAGGGGTAAAACGATGGCGAAAAAAAATATTCTTATTCCAGATTTAGGTGGCGTTGATAACGTAACAGTTTTAGAAATTCTTGTGGCGGCAGGAACACAAGTAAATAAAGATGATCCTTTACTTAGTCTAGAGTCTGATAAAGCAAGTATGGATATTCCCTCACCTTATGCTGGTACAATCACTAATCTTTCAGTAGCAGTTGGACAAGACGTTGCTGAGGGAGATTGTATTATGGAAATTGATTGTGTAGAAGATACAGCCTCACAAGATATCAAGACAGTCAGTCAAGATAGTGTCAGTCGATCTTCTTCTAATCAATCTACACAAGCAAATCCGTTCACAGACATCGGTACTTTATCTACAGAAAAATCATCTACAAATAACGCGTTAAACCAAAAAGAAACTAGGTCCCATTCAGTTTATGCTGGTCCTGGAGTTCGCAGACTGGCTCATGAGCTAGCCATATCTCTAGAGCAAATTACAGGTACAGGAGAAAAGGGACGAATTACAAAAGAAGACCTAATTGCATACATCAAAATGCGCATGCAGTCGCCGCAAAAATCCGGGGTAAGCCATGAGCCCTTAAGTGAAGATGTTGCTCGGTTTGGTACATTCCATACACAGCCATTAAATAAAATTAAACAAGCAACAGCTAAGCATATGTTACGTTGTTGGAATACTATTCCACAGGTTACCCAATGTGACCGTATAGAGATAACTGCTTTGGAGCAGTTTAGACAATTGTGTAAACCAGTCCTTGCAAAAAGAAATGTGCGTTTAACTTTACTCGCATTTATAGCGAAAGCATTGGTAGAGTGCTTGAGAAAACATCCAACATTCAATGCTGTATACGACCATAGCAACCAAGCATTATTGATAAAAGAATATTACGATGTTGGTGTTGCTGTGGATACACCACAGGGACTAGTTGTACCTGCGATTCGTGCTGTAGACCAGAGTAGTATAGAAGAGATAGCACTAGGTTTACAAAATATAAGTCAAAAAGCCCGCGACGGTGATCTAACACCACAAGAGATGCTTGGGGCAGGAATAACTATTTCCAGTTTAGGAGGCATTGGAGGAGACTTTTTTACTCCAATTGTGAATGGGCCACAAGTTGCAATTTTAGGTATAAGCAAGGCAAAAATTTCCCCTCAATGGGATGGTTATGAGTTTAAACCAGCTTTAATGATGCCTGTTTCTCTCAGCTATGATCACCGTGTGATTGATGGCGCAGAAGCTATGCGATTTTTAGTGGATTTTGCCGATATATTACAAACCATGGAAAGTACAACATTAGTAGAAGGTTTAGGACGGCACTAAACTTGGATAGAGTCAGATAATAAACACAAAAAATTCGACTTAATCTTTTTTAGGCTTAGGCTTACTTTTATAATCTACAAGTTGTTGGCTTTGAAATAAGCTAGTCCGCAATAGTGGGCGATTGGCAGCCTCAACTCGAGGTTTATGTAGATAGTTTTTTTGTGACATAGTTTCTAAAGAGTTGTCTTTATTATGTTTTAGAGATTTCTGAAAGGGGATAGTTTTTTTATCACGTGGATACGATTTTTTTAATATAATGACTATACTCTTTTTGATTTGCTCAAGGTATGTGTTTATGGACGGATCTTTAAAAGTGTTTTTCGATAATAAAAAATCAATAGATTGAATGGACTGAATCAGCATCTTGCTTGAGTATTTTTTCTGGAAAACTGCCATAAAAAAAGCCAAAAGCTGTTTATATGATGCTTTACGTGTATTTGTAGAAAAGAAATAATCGAATATATCTAAAATTGACTCTAGCCAACCGTAGTGAAAGCTTCTTACTATCTTATCGCGCAAAGCGCGACTTAATTTTATAGGTTGTAATGATTTATCTCGTGCAGATTGTAGCAAGGAAGGGGTAGGATCAGAAATACTCGGTTGGTTTTTTTTACGTATCCGCTTAAAAAGTAACCCCAAACCTATGCCACGACAGTGCCTATAAAAACTAGAACGTATTGCCTCAACAGTAAGTGATTCAGGCCAGGTATCTTGTGGGTCTTGCACCGCAGCAAGGACTTTTTGCATTTTAACACTCAAAAAGCGACGAAATGCTTTTTCAAGCATGGGGTTATGGTGGATATGCTCATAAAGTACATACAAATAACCGTAGCTATCTATTGCGTGTCCAAAAATCAAATGATCATGCTTTTTCGCAGTTGCGACATATTCAGTAATTTGACTCTTATTCAGGCCAATATAACAAAGTATATCTCGATATGATTTCTCTCCCATAAAATACCCATTACCTGTATCACGTAATAAAGGTGAAGATTTTCCAGTTTCTGTACCAATATTCTGGTAGACATATCTTTGTGTATATGTGGTGTTTGGGTCATGATACATAATTTTTTTTTGGCTTATACTAAAAGGGTAATCAATCAGAGTATAGGATATATATTTTGATTTTTTTGTAAAAGTACTTTGTACAGTAATATTATCGGTTTTTACATCAAAATGGTTACCACCTTTTTTATGAAAATTACTTAGCTGAGACCCCACTTGCATCATGCAGTGTAAAATATCTTCAACTTGAGAGTACACTTCCTTTTGGCACTGTTGCGCTATCGCAATACTAACCGGATTACCTTTGTGTTGTTCAAGAGCCATAACCTCACCAACTAGATGAAAAGGTTCGCCATTTTTATTTGATACTCTTTGATAAGGTATACCACCAAATACAGATGATTCAATGGAGACATTATCTATATGATTTTTAGCTTGGATTTTAATCATAGGAGCTACTAGAAGGCTATCGTCTTTAGGATCGACTTTAATCAAAATCTGCTCAGTTGCGGATTTATAGAATCCTGTAAAACTTTTAGCAGATCGTTTCTGAATAACAAGGGAAATATCTGCACTACAGCAGTCGATAATAATGTCAATACTTTTCAGATCTGGATCATTTAATTTAACAAAACGTGAAACAAATCCAGGGTAATGTGAAGATTGAAATTCAGTTAATATCTGTGCTACAGCTGTCTCGTTATCGCGTAGGGCTTGGATGATATTACAAAAACTTACTTCACTCAAACCGTACCATGCAATACTAATATGCGTGTGCGCTTCCAAAATTGTAATAAGGTGAGCAAGCGGTTTTTTGTCAAAATTTGACATGATTAAGTATAATTATAATTGTTTACTTTTCTATAGCACAAATATAAAGAGAACGGCGATTTAAATGATTTTTTCGTTTTGACTACACCAGAGCTTGCTAATTTTACCCGAAAGAGTAAGGAATATATAATCCTATGGAAGGGTTCACAATCAAAGGAGGCCCATATGTCAATAAATAGCAAGACGCGAAATAGAAATTACAATCTAACCTGGTCAAATTAATCTTAGTAAATCTTCTAGATTGAGTAATCTATTGCACAAGTGGATCATTAGTTTAAAGAAGGTGGCCGATAGCTATGGCGAGAGTGTCTAGAAGGTCGATTTCCATGGGGGCTTCTAGCCCCACGACTTGTAGGTACGTGTTTTGCAAATGCCGCTTTGAGTGCACGAGTTTGCGGGTTAGAGTCCCTTGGTTTAACTATAGTATAATGAGGATCATCATTAGAGTACTCAGAAGAACGATCAGAATCTACGCTATCTGTACTCATCCTAGGAGATACAACACGTTCATTAGGTTTTAATGCATCAATATACGCAATTAGCTTGTTGAGAAGTTTATATCCACTAGATTTTTCTTTGATCATCTGTGTTTTTTTTATAATATCTAGGGCTAACTTAAACTCTTTTAACTGTAATGCATCAGCATTAGTCAAAGACAAATTATCTTTCGTGAATTGCTTTAATGTTTTTAAGGCGAATACTCTAGAGTCTGTAGATTTGTTATATCCCCTTAAAGTGAGCGTGTCCATAAAATTTAGAAAAGATTCACTACTTAAGCGTTTGACGATTTTTTGGTTAATCCACTCACGTAGCGTTTTTGTAGTTCTATTTTCTTGCAAAACCTTACTAGCTTTAGGAGTTGTTTGAATAAAGGATGCTAAAGCAGGAGTTTTTTTACAGTATTCTGCAAAAGAATCTTTTATGAAACCTACAGTAAGGTCATCGGGCCATTTAGGATCGTCTTGGGTAGTACAATCCTTTATAGCATCAAAGAGCTTTATAAATTGTTCATGTATAAAAACGTTTATAGCTTTAGTAGATTGGGAAGGATCCAAGGTTCCTTGGCTGAGTTCAAGCATTGCATAAAGAAATGCATAACTATCTACACTAGCATAACAAAAGTTTTGCTTCTCGGCAGATAACATATGAGGGTAAGTATAACTCATAGGTTGCATAAGAAACTTTTTTACTTTATCAAAGTTCGTATGGAATGCTCTACTTGATCGTTCATGAAGTTGGTAAGTAGATATACCAGGTGTTGTGTCGCCCGGATGTTGGGATATCTCAGAACTTTTATGGAATATGTCAGTAGGTAGATGAGAAGTAGGAATATCAATTAATGTGAATGCTGCCTGATCTTCATGCAAACTAACAAGAACATTATCAACTTTTAGATCCCGATGTGATATTCCTCTTTTGTGTAAAGCACTTAATTGCTCACCTACATCATGTACAAAAGAGAGAAATATTTTCGTATTTTTAACAGCGTCTTCTGTTTTATCTAAGAGAAAATAGTGATAAACATCTTTACCAAGATTAGGCTGTAAAGCTCTTATTTCTCCCACGCGTCTTGCAGTTTTTCCCGCTTCAAACTTATTTGATGCAATAGTTCGGAGTATTTGTGTAGCTACAGGTTGTTCTAACTGAGGTTGATTTCTTGCATGTACTATATCTTTATTAAAATTTTCTTGAGTTATAGGGAAACGTGCACGGGCTTTTTGTACGACCATTGGTTCAACAAGCAAGCTCCCTTGTTGAGATAATTTGATCTGAAGAGTCTCTACTACTTTTTTAACTCCACCCACGTGTTTCTCCTTCGCCTTATGCATTGTAGCTTGCGAAGAATTAGACTGTCGTAATAGTAGAGAGTAACTTTTATCTACTGGGTTATACGTAATCGTAATTTTTAGAGGTGGATACCGATTATTACCTTTAGTTTTAATATGAAATCCAAGAGAATCAATAGATCCATCTTTAGCATGCTCTGATATGGATCGTGATATTGTCTCAGCTAGTGGTAACTCAAGTAAATCATTAGATTTATTTCCACCTAGTGAAGCGTTATCCGTTGATGCCTCTTTTTTTTTCTGGTACATACTACCACTCTGAGTTAATCCAGAGATGATCTGTGAGATAACATGTTCATCTAACCCTTGTTGTTTAAGAGCATTATCAGAAAGCTCCTGAACAAAATATAACTCTAGAGCCATTTTATTTAATCCTTCGGGTAATTTTAGAAGTTCTTGAATGGTATTTTCGAACTTTTTATCTCTTGTCTTATGCATAATAATAATAAAATTTATGTGTTAAATATGTTATAGAACATAGACTAACAAAAAACATGAAAAATTTCTTTACCCAACTAGATACTCAATAAGAAGCTTATAGGGGAAAATTACACAGAAGGTATAACTGCTATTTTCTTTTTCTCTACTAAAAAGTAGGGTAAGCAGCATGAAGATAATCCTGGGAACATAAAGTAATTGTCACATATGGTGAAGTAGAGTTTTGCGAAAAAATCTGAAAATAATTCAGCGGTCTATGTTAGATAAAATTGATGGAATTATTTTGATTTTTTCTTAGATTTGCTAAATGGAAAAGCGATATTGAAAATCTTTTTTTTGGGTTTGGCATCATTAACTAGCAAAGCATCCTGGAGTATCTTAGCATGAGTTCTACGTTGTATAGAGGTACGTAATGGTATGCAATGCGGGCATATGTTCTTTGCTTGCGTATATAACATTTTTATATCTTCGCGTGATAAAGATATATTTGAAGGGTGCTCTAGGCATGAAAAGAGCGTATTGATTTCTTGTAGTAACTTTCTCTGGTCAGGATTATATTCAGAACGCGAAGACAGGTTTTGTATAGAGCGTACTTCTGGATGTGCCACCAAGTTTTCGAAAAGTTGAAATAGCCCAGTATAGTCACCATTTGACTCAAGTGTTCTAAGTAAAGTGAGATCATCAGCGCCCTTATACAAGATTTGTTGAAGAGTCATATTTTGCATAAGACAAGGAATGACTACATAGTTACGGCATAAAAAAGCTGTGCGTAAAGCGTTTTGCTGAAGTAGATCGCAGGATTGTATGCTTTTGTCATAGCATGCATATGTTCTTGCTGATGCTAGTAAAGTATTGATATGGTCCTGATTACCACTAGTTGCCGCATGATGAAGTGCGCTCATACCTTGAGGGTCTGGTAGACATAAATATTCAGCCACATAATCGTCCTGATAGTAGGATAAATGTTCGACTATAGCCTGTATGGCATGTATTGTATTTTCACTTTGTTTCTCAATATCTTCGTTAGTCAATATACTTGTATCTATACCCATTTCGGTAAGAGGTAAAGTGTTGCTAGAGAGTTGCTGTAAGATGTTTTGACCATTGGAGTTTTTATATAAAAAATGGTCGATAGTGAAGTGCTGCAAAGTAGATATCGCTATATCTATATTATCTGTTGCTAATGCTACAAAAATTATTTTATGGAAAAAATCAGGAGCAAGAGGTCTATTTTGGGAGATTGTCCTGAGGGCGACCCAAAAACGGTATTGTAGATTATCTATCTCTCGATTACTTTGGCTAATAAGTTGGCTTACAGCCTTGAAGAAATGGTCTAAAGGGTAGCCATCTAAAACACGTGCAAGCTCAACAGCAGTCACAACGTCGTTAGATTCCAAACGGTCGACTATTATGGAAAAAATAGTATTTTTAACCCGTGCAGTAATATCTTTAAGCTTGGCAGTATCAAAAATAGCACAGAGAAATCGTAGACTTCCTGGAGCATCATAACAGGCAAGATGTGGGTGTTCAGCATAAGAAGCTAATAAAGTATCCACTGCTTGAGCAAGGTGTTTTGTCTTTCTAGCAGATAAATTTTCTAGATCTTTTACCCGATATGTTTTCTCATCTCGAACAATTGTTTGAGCAATAGAAGAAAATGTAGCAAGTTTTTCTTGTAAAAGTGTGACAGTTTTATCATCAAGATCACTATTACGGATAGCTTTATGAGCATAGTTTCTAGATAGAGAGTTTAGATGTATGCCAAGCAGGAAAGTTTTCTTAGTCGATAAGAGACCAAATACTTTTGGATTCTGTACGACCTGGCCATAGTTATTTAGTTTAAGATGCCAGTCTTTCACTCCTTTTTTTCTCCTAGAGTGTTGGTATTTCCCACTAAGATTATAAGTATAGCTAGATTGTCGATGAACAGCGATATTAAGCATATTTTTATATGATAATGAACAAGTGTCTCCAACTTTTAAATTCGTTACTGTAGAAACGGCAGTTTTATTTGTCACAAAGGCGTCTTTTAAAACTTGCAATGCTTGAGGGGAGAGATGATAACCTAAATCAGATAATGCTTTTTCTGAGAGTGTCTGGAGTAAGGCACATTGAAAGATAATGGCATGGATATCAGCGTGATGACTATCTTCGAATGTATATATCATCTATTGCCCTCACGCTTAAAAGTAGAGGGGAGAATAAAAGATGTAGATTTTGGCTGAGCAGATTCTAGTATTTTTCGAAGTTTTACATTAGCATCCAGCACAACACTGCTTTCTAATCCAGGAAAACTGGATTTTTCAGATAAGATAGCCACCGCATGAGATAAATCAGTAATATTATCTGAAGAGAGGGCATTGGTCATTTTTATTGCATTATTGGAGTGCTTTCTAAAGAAACGGTAAATTTGCAAAAAAGCTTGTACTCTTTGCTGCATGTTCTGACAGGAAGTGAATATTTTTTTATTATTTTTAGCCATAGGGCTCGTCATTAATTCAGAAAATATTTGTTCAAAAGTAAGCAGCTTGGCCTCAGAACTAAAATCAATGATTGGGCTATCAGTAGGTACAGGAAGAGGCAACTGACCACAAGAAAAATTATCAGATGTAGGAAGAATACAATGTTCAATGATCGCTGCTTGCATGCGTGTGTATTCATCAACAGAGAATCCATGATCGTGAGTATATTTACGTAAATCTTTTAGAGCATACTGAATAGTTAAAATATTTGCTGAGGTTTGTTCAAGAGTGGCTTTACTTGTGATATCAAATGGTAGATGACCCGAAAGAAGTTGCTGTAGGATATCTAAATTCTTAAATTGCTGTCGCAAAATTCGATAGGATGATTTAAGAGAAGATTCTTGTGGCAGTAATTGATACGTATCAATCAGCGAAAACAGCTTTTTAAGATCCTGGCTATCTTTAGCAGACATATAAATACCAAAAGATGCCAGTTTTTCAAGAATTTTATAGGATTTATTAATGGCATGTTGTTTTTTTGGGTTGGTGATTTCTCGAGCCCAATTCCATGTGGATTGATAAAAACGCGTGTGTAGATGTTTGGCTATATCACGAAACAAAATTTGTTCTGTAGTTTTATTTGGCCCTGACAAATTACCTTGAGTATTTAAATGCAGTTCAAGATTACGCGATGGTCGAGCGCGATAAGTAAAGCCACTGGGTTTTTTCGCCATAATCTTTTCAAAAAAACGCTTACGTAGATGTGAAACTGTAAGATAGTCAGGCCAGCTGGAAGTTTGATGGGCTTTTTTCTTGTCTAGAATAATCTTGTCAAATAGCTTATCTAATCTTTCGCGGATAAAACGCCGAAAAATTTTTACTGTTCGATCTACTTCTTCATTTTGAACGCCAAGCGAAAAACAATGAACTTGTTGATACAGGCAATATAAGTAGCCATAGTAATCTAAGGCATGGCTGTACCTAGGTTCAGTTAACTGTAAGTCATACAATATCTGGTTTATTTCCTTGTAGTTATACTCACAAAATTTTAGAATAAGAATTATTTTTTCTCGCGTATCTCCAAATATATCTAAGGAAGGATACGGAGAAGATATGCCCGGTGTTTTCATTATTCTACCAAACCTATCACCTAGTAGAAAAGGTTGCACTTTTTGATCAGATGGAGGGAGATCAATCAGAGAAAAATTCCAAGAATCTGCTTTTTTCTTGACGCAAATATTCAATAATTTTACATCACCATGCACTAAGCCAGATTTATGTAGGGCGTGAATTTGTGTGCCAACTTGATCCATAAAAGAAGCGATATACCCCATAAAGCTATGAGCAGATGCGATATTCAGCAGAGCAAGATTTTGCGTAACATCAGTGCCTTTATGAATATCAATGACACGATAATTATTATTCCGACTAGTTGGGGTATTTGAAGTGACTGTTTGCAAGCATAATCCACCTTGTTTAGTAAGACTAGTGATCTCATTATCAGTAAACTGATATGCAGGATTAGACCTAGATTTATATGAAACCACAGGAGAAAACTGTAGTGTATTTTTCTCATCTAGATGAATAGCAACGTGATCTGTGACAATTTTCTCACCACCAATTTTTTTAGGTCTTTTTTGTGTTTTCTCAACATTAGTGTCGTTTAGAGGTCTGACTAATATACTGTAGCTAGACTGTTCGAGATCATAAAGGACGGAAAAGTTTAGATGTAAATCTTTGCGAGTATCTTTTATGTAGTGCGCTATGTGTGAATGGATCTTGCTGGACGTACTATCATCGGTATGTTGTGACAATTGAACTATGGCTCGAGTGTTTTTAGGACGATGAATTTGTTCAAGCATCCAAGTAATATCATTTTTGCGCAGGCCAAAAGCTTCTTTCAATGTGCTACTTAAATCATCTCGATAATAAGACATTGATAGTTGTACCAGTAAGGTTTTAAGGTTGCCAGGAAGTTCTTCTTGATGCTGCATATATATTTTTATATTAATTATTAATGCATATAGCACATAAATGACAGTCTGATAGTTTTTTTATTAGATAAATATATACCCATGGGATTGATAACTAAAGATAGAACCAAACCACATAATGGGGGGATTTTCTTGATTGCCTTCCGGCACAGATACCGTATAATTAAAAATTCTCCTATTTGATCTCCAGAATGTTTAAAAAGATTTATTGTATTTGTGCCGCTATGCTAGCTTCGTCAGCTTGCATATATGCAGACTCGCATATCAACACAAAAAATTGGCAAGAAGTACTCACAAGCGTTGAGAATACAACACAAATACCTGAGCAAACCCTAATTTTATTTGATGTCAACGATGTATTGATTGCACCGACTGATATTATATTGAGCAAATATCATCGCCAGGAGGCTATAGATAAGATTAAAAAAATCCACAAAATCGAGCAAAACGAAGCACAACCAGGGGTGCATCCGGTGCTTCGAGAAGATCTTGAAGTAACTAAAACTTTTATGGATATCTGGACAAAGACGCATATTGATGTTGTAGATCAAGATGGGCCACAAGCGATCCAGGCATTACAGGAAAAAGGGTATAACGTAATGGGATTAACTAATGGCATAACAGGATCCATAGGTGGAATCACTAATATGGTAGGGTATCGGTCTGACGAACTTTATCGGCTTGGTTATACTTTCAAGGGGCCAAACGGGCTCGGGAAAATACCACTAGGCACAGCTGTGGCTGTTGGAAATGGAGCTCCTATCTATCAAGATGGTATTATTTATACAGCAGGGCAAGCAAAAGGGCCTGTGTTAGATACTTTTTTGCAAAAATCACATATTAAACCTAATAAAATAATCTTAGTGGATGACAAAAAGGGCAATTTAGATTCAGTAGCCACATTCTGTCGTAAGCATGGTATAGACTTTGTAGGTATAGAATTTAATGCATTAGCGGGCCAGCAGAAATATGTAAGTTACGATAAAAAAATAGGTGCTTGTCAATTTGAGCATTACCAAAAATATCATCAGTGGCTATCAGATCAAGACATTGCCAAAACAGCGTGCTTTCGCAAAAGCGTTTAAGCAGAAGAAGGGGTTTCAATTATTAATAGATTAATTTATACTTAAACAACTCATCAATCATACAGGAACTAACGATGAAAAACTGGATAAGCAAAGCTCAAGCTTGTAATCTTGTCATCTTCACGAGTATATTTGCACAATGCTCAGCCTATGATCATGTCAAGCCAGTGATGATTAGAGGTTCTTCTACTCAACAGGCGGTTTTTATACCACCTTCACTGCAAGATATAGCTACGCCTGCAGCAGTGAATAGAGGCCCAGGGACGCTACAAGATGTGGTAGCGCTTCTAAAAAAAGGCGATGAGACCAAAGACAAAGTTTATTATCAACAAGCTCTAGGTATACTACAGAGAATAAAGCAACTACCAGTTTTCCCAAGTAAAAAATATAGTAAAGCAGATTTTTATAATTTTTTTGGCTATGCCACACAAATGTTATCTAAAACCCGCTCAGAATATATGACAGCTGAGGACTTTTACCGCAAAGCACTTCTTATCAATCCTGAGCATATTCAAGCTAACAAAAACCTAGGTAAATTATATGCAGACCTATACCGAATCACAGGTAGAGAGAAATTCTTACACAGCGCAAATGAACGGGCTGATATGTTAAGCAAGTTATTCTCTCGAACAGAAAAAGCTTTAATGTCGCTAAGAAATGATATCAACAGTTTCTCTGAAGATGGTGTAGAAGACGTTTTAGATCCGGACTCAGACTGGTATAACACAAGCTTCTAGCACTTTATGTGATAAATAACAAATCTATTTTTGTTTACACGATACATCGTGTCTGTGTTTAAGCCCAGTACAACTTTATAAGCCTAAAATATCGCCTAATTGCATAGCAACAGATTGATCACCTTCGATGGTAAGAAGGCCCTGGAAGAACGCATCCATGCCAGTAAGCGTACCATCTTGAATTTGACTAAAGGTGTCTTGGGACATAGTCAAGGTGACATCTGCTTCACGGTCAGAATTATCCACGGTGTTGGTAGTTTGCGTGCCATCAAGAAAAATAACACCCAAGTCTCCTAACACAAACTTTACTGTATGACCAAACGGAACCTGTCCAGAAAGTTTTTCTTGAAGTTTTGTCGTGATTTCTGCCAGTGAATGTGTTGTCATGTGGGGTCCTCTTATGTCTGTAATGCAGTTGTAGACCATGAAATACTATTTGTCAAATAATATTCTTAAGGAAAGAAAAGGTTGCTAGAAATTAGCTAATGATTCATGCATAATGAGCGATAAGAAACGGACGGTTGGAGATATTATCATGTCACAAAAAAAGAGCACGCAATGCTTGGTACTTGGAAGTGGCCCTGGTGGCTATGCTGCTGCATTTCGTGCGGCTGATCTAGGTATGCAAGTAACCTTGGTGGAGAAGTTTGAAACCTTGGGTGGCGTGTGTCTAAATGTTGGGTGTATCCCGTCTAAAGCACTTCTACACGTCGCAGAAGTAGTCAACGAGGCAGGTCAGCACGAGAAAATGGGAATAAAAACTAGTAAGCCTGAACTAGAGATTCCCAAAGTGCAAAAGTTTAAAGAACAAACCGTAAGTAAGCTGACTAAGGGACTTGATATGTTGGCGAAAAAAAGAAAGGTCGAGGTTGTGCATGGCCTAGGTCATTTCGAAGATAAACATACGTTGGCAGTGATCGCACAAAACGGAGAAAAAACAGAAATACAATTCGAATCCTGTATCATTGCTACAGGCTCAAAACCAGTCCATTTGCCTTTTTTACCGGATGACCCACGAGTAGTAAATTCTACCGGTGCATTAAAATTGTCTATCACCACTGGCAAAATGCTCGTGATTGGAGGAGGTATCATCGGCTGTGAAATGGCAACCGTGTATAACGCGATGGGGATGGAGGTCCATGTCGTTGAAATGACTGGGCAAATTATGCCAGGAGCAGATTTAGACTTAGTCAAGCCTTGTCAAAAGATGTTAGAAAAGCGTGGTGTGACATTTCATGTGAATACTAAAGTTGAGAGTGCAAAAGCAAGTAAGAAAGGGATTAGTGTCCAGTTTACAGGCAATGACAAATTAGAGGGCGAGCAGTTATTTGATTTAGTTCTAGAATCGGTAGGTAGAAAACCCAATACAGCAGGCTTGAATCTCGACCAGGCAGGCGTTGAAGTAGATGCAAGGGGGTATATTACTGTAGACGCAAGATATTTACGCACTAGCCAGCCTCATATCTATGCTGTGGGGGATATAATCGGTGATCCAATGCTTGCGCATAAAGCGACAGCACAAGGCCGGATAGCTGCAGAGTTAGTCGCAGGCGAAAAAGTTGCCTACGATACGGTAGTTATACCCAATGTCGCTTACACAGACCCAGAAGTTGCATGGGTAGGGAAAACCCAGCAGCACTGTAAAGAGGAAGGTTTAGAGGTAGAGATGGGCGTTTTCCCATGGGCAGCTAATGGTCGATCACTCTGTATAGGACGTGATGAAGGTTGTACAAAAATTATCACAGACGCCAATACAGGAAGAATCATTGGTGCAGGAATTGTAGGACGCCATGCCGGGGATTTAATTGCAGAACTGGGACTTGCTATAGAGATGGGTTGTGATATTGAAGATGTAGCTTTGACAGTCCATGCCCATCCAACATTAGCAGAAACAGTTGGTATGGCAGCAGAAGCCTGTGAGGGAACCTTAACCGATTTATATATGCCTAAACCAAAGCCTAAATTCAAAAAAAATCATGAGGCTATTTCAAGTTAGTCCTATAATCATCGCATGGCTTAAGCCAATCATAGAGTTACGCTATTAATTAGATGTTCTAGTAAACAACGGTATGGTTTTTATAGAAATTTCTTAGTACTCTATTTTTCCCATGGATTGGCAAAAAATATTACTAAAAATACTATGCAGATATTGGGATTGGCGAGATAGCTTATTTAACAAAAAATGTTTATCTTGTCGAGGGAAGCCTGCTCAGCATAGGCTATATTTACTTTGTTCAAGATGTTTTGAAGATGCGTGTCTAACAATAGCACAGTGTCAGTTTTGTGCGGTAGATTTGCCAAGTGGAGGGGAGATATGTGGGTTATGTGTGCAAAGAAAAATGAATAACCAACCAACGATAGTGCGTGCAGGGTTTGCATACCAAGGAGAAGTTAAACAGCGTATTATTGATTTGAAGTTTAATTATTGTTTTCTCCAGGCGCGAGTTCTAGCAGCGATGCTCGTTGCAAATATGCAAAATAGAGGTGCAATAAATAAGTTCGATGCAGTAATCGCTGTCCCTATGTATTGGACTAAAGTAGCAGATAGGGGATATAACCAGGCTGAAATCTTAGCAAAATGGGTTGCTTCATTACTACAAATACCACACATAGCACATGCACTTATCAAGTATAAAAATACTAAACCACAGCAAGGTATGGACAAAAAATCGAGAAATAAAAATATACGAAATACTATTCGGGCAAAATCGGTAGTGACCGGTAAATATATTTTATTACTAGATGATGTATTAACTACAGGGGCAACAATATCAACTTGTGCCAGAATGTGTTATCAAGCAGGCGCAAAAAAAGTAGAGGTATGGGTAGTAGCAAGAACTTTGTCACCATCGTAAGAAAATGATGTTCAAGGTAACCATTGGGAGGCAAGATTATGAATTTTTTGATGTATTTGTTCAGGCTGATCAAGCATAATTGCATGCCAAGCATTATTAATAAGTACTTCTTGCATCGCCGGAAAGACTTTTCGTAGTGATGTACGCACAAATTGCGTCGTTACTGTGGTGTGTTCTCCATAAAATAATACATGTTCAACAGATGGTCTGAAACTACTATTTTGCTGTGGATCAAGAAAGTCAGCACCATCTAGCTTAAGGAAGAAATTTGGGTCAAATTGCCAGCGCCAACCGCCTGTAACAGGTAGTATGGAATGCTCGGCTATATAGCGACATAAGAAAGGATCTGGTAATGGTTGATTTGGGATAAATCGAAAACGCTCGATCATATTCTGTTTAGATGGTCGTATTGTATGAGAGCGCAATGGTCCATTTTTTTTTCTAGCTAATCTTGGTAAACGCATACCTGGAGGATCAAGCACACATACACCGCAAATTTTATTTGCGTATCGACGTAGATATTCGAGTGCAACGCGACCTCCAAAACTATGTCCAATCAATATTGCAGGACCATCAACAAGCGCAATGGCATCATCCACAGCACGAAGTAAAAGGGGAAGTGAGTAGGTGTCTTGCCAATGACTCAGGCCGTGTCCAGGAAAACTCAGGCTAATCACTTGGTACTGACCTTCAAATGTGCTTCCTAGCACAGAAAACCAATATGCATTAGCAGATGCCCCGTGCAGGCAGATAATGGCAGGAGCATGAGTTGATCCCCAGCGTAGATAATGGCAGGTGCCGTAAGCGCCATGAAGGTGGCCCTCTTGTGGATTAGTAGATTGTAAAGACTGAAGCCAGCTGGTGTGAAGCATAATATTGAATTAATGGTCTATAAAGAGCATAGCTGAAATGAAGTTGGTTGAATTTTGCATAGATATGTCTTCGGGGTGAGTATAAATGTTATTTACCAACAAGCGAGAGAGGAGATGGAGGTGAAACAGTGACAGTACATACCAAACGCTTAGGTGTGGGTTGGTGAAAGTCTATACGGTTGTTTTGGTCTAAAAAGCAGCTAGTCGACAACAGTTCTAGGAAGTTTTGGGTAAAGAATCGGATTTTTTTCCCTAAAGCTTGCCACAGTGGCCAGCCATTGAGCTTGGATGTTGCTTCAAGATATGTCCAAAGCTTAAAAAAGACCAAGTTCTGCGATTCTAATGGAAGGGTCTTGTAAACTCGAAGTAAGGTAGGTATGTCGGCAGGAAGATGGGTCATATTACGTAAAATTCTCCGCAGTAAGCGTTCTTGATAAGGTCGTGTTTTCATAGTTTCACAATCTATACCAATGGGCATGGTACTATACGCAAGCACAGAAAAATCTAAGCAATGACTCATACTTAGGTAGTAAGGCAACATCTCAATGGTTGACATGTTACTAGGCTTGATAAAATAAGGTTTACCCAGAGGGCTTTTGGCAACAAGCGCATCAACATCACCCAACTCAGCTCGCAAAGTGGATGTAGCTTGGCTATAGGCAGATTTTGAGCGCGATTGGCGAGAAGAGTGGGAGTCCTCTGTGAAATAATATAATTTTGTTGAAAGTTGCATAGAAAATAATTTGATGGCTGTTTCTGAAGGTCTAGAATGAACTATGTATCTTGGTTAAAGCTATAATAAATAAAAAGTATGAGTAATATAGCAAGAAAGATGTTAACAATAGGCCATATAAATAAGCCAAGGCTTGTCAGATGTATGCTATATATGATTATCTTTTTAGAAGCGTTTATAACCAAACTAAATAGAGTCATAATGACACCAAAGATGATCAAAAGTCGGCCAAATTGTTCACAAACCTCATTATATGCTTCATCTTGTTTAGAAAAAGGGTAGCGTAAGTCTAGTAGCGTCCCAAATACTGCTACTAAAACAGCGACTTTTGTTTCAGTATTCTCGCTACGATGACTTTCATACATTTCAATGCTATTGTTTAAAAAGTAATCATTCAGGTATATTATATCTAAGTACAGGGCAAGTAAGGTATACATCAGCATGAGCATAGATATACATGTTAGGGTGGTACGGCTTAAGAGTGTGCGATCTATATGCTTTGATAAAAAATACATAGTGGCAGGAAGTATCTGGAGATTATTCAACTAAAAATAACCTTATTTCATTATAAGGTCAACTAATAATGCCAAACCGCTGACCATTTCTACACACATGCGCACAAATATAAAGCTTTGTTTGCACATAGTTAAAAAAATGGGTTAAAATCCAATAACAATTATCTGGAGTATTTAAATGACCCATCACGTTCTAGCCGGGTGCGGCAGTTTTATGGCAGGCTTATCCTCAATTATGGCTGAAATGAATATAGAAGTTAGAGCGTACGACAAAACTTTCCAGCCACCCATGCGCAATCAACTAGAGCATGCCGGTATACAGATGTTACAAGGTTACGATTACAATACATCAATACCGGATAAAGATACGCTGATAGTAGGCAATGCTATACGTCGCGGCAATCCAATGTTAGAAAGGCATTTACAAGAAGGTAGGCCTGTAATGAGTGGCCCACAATGGCTGCATGATGCAGTATTACAACATAGAAAGACCATTGCAGTCAGTGGTACACATGGCAAAACCACAACAACGGCTATGATGGCATGGGTGTTAGATTATTGTGAGCAGAATCCGGGTTTTCTCTTGGGGGGGATTCCGTTAAATTTTCAGTCATCTGCAAGACTAGGTAAAGATACGTGGTTTGTAATAGAAGCAGATGAATATGATACCGTTTACTATGATAAGCGCCCTAAGTTTTTTTACTATCCAGCTCATTGTCTCATTGTTAATAATTTAGAATTCGATCATGCTGATATTTACCGCGATCTAGCAGATATCGAAAAGCAATTTCGCCACTATCTACAAACATTAAAACCAGGAGCTTGGGTAATATATCCAAAAGAGGCTAAAAATATTGCTCAGCTAGTCGAAGCTGCCGGTTGGGTGCGTGGATGTCCAGTATCTTGCTTAGAAAATGGGGACTGGCGTATTGAGGCGCAGGGTATTGATTGGTCCAAATTCAATATTGTCGATGATCAAGAGAAAAGTTATATGGTAGACTGGGAATTGTTTGGACAACATAACGCTGAAAATGCATTGATGGTATTTACTGCAGCAGTAAAAATGGGCATGGACCCAGAAAAGGTTGTCCGTGGGCTTTCGCTATTTAAAGGTGTAGCACGAAGAATGCAAAAAATTGGCGAGTCTCATGATAACAAGGTTGTATTTGATGATTTTGCACATCATCCAACTGCTTTACAAAAGGTGATTGAAGCTACACGAGCAAGATTTTCTATGCAGAGACTGGTTGTGTTTTTACAACTTAGTAATTTTACCCAACGCGAGGGTGTTATGTGGGAAAGATTACAAAAGGCCTCTGAGGGTGCAGATTTAATATTATTATTACAAAATGATTCACAATTTCCTTACGCAAAATTTGTCAACGGGCATAAACGACCAGTTGAGTTAATACCATCTATTTTTACAAAAGAGGATATTCGTAAGCACATAAAGCCGGGTGATCATGTCTTAACCTGTAGCAGTCGCGATTGTCATAGTATACATCAGGCTATATTGCAGCCATGATCAAAAAAGGGGACTTACCACATAAACCATGTTTACAGTGTGGACGTCCTTTTGCATGGCGAAAAAAATGGAAAAGATGCTGGGCGCAAGTACGTTTTTGTAGTGAGTCTTGCAAGCGTCAGGCTAAGAAAGAAAATCGTAAGTAGATCATCCCAGGATATGCTGATAAATATTGCACAGGGTGCGATGCTAGGGAAGAACATAGTATTTAGTATTTTTGTAACTAATGTGGTTTTTAAGATGCATTGTATCGGACATATAAAACTAAATTAAGTGGAAAGAAAAGATTGTTCGAAGTTTTAACCGAGAAAAATTGATATTAGGAAGAAATGGATAAAAAAATAATTCAACTCGAAAGAAAAATGAGGTTGTATTATAGTAGCTGTGTGTAGCTCAAGTTTTATCTAAAGAATTTGAGCAATTTTAACAAGTTAAATACAGTTATAAATCATGCATCCATATATTATTTTGTCCGTAGCGATAGCCTTTGAAGTTTTTGGGACTATGCTATTACCATTATCAAAAAGTTTCACGTTACCTCTACCAACAGCTTGTATATTAGTCGCTTATGGAATGTCGTTTTATTGTCTTTCTATAGTCGCAGCTAAGATGCCGTTAGCTGTTTTGTACACAACATGGGCAGGGTGTGGTGTATTTTCTATAGCTCTACTCAGTTATTTGATATATGGTCAAGAACTAAATTGGCAAGTTATTTTAGGATTATGCTTGATTACAATCGGGGTAACCTTAGTCAATATTTTTAAAGTATACAATTAGCTGGCACGACTTGGCGCGCTATTTTCACCCTAAAAAGCATATTGTGGGAGCATCAAAGAGTTTCTGTTGGTAGTATCTATATTTTCAATAGCGTTCGTAATAGGGATAGCAAGCATATTTACCCTCTACACTGCTTTAAGTTTTCTATGAGCAAAATAGATTATAAGCTCACAATGATATCCCATTTATACTTTGCAGCAAGAAGTTGAACAATTGCAGCGCTGTGTGGCATATAAACTAGTCAACTAATTATTTACTGCATGTGTGGAATACAAAAGTATTATCAGGCGTAATTTCAGAGAGAAGATTGCTAAAAATAAAGATTCTTAAAACTACCAGCCTGGTTTATTAGCTGCACTACCAAAAAGGTGTGTTATTTTAGGTTCTTGTTTCTGTCCACATTTAACATTGAGAAGACAGATTGGATTCCTTTTTCGTTGTGGTTGATTCTTTAGGACAGGCTGAAAGCAAGGGGCAATTACTGGTGTTTGGTATACATCGCGCTCAAGACTGGCATAGACTTTACGGCAGCCATAGGGTAAGAATGTTGCACCAAGAAGATTGCACATGAGCATACCGATCCAGGCAAAAGGTTTAGCGATCAGGCTAATTAGGAGTTTGCTCGCGAGATGTAAAAAATCAATAAATCCCTGAAATTTAAACATGGTCAAGTTAAATAAAGCACATACAATACATGCACTAAGACAAAAAATATCTCTAATCATCATCAAGGGAACACCAATCGCATGGATAGTTAGATCCGCAAGAAGTAAAAGCCCGTGTTTGGTGCGTACCATACCGGTACTTTCGTTAATATATAGTTGTGCTGTCTGTTTATCAACTAGGTAAGAATAAGCATATCTTACGCCACCAGACTGATGTGTATATGTATAAGGTAGCCAAAGAGAAAACGGGTTATAGTTTGATGGTGAAATCCATTCAGATATATCGCAAAGATAGTGGTAGAACCTGGAAGTCTTATAAGAGTTTTTTGTAGACATAACAAAAATGAATTATGATAATTTAATTATTATACAATTACTTACAATAAGGTTCAAGTAATTTTTAAGAAAATCATCATTGTATAATGACAATATCAAAAGTATATTATAGTGTAGTTAACAATCATTCGGAATGAATCATGCTCTACATAAACCTCGTAACTATATTCTTAAGATTTTACAAAATTTGACAGCAATGATGATAAAAAACCCTTTAAAAAATAGTATTATTCAATACTTCAGTTTATCAGAGAAAGATGCAGAGCTATGGGTTGCCAGGCTACTAGACGATCCAGTATTAATAGCAAGCCAGAATGCGGATAGAATCTTCGATGCGCTTATTTTTCTACTAGGAAGACAAGCACAAAATAGAGGTCTGGAACATCTACCAATAAAAAATAAAGAGGGACTTTTATGTGGTATTAGACTAGCTCAAAACGCACAAGCACAAAGTCGGTTGGTACCGCTTGATGAGAAGCACATGAAACAAGACAAAAATAAAATGACAGTCTCCTTAGCAAGTGGGTCTAAGCAGCTCAAGCTAGACATTCGAGAATACGCAAGCTCAATTAGGGCGCATAAAATCGAAGATCAGCCTTGGTTTTATATACTAAATGAAATCTGCCCATACAACGACTATGATACATCCGGGTACAAGAGCGACAAGCAAAACTTAAGTTTACAAGAAGGGTTATTTAGTAAAAGTGATATAAGTAAGCCATTAGGTCAGATCACTGAGACAACTAGTAGCAAAAAACTCGGTAAAGAGTTTTTTTACCCTATGGATCCCGATACGGATATCATGCCAGTTAAGTCCGATACAAGCTATGAAGATGAGCTTTCCCCCACTATGAAGGGGGCATGGTGACGTACCTATTATGATCAGTATTGTATAGAGGTCTTGGTGATTATTGATAAAAATCAGATACTAATATTCTAGATGTAAGTGAGCTAAGTAATATAGAAGAAATAGCCTATTTATGTTTTAGAAAAAACTAAACGACAAAATTTCCACCCTTCAGTACGTTGCTTAACTAATACACAGCAATATTTTAGATACTTATCAATACCGGTAGAAAATACACCAGCTCAGTATTTGAGGAACATAGGCAAAACTGTGCTAAGGATAGCAGCATAATTCTAAGCAATGGCAATCATATTACTTTGTACAACATAAGAAATGGGTTATGATTAATGTAAGAAATGGCCAGGAATAATATGAAGAAAGTTTTAGTAACAGGAGGAAGTGGGTTTATAGCCATGCATGTTATAGAACAATTGTGGGCTAAAAACTATGCAGTTGTAACCACTGTCCGGTCAGAAGAAAGAAAAAAAACCATGCTAGAGTTTGCCAAGCAGCACCAGAAGGACCTAAAAGTGGTATTAGCAGATTTATGTGAAGATAGTGGCTGGCAAGATGCTACGCATGGAGTAGACGTTGTTATCCATGCTGCTTCACCATTTCCAGATGAGCCAGTAAATGATGAGAAAATACTAATAGAGCCAGCTCTAGAGGGAACAAAGCGAGTAATGCAGGCCGCAAGTAAGAATAAAGTGAAACGATTGGTCCTTGTATCATCTATCGCAGCAGTGGCGTTTGGCCGCAAAGATAAAAAAGATTTTACCAATGAGGACTGGTCTGATATTCATGGCGAAGGTATTGATGCATACCAAAAGAGTAAAACACTAGCTGAGCGATTCGCTTGGGATTTTATCAAGCAAGACGAACACAAGTCATTAGAGCTTGTCACCATAAACCCTGGATTAGTTTTAGGGCCAATTTTGGGAACGCGGGTTAGCTCATCGAATAAAATCATTCAAAAAATGATACGAGGAGAGTATCCAGGTTCTCCAAACATCCAAGTGGCAATTGTGGACGTCAGGGATGTGGCTGTGGTTTTAACCGCAGCAATATCTAGTAAAAACATAGTTGGTCAGAGGTTATTATTAGCAGACAAGAATTATTGGATCAAAGATATTGCTCAGATACTAGCAAAACACGGTTACGATAAAGTTGCAACGCGGCAGTTACCAGATTGGATTTTCTGGGTGCTAAGTTTAGTAGATAGAAAAATAAAACAAGTGTGTATCTATTTAGGCATGGAGAAACATTATGATTGCCAGCCAGCAAAAAAACTATTGCACTGGCGGCCAACTGATGGGCAGAAAACCATCTTAGCCGCAGCAAAAGATATTGCAAAAAAAACTTGAAAGTAAGATTTTACCGTGTTTTGATAATATATCCTTCACTGAACAGCTGATATGAAAAAATTAAGCCAAAACAATATTTTACCTTTTTGTCTGACTTCTTTGCTGTTAATAGCGGGCTGTGATAACAGTCGTGATTCAGATAATGAGTCTGCCGGTAGACTACTTGGTGGTATAGCAGGGGCAGCGATCGCAAACGATCGTACTGATGGAGACCCTTTAGGAACAGTGATAGGTGCAATGGCAGGTAGTTACATTGGTGGTCAGATTGGTAGAGATATTGATCAAAGTAATCGCGAGCGTATGGCCATAGTGCTTGAAAAGCAGCCATCCAATAAAACAAGCAAATGGATAGATCCTGATACGGGGGTTGTCTACGAAATGAGGCCAGCAGCTGCCTACAGAAATAAACAAAGAATCTGTAGACCATTCACACTCAAACTACATGACCCAGATGGATCAGGAGCAGATTATATGCACAAAGGTATAGCATGCCGCGGCGATGATGGCACCTGGGAGGTTGTAAAGTAAATATTTCTAGTAGCGCGAGTATTTATAATCAAGCCATAAGTGAAAACAACTACATAAAAGGATTCAGGCGATGCGCGTTCAATTAAGTGGTGATGCACTCGTCTTTTTAGTTGGGTGCTCAGGATCTGGTAAATCGACCTTTTGCGAGACTTATTTTCAGCCGTCTCAAGTTGTTTCCTCAGATCAATGTAGAAAGCTAGTCTCGGATAGAGAAGAAGAGCAGCAAGCGACACAAGATGCCTTTACCATTCTTTACCAAATAGTTGAGAAAAGAATACGGCGAGGTTTATTTACGGTAATAGATGCAACAAACTTAGAAAAATCGGTAATACAGAAAATCAAAAAGTATGCAGAGGTTTTTAAAAGGAGTTTACATGCATTTGTTTTCTCACTGCCACTAGAGCAATGTTTGACGTGGAATAACAAAAGACCGAAGCGACAAGTTGTATCGGAGGTAATTTATCGTCAGCATAAAGCACAGCAAAACGCACTGGAATATATTATCGCAGAAGAGATTACGCACACAGTACTTACGAGCGTTGATGCGATAAATGCAATAGAAATTGAAGTCAAGGGTACACAAATCTACACCCAAGCAGAAAAGCACATTATCGATGACGGGCCCTTTGATATCATTGGAGATGTACATGGGTGTTTGGATGAGTTAAATGATCTACTTAGTAAGCTAGGCTATGTAATAAATAGGCAAGATGGATGTGAACATATGCATCATCCGCAGCGAAGAAAAGTGATTTTTGTGGGAGATCTTGTGGATAGGGGGCCCAATTCGGTCGGGGTGATTAATTTAGTACGTCAAGCGGTAGCAGATGGTGTTGCTTATGCAATTTTAGGCAACCATGATGAAAAATTGAAAAAAAAGCTCAGAGGTAAAAAGGTAAAAGTGCGGCATGGGCTCGAGACCACGCTAGCTGAGTTAGAGCGAGTACCCGAGTCTGAAAGGCAGTCGATACTCAATTTCTTAGTGGGCTTACCTTATTACAGTATTTTTGCAGGGGGGAAGTTGGTCGTTGCACATGCGGGGATACTAGAAAAAGACATCGGTGAAATATCGGATCGGATTAAGCGTTTTTGTTTATACGGTGATATAACCGGTAAAACCAACGAATTTGGTTTTCCGATAAGAGGGAATTGGGCCAAGACATACCAAGGGGAAGGCCTTATTGTGTATGGTCATACGCCAGTAAGGCAGGTACATTGGGAGAATAATAGTGTAAATATTGACACGGCCTGTGTTTTTGGAGGGGCACTTACAGCATTGCAATACCCAGAAAAAAAGTGTGTGTCAGTCAATGCACATGCGAGCTATGCTGAAGATATACGTTCCAAATCCGCGGACCAGTCTTAAAGTCAAACCTATCGGGTAAGGCTGACTTTTACATTTACCCGTTATAAAAACATCAGTTAACAAAGTAGAAAATGAATACTATTAGGTGATTGGCGCGAGTATGAGATTGCATTTTGTGGTGCATACAAAGCAGACAGGGGCAAAGTGTAAAATAAAAAGGCTGAGCAAGCACAATGATAGTTATAGAAACGTTTGACTATGGGAAATCCGCGTAGTAAGTTAAGATAACATTAACAGGAATTATACCATGTGGTTACCAATCATTATTTGTAGTTTATTTATGCAACCATTCGCACAAGAGCTTGAAGAAGTGGTAGTAACAGCAGAAAAAAGAGAGGAGTCTCCTCTAGATCTCCCTGTGTCAGTCTCATCTATAGATCTATCTACTATAGATCGAGTAGAAATTCTGCGAGGTCCCGCATCAGCAGTCTACGGCACGGATGCTGTAGCTGGAGTTAATAATATTAGTATAAGAGACATAAGAGGCATGTCTGGCTCTATTAACTCAGTAGAGTCAGGAACTACATTGGTACCTCCCACTCTTTTTGATCTCGTGAATAGACCCTGGTTAGAATCAAAATTTTTGGACGTAACGCGTATACAAGTTTTAAGAGGGCCTCAAGGAACACTCTACGGCAGGAATTCCAAAGGTGGAGTCATAAATCTGATCACAGAAAAGCCCTCTGATTCTGAATTATCAGCTAAGTATGATTCTAATTTCGGAGCTTCGACACAGTCGGGTACATCTGGCCAAGGTTTGAGTTATAATACAACGCGTGAGTTTGATAGCAACAATACGAAAATCAGATTCGAGCTTTTAGATAGGAATTTTGGTAACTACAACGTACCAAATGGAACATTTGCTGATAATGACATCGAAGTTAGAAACTCAGGTTTTGATAATACAACAGTATCTTTTGGTACGAATGTAGATATAAATGGGAAAAGTACCCTAATGATGGGGCAAAAGACCGATTATAGTTATGGCTTTCCTAGTTTCGTGGAGGGTCACGCAGAAGGATCTATAGAATCTTTATTGTTTCGGGGGGAGCTGGCAGCAGGAGAGTTACTTGATGCAATCAATGTTGATGCCTACAACAACAAGATAACCAAAACCGAGCATTCTACTTCCACTGGATCTTTGACGAAGACATTATTTTTAACTGAGCAACGTGGGGTAGATATGTCCACAGGTTTTAGCAGTAATAATGTAGACCAGACTATATATTTTCGTTTTGTATCAGGCAACCAATCTATCACCAGCCCCAATACAGACGATCCTATGTCACTGGTAAAACTAGATGCTAACTTGTTTGGTTATAGTGCTAGTAGAGAGATGAATAATCTTATTGTGAATGTTGCGATGAGTTATGGAAGCAACGATTATTCACCTGAGGGAACAGATGAAGTTGACTTTAACAGCACAAGCATCTCTACAAGCTTGAGCTACACTGTCTCTGATGAACTTTCTGCGACCCTAAGTCTTGCTTCTATCGAAAGAGCACCTTCTCCAGTAGAACTTTTTATGAACGGAGAAAATCATACGATTAATCGTATTATTGATGGTAATGCTAACCTTAAAAAAGAGAAAGACAAGCCGGCTATTCTAACACTCCAGTACGATCAAGGCACTATATATGGCTACGCTGCATACTTTCAAAATGATGTAGATAACTGTATTTATTTACAAGATGAAAATGAGCATGAATTCTTATCCGTAACGGCAGCAGATGTCCTACAGAAAAATGCAACGTTCGAAGGCTATAAAGTGGAGCTAGGCCGAACCTTCAATGTTGCAGGCGGTGAACTAGGTGTAACACTTGGTCGAGATGCTATGACAGGTGAATTTACAGATGGAGCTAACGTTCCAAGGATAGTTCCTGCCAGGAATATATATAGTTTCACATATAGTGTTTTTGATATTAAATCAAATCTCACGCTCACCGATGTTGCAGCACAAAATGATGTTGCAACCAACGAAACAACCACAGCTGGCTTTAAAATGCTTGATTTTAGTATTAGAAAGGACTTCAAATTAAGCAGGGGATCTGATCTCGATGTAACTGTTTTCGGACGCAATCTTCTAGACGAGGTAGCAAGAAATCATTCATCGTTCGTCAAGAACGAAGTACCACTGCCAGGTAGAAACTTTGGGTTGAAATTAAGCTTCAGCTTCTAATTTTAGGCTTTATTTACCTACAGCATCTACGTGGGTGCTGTAGGTAGTAAAGAGTTAACACGCATGATTGATTATCTTTTTACGGCAAAAAAGTGTTGTACTACTTATACAAGTTCTCCAATCAGCATGCAGTCAAAAGCATAAACTGAATGTGCAAACATAACAAAGAAACTAATACACCAATCAATAAGATTACTTTGAGATAAAGCCTGGGTAGAAAAACAGTATGCGCCCCGAGCAGGATTCGAACCTGCGACCTATCCCTTAGGAGGGGATCGCGCTATCCAGCTGTGCCATCGGGGCATAATGTCGATATTAGCAAATTTTACTGCATTTGTCAGTGCGTATGTGATTGTCACTTTTGAGTAATGGTGTCCGGTGTGAAAAATAAAAAAGGAAAGATATATAAACGTAAAAAAATCACCTAATTATGATGAGAGTCTTGCAAATTTATAATTTTTTTGTAAGTATTAGCTGATGCTATCTACAGAGTGACATGAATTTATTAAATAACTTTAGTGCACTATTTTCCACAGATATAGAAAGTATTTTTGTGACTTTATGTGCTTGCACGTGTCTCTATTTACTTGTGCGTATGGCTTTTTTCTCATCAGAAAGTGACGTGAGTCAGTACAAGCTAAAAAGTAACGCAAAAGAAAAAGAAAACAAGCAACAACCTCTAAAAAACGAAGACGCCCATACTGAACGTGTCGCACCAAATGTGGTTGCGCGCAAGCAGCATGTGGAGACTAAATCAGTATCAAAAGAAAAGGTATCAGCTAACCCTCAGGCTCAAGAAGTTAAGCAAGAAACCCCAGATTATACAAAACAAGAAGACCACGCTAAGGAAAATACAGAGGATAAGCCTACTCAACCCATTGTACTTTTTATTAAAAGTAAAAATGAAGAAAAGATCCATGGCTACAAGCTCTGGAAAGCACTTGCAGACAACGACGTGCATCTTTCAGAGGAGAAACATTTTCAGAGGTTCGCCGATAAAAGTGGCAAAGGAGAAGTGTGGTTTTACGTGTGCTCTCTTGCTCAGCCAGGTACATTTGACGTTTCCGACCCTGGTCGGATAAGTTGTCCAGGACTAGCTTTAATACTAAACACAGGTAAAATTAGTCAAATAATGCACGCTTTCGATAGTTTTGTCGAGTCTGCTTATCATCTGGCAAAAGATCTAGATGCCATCGTACTAGATAGCGATATGAAAGCAGTTAATCGCGTACAGATTAATACCTGGCGCCAAGAGATCACTAAGCATGCAGCTGCTTTATTATAACAACCATAGCATTTTCAAACACTATATTGCACTTGTTGCATTATTGATTTCTTCCTCTCTAAATGCATCTACATTTGGCCTACCACAAGCAGATGACATACCCAAGCAGCAAATGGTAATGGCAAGTAGCCGCACACAGAAAAAAGAAATACAACAACATACAGAAACCAACCCTATGCAGAAGGCAGAGCAGCCTAGCATCACAGTGAAGCAAGAGGATTTAGCGAAAGACCAAGTAGATACATTGAAAAGGCCGAACAATGCTTCAAGTGGGGCCAAAAAAAAACTTTCCCCGAAAGAAATCAAAAATATTACTACGCAAAGATCACTAAATAACTGGGTAGTTGAAACTGCGACGTCATTATTCTCGTATAGTCACAGACATCTTGACCGAGACAAAATGTACAATCAACAACGCTGCGATATAGAAACTTGGTCTCGTATTGAAAAAAGTTTATTCGCGACAGAATCGAGTTTACTATCTAGCGTTGCCCTCGATAAAATCGATAGTAAAGCCTTTTTAGTAGGACCCCCCGTATTTCTCCGTATAGAACCTAAGCAAGAGGGTAATCTAGTATGGATGAAAGTGCCAATCATGATCGTTTGGTACACACCTGATAAACCAGAAAAAGCTTTGCTTGATATTAGTTTAGCGGTTGGGAAAGATAATGAATCAAAAGAATTTTACTTAAGCGACTTTATTTACGACAGTATCACTCGTCCCAAAAAACCAGAAAAAGATATGTTGATGCTGACCGGCTAAATACGCCTCTATACATCGGATCATCAAAGCCGATTTGTTAGCATATGAAAAAATGGTTGACTCTACCATTTGGGTAGTTTTAAGATGATATCTTTACTGAAAGTATAACAAGCTCACTTTCTAACGGGGTTTTTAGTGCATATTGTTTGGGTCAAAGATGGTAGACAAGGCCATGAAAAGCAAACACAAGCAGTACTTGCATCATTATCTACAACCGTGAAATGCAGTATAACGGAGTACCAAACACAGCAGTCAAGTTGGTGGGGTTATCTTGAGTTATTTTTATTCAATATCTTTGGTTTTTCCGGCTTCTCAACAACAAAAAGCGTAGCACAGCAATGTGAAAACCAAGACGTAGATATTATTATTGGTGCAGGGCAAGCTGCCTACCCAGTCATGTTACTAATCAAAAAAATGCTTACGGCAAATAATCTCAGATTAAATAAGAAAGACAAAAAACAAGCAGCCCTAGTAGCTATCTTATCTCCTGAGTTTTATAAAAGCCAATTCGATATTATTTGTGTACCAGATCACCTTAAGCAAAAATACAGCAAAATCGAAAAATCATTGGTAAAAACAAACATACTATATTTCCTAGGTGCACTTGCCAAGAGTACAAGCCAGCCAATATCTCAGAATATAGCAATGCTTACAATAGGAGGTCTTTGTAAACGATATAAGCTAGATGCTATGGTCTTAAAAGAGAAAATAAAAAATATATTAGAGCATTATCCTGAAAAGAAATGGTATTTGTTTACCTCAAAAAGAACCCCTGAAATTCTAGTAACAGCAGCTAAGGAAATGCAGAGTAAATATAAAAATATAATATTTTCTAATAATATGTACGATGAGATAATTCATGTTGCCGCAATGAAAATTGTGACTGCAGATAGCGTGAGTATGATCTATGAGTGTTTATCTACACCTGGTGCAACATACTTACTAGATTTACCACACCGTCGATACGACACTATCATCGAGTCTACAAACGCATTAGTACAAACAAGAAAAATTGGATATATTGCTTACGATGAACTAGCAGGTAAGCTATGCTTTGAAGATCAAAAAAAACCAATTCAACCACTCCAGCAAAGTGATGATATAGCAAAAGCGATTCTTGACACCATCTATGACTTTAAGGCGGTGTAGTAAGCTATGAGAAAAGACAAAAAAAGATTTTTCCTGCGTAAAATGATAGGGAAAGAAATGGAAGGTTATGGCGAAAAAAGTACTTTTTCAATTGTATAGATAAACATTAAATACGTTAATTACTACTTATTTATGAGTTTTGCATAAAGATGCATCGTTTCTGTGACCATCTTAGAGGATAAAAATGTGTGGTCAGCTGGTTTTATATCGGGGTTATCGAGTAAATATCGGGTAGTTTTGATTAAGCTTGGAATATCCTGCACAGCTACAAGCCCCTGGGGAAATAAAGAAGTTAGTATTTCCTTTGTGCCACCGTGGTTCCAGCCGATAAGTTGTGCGCCGCAACTGATCGCTTCAATGGTAGTACGGCCAAAAGGTTCTGGAGTTAGTGATAAATTATAAGCAATATCGGATAATTTATAAATATTGGCGATGTCATTTCTGCCACCGGTAAAGGTAATCCTATCTTGTAGGCCATGACTATGAATTTTATTCTGAAGTTCTTTATGAAAGCGTTGTTTTGATTTCGCTATAGGCCCAACAATCAGGCCGTGAATAGAGTGGTCTTCTTTGAGGCCTTGTATCACATCAATAAAACATTCAGGACCTTTCCAACGCGAAAGACGTGCAGGGAGTAGAAGGATTTTTTTGTTTTTGGTTTGAGGGAATTCCTGATACCATGCATCTAGCCATGCCTGGGATAATGGGGTTTTATTAAAAATAAGAGGATCACAGCCGCGGTAGATAGTAGTGATATTGTCTGGATCAACGGTATAAGAGGACAAGATATACTCTTTTACCGCATTTGATACAGCGATCATATGATCAACACGGGCCATAGCCTGTGATAAAAAAGGATATTGATACATGCCATGAAAGGTGGACACTAAAATGGGCTTTTGTTTGATCAGACCATAAGCAAAATAGTTGGTCCAGGCTGGTTTCCGAGAGCGAATGTGAACGATGTCAGGTTTTTCATTTTCATAGATTTCGCGGAGTTTCCAAATAGAGAAGGGCGGTAAGCTATAATGTTTACCACCATCTTTTTCAATAGTAGCAACATTACTGCCACCCGATGAGATCACAATCGATTCATGGCCATGGCTCACTAAAGCACGAGAAAGGTCAATAACACCTCTTTCCACACCACCAATGTTTAACGCAGGTAGTAATTGAACAACTTTCATAAATAACTCTCGCGTACAATTATCATCAAACCTAACATAAACCAGTAAAGCAAACAACGGTTTAATTCCATAGCAAATCAACACCTACATAACTTTTTTAATTTGATCACACCAATAATTTATCTTATAAAGTACGTTTATCAATTTGCGCCTAAATCAATCTATCATGAGATGAAGCTATTTAGCTAAATAACAAAGCATGTTCAGCTAAAAAACTGAAACAATCAGTAGCATATATCCACTCTAAGTAGTATTCCAATAGGTTTATTGTTAGAATATATCAAATTAAGAAGGAAATAACATGGCTAAGCCAGGCTCAAGTCACCTGTTAAATAGTATAGACAGAGCACTTTTGACAAAGACCTTACCACAGTTAGAAAAAGAGGCAAGGGACAGAAACACGCAATGGAAGATTAATAATCTAGCAAGTAAGGTTTTTCGATTAGGCAGAAGACAGGATGAGGCATTACGTGAAGACATAGACGTGGAGAAATACAATTTTCTTTATCAGAAAGGGCGAGAATTAGCACAGGATGAGCTCACTGCAGTCAATAAGGATTATGCTAATGCAGCACGCAGAGATCTAGATAGTTCAGAATTAAAAAAAGCATACGAAATACAAGAGAGTACAGAGGTATCCATAGAACAAAATGATTTTGAATCTAGCTTAGCGGATAAAAAACAACAAACAATCTGGGGAAGAGTAAAGCAACTTTCAGTAAGTTGTGTAAAGACGATAAAATTGCTACTGACTAATACATATGTAAAAAAAATTCCCTCATTCCTGAGTTATCTTGCAGTAATGGTTTTATCAGCGCTTTATTTCATAGCAGTTAGACGGGAGGGAGCAAAGCTTTTACAAACTTATACTACCATCAAGCCATGGGCAGTATATTTATCAACATTCGCTATGGGATATATCGTGGCAGTAATGACTTGGCGTGCGGGAAACTGGTTGCGAAGGTATATAGGACTACATCAAAACGATACCACTGAATCTAAGAAGACAAAAAAAAGCGAGAACAAGTCAGCATCTATCAATAATCCAGTCAAGCACTATCACGGTTATATAACCGATATTTTCTATAGTAAGAAAAAAATGAGAGTTTGCATTCCGTTTGGAAAGGAAAAAGTCACAAAGATACTTAGGTACGCTTATCCAGGTAAAAGAATGGACCAGTCAGGAGAGTATATTGACGCAAACTTTAAAGACTGTGCAACATCAGCAATAGTGAAATTTGAAGATAAGCAAAGACCAGTCAATATTGATGTCGACACCTCCAAGCGAGAGTATACGGTTTCACTCATGCTGCCGTAACCATATTCTAGTTGACCACACTACAGCTTTAATATTTTGCTATGAAGAGATATCAGTCCCTCAGCTATGCATGCGGTATGCTTAGAGGAATGAACTATAAACTTATTCAATGTATTGCTAGTAGTCTTCTTGCTATGGTAGTATAACAAAAATTATAAAGTGTAAATGTCATGCGGCCAAAAAACGAAATAATAGATTTTTTAAAAAACAAAATATTTCAGAGCATAATGAACCAAGATGAAATACAAAACATCACTTCTATTCTAAACCAAATAAAAAAAGATCTACCAGATATATACTATAGCGTAGAAGATTTTACCATTGAGATCGCATTTTCAAATTTAGAGAGACTCGGTTTAAACCCGTCCTACCTAGAAGGTATTAGAACATTTTTAGGAAAAAAATCTCGTTTTAAATCAAACGTCATAGACTTTCTCAGGGAAAAAGATGAGACAGAAATTGTGAACGCCCTTATACAGCAAAAGGGTAAAGCACAAGCAATACAATTTTTGTCAAGTATTACGCCAGGAGAGAAAAGTCTTCTTAGTTTTAAAGTAGGCTCCATGAAATTTAACAGGATTGATAAAAGTATAGTTTTAGCGTGCACAGCACCAACCCCTGAAGAAAAAAATACAAGCTCTAATCCAGAATTGAAAAAATCAACTAGTCAGACTGATCATATACCTTCTAGTAGCAGTAAAAATAAGCAGGAAGTAGAGCAAAAGCACTATGATATTAAAAAAACAAACTCTGTCTTCACCCGCTTGAAGAAGCTAGTATTTTTTATGCGTGCAGCATTAGCTATATTTAGTTATGGTGCCTCATTATATTTTACTAAAGCATACATATTAACTTTACCTTTTTCACCATTAGTCTGTAATATCGTGCTACATGCTACTGCCTATACAGCAAGCGTGATTGCTTTACAGGTATGGAACTGGTGTACTTATAAAATGGACAAGTCCTCAGCGAAAAGAGAGCTTCATATTATAAAGGACGTAGAGGGTAAAAATAGATATAGCCAACCGAAAAAGCCATCGGTTCATAAAAATATAAAAGCTACACACAGTCGACCTAATACACAAACTTATAGAAGATATAACCCTTTTGAGGGGGGCTATGGTGAAAAAGAAAGTATAAAACCATACCAATAAATACAGCCTAAATTTATCGGTGGATATTGTCTATGCAAGCTAGCTGTAGTTAGTCAATACTATAAGAGTATTTCTTGTCATTACGAAATAGCTTTGATAGTGTAGGTATACCTAGTTTGGTTATTTAAACAATATTGATATAAAGGGGCATGTATGTCAGGAACTAATCCACGACCAAAAAATCAACTAAATCACTCGTCACTAGACGTTAAAATCAGAAAATCAAGACAAAAGATCAAAAAAACACTACATGTTATTTTATCAGTCATCGTTTGTGGGTTTTATTTGCTCTGGCGTAATAAATTACAAGCCATGCTTACACCACAAAGCCTGTATCTAAGTTTTGTATTCAGCTCGATAGGATTATACTTGTTGACAGTATGCTTTAGAAATAATATTAGAGAGACAATACCACAGAAACTGCAGGATACGCTTGCAAGTGAGTGGTTAGAATTACTACGGGTACCAGGTTTTGTCGGTTGGATAGCTGTACACGCCCTACACGTCTATCCTGTAGCATTAATTTCTACAGGTGTAGTATTATCCACTGCGATTTCTAGTATGATATTACTATGGTTTGCAGATGAGTATAAAGATCGTTGTGATGGCTTGCCAACACCTGTATTAGATAGCTTTTTGGGTCGTACAATCCCACCCAACTCTACACGAATATCCTTGAGTATTACTTCTACAAATAAGTACGGTTGGGTAGTATCAAGAAAAGAGCTACAGGGCTTTAGCCGTAATAAAACAGATGAAAAAGAAGACGCTTTTACAAATGTCGTTGAGAGCATGAAAGATATCGTAGCTGAGAGTCATACAAAACATTCATAAGTTTATCACCAAAAGAACTCCAAAGTTTGCAGGATATCTTACTTACGATTATTAGTGCATAAATGACTAGTTAGCCTAATCAAAAAACGGTTTTACATATAAGTATCCTGTAGGGTAATATAAGTTCATGGTTACACAGACTGAATACAAGAAACTCAAACAAAAAATCCAAGATTTAGACTATGCATATCACGTGCTCGCTGAACCGCATGTAACAGATGCAGAATACGATACTTACTATCAAGATCTCAAAGCGATAGAAAAAGCTTACCCAGATTGGGTTGAGCCAGATTCGCCAACACAAAGAGTAGCTGGAAAGGTAGCTGCAGGCTTCCAATCATATAAACACACAGAACAAATGCTCTCGCTAGAAAATGCCTTTTCACTAGAAGATATTGAGAAGTTTTACGATAGAGTCAGTATGAAACAGGGTAAAGGAGTTGAACTAGTGTGCGAACCAAAGCTTGATGGTTTAGCCGTTAGTTTACATTACGAAAAAGGTTTATTAGTAAGAGGGATTACCAGAGGAGATGGTGTTCAAGGAGAAGACATTACTCAAAACATTAGAACAATTAAGCAAATACCACTAAAATTGGCTGGTTCTAACTATCCAGATTTTCTTGAATGCCGTGGTGAAATTTTTATCAAGAAAAGTGACTTTACGAAGCTCAATGACATTTTACAAAAGCAAGGTAATAAGCATTTTGTCAATGCTAGAAACGCTGCAGCGGGTAGTTTGCGACAGCATGATAGCCGAATTACTGCAACAAGACCTTTGAGTTTTTTCTGTTATTGGGTTAATGGAGAGGCACTACCAGACAATCATACCCAGCGATTAGAGCTAGCATATTCATGGTCTATACCAGTAAGCCCTATTTCGAAAATAGCTCATACTCCAGACAAAGTTTGGGAAATTGTAAATGACATTGCTACAATGCGCTCTGACCTTGCATATCAGATAGATGGCGTTGTAATAAAGTGTAATGAGATTAGTCTACAGAAGCAGTTAGGCCATACAACAAAGTTGCCAAAGTGGGCCTGTGCTTACAAATTTCCAGCACAGAAAGCACAAGCTCAAGTACTTGCCATAGATGTTCAGGTTGGGAGGACAGGGGCAATTACTCCAGTAGCTAAAATATCACCAACTTTAGTAGACGGAGCAGTCATAAGTAATATAAGTTTACATAATTTTAAAGAACTTGCTCGAAAAGACGTGAGAGTTGGAGACTACGTGATTATCCAGCGTGCTGGTGACGTGATACCTGAAGTGGTATCAGTCGTATTGAGCATGAGAAAAACTGAGAATACCGCTTTTATAGTACCTAAGTATTGTCCATCTTGTGGTACAATTATTGAAAAACCAGCAGGGCAAATAGTATGGCGTTGCCCAAATACTTTAGGCTGCCCAGAACAAATAAAAGGTATGATTCGCCACTTTGTCAGTCGCCATGCAATGAATATTGATGGGTTGGGTGAGCGGATTATTCTCCAGTTAATTGCAGCTAAACTTGTGAAGAATGTAGCAGACCTATATACATTAAAATATAGCCAGATCAATGCCTTACCACGTTTTGGTAATAAGTCAGCCAATAACCTCTTAGCGAGTATCGCAAAGAGTAGAGAGACAACCTTTTCAAGGTTATTATATGCTTTGGGGATACGTGAAGTAGGTGTGGCAACAGCTAAGCTACTAGCGGAAAACTTTCCAAAATGGCAGGATTTAGCTCAAGCAAGCGAGCAAGATCTTGCAAAACTTCCAGATATTGGGCCAATAGCAGCACAATCAATAGTCGAGTATTTTAGTGATGAAAAAAACAAAGAAATTTTACAACGCTTAAGTACTTATGGTGTACGTACAAAGCATGAAGAAGGTTCTTCATCAGCTGAAGGGCCATTGAAAGGGAAAGGTATTGTAATTACCGGGAAATTTAATGAGTCTCGTACAGTGATCAGTGAGCAGCTACAAAAACTCGGTGCAATTATGCAAACATCAATTACCAAGAGGACAGATATTTGTGTGATAGGTAAAGATGCTGGTAGTAAGGCAAATAAAGCTAAATTACTCAATATTACATTATGGGATGAAGATGCTTTAGAAAAAATTTTCAAGGAGTTTAACGACAGATAATCACAGGTTGATTTTTGATTGCAGACCCTAAACTAAAAGTGTAAGATAAGTAATGTTATAAATGTAGGATATAAGCTCACATGAGTTTTATAAAAAAAACATCAAACATACTTTTCTACCCATTAAGAGTTACCCTAGGTCTAGTATGGTCGATACTCTTTAGTATCTTGAAGAATACATTTAAATTATGCTCTTATATCACTGCTTTATTGTTCTATGTACCTATCAAGAAAAAAATAAAAAAGATATCTAACAAAAACGTTGATGATCAACAAAAAAATAAATCAGTTTCAAGTTCAATTTTCGATAATGAAGACTATCAAAAAGATAAAGGAGCCAAGCAAACAGATATAAACACACTCAGCAGTGATTTAGAAGAGGTTGTTTCCAGTTCTAAGCGAGTAACACAAGTAATTTCAGCAAGTACAAATTTATATACATATATCAGAGCACAGGCACGCAACCTATACAGACAAACACAATATTCTTACAGAATGCATATTTATGAAAAATATATTCATGATTCATATCTACGTTATATGATTATAGCAATACTAGATCGATCCAGAAGGCGAATATGTAGACAAAGTGGTAAGTTAAAAAAAGCTAAGTCAATCGAGCCTAGAAGTATTTGTCTAACTGAAAATGAAATTTGTCCTATCACACCACAGGGGGGCAAAGAAATAATCACCATATATGAACCTGTAGTTAAAGTAGATAAAAATCTATCTCAAGAATATCAAAAATGGAAAAAGCTCACCCGAAATAGCGTAATTTTAAAATCGGCTTTAACATCAAGTCATTACCAAGGTTTACTGCAAACAAACAAGATACTAAATCTAACCCATTACAAAATATATGCGCAAGATTATCTCGGATATATACAGGCTAACTATTTCCAGAAAATCTTTGAAAGTAATGATATAGGCACTAGATATCAGACACAAACACCAAGCCTTGACCGCGACTATCAAGGTGTGGAAAAGACAAAGAGTATCTCAAGAAAATCTATATGTGTAACAAACAAGCTTGTCGAACTATTGAGCGATTTAGGCCCCCCTGTTAAAGAAAATACCAAACTCCCTAATCACGAGGTGAGAAAATGGTGGCCATACGTAACTGATGGACTTTTTTTTGACACATGGCTGGATGAATCTCCCGAGAGAGTATTTTTTTTGTCGGCAAATATTTATCTACAGGAATGTATTAAAAAGCACACAGATTTAAGCGCTAGATCACCTCAGACAAATTATCAAAATCGATTTGGTTATTTCTCAGCTGGGAATTTACAGCATGGGCTAAAGCATATACTAGGTGTTGACTGGGAGCTAAGATACAAAGAAAAGTTCTATTTACTACCTCTAGAAAAGAGACTAGAGCAATGGTATGCACAAAGAGAAGGAGTAGAGTTTTATCGCAATTCTATGGGTCATATTTGGAAATTCCATAATAAAGTAGAGTCTATTATGCAAGATAGTGAAAACTACCATGACCCAGAACTCGAGTACATTGATGATACAATCTCTACTGAGATTGACAGCCTTTCTAAGCAAACAGCAGATGAAAATCATGAGCAGCGTGATTTTCTATACGACAGTCAGGTTGAGATCGATATTTTGAGAGAATACGATGGGCGACTGGATATGCTCAAGAAATATATTGATGGAACCAAAGAGGATACGGCAAGTATCTCTAAGGATAAAAGAGTAGACCTAGAAGATCTAGCAAAAAAATCAAGTATATGGGATCACAAATGGGATAACGATGGTGCAGAAACCAGTGAAAATAGTGACGAAAAAAAGAAAACTCATATCGCTAAAGAGAATAATGAATCGTCATCAGTGCTTAGAAAAAAGACTAGAAGTTCGGCATCAAGCAAACCCCTTCAAATCGCCAAAGAGCCTTATAGATCGCTGACTCCTAATAGAAAAGCAACACGCGGTTCAACACGATCTAAATCAGGTCCAGTTGCTGAAGGGGGTGTCAGGTCATTAACTCCTAAAAGAAAAATGACTTTCAGTGAGAAATCACCGCAAAATAAGAGGGGCACTATCACTATGCATGCCTCAGTATTTACTACTTCAGTACATGAGGATTTTTTAGGTATTGGTAGTAGTACTAAAAATAGAACAAGTAAAAAAAGTAAACAAGAATCTACCCAATATCCAAATAGCACAAGTTCTAGAATAGCTAGAAGATTATTCTAGCAAATTAGTCTTAAGACGAGTGAAGTAAAGACTTATCAATGCCATAATGTGATAATTACAAACACCACTTTGCACCTAAAGTACTATATTACAGAATGATTCTTTAACTAGAAATAATTCCTTTATCTACAAGGATTTGTTGAAAGCCTTGATGGTAATTTTGATATTCCAGACGAAATCCTGTTGCGAGAAGTCGTGCATTACTACAGCGTTTATTGCCGCCTCGACCACCTTCCGTTTCTGCAGCTTGTATGTGTCTTTCCTCTGGCATAGGAGTACCAGTTTTTGAGCTTAACCAGGAAATAATAGTATTGATTGGGGTAGGCTCTGAATCTGAGACAATATAAAGTCCTTCGCTATCCTCAATTCGCATGATGTGTTCAAGTGCTCTAGCGCAATCTGTTATATATATTCTATTAGAGTACTTTGTACTATGGCAAAAATTAGCATTACCCTCCATCAACTTGTTTAACACTGGATGGCGGTTAGGTCCATAGATACCAGAAAATCTAACAACAGTACTAGGGAAAGGCGCGTTTCTTACTAATTTTTCTCCAGTCAGCAAAGCCACGGAGTAAGGATCTTCGGTTTTCACCGCAGATGATTCAGTGACCCAGCTCCCATCGTTTACTTCATACACAGAGGTGCTGGAAGTATAGATTAGATGTTTGGGCAATTTAGATTTTTTTGATAGGAGAGAGATAACATATTGTAATTCATCTACGTATGTTGCTTGGTATGATGCAACGTCGCGCATATCTGCACCAGCGCAATAAAAAACATAATCCACATCTGGAATATCTGCTGCAGTGAGTTCTAAGATAGGTTTGAAAATAATATGCACGCCATGAACATCACTCATATATTTTCTCTTGATAGCAGTCACCGTGTAAAGAGGGTTGTCGGATAGGTACTTACCCAGTTCTTGGCCAACATATCCATAGCCTATGATTAAAATACGAACTGTCATACTATTTACTCCATTAAGAATTTTTTATAGTATAGTTTAAACGTTTGGCTTTTGCCTAAAAAGGTTTGACTTTCGAAAAAATATTGAGCGAATTTCAAAACTGTAAAACATTTAACCATTACTTCGACATTGACCATGGGGCTTAGTAGAAACCTTCAGTATCTCTCTAAATTGTCTATTCGCTTAATATATAGCTTGTATTTTGTTTGTCAGATAGCATCAATGATCGTGACATGCTTTTGTATTTTTTTTGATAAAAACATCAATACTTTTTGGCTTGCTTGTGCAATACCTTTAGCCAGTATATTTGTGTTATCTATGTATATTAGATTTCGCGAGAGGCGTCAAAAGCCGGTGATGAGGACCACAGCAGAAGAAGAGAAAAGAGAGAAGTCAAGAAGATGGCTACGCAATATAAGCACTTTTTTATTTACTACAAATATTGGCTTACTAATACTTGCTCTATTATCAGCCATAGGACAAAGCTTAAGTGTCAAGGCAATCATTGATATCTATTACGAGATTACCCGTGCAGTAGATAAGCAAAGCAGTATTATCATTTTATCTTTTAGTGTACTAGTATTCACTTCACGTCTGGTTGAGATGTATTTATGTAAAGAGATGGTATGTAAGCAAGGTCAAGAGAATGCTCCAAGCTATGCACAAGGGTCGTATGTAGATATGGCCCGTCAGTCGCTACATACTTTTAATTTTGCAATTTCATTGGGTTTAAATACCTTTATCACCTTGGTGACATTGATGTCATTAGGCTACTATCCAAGTATGAGCTTAGATCAATATTACGTTATACTATTAGCCTGTCTAGGCACAGGCATTGTGCTTTCTGTGCTAGAGACAAGTTATTATATGATGTCATTACAAGAGGAAGAAGACTATACTAGCATCGCCGTTGTATCACCATTGGTAAAGGCAGAGACAAGCGCTAGTTTACATTCTTATAAATATACTACAGAAAGCGAGTTTGATCAGACAGAGAACCAAGGTTTAGCAAGAAGATCTGCTCGTGACTCAGAGCAATCGAAGGATCGGGCTGGTAATGCAATGTCAATATTCAGTGCGTTATGCTTTTAGAATCAAAGAAGCTTAAGAGCATAAGGCTTATCGACTAGGTTCTTGCTGTAGAAATAGGTTGCCAGGATAAAGTGGATAAGCGTTAGATATTTCCAATTTTTCGGAATCACCTTTTGGTGCATAAGAAGGATGAGAGCGAATGCTTGCATAACCAGGCGCACAGGTTTTATTCACCCACCAGAGCCAAGGTGGATCTTTTTGATAAGGGATAATTATCTGGTAGTTTTGCCATGGATTAGAGAGGTTATGCCAGAAAATCATACCATCGGTATAGCTAAAGCCAGATTTTACCTCAAAAGCCCATTGTGTAGATTCTGCTGCGCCAGGAGAGAATTTAAGTTTCAACAATCCTTGCACGCGAGTATCTGTATAAGTTGAAGACCATCCAGTGGTATATCTAGATGGCCGATTTTTTTTTCGTTCAAGGAAAAAGTTCTGAGTGGTAGATGTATTTGTGGGAAATAACAAAGATATTTTTTGTCGGTTAGATTGGCCAATAAACTGTATTTTATTAGTAGACTGTGAGCGTTGGTGTGCTTCAAGACGAAAAGTATTACTCGTTTTTTTTATTGCATTATAGTCTGCAAGCCAAGAAGCTGTACTATCCCAATGATGGTATAATTGCAGAGGAATACTAAGTTTCGTTTGCCAGTAACGATCTACCGTTTTTTCGGACCAGTGCTTAGTAATATATCCTTTCCAACGATCTTGTTGTTGAGTGTATTGAGCATGGATTACAGTAGGGTAGTCTTGATCAGTTGGGGATTTAGGATAGCCATACATAGACAGTTGTGCTGCAGTATTTTTATTAGGTAGCCAAGAAATTTGTGAGCCAGTTGCAAGATATACATCCTTTTCAGATTGAGTAACAGGTTGCTGTATTAAAAACTCAGGTGCCAAAGCAAATGACCCAATACTTGTAATTTGACGTAAGCCAAATTGAAAACGAGATTCAGCAACACCTAAATAGCTTGTAATGAGTCCTAGTTTCCAGGGTTGAGTGTAAGATGCAAATGCCATAGGCATAGAAGTATCTTCAGATAAGGGAGGTAAGCCAAAAGACCCTTTTGGTACTTTTTCAACTGGCCAGCCAAAGTTAATAGAAAATGCTTTAGAATGAGGCGGCTTGCGTAGAGGGGTGTCAACAAATTGATTAAGTGTAGTTGTAGCACCATCAGAATCAACCATAGTAATAGAAACAGGGTAGCTGCCTGCAGGTAGAGGGTTACGTGCTATTGTATAAAAAGATGGGTCAATTTGACCAAGATAGAGGATCTGTGTAGTATCTGCGATACTTAATTGGCTATTTGTGTGTGCACGGACGCCAATCCATGGCTGCCAAGCTTTAGGCAGTGTTGGCTTACAAGCAAGATTATTAGGCCTTGCAAAAGAAAACCCAAGAAAGGGCTGTTTTTTTACTAATATAGCACTATCAAACCGAGCAAGGTAACCAAAGTCTAGTCGCCATTTAGGTGGGTAGTAGCCCATTTGTAGTTGCGGGATCTGGCACTCAGTATGAGTACAGGTTAACTGTGAGCTGATATTATGTGGGCCGTTACTCCAAACGCCATGTTGCTGATAGAGAATCTGTATTTTTTTATTATAGCCAGATGAAACAGAGGAGTGGATACTTTGTTGATAATGGTTGCCAAAAACGGATACATAGATACAGATAAAGTATGAAAAAAGGAAAGGCAATCGATACATTTAAACAGTATATCATAGTATATTTTTATAAGTAGACCGTAATTGAGATAGAAAGAAATGGGTTGTGTAAACTTCAGATACACTTTTTATTCATAATACAGGTAAAGCGCATAAGTAGTTTAGCCGTGGCGAGTCCTTTCCTCCTCTAGAGGTTCTAGATCTATCATACGAATGACCAGTTTTTTTTGAGTGATAGATAAACTACATCCATATGAGAATGGGTCAAGGTTAGCAGTAATCGTATAATAGAAGGTAGGATCATAGTGAATTGGGGATAAATCATTACCCCAGGTGCCATCTAAGGTACATGAACTTATATCTGGATGGCTATAGGTAT
>JAYYPW010000009.1:0-72402 GCA_036128855.1 Pseudomonadota bacterium
TAGTATCCGTAATCAGAAAAAAACCTCAACAAAAACTACGAAAGTATGGCGATTTTGATAACCTACATCATGCCTAGGGTTAATTTTGCAGCAGAAGACATGTTATCTTTCGACCATGGTGGCTCAAAAACAAGCTCTACATCAACACTTACCACCTCTTCTAAAGCCATTATTTTTCTTTTTACTTCCTCTACAAGAATTGGTCCCATACCACATGCAGGCGCAGTTAGAGTCATAACCACGTGTACACGATATTTATCTACAACATCATCAGCTGGCATAGTTTGACAATGATACACTAAGCCCAGCTCAACTATATTCACAGGTATCTCAGGATCATAACAGCGGCGCATTTGATGCCAACACTTATCCTCAAGCGCTGTATCAGGATCAAGTAGAATTGCATGCGCCTCTGCAGATTCAGCAGGTAAACCAAGAGCATCTCGGTCTTCCCCCATTATCATTACCAAGTTTCCTTGTACCTCTACTGTAAAGTTATCCCCCAAAGCCTGTACAATACGCACACATGATCCTTGATTAAGCAGTAATGGATGGCCATGAGGAACTAATAACCCCTCACAATCTCGTTCAAGTACAATAGTTTTTGATGAGTAGGGATTTCTATTATCTCGCATTTATATTTATTACCTATTTTTCTTTTAACTCTACACTATCACCACATCCACACGCATCTGTCACATGAGGATTGATAAAAAAGGCTTTTGTCTCTAAGCCTTCAACCTTGTAATCAAGTACACTACCTGATAACAAGGAAATACTTGCAGTATCCACATAAAAAGTTATTTCTTTGACTTTAAATACCTGCGACTTACTTGGTACTTCACATACTGGATCTAAAATGTACATATACCCAGCACACCCAGATTTTTTTAGACCTAAATGCACCCCAATGAAATCTGGGTTATGTCTTAAAACACGGTCTAGATGGAGTACGGCTTTCGGGGTTAATTGTAAAAAATTTCTATCCATGAGATATCGTTTCACTTGATTCAGTACTGACCTCTCCTGCCGCGCCATCTAAAGCACCCTGTAGTGCATGCCATGAACAAGTAGCACATTTAACACGCATAGGAAACTGCCTAACGCTTCCCATGATTTTCAACTTACCTACATTATGTGGACAAAGAGTTGTGGGTTTATCCGTAACAAAAGACTGATACCAATGAAAAATCTCTCGGGCAGTTTGTATCTCCATATTCTGCAGAGCTTCGGCCATTAAAGACGCAGATGCAATACTAATGGCACAACCTTTTCCAGTAAAGGAAAGGTCTGTAATAATACCATTTTTAGTCTTACAATAAATCTCAATCTGATCACCACAGAGCGGATTATAGCACGATTTATATAAAGGCAATTCCAAGTCTTTTTTGAAAAATCTGGGGTTACGACTATGATCAAGAATTATCTGTTGGTAAAGTTCACGTAAATCAGCCATAAAAAGTCTTCTCCACCATATGTAATCCACGAGCTAATGCTTCCATATCTTGCGCATCATTATATAATGCTAGAGACACCCTGGTGGTCGCAGCAACACCTAGATACTCCATCAAGGGCATACAACAGTGGTGTCCAGCACGAACAGCAACACCTTCACTATCCATAATAGTTGCGATATCATGGGCATGAACGCCTTCATAAACAAAAGAAACCATGCCAATTTTACCTGGACTATGTCCAAAACTTGTTACTTTAGGGTAAATAGAAAAGATATCCTCCATCTTGGTTAGCATATCTGCTTCATGACTTTGTATCTTTGTATAACCCGCATCTATCACATATCTACATGCAGCCGCCATGGCTATCGCTCCGGATATATTTGGAGTCCCTGCTTCAAAACGTAAAGGGGGCAATGCGTAGGTTGATCTTTCAAAAGAGACACGCTCGATCATACTACCCCCTGTTTGATATGGAGACATAGCAAGTAACAAATCATATGGCGCGTATAACACACCAATACCTGTTGGACCAAAAGTCTTGTGACCACTAAAAGTATAGAAATCTACCCCAAGGTCATGAACATCTACTGGCATATGTGCTGTTGCCTGAGCTCCATCAATGAGAACTTTTGCCCCTACATTATGACTAGCAGCCACAATATCTTTTACTGGATTCACTGTTCCTAGTACGTTAGAGATATGCGTTAATGCAACCATCTTAGTTTTTTCTGATAAAAAGCTATGGAATACGGTCATGTCTAGCTCACCTTGAGCATCGATTGGTACAACTCGAATCAACAAATCCTTTTCTTTAGCCAAAGCTTGCCATGGTACGATATTAGCATGATGTTCCATCACAGAAAGAATAATCTCATCTTTTGGTTTACAGTGTTCACGTAAATATGCTGAGGCAACAAGATTAATAGCTTCAGTAGCCCCACGAACAAAAATAATCTCATCTGAACGCTTAGCACCAATAAAGTCTGCTATTTCACTTCTCGCAGACTCATATGCTAGAGTTGCACGTGCTGAAAGTTCATAAACGCCTCGATGTACATTAGAGTTATCAAATTCATAATAGTGCTGAAGGGCTTTAATAACTTGAGTAGGTTTTTGTGTTGTTGCACCATTATCCAGGTAAGCAAGCTGTTTACCTGAAGAAGTAGGCTTATTTAATATTGGAAAGTCATCGCGCCACTGCAATGTAGATTCTTTAATTGCTAGTTTAGTCATGTGATTTTATTTAAGTCTCATAATATATTATACCATAATAGCACTCTGAGTTGAACCTAAAGCCTAACACTAAGGGAAAGCTTGGTGACAATATAGTCTATGCTACATTATACAGCAGATTCACAAAAAACTATGCAAATGTTGTCGCCCACTATATTGTCTGCTAAATTATGCCCAAAATCCACCCCAAGGGCTAGAAGCGATATTATTGATCCTGTCTACAGCGCCGCAGAGCTTCTTCGTCATCTACAAAACGCATACCTCGTATCTGCATATGATCTGCATTTGACTCACCCTCTTGATCAATCTCTCTAAACAAACGCCTTGGCGTAATGTTACCAGTCGGCATTACACTTCTTTCATGATCGTGCTGCGGTGGTGGTGTTGTATAACCATTCTGACCAACTCGATCCCCATCGACATCATAGACAGCACTACCAGAATAAGTTGAATTAAGATTATTGTCTAACGATTGTGTTTGACTATGGGGCAATGCGGATATATCTGTAGTAACAGCTTCACTTTGCACAGTAGACTGGCTAGGTACTGGGTTAAAGACATCTATATCTGGGGCAAAGGGAGCACTTGGGGTTTTATATGTTGAACTATAGCCCCCACCAAAGGAGCCTGTATTATCATCGTCTAAATCCGGCGCTGAAGGGGGAGGAACAGAAGAGTTATCATGACATTCTTCTATTTGATTAGACATGCGTTGACCTGGATTACCCCCTAGAGAAGAGCCATTTGTAGAATCTTGGTTATTATTAGAAATTTCTAAAACCCCAGGATAGAAAAATCGAGGGATATCTTCACGAAATACTTGAATAGATCTAAACATCGCCATTACTTTCAGAAAAACTAAACTTAAAGAGATAGTATTGAAAGAAAAATGACAGAGATACCAAATTCCATAAGGAGCACCCACCATCACCATACCAGCAATTGTACAACGATAGAGATTACTCATGTTGACACGCCTAGGAAAAAATTTATGCAAGATCAGAACACTCATACTTGCTGTTAACAATCCAGCCCCAAGACCAAGTAATGCGCCTGCAATAACGTTTGTAATAACAATAGGAACCCAGGATATCACAGTGATATTCACACCAACATTTCCCGCTATCCCTAACAACAATGCAGTACCCATCCATGCCCTAACTCCGTCAGGATCTGCTGCATAGCTATCAAACTTAATAAGCATATCTACAACGTATTCAATAACATATACCGTTGAGAGAATCGATATACCAGCCATATAGACAGCAAGGGCTATAGACCAAACTGACTGAGTTGCTAGATATGGGAATGTGAAGCAGAAACCATAAAGGACAAAAAACACAGATGAGTAAAGCATAGTCAGCAAAGAAAAAGCCCTTACTGCAGAAAGATTGTTTTTCTGTGCTGAATCTTGTAAAAACTTATCAAACCAACGTACACCAACCACTAAAAGTACGGTGGCAACGTTGGCGATTACCATAAATAACAACCAGGTATTTTGCAAAGCGAAAAGAAATATAATTGGCACAAGAAAACATACAAAAGCAGTAGCCGGTGGTAAAAATAAGCATAGCAAAGCGAATCTACACCAGTTTACGAGTGAAACTTCTCGAAAGAGCGCATAAGTGCAAAGAGCAATAGCTGCAACTGCACCAATTATAAGGCCAATTTCAAAATAAAAAGGGAAAAGCGCATACATACCCAAATAAAATGCAGTAAAAACCGATAAAGCAGCTGAAACACCAAAGCCAATTAAAATAGCAAGGTAACCCAATATTGGACCCATAACAGCTACAAGAGATGAATAGCGGAGAACCTCACTATCTTCGGGAGGATGTTTAAAGTATGACCAACCAAAACTCGCCGCAGTTGCCACCGTATACAACCAACCTGATACCGGAGCTGCATAGGATAGATATTGACTCAAGCCCCATGAAGCAAAGCAAGATAGAGTCACTAAAAAAGCATCCAAGTAACCTACTAGGTAATGTTCACGAATACTTCCCGGCAAATAGTCTTGTGTAAATGACCACATTGATCTCAACATAAAAAAGCACGGACCCAGTAAAATAAACGGCATAACCTGAAGTGGCGTTAAAGGTAAAATACTAACACCCTGCATCAGAGGCCAGTTTATTAAAGCACATACAAAAAACAGCGTTACACTCAAACCATGAACAATGCGCTTATTCAAGTGAGAAAGCGAGCGTGTATAAGCTTCTATATCTCCAGGCATTGAAACCACTTTAGAAGTTAAAGTACCCACTAAAGAGAGGATAATACCGCGCCAAAAACCGGAGTACGCAGCAGGAATACGCAAGAAATATGCTAAATAATACTGTATCCGCCCCATAACGTAATAGGTGAAATTCAGTAAGTTAGAGAAGAGACCGCGAATAGTTGAAAAAATACCAGATAAAATCGCCCAAAACTGACTAAGATCGTCTTTAACCATATTCCAAATGGTTGCCGTAGCACTTCGTATAAGAGCGAAACATCTGGATATAACATAATTACAACCTTGGTAGATAGAATGCAAAATCCAAATGATAATCTTAATTGGCACAGAAAGGAACCACATCAACGATGAGGCCAAGTACTGTATAAAATTCAGAGTTTTAATGAGGATGCTTGCCATAAATTAGGTTAAGGATAGTGAGAGATGTCGGCACCCACCATAAGTCTTACACACTTTAAGATGCTAACATAAATAACTACTTTTTACAACTAAAAACAGTTGCTTATAAGACGTTATTTCAACTCACAGTCACTTCTACAACGTAGTTTATCTTCTTGTGCAGATTCAATACATAGTGTCTGATTTTTTTGACAAAAACCTAAGCGATGTAATCGAATTGGATCAATAATATCGTCTACATACGCTGTCCTTGCACCTGTTTTTACCACACCGGACTCCGAAAAACTGGACGCTATACCACCAGACCTAACTTCAAGCAAACAGGAGTTTCGATAATCTCCACACTGAATCACTGATTGATCAAAAAATCTATTACAAGAATTCAAACAAGCATCTTTGGTAACCACCTCGTTTTTCACAGCCAAGTGCTTCTCACCACTAATCAGCTTTGATTTAGCTTCATAACCCTGGCTAGCTTCTTGTGAACAACCCACTAGCAATAAAATTGCCGCAAAACAAAAGGTATAGCGAAAAGTACAACAGGACCAAATCATAATATGACAAGTTAAAGACAAAACTTACTCTAAATCAAGCTACCAGAACTGTCAATCAGAAAGAATCACACATCTACAGGGACTGCAAAAATCGAGACAATAGTGATTGAGCTAAATCACGCAAGCACACATCATTGAAACATACTATCATACTCTGTAAAAAACCCTCCACCAGTAGCTTTTTCGCTGAGGAATCATTAAGCCCTCGAGAACGCAAATAAAACAGTGCATCTTGGTCAATATGACCAACGGTCGCACCATGTGCACACTTCACGTCATCGGCATATATTTCAAGCTCTGGCTTAGTAACTGCCTGAGCTCTAGATGATAAAAGCAAACCACGACTAATTTGCCCCGCATCAGTTTGTTGTGCATCCTTGGCAACAAAAACTCTACCACAAAAACCGCTTAGGGCCTGATCTGATACAACACTTTTTATAGTCTGCCTTGACGTCCCGTTTTTAGCGTGATGATTAACCTGAAGAGATGTATCTAATTGACCTGATTGAAAAGGCGCAGCCAATCCATACACGTGGGACTGTGCACCTTGATCACATAGGTTAACCTGAATATAAGCACGATATATACCATCACCTGAGACAAGCGCATTACGGCCATAACATGCATCTCGACTACACGACACTACCACATGATCAAAAAAACTCTGTGTACTGAAAATATCACCAAGCACATCATGCTGTAGCATACCACCTACACCTTGCTGAATCACTGTATTTCGAAGTACGCACTGGCTAATACTACGAGCTGATTTAGAAAAAACTGGGGGATGCTCTACTAAATGAACATTTGCACCAGCAGATATCTTGATAGATGCATGTTCAGTATATAGACAATCATGTTCCTGTGTATAATATCTATATACATTCAAAGTAGTTTTTTTATCTATCTGACCTACATCTAAAGAAAATGCTCGCCCTGCAAGAAAAAGCCCCAGCTTTGACATAATCTCATAGCGAGGCAATGTACATAGATAGCTTTTCCATGTCTTAAATTCAGCAGAAGATTGCACAACATTAAAATCAAAAGAGCGCAGATCTACATGTGCCGGCAAATTTGACAGCGCATCACTATAAACACCATCAACCATAACAACAGAATACTTTTCTCTGTTATCTGCTGCTACCCACTCTGGGATAGCTTGTCTTAAAACAGTCGGTGATGAATACTGCTGATCAAAGAAAGACTTCATTTTTAAAAACTGCCAACCCGGCGTTTTTCTCGTTGGGAGCCCTACATGTTTCAGTGCATCCAGACAACTATGTTGCAAAGGGCTTAGTTGTTGTTCATCATTGCTAGAGACATTACTTTTGCATAAATCTGATAAGTAAGAATTGATAGAAAAAGGCTGCATAATACTTTAACTATGATTGTTGTAACCAACCATAACCTTGTTGTTCAAGTTTCTTTGCCAGCTCTTGACCACCAGACTGCACCATCTTACCGGCGAGCATAATATGTACCTGGTCAGGTATGATATGGTTAAGTAAACGCTGATAATGCGTCACTACAAGGAATGATCTTGTCTTATCACGCAAATGGTCTACCGCTTTACCCACCATTTGTAGTGCATCAATATCCAAGCCAGAATCTGTCTCATCCAAAATGACAAGTTTCGGCTGCAATAGAAGCATTTGCAAAACTTCGCATCGCTTCTTTTCTCCACCAGAAAACCCGTCGTTTAATGGCCTTTCTAAAAAACTATTAGGCAAACCTACCAGCTTACATGCGTGCTCAGCACGAGAGATAACCTCAAATGCATCAAGTAGGGTTTCTCCACGGATTTTACGCTGATGATTCATAACAGTTTGCAAAAAATGTAATGTAGAAACACCTGGCAAACTAATGGGGTATTGAAAAGCCATAAAAACCCCTGCACAAGCACGCTCTTCCGGAGACATAGCGAGCAAGTCTTGCCCCATAAACTCAATTGAGCCTGACTCCACGTTATAATCTGGATGCCCAGTTAACACATTAGAAAGTGTACTTTTTCCGGAGCCATTCGGCCCCATGATGGCGTGCACTTCGCCTGCCTCCAGGTGCAAGTCAACTCCCTGTAAGATAGCATCGTTCTTTTCTTGTACTGAGGCACGAAGACTCTGAATTTTAATCATAAAATAGCCACCAATGCGCAAATCATTACCCTACACTACCCTCTAGGCTAATTTCAAGCAGTTTTTGTGCTTCTACAGCAAATTCCATAGGTAATTTTTGCAAAACCTGTTTACAAAACCCATTTACAATTAAAGCAACAGCATTTTCTGGATCTAAACCGCGCTGTTGACAATAAAATTGCATATCTGCGCTTATTTTAGAGGTACAGGCTTCATGCTCAACTTGCGACTTATCAACCATGCTATGTATTATTGGAAAAGTATGTGCTGCACAGGTATCGGTCAAAAGAAGAGAATCGCACTGTGTGAAATTTCTCGACCCAATCGCTGTAGGTGCAACTTTTACAAGGCCACGATATGTATTCTCTGCCCTACCAGATGAAACACCCTTAGAAATAATAGTACTCGAGGTATTTTTACCTAAATGTACCATTTTCGTGCCAGTATCTGCTTGCTGCATATTATTTGTAACTGCTACAGAGTAGAATTCACCAACACTATAGTCACCTCGTAAAACAACACTTGGATATTTCCACGTAATCGCTGAGCCTGTCTCAATCTGAGTCCAAGATATCTTACTATTAGTGTGTGCTATGCCACGTTTAGTCACAAAATTATAAATCCCACCCTTACCTTCTGCATCACCAGGATACCAATTTTGTACAGTAGTGTATTTTATTTCAGCATCATCAAGAGCTACAAGCTCAACAACAGCCGCGTGTAGCTGATTCTCATCGCGCATTGGTGCAGTACAACCTTCTAAGTAACTGACATAGCTACCCTCGTCAGCTATTATCAGTGTTCTCTCAAACTGACCAGTATTAGCTGCATTAATACGAAAATAGGTAGATAACTCCATAGGACAGCGAACACCTTTAGGCACATATACAAAAGAACCATCACTAAATACAGCAGAATTTAAAGCGGCAAAAAAGTTATCTTTATAAGGTATAACCGTGCCCATATATCGTTCTATAAGATCTGGGTATTCTTGCAGCGCTTCATTAAACGGACAAAAAATCACTCCAGCTTCAGCAAGTTTTTCTTTGAATGTCGTGGCAACAGAAACACTATCAAACACTGCATCCATTGCAACGCCAGCAAGCATTTTCTGCTCATGCAATGGAATCCCTAGACGCTCATACGTCCGTAATATCTCTGGGTCTACTTCGTCTAAACTCTTGGGACCATCTTTTTGTGAACGCGGAGCTGAATAATACGATATGGCCTGGAAATCTATTGGGTCAATACGCAAATGAGCCCAACTCGGCATAGACATTGTTTGCCAGTGTCTAAATGCTTGTAAGCGCCATTTGAGCATAAAGTCGGGTTCTTTTTTTCTTTTTGATAACGCATGAATCACAGACTCACTAAGACCAGGCGGGAATTGATCACAATCCACATCTGTCACAAACCCATGCGCATAACCCTGATTGAGCTTTTCAATAACTTCTTTATTTTTCATATACAATAAAACACCCTATAACTTATATTATACCGCAAAAATTAACCTAAAAACAGAAAAAAAACTGTTATATACCAGGCACATAAGAGTTTGACAATATTAGGAACATACGATATAATTCAAACATATAAAGACATATAATTATGGACTTAACATGAGTTTATATAAGCTAATAATAACACAATTAACTAACCTAACCAATGGTTACCAGAAAAACTTACGCAATGATGTTTATGAGCCATCCCTATCAGGCAGGTGGACCGGCTTAGTTGACGCCCTGATATACTTATCATGCTTTCTCTGTATTTGGCTATTATTAGAGCCCTTAATTGAAAATTTACAATGGATTATCTGGATTAAGGAACTTTCACAAACAACATATACTTGCTTTCTGGCATTGAATACTCCATTACAAGTAACCATACTTCTTCTCGCTTTAACTGTAGTAGCAATTGCCTACATACGAAATCGAGCCCATGAACAAGAAAGAATCGACCACACACAAAAATTGAAGTATCTACAAAAAATTGAGCAAAATAATAGACTGAGAGAAGAAGAAAACCTAAGACAGAGCTTAGAAGAAAAGATACAGCAGCAAGAAGAAACAATAGAGCAACTGCAAGAAGCAAACAACATTGCAACACAACGCGAAGAGCATGAGCAGAGATTAATCAGCGAGACGAAAGATTATCTGACAACCAACAATGAAGCACGTGCGATGCTAAACCAACCGCCCTGTCTACCTAGAGATATTATACAAACCGAAAACTTTATGATCATACACAATCATTTAATATCAAACTTAAGGACACACATAGAAAGTAAAATAATCGAATTAGAAAGGGAAGCAGACAACTTCACCATACAAACCGATAGCCCAATTCAGACTTGGTGGCCAACTTTCTTTACTCCTACACTTCAGACCGCGAGTACTGATCCAGAAATTCAAACGGTTCAGCGTAGCAAAAAACACGAAATTCCCAAAACACTGAGTGACATTCTCGCCAAAGCAGAACTAATTAACATCAACACAAACATCTCTTCAAGCAACACTCCATTCCTTTCAGAAACCAGCTTAGAAAATGCTACTAACCAACTTATTGTATATCTAGAGACAGTGAAGCTGATAACAGAACTTGAAAATAAAATTACGCACTCAAACACTCATATCCAGACTAACAAGACAGCCTTACGCTTCGAGGAGCCTCTACACAAAATAGACGAATCATTATCATTTCGCGACATAGACATAGACCATATCCACCACCGTGAGCAAAACCATATAGAACCTCGATTAAACCAAACACTTCTTACCAATCTATACAAAGAGCTTGCAGAGCATTCTTCGCAAAGATCACCTGAGATCAACCTAGTAACTTTATAATACCGATAGCTATTGCATCCTTCATAAATTAACTATATAATATCGTTCTTAAAGTTATTACGGAACATTTTCATGGCCAACAGTCCTCAAGCAATAAAAAGAGCTAGACAAAACGATAAACGACGCGCGGCTAAAACCAGCCAAAAATCCCTTTTAAGGACAAACATTAAGAACATAGAAAAAGCGTGCACAAAAAAATCAAGCAACCCAGATGAGCTCAAAGAAAGCTTTATGAAAGTACAAAGCTACATCGATAAGTCTGCTAAAAAAATTATTCATCCTAACAAAGCAAGCAGATTAAAAAAGCGCCTAACAAAGCTTATCAAAGAAAAAGCATCATAATAACCCCACAAGCACGTCACCACTTTAAGACAGATCGTAACATGTTGTTAGTAATCGTGTAGATTCTTATGTGTTTTAGGCGTCATCTTCAGAAACCATAGCAGCCAAGCACTCTATCACCTGATCTGTGCCAATCTTATCTTGTGCTGATATTCGTAGAATATGAGACGGAGGAGAAAAAGAAGATCGAGTCACACAGGTATTTATTAGACCAGATAAAGACTCTCTCTCCTGAGACGATAGCAAATCAATTTTATTTAATAGGAGCAATCTTGGCTTATCTAATAAAGACGAGTCAAAACGGTGCATCTCTACTAAAACCTGAACGTAATCTTGATATAAAGTATCTGGAGACAATGCAGCAACATCTACTATGTGTAATAGAACAGCACACCTAGACAAATGCCTCAAAAATTGATGTCCTAACCCAACACCATCGGCTGCCCCAGCAATCAAGCCTGGAATATCAGCTAGAACAATCTGCCTTTCATGTGAAACTCGAACAACACCTAGATGGGGGCGCAGCGTAGTAAAAGGGTAATCAGCAACCCTTGGAGTAGCCTCTGAGACCGATCGAATAAAGCTAGATTTCCCAGCATTTGGCAAACCAAGCAGACCAACATCAGCTAACAGCCTTAGCTCAAGACGGACAGTCAACTCTTCTGCTAATCCACCTTTAGTAAAATGTCTTGGAGCACGATTTACACTAGACTTGAAACGAGTATTACCTAACCCACCTTCTCCACCTGTAGCCAATAAAACTTTTTGTCCAGATTCAATTAAATCTGCAAACATCACTTTTTCTTCGCCGATATATACACAAGTACCAACTGGAACTTTTATAATTAAATCCTCTCCATGCTTACCATGACAGTTACTACCTTGGCCATGCACACCATTTTCCGCTTTATACAATGGCTTATAACGAAAATCAATCAGCGATGTCATCCCTGCATCCGCCATGAGGAAAACCGAGCCACCGTCTCCACCGTCCCCTCCATCCGGGCCTCCTCTAGGAACATATTTTTCACGACGGAAACTTAGACAACCATGCCCGCCTCGACCAGATGCAACTGATATTTTTACTTCATCTACAAAAGCCATAATAACAAAAATCAATATTTATTTAATATTTTACCATAAAAATCAGCATGAAACCATGAAATTAGTCATACAGCTCAACTAAACACCATAATGTTCCGATTAAAAAAACGTTGAAATAGACACTAACCACACAGTAAACACAATAGATCTAGAGTACTATTATTTTCAAATTTCACTTGCCAATGCATACATCATACGTAAAATAAACTATTAACTTAAAACTAAGCATTAATAATATGGAAAACCAGAGAAAAGAAAGCAAAGACAACCTGGATAAAAATCAACTCTCTTACCCAATCACCATCCTATTTTACCCCGATACAAACTCATACGATATAAAAACATGCACATCTAAACATACCACAACATATCTTATCATCCCAAAACTGGAAGACACACCTTTAGCAAGCTTAAAAATAGCCAGCCAATTGCGGTACTTCAGCACTAGATTTCAAGCAAGAGATGCACAGCTCGAAAAACCATGGGAACACTTTGACACCTTATACCCAATTTTTTGGAAAATAGTAGAAAATTTCTTAAACTTGAATATTACAGAAGAAAATCACACATCACTCACAGAATTACTGAATACACTCCCTAATCCACGCATAGAAGACGTCAAAAAGAAGCTTGATATCATCTATAACGCCCTAACTTGCGCACTACAAAAATATCATTTCCGCAGTGGAACATTCGATTATGAATCTTATTCTGATGACTCAGACGATGAACCTCTTGAACAAGAAAAGTGGGAAGACTACATACCGTTCAAACAAAAAATTACCATGCCAACTGATTTATTTCACACGATTGACAAACAACTATCTCATACATACGAATGGTTGAGTGATATTGAAAACATAAACCTATGTCAAAAAGCCACCTCTAGTAAGGATATAGACCTTATATTGGACAAAAGCCCATTACAAACATGCTTATACACTATTTCAAATCATGCACTACTTGCAGGATCTATAGATCATACACAAGATGAAGAAAACGTAATTGAGCAAATAAACACTGCAATCATTGCAAGCGACATGCATTCAGCTGAGGAAATTCTAAAAAAAAATCCAATACTAATTGGCTCATACAGAGGACTACACTTTAAGGCGAGTGAAATAGGTAAAGCCACAAGAAAAACAATGCGCCACCAAAGCTCTAAACAAAAAGCTTACTATGCAGACGCTGTCCTACAGAGCATAGCACCCGCAGACAGCCCTTCTCTAATGATACAAAACACGCAAAATCACAAGTACGAGTTACAAGAGTCAGCAGAAAAAATAAAGGAAGCACTACAGGAGCTAAACAATTCTGGTTCAGTGTTAGCTATTTCACATCGGTTCAAAGACAAACCATATCTATATAAAAGCGTATTACACTATGTTCTAGAGGCATACACACTTAGCAAACAAAGCATTGTAAAAACATTTACTCAACTAAAAAAAGCTAACAGTCTTCCTCTAGATCTATCATTTGACAACCCTTTTTTATCTTGCTCACAACGTGTTAGACATGCCTGGCGATATGCTGCGGGATTAAAAGAAAAAGAAAAGCATGATGCTTTGCAACCCATGTATGAAAAAAATGGCAAACCGCACTACCCACACATGGGGAAAATTATTATCGCACTTATCCCATTCACAAAGCATACAAGTCATTATGCAGACATAGGAAACATGGCACGACATGGACAACTAGCACTAAAGGAAGAACATATTGTTGAACAAGAAAATTGTTTCTTTGCATATATGCCCTCAAGTAGCACAGAACCCACCGTCCGCTTTCCAAATTTTTCTCTGAACTGGAAACCATACTTTGAATACAAATACGGACTAAAAGAGACAACTTATAATACTTTACAGAAAATATTCAACTTACTACAACCGCAAAATCCACTTACATATTACTTTCATAAATTAATCGCTGAAATATTGTGCTTAACTATGGAGCCAAAGATTCAGGCTCTTGCACAACAAGTAGCAAGAAAACAAAATAGCACCCTTGCTTTTATACATGAAAACGGGCTACTTTCTAGCAAACCCCCAACCGCTAGGTTATTTATAAAAGGAGAAAAAAATAAAATAGAACGCAATAGAATACATAGCCTTTACGAAACCAGGCTTAGTTTAGCACAAGACATACTTGGATCCAGATGTATAAGCACAGAACAACCATTTATAAAGGTAAAAACTGAGGAAATAGCGACACAAGTTGACAAACTAGAAAAAACACTAAAAATGAAAGAGGACTCAAATCAGAAAGAAAACGAGCATGATAGCCATGAATACAACAAGACACTTGAGACTATAAAACAGCAACTACTTTAGTTTTAAAATCGTGCAGCTGCGCGTCATGTTTGAAAGTAGCGTTCTGGACTTAAGTTTTCCTGATCCACTGTGATGAAAAGAGCTGGACAGTTTTTTATTATATAAGATACGACTCATACCTAACAGGCTACATTCAAACACATTGGCAAGCTAGCCACATCAGATATAGATAAAAACTGACGGAGCTTTAAAGTCCGGATTCCTGAACAGAATGTACTGTATAAAGTCACGGCAACCTCTACTAGGTCACAATAATAATATGGGATCATTTTCTGTCTCGTTATGACCAACATAGTTGATAATATTTGTATTTTTTGTAATTGAGAGAGAGTGACTAGTTCACAGATGGGGTTAGTGATGCAGGGTTTTTTACAGTAACATGGAAACGGCTCAGAAAATCAATTAGTTTTTTTTATAACCATCATTCGAAAGAGCTGCAGTGTAAAACATTGGACAATAATCAGAACACTATGGCTTAAGCAAAAAAATCAGATTAGGCCGACATGTAATTTGCGAGGGTTATTGTTTAAAGACAGGCAAGCCCATTTACGCAGCAACAGATTCTGCTTGCTCGATCCTCACATAGACGCGTCCCTTGAGCTTGTAAAAAACAACTTTACCAGCAACAAGTGCATAAAGAGTATGATCTCTACCAACACCAATGTTTTGTCCTGCTCTATATCGTGTACCACGTTGTCTGACAATAATCGTGCCTCCAAGCACGTTCTGACTACCAAACCTTTTAACACCAAGGCGTTTAGATTCTGAATCGCGACCGTTTTTGGTACTACCACCTGCTTTTTTATGTGCCATAATATACTCCCATTTTAAGAATCAGTTTTATCCTTCTTTGTCGTCTTTTTAGGTTTAGAAGACACTGTCTTCTTAACGGTCTTATCAGCAACATCTTTTGATGCTTTTGTAGTTTTTTTTGGGGATGCTTCACCTGAAACACGCGGCTTTGCACTTTCGGCTTTTTCACTTTTAGCAGCTTCAGTCTTAGACTTAACATCCTTAGGTTCAACAAAAACCTCGTTCACACCAGGACCCTTTATACTCATGATTTGTAATTTGGTATACTGAGCACGAGAACCTTGCCATTTAAGATGATTTTGTCTTCTTTTGAAATGCACAACTCTTATTTTTTTTGACTTAGCATGCTCCACTACTCTGGCCTGAATATTATATTTGTCCAATAGCGGCTTACCGATCTGTAAGACTTTACCATCGTGGAAGCAAAGTACTTCATTTAAATCAAGCAAGGAACCTACTTCAGCATTAACAAGGTCGGTGTCGACATAAGCACCTAGTTCTAAAATTGTTTGCTTTCCAGCAAGTGACACAATTGCGTACATTTTTAATCTCCTTTAAGGCCTGTATTATAACCACTTAAAAGGATCAAAGCAAGAACTATGTTAATGAAATTACACGAAACCTCTCACATTAAGATTAAATAATGTTTATACGACTATCATGACCCTTGCTGATGCCTATTAAGTTGCCTAACCCATGCACACCAGTCACGTAATCCCAAGTCGTCCTCAAAAGATAATAAATCCTGCACAGTTTTTTTACAGACCTCAGCACTTGGGAAAGATAGACCACGCTGCATAGAAAGCGCTTTGACTTGTGTTTGACAAGCCAACTCCAAATGGTGAGTATAAAACATTGCTTCGTGAATTGTCTTAGCAGCAATCAAACACCCATGATTGCGCATAAGCATCACTGAATTCATGCCTAAATCTTGAACCATCTTAGCAGACTGCCGATCATCCAGTACTAACGAGTCATAAGCATGATACGCAATCCTATCATAAAAATGCAACGCCCATTGACTGATAGGCAAAAGCCCCTCCTCCATAGCTGATACTGCAACCATACTAGGCGTATGTAGATGAAATATAGCACCTACATCAGGTCTTGCTTTGTAAACTACTCCATGAGTCTGATAACCAGTCTTATTATAAATTTGTTCTTCTCCTGCTAGAATTGCACCAGAAAAGGACACTGTCAAAAGATTATCTAAGGTAATCTCTGCAAACTTCAAACCAAACTGTTGTATATGAAAACCTTGATCACATTTTGACCTACATGAAAGATGGGTGTAAGTATGATCATCCAAACCCAACATAGAACATATATTATAGGCATAAACTAGATTTTGCTTTGCAACTGATGTATAAGCCATAAATAAACACTTTTGTGCAGGAAAATCCAGTGTAATAGACAAAAATGCAAATCACAAACTTAATCAGCAAAGAAAAACGATATATCACGATAGCTTGATGGTTTTAAAATGTTTTTTTATGTACAATAATTTCACATTAATGCATAAGACAGGCAATCTATGGAGCAAACAATAGAAGATATTCAACAACTCATCGCAAACGAATTACATGAACTTGAAGTAGTCATCAGCACTCAAGCTCATTCTAAGTCTGAATTAGCAAATTCTGTAATCAACCACCTCCTCAAAGCACACTCTAAACGCATCCGCCCCACTATTGTCATTCTCAGCGCACTTGCGAACGGACTCATTCAAGATAGCACTGACCATATCGAACTCGCTTGCATTATTGAGTATTTACACACCGCCTCCTTGTTACACGATGATGTGATAGATCATGCAAAAAAAAGAAGAAGCAGAGACACAGCACATACAATTTGGGGTAATACAGCAAGTATATTATCAGGCGATTTTTTGCATGCAAAAGCTTTCCAAATGACAACCGACCTCAACTGCTATAGTATTCAACAAGTATTAGCTGATGCTACTGAGAATGTGATTGAAGGAGAACTGGAACACCTTCATGTAAACCGCAATATAAAAATCACAAAAATGCAGTATCTAAATATCATCGGAGCAAAAACAGCGAAGTTATTTACACTTAGTAGCCAACTTGGCTGTATGTTAGCAACCGATGATAGCAACAGCATACAAGCCATGGCTGAGTATGGACACCATTTAGGTATAATCTTCCAAATAGTCGATGACTGCCTTGATTATCAAGAAAGCAACAGCAAATTGGGCAAACATATTGGACAAGACATTCAAGAAGGTAAGCCTACACTCCCAATCATCATAGCCTACCAAAAATGCTGTGAGCAAGATCAAGAAAAACTTGCAATACTTTTTCGTGATAAATCAACAACATTAAATGATGTAAAACCTTTCCTAGATAAAACACATGCACTTAAAACCTGCTACGATGAAATACATACTGCCGCCGACCTGGCCCGCCAAGCTTTATATAATATACCAAAAACCCAATATAGAAATGCCCTTGAAAATCTAATTGAATTTGCCTGTAAACGCACCCATTAATCTAATGTAAAAATTTTACAAACCCATGACTTTTGGTGTAAAATAATATTTTATCTTATCTGCCATCTAATAAACGCGCCCATATGAACAAAAAACTAGAAGACAGAAGACCAAAATACATAAGCATCAAACAAGCCAAAACTCACAATCTTAAAAATGTAGATGTTGATATACCTGCACAAAGCCTCACAGTAATTACAGGCATATCCGGATCGGGTAAATCCTCATTAGCGTTTGACACACTTTTTGCAGAAGGTCAAAGAAGATATGTAGAATCACTATCTACTTATGCTAGACAATTTGTTTCTCTTATGGAAAAACCAGATGTTGAGTCGATAACTGGTCTATCGCCAGCTATAGCAATTGAACAAAAATCCGGCATGCATAATCCTAGATCAACCGTTGGGACTGTGACAGAGATATATGATTATATGAGACTCATGTTTGCACGCATCGGCGTCGCGCACTGCCCAGAACACAATACAGCATTAAAAGCACAGAATGTTAGCCAAATCGTACAAAAAATATTCACCCTACCTGCAGAAACAAAAATCATGGTACTCGCCCCCCTACTCAAAGGAAAAAAAGGTGAGCAACGTGCACTGTTAAATAGTTTACAACGTCAAGGTTATATAAGAGTAATATTGAATGAGGAATTAATTGAACTTGATACATTAGAACAACTACCAAGCAATCAAAAAAACAACTTATCTGTAGTTGTAGATAGACTTAAAATAAAAGAAGATAATCGGCAGAGACTTGCAGAATCTTTAGAAACCGCACTTGAGCTTGCTGACGGAACAACAAGTATCCTACAAATCAACACCTCAACAGATAATGAACCCTGGTTATTCTCTATAAAACTAGCTTGCAAAATATGCGGATATAGCTCACCAACACTCAGCCCAAGAAATTTTTCGTTCAATAGTCCAGAAGGCGCATGTCAAGATTGCGACGGCATTGGTCACCGGCAAATATTTGATGTCGAGAGAATTATACCAGACCCAGAGTTAAGTATTGCAAATGGTGCCATCAAAGGCTGGGACAAACCTCAATCTTATTACTACCAGCTTCTTGTTGGGCTTGCAGAGTTCTACCAATTCAGTTTGAATACTCCTTGGAATAAGCTAACCTCTAACATTCAAAAAATCATATTACATGGCAGTAATAGGAAAAAAATCCCTTACACCGCCATGGGAATACAAGCGCGATTTAGTATAAACGATCGAGTTTTTGAAGGCGTACTTAAAAACTTTGAAAGACGTTACCGAGAAACAGACTCAGATATCGTCCGTTCAGAAATCAGTCAATATCTAAGCACACTACCCTGTCCAACTTGTGATGGCTCTAGACTAGGCACAGTTGCAAGAAACGTAAGGATTCATAGCTTTAACATAGCCGACCTTGTATCCATGTCGGTAAAAAAACTATATCAGACGCTCGATAACATCAAACTAACCAAGCAGGATAGCAGCATCGCTGAACCTATATTAAAAGAGATTACCTCACGGTTACGATTTTTAATTAGTGTAGGATTGGACTATTTAAGCTTAGGACGAAGAGCAGAGACTTTATCAGGCGGTGAAGCACAGAGGATTCGCCTTGCAAGCCAAATCGGATCCGGCCTCACAGGTGTTATGTATATTCTTGATGAACCTTCTATTGGACTACACCAAAGAGATAACCAAAGACTAATCAACACCCTATTCACCCTCAGAGATTTAGGAAACTCAGTAGTAGTTGTAGAACATGATGAAGACACTATGCTACAGGCAGACCACATTATAGATGTTGGACCTGGAGCAGGAAAGCATGGTGGAAAAATTATTGCCAGCTGCTCTCCACAAGAACTAGAGCACCATAAAACGTCGACAACAGGAAAATTTTTATTCGGAAAAAAACGCATACCAGTACCCAAAAAGCGTAAAAAAGCAGAGCAAAAAAAATATCTATGTATCAAAGGCGTAAGCACTAACAACCTACAAGACGTTAGTATAGACATTCCCATCGGACTTTTAACAGTAATCACAGGTGTATCAGGATCTGGAAAATCCAGTCTAATTAATCACACGCTATACCCAGCAGTGCACAACCGCCTCGAACGTTATGACAAGATACGTTGCGAAGGCAGTTACAAAGATATAGAGGGCACTCAATTTATTGATAAAATTATACGAATTGACCAAAGTCCAATTGGTAGAACCCCTCGCTCAAATCCTGCTACCTATACAGGAATGTTTAACTTAATTCGTGAGCTTTTCGCTCAAGTACCCGAAGCAAGGAGTAGAGGGTACACTCCAGGTAGGTTTAGCTTCAATGTCAAAGGGGGGAGATGCGAATCATGCCAGGGCGATGGCGTTATTAAAGTAGAAATGCACTTTCTTGCAGACGTTTACGTAATGTGTGATACCTGCCAAGGAAAACGATACAATCACGAAACTTTACAAGTCCTTTACAAAGGCTACAGCATTGACGAAGTTCTACATATGAGTGTAGCTGAAGCTGCACAATTCTTTAAAGCAATACCTGGTATCGCAAAAAAATTAGACACACTTCTTGCAGTTGGTCTTGGTTATATGCAACTTGGCCAGAGTGCAACCACACTATCAGGTGGGGAAGCGCAAAGATTGAAGTTATCAAGAGAACTAGCAAAAAGAAATACAGGAAGAACATTATATATTCTTGATGAGCCTACAACAGGACTTCACTTCCAGGATGTGCAACAACTTTTAGAGGTCTTACTTGAATTAAGAAATCAAGGCAATACCGTCATAGTAATTGAACATAATTTAGACATAATCAAAACTGCAGATTGGGTTATTGATATAGGGCCAGAAGGAGGAGATCTTGGCGGAAAACTAGTCGCATCTGGCACACCAGAAAAAGTAAGCAAAGTTGGTGATTCTTATACAGGACAGTTTCTTCAAGACTCTCTTAGCAAAGCAAGTACAATTAATGAGTCCTAAATGGCAATTTATATCTAAGCATAACTATGTAGAATAGGAAATATATATACCTAATTAGGCCAGAGACCTATTCAAAAAAAAGTAAACAGCCTTTAATGTTTGAATACTCAATAGAAGAAACATACTGGTCTTAAACTATTTATAAAATATGATTAGGGTAGTCTTTACAAAATTATTTCAAATACACAAAAAAAAAATATAAACATAGAGAAATAAGTATTTAATTGTGAGATATTAATAAAAAATTGGTTATATAGTGGGCTTTACACCTAGATCTTCTTCTAAATAAAGTCTTCTAGGAGCGATATCACCAGCACCCGCTGCTTTAATTGTATCTTCATCAAAACCTTGACGAATGCTCGTGCTAGTCTCTGGAGAAGATTCAGGGTTATGATTAGTTGTATTCTTAGTAGATGAACGGGTAGGAGATTTTCCCAAACTCCGTAGATTGTGCCAAAGGGCGACGGGACCATTGTGCCAAAGGGCGACGATAGGATTTGAATTATTTTTAGACCTATCACGATCTGGATGTACAGAGCCTACAACTGTCCAACTGTCTTCTTGTACTGGTGTACTTACCCCAGACACACCTCCTTCATGCGATTGCGTGTCTACTGAGGATAATAAATTTTGCTCGGAATGGTGAGTTTTTGCAGGGCTAGTGTATAAGCGATCCGACACTGATTCAGGTTGTTGCATGGAGCTCCTATGAGGTGAAGCAATTGACTCAGGGCATGTACTGACGGAGGCAAAGGTATTTGGTGGTGTAATCGCAAATTTCTCAGAACTAGCAATACTGACATTACTATTTGGTGGTGTAATAGAAGATTTTTCAGATCTATCTACACTTACGTTATTACTTGGTGTAGCAACACTTTTGCCTAGAGATATTGTATCGACGGCCTGAACTCGATCGTTGATTGCATTGCCTTCCAACTTAATATGCTCTTGCTTAAACGGATTAGTTAAATCTTCCGAAGGAGCAGCATCAGGTTCAATAAGAGTTATATGTTTATTCTCGAAAAGATGTTCGAATTTTTTGTAAATTCTATTTCTCTTTTCTGATAAGTAAGAATCTAGGAACATCAAGCTGTTATTAGTTATGATATAAATCATCCCGAAAAGTTTAGCGTATTGTAGATAATAAGATGTATTAAATGTATTGTTTACGCCAGCTATTGCTGAGTAAACTGCAGGAAATCCAGAAAAAGACATGAAAAAACAGGCGGCCACAACAAATGGAGTAATCAGAATAAAGTGAAACAGTCTTAGATTACGCCTGTGTTGATTTACAGTCCCAAGATCGGTCTTTAATCTAGAGTACTTAAGCTGCTCAGAATAAGTTAGATGTCTCCTAGCACTGGATGTAGATATATGACCATTGAGTTCTAATTTGCCAAGGCCCTGATGATCGAAAATCTGTTTAGTTAAAAACATCAGCGCTAGGATGACAGGCAAAAATTGGATAGTAGTGAAAAACACAGACATTGCAAGCTTACCGTAAGCTACTACTGTAGGGTTAAGAATGCTATGAGTATCGATCGATGTGTAATAGCTAGATTGCATGAAACTGTACGTGATTATCATGATTAAAAACAAGCTCATTAGGTGAGCACTATAGTTATCGTTTGTTTTCTTTTGAGAGTAGAAGTTGAGTTTTCTCATGATTGATAATAAGTTGTAGATATTTGATATTACCACTTACTAATGGAGAAAACAATCACTAGGCTTAGAAGAAGAAATGAAACAAGGACTAGGGCATGCTAAGAACCACTGAGCACAAAATCAAATGGTTCCTCCTAAAGATCCTAGAGATTGTCTGCGCGTCCTCACATTATTATCACCTTTTCTGTAAAGGTCTTCTGATGACGAGGTGCTTGGTGTTAAATTAAAACTACGGGGAGATAATACAACTCCTGAGTTGTATGGATGGGGAGATTCTCTACCGGCTCCTCCGGACATAAAACCGAAATGCTTAAGAGGAGAGTTACTCCTTGAGAGGGAATAGTTATTTTGTACGGGTGCCGGAGAGCACCTGGCCGTCGCTAGACCACTTCTAGGAGAATCAGATCTTGATAACGAATGTACGTTAAAAGATGAATCCGTCGCATCGGAGCTAGAATTATTTCGGGGTGGGGATTTTGGGGTATTATTGTGTGCCAAAGAGTATAACGAGGTATCACTGTTTGAGCGATCTCGCTTTGGATCGAAAAAAGAGGCAAAATCTGAGTTATGCGAGGGAAACCTGAGATTATTAGACTCCTTACTTGGTGTATGAAATCTTGGCGTACTAAGGCGAGATGAGCCAAGAGATAAATTACCAGAATTGGTATATAAGTCCGTTTGTGTTGAAATATCTTTCGAGGTTGTGTTTGGGTGTTTGAATCTAGAATCAGCTTTTTTAACGGGCTTGTTGATAGTATTGAAAGTTATAAAATTTGCGATTTTATCAATAACAAATCGTCGCGTCCTTATGTAAGCAGAACGCAAAAGAACCTGAACCATTAGGCTTGAAGCTGTTAAGACTACTCCGAACCCGAGAAGAGAACCCAGCGGAGAAAAGGCGTTGATATTGTTTTTGATAACGATCAAGCAGAATGTAGATACGATACTTAATGCATGAGCGATGGAAGAAATCACAAATAAGGCAATCAGCATCGTAAAATAAATCACTTCGAGCTTTTTACGCACATACATACCTTTTTCATGTTTGCTGTCAGGATGCATTTGTAAATAAGTACGCCAAGAAGTAAATGATGGTTTTAGTTTAGTAGTCAATTTATCTTGAACATCGAAGAAAACTTGACAAAGCGCATATATAAGATAAGAACTAGCAGCTATAACAGCTATAACCTGAACACCTAGCCATACTACACCAAAATTTAGCTTTGCATAATCAGCAAATGGCTCTAAAAACACTCTCGATCTAAGCAAGAATACATAAATAGAGAATAGTGCAGACAAATTTATAGCGAGTACAGTGAAGAATATAACTGAAATAACAATTAAGCCACGAAGATCGGAGAGACTATCTGGAATAGAGTTCACAGTAACAGATGTACGAGGAGTGATAATTATACCTTTTGATCAGTGGTCTAATTATTGAATATGCCATATTACTTAGCACAAATAAACTCATTTTCAGAAAAAGTTAATATTTGGACTCAACAAGTGCAGTCCATATAACTTAGCGATATGTGAGATACTCACATCAAATAACTCCGCCACAGTGAAAGCTATCCATACTTGACCATGATTTAGGATAAAATAATGATCTTATCAGGTTGATGGCTGTTTCTTATATGTAAATAATCAATATCTTTAAAGATCGAAAAAGAGTATCTCGTTGCAGAAGGCAAACCGGCATGCTATTATAGGCGCTTTAAAACTGGATATATCATGAACAAAGAACTAAGCGGAGGCGCAATTGTAGCAGGAACAGCTATAGGCGCAAGCATGCTTGCATTACCTTTTATGACTGGTGCCGCAGGATTTTGGTATTCATCATTAGGGTTAGTTTTTTGCTATATGTATTCACTCACCACCCTACTCCTCTTACTTGAGGTGACTCTGTATTGCTCAAATGAAGACGCCAATATTATTAGTATGGCGAGCATGCATCTTGGAAAGGTCGGTGAATACATTACTTGGGGAATATTCCTGATCCTCTTGTACATCATATCTACGTCGTATATTTCTGGCGGAGGGTCTCTTCTCGGCAGCATAACTACAGCGTATGGAATAACTATAACCAAACCTGTAAGTATGACTGTTTTCACAATACTATTCGGATTAGTAGCATTTCGAGGCGTATACTTACTTGATATTGTAAATAGAGTGCTCACAACTATATTATTACTTAGCTTTGTTATGTTAGTCGTCTCTATTGCTCCATACACCAACCTAAATCAGCTTAGTGGCGGCGAGTTGAAGTATCTGCCCGCAGGATTATCTGTTACGGTCGCAGCATTTGCTTGCCATTTTGTCGTCCCAAGCTTACGAAAAAACTTTTCTAGCGATGTACAAAGCCTTAAAAGAATGATATGGGTCGGCGCAAGCTTGCCATTAGCTATCTACCTAGTCTATCAATTCCTAATAATGTCATTGTTACCTCACGATGGTCCTGGTAGCTTAATCGCCATGGCATCTACTGGAGATCCATTACAAAACTTACAAGAAACATTAACTAGTAGCGGTGCAACATTGGTACCTAATCTGATTATAGTGTTTGCAAATTGTGCTATCTTAACCTCTTTTCTTGGAGTAGTTCTCGCTATCTCAGATTTTCTCGAAGACGGTTTAAAACTACAAAAACACCCACACAAACAAACAATATGTGCGCTTCTCTCTCTCGGGCCTCCGTTTCTAATGGCTTTATTGATTGGACCTGGAGGATTCACAAAAGCTCTAGACTACTCTGGCTTTCTTGTTAACTTCCTTTTCGGTATCTTACCTATAATGATGGCATGGAACGCCCGTTATCGTGAAAAACTTTCATCAACCTATCAGCTACCAGGCGGCAAAACCACCTTGGTCTTATTACTAATCTTATGTTTATGGTTCATGTATAATGTCTTCGCAAACACCATGCAATGGCTCCCAACACCAGGGAACTAACACCAACACATTGTTAAATAATCGGCTAATTAAAGCTCTTAATCAGGAAAAAACAGATAGAGCACCAATCTGGTTGATGCGCCAGGCAGGTAGATATTTACCAGAGTATCGCCAGGTTCGTGCGCACCACGCTGATTTCCTCGCAATGTGCCGTTGCCCAGAAACGACTACCGAACTCGCATTACAACCACTCAGAAGATTTAAGCTTGATGCTGCTATTGTATTTTCAGATATTCTCACGATACCTGACGCGCTTGATATGGGGCTATATTTTGAGCCGGGAGTTGGCCCCATTATATCCAATCCTATAAAAAACCCAAAAGACATTGAACACCTACCCTTTCATGAAGCGTTGTACAAGCTTGATTATGTCTACTCAGCTGTATCAGACTTAAAAGGAGCGTTAGGAAATAGAATGCCGCTTATAGGGTTTTCTGGCAGCCCGTGGTCACTTGCTTGCTACATGATAAATGGCCAGAACATTAATAACTTCCAGTTTGCAAAACAATTTGCCTACGAGCACCCTGTTGCCACAACAGAGCTTTTAGTAAAACTTAGCAAATTAATAAGCGCATATTTAATACAACAAGCAAAATATGGAGCCGATATTCTTTTTCTCATAGATACGTGGGGTGGAATTTTACCTTTTAGTCATTATGAACGCTACGCACTGGATCCTTTAGATCTGATACAAACAGAACTACAAAAAAACAACGTGCAACAACCCCTGCTTTTTTATAGTAAAGGCTTTAGCACACTACACAACGAAAAATTCATATCCAAATCAAATATACGAGGCTTAGCTATCGATTGGACAGCTAGTCTAAAAAACGCGTATAGAGACTTGAGCTCTCATCTCACAATACAGGGCAATTTAGATCCAAGCGTTCTTCACGCTGGACCACTAGCAACACAGCAACACACCAAGCAAATGCTAGAGAGTGTACAGCCTAAAAGAAATTATATAGCGAGCCTTGGGCATGGAATATTACCAGGCACGCCTCTAGAATCCATACACACATTTATTGACACCGTACATAATCACAAGAGCACCTGATATTTACCACTAATAAACCCAGTTTGAAGATCGCATAAGATAGTTTTCACATTCCGTTAGTCTTTGGTAAGAGCCAATGTTAAACCAAGGGCCTTGATACATAAATCCCTTTATCCTTTGCTGTACAATACCTGGTATTAGCACATCGCTAAGGGGAAAGTGGCTTTTGTTTGCGCCTTGCCATAATCGAGGATGAAAAACACCAAACCCTGCATAGCCAACACCCTGTTGGGTTCCAACTGTATTTGATTGAGCAACCATATGATCCGTAGAGTCCCAGTAAAAGTCCTGCTTAGCCAACCAATCAGGCGTGGGAACTAAACCCAAATAAGCATCTATTTCCTTTTGATCACGTAAAAACTCAAATTTAGCATGTAATTCACACCACAAAAAATCAGTCCAAATATCAGCAGCTATTAATAAAAAAGGTTTATCATCAAACCAAGGTAGTATTTCTCGTACAGCACCACCTGTTTCGAGCGGCTCATTAAGTGGCTCACGAGAATATTGAACTTGGACACCATAGCTAGCACCGTCTTGAATTACATCCTCAATCATATGTCCTAAGTAAGCAACGTTTATAACCACTTCTTGAATCCCAGCAACCGCGAGCCTTCTCAAATGTCTTTCTAAAAGGGTCTCTGGCCCTACCTTTAATAAAGGCTTTGGTTTGACAAGAGTAAAGGGACGTAAACGTTTACCAAATCCAGCTGCTAGAATCATTGCTTTCATTTAGCTTTACCGGTTTTTTCTAACACATATACTGTTCCACAATAGGGACATTTTTCAATGCCTGTCTTTTCAATAGGAAGATATTCACGTGGATGTGCGTTCCACATCACTTGGTTAGGCATCGGGCAGCTCAAGGGTAAATCAGCTTCAGTTACAGTAACCGTCTTTTGATGACAAGAAAGAAAAGAGTTCTTTGACATATTTATAAAATACAAGACAGATTAGGTAAAACCTACCTGAAAAAGTCTATAATGACAAGTGCAAACCAACAAAGATAAATCGCTAAAAATCTAATCAACATACATACTAAGAGAAGTCGACGAGAAATGATTTAGTAACAAAGTAATTAGCAATAACATCTAAGTCATGTCGATGGCAAAACCAATAGTATTGCGAGTACTATGGTTAGATTACATAGCTCAATTTAATCTAACTAATGCACTACAAGCTACCATTGATCATAGCAACGCCTTAAGATTGGATTACCAAGATACACTTTAAGCCATACCTTGTGATTGAATAGTATTCTTTATTAAGACTATTATGGCAGGAGTCATTTTAACAACACACAGTATCACTTATGAGATATGACCTGAACAGGCATTCATATTAGGGATATTTTAATAAAAAACATAAAAAGATATAGTCATTTTTATTACAAAAAGAGGCTGAAAAATTAAAATCCAAACTTGCTTGCAATAGTATGCTGATTGTCATATTATTGAGCAATAAATAAATACAGGTTATTCACTATGGCATCTTCGGTTAAATCAAATGGTTTTTTTGCTCCTTTCGAATTCGTACTCAAAAGCGGTTACTGGGGTGGTCTTCTTACTAGACTAATTGCACTCTACTCTATGTATATATTACTCGGTATGATTCCTTATGGCATGATATTTATTACAAGCACATTCTTTAAAACCCTATCTGGTAATTCTTTAGAAGGATTTTACTATGCCGCAGGTTTATTCATATCACTAAATTTAGCACAGCGTACACTAGATATGGTTGGCAAAATGTTATCTAGATATATTGCTAATGATCAAGGGATACAAGTTCAAGAAACAATTTTACAAAGCATCAAGTATGACCTTGAAAAGCGCAAATCTTACAAGACACTTTCAGAAGATGAGAAAGCTAAAATTCGCGACAAACACAACAAAGAAAAAAATTCAGATCTAAACAATGAAGAATTTTCTAACCTAGTACAAAAAGAAATTACTGACTTAGAGAAAAAAGAAAAAGGTGCAATTGGATCAAAGATGACCGACCAAGAGAAAGTCTTTCAAATGGTAAACAAAATAAGTGAGCAAGCTCTACAGTCAATCGCAAGTATCGTTGTTAACCTGCTATTCCTTATAAATATCGGCATGACACAAGCAGCACTTGCCATCTTTGCAGCTACACTTGCAATCAATGGTTTTATTATTAACTACGCGATTAGCGTAATCAAGCCCATCGATAAAAAAGCAGTAGTAGCCAAAGGACGGAGTCGTACCAATTGGACAGAACTAGTTGATTCAGAAGAACCAGAAGAAAAAATCGAAGAGCTCGAAGACAACCTTAAAAGCTACAGCGGCAACGTCGTAAATCAAATCGGTCATGATTTTATGGTAGATGTTTTTAACAACTGCATCCGTTATTGTGCTCTACCTTTGGGGATATTTATAGCTGTGTTTTCGTTAGCTGGTGGAACCTTCCCTATAACCAACATTGTATTATCATCCGGAACAACACTGACTGCCGCAATTATCATGGGTACTGCATCTGCAATCGAGAAACTAATACAAGACACCTCTGTTTTTGCAAAAAGCTACCAAGAACTCTACCAGTCTGGTTCTAATTACGAAAATGTAAACACATTGATGAAACGTGGATCTATAGATGTAACACAACTCGCCACAAAATTTACCGGAAAAACCCGACAAGCAAGCATTATCACACATACCATGTATCATGGTTTTGTCGCTACATTTGCCTGGGCATGCTTATCAGCAGCTTCTGATCTCATAACGATAGCAATGAATAGTGCTGTTGTATCACACACACCCTTACTTATGCTGATGCCAACTCTTATGGTAGGTTTAGTAGCCTATATAGGAATGAACAGAACCTACTCCAAGAAAAACGTCGATGTTCATGATTACACAATCAACTCTGTACTCACAGCAATACTTTCCGCAACAACCCTAATTGTTGCAACAGGAAATGCTAGTATTTTTGCAGCCATTTTACAGATAGCACCCTCATTTGCCCAGCAAGCAAACTTAGCATTAGGTATTTCTGCAATTTACTATACAGTGTCAAGCGCTCTAACTTTTTACATGAAACCAAGCTCTAAGCAACTCAATAAGACTCTAAGTATAGTGCAAAACAAACAAAAACCCCTGAAAGTTTTAAACAAAGACTCTCATAGTAACAAAGAAAATGAAATTAATAGTACATCAGACAATAAAATAACACCTGCTGTTAACAATGATACTCAAACCACAGTAGTAGCCTTGAGTTGTGTTAACTAAGAAATACTTGTCACCTACATGCTTAGCAATTGTAAGATGACTTAAAATTGCGTTGCTTCACTACCAGGCGTCAATCTACAAGAATGGTGCCTGGTAGTTCTAATTTGAATGTTTCATAAAATGATAATAGTTTTGTAAAGTTAAATTGAAATAAAGGCCATCTAACCATATATATTCCCTATCTAGGAACAGCATAATAATCACTAATACCTACTACGTAAAAAACTACTGTTGATGATCAATTGCACTAGACATCAAATCATGTTAATTTCACATTAACTTCACACTGTACAAAACCACATGTTCCAACTAACAAATGTTTTAATTTTAATTTCACTCTATTCATTTAATAGCCAAGCGATAGCTGACGGGTTTGACAATAGCTACTTCCCTTTTCAGATCTTTACCGGATCAAGTAGAATTGAAACGAGTTTAACTTTAACCGATGCGACCGTAAAACCAAAGCTCCAAGCAGAAACCGTCACTCTAAATACCGGTACAAAAGTACCCACCCAAGCTATTACTACGAATGACATGTACAACAATAGATATAGTCCTGTTTTTGGTTTGCATTATAAATGTAATGACAACCTATATCTCAATATCCAATACGATGAACCATTCGCAACTGATACAAGTTATGAAGATGATTCTGTTGGGCCAGGCTTTCCACTTCGCTCAAAAATTGAAACCTCTATGATCTCTCTAGGCTTCACACAAGTTATAAACAGAGCAAATCAACTTTATAGTTTAATTAGCGGCATACAAATTCTACGTGGAGATGCTATTTTTAGCGCAGATGGTTATGCAGGTTTATCATGCTTAGCAAATTCTTCGAATACCTGTAACGACAACATCGTAACAAGTCTAGATATTGGTAATAATCTGGGCTATTTTTTTGGCTTTGCCTATGAAATACCCAAAATAGCACTTAAATTACAATTAATGTACTACCCAGAGATAGATGCTATTGGTAAGGGGACACTGAGTGTAGGCAATGATTTTTTCAGTCCTTTTAACATCACAGTTAGTGCACCGATTACAGCAGATGTGGTCAGCGATAACCTAGCAGTCTCGCCTAATCGCATTCATCTCTATTTACAAACTGGTTTAAATGAAAAAACTCTGGGTTTTATTGGGTATAGCAGCGTAAACTGGAAAGCACTCCCAACTTTGAATACTAATTATACTAATATCAATACCACAGATACCAATTTAAAAGCACTCTTCCAAACAGCCGGGTCTATCAATCTTTTTGAAGATGATGCGATATATTGGTATGTTGGGGCCGGTTATCAGGTAAACACACAGCTTGCTTTGAGTTTCACTGCATTCATCGATACTATTCGAGATAGTCCTGTTGACGACTTTCGATCTCCAGGTCGCGGTACCCACTCTTACTATTTAGGTACAAATTTTGATCTTGATGAAAAAAATACAGTATCTGGTAGATTAGGCTACATCTATGCACCAAGTACTGAGATAATCTATCCTGTGAGTGCAACTCTTGGGACAGGCGAATACAAAGCAACAGTTGATCCTGATGTATTTAATTTCCATATAGGGTACACCCGCAAACTATAACAGCATAAGATATTGACATTTATGAAATTTTCATTAAAATATACAGTTTAAAAGGTCATAACATGCATCCAACTCACCGTGCTTATATCTTAAAAGCATCAACTATCGTGGGTTTAGCAACTTGCTTTTACCTCTATGAATTTTTCCTGCGTGTGATGCCATCTGTCATAACCGTTGAGCTAGCTCAAGACTTTCATATAAGCCAAACATTGCTAGGACAATTTATAGCCACGTTTTTTTATGCTTATGCTATCATGCAAATTCCCGCAGGCCTTTTATGCGATAAGTATGGACCCAAATACTGCTTAACTGTCGCTATCAGCACCTGCGCTATCGCAACATTTATCTTACAATACACAGATTCATTTATAATAGCGTCTTGCGCAAGGCTTGCCATAGGAGCCGTATCAGCATGTGCCTTTATTGGGCCACTAACACTCGCATCACGATGGTTCACCTCAAAATACCAAGCATTAATTGCTGGCTGCGTACAGGTTATGGGTTGTATGGGAGCAATTTTTGCAGGGCAGCCTATTGCTCTTATCGTACAAACTTATAGCTGGCGTACTAGTCTTTACTATACTGCATGGCTTGGCACATTACTGGCTATTCTTTTCCACCTAGTATTAATCGATAGCCCTAAAATGGAAGATCAAAAAATAATAAAGAAGCCTCTTAATATTAAGAACGTACTTACTCAAGTCATCGGTAACTCACAAAGCTGGGCTGTTGGTGTATTAGCATTTGGATCTTGGGCTGCAATCGCAATATTTGCTGAGTCTTGGGGAATACCTTATCTAAGTAAAGTACAAAACATTACTACTGACCAAGCCGCAGAACAAGCTATGTGGATTTGGATTGCAATGGCTATTATTAGCCCACTAGCAGGCTATGCATCCAATTACTTTCAGAATAGAAAATGGCCAATAATGATTCTATTGAGTATAGGCTTAGTTGCTAGTATATTACTCATAAGCTACCCTCCTCAGCAAGCATGGATTATATCATTACTTTTATTTGCTGTCGGGTGCAGCTCAGCTGCTCAACCAATAACTTTTGGATTGGTGAATGATAATAACACGCAAACATCTATGGCTACTGCAATAGCATTCAATAATATGGCATTAGTAAGTTCCGCAATGACCTTACAGCCTTTAATCGGGTATATTTTGGATATTTACCAAGGGTTTCAAGCTGAACCTACATTATTAGGTTATCAAATAGCTTTTATGTGTGTACCAGTATCTATCACCATAAGTATGATAGCATGCTTACTTTGGGTAAAAGAAACACATTGTCAAAACATAGCTAAGCCAATGGAAGATCTGCAGGAAAACACTGAAACTCTACAGACCAATACAGCTTAAGAAAACCAAAAATTTGACACTTACTCTCACCTACAGTAAGAGATTGTTTCAAAATGGTTTATGTAAGTGAAACATCTTCAACTTCTTTGATGATATCTGATTGATCAAGTGCAGCTGTATGACCTGATTGAGCTTCACCACCAAGCGCCTGTACAAGATCAGTAAACCAAGCATGATAAATAGGCCCTAACAGAGCTAAATCAGCCAATATGATTGCTTCTTTCGCATCATCAGCACCATGATCTTTTTCGATATCTAAGTATTTAATTTGACTTAAGGCTAAATTTTGATTCAATACAAAACGTATCTGATCACGCCACACAAGCGCAGCATGCTTAACCTGTAAACCATCTTGCAAATGGTTCCGTACCCCTGCTGAAGAAAGGTCATTTCCTGAAAACCGGATGGTTGCAAAGCGATTTGCAGGATCTAATAACTGACAAGCATCATCCCAAGAGAAATCCTTGGGTAAACCGTCTTGACCTCTAAGCCAACTCGTTAGTGTATTTTCTACTGTATTGACGCTAGAAACTGTCTGTAGACGCCAACCTGGACAACAATACGCAAAGCTAGTAGAAATTGCTTCAAGCATTGCTGTTTGAGTAGTACCAACATATAAAAAGCCTGTTTCTTGATGCCAAAACATCTGGCAACTCTTTTGTTGAACGAATGCTTTGGGTAATAACTCAAAATGAATCTCGTCTTGCATACGACGTTGCTCTCGTTTCGATATAGGCACACCACCCTGCTGGTCCTCAAGTTGGGCAACACGTGTTGCCAGAGTCTGCTTAACAACATCTGTTGGCAGAAGCCTCTTTGCTAAAACAAACTCAGCTAAATGAAGTGGACCTACAGAAACTAATAGCTCATCTGATTTTAAACCAAAAGGAGAAGACCAACCATGTGTCTGAGTCACATTTCCTGGGCATGGACCAATAGTTTGCTTAGCAAGGTTATCACGCAATGTATCCGCAGATTGACCAGCCACTGGCGTTAATCGTAATACTTGAATTGACTTAAACCACATAGAGCACTCCTTAAAAAATTAGATATACATAAATAACATAGATAGATGACACAGTATGCGTAACCCTCACGCTCATTTCAAGACTATCTCCGTATTTATATTAAACCTTATTTGAATAAGCGGGAGATGATGAGAGATTTTTATCAATGGCGTACTCAGTGGCATATCTTTTCACTTTTTCAATTAATTTAAAAGTAATACGATCAGGATAATAGTCTGTAAGATGTGTATTTGAATGATCTTGGGTAGTCTTTGATTCGATATATGCTGAAAGTAAACCAAAATCATTGGAATCAGAAGGTCTCACCCAAGTTAATCTATCTAACATTGGTAAATCTGACGGCGACTTACTAACACGGTCTGTAACCGATCTACTAGTACAAAAGACAAGATCGTTATACAGATAACTTTGGACATAAGTAAAGTTATCAGGCAAATCGATAGTATCGCCTTTTGGACCTACAACAGGATCTTTTAAAAAGTAATTTCCATCATACCAAGTTTCCAAAAAACCAGGAGGAGTCGATGGTATAAGTAATCGTTGAATATTCTCCAAAATAGGAGTTTCACCTTTAACAAAGAATAGCCAATTAGGATTACGTATGATTGCAAACCGTACCGAGACTGGCTGATTTTCTAACCATCGCAACAAATACAGCATTAGATTATGAGATCGTAACTGGCCACCTCCTGGTTGAGAAGAAAATGGCTGATTTAAAGGAGGTGGAGAAACATAAAGATGCGAATGAGAGCCATAATGCACACATGAACCCAACATATATTCAATAATAGCAGCACGACCAAAGACTTCACCACAACTCAGGATTACTGGATCGATTATTAGTCTTGATGTAAGTCTATCAATTAAAGCCAAAGAAGTCAGATCACTCCTAACGTTCTCATCGAAAAATGGTAAACTGCCATTAGTAGAGGATGGCTCTGTATTAATAGCAAGATTCTCTGCCTCTTGTTGAGGAGGTTCAACAGAGGAAAAGACCAGTTCTACTTCGTCTTTTTGATGCCGCATGGCTTTATGTTTACGCTCGACCAACAGGGAATTGTTCGAGAATCTTCGCCATATCGCAAAACTTATACCTAATAAAGTCACCACGACAGGAATCCAGTAACACATGGCCATGAGTTGAACAAATCGCGTGAAGAAATCTTTTGTTGATACGGCCAATCGTATAACCTATTAAATATTAGGAAAATACTAACCTATTCACGTGTAAACATCCATACTGTAATTCTATAATATGGGCATCTCGATATAAAATAAGAAAACTAAGTAAAAATTTTACACAAAATCATAACCATGTATTACATAGATCTAAGAACATATTGCACAAACGGGACAAAGAAGCCTCCTCTTACATTCCTCTTTACACAACATAAATCGTTGAAAAAATATACCACCACGATAAAAATTGGCTAAATAACGAAATTTAGTCTATAAGTTTAATGAACAAAGTAAAAATCACAGTATGACCAACAAAGATACGAAATCATTTGAAGAAACTCTAAAAATAGCTTGTAGAGTAGCAGGTGAATTATCAAAGTCACACCTAAAAAATGAGAAAATAGAGCTTAATATTGCAATTACAAAGTCCTGTAAAAAAATTCTTAGAATTAGCAATAACGAGGCAATACTCAGAAAAAAAGGTATTTTTTTAATGTTTTCAACATTAGCTTTAAACTTTTTTCGCGGTAGGGGATTCGGTGCTACTGCGCAAATTTCGTCCCTATCTAATGAAAGAAAACAAGTAATACATGATCTATCTTCACTAACAAAAAGGTTCTCAGAGAAGTTACCATCTAATTATGCGCAAAAGGATTTGGTCCATTCATCAACTTTCACACACACGAAAGTAAATACGATGACACAACCAACTCTACAAGAATCTGATGATACTCAAGATAAGACTAAGTCACATCCTAAACATTAAACAATGTATAATAGTTTTATTTGAGATAATCATTTATCCTGCATCGACCCTATCAAAATTTCTTCGGTTAGCGTTGTACACCTTCTACCTATACTGGACTTTACGCACTTACACAGACCGAAGTACGTGTAACTACACACAGTTTTCCAGCTTAAACATGCGTGCTGCTTTCACGTAAGAAAAATCCATAAGAATTTTTTATAATCACACTGATATAGAAAAATATACATCCGTTACTTGCGATTTTCTAAAAATTATGTAGGTTATAGATATACTCATAAATTTGTACTTATATATGAAGCCTACATCAACAACATTACAACTATTAATGCTAGCGACCGCTTTTTTTTATTTTACTGCTCAAGCTGAAATTGATTTCTCAAAGTATAGCGATAAATTTAAAAAAAATTATGGAAGCGTCAATATCATGAATTTCTCTGGGTATAATATCGAAATAACAACCTCCTCAAACAAATTGCAAATGGCTCCTGGCACAATACAGTCAATTAAAACTAACCCAAGATTTACTTTTGAAAAAATTTCTTACCTTAGCACTAGATCGTCCAAAAAAAAGGCCCCTGACCTTTCAACCTGTGAGTCAGTCACTGGCGAAATACCACTTAGTGATTTTGACTTGAGTAGAAAAAGTTTAGCTGGACTTTATATCGGAACTAAACATGAATCAATTAATGCCGAAGAAAAACTTCATTGCTTCGTTATAAACTTTGCTGATGAAGAAACACTCGAGACCATACAAGATACTTTTGATCCTGAATAATCTATTACATACCTACATCTATTTAAAACACTAATCGATGTTTTTTTCAACTTTACGTAAATAAAGAAAATCTCACTGTATAAACTTAGCTACAGCAGTGCACAAATCTAATGAAGATCTACTATAAGAACTTCATCGTGTAAGCAACCATGCGATTCATACTCGTTTTTTAAAAATGAGTGTATCGTAAAAACCAAGGTATTTAAATCAAAAGTAGTTATTAATCATGTTAATAGTTAATTACCTAAGACTTGATCTTGTGTCTCTTGAGAAACAGTGTTAGCTTTTAAGATATCACAATGTAAGGTAAACAAATAATGAATTTTAAAATATTGCTCCACGCGATTGTATCAACTACTTTTCTTTTTTACTCTGCCAATGGCGAGATTGACTTTTCAAAACTAAGCGACAAAGTCAGTAAAGACTATGGAAAAATATCAATCATAAATTTTTCTGGACATAATCTAGACATATCAACTTCCTCAACCAAATTTCAAATACCCTCAGGTACTATTCAGCAAATTAAAACTAACCCAGGGTTCTCTTTCGAAAAAATCTCCTATGTTACACCTAGATCTTCCAAGAAAAAGACAGTTACTGAGATATCTACTTGTGATTCTGTACTAGGAGAAATCGCACTAAGCGAATTTGACCTAAGTAAGAATAGCTACGCTGGTTTTTACATCGGCACAAAACGCGAGTCCATAAATGATGAAGAGAAACTGCATTGCTTCGTTATTAATATCGCGGATGAAGCAACATTCAAGGCATTATTAGATACTACTAAAAGTAGGTCTAATATAGATTAGTATCGGCTTTTTATAATCAAAAAATTGATCGTCACTAATTTATAGAGATTTTTCTTTAAATGCTCTATACGTAAGAAATCAGCATCAACGATACGCCAACTGTTCTCAAATCGTATGATGAATCAGATATTTAAGGCGGCAGAAAATTCGATCTAGCTATTCACATGATATTTTTGTAATTTTTATCCGAACTATAACGCTTCAAGGTATACTTTATGTAAGATAACGCAATTGTAGCTTAAATAAAAAAACCCGGACGAATCCGGGTTTAAAAAATAGTATTTTTTTAAAGGTTGATTTTCACGCCAGTTTCGACTGCATTGAAGAAACCTGTTACTTTAGTTGTATTCCCATTAATTGGACCTGAATCTGTTAAACTAGCCTTAGTGTAATCATAAATAGCAGCTCTAGTGAACAGACTAATTTTTTCGTTAGCAGCATAACTTACAGATGTATAAAGTGCATAAGTAAAGGGATTTTCTGTATGTGTAGAACCTGATTTCTGCTCTATTCCATAAAAAAGACCTAACGATAATGTAGTATCAGCGGCTAAAGGGCTTTTCATGCCAGCATATACGCCAAGATCTGTTGTTTCAATGCTAGTGTCTGTATATGAGCTGCTAGTATAGTCTATTTCAGTTTTATCATATCTAGTTTCTAGTGCGAACTCGTATTTTTCTGTCTCATAGAATAGGCCAACAGCATTCGCTGATGAGAGTGTTACGCCATAGTGTGGTGCAGGTGTAGTGGCGACTTCTTCAAGAACTAGCCCGCCAGCTACTGCGAATGTTGAAACAAGTGCTGTTGATGCAGCGATTAAAAGGTGTTTGTGTAAAGACATAGTATACCGTTCAAAATTAAGAATATCTCCAAATTACCATAATGAATTATAAAATCAATATTTTTTAAACTATTTTTAATATTTTTTGCGTGCTGCAAATCAATGTCTGCACAAATTCTGGTTTAAATAGTTTTCTTGAGCAAGGTTATCATATCAAAATATATTCAATAATATGTGGTTGTCGATTACTTTAATTGTCTCATTTCTAAAATGCTCTATTCTAGATCACTTTCATTTGTATTTTATTTGAAGTTGTATTCAATCTTTCCTGAAGAACATGATTGGCTAATTGAAAATATAAAGTTGCAGGCATTGCTGCTGATATAGTAACGTCTGGGATTCTCTTGCTATACGGTCCTGATGAAACACTGTTTGTACGCTCATCATACTTAGTAGTATATTGTTTATTTTCAAAAAGCACAGGTTTTGTTAGTTAAAAAACTCGTAGGTTTTTTCTTTTTTGACATAGATTTTTCACTTATTAATGCATGTCTCAGTCATATCAAAGATAACGGATAGTGTGTAATCCACTATCAGTCCCGTGCATCTTGATGTATATGAAATGACAAGAGAAAGTTTTACTAATATCTACTTGGATCAACAAGGAATTCTATCAATGACCCTGCTAAACTATACATCTGCGTGATTAATCTCAGCGGCGCAGATACTTTTAAAGTATTACGTGGCCACGTAATACGATAATTACGATGACTAATTAGGTAGTTCCTCAAAAGATCTCTAACACACATTTATCTCAGGCCTAACCTACCCCTGCTGTAAAATCCTGTCTTTGTTTTGGTAATTTTTCTTGCTGAGCATACTGTTCTAAAAAAGGCTTAACTGCATTGATTATATTTACCGTAAATGTATCAGGATAAAACTGCATAAATAAACTATCTAGTGTAAGGTTTGGAGTTTTGGATAGGTCAAAAATAGTTTTAGCATCTCTAATATGTCCGTCTTGTGGGGTTTTAACCCAATAAATACGATTTTGGCTAGTATCATAAGTTACCTTTACCACTTCAATTTGATGATAATGGGAAAAATCTAATAAAGATCGGTATTCATCTGGAAGTTCGACTGTCTCGCCAGCAGAATTAATAACAGGGTCTTTATATAGATAATTTTCATCGTACCAGTCTTCCAAAAAACCTTGGGGTGTTGAAGCGCAAGACAAAAGACTAATATTCTGTTTTACTAAGCTAAAATCGATAGTAATAAAAGCGAAATGTGGATTTTCCCAAATCAGGGACTGCTGAAAACTTGGTTGACTTTGCATCCATGACTGTAATGCTATAGCATTTCTATGTGATCGCATAGCGGATTGTGATAAATCTGCACAGTACCACTCTCTTTCGACACCGCCAACTAGCAATTTCCTCATACCATTACTGTCTGAATGATTTGATAAAAGCAACAAAACCTGGTCACGATTGATTATATTACCATTTGCAAGAACTATAGGATCGTTCATTGGTAAACGCGTATAACAACAAGAAAAATGATCATGCGAACGATCAACACGAGAAGTTAAGGGGGATGAGGAAAGCTGTACTTGCTGAGTAACATTCGGTTGTGTTTGTTCCGGCTCCAATGGAATTGTATTCAAGTTTTGAGCAATCTCTACATCATGATTCTTTGATATATAAGGTTGAATCTTCTCTCTACTTGAGCTTTTTTGCTTACGAAAATAGAAAAAAAATGCTAAACAAAGACATAGTCCAAAAAAAACTAAGAGCCAAGGGGATAACACACTTCGGGCTAGCAAAGATAATGGTTGTACATTCATAAATATCTCCTTAGCTTATTCTTAAAAATACAGTTCATCGACAAATATCTCAAGTAGTTTATAAGAAATCTTCCTTGCAATCGTCATCTTCGATACACACGATAATTAGCAGGTACTTATTAAATAAATATAAATGGTAAGTAGTATTTATCAATAATAGGCATCATTTTGCCTTACTCAATACATACATATTACATGCTAAAGTAACTTGACATAATCCTCATAAGTACACCCCCCTCGAGTGGATTTAACCAGTTTCCATGCCCTATTACACGCAAGCTGAGTTTTATCTGGGCTGTTTTTATAAAAATCCCTTTGAAACTGGTTATACTCAAATTGTTGTTCAATATCAGACTTTGGTAGAGTTAGGCTTACTTTATAGCCTTGAATCAAATCACCATAACATAATTTTCCATCATTCTTTTGTTTAGCAAAAGCCCTTAAATATGCGTTAAACCTAAATTTATCGCCTAAATGAGCAACAAAAAAAGCACGAGTTTTAGCATCATTTTTATAATATACTACCCTAGTCTGCATAGTTATCTCCTTATCGCTATCATAAAATGGTACTGATTTGTTGGCGGATTTACTTTGCAAAGCCCCTCCTGTAGATAAGAAAACCTCAATTCTCTGGGCTAAATCCAGCTTACTTCCCTGACTTGGTATCTTTTGCGCTCTACAAAACGCAATCAACTCTCTCTTCAACCAATAGAAGTTTTTAAAATCTTCTACACTTATTTTTTGTGATAACTCAGGCCTATTTTGCATTTCCCCATCTCAAGTATCTTTACATCCAATTCTGACTGCCGTGTATATAGATAACTTTCTAACTATCTTGCTTCTGTGGTGCTGCACTTGCCCCTGCAAGGATTCCCCCATCAATCGTAAGTTCTATCCCTGTAATGTAACTCGATTCATCGGATCCAAGATATAACGCAGCATGGGCAACATCTTGCACGTCACCCATGGTGCCAAGCGGCACGCCTTGAGCAATACCAGCAATTGCTTGGGTTCTTTTAACTGGATCTGTACCCAACATAGGGTCCCACATAGGTGTTAACACAGCGCCAGGATGTAGTGAATTACATCGAATTTTATAACCTTGTGACGCAGCATATAACGCCACGGTCTTGGTATGGTTTCTGACCGCTGCTTTACTTGAGGCATATGCACTAGCCCCAGGGATACCGACTACACCAGAGCGAGAAGACATATTAATAATAGACCCTCCATGTGTTTTCATCAACGCAATACCGTATTTACACCCTAGCATTACTCCATCCAAGTTAACTCGATGAACGTGATGCCAAGCATCAAGCGAGATATTTTCAGGATCTTGCAGACCAAGATCTTCATTTAAACCTGTTATACCGGCATTGTTAAATAGTATATCGATACGACCAAACTTATCTTGTACATATTTAACAAGCTTCTGCCAACCAGACTCATCAGATACATCTAGACAAAAGAAGTGACCATCTATTTTACTAGCCAAAGCTTGGCCTTCTGCAACAAGAATATCTACTACGATTACCGTTGCGCCATTTTTGGCAAAAAGTTCTGCAGTCGCCGCACCAATACCACGACTTGCACCTGTGATAAGAGCAATTTTATTACGTACGCGCATACAGCCTCTCTAAATATTGACCTTGGATATACATCATACCATACAAACCGACTGCATCCACAAGCATTTGGTCATAAAGATAAATTGTTATATCAATAATTTACAAAAAAAATAGATTGTAAAATAAATAGGAAACTTTATAACACGTGTACTATATAAAAATCACTACAACAACAAAAGGAAAGTATTATGGATGCAAGTGGTGTAATTTTTATTGGAGGATTTTATTTATTTGCTTGTGGAGTGAAGTTCGTTATGGACCCCAAAGCACTACCCAATATAATGAAAGAGGTTATCAAAAATGAAGCAATTGCAGTATTATCTGCCATACTCCCTTTAATCATAGGACTGATACTACTTGTGTCATTTGGACCACATTACGCAGCCAGTCGGCTAGACACATTAGTTGTTGCAATGGGACTGTTTCTCACTGTAAGTGGTTTGTTTCGTTTATGGTGTAAAAAAACATGGCATAACATGGTCAACAAAATGAATGATCCTAAAGCGCCTCATGTTCCCATGTGGATATTACCAGTTGTAGGTATCATCTTTATGCTGATAAGCATTGGGATAATTCCTTTAGGTTAGATATAAGGCATAAAGCACTTATTACTTAACATTCAGGCATTGTACATGACAGAACAAGAAAAACTCGAAGAAGATAGAGATAAATGGATATCTTATCTTAAAAAAGAACAGTTTATAGATCCTAACACTAAAGATAGTCATATAACACCTTCCTTTCTTTTAAAAAATCTAGGCCTAGAATCAGCATACACTAGAAATCCAAGGCAGAATTTCAATAACTGGGGGATGACGTTTAATCCTACTTACTTCATTCTTAAATTTTTTGATCTACTTTTACAAGTCCTACAAATACCATTTCAAATAGTAAAATTCGTTATCTTTGATATGACTTTAGACATTTTTCTCAGATTTCTCAGAAAAGAGAGAGATAGAACCCCAGGAACGATATTTCCATACGTTGAAAACCTCCATATCCCCTTTGTTAAAAAACTAGAAAAGCGAAGAGAAGAAGAACTTGCGGAACTCGGTCGTATTTTTGATATGCAACAACGGCTACGACAAAAGATCGTTGATTGCTATAAGCTAATCCAAATTCTCGAAGATTTAGAAAAACTAAAATCAAATTCCAAAATAGATCCACACCTTCAGTTATTAAAACACATAGAGTCTCAACCTGAAATTAAAGACAAATTAACTGATCCTAATCTGAACCTACTGTGTCCAATATCTTCGGACCTAATTAAAAGCCCGGTAATAGCTGATGATGGAAATACTTACGAAAGAACTTTGATTGAAAGATGGCAGAAAGAAAAATCGACTAGCCCAATAACACGAGAAAAGATATCAAATATTTTTCGTATTGATGATAATTATATAACAAGTCTCAAGGATAGATATACCGAGAAAATAAGTAAACAAAAAGACCTGGAGGGACAAGAAGAATCACCATCACGCAAACGCAAGAGAAAGTATAGACAAAACTAACTAAAAAGGATTCTCTTCGCGATACTAAGATATCAAAAAAATTAACACCTCTATCATTTTCAACTCATACATCCCTAAAAATCTAGAAATTTATACACAAAGCCCTTACATAGCTAGTAAAAATTATAGAAAAAAACACGTTCTCTTATCGTTTGTACATAAATTATTAACCTGGTTAGACAAACAGGTCATCTTTGACTCGAATACATACTTTTCCAACTGCACTTAGCTAAACTGATACGTTAGCCTCAAGATGTAATTGGTGTATTGACATGCTAAATTATAATGATAATATCTTGAATTTATTACTTTCATAACGATGACTATCAACAATACACTACAGATAGCTGACCGATCATTTATCGAGCTGTGTCAAAAACTCACGGAAATGACGCCCGACGAAATCAATGCCGTCCCATCTCCCGATAGAGATGATATAGAGAACCCTCCCTTTGCTGAGCTGTGCCAAAACCCTTTAGTAATCTATGCACTATTGCAAAATTTAGGTGTTGTTGCGAAAATATCAGAACAGGGATTAAATGCACGCATAGAGTCTGGACCTGATCAGGGAAAATCAGTAGTATACGCATTGATGAGCCACCCTGTTGGCTTAGAATTACTTCATTTATGCCCCCAACTCGTCAGGTTAATCTCTACAGAAACGTTCAACTTTGTACTCGGCAAAACAGAGACCACAGACCTAGTAGAAACACCACTTGGTTCAGTAGAAAACAACCATATAAATTCTATCTCTCCAAACCATGGTTTTTCAGCTGCTTACTGGTTGACTTCCTATGAAAGAGGATTACAACTACTTGAAAAACATACCCATCTTGCACAAAAATTGACCTATGAAGGTATTAGTACAGTTTGTAAAAACCCCTACCATTATAACTTATCGGGATGTTGGCATCTTTTTTATAGTGAGCGTGGGAAAGAGATTCTAAATACTAATCCACATGTAATGCATTGTTTTACCAGTGAAGCATTTAACACGGTTCGACCAAATACACCAGGACACCCAAGCCTTGCACCCGTACACCTTTTTGCCTACGACAAAAATGCTGAAGACCTTTTCCTTAATAACCCTTTTCTTATAAACTTAATAGGTCAAGATCACCTCAACAATCCCATACCAGGGAAATCTCAAACACTTCTACACCTTTTATTTGAAAAAGAAGATCTCCACTACCAGCTAAACTGGTGCCAAGAGTTCATAAGCCGAATCGATAGTAGTGCATTCAATCGTATAGTTGGCCAGCAAGATGGTATGCCAAGCTCTCCTGTGTCGTGGCTATGTAGTACTGAGACAGGTCGAGAGACACTTGCGAATTGCCCCAATCTCAGTGCAAAAATACGTGAAGAAGGATTTAACCACATACATTATGTGGGTATTGAAGAAGACGGAATGGCCGCTTGCTACTTCTTAGCACAAAGCGAAGCGGGGTTACAAGTATTTGCTCAACGCCCAGAGCTAGTAAATTTGATTAATTCGAGAGGATGGAACTCCGCTGCCGAGCAAGGCGATCTTGAACGGATAAGTTTTCGTGTTTGGGTGAGAGATCACCTTAGTAGAAACCGCCAACTAGCTCGGACAGATGGCGCGCAGTTATTGTTCGATCATTTAGAAATAACCTACCCCAACACCAACGTACACAGAGTCGACAGTGATTTATCAGATTCGGGTGATGATCACGATAGTAGCTATCGACAAAACACTAGTAATAGCCCACATGTAAGATTTTTTGGACTCCAGAGACAAAATAATAGCCATATTGTGCCACAGTAAAAACATGCACTCGAGTCACAAGCAAATATATTTTGTGTGTTTTATGCATATCTCCAGTAGCTAGTATTACCTACAAAAAAATAAAGAATACCTATACACCCCACAAATGGAGCTTCGTACAACTAAAAAAATCCTTAAACATGAAACATAAAAAAGGTAGTTGCGTAAAGATTGGTATTTTAATCTATGAAATAATAGTTTATATCAAAAATACATCTCGCCTTTTCATTTTTATGACTAGCGATTTTCTCTTTTCAAAAAGAGCCACTAAAAAACTAGATAAAGAGGAAAATACATACTATATTTACAATCAAGAATAAATAAAACACTATATGGCTAATAAAGAAATTAATAATCATCCAGTTGTTTCAACTCAACAGAAAACAAGCGATTCTCAACAGAATAACACAGTGACAGCATCGTCTTTTTTTGATGATCCAAAAATTATCACAACCCTTGAAAAGTATACTCCCTGTAAACTAGACCTTCATAAGATTGAGACAAGAAACCACTTACCCTTATACACCTTAATTACATCAAAGGATCCCACCAGAGATCTAAAAGTAAAAATTCAAGAAGAAAAAGAAATACTCAATTCAAAAATCCAAAAAGCTTCAGAACAACACGGTTTTCTATATTTTATTAACCAGATCATCACAGCTTTTAAAAATCTGATATTTATCGCTATCCACATTCTAAGCTTGAGCATGATCCCAATTCCCGAAAGCCAAGCCAAAAAAGATCTCCGTGAACTCAAAAAAAGAGAAAAAGAAGACCTATACAAACTAGATGAAATTCAAAAAAATACTCAAAGTCTGACCTCTGAGTTAAATCAACTCATCCAAACACTCAATCAGAAATTCATCCCTACAGACTTAATCCTACCCACTCTGACTGATAAAATAAATACATCTAGCAGTAAACTCTATGACCTCCTAGAAGATGTTAAAAAAGTCAAATTGGAATACTTCAATAACTATAACGAAAAACAAAATGTATACACAAATAAAAGTTTAGAAAACGGATTATTCAAGGATAAAGATATAACAAAATGGATGGATAATATTATACAGTCAGACAAGATGCTTGTTGATAAGCATAAATTAACGACCAATAAAATAGATGCTATCCAGCAAGAAACTTTAGACACCTATGCCTATGCACTTTCACAAACAAATATTGGCACGGAAGATCAAAAAAAAGATCTTGAACAAGCACAAGCAAGACTCCATCTATTAATCAAAATAGCAAACCGTATACGTGGGCAACCTCTAGATAATCCACAAAAACAGGTCCGTAGTGAAATAAAAGATCTTGGCAACCTAATTCTTGCGTTAGACAAATATAATCAGCATGTAGACAACCAGAGACCATCATCCTATTCAAAACAAAAAATCGAAAGATTAAAAGATGCCCCAGAATCTAGGAAAAATAAACAGTTTCGTTGGGCAGAACAACTTACAAAATACTCAGAGGCGGACAAAAAAGGAAGACCTAGAGGCGAAACGATAGAATTAGAAGAGACCGAGTCAAGATCACCAAATAACCATTTTTAGTATTCAGGACACATAAATTAAAAAGCTGGTGAAGGGACTTGAACCCCCGACCGGCTGATTACAAATCAGCTGCTCTACCGACTGAGCTACACCAGCATAGGGTAAAATTATAGGCATCCTTAGGAAAAAAGTCAAGCATATGCAGACTCTTATAAGCTGTATTAGGCGACAAACCTAAGCTCATACCACATTTACGTCTTTATATATAAAACATGACCAACTTTTTACCATGTCTTAATGTCTCGCCAGAGTAACCAAGCACAGAAAAAAAACAGGATGTAATTGACAAAATGAAGAAAAATTGTATAATCAAACAAAAAAGGATTCGTCATGACCAATTATGTATCTGAACTAGATTACCTGGTTACAAACCTTCACAACTTATTAAGATCTGATGATACAGAATTTCTAAATACATATTTAGCGAGCAATGAGCAAAAGTTTTTAGCTAGACGAATATTGGTACAAGACATCGGATTATACATTGGACACGATGATGTACCGCTAAAAAATTATATTTGTGTAGTAAATCACTTTACCCGAGACCTTAAAGATCTTCTAGATAACGCACTTGTATCTACGAGTATAAAATGCTTCATTAGAAAGATGACCACTACCAAAATTCTATTACCGAGTCAAACATGGCATGAATTATGCCAACAAGCACAAAGTGGCAATTTAGAGAGCATCAAACACCTTATAAGAGGAGATGATCCACACACATTCGGCTTCAAGCACTTAAAAATTTTCCACAACTCTTTCATATATTACAGCACAAAAAAAGCGCAGTTAGATTATTTAAAAGAACATATTTTCCCTCAACTCAAGAAAGAGTTTCATAATCAATACAGAAAAATTGAACGTTTAGAAATTATTAAAGAATGGGATAGTACCCTAAATCAGAATAATTTTTCTGATATAAAAATATTTTGTGAGAGTCATCTCCATTATGACTTACCCAATATACCTATTCGTGGCAAATTGCCTATATCGATTGCGATTGAAAAAAATAATGTAGCACTTATAAACTTCCTTCTAAAAAAAGGCACTCTTGAGAAGGAAAATGGATTTACTGAAGCATTCTCAACGGCTTCTAGATACGGCAATACCGCTGTACTAACATACCTAATCCAATATAAATCCAATAAATTAACCGATGAAATTATCTTAGAAGGTATCGATCAAGCAATCTACGGTGATCAATTAACTACTTTTGAATATTTCAAAGAGTACTTTGATTTCAAACCCAGTAAAACAACTTTAAAATCCTGCATGCGGCATAGCGCACTGAGTATTTTTCAATCTCTTTACAACAGAAAAACCAATCACTTTCCACTTCATGTTGAAATAGAGCATAACCGAGGCCCAATTTCTTGTGCTTTTTCTATGGTTGAAAACAAGCACCATGAATTTCTCCAATACATAACTGAAACTGAAAAAGCAGATCAAGCTTCGGTAGGATCGGAACTAGCTGAACCATTAATTGATAAAATTCAAGGCGCAATACCAAACTGTCTACATGCCATAGATAAAAAAACCAGTATGCAACCGAGCATATGGAGAACGCATATAGCTCATCAGCATGAGCAAGAAGAAATAGACAAACGGCAAATACACGATGCTGGATTGACCATACATAGTCCATTAGAAAAAGGCTATAGTCTTGTACACTATGCTGTAAAGACCTACCTTGAGAAAGACCAAAAATTAATTCAAGATGTAATAAAATATAAAAATTTCACTAGATCACTATTTCTATCAAGGATTAAATTAGACTATCTAATTTGGCACAAGCCAACTAATGATGAATTAATCACTATCACTGAGTACAAGAATGCAAAGAAAAACCTCAAAATCTTATTACAAGCACCGAGAAATACTCGACTACGAGATCTTCTAGGAGCTCAAAGCCTAGACAAAAGCACAAGTATGCACTGGAGCAAACGATAAAATACTTATAGTTGTAAAATCCGTCTAATTGTATAACAGGCAAACATTGCAATACACACAACACATGGTATCATTGTTTATTTTCAAGGGATTAACATTTTGAAGACCCGTTTTGCACCCTCCCCCACAGGATCATTACACATTGGTGGTGCACGCACCGCTCTGTACAATTATCTACTTGCTAAACGACACAATGGCTGTTTTGTATTGCGTATTGAAGATACAGATCAAGAACGTAACACTCAGGCCTCTCTCCAGAGCTTGCTAGAAGAGCTTACCTGGCTTGGCCTTGACTGGGATGAAGGACCAAAACCCACTGACACCACGCAGTATAATGGCCCTAATGGACCTTATTGCCAAAGTCAAAGACATACTATCTATCAATCCTACGCAGAAAAGCTACTGCAAAAGGGCTTTGCTTACTATTGTTTTGCTACAGAAGAAGAAATTGCAGCACAAAAGGAAGCCAGTAATGAAACACACAGCTTCAAATTTCAAAGCCCCTATCGCAACCTCTCACTTGCTGAAGCAGAAAAAAAGCGCGCTGAAGGCCATCAAGCGGTTATACGTTATAAAAACACCCACCAAGATGAGGTATTCCATTTCAACGATTTAGTACGTGGAGATATCGAGTTACCTGGAAATATGATTGGCGATTTTGTTATATTACGACGCGATAAAAGCCCCGTATATAATTTTTGTTGTGCCATTGATGATGCGACGATGGAAATAACCCTTGTTTTGCGTGGCGAAGAGCATCTTCCTAACACCCTGCGTCAGCTTATGATTTACGAAGCATTAGATCTTAAAAAACCAGATTTTGGGCATTTATCTTTAATTTTAGATCAAGATCATAAAAAACTCTCTAAACGCAGTGGAGCCTCCAGCATTTCTGATTTCAGGAAACTCGGTTACACACAGGAGGGTTTATTAAACTATCTTGCCTTGCTGGGCTGGTCAGATCCTGAACATAGAGAAATATTATCTTTATCCGAATTAGCAGCAAGCTTCTGTACAGACAGGTTAAATCCAGCAGCACCAATGTATGATATGGAAAAGTTAAGATGGGTTAATAGCCAACAGATAAAAACCTACCCTACAGAGAAACTCTATCAAAGCATTCAGCCCTTCATACGAGATCTAGATATTCCAAAAGACCCTGAATGGCTAAAAAAGTGTATCGGGTTTTTTCACCAAGACTTCCACACGCTAGCAGAAGCTCCTGCTATTTTACGCGGCTTTACTACCTTACCACCTTTGTATACGAAAGATGTCGAAGATGTCCTCAAATGGGAGACTACCAACACAGTATTATTCCAATGGGCAGAAAAGCTCTTTAATTATGCCTGTTCTATGGAGGGTATATCTCCAGAAATTCAGATTAACAAGCTTAGCAAAGCCTTGTTACCTTCTGAAAAAACCACCTGTAACACAATAGCAATACTCATAAAGAATCTCAAAAATAAACCTATAAATAATATATATCAAACAATATCCGATTCGCTAACTATCAACGCTGAGTTCTATTTACCTGTTGAGAACTATCAAGCGCTTGTTAAAGAGATACAAAAAGAAAAAAGCATTAAAGGTAAACAACTATTTATGCCTATACGAATTGCAATGATTGCGTCTCCACATGGTGCCGATATGAAAATTATCATACAAATACTCACACTCAAACAATTAATTATTCGATCTCTTAGCGCATTAATACAGGAGCAAAAACGATAATGCCAATCTCAAGACCCTTTCCTGCATTTCGTAGTCGAAGAATGCGACGATACGAGTGGTCACGAGCTTTGGTTTGTGAACATAGATTACATCCAAATGATTTTATTTTACCTATATTCGTACACGATAAAACCGTGTCAGAACCCATTAAATCCATGCCTGGTGTCGTTAGGCATAGCCTTGAAGACTTACTAGCAACCTGTGAAATGGCATTACGTGCAGAAATTCCAGCTATAGCTATTTTCCCAGTTATCCCTGAAGAGAAAAAAGATAGAAATGGCACAGAGGCTTTACGAGAAGACAATATACTTCTTCAAGCTATTGCTATTGTACGCAAACAAAAGTGGCCTCTAGGAATCATAACAGACGTTGCATTAGACCCTTATACTACGCACAGCCACGACGGTATCTTAAAAAAAGATGGAACAGTAGATAATGACAAAACCATCCATATCCTAGCCAAACAAGCCTGTTTACAAGCTCACGCAGGAGCAGATATCATTGCCCCTTCAGATATGCAAGACGGTAGAATTGGTGTAATACGTAAAGCACTCGATACAAAAGAACATACAGAAGTTGGCATCCTATCCTATACAGCCAAATATGCGTCTGTATTCTATGGGCCATTTCGTGATGCTATCGGAGCACACGGATTACAAAGCAATACGAATGTTTATGCAAAAGACAAAAAACACTATCAGTTAGCACCCAGTAATCGAGATGAAGCAATACACGTTGCTAACCAAAGTCTGCAGGAGGGTGCTGACTGTCTCATGGTAAAGCCAGGCATGCCTTATCTTGATATTATTCAGACTCTAAAAGAAAAATGCCAAGCACCCGTTTTTGCTTATCAAGTAAGTGGAGAGTACAGCATGTTAAAAAGCCTTGCGCAAACCATGGGGAAAGATGATGATGAAATATTTTTAGAAGCAAGTCTTTGCCTGAAACGCGCAGGCGCACAAAATATATTAAGTTATCACGCCATCCAACTTGCAAGAGCACTACAAGCAGGCAAAGACCCTTGCAATTATAGATAATAAACGACGCAAAAGAATAAATTCTACCTACTTATACATCCATAAATTGTCAGAATATGAAAAAGCAACTTATATCTTTATGCATCTAAAGCGATTACCCTCAAACAACCACACAATTTGCGTATCGCTTTGATCATGGTATGATGGTTTAGGTTTAATTTGTCTTCATTATGAAAATATGTATAATTTTCGGCCATCACAATACGAAAGATTCATTCAACGCACATATTCGAGATACGTTTATTCAGGAAGCAGAACGATGTGGTCACGAAATAGATTTGGTTAATCTCTTTGAAGAAAAAGAGCAACTACCATTTTATAATTCTACTATAAACCCACCTCCAAAACTGGTAATACATTATAGAGAACGACTAGAAAAAGCAGATGCATTTTTTTTAATCAGTCCATGTCATAACCTCAGACTAAATGCGATAACTGAAAACTGGATAGACTGGGTATTACATCCTAACTGGTTTTTCTCTTATCGATCTATGTTCCCTAAAAGTAAGTATTTCAAAAACTATGGTTTCCCTGTCGCAGGTGCTATGAAAGGTAAACTGGGAATTGTATCTATAACATACGGGGGCCCAATGATTACCTATTTTAACTTTTCTATTTTTGATAATATCCCATATAGAAGAATTAAAAAATCTGTTTTTCACCTCGGCGGATTGAGAACCAAATACCTACGTTTCTACTCTGTCTTACCTAATATGACTCAAAAAGAGTTTCAAAAACATATGGACAAAGTCAAAAAGTTCGCTCAGTCTCTCTAAGCCATCCAATTACTCAGATACAACATCTCCATTAAAGTAAAAGGTCAACTTATAACTACTTGTGCCGACAACAAAGACAACAATGAACAAAGTAAAAATACTATCCCTTAATCGAACTTGAACCTTAATAGATACTATATAAGATCTCAATCATTTTCATTCAGCATGGCCTGAGACAAAGAAAATAGATACTCTAGTTTTGTCTAAAAAGGCGCTCGTGTCTTCTATTGCACACTATTAAACAAGCCATTACATCGAGTAGTAACTATTCTACTGAAAACGCCAAATAGTTTTGCCTTGCTGATCTTCTAATATGACCCCATGAGTTGCTAATTCATCACGAATACTATCTGCTTTTTTAAAGTCTTTCTGCTGTTTTGCTGCAGCTCTCACAGCAATTAAATCTTCAATTTCGCTCGTAGACAAAGTGGCAGATTGCTTTTTTTGGAACCATGTATCAGGTTGTTCTTGAGCAATACCTAGTATCTCAGCACAAGACCAGACTTGATTGGCAATTTCTTGTTGAGAGTCACCTACAAGCTCAGTGCAATCCTTAACCAAATGGTACCAGTGCTGTAAGGCAAGCGGTGTATTGATATCGTCTAAAAGAGCCTCTTGAAAAGAATGTGGTAAATCCTGCCATGGCAAAACACGGGAAGCTTGTGGAATTTCTGCCAACATTCGATACACCTTATCCAACCAAGATTTTGCCTGCGACATAGTATTATCTTTCCAAATTAGCGGTTGACGATAATGTGTTTGCAAGAGAACTAAACGCAAAACTTCACCTGGCATATCTTCTAATAGATCTCGTACGAGTATAATATTGCCAAGCGATTTTGACATCTTATCAGACCCCATGTGTATCATCCCATTATGCATCCAGTAATTTGCATATGGTTTTTTGTGATTATGTAAACAAATGCCTTGTGCACGCTCATTTTCATGGTGTGGAAACAATAAATCCCCACCTCCACCATGAATATCAATAGGCAAACCAAGGTTTTTTTCTATCATAGCTGTACATTCAATATGCCAGCCAGGCCTACCTCTACCCCAGGGACTATCCCAACCAGGCTCATCTGCTGCTGCTGGTTTCCATAAAACAAAATCGAGTGGATCTTTTTTATAGGAGGCAACCTCTACACGAGCACCAGCTTGATTATCATCTGTTTTACGGCCAGACAACACTCCATAGTCAGGTGCTGAATGAATATTAAATAATACGTGACCCTCTGCTTGGTAGGCATAACCCAATTCCAAAAGCTGGGCAATACAGGCGATCATATCACGCATAGTCTCAGTAGCCCGCGGCTCAATATCCGGCAGCAGACAACCTAATTGCCCCAGGTCATCGTGATATACTCGGGTAAACTTTTTAGTTATTACATCTATACTTACACCCGCCTGCTTAGCAGCTGCATTAATTTTGTCATCTACATCGGTAATATTACGCACATAAATAACTTTAGGATAAAGCGTTCGCAAAAGCCGAACAAAAAGATCAAAGAATACAGCAGGTCTTGCATTACCGATATGTGGATGATTGTATACTGTAGGACCACATACATATATCTTTACGCACTTTGAATCAATTGGAGTAAACTCCACCTTTTTTTTCTGAAAAGAATCAAAAATCTTAAGCATAGCTAAAAAAGTTACAATAATTGGCTGATAATACAGAAAATTCAAATAATGCACAATACTCCTTGCTTAGACAATAGTCGATATTTATAATAATTTATTATTTGCTCGGAAAATCGATGTTAGACGCAACGCTCCTATCTAGAATTCAATTTGGATTTACAATGACAGCACATATTGTCTATCCGTCGATTAGTATTGGTATTGTATCTTTTCTTGTTTTAATGGAAGCAAGATATCTTGCTACTGGAGATAAACATTTTCTCAACATTTGTAAATTCTGGACTAAAATTTTTGCCCTCACCTTTGGAATGGGCGTTGTTTCAGGAATAGTCATGGAATTTCAATTTGGTACAAATTGGGGAGGCTTTTCAGAAAAAGTTGGACCTCTTTTAGGGGCATTGTTTACTTATGAAGTATTGACTGCATTTTTCGTTGAAGCGGGCTTTCTTGGCATCATGTTATTTGGCTGGAATAAGGTAGATGCTTTTTTACATTTTGTATCCACATGTATGGTAGCATTTGGCACCACTTTGTCAGCATTTTGGATCATGAGCGCAAATTCGTGGATGCAAACCCCAGTTGCATACCAGATAACCCCTGAAGGTCAGTTTATGACGCAAGATTGGGCCGGTGTGATCTTAAGCCCCACAGCAATGACTCGGTTTTTTCACATGATAGTATCATGTTATCTAACAGGTGCATTCGTTATACTAGGAGTAAGTGCTTTTTATCTTATAACAAAGACACACACTGACTTTGCAAAAACCTGCTTTAATACAGCCCTAGTCATAGCATGTATCTTCTCCCCTACACAAATTTTAATCGGCCATAGTGTTGGAGAACAAGTACACCATTATCAACCGCTAAAGACTGCCGCCATGGAAGGCATTTGGGACACAGTAGAAGGCGCACCTGCACTAATCTTTGCGTGGCCTGATCAAAAAGCAGAAAAGAACTATCTCGAACTTGGCATTCCTAAGTTAGCATCTTTTATTAACACTGGCGATTGGGACGCAAAAATGATCGGATTAAAATCGGCACCTCCAGAGAATCGACCGAACATGTTTACTGTTTTCTGGACATTTCGCATCATGGTTGGGTGTGGACTAGCAATGCTATTTATTAGTTACTTAGGGTTAATCTTGAGGTTTCTTGGCTTACACACGAGTAATTTTTACTTCTTAGCTCTGTGTGTCTTAGGATCTCCTTTGGGTGTTATTGCTCTGGAGACTGGATGGATGACTGCAGAAATAGGTAGACAACCTTGGGCCGTATACAATCTACTTAAAACCAGTGAGGTTGCATCACGTGTTAATCCGAATCAAGTACTTACTTCACTTATTCTACTAATCATTGTCTATGGAATTATATTCGGCTATTTTTATTTTAAATACTTATTCAAAGTTATTGCAAAAGGGCCAATGCGCACTGATGATCATTCTGATTTAGCATTCCATTATCTATCCACCTTTGAAGACGAGGTCAAGCATAGCGAGGTTGATGATAAATGATAAAGTTATCCACTAGGCTTGTATTATTAACGGTAGTAGGATTTATCAGTATCAGCAAAATTGGTCAAATCCCATATGGGCGTGGTGCACTAGTATCAGCAAGCCTATACTTAATTGGATTGTTAGTCATAGCTATATGTACTACCTACGCCAAAAATTTAGTTTTCTCAGCCTCATTTAAAATAGCCTTAGAGGATACCATATCGCAGATACGTCAAATTAAAAAGGAGCTAATACCATGAGCACATTAATTCTAGCATGGGGACTACTTATAGGCTTCGCGGTTATTATGTATGTATTATTAGACGGCTTTGATCTTGGTATAGGCATACTCTTTCCTTTTTTTCCCAACCAACACGAACGCTCACTCATGGTATCTACAATTATTCATGTTTGGGACGGTAATCAAACCTGGCTAGTCTTAGGTGGCGCAAGCATGTATGGCGCTTTTCCAAAAGCATTTGCTGCAACTCTACCTATTATCTATTTTCCTATTCTAATTATGGTGATATCTCTAATTTTACGCGGGGTGGCCTTTGAGTTTAGGATGAAAGCGACTAAAACAGTTTATCTATGGGACCTTTCATTTTTTATAGGCTCATTGATGGCCACATTTGCCCAAGGAGTTATCTTAGGCACTTATGTACAAGGTTTTGGCGATCAACCTCCAAGCTATCTTACTGTACCACATTATCAATGGCTTACAATATTTAGCTTTATGACTGGTGTTGGCACAATTTGCGGCTATGTTCTACTTGGGAGCTGCTGGCTTATTATAAAAACAGTCGGCGATTTACAAGAAAAAGCCTATCAATGTGCTTGGATAAGCCTTTTTCTAGTTGGAATATTCATGTTTGCTTTTAGTGTGTGGACACCTTTTTTGAGCGACTTCCATTTCAAACGCTGGCTCAGTATAGAACACATTCCCTACCTAATGATATTACCAATAACAACCGGCATTGCGTTCTTAAGCTGTGCGTATGGACTATATAGCCGTAGAGAAAGCTTACCATTTCTTTCCACTATTTTTATCTTCCTGTGTGGTGCAGTGGGTGTTACGATTAGTATTTATCCATATATGGTACCGCATTCTATCACACTAACCGAAGCAGCTGCACCGAGAAGCTCTCTAAGCTTTATGTTAATAGGTGCCTGCGTAATGTTACCCTTTCTTCTTGTGTATACTGCACATTCATATTTTATTTTCAAAGGCAAAGTTACAGAGCCACTTCACTACTAATGCAAAAAACCCCTAGCAAAAGCCAACAAATTCTTTGGATGATTAAAATGTATATCATGAGTGTTGGTTGTATGATCGCATTTTCATACATTTCTCGTTGGATTATACATCGATTAATTATCTAGTAATAAAAAAATATTGGATTATTTGAAAAATAACTGTTATTGTCAGAACAAATATTATTGGACCTATTATGCAAAAAACTACCCAAGTAATTTTCTCATCCTTAATAGTAGCAGCCTGCAGTATGTTATTATGCACTGCACGCACAAACACCCAAAACCCACTTATCTTAAAACCACAGAAGCTAGAAATAAAAGATAACGAATCTGGAGATTTATCCGGACCACAAGCCAAAACTGGTGACGCTGTTGCGGTACATTATACAGGCAGCCTAACTGATGGGACCAAATTCGACAGCTCTCTAGATAGAGGCGAACCGCTTAAATTCACTCTAGGAAAACACATGGTGATACCTGGATTTGAAAAAGGTGTGGAGGGTATGCATATTGGTGCAAAACGAACATTAAAAATTCCACATGAAATGGGCTACGGAGAACATGGTGCTGGTGGAGTAATACCTCCTTATAGCACGTTAATATTTGAAATAGAGCTTGTCAGTATTAACGACGATGAAACAGAAAAAACAGAGTAACCCTTACCAGATATACTCTAACCAAACTAGCATACACCCAAAACTACCGATATTACTTGAAAAGTATAAAAGCTTTAAAGATTATCAACATCCAGTAAGTTCTGTCACTAAATCCAAATGGCAAAGAACATTAGCGACGATTGATACAAACCAACCAATCATTTTAGATTCGGGCTGTGGTCGAGGATTATCTACGTTAAATCTTGCTCAATACTATCCAAAACATAATATAATCGCCGTTGATCAATCATCTAGTAGGCTTCAAAGTCTACCCCCTACTTTACCTGAAAATGTACGCATTATAGAGGCTAACATCATTGATATCTGGAAACTTTGTTGGGAGCAAGATATCCGTATTGAAAAAAATTATGTACTCTACCCAAACCCATGGCCTAAAAAAAAACATATTCAAAGAAGATGGTATGCACATCCTATATTTCCACTAGCTTTAGAAATTAGTAAAATTATAGAATTAAGAACTAACTGGTATCGCTATTTACAAGAATGGGTTTATGCTGGCTACTATTATCATAAATACGTAACAAGCAATATAGTAAATCCACATAAAAAAGCTATAACACATTTTGAAAAAAAATATTTCACAGAAGACTCTATCTGTTACCGCGCCGTTATTTACCAAAATTAAAGTATCAATAACCTAACGTTTATTTGGAAAGCATAAAGTTTCCACATTGACAGAGCTCCCCCAACTCATACCATTATTTTTTTTGAAATTTTCAAAACTAGATAAAGATTCGAAATTATACATTTTACCTTGATGCATACATAAAATACCTGTCATTTCTCCTAGTCTCTTTTTTATGTTTGGATGTCGGACTTCAATGACACTAAATTTTGACTTTGGTGAAGCAGTATAACTATCGATCAGCGTATCCAAAGCTTTAAGCCAAGTTATATCCATCTCACCTGCTATTTCATCTAAAATCACTAAATCAGGCTGAGCATGTTTGGCTACCGCAAAGATAATAGCAGCATTCAGAGCTTTCATCTGCCCTTGCGAACAAATACTCAAAAAATTCATATAAGTACCCCGTAAAATAGTTTCAGTCCATTGCGTATCCAAAGCGAAGAAACGCAAATTTTTAAGCACATCCTGCATTACTGCGCCAAGGGTAATACGACCATATCGTGATGAAGTTAATTCTACTTTTAGACTAGATTTGTGCGTCAACGCTTGTAGATCACGGACTTGATGCTTCATAGGCCAGTAATATAAGATTAAGCCTAGTCCTACTGGGCATGTACCAAGCAAGAGGGCAAGATTTTTGTGTGTAGATGCATAGTATACCACGCTTGGCAGAGATCCTTGACTAGATTGAAAAGGTACCAGACCAGATAACACATGTAAAAAAGTAGACTTGCCTGAACCATTTTCTCCCACCAGCGCATACCGTGAGGATTGCCTGAGAGGCTTTGGCAATTCATAAGTAAAAATAAGGTTACTATCTGGATCATAGACACGAAAGTTTATATGAAAACATTCATCTTTTTGTGAGAGACTATATCGGCCTTTTGCACTTAGGCTATTTTTTGTGGAGCGTTTATTTAGATCTTTTTTTGTTACTTGTTGATATTCACGTGCAAAGCCTTGCATGTTAAATAAGCTCGTTTGCATCTCTGCTAAAGACTCTCTATTTTTAAGAATAGCTACCAAAGCAGAATACACAGAGACGAGCAAGCGTGATAACATACGTAAAGTAGCATAAGTGACCGTGCCAGCTTGATAGTAATACATACTATAAAACACGCCTACCATAAACAATGGCTGTGTACATGTGTCTAAAACACCAGAAAAGACATCTGAAAAAAACCGCAAACGCGAGATAGCATGTTGTGCGCTCTGCACAGTATCTAAACAAGAAAATATTACTTTACGATATAGTGGTATTGTATTTGGTTGACTGAAAACATTTTGACTATAACGCAGCTCATTTAATGTATCACTGGCTTTTTGTGACGCATTGACCCTAGCCAGATAGTGATTATTCCACCTTCTCGTAAAAAAAGAGGCAAATAAAACCGTAAAAACACCAATTACTAATGCCTGACGCAACAACCTTATTAAACCAAAATCATATAAGCGCCAAATAGCTAGAGCACTGAAAAAAACAGCTGAGATTAAAGATGCCATGAGTTTTGGTACATTACTAAAATACTTATCTGGATCTCTGATTATTGTGCTTACTAGAGGTGTTTTTGCACGCGAGTTTTGAGCGTCACCCAACCAAAAGTTAATATATCGCTGAGATGTAGCAAGTAAAAATGCATCCTTAGCAAAACGATTCGTCATATTTGTAGTTAAACAACGATCACATAATCTTGCTAGCGCACCACATATAGTAGTTACTAGATAAAATCCTAAAACCCATGGCAAGAGCTGTTGTACAGCAAACACATCACGTAATAATAACGCTTCATCCCAATAAGATAAGAATATCACAGCCATGTTTGGCAAGTAATCAAACATTAAATAGAGCGCCATCGTACACAAAAAAAGACTCCATAACTGCCATGTTTTTAAGTATTTTGTGAAAGATGATAATACTGAAAGATAAGGAAACATACGTTCAAAATCGACTACAGTAGGCATATCATTTACCTTTATTATTACTGTCACCACAGTCTACAGTATAAATAAAAAAACTCAAGTTCAAAAAAAAGATTAATTATGGAAAAAACCAGAAAAAACAACAAAGTATTTGATGAGAATACACATTTACGGTATTATAGAAATCTTTAAACCTATCCACCCATGATCAATCAATTACGCAATATTGCCATAATCGCACACGTTGACCACGGCAAAACCACACTTGTGGATCAATTACTACAACAATCTGGAACTTTCGACCAGCATAAGCAAGCCCAGACACGCGTGATGGACTCTAACCCTCAAGAACAAGAACGTGGCATTACAATACTGGCTAAAAACACGGCTATCACCTGGAAAGAAACACGCATTAATATATTAGATACTCCAGGCCATGCAGATTTTGGAGGAGAAGTTGAAAGAGTGCTATCCATGGTCGATAGTGTATTATTGCTGATAGATGCTGTAGACGGCCCAATGCCACAAACTAGATTTGTCACACAAAAAGCTTTTGCCATGGGTTTTAAGCCTATTGTTGTAGTCAACAAAATTGACCGTGATGGTGCAAGACCAGAATGGGCTGTTGATCAAACATTTGATCTTTTTGACAATCTCGGCGCAACCGATGAACAACTAGATTTTCCAATATTATATGCCTCTGCATTACAAGGTTATGCTAGTCTAGATCCAAATGCCCGGTCAGGGAATATGGAGCCTTTATTTAGCGCCATTATAGAGCATGTACAACCGCCCAAAGTAGATGCAGATGGACCATTTCAACTACAAATATCTCAACTAGATTATGATACCTACACAGGTATAATTGGTATTGGTAGAATTCATCGTGGTAAAATCAGCACTAACACAGCAATCACACTTATTGACAAAAATCTCAAAAAGAGATCTTGTAGAATCTTACAGGTTTTAGGTTTTCATGGTCTAAAACGTGAAGAAATACCGCATGCTGAAGCTGGGGATATAATTGGGGTAACTGGAATTGATCCTTTAAATATATCCGACACGCTATGCGATAGTAATCATATTGAAGCAAGACCCCCTTTAAGCGTAGACGAACCGACAGTAAGCATGACATTTCAAGCTAATACATCCCCTTTCTCTGGCCAAGATGGCAAACTAGTAACTGCCCGTGCAATCTCCAACCGCCTGGAGGAAGAACTAAAAACAAATGTTGCCCTTCGCGTAGAAACAACAGCAGATAACGATAAATTCATAGTAAAAGGTCGTGGAGAATTACATCTAGCGATATTGATAGAAACAATGAGAAGAGAAGGCTTTGAGCTTGCAGTATCCAGGCCAGAGGTTATTTTACACAAAACACAGTCAGGCGATCTTGAAGAGCCTTATGAGAACCTAATTATCGACATTGAAAGTACCCACCAGGGAACCATCATCGAAGAATTAGGCCTAAGGAAAGGCCAAATGCAAGAAATGCAAACAGGCACTGATGGACGTATTCGTATAGAATACACTATCCCAACCAGAGGTCTCATTGGTTTTCGAAGCAGCTTTTTAACTATGACATCTGGAACAGGTATTATGCATAGCATATTCAGCCATTACGGCCCCTACCTAACGCTAAAAATTGGACAAAGAAACAATGGGGTTTTGATTGCCAACGGCCAAGGTAAGGCACTAGCCTACGCCCTGTACAATCTTCAACCTCGTGGAAAGCTTTTTATAGGTCATGGCGAACAAGTGTATACAGGTATGCTTGTTGGTATTCACAGCAAAGATAATGATTTAGTAGTAAATCCGCTCAAAGCAAAACAGCTAACTAATATACGTGCCGCAGGAACTGATGAAAGCTTAATTCTGGTAACACCAATTCGTTTTTCATTAGAACAAGCACTAGATTTTATCAATGATGATGAACTCGTTGAAATCACCCCTAAACATATTCGACTACGCAAAAAAATCCTGGAAGAATCAGAAAGAAAGAGACTATCTCGTACTAAGTAATACTATCTACTTGTCTAGTGAAAAACTTTTAGATCGCATGGAGCGACTGGGTTTATTCAAACCCCTCTTGCGTTTACGCATAGTTTTGTGTAAATGGCTTCTTGGTACAGGGCTTGACGAGGATAATGACATAGACAGATTATCCCCCTCTTTAGCCTTTGCCAAAGTTTGCCTAGACCGATTTTTAATAGATAATTCTGCCTCTTGACAACGCTGCGAGAAGATTTCAGGATCAATCCAAATAGATAACAGTGCCTGTACAGCAGGATAAGTCTCGGGGCGAACTACTGCATAATCTTGCACCGTTTCAAACAACTTACCAATTGCATCAATCGCTACTGGACTATTATTAGGAATTTTAGGATTAATGAGAACTTTGATAAGCCTGTATAAAGCCTCGTAGTTCTGATCATTTTGGGATAACTGTGTCCAAAATTCTGGGTTAGCGCGTATAATTAAGTCGATTGCATCTGCCAACCGAGCTAGTAAAGAACGGGTAGAATCATCCAGATTCAAAAAATAACGTAAATATGCTGTTATAGATAACCAGGATCCTTTCTGGCTAGGATTCTGAGATAGATCACGCAACATCCCCAATAGCCGCTCTGGTTTAACCATCATATATTGTAAAAACAAACCCACGAACCACCGTTGCATTCTCTCAAATACACCAATATTTTTTTCTACTGGTGCAGAAATATCTTCAGTACGGTCATAACCATAGACAGAAGAATTGACTGCATTTGCTTGGCTAGTAGTTTTTTTCAAATCGTCAATGTCATTTGAACAAGAAATTGAATAAGCAGTATCTAAAACATACTGTTGATAACGAGAAGGAAAATCTTCTTGCCCAATAGACATTTCACTAGAATGATAATCTTGAGCTGCCAAGAAAGAATCTACAGATGAATAAGATAGCTCCGACGTAGGTACTTGTTGGGCATCAATACTACGGAAATCCTCTACATTTGGAATACCGTAAATTGAAAAATCGAGTGACGATTTAGAAGATGGTGATAAGTCATCAAGAGACATAGCATGGTAATCAGATGGGTATGAAACAGATAGGTTTTGCTTAGGCAATATTTCTGCATCGATCAAACGTAAACGTGTGCGATGTCCTCTATACACTTTCTGTATCTGGGTTGCTGCATATACCCTATTTGCAATAAGTACATTGTTCTTGAAAAGAACCCGAAAGAATTTCAGCATGCCTTGTCTTGCTTCAGGACTTTTATCCATACTTTTGCGTAATTCAGGGGATGCAGCTAACAATGAAAAAATATAATCAAGTAAAATGATAGTAGATGGCTTATCCGCAGGAGGCAACATAATCATTTCTAAAATACATTGTATCATCCTAGAAAATTTCTCAAAATTTTCTTGCGCGCAACCATAATATATCAAGAGTGTTAATACAGGTTGAAAGGCAATAATAGTTTGCTTATCAAAACCAATATGGGTACTGTGCTCAGAAAATTCTGACCAGATATTAATTGCCTCTGTGGAAATATGGGCAGCGTTATTTTGTAAAATCGTGGATAAATCATGACGGTTACAAAAATTTAAAATAGTATTGAATAGTTTATGTGTGTCTTTTTCTGATAGATTAGTCAGCAACTCATGAACAAGAATATAGTTAGGCAACCTGCCTGGCTCTGATGCTTTTAACACAATCTCACAGATAACGTTGCTAAAAACATATAATGGCACTTTTTCAGGAACAAACTGTTGACTGTAAGCAAGCGATAAATAGACAAAGTCTGGAAGCTTATCTTTTACACTAGCAAGAAGTATTTGAACTTTTGTATCGGTAATAGCAACAAGATCTTGGTCTAAATGATTTGTCTCTTGCTGAAGCAATTCAGTATTTTTCGGCAAGTTAGATATACTTTTTTCACGATGTTTAATATTTGGTATAAGTTTATACACCTCTTGATGTAACTCAATTAGGGTATTTACACGATGTAACATGGTTTCATTCTGTGCACAAAAGCATTTTGCTATAGCCTGCGCAAGATTTTGCGCATAAACTTTATTTCCTGTAGTAGCAGTCATTTTCTCATAACCGTCGACCAAGCTATACAAAACTGCATATAGGTTCTGAGCAACATTCCGTGCGCGTTGAGTCGAACCAAGAAATTGTGATTTTTTTTTCATCACCTGTAACTGTTTTTTCACTAGATGAGTTGCATATTGAACTTGAGCTAACTTACTTGCTACGGACGATAGATCGGATTGTGTATTGATTACTTCTTGACCTAAAGCAACAGATGGTTTTTTAAGAAAAGATTTTTTTAAATCGCCCAAGGCTACCTTCTTCACTGTTAGAGCGTTCAAAATTTCTTTATTATTTTGAGCCATACTATCTAACAAAGCTTGTCCTGATATATGATCACAGATTTTTTTTACTATAATTTTGCCGAAAAAAGATTCAGGATCTAAAATTGTAGATAATCGCTTCGACTCAAGAAGAACAAGAAAAAAATCAGGGTCCATTATCATCTGGTCAGAAAAACCATAGATAAATTTTTTCTTCTCTTCCTCATCTTGCAGTTCTTTAAAAAGATGTAAACCTTCACCTATAGCTGAATGAAAATGATGATCTAGAACTTGACGCAAAACTCCAGCAGAAATAAGTGCAAGACACATAGAAAGAATATTATGCACTCGACCGTGAGAATCATAAATAAGTGTCTTATCTTGCATAATATCTGAATTTTCGAAGTTCTCATTCAGGCTATCGAGAATAGGTAAACATATACAAATAAGATTTAGTACTTCATATTTTCTTTGCCTAGGTAAATATCTATTGTCTTCTTGATAGAGTTTCCACAAACTCTCTAACTCTTGTATTTCTCGACGCCTGGACTCAGCACGCACACGAAAAACGTCATGTATTTTTGGGGTGGATGGTCTAGAACTATTTTTTTTGCCCGTTTTTGCTTCTATTTTTTCCTCTGCTAGTAACTTATCTATTCGAGACTTAATGCGTTGCATTTTTTTCGAGTTTTGCTGTATAAAAATACGCTCTCCAGGACTACGTCCAGATTTAATATCATCTAGAATAAAGCGATGATCATCGTTATCTTTAATAGAGAAAAACATAAATTTTACAATTACTTTACGTAACCGTATAGCACGCGAATAGCAAGTATGCTGGATAAATCGTAGAGAAATCGATCAGTAATTTAGGTAAACTAAGATAAGTATAGGCCCAGAGAATTTGCTGTTGTAATCACGGTTGGCGCGATTTTGCTATAAAAAGCACCTGTAAGGCCCCCTGCTAGAAATCCAAAAACATGACCTTCCATAGACACACCACGCTCGCTTGCAACCAAGCTTGCAGCCATATGTATACCAAAATAGTACATTCCCAATGCTGCTGCAATGATGTCAATAAGATCAGGATTGTAATACGCATGCAGTAGCAAAAAAGACCAATAGCCCATTATAACGCTACTTGCACCAACATGCGCTGCACGACGACCAAAAACCCAAGTCAACACACCAGATATCACAATAATAGACAAGGAGACAACATTGAAAACCTGGCGGCCTTGTAAGATCACAAAACTACCTAAGCCCACAAAAAACAGGGAGTTCATAAAAATATGATTAAAACTTCCATGGATAAACGGCGAGAGAAAAATACCTAACAAACCAGAAGGAAAACGAGGAATAATCCCAAATAAACACAAACGATACTGAAAAATTACATTCACAAAATGTATGGCCCAAGTCCACCCTAATATAGTAAATAAGTATGGTAGATGAGCCATCATCTGATCTATAGCCAGATTAAGCTGTTGGATAAAATTCATAGATACTCCAAATGGTAAATTTAGTATAGCCAGCAAGTTATAAAAGCGCAACTATATGAAAAACTTGAGTTAAGATACTAGTAACCATTAAGATCACGAGAAATATAGGAAAATATTGCGTCAGTACACTATATATGTAATTAAATAAAAATTGTAACAATATATGCTCAATTCTAAAAACTCCCATTCACAGAAAGAAAGACTTATCCTCATAGGAAATCAATATTTGCAAACGTTAGTAAGCCAGCACAAATCTATTTCATATTTAGAAACTGAAGCTAAAATAGTGCAGAGGAAAGCTAAAGAGTATCAAACCGCAGATCCAAAGTTAGCTTATCTACAAGCAAGTGGTAAAGACTTAGTGAATATTTATAAAAAATCTCAAATTAATCGTATACTTCCTCCAGAAATTCAGCTGTCTAAAGAAAATATCGATGAATTATTAAATATTAGTGATAGCAATTTATTCAGTGAAAAAGTTCAGCCTATTTATAATTTAGCAAAATGGTACACTGAGCAAATAATGAGCTTACGAAAGATTCTAAAAACTCTACACAACAGCCATACAATTAAATTAGATGATAAAGATATACAACTTTGTGAAAATGGATTTAATCATGAAGCAAAACTGCATGAACTTATCCAAAAACTAAAAGAAAAAGTACTTAGCAAAAAGTTCTATACAGCAAAAAAACAAGCGATCAGAAATATACTCGATGACGAAGATATTCCACAGCCACCTGGGTTTCAAAGATTCTTAGGGGTGCCTAAACAGGAAGATATTGCATATTTAGAAGAGAATATAGTCCCAATAGTAAAAGAAAAACACTTTCACCAAGGATTATCTAATTTCATTGTAACGCTAAAAAAATTGAATCAATCTCATCTGCATAATTACCGGGCCCAGACCTCGGCTAAGCAGCAAGTAAACACCCAAAAAACTACAGAGACTTCAAGATCATTTTCAGGTAATGATAAAAAAACTCCAGCAAAAAGAGGGAAATTCTAATAGTATTGTAGACTAAAATATTCAATGCAAAATACCAACTAGCCAACAATACTTATTGGTAGTAAACAAAAAAACTGATGTACCGGTAAATATAGTCTATATAAAATTAAATGGTAAAAATTGATTACAAATGAAAAATTCGAATAAAGATGATGCAGAACACAATATCACAAGTTTCATTGCAGAGTTAGAAAGATTAAAGAAAAGTTTTAATGGACAAAAGAAATCGGGGCAAGCTATTCTCGCAAAAAAGTTTGAACTATTGGTTCAGGATATAAAAAATTATTTGCCTGACAAATTACAAAACGTGAATATCACGGATATGGAAAATAGTGGACCCGAACATATTACAAGCGTTGTAAAGTTTTTAAATAGTATGCAAAAAACAATACAAACATATGCAAGCGAAGCACCGGAAGTTACAAAGTACGAAGAAAAAATACAAAATCTCGACGCCCTATTTAGTAAACTTGATGAACTTTCGTCTGATAAAAATACATCTAATGACCGGCTAAGAAAGCATAAAATAAAATGGGAAATACAGAAATTATTAAAAACAAGTAACTTATCCACTCCCCATGGGTTTAAGTATCCGATCGGAATTCCAAGTAAAGATGATATAAATCAGCTCAAAAAGATTATAGGCACAGTAAAATGTCTACATACTGCACGTGCAATAATTAGACTTACGTCTAAAAAAGAGCAAAGATCAAATCCTCAGCAAAGATCAAATCCTCTAGATAAATATAGTTCAAAAAATCAGCAAAATCTAGAAGAAAGCCAAGATGTTATAGAGCTCCAAAAACAAGAACATCAACCTTTGTCACAAAAAAATACAAGCCAACATCAGCTGAACCGCTAGGCATTTCTATACTGGTAAAATACACTAGCTCTTAGAACTACAAGTATTACCAAGTAAGCACTAGATAACAAATAAAAAGATGAAGCAGTAACAAATTTTATCCCTAATAGTATTCGTAAAAAAACATTGCAGAACACGTAAGGTTATATTTTCTCTTCAAAAATGATGCATGTTGCATACCCTCCTACACAAAATTAAAGCTACAAAAAACTGAAATTGAATAAAAAAATTTTCTTAGATCAAAAGAAAAAACCATTCTTTAGCAGTTCCATAACTTTTATAATACCTAGTTGATTAATAGTAGGATTTTAGTAATAATTTAAGTATGAGAAAACAGCCAACCCACTTCAACACCCGTCAAGATTTAATCAACCACGTAGCACATTTAATCGAAGCAGATAACCAAAGCCCAGTAAGCACAAAACTTGGCGGAATACACGCCGCAAAGGAACAATTACACGCAGCCCATATAAAAGACTATGCACGCAGCAGAAATCATTTAGATGGTGCAGTTACGCAGCTCTCACCCTATATACGACATGGCGTTTTATCACTTGAAAGCGTACGACGATGGGCACTGGCACAATACCCTGGAAAAGAGATTGAAAAATTTCTTCAAGAACTTACTTGGCGGCACTTTTGGCAGGCCCACTACTATAAGTTGGGAAATAATATATGGCAAGATCAAGAACCCTACAAAACTGGTTGGTATGCTAAAGACTACTGCCCTACTCTACCCGCTGATATTCGTGATGGCTCTACTGGAGTCGCAGTTATTGACCATTTTGCACACACATTAGTCCGCGATGGCTATCTACATAATCACGCTCGAATGTATTTGGCAGCCTATATCATACACTGGCGTCGCATAAGCTGGCAGGCGGGAGCACAGTGGTTTCTTGAACACCTGCTTGACGGTGATCCTGCAAGCAATAACTTATCATGGCAATGGGTTGCATCCACGTTTAGCCACAAACCTTATATTTTCAACTTAGCCAACGTAAGAAAATACGCAGGAAACAATCTCGATACATCAAGTGAGAATAATCAGATATTAGACGCTAGCTACGAAAAATTAACCCAACAACTATTTCCCAACCTATGACCCAGCATCAACACGAAACCGCTAAGCAAACTTGTATTTGGATACATGAGGATATGTTAGACCCCAACCACCCAATCTATCAATATCCCCATCACCAAGTAGCTGGTATTTTTGATACCGAGGCCATGCATAAAAAAGCCTACAGTTTGAAACGTTGTGTCTTTATCTATGAATGTTTCTGTGCATGCCCACTCAATCTTTACCGTGGCGCAAGCTTTGATATTTTAAGCAACTTAATATCAGAAAACCATTACACTACAATATTAACAGCACCCTCACCTAACCCAGAAATAATCAAGACAATCAGTCAACTACGAAACAATATCACCGTAAACCTCGTTGCAGAAAAACCATTTGCTGGTAATCCCAATGCCAAATTAACACCAAGATTTATGAAATACTGGTGGCAAATACGACAAAAAGTGATTCATATATAATTTTTTATTCTTATCCATTCCCCTTAATCCTATAAAAATGCGGCAATACATACAAACCTACTGTGTCAAAATTATCTCTTAAGCAGGGTTTTTTATGATAAATATCCATTTTTAAACTATACAGGTTATAAAGTAAGCATCACTAAAAAGAGCTAAACCTTTATGGAAAACACCTTAGAAAAGTTCACACGATATAAAAAGACTTATTTCAATTTAGTCAAACACAAAAAATATAAAGAAAATACTGCTTTGAGTAGCTTACTTGTCAATATTGATATGGACTATCAAGCTTTCCAGTTAGATTGGCATGACAAACATCTTTTAAATACCATTGTGATATCAAAAAATCTTAAACTATTTCTTACCAAGCAAAAACTCAATATAGTACTATCTCCACTACAAAAAATTGATGACTACGGAAGATTTCTCATATTAGCGTGCCTTCTAGTTGGTTTGTCTATTATCACGTTCCAAAAAATCAACTTATTTATGGTAGCAGGAATTCTATCTTGCACATACCTCTTAACAGGCATTGTAAAATATCTTCAAACCATCCAAGAACTCAACGATAAAATTGAACATAATTCCTTCAAACTTGGTGACCCCAATCACCCTTCTCTAAGAAAAGAAAAAAAAGAGGCTTGGTTAATTTTAGATAAAAACATGTATGAAGCTTGCGAAAAAATTCATAAGTTTCTCGATCAACAACAACAAAATATACAACTAAATCTTGATGGGGAAGTTATAAAAAGCTCTCAAGACTTACTAAACATGACTGAAAAAGATATCCTTCGCACCAAAGTACATCGTAAACCACCCAGTACATCTAGCTATAGAAAAAACTACAGCACTGTATCTGCACACCAATTTATTCACAAAACTACTAGATCAAAAAGAAGTAGACCAAACGATAAGTCCAGTCAAAAAATTTTACGACCATAAGTATCCTTCTCAAGAAAAAAAGTAATCTCTGTCAAACAAACGAATTTCACTAATATGTATACAAAAAGAGCATAGAATAAATAAAATCAGGATAATAGAGAAGGTTTATACTATATCTACAACAAGTATAAAGAAAAGTTAATAATGCATAACAAAACCACTAAATTCTCACAAGCCAAAGCCACCTACGACCGTTGTCATGACATATTATTTTTTGACAGAAATCCTCGAATAGAACACATTCTCAGAGAAATAGAAGGTTTTCAGACTATTGAAAAATCCTGGGATCCACGACATATTGACGAAGTGATTCAACATAAAAAAAATGTACGTAAAAAAGTGCTCAAGAAAAATCTTAGCATGACGTTTCTATTTCCTTTGCGCAGTACCACTACGATAGTAGGCTTCTTAGCCATGTGTGGAGTGGCGTTTGGTTTGACTATTTTACTGACAGGTGGATTGTCTTTAGCAATTCTAATACCAAGTCTCCTAGGGGCTTATTTATTGTCTGGATGTTTAGAAACATTTCTAGGTATCTATCGAGAGGATGCATTTGAATCTAGTATTGCAGTGTTAACCACACGGAAAAAACTGCTATCCGATAAAAATAACACTACGATACAAGCTGAAAAAAATCGCGCACTAGAACCATTGCAACAAAAAATGACCTTAGTCAGCGGACTCATTAATGATCATCTAAGTAAAGAACAAGCAGAACATCAAAGAGAATATAAGGGTCGTGTTGTGTCCGTATCTGAGCTTTATACATTAAGCAATAATGAGCTTAAAGAGATGATGAGACTTGGAGGGCAAGGAATACTATTCATGGAACAGCGAGAATTAACGCAGCTATCCCCCAGAGATATCGACGAACCTATAGCACGTATAAATGAGTTGTTTGCATCTGGATCACCACACAGACTAACAAAAAGCCTCATAGAAAAAATCAAAAAAGCCATCGCTACAGGTAGACAACCCTACAGAGAAGAAGCAGAAGGTATAATACTAGAGAAATCACAAATAGCCTATCGCTTTGCAAAATCTAATTACCAAAGTACATCATCTCCAACATACGTTAAAAGAAAAATCTTACCAGCAATTACAAGTCAATTTATAGATCTAGTAAATACCTATAGTAAAAATGGAAAAAATCTACTCATATCAAAGGAACAAAAAGCAACGATTTTGGACAAAGTTGAACTGCATTTAAATAAATCTTCTCAAATTATTCAAGAGCAAGAAAAGTCTTATAAACCACAGAAACAAAAATCATATCCATACACTCATTATACAAGCGCTAAAGATAGAGATTATACCGAGACTTCGAAAGTAGAAAAAAAACCACACGGAAGCAATCACCCTACTAACAAAGGTGCCCATCCTCATAGCTCCAATAAAAAATGGACAACAAGCGACAATATTAGAAGTGTCAGTCAAATAACTGGGATAGAAGAAGATCGCGCAGCAAACATTCTCGCCAAAGTAGACAAAACACAAGATAAAATAAGTCGATATGTTGAAGAAGAAGTACGGCGAGAAAATCTGATACGTCAAGGTATCGATCCAAAAACAGGTAAAAAAATATCAAGAAGATAAATAAGAATAGCAATGTGAAAAAAAAGGTAGCTCAAAGATGTTAACAGCAGAAGTAAAAAAAAAATTAATCAAGGATAAAGAGTTATTAAATCAACTAGCATCAGCTATATCTAGACATGATAGCTCTAAAGCATACCTTGATGCCAAAGAGATGTATGATAAAAAAACTCTATGCCAAATATACTTATACAATATTGATCAGCAACTTAACACTTTATTCACGCACGACAAAGAATATGAGAGATTGCAAGCATTACCACCACCAGAACTTAATATGAGTTACTTTAGTCCTAGTTCATGGAAAGAAACTAATAGCCTAGCCAATAGACTACTATTTAGAACATTAGTCACAATACCATTTGTTGCTGCTAGCATTTATGCGTCTGCATTAGGAACATCTGCAATGTTTGTAACAGGGGCAATTCCATCTGTACAGTTTATCAGTATCGCTTTAGCCACCATATTATCGATTCCAACAGGTGGTATACCAATTGTTACCCTTGGCATTATTGCTGCAATATACTTTACCGCTACGTATACTGCATTTTATTACCATGAGAGACGTACTAAAATCGCTAAAGTAAGTAATTTAAACCGTGAAGTGGCAGAGCAATATAAACTGCCGGAAAAAAAAAGACAAATTAGATCTTTAACTAAGTCATTAGAACAGCAGATGAAGCAAAAAACAAAAGACTTTCAGGAAATTATAAGTACGCTCGAAAAAAATGGTTTTACAGAACAACAAAATGACCACCTTAAGCTCGGAAATATTTCTCGCAGTACCAAGACTACTTCGCATGAAATATTATCTCAAAAAAAGAATCAAAGATATAAACCAAAAAATACTCCACCTATCGAACATACCCAAAATAATAAGACCAAAATAAAAAGAGCAAAATACAATAGATAATCTACTTTAATCCAAAGAAGGCATCCTCTAACAGTAAAAAATAAAGATTAAATCACTAAGAAAATTCAATAAAAAAAGAATATTCCCGTATAAAAAATC
>JAYYPW010000010.1:0-44448 GCA_036128855.1 Pseudomonadota bacterium
TCATCCATCATATTCTCCGTAGCCTGATACTGTGCTATTGTTGTAAAACACCTTGCTAAGCGCACTTCAATTGCACTAGGATCTTTTCCTTTACCCAACCAATTCCATGTTTTTTCTAAGGCTGGAATATTATGGATTGCATCGATTTCTGTAGCTGCACGCAAAGGTTGTAGCATTGGATGGGATAAATATTTGGTATTAATATGCTGAATCTCTACACCCTTTTTTTGCAACATATAGCTCAATACAGCATCATCAGATAAATAACAATCATTGCTACCTTGTTTTTGCTCATAGGCTAAAATCGCACGGACCATATTTTCATCTACCGCACTCGCTAAAAACCCAATTGATCCTACACCATGCACAAGTCTTGGATCTTTCTGCGTAAAAATTCTTTGTAATACGGTTTTATTTATTCGATAAGCATGTGGCATTTTTGCTTTTTCTCCTAGCTGCGCAACAATTGCACTCGATGCGCTGGTTTTTTTTCCCTGCCATACTGCATACGCATGCTCAAGCACCAAGCCCCTAGGATAGATATAATCATCGTCTAAAACAATTAGTAGTGCATCACCGTTTTGAGCACCGCGAACTTTTTCTAGTGCTGGTAGCAATTTAGTGATAGGCCCCTCATCTTTTTCTGCTTTAATAATCTCTACTTTTTCATGAAATAGTAAGCTTGCCGGTATATGGTATTCTTCGTTGGTCCTTGTGAACCGCTCAGGGACTGCTATAAAGACTTTTTCAACCCAGCGTAAATCTATACTTCGAAGTACATCTTCAATGTAGCCTATCCGTTTTGGTATAGTTGATAATGAAATATATACGGGATGCCTTTGCAAAAAATCTTCAAGTCCAGGATAGGCTGATACATCTCTTACTGGCATCTCTAGAGCTTCGGCAAGATGGGTTTGGTCTTGGAGTAATCTTTTTTGATGCATTTCATCTATATGCTGAATACATTTTGCAACTGATGCAATTACGATCCACAGCAAGCCTATCCGAATATAGGTTGCATCACTTATTTTACTCAGCGTGTTCCAACAAAAACTCAAAGCAACTCCTAATTCGTTCTTTGGTGAAGATATTCATTTGATTCACATCCCAATTCACTCCTACCTTAGTAGATTCTCTATGTAGAGCCCCAGGAGCTAACCCATATGATAGTGGTAAAATGTTATCTACACTTACATAGCGATTTGCAATCTTAAATAACTCACTACTTTCTAGTGCTATTGCATAACTAATTATAAAGTCATCTGAAAAAAGGCATGCATCTCCTGCTGTCTTACTTTTTTCTAATGCAAGCCATTGCTTGATTCTTGTTACCGGGACACTGCTTGCGACATACCCTACACTCGACCATCCCTGGATAAGGTTATAATGATGGTCTGGCCATTTACCTAGTAAATTTGGGTTTTTTTCAGGCAACTTGAAATACCCCTTACCCAAATCGCCTATTCTATCATCTTGTACATTGCTCACTGATGCACCATGTGCCATTGCAAAAATGTGTTCGTTTACTATTCCTTGTGGATAAGCGTGATCATCATCGAGGGTAATTACCAATGCATTCGGATGTATAGTTTGAGCATATTCTATACCTGGTAATAATTTGGTTGCTGGACCATAGTCTTGTTTGATGTGGTTAACGTAAACTTTCTTATGCTTTGAAAGTGCTGTAGGAATCACATAGGACTTACCTGTTCGAGGAAATATTGGCGCGATATTAACGAGTATCTTTTCGACGTACTGTAAGTCAATTGTACTTAAGACATGAACGATTTTATCTATGCGCGCCGGGCTTGTACTCATGGATATAAATACAGGTGTTGCTTGTAGGTAGTCCATACTCTTTGTGTCTTTTGTTAGATCTCGAACTGGATATTGCTTAGCTTTTGCTAATATTACAGCGTCAGAGTCTAAGCTTCGTAAATAGAACAAAGTATTTCTTGCAGTTTTAGCGGCATAGAGTCCTAATAAGTATAGACTCGATAGTAATAGAATAGTAACGCACACAAGTGTTGGCCACATCAACCAGATTGACTTATATCTTGATTTTTTCTGACTATTATGTAGTTGCGTCACATCGAGCATCCTTCTGTACGAGAATACGGTCTAGCTTAAACTGTTGATGCATCTTTCGCACTAATATTTCTAGATGTTTTTGTGCAACCACCATAGTTATCTGCTGATCTGAGCCTTGTAATGAGTGAAAATCAATCTGAAAATTCTTGCCTATTTCAATAATTTTATGCGTGATATCCATATTTCGTGTCATACAATATCCTAGTAATGACACCTTAGCTACCTCTCGAATCACTCGATAATCTAAAGGTGACTTTTCTGTAAGCCAGGTGTCGAGGGCTTGTTTGAAACAACAAAAATCTTCATTATTTAATAGGCAACTTAGCTCATAATCTCCAGGCTGAGTGTGGTTTTGCATATTTTGACGAATACTATGCTCCATTTCTAGTCCACTTTTTTCTATACACTTCAGCAAAGCTTGTAAATCTTGGAATTGAGTAGCGGTTACACAAATTTGCAACATCACTTGGTTTTTGGCAAATGCAATTGCTCTCACTTCTGTTTTCTCAAGTGCATTCGTATTTTGGTATTCGATCACAGTTCCGACTCCGTCAGTAAAGGTTGGACATATGCGCATGGGTACTCGGTAACGCGATGCTAATGCAACAGAACGTTTTTGCATTACTTTAGCACCTGAGCATGCATGTGCAAGTAGTTGCTCTATAGATAGGCTTGGTAGAAGTTTTGCATTGGGCTCAATTTTTGGATCTGTAGTATATATTCCACCGACATCCACAAAAATCTGACACTCATCTGCCTTTAAACACGCTGCAACAGCCAACGCTGTAGTATCTGAACCACCACGGCCCAATGTAGTAATACTATTTTCTTGTCCCACACCTTGAAAACCTGTAATAACAGGTACGGTATTGGCTCTTACTATGCTGAGAATTTTTGGCTTATCTATGGATGTTATGCTGGCACGTTTGTGATGCTGGTCTGTTATAATTCTTGCCTGCCAAGCATTCAGTGAGCGCGCTTTTACTCCGATACGCTGTAATGCCATGACCATTAGACAAGCTGAGGCCTGCTCACCTGTAGCCAATAAAGCATCGTACTCTCGCTTGGGTGGCTCTGGGGAAACTAGATTGGCTAAACCAATCAATCTATCGGTTTCTCCTTGTAATGCTGACAACACGACTACTACTTGATGTCCCTTACATGTATCATTTTTAATTCTACGTGCTATCGCTTCTACTTTGGTGAGATTAGTCAGCGAACTACCGCCAAATTTCTGAACCCATAGTGCCATATTAACTCGACAAATATTCGCATAGCCATGCTTTGATTTCTCCAGCAACTGGAGTATTTTCTTGCACTACTATTTGCCCTTGGGCATATTGGGGTTTACCACCTCCTCGTGCTCCTAGTTTTTTTACTGCATCTTGAAAAAGTGTTCTCGCGTTCACTTTATCAATTATATTTTGCCCAACCCCAATCGCTAGAGCATAGCGATTAGTTGCTTGAGCTTGATAGAGGCAGACGATAGTATCCCTTGTCTCAAGCATACAGATATCCATTGATGTTCTTAGATCTATGCTACTTTCTTGCTCAATCTCTACAAGACTGAAGGGATATCGACCAGTTTGAACTAGTTGGCTTTTTACTTGTTTCTGTAAAATGCTCTTTTTCTGCTCAATCTGATAGGCTTGTAACTTTTTCTCGGCTGCTTTCAATCGTTGCTGAGTCTGTGAAAACTTTTCCTCTAGTGCAGTTTCAGCACAGCCTGATTTATTAGCTAACTGTTGTAAATATCTACGCTTTTGTTGCACGTAACAAAATGCTGTCATGCCAGTTAGCGCTTCTATTCGTCTTACTCCTTGGGCGACAGCAGTTTCCTGAACAATGATAAAAATGCCGATATCACCTGTGTGACTGCAGTGGGTTCCACCACATAGTTCTTGTGAAAACTCGCCCATAGTCAGCACACGAACCTCTTGTTCATATTTTTCAGTAAATAAAGCTAAGATATTCCTTTTTTTGGCACTTTCTAAATCCATTATTTCAGTAGAGATCGGATGGTTAGCTGTAATATGCGTATTTACGAGTTGCTCTATGGCATCTTTTTCTTTTTCGGTTAAAGATTTTGTATGAGAAAAATCAAAACGCAAACGCTCTGGCGTTACTAAAGATCCTTTTTGTGTAACATGTGTACCTAAAATCGATCTTAGCGCAGCATGTAGTAAATGTGTTGCTGAATGATTTTTTTTCGTTAAATCACGTTTACTATCCACGCAAGCGGTAACTTGTTGGCCAAGACTAAAAGCCCCTTGCTCACATACCCCATAGTGCACGATAGAGTCTTCGTGTTTTTGTGTATCTAGCACAGTAAACACACCATTTTCTGTACTTAATGAGCCGACATCTCCAACCTGGCCACCAGACTCTGCATAAAATGGTGTGTGATCAAGCACAACTCTTCCTTTTTCTCCCGCTGTTAATTGCTTGACCTCACTTGCTAGGCCTTCAGCAAACAACCCTCTAATCTTTGCTACGGTTTGGCTTAGTTTATATCCGTCAAAGATTGTCTTTTCTGGCAAACTCCAACTTTCTGATAGCTTATCGATAAATTTTTGGTTTTTGCGGGAGCGTGCTTTTTGCGCAGCCATAGCTTTCTCATAGCCTACTATATCTACATCCAGTCCTTGCTCTCTTGCTAAATCTGTGACAAGGTCTTGAGGAAACCCGTAAGTATCGTATAGTTTAAAGACCGCTGCCCCAGGAATCAATTTACCGTCAAGTTTTGCTACTGTCTCATGAAATAGACTCATTCCATGACGAATAGTTTGTGCAAAAGCTTCTTCCTCTATACGTAATACAGATATAATACTGGATTTTTCTTCCTGTAGGCGTTGATCGTGACTATATTGTGCGACTACTGCATCTACAAGCAGGTAGAGACATGGTAATGGGACCCCTGCTGAGTACGCATAGCGAAGTGCACGGCGAATGATACGTCTCAGAACATAGCCACGGCCCTCATTACTGGGCCGAACCTGTTCAGCTATAAGCCAACAAATAGCACGTAAATGATCCGCAAGGATTCTTTGCGTAAATATTGGCATATCACGGGCAAGTGCTTTAGCTTGCCGGATAATCTCTGTAAAACTATCTGTGTCAAAATTGTTGGTTACCCCTTGCATGACAGCCGCAATACGTTCAAGCCCCATACCGGTATCTACGCAACGATGGGGTAGTGGCAATAAAGTCCCATCTTGCTGTCGATCGTATTCCATAAAAACAAGATTCCACACCTCTACAAAACGATCGCCATCTTCATCCACCGACCCTGGCGGCCCTCCTGCCACTTCTGGCCCGTGATCATAAAAAATCTCTGTGCAAGGCCCACATGGTCCAGTATCTCCCATAGACCAAAAATTATCTTTTTCGCCACAAGATATAATCTTATCTACCTCAACCCCAATGTGATCCTGCCATATTTTTTTAGCGTCAGCATCATCTTTGTACACTGTGACTAATAGCTTTTCTTCTGGTAACTGTAAAGTCTGAGTTAAAAACTCCCAGGCATACTCTATTGCCTTTTCTTTTTCGTATGCACCAAAACTAAAGTTACCAAGCATCTCGAAAAGTGTGTGATGCCGAGCAGTAAAACCTACATTATCAAGGTCGTTGTGCTTCCCTCCTACTCGCAAGCAGCGCTGGGAGCTTGTAACACAGGAATGTGGTGGTTTTTTTTCTCAAAGAAAAAAAGGCTTAAATGGCACCATCCCTGCATTAGTGAAGAGTAAACTTGGGTCATCGACAGGTATAAGTGGGGCACTTGGCTCTATGCTGTGTGACTTTTCTTGAAAAAAACGCAAAAATGCTGCCCGAATTTCAGCGGTTTTCATGGCCTCTGACCTTATTTATGATTAAGCCATATTCTCCGCTTCAAGCCCGCTTTTGTCAAGCGTAGTAAAGAAGACGATGACCATGAGCACAAATATACCCATGAAAAATAGAGGCATAACCCACATCTGAGTTGAATGGAGTACTGACATAGTTGCATTAATGCTGGCATTTAGACCATTATTTATACAGCCAAACCAACTCGCTGCGACGCCTGAATTGTCTTTTTGGTTTTCTAGTACCATAGCAAAAGAAGGGGTTAATACAAGCGATAAGCATGCCGAACCTATCATCCATAACAGTAAAATAATAATCGTTGCTGGCTCAAACCACACACCAGTTACTGATGCGGCTCCCTGCTTTATTACCTTCAAGTACACCGCCTGTAGAAAAACACCATATGTTGCTAGCCCTCCAAACAACCCAATCGTCATAACTTTTTTGTAGACTAGGCCTTTTTGTATCAAAAAATTGGCTAATTGACACCCGCTCGCATAAGATAACGCGCCTAGTGCACAGATAACACTGTAGGCGGCTGAACTCATACCAAGTTCGGTAATGCAGTAAAAAGCCCCTTCACCAAGAAAGGTATACATGATACCTAAGCCTAAGCCAATCATGGTACTGTGTACTAGTAAATTACTATCAGAAAATATTTTTTTACTTACTCCTAGCAGTGATTGAGGAGATACTTTCAGCTTATCTCCTTGTTTGGTTTCAGGTAACTTGTAGTACAGTATAGAAGTAAGCAGCATACCTGTTACTAAAAGAATCCAAAAAGTTACCCGCCATTCGAAAAATGTAATGACATATCCTCCGATGAGTGCCCCCCATGCTGGGGTGAGAGAAACTGAGGTGCCAATGAAAGCAGATACTGCTATGCGCTCTTTTTGGCTAAATAGATCACGATTTATTGACTGTGCACAGCAGCTTACAGATCCCCCAAAGGCTTGTAAGAGACGAGCTAACATAAAATATTCAAACTCTTGTGTTTGGCAACATATCCAGGTAGCAATAATAAACAGAGTAAAACCTGTTATTACCACTGGTCTTCGTCCTATTACATCTGAGACGTGCCCCCAAAAAAGATTTCCAATGGCAAAACCTAACAAAAAAATTGACAGGGTGTTTTCTGCGCTGTGAATTGATACCTGGAAGCTTTCTGCTAGGGCTGGGAGACCAGGAGAATATAAACTCTCTGCCATGATTGGTATAATAATCATGACTACAATCAGTTTTATAAGATGTTGTTTATTAGGCATAGTAGCGTGCATTATATAGAGTAAAATGTGTGATGTTTAATTATACTTTTTTTTTTGAAATTTTTCACTATTTCACAGTTAAATAGATGATTTTTTTACTTAATCCTGACCGGCATCAGCGCCACGGACAACTATTGAAAAAAAATAATTGAATCAGCATATTACACAAATCACTTCGACATAGATTTCATGCCAACATTATGAATATCAAACATTACCAATATCCTCAAACACCTCTACTACAAGATGCAATCATTGCACTAGCTAATCTCTCTTATTCTAAGCTTTCTTCCGCCAAGAAGATAAAGAACATTTCGGGCCGCTTTAAAAGAACTTGGCAATCTCGCTTATACTCTATAACAACCCAGTAAACCAAATCGAAAAGCAACCCTAGATCTATGTAAATCATTGTTTATGGGCCTAGGCAATTTTAATCCTGGGTCTGTGTAAAACCTTCCAACTAGAGACACATAGTTTCCTCTCACCCGCTTAATTAATCATCATGCAGAGACTTAGTTAGACAGTCTCCACTTTTTCAAGGTAAATACTGATCAAATAAAAGCTTCTATTAAAAAAAATCTGGTAAAGTCTCTACGCTATAAAGATGTATACAAAAATTGGTGAATTACGGCACAACCGTAGGAGGAGTTGTAGCTGCAGCCGTGATGCTGTGGTGTGTGCAATACTTCTTCATTTGTGGGGTAATGGCCGTGATTATGCTCGCCGTCCACGCTCGTAGGCTATAACTTTAAATTTTTTACAACCCTTACCTCTATATCGTTATGTACATTGTGAGGTTACTTATACGCTTTAAAATAGAAAAGTTCAGCTTAACCCTAAGAGTAGATCTCCCTAACCACCTTAAGTCTAACTTTTGTATTGGCAATAAGACACAACGTTATTTTCGCACATGGATAATGGCGGCCCTGTACTAGCACTATTTTTGCTATTCTGGTATACTATATCCTAATTTATTTTGGATATATTATGCCTGTACAATCTCGCGCACGCATGACAACTCCGCTTTCTTTGTTAATGAATCGTCGATTTCTTGCGAGGCATTATGATCCCTATCGCATCTTGATTAATCAGATTATACGGCTATTTTCTGGCAGCCTACCGAGACTTGTCTTCGGTGCTACATTTGGTACTAAACTTGGACACAGCTGCTTAGTTATTGGCCTGTTTATGAATATCAGCAATGCTTATATAAAATTTAATAGCTTTTGGCTTGAAAAAAAAGGGCAGCGCCTTTACTTTTTGCCTTATTTTATCCTGACTGCTACAGTTTTTATTGTGAGCGGCTCAAGCTTGATTCGTTTTATTTTTGGTATGGGCGGACTCATGCTTACAACCAATATCCCTACCGCAGTTTTTTCCGGAACTCTTCAGCTCGTCGCTGAAGTCTATGATCTCTTATGTCTGCGCTATAGTCTAAGGCCAAAGAACTACGAAAACCTAGCTCATAGATTACAAAACTCTTTGCCTGCACATCACGCAGCTACAGGTAGTAAAGACAAACTACGTTCTCGTGATTTAAATGACCAAATATCGTACACTCTAGCAAAACAGTTCCGTCGTGATCTTGAACTATACCGCCGAAAAATTGTTATGGCTATTTGCTTAGGCACAGTTACTGGAATTGCTTGGTTTTCTATATTTCATGCGCAAGCCATTAGCCAAGCTGCTCCCTTTGGGCCACTTCTATTAACTGCCTGCGGTATAAGTTTTGCCCTTTTCAACTTTCTTGCGGGCAAAATCTGCTTAAAATTCTACTTTTCACCTAGCCAAAATTTGCTTGCAGAAAGCTACGAACGTAAGATACTCAAGCCAGGCTACAACTTACCTCTGCTACAATTTTATATCCCCAAACCTGATCAGTTTAAATCTCGTAGTAACACTAAACTAGGCAGTGTCGACAAAACAACACTGACTCGGGACCACTCCACTTTACCAGAGCACCAGCCAAAACTGGAAAACCATCAACATATACCATCTGAAAACACGTCTACAAACCGAATTCTAGCTAAGAAAACCTAGCCAAAACCGCATACTACTTACCCTGATTATTTTCTTTTGGCCCACCTGAGAATTTTTTCCGGCTATTTCTAGCTTTTTATTATCTGAGAACGTAAGCGATTTTTTATTGCAACCACGTTTTTCTCACCTGACCATCAACCATCAAAATTAACGGAAATACGGTTAATTGGTTTTTTTGAGCTTTATCTATAAGGCCTATTTTTACCCGATCGATCATAAATAACTGCTCAAATTTATCGCTAGCGAGTATATGCGCATCAGTGATAGTTACTTTATCAATAGCCTTAATAAACTTAAATGTCAAAAATATCCATAAAAGAAGGAAACAACCGACTTATAGCTTCGCACAGAGAAAGATTAGAAGTAATACTAATTTGCTCATTAAAAACTTTTAGCCGACAAATAACTAATAAATTCTCATAACACTAATAGCTTTTGGGCTACCTACACCATCTCTTCGGTTGCAGCCTGTTGCTCAGTCTGTGGTAAAAGCTTAGCGCGAATTTTATTTTCTATCTCATCTGAAAGCTCAGGCTTATCAATCAATAGAGCCCTGACATTATCTTTACCCTGTCCAAGTCGCTCACCTTGATAGCTATACCAAGCTCCAGCTTTTTCAATAACACCCTCTTTTACACCTATATCAATTATTTCTCCGTGCCTTGAAATACCTTCGTTATAGATAATATCAAAATGCGCCTTTCTAAACGGGGGACTGACTTTGTTTTTAACAATCTTTACCGTTGTTTCGTTACCATAAATCTCATCTCCACGCTTTAAAGCCCCTGATCGTCGAATATCTAAGCGCACGGATGAGTAAAACTTTAATGCGTTACCACCAGTAGTCGTTTCTGGATTTCCAAACATTACCCCTATTTTTAAGCGAATTTGGTTGATAAATACCACCATAGCATTTGAACGCTTAATGTTAGCAGTAAGTTTACGTAAGGCTTGCGACATCAATCGTGCCTGTAATCCTACGTGAGTATCTCCCATATCACCCTCAATCTCTGCCCTTGGAGTTAATGCTGCAACAGAGTCCACAATTACTAAATCTACCGCGCCTGATCGTACTAGCATATCTGTTATCTCTAGAGCTTGCTCTCCTGTATCTGGCTGAGAAATTAGTAATTTATCAACATCCACGCCAAGCTTTTCTGCATAATTAGGATCTAGAGCATGTTCTGCATCAACAAATGCTGCTGTACCACCTGCTTTCTGACATTCTGCTGTTATGTGTAATGTCAATGTAGTTTTACCTGATGACTCTGGTCCGTAAATTTCTATTATCCTACCTTTAGGCAATCCACCTATACCTACTGCACAGTCTAAGCTCAAAGAACCAGTAGAGATCGCTTCGACTTTCTCTTTACTCCCGTCTCCCATACGCATTACAGCGCCTTTGCCGTATTGCCGTTCAATTTGTCCTAAAATGGAGTCTAGAGCTCTATCTTTAGCAGCGTCTTTTTGTGGTTCTGCCCCTGTTTTTTTCCCAGCCATGGTAATCCTCTTATGCGTTATATCTATATTGATACTAGCATGCTACAGATTATGTCACAATAATGTGCAAGGATTTTACATATAGTATTTCACTAGAGACCCAATTCTTTAAGATTTCAGGCTCATTTTGTATGCACTCCCTCTTAGAGTCGATTTTTTTTATGCTCGCTTTGCTGGGTAGGTTTATTATTTTCACTAGACCTATTATGCCCTCTTGCGACTGTTGTATCCGTAGTTATACTACTTGACGTTAGCCCTGCTTGTTCACTGTCTGGATTTATATCTAATTTCCCTATATCACGATTATACTGTACCAGGTTATTAGTTTTTCTAGCTTCCTCCCTACCTGTGATCCAGGTGGAAAACCAACCGCGAACTCCTTGGTGATGACTGGCAAACTTTTCCATTAACTCATTTGCACGATTTTTCATTGCCAATCTATGTTCAAAATGATCTTCTGATGTCACCGCATTACTTGCATTCTGTATATCACCGTATAAACTCTTTACAAGCTTTTTCATATCATCAGGTAAACATTTTACAAGGTCATCGATGCTCGCAAATTCTGATTGCGTGAAAATGTTATAGTCTTCGATAAGGTCTCTATTATCATCGATTCTTTCAAGCTTATATTGCATACCGAGACCAACTGTTCTTAGAATTCCCAATACGCCGTCAGCAATAAAATAAATCATCAGTGGTTTTTTAAACTCTGAAAGTGCAATTGCACCAGCAATAGCTCCAGCAATGATAGGAGCAAACGCAATTAAAGCAATACAGGCAATCAATGCTAAGGACAAAACAGTCATCAATATCATATCAAAACCTTCTCTTTCGGCATGCTGTCCTCGCACCCTTCTCACATCGGCATAAAACTGCTCTTCGGCGCTTGGCTTCTCAGTGCCTTTTTTCGAAAAAATTGGGAACTTTTCATTAAATTGATTATCCCTCCCTTCTGCTTTGATATCAACCAGATTACATTTATCAAAAATATCTTTTAATGTCATATTTTGGCTACACAAAAATAAAGCGATTTTCGTTGTGTATTCTAGTGCTTTATCGGTTTGATCTGTCATAGTAGTTCCTATTTTTTTAATATTAATAATTGTATAGTCCCTATGTAATTATATTGCTCATTTTTTTGTATCAAAACTATATTTTATACTAATTACTTTTATGACACTTATGGTGATTATGCATGTAAATCCTTGATCACCCTGTTTATTGTTTATATATTTATATCATAAAAACACGCTGGAGAATTCTTTTATCTACAACAGGTATGTTCTATGCCGAATAATTCTGGGGGTAATTACCAAAATAAGCTCATGAAGTGGACCAAGCACCTGCATATCTATACTAAGTGTTGTGCCAGGTGACTTTATCAGATGACTACAATACGGCCTAGGTATTGCACCCATCTAATTGATTGCGGTAAAAAAGTCGATAAACATGAACCCAAAGACAACGCTCCCGAAAGCCTTAGATGTACTTGTACTACTCATGCGTCACCTTTTGATCAGTTACAAAGATGTGCACAATAACATACGGGTATCTAACACCCACAAGTGTTGCTAAAAGATTTGTCGTCTATGTCCGTACTCTATAAATCTCTACCCTAAGGGTTTACCCAATCTGATAGGATAGCTTACAGATTATTGTTTAAACGTTTATTTCTTTTGGTATATCTTGATTGGATGCAAATAGACTTTTAAATGGCTTTGCGCTAAAGATATGATGAACAGATAACCCAAAAACCGCAGCTATTTTGAAAGCCAGTGATAAACTAGGGTTGTACTGTTCTCTTTCTAGAAATCCAATAGTTTGTGGGTTTACTTGAACGCGCTTAGCTAGTTCTTGTCTAGAAATATCTCGCTCTATGCGTAATAATTTGATGCGGTTATAAATTTTTTCCATGATACTGGTGCTCTACTCTCTTATTGGTGAAAAACGTTTAAGTTGACCTGTGCGCCATATACACTGGGTAATGTGGTATATGGCTCATGGTTTTTAGCTACTGGTGTGTGGTATTTTGTGACCGTTCCAAGCAGCTAGAAAATCTGGTAAATCATTTAGCAAGTATGATGTGAAGTAGACGACCCCAACATACATATAGCCGACTGGAATCTTATAAAACTTTTCAACAAGGTCAACATAGTAAAATAGTAAACCACTCATCAAAAAGGGGAAAAATTTGCTGTATGAGTAAGCATAGGCCTGCCAAAAACGGGCATTTTGATTTTCTCTTTCGTCATAGTTTTTATCTGTTGACATATTTGGTTGTGTACTCCAACCCCACATAGGTGTGTTAAAACTAATTTCTTGCACGAGACTTTCTTCAGGGCTCTCGAGGTAGAAGATATGTCCAGGTCGAAGATTATAAAGACCTATCTTGAATATTATAATACATGAAAAAAACTGATATGTACTCATAAATTGTAGTATCTTATTCGGATTTTGTATAAGAAACAGAGCAGTACAATTAGCAAGCATTAGTATCGCGATCAACAACATCTGACAGGTATTCTTATGTTTAAATAGAAGTACTTTGTGTGCACGCTCATCAAAAATCATATTTTGGAAAATGGTGAATGGGAACATGATCGAAAAAAATACACAGAACGTAGAATCGAACGTCCATGGTGCCGAGCTTATTTCAAATAAGTGTTTACTACTTGGGGACGCATTTACAAAAAGTGTGTCTATATAGTCATTGGGAAGTATTGCTACTATAAGTAACACAAATAACATATGCCATAGATAAAAATTAGCAATAAAAAAAAGCAGTTTCACTTTTTTAATGCTATCGCTCAGTAAATAGTTTTGCTCTGTAGTTGTGCTTATCATGATATCTCCTCTGTTATTGCCATAATAAAAATCAAATATATTGCTATTTCACAATACATGTTATTACATTATATTAATTTGTTATGTATGTACAACTTTTTATTTATATTTATAAACTTTTTTTGGATTTTTGCCAATTGAGTAGTGTTTATCAGCATCTGTAGTTTACTTGTTCTGTGTGATTCGCTATAGATCTCAGGAGTCTAATGGCAATATCAACTACAACGAAACTCATTTGTCTTGTTAATTTAATATTGTTTGGCCGGCTTTCTTTATGCCATCTGCCCAGCAAGCTTGCTATCCTCTTCAACAATATAACCTGTATAATAGGCTAGCCACTTAATTAGGCTCATAATTATGTTGTGTTTACTTAAATACCTATCACTTACTGTTCTAGTATCTTGTGAGGGCTGTTTCAATGTAACATGAGATGCTATATCGTTTTTTAAGGTTTTGTTTGTAACTATGTAACACGTGATACTATAGAGCTTGAGTAATACTAAACAATAATACTCAGGCTGATATAAGTACCTCTTACCTCTATCCTCTTTGAACCCATAGCTGTACCTTGATTTTTGGTTTGAGATTACTGAGAAGCGCTTGAATATCGTCTGCATCTTTTTTGTTAATAATCTTCTAACGATTAAATATTCACTTTCCTTCAGATGATGGCCCTAAGTGTTTAGTCGGTGCTGACCTTTCACTTTTCTGGCTATTTGGGCTAGTCTTTCTGATAGGGCTTATATTAAGCCCCATAGTATTACGTAAACTATCTTCTGACCATATGTCTTTTTCTTTGGCCCAAAAAGGTAATCTTGGTGTTACACTTGTTGTATTCATTGACATCCAATCCTCAATGTCTTTATTTGTTTTTTCCACACTCTCTAAACTTGGCAAAAAACTTGGTTTTTCCACACTCTCTAAACTTGGGAAAAAACTCGGTTTTTCCTTTGCATATGTCATATTGTTAGAGGGTTTTATTTGCACCTGCGCAGTACCATCGTTTACGCTCCAGAAATCGCCACCCCTATCCTGACTAACTGCATTATTCCACTGTCTTGCTTCTTCGACGGCAGCCTTTAACTCTGGCCAGTCACTATCCTCTAACGGTGATCCAATACACTCTTGATGTGTTATCTCTTTGTCTTTTTCCTGTTCTTTGGCGCCAACTTTACGCTGACCTAGTAGCGTATGTGCATTGTATTTATTCTCTACTTGGTCTTCTGCTTTTTTTGTTAGTTTATTAGCCGCTATATTACTCGTGAATGTAGTCTGAGATAGTGTTTTTCTACGAAATTTACGCAAACTCTCTATTTTTTGGTTGATTTGTTCATAATCATGCGATGCTGGGGGCGCCTTTGGAGTGAATGATGTTCGGCTTCTTTGATTCGCTAATATTTGTAGTATGACTGTTGCCTCACTGGGATGTTGTCCGGATACCTCATTCCCAAAATGCTTTACAATGAAATCTATAAATGCCTTTACTATTGTCATACGTCCAGTTGTTGTAGCATGGTGTAAATTATTATAACCATCTCTGTTCACGTGCATAACCTGTGCTTTCAAACCTGCTTTATCCCCTTTAAAATAAAGCTCTAATAAACCCAATACAGTTTGAAGATTGTGTAAATTGCCTCCCACTAAAGCTTGCTGTAATGGCGTAAAATTCCTTTTATTTTCTGTTAATAACCATATTTTCAATTTATCATAATCTTGATTAGACCACTCCACCAGCGTTTCGAGTAGTCTCTCAACATTAGTCTCACCTCCTTGCATGAGGGCCGATAAAAACACCGTAAATCCAGCACGATTTTTTTCCATCATAAGCGCCAAAACTTTTTCTCTATAATCATCTAGAAAAAACTCCAACGCATTAAGAAGTAACACAAGATTTTTTGTTGATCCTTGCTTAGTGATCTGATGGATTAAATTAAAATGGGCATCGTTTTTTTGAATTAAGCAATAAAAAGCAATATCTCTATGTGAAGGAGCTACATATTTCATTAATCCCTCAATGAGAATTTCTAGATTATGTTCATTCCCTTGCATACAAGCTTTTTGTAGTAAGCTTAGCTTATCTCGCTTTGGATATACTAGAAAAAATAGTAATAACCCTCTATCGTCTCTTATCTTTGCCCACAACATATCCATAAGGAAAGCTTGTAAAGCCAATTTCTCCGTATCATATACAACTTTTTCTTCATCAAGCCCTGTTTCTGCCATAGCTAAAACTTCATCTACTATTGTGTCACCATTATAACTGGAAGTTTCTTTTAAATCTGAAGTGGAGATAGACTCTAACATGGTACACCAAGCTTGTTTTTTACTCTTATTATCAAGCTTTGTACTGTTAATTATCTTTGAGAGCATGATTCTATGTTTTCTAAATAAATGAGGACGCATACTCATTAAATGCGTTAAAATCGCTATATTACACTGACACAATAATAGATGCAAGAGGTCGTGACAGCTTAAGGGTACGACTCAGATTAAGGTCAATCATCTTGACATGATATATTCAAAGTCTGGCGAATTTGGTCTTTTTTTCTCCTCTTCACTCAAGTAATATTGTTTGTCTATGGCTAAAGGGGTATAGAAAGATTCATCTCCGGACCTAAAAATATTTATTTCATCTAGAAATAGAGATTCTACTCTCGACTTAGTGGTATCTTTAACACCTCTATTCGAATTATAGCTCTTTAAAAAGCTTTTGATATAAGCAATATCATCTTTATGCTCTGATGATCCACTAATAATGTTTTCGACTTGTTCAATTTCCCCTCGTCGTATAAAGTCCATCAACAAATCATACTTATATTCTAACGGCATAGACGTAATACTTGTAGACATGCTAAGTATGTGAAGTATATCTCTTCTTGTTAGAATTCTTGATTCAAATAATTGATTTTGGCAGATAGCTCGATAGACTAGGTACTCTTTAAAGTTTTTTTCTATGGAATCTATCTGTTTTTGCACCCAAGGAAAACCTATGAGCTCTCTAGAATAAATTCTAAAACCTAACATTCCTACTATACTTTTAATAGCATAAGGGCCACCGTCGACACAAATATTAACTAGATTCCATGAGCTATTCTCATACCAGTTTTCTACTTTTTTGTTATAGTCTAATGGTCTATCAACTAGCTCCGCAATATCACATAGTAACTGATAAAGAAGTAGTTTCGCTTCTTTTTGTATATTGTCTTTTTGATACTGGTTGCTTACGAAGCCATCGTAATTCTCTTTTTCACATATGATGATGCAGTTTAACAGGAATGCATAGCTGTCATAAAAAGCCATAGTCAGGAAGCTAGCTCGAGTGATTTTATCCCATAACTTGTGCGGTATACATAATTCGGAATGTTGACTAAAGAACCCCCATCCCTGCATTTGTGTCATTCCATTAGTTTCTATTTTTAATGGAGGCATACCAATCCCAGGGGACACAGTAACTTTGTTATTTTTAAACGTTGGTCGGGAGGGTGCTATTATTTCTCCTTTATTTGTTGTTGTTGGTTTGAAGTAATAATATGGCCAGTCATCTATGATGGTAAATACAACTTTGTCACCTCGTACATCTCTAAGTATATTGTCCAACTTTAGATCACCATGACTTATATTTCGCGCATGTTTATCTGTGAGCTGCTTTCCAACCTGTTCGAGGTACTCTAGGTGGTCATTCTCGAGTAACTTTTTATCGAGCAAACTGTCCACAAGATCTTCGCCTGCATATTCTATTAGATAGCGTTCAGAATCTTTTCCTATATTATTCTGTTCTATATGACGATTCCGGGCATTTTTTTTTGTAAAGAAACCTGCTTCTATACGGCTTAAACCTATTTTTTCTATTTCAGCTTTTTCAGGCTTTTCTATAATCATTTTCTTATGGATCTGTGTCTCTATTATACGCTTAGCAACAACCTCTCCATTGTCAAAGTAAAATAATATTTTTGGCTTATTCTTCTTAAAGATTCCTGCTCTTGCCACTTCTTTGGTAGAGAGTAATAACATCAAGCCCAATTGTGAGTCCATAAACACTTCGATAGATCGATCTAATCCATAGCGCTTTTCACCATTCAGTATAGTATCGTTTATCTTTTGTCGATATATTTTTACGTTGCCTCGATATCTTATTATGTGATCGTGATTGATTTCTAGGCGACGTACAATATCACGAATCACCGAGACATCTACCAATTTCTTTAGCGTATTTAATGCCTGAGAATTACTTGTACTATCAACTTCATAGGAGTTAGTAAGCCTACGGAGAAAAGAGGTGAGTAATTTTAGTTGCTTAGAAAGATCGTAAGTGTGACATGAATTGTCAAAAGAACTCATAAATACAATATCCTGATACACAAAGAATGGTATCGTTAGGGGCTAAGAATAATAACAGAATGACTATTGTAACGATAAACTGCTATAATGCAAATGGTTTTATTGTTTAATGTTGTCTTATCTAAGCTGACGGCTTTGGCGTTTTGGGTTGGGGGGGGTTACGAATTGGCTCTGCCGGACGAAACTTTTTTGATTGTAGATCAATTGTGCTTTCTTGCTGCAAAGCTGCATTTATATCCGATAAAGACTCTCTCATTGACTGACCCGTAGTATGACGCATTTTTGTTACTCTAAAATACTTGGGAGTATGTTTTAGTTTAATATCTAGAGTTCCTGTTATGATTTTATTTAACTCTTGTTCAAATGTATCCTTATCCATCGTGGTATTGTTGGCGACTTCAACCAAATAGTCTGTAATAATTGGACCAACTCTTGGATGTTCAAGGGGTAGTCCATGGTCTGACTTTTGGTTCACGATGAGGGCTTCCAGAACTTTAATATGTCTCTCCATGAAATTTAGACTCTCATTGAGTTTCTCAACAGCATCATCCCCTGTGTTAGTTTCATGTAATGCACCATCAATCAACGAGTTGAATGCTAATCTTTCGTCAATTTCTTCCCACTGCCCCGTCAGTAACTCTTTTCCTGCCAATGAATTGGCTTCAATGCTATCAAATCGCTCCCTGAGCTCATCAAATCGTTTACGAGATTGAGTCAGTTTTTTGTTCGGCAATTTCAAATCATCCGTTTGATTTTTTATCTCACTTAATAAACGCCGCATAGTATTATACTGATATTCATAATCTGTCTCTTCTGTCACAAAATTTTCACTATTGTCACTTTCATTTTGATTATCTGGCTCTAACTCAGCTAGCAACTTTTCATATTCTTTAACTTTTTTCAGAATATCCGTTACTTGCACAGCAAAAATCTTTTGACTGAATTCGCCTCTCTCAATTTGAGCACATATCCTCTTAACATCACCTATATCTGTTGTATCTCTCATTTTAATCCCAACTTGATAAAATATATTTTTGTATAGTACAGAGGCTAGCTTTTGTCAGTTTTTTTTATTTTTTACTATTCTTTTCCATAGCTGGTCTTCTGATTGATATTTTTTTCTTATTTTCACTTGCACCAAATTGTCCAAAACTCTTTGTATTTTTTGGTAGATCTTTTTGCATATTATTTACTTCTGCCTCGCGGCGTCTATCACGATCTCTGGTTATCTCTTTATAAACTGAGTTGTGTTTTTTACTTCTAAATGACAAAGAAGATCTTTGCAAGTCTAATTTAAGATCGACTAGATTTGCTAACTCTTCCATCATACCCTTTTCAATGTAATGTAATGATCTTGTAAACGTCTCTCCGTTAACATTTTCTATATCTGATAAAGCAATTTTAATTCTGTCAAAAAGTATTCCAGAAAAATACTGTGATGGACTAGCTGATTTATTATTCGCCAAGCGATGAAATGCGATCTCAATTCTTCTTTCTCTCGCATCTCTTATTGCTGTATATAACCACGGAGTAAGTTCTTCATCGATAAACGCGCCAGGGATCTTCTCAGCCACCCTCTCTACTATCGCAGCTAATGAAAATGGTCCGTCTGCATTTGTTATATTCCCAAGGTTTAAAGTATTTAGGTCATCACCATCTCCACAAGGCTTTTCGTAATTTATTGGATTATCTTGTATCTTATCACATAATTCCAACATACTTTTTAATGTATCTTGTGCCTCTTTGTATATTGGCGTTATATCAATAGATATTTTGTATTTATCTTTTAGATCTAGGTTTTTTGGATTACAAATAGCACATAGTGCTACTAAAAATGCATAACTATCATAGAATGCAACCGTTTTTTCTGTGATCTTTGCTGTTGTACCAAGATCTATTACTTCTTCGATTGCAAAACCTGTGTCCACTTCGAAGAAAAAACACATATCATCCTTGTCGCCATACTTGGATGGCGGACAGGAAACTCCAGGTGTAGTCATTAATTTAACACCACTTTTTGCTATATCATAGGGACTCTTATTAAATGGATGCTCCGGCCAATCGTCGATAACGGTAAAGTTTACTTTACCTCCTTTTTCTCGATGCAAAAGAAAATTTTGTGTCTTAAAATCACAATGTGCTTTACCGCGTTCTCGTAATGCGTTTAATCTAGCACCCACTTGATCAAGATAATAAGGTATGTCCCCTCGGCTAAGCGTTTTTATAGGGGCATCGATTAAACTCATAACTTCATCTCCACCATAGGTTATGACATGGCGTTTAGTATCTTTTATGAGTACTATTTTATCCTCAGTAGTAGTATGCATTGGATTCATGATCGAATCTTGCGCCTGCATACCATATTGTTGAGCTATTCGATGTACATCCTTTGCTGCAACTTTTTTTCGTGTTTTATTGACATCTGTTGTATGCACAAAACCTGTTTCTTTTCTTTGCATACCTTGCTGTATAAACTCATAGTTCTTTTCTCTATTTGGCCTTGTGTCGAATGGGCTAGGTAGTTCTGACTTTCTCACCTGGCCTTCAACAACTCGCTGACAAATTACTTGTTTATTTTTATCAATACTTAATAAAAGTTTAGGTTTGAAGGTTTTTTCAGTCCCTTTTCTTTTATTTTCTTTTGAGGATATAAGCACCTGTAGATGACCATTATAATTGATAAACTCAATAGACCTATCGTATTCTATCGATGAATCTCGATAGAGTTTTACAGAATTATCTTTAGATAAGGAAAGTATACTATCTTCGTTATCTTCATCTTTAATGCGTTGTAGCCATAATGCAAATGTTTCAGGCTTAATTGATGTCAGCAGTTTATCATAATCCTGATCTGCAAACTCTGCATCCTCTTGATGTGAATTACCTCTCAGTGCAAAGTAAGCCTGAAATACTTGTAAATCAACCACTGTTTGAATTCTGTCTTTTGACACACATATCTTTTGTAAATTTTTATGTATATAGTCAGGAACTGGTAGTTTTTCACAAATATCTTACCTATTTTCCTCAGATAGCTTCTATTATTCTCAAAATCGTTTGATTCGTCGTTATTCTAAGAGCAGAAAATACGTCGAATTCAGGCAAACTAGCATACGTGGTTTTGCAAAATAGTATGACACTCTATCTAACTATGCTTCACTTTTTGGGTTTATTGCTAGTGTTTGGGTTATGGTTTTCTAATTCAAATACTGTATTTTTTGAATTTCTTCTCCCCCCATTGGTAGTCTCTTTTTTTTTCACAACACTTTCGGGTCTTTCATTATTCAGAGATGTGCCGATTTCTTCATTCGTGTTAAGCATGTTCTGGGTTGTGGTATTGATTATCGGTGAGTCTTTTTTCCAGATAGCCACTAATGCCTTTTCTTGCTTTTTTTCTTCTAGAGATAACTTGTCTTTATATTTTTCACATGCTTCTAGGTAATCAGCATGGTTCTTGTTAATCTCTCTCTGTTTTTTTCTTGCTATCCACATCTCTCTACCATAATATCCCCCACGCCCTAACGCAATTATGGCTAAACCGATACCTATAATCGTAACGGTTGAAAACAATGGTAAGATATTAAAAAAAACCAAACCAAAAACCGATAAGGCGGTTGCCACTGTAGATATTGTGTTGAATATTACTATGCTGCGCGCTTGGTTATATTTTTTTGTTTGATATTTATGGAAAAAATTTTTTTCTAATGGTTCCATATTTGCATCAAAGCTATCACTACAATCTTTCACCATTAACCATTTTGCTAGTACGATACTATCTTTTTCTATTTCTTTTTCTCCTACATACACTGGGTTTTTATAATTTTCACTTTCTAAAATATGGGTAATCGGTAGCTTTCTTTTGTTTAAAGCTTGCTTGGTATGAAAAGACGAAAGATTTTGTGAACATGTAATACATGCTGCCTGAACGATATCACTTTTTATGTCGAGATTATGTTCTTTAGCCCACCTTACTAACGTATTTCTGCACGGCACATACCGCATCACCCAGTTTTCTTCGTGCATTCTTTCAGACATTCTTTTAACTCAACAAACTATACGATAGTCCCTATTATAGTATATTTTATTCATATTTGGGTTAGATATTTTACTTTTCTAAAATTTGGTGTGCTATTTTTTATTAAAGACATAATCTCAGTGTGGTTTTTTCTCCCCACTTTGCCATAAGTTTTATAGCAGCAATTTGATGCCTTTTCACGTATCTATGATACCCGTGTAACTCTATAACAAAATACAACTCCCAGCCTATTATTTATTTACTATGCTCAATTATTTTTTTTCGTGTTTTTTTTGAACTTATCTACTATAACTAAATACGAAACTGGAGTACATCATGCCAAAATATTCTGATAAAAATGCACAAAAACTATATGAAAAGATTGAGGATTATCAGTCATATACCCAAAGTCAATCTGATAACCAAAGTCAATCTGATCAAGATTATGTAGATGTAGCTCAGCTAATCCAATATTATTCAAACAAAAGTTTTTTTAAAAAGCCTACTAAAAAAGATCTAATGCTCATCTTATCTGAAATTTGTAGACTAGAAGGGGAAAAATGTGTGAAGAAGCTCAAAGAACGTGGCGAGAAAATAAAAGATGAAAGAGTCACAGTGTATGAAAGTGTGATCGAACCAATTAACACCATTGTCGAACAGTTGAAAAACGAACCCCGTGCTTCCTCTGCAACCTGGATAAAACACTGTGAAAAACAAAAAAAATTTGACGTTACTTGTGATCAGCTTGAGGCTATAGAAAAAGCTCGAAAAGGACTCGGAGACTATAATAAAGAATTACTGCAGTCGGCTCAAACTGAAATAGATAAAAATGAGAGCGGTTATATTACCGACAAAAATCAATACAATGTATTTGTATATCACCTAAATCAACAATCATATGATGAGGATATGAGTTTTACATTAAATTATCATATCGGGAATCCACTTCGAGATGCAATAAAAAAATACCGAGACCAATTAATTGATCGTGCTCTTAAAGACGAAAGCTTGGATAGTAATGGAGATGATATTCATCAAGACTTTCGCGAGTCTGTACTTAAAATAGGCGCAAAAACCAAAGATGTACAATGGATAAACAAAATTAGTAAATATTCTGGAGATCTAGCTGATTCTCTCGCTGAACTCACAAATGAAAATTATGTAGAAAAACTTCGAGATATCACATATGAATCTGTAAAAACTAAAACAGTGGACCTTCCAAAGCCAGATGATGGTTTTTATGAAAGTATTAAAGACTCCATGCATACGGTTTATAAAAATTCTACTGCTAGAGAAAACGAACTAGAGTACTCTTTAAATATCCCTGAAGAAACCTTTAGTTTATCTACTGAGGATATATCTAAGAACATAGAGGTAAAAGAGTGGATTGATAACATCGTCTCAAGAAATTTTCACATCAACGATCGTGATGAACTCATTGGTAAGAAATATTCTAGTGACTATTACAGCAAACTCTATTTACAGAAACCAGGAGATCCTTTTTATGGATTAGATGATTCGTCCGGCGTTTCGAATTACGTATTATCTAAATCTATTAACTATGCACTATATAATAGCTTTGTTAATGGAGATAAACCTATTTCTGATGTACTTGATGATATTAATGAGGTGAAGAATACTCGTGAACTGAATGAAAAATGTAGCAAGCTTAACCAAAGTCGTCCCTCTGCCAATAATACAAGGCCAAGGCTGGGGTTATAGCTACAGCCACAGTAAAATGCCATACAGTTACAAATTTTACTTTTTTTCTCAGACTTTTTCCCATGCGGTGACTACTGACATACGACTTACTTGCTTACCAACCTATATTTTTGGCCTTATACTCAACTTATTTATATCTGCTTTTTTTTGTAAATAAGCCTTCTACTTTTCTCTTTTAGATAGATCTGCTAGTATCATTGCCAAACATTGTTGAATAGTATCTTTATGGACCGCCCCCAACATACCCCCATGATCGCCCAATACCTTAAGATAAAAGCGGAGAATCCGGATAAACTCCTGTTTTATCGACTAGGCGATTTTTATGAGCTCTTTTTTGAAGATGCCATAAAAGCTGCACGTTTACTCAATATTACGTTAACTCAACGAGGCCAGTCTGCGGGAAACCCGATACCTATGGCAGGTGTTCCTTATCATGCAAGTGAAAACTACCTTGCCAAACTAGTTAAGCTCGGACAGAGCGTGGCTATTTGTGAACAGATCGGTGATCCTGCTACAAGTAAAGGTCCGGTTGAACGCGCTATTAGTCGTATAATCACCCCGGGAACCCTTAGCGATAGTGCCCTTCTAGATGAAAACCGTGCCAATATTCTAATGAGCATTGCTTCTAAGAAAGGCTTATATGGTTTAAGCTGGCTTGAACTAGCGAGTGGTCGATTTGTGGCGACCCAAGTCTCTCATCCACACGAGGTTTCTGAAGTTTTTGCTCGTATTCAGCCCGCTGAGATTCTATGTGCAGAAGGCTTTGTATCTGACTTACAAGCGCTGCAACCACCATGTCCAATAAGTCCTTGTCCAGACGCCAGCTTTCAGCTACGTTCATGCCGAGAATTGCTGCTTGAGCAATTTCAAACTCAGGATTTGATGAGCTTTGGTATTGCAGACTCCCCTATGGCAATTATTGCCAGTGGTAGCTTACTTCATTATATTCACCTCACCCAACAACAAAAAGCCCAACACCTGCAGACCTTAAGTTTTGATCATGCGAAAACCACCATGGCTCTTGACCCACATTCCCGGCGCCATCTTGACCTCACTCCCCAAGATGCGCAGTCCCAAGGATTCAGCCTGTTTTCTGCCATAAACCATACCCGTTCCCCTATGGGTAAACGTCTTCTAGCTAACTGGCTTCACCACCCTTTACTTGATATCAACACCATCAAGGAACGGCAACATGCAATTGGCACCTTATTGGCCCTTGATACCCAGCTAAGAGAAGACTTCTATACCTTTTTTACTGGCCTTCCTGATGCTGAGCGTATTCTTGCGCGTGTTGCGCTTTCTAGTGCCCGCCCCACAGATCTTGGTGCTTTGCGTGACACACTTGCCATCCTTCCCTCGCTAAAAAATTGGATTTCCCAGCATATTTCTGATAAGAGCCCACGGTTGTCACAGATTGTAGAAAGTCTTGGTCCTTTTCCTGCGCATCTTGATCTCTTGACGCGTGCCCTACAGGACGAACTTCCGGCAACTGTTCGAGATGGTGGGGTGATCGCCTCTGGATTTTGTACAACGCTTGACCAACTGCGTAGTATTTCAGATGACGCTGATACATTTTTACTGAACCTACAAAAACGCGAACAGGAAGCAACTGGGTTAGGTAGTCTTAAAATCGCGTACAATAAAATTTCTGGATACTATGTTGAAATTAGTAAACAGCAAGCCAGTCAAGTACCTGATCATTATATTCGTCGCCAAACGCTCAAAAATGTCGAACGCTTCACCTTACCTGAACTGAAAGCATTTGAAAATGAAGCATTGGGTGCCAAAGCAAAAGCATTAGCTCAAGAAAAGCAATTGTACCAGCAACTTATGCAAACGCTCTGTCAGGATCTAGGCTCACTACAAACTGCAGCAATGGCACTTGCCGAACTAGATTGTCTTGGAAGCTTTACCCATTACGCTTACAGTGAAAATCTAGTGGCGCCTGTACTTTCTTCTGAGCGCGGCATCATGATAGAAGCAGGAAGACACCCTGTTCTTGTACAGAAAATGGGTGATGACTTAGTTCCTAACGATACGGTGCTAATAGACGCTCAGCCTTTTCACATTATTACAGGCCCAAATATGGGTGGTAAGTCGACTTATATGCGTCAGACCGCGCTACTAGTTCTACTCGCGCAGTGTGGTAGTTACGTGCCTTGTGCAAAAATGCAGATAGGTGTGTGTGATAGAATATTTTGTCGTGTTGGTTCAGCTGATGACCTAGCGGGTGGGCGCTCAACGTTTATGGTGGAAATGAGTGAAACGGCATATATTCTTAACCATGCCACGCCGAGAAGCTTAGTGCTGATGGACGAAGTTGGTCGTGGCACCTCTACCTACGATGGTATGGCTCTTGCTTGGTCTCTGTGTAGCTATTTGATGGAAAATAATCGTGCTATGGTCTTATTTGCTACGCACTACTTTGAATTGACACAACTCGCTGAACGCTACCCAAGTATAAAAAACATGCATGTAAGCGCAGACTATGTACAAGGCTCTTTAGTCTTTTTGTATAAGGTCAAGCCAGGAGCCACGAGTAAAAGCTACGGTATCCAAGTTGCCAAACTGGCTGGCGTCCCTACAGCTGTTCTGAAAGAGGCGAAAAAGAAACTACAAGACCTTCAGGCTTTGCCCGGTGTTTCCTTACAATCTGACCTGTTTGGTTCCCAACCTGAGACTAATGCTGACAATATACCTGACCATGTACAAAAAATTTTGCATACGCTGACAGAAGCAGATTTAGATTCTCTTAGTCCCCGTGATGCCTGGGATCTTATCGCAGAATTACAATCCACATTAACTGAGGATGCCATGCTAGTCTCTTAGATGGCTAGTTTTTTTATTTGTAGTTTGCTAAAGTAATAAAAAAGTTAGAAAAGGACATTATGCGTATACTAGTTACCGGAGTTGCAGGCTTTATTGGCTTTCATGTAGCAAAAGCGCTTGTTGCACGTGGTGACACCGTACTAGGTATAGACAACCTCAATGATTACTACGACCCAAAATTGAAAAAAGCCAGACTACGGCAGCTGGGTATTGTTGATGAGAATTTTAAGAATGGCAAATATATGCAGTCTAGCCGGCACCCAAGTTTTCAGTTTCTAAAACTTGATATCACGCTTTATAAATCGCTTGCCACAGTATTTGAAAATCATCATTTTGACGCTGTTTGCCACCTTGCAGGACAAGCCGGCACCTATTTTTCTTCAAAAAATCCCAATGCCTGTGTGTCTTCCAATATAGTTGGTTTTTCCAATATCATTGAATGCGTTAGACAGGCGGGAATAAAAAACTTTTGCTATGCCTCCTCAGCGTCAGTATACGGATTAAATTGTAGTGAAGCACTAACAACAGAACATGCTACTAATCACCCAGCTTCTTTATATGCTGCAACTAAAAAATCGAATGAACTCATAGCACATGCGTATAGTCATCAATATGGTATTTCTACCACTGGACTACGCTATTTTACCGTTTATGGTCCGTGGGGGAGACCAGATATGGCCCCAATGTTATTCACCCAATCAATACTATCCGGAGATCCCATAACCCTTTATAATCGAGGTGATATGTGGCGAGACTTAACCTACATAGATGATGTGGTGGAATCTACCATTGCAATCCTTGATAAACCTGCCACAAGCAACTTGAATTGGGATATCAAGTCGCCAAATCAGGCATCTTCTGATGCGCCCTACCAAATATTCAATGTAGGTAATAATAGTCCTGTTCGTATAGGAGACTTTCTCAGCTATCTCGAGAAAACCTTGGGTATTAAAGCAAATATCCATTTTAAGCCAGTACGTAAAAGCGACATGATATTCACCCATGCTGATACTTCATCGTTAACACAGTTTATTGGTAAAGCACCTCAAACTGCATTGTCTGATGGCATTGCTGCATTTATTTCTTGGTTTAAATCTTACGAGGCTCAGCAATCCTGGCTACACGCTAGCTCCAAGGACGCATCCTAGTCTTGTGTGGTTACACCTTTATTCTCTTTTTAGTTAGCTATTCATTTACATCAAGCCCAGCAATTTTTTTCAGAAGTTTTTGATAGACAATCTAGCTTATCAACATAATCTTCAACCCCATGGATATTTATTTTCCTCACAGAATAAATCATGATTATTCTGTACCTACTATATGATAATTTCATGATGACCCACGGCTTGTAACGGTTGTTTTACTGTATTGCCTATAAATAATCCTCTCGCTACAATAATCAAAAATTTTTTGCAATAGAATTATTGGCCCCATGTGTAGTTCTCTTAAGATACTCTTACTTAAATAACGTATTTTCTCTTTCATCTCACTAACTTGAAATAATTATCTTACCTGTTAACTGTCAAGCTATTCTCTTAAAACCTTGCACATTCGACTATAATTGTACGTGTTATGATGTTATTTTTCCTTTGGCTCTTTCGTAGCCAAATTACTACTGGTATTTTTATTTTTTTACTTCTATGATTGCACTATGAAGGGTTGTAAATACTACTTGTTGTGGACATCTTGATAAGTAGACTACAAAAAAACCCTGCCGTACATTTTATTTAATTAAGGTATCAAAAAAGGTTTTTAATATGCTGTCGATGCGCCAATATCTTGTATTTTTGGTTATATTCTCTTTTTTTCTACCTCTCGGTCTCTATCCACTTTTTGATTTAGATGAAGGTACTTTTAGTGAAGCAACTCGTGAGATGCTAGCAAATGGCAATTATCTTACTGCTTACTTACAAGGGCAATTACATTTTGATAAACCCATACTTATTTACTGGCTGCAGGCATTAGCTACTCAAGTATTTGGCTTTCATGAATGGGCTCTCCGCCTGCCCTCTGCTTTTGCAACGACTACCTGGGCTTACATACTATATCGTTTTTGCCGGTTCCATCTCAATGGATCTAAAGCCTTAACTGCAACCATCTTATTTGTATCTTGTCTTCATATCAATTTAATCGGTAAATCAGCTATTTGTGATGCCTTGCTTAACCTCTGTATTTCAACAACTATGTTAAGCCTATTTCACTATACACATACCCAAGATCGACGTTATATGTACTTATTTTACATATCTTCTGGTGTTGGTGTACTCACTAAAGGCCCTATTGCACTCCTTATTCCATGTGCTGTCCTCTTGATTTTTAGTCTCTGTCAGAATACTACGAAATATATTCGGGCTTTATTGAATATTCAGGGACTCTTTCTATTTGCCACCATTGTGCTGCCTTGGTACTTAGCAGAGTATTTTGACCATGGTGACGCCTTTGTACAGGATTTTTTTATAAAACATAATTTAGGTCGATTTCTCCATCCATTGAATCAACAATCCGGTTTTTTTGGTTATTATCTACCTGTGTTACTTCTAGGCACTATGCCTTTCACAGGCCTACTTATCCAGAGCTTACGCAAACTACCGCAAGACATAAATACACCACTACTACAGTATATGGCTATTTGGTTTGGTTTTGTTTTCTTATTTTTTTCTATTTCCTCGACTAAACTGCCGCATTATTTAGTTTATGGCTATACCCCATTATTTGTGCTTATGGCATATTATAACGATGGATCTACTGCTAAATCTTGGTTTGTTATACCACTTGCACTTATCTTTACCCTACTTATTTCCATACCATTCCTATTTTCCTATTCTTTGTACTGGATTCAAGCACCATATTTGTTGGCTATTTCTGAAGATGTACTCAGGGTTTTTTCGCATTCTTATCAATTACAAATTCTTCTTTGTGCTTTTGGTGCAATAGCCCCATGGTATGCCAATGAAGACCTAAGCTTACATCAGCGCCTACTTCTCAGTGGATTCTTTTTTTCTATTGCCATTAACTTTATTGTCACGCCTCTTGTAGCTAGCATTGAACAATTACCCATAAAACACGCTGCATCTTACGTTCGTCATAACCCACAAACGGTTAAAGAATATGGTTTCTCGGTTCCAAGCTTCTCTGTATATTCCGAACAAATAATGTATCCTAATGTACCGACTAAAGGAGATACTGTACTTTTACGTGCTAACCATCTTGAAGATTTTCAAAACTATTCTATTCTGTTCTACGAAAATGGCATCTATCTTATAAGGCTCACTCAGGACTGATATGGAACCATCTCTGGTTATTCCACTCATGGATAGAGGATACCGTAGAGAACCTCTTCTCCCTGTATCCTATAAACAACCCCTGAAAATGGGTTTTTTGCGTATATCATAGCAAATAATTCTCCGGAAACATTATTAGAAAAAACATATTGCCCCCAGCTAGATCCAGACAACTGGTTTGCATATCGACACTATAATTCTCTATCTATTATGGCAGTAAATCCACTACTATTATTTAGCGTCAATATAATAATAGATTTGGACTAGAGAAATATATGGAGTTAATAACTACACTAGCTCTGTATAACGCTGACTTTACATATCACGAAGCAAATAGTCCTTTTAGTTTAATAACTTAGAAAAAACTCTCATTTGTGATAGAGAAATTTTATCCATGTCCTTTTATGATTCAGACTCAATACTTAGTGCCCTCAGGAGCTCTTTTTCAAAAGAGGTATTGATGTCTTTGACCTTCTTGCGATTGTCTTTAGGTAAATCAACTTGCCAACACTCACCAAATTCTTTTCTTTCTAATACACCGTATTGGACATATTTATTTAATTGAGTTTCTTGTTTTTCTTCAGGTTTAGCACCGGGTGCTTTTATACTAGTCACGGGCAATCCCGTGCTGATTGCTTCTGCTATCATCATAGCACTATCTTCTGTTACATAGATATTATCAGATTGTTTCATTAAATTTTGTAAACATGCGCCTGTTCCTCCTTGGTGGTACCAAATAGATGAAGTATTATAAATTGAGCTTAATGAATCTCTTATCAACACTTCTGTATCTATGTTTGTTCTTCTTGATGTGACTATGATAGGACTAATCCTATATTCGTGGACAAGATTCTTGATACTTTTAAGCATTAGATAAATATCTTTCTTATTATATTTAATTCCAGAACCGTTGCCGCCTATTAAAAATAGACTTTTACCTGATAATGGTAATTCAGGAATTATGCTATACCTATTAGGTGGTATAAGTGTGGTTATGGTTTTATTGTTTATATCTGTATCTTCCGCAATTCTAACGGTAATGTAACTGGGAGGAATATGCCTCGCAAAAGACCCATTTTGAATAGATTTTTTTGCATATTTATTTGCCAGTGCTGCTACTAAGAAAGCGCATTTACCTCCAGTTGTGATAATTATATCAACTTTCTCTAGACTGCTGATAGGCTTAAATATACTGATGATGCGTTCACAGTTTTTATTTGTAAGACTTTTCACTAGATAGCGTTGCAAAACTATAGATAAACTACGAAAAATAGGATATTTGTATTCAATTTTGTGCAGAGTAAAGGTCAAATTTTTAGTATGCTTCTGCAATGATTTAACTAAACCTAGAGACTGGTTTTCGTGGCCAGGAATTCCATCAGTTACTATAAGAATGTTCATATTATTTCTCGTTTAAATGCATGCCATCAATAATTCCTAACTTTATATTATCAACTATAATCCAATACTACGATATATACACCTATTAAATACAACCAAAGTTAAATCTACTTTTATGAAATACCTTTGGTGGCCTTTACCATCATTTTATTTTCGTACTTGTATGCCTATCGTCATTAATAAATTTCTTTTCATCTCGTAATTTTTTACAAAATTTTGGCCCTCTATTTACCCGTATTAGATTGGTTTATAGCTGGTTTGATCATGCGGTATGTATTCAAAAACCTCTTCATATCATTATCTTGTCCTATATTATTGAATATTTACTTTAAAAAACTAAAACTTCATCTTACCAATATGTTATTCTTGAATTTTTATTTGCACGCTATATTGCCTTTCGATGCCGAGCTATAATCAATCATACCATTGGTATGGATAAATTCTCACCTTGACTAACTAGCATTATTCGCGTAGCTTCAGGATAAGAATATCCATTTGTATTATGAAAAATTCTATAATCTTTTTTCTTCTACCGCTCTGCTGCATCTCCAATACTATTTTGCACCCCCGTAATCAGCCAATAAGTCAATTACGCTCTTACCAGACATCCATAGTCAGCAAAATACGCTCCCCACATATGGCGCACAAAAACACAATCACTCATCTACCGAAAAGTGCACTCACTGTATCCACAAAAGAATCCCCTTTTCTACAAAAGCAAGGAGTTGCCCAAACCTCATCCATTGTAAAACTTGTAAACGCTTTGTATACAAACCCAGATAAGGCAAATTTATACTTAAACGACTCAAAACCTGGGGAATTTAGAGGTTTTCTCTCTAGTGAGCCTATGGACGATGATATCGTTTCTAATACTTTCGATATCTATGTAGTAAGCTTAGACCGTCAAAAACATCGGTTGGTACCTCTTGATACTATCATGCAGGAAAATAAGCTTCGTTACCAAGTGGTTCATGCTGTAGATGGTCTGGATCTTATATCTGTAGAGATTGGATACAAAAAAGGCCTTTTTAAAAGACCTGACCCTTCAAAAGGCCTTAGCGGAATGTATTCCAGAGGTGCTGCAGGATGTACGCTTTCACATCTAAAAGCATTTCAGTATGCAAGTCAGAGTACTAAAAAATATACCATCATATTTGAAGATGATATTACCCCACCACCCTATTTCTACGCACAGCTTAAGTATCTTGCTTCATATATAGATAAATATAAGCCTGATTACCTCTATTTAGGTGCTAATAGCCCTTTTATGTATAGATACTCACAAACTGTTGGCCACAAAAGCGTATTGCCTATGTTCCAAGTTCCTTATAACGAAAGTATTGGTAGGGGTTCTTTTGCTTATTTAATTGCTAATAAATCAGCAAGCTCTTTGTTCGTAAAATCTTTTCAACCTCCACTTGTCCCTGCAGATTGGTTTCCATATCGCCAATATGAAAATTTTAAAATTATGACACTAAACCCTCTTTGGTTTTCTGCTGCTCAAACCCGTTCTGAAAATACCGATGAACAATCTTCATGGAATGTTTAAAACATCTAGTTTATGTTAGAATTATAAGATTTTGTAATATACCATACAGCCCTATGGGACTTATGCAAAATAAGAGTAAAGTATACACCACTAATTCAAAATCAATTAAACACAGGCATTGGCCTGAATCTAAACGGCTATGTCCTTATTGAAGTTGGCATATAGATATAACTGCAAAAGAGACAAATAAGAATTTCATCTCACCACTAGCTGACATCTGAATCTATACTCTCTGAGAATATACCATTTTTGCATTGAGAACTTGTTGTACAAGGGTTCTTGTACCATAAAGGATGAGTCTGCATCACTATAATATTATCAGCTTTTTGATTTTTAGTTAGTATTTTTTCATGAGACTTAGGATAGACATTAGCATGTTTTTTCCATGTTCCCCACCAAAACATATCTACATTTGTGTCTAATGGCAATGTATAAGCGTCTAAAAGCTTCTGACTTGAACGGTTGTCAATAATATAGCCTGCAGCACTAAATCCAAAAATGCTAGGTATTATTTTTGACTTACTCTTATTAGATACCCACTCTGCATTATAGACATTATTGTGCTTTTGCGGATCTTTATCCCAAAAACCATACACGTTTTGATGTAACATTAGCACATCAAATTGGTACTGTTGAATATATTTTGTCAACTCAAGTAACTTCTCTTTGAAATCTGGCTCTATTTGTAAATCATCCTGTAAGATAATAGTATACGGTTTTTGGGAATATTTACATTTCTCCCATATTTTTCTTGATGTGAGACCTGCTCCGACGGCTCCTCTCGTGAACCATCTGTTGTTCTGTAAAACCTCTTGAGTAACATAACCTCGCGTAGCCATTGATTGGTTATCTGTAAACATTGCTTTCCCATCAACTGCTGAAAACCTTTCAATTTTCAAACCCTGTCGATTCAGTCGACTTTGTAACTCTTGCCATCGTTCTGTTCTTTGGTCCAGGTTATAGGTAATTATATCAAAATAGTCTTCGACTTCTTTCTTACCTTGGGACTGCTCGCGCTTGATTATGGGGCTTGATAGAACTCGACGATTCCCAGATGGTTTGTTATTTTTTGTTGCAAATTTATATGACGACCTAACTCTAGTAAGATTGTATTTTTTATATTCACTTGTACCCTGCTTGAATGATTGAGTGACTGGTGAAGAGGCGAAACATAGTGTAAAAACTGTAAGGAAGTTTGTAGCCAAGAGAGTTTTCATATTTTTCATAATGTTTTAAAATTAAATAATATTCATCTTCTCTTATGTAAGTCAATTAAGCAAGATATTCATGGTATAATCCGGCACGAGTATGTTTGCAGACTCTTTGTATCATGTAAAGTAATTTTTTGAAAATCTGAGCCAAGTTGATCACAACATTGGCCTTATAAAGGCTACCATACTTGAAACTATCCATTCTTAGAAGTAGCTTCAAACCACTTTCAGGGTAAACCTCTAATTGAATATGATTTATGTCAATTGTAAATTATATAGTTTGGTAGAAACCAAAATAACACCGGGATTTTATTTATCATCGTATTATTCACCCCTATTTCATGCCTTTTTAGACAGCAGGTCGAAGATAAATAGCCTTTAGGTCGTTAGCTTCTACTGTGTTAAGAGACGATGTCTGTGCATAATGACGTGCCATCAATACCATTGTCTCTGCTAACGAATATTCACTCTGTTGGCTAATATTTGCATCATCTAGCATTGGCTCTGGGGTTTTGATCTGATAGCTGGACCAACCAGACCCAACGTATATATTTGTAGACTTTTCTTTGTGTATTGTAGTAACGGATTCCCTACAGCTATCTACACTTTTCAAAACAATAGTTTCATGCATATGAAGCCTAGATGTAACCTCTCTTTGTGTAAATCTTGCATATGCTACTTGCTGCATTCTTGCATCCTCTGCCACATGATAAGTACAAGGAAATTGAGAGTGCACCCTCGACCTTCTTGCAAGAAACGCTTGATAGGCTAATATCTCCAAGTGTGAACGAGTCCAGATAGTTGTATTGAATGGCATACTTAGACCCTGGCATGTTGCTAGCCCAACCCTCACACCTGTTAGGCTTGCTGGACCAATATCTGCAACTATTAGATCTACCTTTTGCCAATCTTGTTTGACCTCTCTAGCTAGCTCCTCTATTAGATCGACCAAGGTATTCACATGCCGTTTCTGTGGTAATGTTTTTTTAAACAGTTCACTTTCTGTAAGCCAAGCCACACTGTTTTGCCCACCTAAAGTGCTTACTGCAACGATATTTTTGTATGTTTTAATTTCTTTGTCCACTTTGCAGAGCTCTTCTTTCTTGCCAATACTGTTCTCTCGCACTTTTTTCTTGTCTATAGCGATTTTCGGCTATTTTAGGATCTTTAAGACCAAGCTGTGCGTCTATCGGCTTGGTAAAGTACTTTTGTTCACTATTCTCCTCAAGCTGAATCATTAAACAAGTATCTTGTAGGACTGTCTTCCCTTCAATAGTTAGTCCACAAAGATTCACGCCATGCTTTAGCTTACCATCTAGGGGCACTTTTACACTACTTGGTTTTTTTACATTGTAGCGTTTCATAGCACCGATATAAGCTATGTTGCCACTATTACAAATGTCAAGAACATGCTTTTTCTCAAGGTGTTGCTGGGAGTCTTTTGGGTTAAGTTCTAGGCTCTGACAGGATTCTGCATCTATCCGAATAATGTTAGAGTGTATTTTCACATCATCATATTCATATCCTTGATGCAATAGTCCTTCTGTTAGCTGCACCAAAATAGAAGGCTGATTTTTTGTTGATTTCGCTTGGTTATCCTGCTTCACCCTGCTGTAGAACTGACTTAAATGAGAGTTTTTTTGCTTACTTGCATGTCTCACTTCAAGTTTGTCTTCTCCACTATTGGAGTTACTGCAACCACTCAACATAGACAAGATAATGAGTAAGAAAAAGCTTATTGCTGTATAAGGATTGTTAGATTCCTGATTTCTTATCATAAAAGTTATACCGCTAATGCTTTAGTTTGGCTGCGACTTTTTCTATCTGGACTACTTGCGGCCCTTGTTAATTCATTGTAAATGACGCCGTGATTATCTTTATCTTTGGCAAATAAGGTTGCTGACCATGCTTGGTGCTTATATCCATTTCCCTGTTCAGGATGGGCTAAATGTCGATAAAAATCTGCGAACTCTTTATTCTTCAAAAGTGAATAAAGATACTTGTTTTCATGTAAATAGTCAAAATACTTACTCCGCATTTTCGGATCAATTCGAAATAATGGTATCGGATTTTTGACTATAGCTGCCATGTCTGCAGCAGAGTTTACAAATTCATCACTACCTTTTTTACATGCATTTAAACTTAAATAGGTGACTTTCTTGGATTTATCTAAAACTCTGAGCTCTTTTGTTACGTCAAGGCGCCAGCCTACTAGCGCAAATATTGGGTATATTAAGATACGACGAATAATATTAGGTAAATAAGTCATGAGATTGAGAATTTTTATAAAAGTGCAAACAAGGCTATAAACAATGCTTTTCAGAGCTCTTATCAGGATATTTTCTTTTTTCGTTGGCTTTTTAGTGTTGGCTTGAGTATGCCTTCTGTCCATATTAAGTGAGGGAAAAAACCGCTTATAATCTGGACATAGTGCAGCCATATCCCAGATACCGAAAGGTGCGCGTGAGATAGTTGCACATGAAAAATCTGGTTTGTCTTTTATAGCATCTGCAGCAACTGAAGCTAATACTCCACCAAAGCATAATCCATAAATATCCATCTTTGCTTCAGGGTGTAAGCTACCTGACTTTTTGTATTTTTCCATGGTCGCGTAACAACTTTTTGCTTGCGCCGCAACATCTTCACGCAAGGTGTATTCACTAGGATGTTTATAATTACAACTCTGACCAACACCACTCTGATCATAAGCAATAACTACTCTATTACCTGTAACCACATGTTCCACTACATTTTCAATCAAACTATCACGGTTAATGCTAATTCCATGTCCAGGGAATAAGAGAGTCAAGTTATCTTGCACTGTCGCTGTAGTTGCTTGAGGTTTTGCTATGATTTTTTTTAGCCTTTTACCATTCACTAGCTCATCTTCATAAATTATTTCAACGCCCCAGCGATCTTTTATCTTTTTGATAAATGTTTCGTTAGGTTTTTGATTATCACCACACAGCACAAGAGAGCCTACAAAATAATTAAAACCTAATTTACGTATCTGATTCATATAGAAAAATAGAGAATTCCACCAATTTCTATGATTGTGTATGTGCTGATACGCCATAGTTAAACCCTTCTAAGATTAATGTATACGTTTTTGTAGTAATACAAGATAGTTAATACTCACATTATTTGATAAAACAAAACGTTTATTACCAAATTCCCATGTTAATCCTTGCAATTTTTTTAGCCCTAGATTTTCATCATAAGCGTAGTTTACTAGTTCGGAGGGCTTCAAAAAGCGGTTGAATTGATGTGTCCCTCTTTGTACCCAGCCGAGTAAATACTCAGCTGCAATGATGCCACCTAAGAAACTGATCAAAGTACGGTTTAATGTAGAAATAACCAAATAGCCTCCAGGTTTCAGTAAGCTTGCCATGCATTGAATATAAAGTTTTTGATCATCAACATGCTCTATCATTTCCATCGCAGTCACTACATCAAACATTTGTTCTTTTTTTGTCATCTGCTGTGCAAAGGTGAGAAAATCTACTTGGCGGTAATCGATTTTTTTTTGTGAAAGTTGTGCATGTGTGTTGGCAACCTTAATGCTAGCCTCGCTTGAATCAATTGCGGTCACATTGGCCCCAAGCTCGGCTAATGACTCAGCAAATAAACCACCTCCACAGCCGATATCTAAGATATTTTTACCTAGACAGTCTATGTGTTTTTCCATAAAAGATTTTCTCAATGGCGTCATACGATGTAGCATTTTAAATGGCCCGTCTTGATCCCACCAGAATGCAGCGTCTTGATCAAATACAGTTTCTACCATGTCAACCCATATCCCTAGTGTACAGTAGTTTGTAAAAAACACTTTGCATCTTGCCTAGAAGCATTTCTTTGAGAGAAGGTTTTTGTGCGGTTTTCACAGCGTAAACATCCCCATCGCGAATGGCTCTTTGGATATAGCTATCGCTTGCTTCTATTTCATCAATCAAATCAAGATCTTTCGCGTAAGTTGCCGTCCAATAGTCTCCAGTAGCCACTTTATCTAGCGCAAGTGAGGGTCTATATTTTGCAACATGATCTTTAAATTGCTCGTGGATGGCTTGCATTTTATCTTGCATGTGGCTCTTACCCTCAAGCGTATTCTCTCCAAGCATACTAAGGGGGCGTTTATGCTGTCCTGCTGTTATTTCTACAATATCGACTGCGCATTTCTTTAAAAGATTATGAAAATTTGGAAGCTGCATGACAACGCCTATTGATCCAATATAGGCAAATGGCGCTGCAATCAGCTTATTTGCAAGACACGCCATAAGATAACCACCACTTGCAGCAACCTTGTCTACACAAACAGTCAGTTGAATACCTTTTTCCCGAATCCTTGCAAGCTGCGTGGCGGCTAAACCATAGTCTGCAACTGCACCACCTGGGCTTTCTAGCTGTAATATGATTTCATCATCTATGTTCGCTACATTTAGTACAGCAGTTATTTCTTCGCGCAATTGTTTCACTTTGCTGGCTTGTAAGTCACCCTTAAACTCTAAAACAAAATATCTCTTGGTCTCAGTTTTATTCTGCTTTCTAGTCTTTTCGATTTTTTTCTCAACTTCTTGGCATTTTTTCAAAGCTTCTTTTGCTAGACCATCCCCGCTTTCTGCAAAGGCCTCCAAAAACTGATGTTTGGTTTTTCTATAGGTACTGTTTAGGTACTCTAAAGAAATTGTATCATTACTTCCTTTTTTACTGATTTTAGATAAAATCCACGCGAGAAAAACAATTGCTAAAACAACGGTTACTATTTTGAGTAGAAAAATACTAAAAGCTGTAACTACATCCCACATAAGACTAGACCTTTTGTATGTACTGGTTAGCTGAATGGATTAAGGGTGTTTTATTCAGCATGCGATCCTATACTCATATTGAATCCATTATCTACGTATATAGTTTCACCTGTTATGCCACTAGCTAGCGGGGAGCATAAAAAAGCACAAGCGTTACCAACTTCGTCTATTGTAACAGGCTGTTTGATAGCTGATGCTTGAGCTACAGTAGATTGAAGCGAGCGCATATCTTTCACTCCAGCAGCAGATGGTGTGCGTATGGGGCCAGCAGAGATTGCGTTAACTCGTATGTTATGCTTTCCACAGTCCATAGCAAGATAACGAACTGCGCTTTCTAAAGATGCTTTAGCAAGCCCCATAACATTATAATTAGGCACTGCTCGCTGTGATCCGAGATATGTCATGGTACAAATTGAGCCGTGATCATTGATTATTGGTAAAAAAGCTTTAGTGAGTGCTGCTAGTGAATATGTGCTTATTTCGTGTGCAGTCAAAAAGCCTTCTCTTGTCATATTGTCTAGCAATCCACCTTCTAAGTGATCACGTGGTGCAAAAGCAATACTGTGCACAAGGACGTCTATTTTGCCTACTTTCTCTTTTACCGCTTCTGCAAGATTAATTATGTCACTGTCTTTTGCAACATCACAAGAATGACTGAGCCAGGGTTTCCATGGTTCCGCGAGTTTGTTCACGCGGTCTGTAAATCGTTCAAGATAAGATAACCCTAGTTCCGCACCATGAGTGTGCATAGCGTTTGCTATACCGTAGGCGATAGATCTATCGCTCATTATACCAATTACAAGTGCTTTCTTTTGCTTTAACATAGTGACTCTAAAAAAAAATAACTATATCGCAAAATGCGGCTATTTTCTAGTCTCGTTTTTGAAAAACTTTATTCATCTAAATGCACTTATGCGCTATATAAGTTCTAATTTAACAATCTATCTCATATAGATAGTAATTATGTATTATTTTTATGTAAATTATTACTTATTTCAACGTAATACATTGTCCCTGGCAACTTGTCTAAAATATTAAGAAAACACAAAAACTCCCATTTTTACGCAATTACGTTAAAAGTAATACTATTTCTTTCTTTTTTCCATAAGATTAACGAGGTTCTACATACATATGATTTTTCATACTTTTTTGTTATAATACTATTGTTGAAGAATTATACTTACGTATTATTTTTACAAGGGTCTAGCTACCATGGATAGCTATGCTAGACGGGGTCGTTGAATCATGGAGAGTGGTTGAGGTTAATTCATTGCTAAGGAAGTCTCGAGAGCACGGATGCTCAGACGAGCCCAAATCATATCACCAGCGTGCGTCTCTGGAATCAGCCAACTGTATATTTACTACCAAGTGTTTCCTCCAAAGAAATGTTCAGGTGTGTTAACCTCCACCGTTTCGTTTTTTCTGAAGTCTTTTGGTACCTCTCGTTGTTTATTTGTGACCTGCATGACTGGTTGAAAACATGGAGCTAGCACAGGTCGCCAGTACACCGTTCTCTCTAAAGTTGCATAGAGTTTTCTTCCTCCCAATGGAAAAAACAATCCAGAAGCATTCACCATTATCATTGAACACCATACCACTGGCTTACAAAAAAAGCCGCCTACTCTCAAACCTAACTGACCACCAACCTCACAGCAATGCTTAAAATTACCTAAGAAAAATTGATATATTACACGCCCAAAACAGGAAACTGCAACGACAGTATCTACCCCCATCATAGTTAACAACCCAAGGAAATGTACAAAAGGTGTCGCGATCAATAGAGCAAGATGTTTTTGTCGTACTAAATTACCTTCTTCATCTAAATAACAGTATCCTGTGCTTGTGTCTTGTATAAAATAGCATGACACTGCGTGCGCTTGTGTGACATTACTTTTTTTTGGCGGTAATAAATCATGAGAAGTTTTAGTTTTCCAGGTCACAGCAGGGTTATAATCAGCTAACGCGGGTAGCTCTGCTTCATCAGCAAAATAGTTTGGCGACTCTGTACACAGTTTAACCACTGAGTCGCGCAATCTTCCAAAAAAACCTTTATCTACCATACTTAAACTCTTGCTACCCTCCTGATAACTTAGCTTATTCTGGTGAGATAATGCAAGCACTAGCTTATCAACTACTATGCTTACGCTATATCTCGATAAACTTATCATGCGTGTTCAGTTTTTAACTTCTCATCGCTATGGCTTAGGCAATATAAACGTGACGGTCTAAAGATATTCTATAAGGCGAAGCTTGTTCTCAAGCTTGTGCCCCAGAGCTTATCATCGCTGTAAGTAACCTCAAAATGTAAATTTTGTTTACCGCTTAGAGCAGTTGCCACACTGTAGCCGATTGCTCGTGCTGACTGTGAGATGTACTCGTGCTCAACTGATGTACCGCGGTAGGAGAAAGCTTGCTTGTCATCGCCTGTCATTTTATGGGTGAACATAAATAGATGATGATTGAGTGTTCTTTTGAACGCTTGTGTTTCTTTCTTGAGACCAAACTCTCCTAGCCATAAGCCAAAAGACTCTCTTTCCCAATCGTATTCATCACCTTCAGAATATGCATCAACAATTTCAAACGCCATGGTCAGACCTAGATTAGCAAAGGACTTGTGGCCAGGTACTTGAAAGCCTTTACCTACACCTATACCGCCTAAGTAACTTCTAAATCTTGCCTCTTGGTGTTGTATTTGGGGGTCTGTTGTGTGGAAATCACGTAATGTTTTGTTATTGTTTATGCCTACAAATGCATGTGTATCCATACCATCTAGTGGTTTTGTGTACCCCACAGCAAGTCCTGTTTCATCTACATCTAAGCCGCTGCCTATTCTAATCCTATCCTTTTGTACTTGTGTCAAGAGCTTTCCTTTGCCGAGTTTTCTGATTTTGCTTAGTGCAAGAATTTTATTGGTGTATTGGGGGTGGCCATCAGAAGAATCATTGCGATTCTGATATCGCACTTCTTGCTGCCATCCGGGTGTTGTCGTATTAAGCTTGTGGACAAAATGATTTACCATATCACCTAGCTGCTCATCACGTATTTCAAGAAGACCTGCACCAACTATGCTTGGAGAGGCAGTACAATCGGCATTAAAAGATACGCAGTTACCTGGAATGAGCACAAAGCTCTTACCATCTAGATCTTCTACTTCCCATGGCACTGTACTACCAGTCAAATTAAAGAAGTACGCCGCGCCATCATCTAAGTCGATTTTCAGTGTATTGCCTGCAGACTTGCTGATTAATGCGCCATTTATGTGCTCACCCTGGCCGCCTTCTAATAGTTCTACCGTACACTGCCCTTCTTCACAGATAATATCTCCATTGACATACCCCTCGTCGTGTAGTTGAATTGTTTGCCCCGTATTTTGCGTGATAATGTTGTTATTAATGGCACCAGACTCTAGGATCATTGTGTTGAATGTGCTTGCCAGGTGGAAATCTTGCGTCGTACTAAATCTCCCTACCGAGGTGTTTCTAGACACTTGCATATTTTGATTTTCACCTATATTGATGTTTAAGCTATTTCCGTGGCTTGAAGTGTGAAATGCAGGAAGAGTGGCGCTAGACCCCAGGAGATTTACTGTACCACTATTCAAAGAGATAGATTTTCCGCTTCCTATCGTTCCTGCTGTTACGTTAACTGTCCCTGCGGCATTAGCTGTATCGTCACTATTGCGGAACTTGATATCGCCGTTGAGAGTTCCAGAGGTTAGTGTTGCTACGTTTCCGGTATTTTTAAACAAGATATCTGAAGAGGCTGCTGTATTTTTGCCGTTTCCTACTTTTATATCGACTGTGCTGTTGGTAGTGCTGTTGGAGATCGCTGGTACGGTTGCTCCATCAGCTGTGAGATTCACTGTACCACCATTCATATGGATAGATTTGTTAGCAGCTAGCGTTCCTCCTGATACATTCACTGTGCCTGATAGATTATTCGTGCCATCTGTAAATTTGATGTCTCCATTTAGCGTCCCAGACACTAATCCTACTGTGCTTATTGGTTTAGCATCGGACTCACTTGCTCTTGTATTCACTGAATCGGCTGTAAGTGTATTACCGGACCCTAAGTTAAAATTCAGGGTATTATTACTGCTACCACTATTTACCGCTGGAACTGCTGTCGCACCTGTATTTAGATTTATAATACCACCATCCATAAAGATGGACTTTTCACTTCCAAGGGTTCCTCCTGATACATTCACTGTGCCTGCTGCATTGTCTCCATTACTATCTAAAAACTTGATATCGCCGTTGAGAGTTCCAGAGGTTAGCGTTGCTATGTTTCCAGTATTTTGAAATTGGATATTCGAGGCTGCCGTGCTATTTCCAGCTCCCACTTTTATATCAGTTGTAGTATCCGTGGTGCTGCTATTGATTGCTGGCACGGTTGCTCCATCAGCTGTGAGATTCACTGTACCGCCATTCATATGGATGGACTTTCCAGCTCCAAGCGTTCCTCCTGATACATCCACTGTGCCTGTGGCATTGGCTGTATCACCACTATTTCGAAACTTGATATCACCAGTAAGTGTTCCGGTGGTTAGCGTAGCGACGTTACCGGTATTTAGAAACTTAATATCTGATGTGGCATTTTGTTGTATATTAACCGTACTGTTGATCGTACTACTGTTAATTGCTGGTACGATTGCACTAGCAGTCTTTATATTTATAGTACCACCGTCCATAAAGATAGATTTGTTAGCGGCTAGCGTTCCACTAGTTGTCCCATCTCCTACGTTAACTGTGCCTGCTGCATTGTCTCCATTACTATCTAAAAACTTGATATCGCCATCGAGTTCCCCCAAGGTTAGGGTTGCTATGTTTCCAGTATTTTGAAATTGGATGTTTGAAGAGGCATTTTGTTGTATATTAACCGTACTGTTGATCGTACTACTGTTGATTGCTGGCACGGTTGCTCCATCAGCTGTGAGATTCACTGTACCGCCATTCATATGGATGGACTTTCCAGCTCCAAGCGTTCCTCCTGATACATCCACTGTGCCTGATAGATTAGCATCATCGGCAGAGTTTCTAAATTTAATGTCTCCACCCAACGTCCCAGACACTAATCCTACCGTGCTTATTTTTCCGGTAGTGCCCTCATTTGCTCTTTGATTCACTGAATCGGTTGTAAGTGTATTACCGGACCCTAAGTCAAAATTCAAGGTATTATCACTACTGTTACTATTCACTGCTGGCACGGTTGCACTAGCAGTCTTTATATTTATAGTACCACCGTCCATAAAGATAGATTTGTTAGCGGCTAGCGTTCCACTAGTTGTCCCATCTCCTACGTTAACTGTGCCTGCTGCATTGGCTGTATCATCACTATTTCGAAACTTGATATCGCCATCGAGTTCCCCCGAGGTTAGCGTTGCTATGTTTCCAGTATTTTGAAACTGGATGTTTGAAGAGGCGTTTTTTTGTATATTAAACGTACTGTTGATCGTACTACTGTTAATTGCTGGTACGGTTGCACTAGCAGTCTTTATATTTATAGTACCACCGTCCATAAAGATAGATTTGCCAGTAGCTAGCGTCCCACTAGTTGTCCCATCTCCTACGTTAACTGTGCCTGCTGCATTGGCTGTATTATCTGTATTATTTAGAAACTTGATATCGCCATCGAGTTCCCCCGAGGTTAGCGTTGCTATGTTTCCAGTATTTTGAAACTGGATGTTTGAAGAGGCGTTTTTTTGTATATTAACC
>JAYYPW010000011.1:0-124855 GCA_036128855.1 Pseudomonadota bacterium
TGTCAACATTGCCTTATGATACTAGTGTTGATTTATTTTTCTCTCAAATCTTGTTTTAAGACAATATTTTTTTGATAAGATTAGGATGGCTTAGTACCTATGAAATGTGTAGGTTTAGATGATTTGGTTAAATAGGCATAAATTACCATATATATGATAAATACCCTCATGACTATTTGTTGGCAAGAAAATATAAGCCAGCTTTTTTGTCCCAGTTAGGTGGTAAGTTATTAGTGTTCTTTAAATAGTCAAAAATAGATAGTGTTGTTCCAGCTACGAGCATTTTATCGAAGGTGTGAAAAAAATATTTCAATTTTTACTTTATTAATTCAAGAGTAAATATATGAAAAAATCAACTTATCAATTAGTGTGTAAGCGTAAAGTATAAATTCAAAAAATCCATTATGAAAAGTTACTTGTTTCTATTTCTATGGTGTAGATACCCATATAGAGAAATTGTTCACTAAGATAAAATTGATCAATATTATTAAAACTCAAATCTATTCAACTCTCAAATTCAACACTTTTTACATTTTAGATCGTAGCTATATCTGGATTTAATCTATGCCTATAGATGGCATTTGAAAATTTGGGTTGGAAGTGTCATTACTATTTCTATTCACAGAACTATTTTGTCTTGTATTAGTACGGTTATCGCTTCTATTGTCTCTATTTGGGTTGTATTCATTTTGTTGTAGATGAATACCATATCTGGCCAAATTGCCTATCATTCTAGATGTCTCAGAAGGGGGAGGATCTGGGTAATGATAGAGAGAGGCTCGACTTTTTCTGCGTAGTATTTCTTCGATACGTATTTTTTCACAACATTTCAGTTCGAAGAAAGTTTGTAGTATCGGACATGTGTTAATGGAATTGGTATTTTCTTTCTGGCTTAGTTCTTGTGCGGTTAAATTTTTTTCCTTTAAAATTTCAGTGATCGTAGCATTTAGAAGCTGATCTTTATATTCTTCGTCATGTTTGATTTCAAGACTGATTCTCCCATTGCTATTGAGTCTTAGCGGCGTATTTAATAAATTTTTATTAGTTAAAGGACTTTTTAGTTCTAAAGGGGAAGATGGTGAGTGGAATGTACTGTACTTTTTAATGATGCCATATAACTCAGGTAAATACTCTTGGATTATCATTTCGTCTATACGGCTGGGTTGAGTTTCTGACTGATTGGTAGAAAAGTTCCTGTGTAATTCGTCGAACTCATAAGTTTTACCATCTAAAGCTGTTACAGGATATTTCATGAGTTCGCGTGAGATAGGACATATTAGATCATTTGGTTTTAATATTAAGTCTTCTAGACTGCGATTCTTTTCGATAATTTCTACTATTCTCTTGCAAGACTCTTCTTCGTGTTGTCGTTCGCAACTCATCTCAACTAAGCGTGTGACCCAATCTTCCAAGTTATAAACGTATGATAATGACGATAAAGTGAGCGAGGACACGGCAGTAACATTGATACGACGTAGAATGAGTAAGTTTGGATTCTGCTCTTGTTCTCTTTTGTAATCATTTTCTATAGACATCAATCGTCTTAAATTACTTATCCTGACACATATTTCTCTGCTACGTCCATCTCTGTGAATAAGATCTAAATGATTGGGTAACGTTCCAGAGGTAAAGCCATCTCGAATATAGGATCTTAATCTAGTTAATTGTGGTGTGTTTCTGTCTGAAACTATTACTGGCGTATTTGTCCAGGAAATAGCTACAGGGCTTCGGTTAACATTTGTAACTATAGGGCGATTAGAAGTTGAAGCTACAGTAGGGACGTTAGAAGTTGTAACTACAGGGCCTCGATTAGGTGATCTGGATAGAGTTGTATGGTTTTGAGTTAACATGCTAATGGTGTTTTGGGAAGTCTCAATAGGGTTTTGTGAAATGCTATTTGCTTGGGTTGGACGTTGATAGGGTGTTGTTTCGTATGAAAGCCGTTTAGGATAACTGCTGCTAAGACTATAGTTAGGCATATTATCTCCCAAATAGTTTTTCATTGGTTTTAACTCATTTGCGCTTGCTTTGATTCTAGGTTCGCTTGGGGTTTTACTTTCTTGATAGCTAAGGTAATGATGAGTTTTAACGTTAGCGATTAGCCTGCTGCAAAATCCTGCAATTAGGCAACTAGATATGCGTAGAAAATTACCCTGGAGCGACGTTAATGGTTTTATGCTGAAATGCATAAGTTCTAGGAAGTACATAAAAAGAATCACATGATTGATTTTTGCGTAATTTTTTTCAAAAAACGTATTATTGAATCGTAGTATTGCGATACCGACACACAGGTAAAATATACTCAATTGCGGGAGGATATTACCTAATACTTTTGTGCAAAATGCCATCAGTGCAGGGTGTTCTAATATTATGGTGAGCCAGACCTTTTCTGGTAGAACTTCTCTTCTCATGATGGTTATCCTAATTTAGTTACGTAAGTTTGATTTATTCTTAATTTGAATTTATTTTTATTTTAATACTAGCTTTAGGCCGTGTCTATATCTTTTTGTGATTTACAATATATTGTAATTTATAACTCATGATTATTATTTCAATTTGTAGATATAGTTATAATTTAACCATCTTAGTAATTCATACTAACTTGAATACCCTCTATAGATTTATACTCGTTGTTCGTGGTGGTTTTCAAAACTTAAGTTTTATGTATTTATAGTGGAAAATTAGCCAGTATTTATGGAAGCTTATGAATTTAGTGGTTTTCTCTAAGATCTGCAATGGTTTTGGGTTATAGATATATACCAATACCTGAAGAAATTTTTCGGCTACTCTTGCTCGAGTAAGAGGGCTTGCATTTCTATGCTTACTAAGCTGTAACGAGATACTGCCTTTAACATAAGAACCTCGGCCAATAGTGCTTGTCGTTTATGGATTAAGCGAGTTACTCTCTCTTAGGGCTGTAACAGCATTTTTTAGTTTGTAAAAATATGCAATATCTGGTGTAAGTTTGTTGCCTATCCTCACTCGAGTAAGAGGGCTTGTATTTCTGTGCTGGCTAAGCCATGTAGCAATACTTTCTTTTTCGTAGCATATACCGTCTTCAGCTCGTACTGGTTCGCGAATTAAGTTTAATGTAATTGGGCAAACTAAGTCGTAGTTTGGATTATTGGATAATTGCTCATGGATAGCAGGCTCGTTTCTTTCTAGCTCTATTATAAGTTCTTTGCATTGGTGTATTTGCTCGTTTTGCTCTTTATTAAATGCTTGCTGAAGTTTTCTATTATATTGACTGTCTTGAGAAAGATTACGGGTCATTCTCACACGCGTCATAGGACTTGTTGAGTTATTATTGAGCCATTGTGCTATCTGTGCTCTCTCATAAGTATACCCGTCGTCTGCTTTGACAGGATCTGTAATTAGCTCACGGGTTAACGGACATATAAGATTTAAATTAGGACTGCATAATTTATCATGTATCTCAGGATATGACTCATTGATGGTGTTTATTAATCTTTGGTGCGCACTTGCTTGATTGGCATCTACCGTGGCAGGAGTACTTGTGTACTGTAGTTGTGCTTGGCGTAGTTGAGAAAGGCGCGTCCTTATGAGATAGGTAGGATTGTTAAGTAGGGTATTTGTACTATGGTCATCCACAGCTTGTCTAATCTGAAAGGGCTGTCTTTCTGCTAGTGATTGTATAAATTCCTCTGTTATTCTCCTTGCGTTATCATTGTTATAATCGGTAGCAGAACCTAAGCGTGTGTGGTTAGAGTTACCTATCAATATACCTCTACCAAGTCTACCCAGAAAGTCCGTGCAGATTTCTTCTATTCTCGTGTTTACAATATTTTCACGGGATTGATAAATTTCTCTATTTTCTTCGATTCTTGCGACAACACTATTTTCACGAGATGGATTTATTACTCTATGGGGTTGAGTTTGTGTGCGTATGCGCGCTGTATTGTTTGCAAGAACCGTATGAGAAGCCCTCTCGAATCTTGTAATAAAATCACGAGCCGTACCAGAATTCTTCTGGAACTCCGTAATAAGATATAGTATGTTTAATATTAGAAAGCAGACTGCCATAGAAAGACACGCTGTGGGTATTAAAGGAAGTCCGAAGAAATACATGCAGGTAAATTGTGTCACGAACACAGAGACGATGAATAAAGGAGAGAAGGTACAAACGTTGTGGAGCAAATTTTTAGATAAAATCATTATATAGTTGTTGTTTTAATTACCTAAATTTTAACTTCTTTCGACTTTGTTGTCAACCTTTTCTACAATGTTCAATGTCAACGGCTATTTGTTAAGATTATGAAATAATACAAGAAAAGATATATATTTGTACTATAATTGATTAAACAACAATTATTAACAATATGGCGTTCAAAGAAGACCTTACCGTGCTCTCTTTAGCAGCAATGTTTAACGGTTGCCAAGCAAAAGGCTTATGCTTAGGTATAGCGTATGCACTCTTATACGATATTATAGCTAGAGAAGAGAGGAGTCCAAACTCCGGAGCCTGGAAAGAACCTGGTAGTTTTATGGATGTTTTTATGTTGATAAATTCAGCAAGAGAGAATACGTCTACAATAGAAATGGCAGAATACATCAGAAGTGCTATGCAGATTGCTAAAGGTCGTAGTGATTCAAGAAAGCATAGGAATAAAATTGTAAAATTTCTCAAACAGCATGCTAAATATGATAATCTTGCGCCAACTAAAAGATCGGGTCAGTTTTATCAAGATGTTATGGCCTATATTGATCAAGTCACTTTTTTTCATACAAAACAAATTGACCTAGTAGATGATGCTGGTTTAAAACAAAATTATTGGGGGTTTCAGGACCCCAGACAGAAATCACTGATTTTGGGTAGAGATATTACTCCCTACCAGATTAGGCATGTTCTAACCGACAAAAATAGCGTGTGGGATGCGATTCATAGATCTATTAAGCAAATATCACATGAAAAAAATACAACTCACGGTGTAAGTGTATTCATTTTACGTACCCAGACACATGTGTCTGTTATTGTTTACCAAAAAGGTGATGATGCATTTATGCTTATTAATCATGATCAATATTGGGTCTATGAAATGGATGATCCACTATGTCATGTGCATTTTAAAACGAGTATTAACTTGCATCCAAGAGATAGTTTCATTATTACGCAATATCAGACAGCTTGCCCGCGTGATGAAAACAAACCTGTTGAGATCACCGTTCAGATTCCAAAGGATAATAAAGAAGACTTTCTTTATGATGTTGTTTACACTGCTATGCAAGATAGAGAGCCAGAAATTACATTAGCGTTACCTAAAATAACAATGCGAGATAAAGATCATGATCCTATGTGTATGGCCATAATGACCAATGATAGTGCTTTGATAGCGGCAGCCATACAAAAGGGGTATAGTGATCACCAGTCGCATAAGTATCAGGAAACATTTCTCGTGGATAGCTGTATTGCTGGGCGCATAAATTATGTTAAGACTCTGGTTGAATATGGTGTCAATATTAACTGTTGTTATAAAGATATGACCCCACTTCATGCAGCATTCGTCAATAATCACAAAGATATATCTTCCTATTTACTAAAAAAGGGCGCATCACTTATCCCATCCAAGATAAATAATGAAAACCTCAATAAGCGTGTAACAATAGTAACCAAACAGCACAAGTCAGAACCTTTACAAGAAAAGTCTTTATTTAAATTTAAATGCTTCAAAGGTATGTTTCATAGGGCTAAATCTGATAAAAAATCATCCCCATCGAATAAGCATGGCTAACATATATCAAGATATACGAATGTAAATATATGGATAGTATCATGTTTTTGTATGATATATATCTGCTAACGCTATTGCATAAAAATACCTTTTATCGGTATGATAAACGCGATTCTATAAAGGTCAATGATTATGATAGTGTTCGGTATTGATCCAGGATCTGTTTATACTGGGTTTGGGGTTATCAAAGCGAACCCTAAAGGAGATATGCAGCATGTTGATAGCGGTCGTATTTGCTGTGGTAGGCGATCTTTTCCAGAGAGGTTATCGCTTATTTATGATCAGTTATCTAATCTTCTGAGTCAATACAAGCCAGAATATGTCGTTGTTGAACAGCTTTTTGTGCATAAAAATGCTATGAGTGCCCTAAAACTCGGTCATGCCCGTGGTGTTGCTGTTTTGGCAGGTAGTCAGTCAGGTGCTCAGTTGGTTGAATATACGCCAAGGCATGTGAAAAAAGCTTTGACGGGCTATGGTGGTGCGAACAAAGATCAGGTAGGTTATATGGCAAAGATGATGCTCGCATTGCCGGTTGTCCCCGTAAGCGATGCTGCTGATGCACTTGCTTTAGCTATGACACACGCGCAGATATTGAGAACACAGCGTCTAACAAAAAAAGAGGTAACGATATGATTGGATATGTTTCAGGGAAAATTTTGCATATAGGGCAGGGAGTCTGCTTAGTTAATACTCAGGGATTAGGTTATGAGGTAAATATTCATGAGCAAACGGAGTATATGCTAAGAGGTCAGTCAGATGCTAGTTTATACATTCACCATGTGGTTCGTGAAGATCTTGAAGCGCTTTATGGTTTTTTACAGATTCGAGAGCGTGATTTATTTCGTATTTTCTTGCTTGCTCCGGGCGTGGGCCCTAAATTGGCATTAACTATGTTGGCTAGTTTACCAGAAGCAAGCTTATTAGCAGCAATTGCAGATAAAGATGTATCTTTACTCAAAAAAGTTAAAGGAGTTGGCCAACGTGTTGCAGAGAAAATGGTGGTTGAGCTTGCACCGCGCTTGAAAGACTGGTGTTCTCGTTATGCTGCACCTATGGATTTGCCACAAGCCAATAAAGCAGAGCTGTTAGTAAGGCAAGATGTTTTAAGTGCTTTAGCATCTTTAGGTTATGCTCATGGAGATATCCCTAATAAAGTACAGGCGTTGCAAGAGGAAGATATGACGACAGACCAGCTATTGCGTAGGGTTTTACAGTCGCTTAGTAAGTCAAAGGCCTAGTCTAACCTGAAAAATATCCGATACTGGTAAGCTTTATAGGGTGATATTTTTTGTATGCCAGAATAGTTAACTTTTTTAGAAATTGCATAACTTTTTTTTCAGGTTATAGGATTTCTCTGTTTGGTTTTGTAGATGTCTAGTGATTGACTATTAATGTTTTTTTTTGTAAGATTCACATAAAATAATCAATCTTTTCTATGGAAACCAATCTGAAAGACAACACTAGTGTAGAGCATCTTTTTTCTTCTTTTGATCCACTGGAAAAATGCCATTCGGGCTTTTCTCAATTTAAACGCCAACATTTATTTAGTTGTTTGCCAGAAGAAACCCAATTAAAGTTTTCTCAGGATGCACAAAGTTTTTTAACTTCTGGATTTAAATCATCTATTAGTGAAAGTTTTATGTCATTTCTTCAGAAAAAAGGTATACATACAGTGCCAGGTAGGGTAGTTAAAAGTGAAAACCCTGATGCAGGCCTAGGGGTTGTAGTGGATTTACCTCAAGCTATACAGCCTGATGGTATCTATGTGTTAGGAGAATACACTGGAGAAAACTATGTGGAGCCTAACCTATCTTTTTCTCCATATGATAAGAATCGACTCTGGGAGAAGGAGATTATTTTTCGTGATGATCATATTGTCGCAGGTTATCAAGGGTATGATATTGGAGGAATGTTTAATCATGCGGTAGTTGCAAATGCCTGGGTATGTTCAGTTCAGGATGACGAGCAAGTGTATGGTGCGCGTTTACTGTTTTGTACATTTGGTTGGGTCTTGCAATCTGGTCGGGAAATTAAAATTAGCTACAATTATCCAAGATATGATAAATGTATTCATTTGGACCAATATGTAGACTTTTGTCGTGAGGATGAGGCAGTCTTACAGGAGAATTTACAAGTTCTACAGAAAATCTTTAATGACTCAGAGGCAAGCCTAAGGGCTTTGCTGCATAATTCCTTACAAAATGCTTGTAAATCAAAACCGATTGACGTCCCCGTAACGTGCGATAATTTTCAAAAAGTATTATCTGAGACAATGCTTTTAAGACTAGGTGCTAATATGGCACTTATTATGATGGATCCATGGATGGTCTATTATCTAAAAGAATCACCACAGTATGCACAATATAAGCCAATTATTGATATGATCTGTCAGATCTCCGATAATTACTCTATGATCCACGTTAGTAATAACGACGCTAAAGTAAGTAGGTACCTTATGGGCTTACCTAATATGAAGGAGCTTTTATTGGCCCGAAAAGCGCACGATATTATCAAGCATCCTTTACTGATAGCTTGTATTAAGGCTCCAGAAAATTTTTCATATCAACGAAATACTGACCGTTATATACTCAGGGATATGGATAATATATGTGAATTTTTTCCTCCATTATTGCCAACATATCCACAAGCTAACCTCCTTAGGCAGATCCTTTTTAACAAAACTTTAGATGATCTTCTGAGGGATTTACCGAAGATTTTTTCTGGTCGAGATAACCAGGAGGTGTATACAAATGGTTTTACGGAGGTTCTATCTTTTATTGCTGAGAAATATTCAAGCTGTGCTACATCACATCCTGATATAATGATCCAAATACAGGGTAAGATTACGCAACTACGAGAATTTATTTCTTCTCAACAATCAGGTAAAAGTCTCCATCCTGGAGTTGGTGCTTTTTACACTAAGTATTTGGATGCAATTCGTGATTATATACCTTATTCTACTGAGGACCTTTATTCAGATACGTCTGATACTACTGGATCAAGGGAGTCAGTTCTTTCAACTAGTTGGCAAAAGCTTTATAGAGTACGTTGGAATGTAAAAGCTATCAATAAGTATTGTCAACCAGGTGCTTGTGATAAAGTGCATCCAGGTTTTCTCAAGAAACTTTCGATTTCATCTGAGTTTAATTTAGGTGAGGCCTCAGTATTTAACTCAAACAACACAGCTTGTCAAAATGAGAAAATCTCACCAATGCCATAAATGCTATTTGTAGCATAAATTCAGTTGTTTTCAGGTTAAGCTCGCAGTACGGTTTTCCTGTCGTGGATTATAGTTTGTAATACGAAAAGCAAGGCTTCATAATTTGCTCTTCGAAGCTAGTATTACATCTTCATACTAATAATCTTATTTCTATAGTCTAAATCTAAAAAAGTATTTTTTATTAATATATACCTAATATTCCTATTTTACTATGATCTCACGACGAGTTTATGGGGCTCATATAATTATTTTCCCATATGTACAACTAAAAGGAGATTGGTATGAATAATGATAAATTATTAAAAAGTCTAGAGGACGAGCTGGTCCTGGCAGCAAAGCTTGGGGCAGTATACACGAGCATAAAAAGGAAATTTGTTCCTTGTATACTTAAGCTTAGAGAGGATTTGGGTGATGGGCGTGGGAAATGGAAACATTCTGATTTTATTTCTCTTTTTTCACATTGTGACGGGTGGACAATAACTATTTCGGGTGGACATTGTCTTTGTCAGTGTGATTTGACAGGCATGAAGCTGGGTTTTTCAACACATGATGCGCGTGATTTGTCTGTTGGTATTAGAACATCTTTATTGCGTGATCTACAGATGTATTGCAATATTTTTAGTAATTATGTCTTTGAAATACAAAGTTGGCATGCTGCAGCCCCAGACTTTTTGTATTCAGTTAATCGGTTGCGTGCATTTCATGCAAATAAAGCTCATATATTAGAGCAAGTCTTTTTAGATTCTGAGCGTACCATAGGTGCAGTAGGATCTAAGGTGTCAAACAAACGATGCCGTACTCCTTAAATTTAGCAAGAGTTGGTAACCACCTGGATACTTATTATGCTGATGAAAAAAATCGTTTTTTAATACGGTATGATTGTCAGAATGAAGATGGTTTTTCTTATGGTTTGTCATTTTAGGTGGTTATGACTACAAATTTTTCTGGGTAATAGAAATGGTAACCACTTTTTTATTATGTCAGATTTGTGGATTTGCTCCTTGCTGTGTCAATTTTTCCTGTATGGTTGCTTGTAATTTACTTAGATAATTTGCGTCGGGCGTAAGTTCGTTTGTGATTGGTTCTCTAGTCAAAGGGCTTGTTGCATTTCCTTGGCTCATCCATAATGCGATAGCATGCTTTTCATACGTTTTTCCATCGCTTGCAACAACAGGAATTTCAATAAGAGCTTGTGTTATCGGGCAGCAGAGATCGAGGTTACCATCACCTTCAATCGCGTTGTAAACTTCTGGGTGGTTGTTATCTAGTTCCTCTAATGTAGATTTGCATGACACCTCTGGAGTAATATTTTGTCTAGTGGTAACATTTTCTTCAGGTCTCTGCCTAATCCCTTCTTCCGTCTCTCTGTGAGTGCTTGTTCGGATCGTGGTATGGATTGTTTCATCTGGTCTTTCATAAGTAGTGGAATGAGTGTCATCATATCTGACACCAAAAATAGGGTGGAAGTTTGGGTTCTGTGTATTTGGTCCTACGGGCTCGGTGAAAGTCCTAACTGATCCGACTACACCACTTCTATTTGGGAAAACCTCTCTCTCTGAGAGTGTTACTGATCCAAGTACACCACTTCTATTTGAATGGATTTGTGAGGAGGACACTGTTCCAAGTACACCACTTCTATTTGGAAAAACCTCTCTCTCTGAGAGTGTTACTGTTCCAAGTACACCACTTCTATTTGAATGGATTTGTGAGGAGGACACTGTTCCAATTATACCGCCTCTATTTGAACGAATTTGTGAGGGAGACACTGATCCGATTACACCATTACTGTCGTTGTTAAACATAAACCTCATTAACCTTATAGTATTGCTGTCATCTGACTGATCTGTGGGAGTAGGGTCTATGTTAGTTCTATTAAGATTGGTATTACTTGCTGTGTTTGTAGTAGTTGAAAAGTCCCTCGTAGTGTTAGTATCAGGGGATGTGGATTGTATGGGTTCTCTAAAATTTATATCAAACTCACTAAATCTATCATGCATTAATCTATGCATATCTTGAATGATGTCATCATTGATTCTTCTATTTGTATGCTGTATTCTGCTTTGGTTATCTCTTGCATCTCTTCGTATTTGACTATGCCTTTCTCTGTTGTTAATTATGTTTTGCCTAAACTGAGCCCATTGTTGTTGGGCTTGTGAGAGGGTGGTTGTCCTTGAGTTGTCCATATCTTGTCTGAACGCATTCATATTGTTGTCCATATCCTGTCTGAACGCATTCATATTATTGTCCATCTCTTCTCTTGTTCTAGCCATATTTTCTCTTGTTCTAGCCATGTTGTTGTCCATATCTTGTCTGAACGCATTCATATGGTTTTCCATGTCTTCTCTTGTTCTAGCTATACTATTGCGTGTTCTTTCCTCATGCCTAGAAAATTCTCTATTCATGTCTTCTCTTGTTCTAGCCATATTGTGACGTACTTGATTAGGCCCAAATAGGCTGTTTGTTTCCTCTTGTGGACGGGCTATTTCGTGTATACGCGCGGGTTGCTCATTAGCTGTGGGAGGGTTACTTCGCCAAGCTTCAGGATTACTTGTTACGTGACTGAGTAATAGTCTGTTTTGCTGTTCTTGCGGTTGCCTAACTGTTAGATCTAGGTTTGTGGGTTGGCTATTTCGAGAAGAATGACTATCTATGTTCGATCCAGACAATGCCGTCTTGTTGATTCTATTTATCTGTGCCATGAAAGTTAAATTGTTGTCCAGTTCTTGGGTTTGTTCGGTTTCTTGGTCTTGCTCGGTTTCTGAGTAGGGTGTTCGTTGTCTTTGTGCGAAGAAATCTTGGTGTTCCCTCAGTGGTTGTTCATGAAAGTCGCTAATTCTCGCGGGATTATGTTGAGGCGTTTGTGTATTCGAAGGGAGCTTTTTATTAGGAAAGATTAGAGTAAAAATAACCTGAGTGAAAAGAATTAAGGAAACACTCGCAGTAACGAATATTGTAGGTGTAAGTCTTAATGTAGATAAATACCATATGATGGTTGCAAATATGACTAGTTTTGAGAGTGTTAAAATATGGTTTTGTGTTGTAGTTTTCATGGTGTTTTATTTTATTTGGAAACTTATAATTACATCACTATCGATTGATGTCAACAATTATCAATGTGCTCTGATTTTGATCCTATTTTTTGGGTTGTGTGGTTGGGCAAGTTTCTGTTTAACCTATTTTTTTATGTTCTTAAGATAGCACTTTTTTATCTCAGGCTCTTCTAGCTGGGTAAAGCGTTCTTTTTATCAATCATTTAGGTCATCGCTTGGGATTTCGAGATAGCATTTGTGCTTGTGTGATTAGGTTTTCTAAACGAGTGGGTAATTCGGCATGTAGCATCATAAATCCTACAATTTCGCTTCCAAGGGTATAAAGCTCGGAGTCTGGAATTTTATTAATATCTGGTGACTCAAAACCAGAGAATAAATTTAATTTATGAGTCCGTTTGGTAAACTCATGCACTAAACGAAATGTCTCCCCCATTCTCTTAGCAAAAGGTGTTTCTATAAAAAGTACCACGTCTTTCTGTATGTTTTCTTGTGTTAAGATCAGTGCATTGTCTACAGTAGTGGCTCGACCTTTCATATCAATACCAGCTTCATTATGTATGGGGGCATTAATCACTTTTCCGCGTAGATTTCTGTGTTTCAAGAGATAATTGTCGAGGTGGGCTTTTAAGCATGCTTCTTCAGTTCGAGGATGTTTGAGTTTGGGGCACTCATGTGGTTCTAAAGTTCGTTCACCAGTTACTACCCATACCTCATCAGGTGGGCCATACTTGTCGATATAACTGTCTAGTAAGCTGGCTCTAACCGCAAAACGTTTTTCGAGTGATCCGGGAATAATGGCAATATAGTTTTCTCTTGGGTGGGGCTCATAAACTTTTGGGATACTATATACTCCTAGTTTCTCCATGATTTGTAGATAGAGTGTTTTTGTTTGCGGCTGGTTAAGCCATAAAAAACGGTCGCCTTGCTTATCCTTGTGGTCTCCTTGACGTCGATAATGTTTTTTAAGGTGTCTGAGAATAGACTCTGTGCTCTCGTAATCTTCTGTGCAAGCAGGGGGATGCGTTAGCTGCATAAGTTTTACAAGTTCAGGTGTGTTTTCATTAAATCCAAAAATGGCAAATTTTTCAGCTATTTCTGAGTCTGTAAGTATGGGGGTTAGAACACGTTCTTTTTGCCGCTCTTCGGCAAGAGGGTTTTTCCATAATTGTATAAAAAAATTTATAAAGTCCATGTTAGTGTGTGCTTTGGGTAAGTTAAGTGCTCAATTTATCTAAGTGTTTTCTTCATCGGTAGCGTTTTGGGTAATGACTTGTTGTAATTCTCCAGAAACAAACATTTCTTTCATAATGTCGCAGCCACCGATAAATTCTTGATTTATATATAGTTGAGGTATGGTAGGCCACTGGCTGTACGATTTAATCCCTTCACGTATATCATCGTTTTCTAAGACATTAATTGTATGAAAGTTGACTTCAAGATGTTGTAGAATTTGTACTGCTTGTTGTGAAAAGCCGCATTGAGGAAATTGTGCGCTTCCTTTCATAAAAAGGATAATATGGTGTTTTTGAATTTCGCTTTTCAAAAAAGAGTGAATTTCGTTCATGTATTTTCTCCTGCAATGATGGTGGTAAGTTGTAATGCGTGTAACGAGCTAGCAAATGATTCCTGTAATGGCGCGTATACCATGCGATGTTGAGCGACTTTGGTCTTACCGCGAAAGCCCGCGTAAGATACAGTGGCTTGGAAATGGATATTATCGTCTGAGCTTACAGTCACTTCTGCACCAGGTAAAGCGCTGATAATTAATTTGCTTATAGTATCGGCATCCATGAAAAAGTCCTGTGAGTAAGTGCTTTATTATATTGAAAATATTGATCAACTGCAATTGGTTTCTTTAGCGTGCCCCTTTTTTTTTGGATACTGTTGTAGCAAATGTGTGTTTATAAACTGTTAATAGACGATTGTAATTTGTGTTAGCTGTGGCATAATGAATCCAGACATTTGGACTGCTATTAATTATGCCTGATTTATCGCTAGAAGAATCGCACAGTTTTTGGGAAAGTTTTCCAGATAAGTCAGTGTATCATGTTATTGTCTTACTCGAAGCTGTTGAGTCAAATCTTCTAGATGGTGATTCTGATTTTGAAAGAAAGATGAATACATTAGGTGATGCATTAGACAGTCTCTCTGGCCGCGAGGTGAAGGATAAGCAGTTAGTACTGGATGTCATCTCTAATCTAAAAACAAGCCGATATCTACGTCTTTTACAGTCCCTAGACATGGCTAGCCCTGGTGCTGCTTCCAAAGTTATTGCTCATGCAGAGCAATCAGCTCCTGATAACACCACGGCTCAACTATTCTTGAAAAGAAATATCATTTTTGAAAGGTATCGGTTATTGGCTCGACTTTTTTCAGAAGAGCGAATGAAGCTTCTTACTACTGCTTTGGAGATATAACATGTCATCGCTTGTATTTAGGTTATTCTCTACGACTTTTTTATTGTCTTTCTTTTGTATTAGTTCTTATGCGCAAAACACCAATTGCGATGGTCTTTCTACGCGTGTTGCTAGATTGGCTTGTCTTAAAGAGAATAGTTATCAACAAAAAGCAGAGATTGAAAAAGAGGCGCGTAAAAAGGAGGCTAGATTACGTCAGCTACAACAACACCCTAGTAATCAGCGTGCTAGTTTAAGCCAGAAAGAGCCTAGAAAGTCTCGCGTGACACGAGATAAACCTATAGCAAATAAGGAAGATGCAAAGCAAGAAACACTCGGTGCCCGTTTACGCGCAAAAAAAGACGAAAGGCATGAACTCCGTGCACAAAGGCGAATCTTACTTAACGAAAAAAGAGAATTCGAGCAAGCGCAAGAAGATGAAGCAAGAGAATTGCTGCGCAAGAAAGCTGCTGTACAATTACAAAACCAAGATAGTTCAGAACCTGCTAAATCCAGCGCATCTGCGCATACAAAGTCACGCTCTGCTGGTAGTACTCGTTTACATGGACTTGTTGCCTCCTCGGATGAAGGTATAGCCGCAGATGACGATTTATTGACTTATTTTTAACCTGAGGCTGCATATTGAAATTTTCTAAACTAATATCAACACTCTTTCTTCAGGTTGCAAGTTTCGTTATGCTTGCGCCTTTAAAAATGCATGCATTCATTGATGCGAGTGCATTGGCGAGTATTGTACAAACCAACCCTGTTCCAAAAAAGCCCTCTGATATTGAGGTTGTCACAGCATACACAAAACCAGATGCAGCAGAGACTTATAATACCGCCGATGATGGGCAAGATGCAACAGTGAAAGATGTGAAAGCAGCAAGAGATGATGTAATCGATCATGTTAATAAGAACCAGGTAGAGATCACTACCAACCAATCTGATTTAACGACTAACCAAGTACAGTTAGGTGCCAACCAGTCTACGCTTTCTACTAACCAAAGAACTATGTCTGATCAATCACGTATAGGGACTACGAATATATTGGCTGCCCTCGAGAAGCTGATACAACCAAATCAGATGCGTGATTTACTTAATGGCTCTAAATGCCAAAACCCTGAATCATGCACAGCAGATGATAAAGATTTTCTCAGTCTGCTTGAAGACATTCTCAACCACAAGGCTGCAATGCCTTCGACTGGTGGTGCCACCGCAGCTATGCAAGCCATGTTGGCAGCACTACAGTCTCAAAGCGTGGTTAATGCCTACACAAAAGATATGGTTGACACGGTCAATCAAACGATGTCTGGAGCAGGTAATGCAACTGGAACAGACGACTTTAGCGTGAGTAACGTGGTACCGACTGTTAAAGACCCTGTGCAATCAACCATTGATGATTTTAACCAGGCAATTTTCCCAATTGTTGCTAGTGATAAGAATAACCCTGGTATTTTCACTTCTGCAGCTTGTACTGCAGTTACTTCTATTCAATCAGATCAACAAAAATTCTTATGTAATATGTTAATTAATTCAATGTATGCAGGGACTTTGGTAAAAAGCTGTAAAGATGATTGGAGTACTGCAAACCCCAGTGGTGCAGGTAATCAAAGCGGTGTCGCAAGTAGTGCGACTGCTTCGAGTACTAGCTCAAACACATCACCAAAGTTTACCAAGTCTTCGTACCCAGATGGTGTGGATGGTTGTACTTCAGAAAAATATACCGATGCAGCTAACGCCAGTTGGAATGGGTGGACGGATACTGTGTCAAGTTTGGCTGGTGTGGGCACTTCCTCCACTGCCTCTGGAACTGGTCAGGATTCCAAAGGTATAGTTCCATTTTGTAACGCAGTGATAGCTAATATATCGACTATATATGATTCATCTCAACCACAATATGAGTCATTAGCGATACAGGTTCAGTCAAATTGCCAGGAATTAATAGATACACTCAAAGATAATGCTTCGTACAAATATTCTGCTAACTTCCAAGATATAGGTACATCAGGTAAGCCAATGTTAATTGACGCACTGGGCAAAATACCGCAATTGACGAAGAATTTGCAAAAGTTTTTAAGTTGGCAAATGTATGCATATTATTCTGACCCCCAGGTTTCCGGACTAAAGCAGGGCTACCCATCCATGTGGACCTTGCTGGGTTATGATGATCTTAATTCATCTGAAGCGAACTCTACCTACTCGTCTACCTCGGCTAGTTCTAGTTCTACAACAGCCAACACCAGTGAAGATACTACGATCAATGGTGATAGCCTCAATGATATCGTCAATGATTGCGTAAATGGTTTATCCAGAGACCTAGCGAATTCTACAGTAGCTGTTTCCTACCCAAATCAGACTGATTCCGCTAAACTCGCTCAGCTCTATCTTGCTAATATATCTGATCAACTGCCCACAACCACTTTTATACCTATTCCTACGTTTGCCTCTGCAGTTAGCGCAGAATCAGGTGCAGCTGCTATTGTTACCGCTAATGGACGTTTCTATGCATTTGGTAACGATGGAAAGGCCCTAAGCAACAGTACTGATAACGCGACAACTGTACAGATTGATGCATCTACTGGTGTAGATATAAACACAGTCATTTCGAACCAATCAGCTGCGAGCGCTGCTGTTTCAGCTTTTGCAACGACCTATCAAGATCAAATGCAAAGGCTGCTTACCCAAAGGTTACTCACTGCCAGTGCAATGCAGCAGTTGTATACAGACAGAACCATCAAGGTGAATTACTCTGGTACCTCGAGATGTTCCCTAACTCCTGCACAGATTCAAAGGTACAACTCAGTTTGGCGTATTGACCCAACTGTTCAGATTTGTGCGACTTCAAGTGATGGTACACAAGACTGCAGTAAAAAAGGAACCTGGATAGAACAGATTGCAACTTCTACAAGTAATGAGCTTGTGCCTGAAATTAATTTACTACTGTCAGAGTTAATTAACCAAAACTATACGCTTAGCCAACAAAATCAAACTTTAATTCTTCTACAAGCGCTTACATCTGGTGGGGTGATTCAAGATAATATTACTAAGTTAGGCAATACTGCGATGTCAGTTAAAAATATGATTAATGCCTACAATACTGGAGCTTCGATTGCATCAGCTTCGCCAATCCCAGCGGGCTAGGCTGATGTTTAAGCCTCTAATAGCATTGTCAGTTAATATAATAAATGTACTCTTGTGCATTTTTCTTACCCTCATAATTCTGGTACAGACTGCTTTTGCTAGCTCCCACTTTTATACTCCACTTGAGTCTGCAGACCAAGGGTGTTTTGCCAAGCCAACAACAAGTGGTGATTTTTGCTTGTTAACAGAGACAAACTTACATAGTGATGTAATGTTGGGTGCTGTTATACCAGACACTCAGGATTTTTTATTTACTTTTTCTTCCTGGTTAAATGGTCATATACAATCTGTCTATGCTTATTTTTCTTATGAGATGCAAAACTTTAGCTATTCGCAGAAGCTTGCAGATGATTGGCTTTATAAGACTTGGCACCAAAATTTTCCTGGTTATGTTTCTGGGGGTGGGGCGGTCATGTTACCCAAAAAATCTTATAACAATTATGATATTGTGCTTGCTATACAACAAGCTGGTGTTTATTCAAAAAAAGCATTTAGATCTTCTACTATTGCTCCCCAGCGAGACTCAATCGCATCTGTTGGTCAAGATGACCCACTTAGTGTTGCTATTCCAGCGACAACGTCTCAGTCTATTGCAAATTATTTAACAACATATCCAGATGAAAATGCAGCAATGCAGGATTTTGACTTAACTGATCAAGAAATCGATGCCAACGTAAAAACATTAAATGATCTGAGTTTGGTTATTGATTATATAACGCCAATGTTACGAAACTGTCGTAACTCTTTTTTACCCTATACCTTCGCAGGCGCTTGTCAGCAGACAGTAGTCGACCCAAATACTCGCAAAGAGTCGACATTTAGTTATGATTCAACCAAGCCACTAACCGAAAACCAAATACCAATCAAATCTGATACGCCCACACAGAAAAGTAACAATCAGAATGGCTCTTCTCATGGTAAATTGAAGTTAACGCAGATCAACGCTGATGGTTCATCAGAGACGCCTATAATACAGGGTTGTAGTATGCTACAGCAAGATCGAGAAAAGGTTTGGAACGGTATGCCTTCTCTTATGAGCTATGTAAATTATTTGAGTAACTATTTATCTAAGCATTCATTAGACTCTCATTTTGTTACGAGTTATGCTTCATCATCTAGTTACAAAACTAAAAAAGAAGCTATTGTTTGTATTGCTAATATTATGCAAGGCCTTATGGATAAAGGTGGTAATTGGTCAACTTTTCATAGTTGGCGTACCTTTTCTGCACCAGGAGCAGCTAATAAGTATTGTGAAAGTTTTATAAGTTTACCTGATAGTTCTGCAAAATATCGTATGTCTTGGTTGTTAGACCAGTATATTCCTGCAACAAGTAGTGATCAAACAAGCTTAGTATTTGATCCAGGTAAAGGACTTTTGGCGACTTTGACGATGATTTTATACCGTTTTCAGTTTGAGCTACAGGCCCAGATTGCACTTGCTGCGGCGCAAAATGTCACTGACCTAACACCAACCTTAGGAAAGAATACGGATACTAATGGCATATTGTTACCGCCTGGGTATCCGACATTACCATTTCTTACTCAACGTTTTGAGTCACAAACTCAAACTTGTCTTTTTCAGCCTATGGCAAACAACGCTGAGAAAATAGATTCCTCTTTGTTGCAATCTACTGACCCAGAATTACTTAATCAAGCAATGAAGTTAGATATTGTTAATGTAGCCACACTGGTTGATGATGGGGTTCCTGTTGTAACTGAAAATATCTACTTGCCTAAACCTAAGACTTATACTGTATCTGATGTAACTGTACCAGAGAATAGTCAGTATATATTTGTAAAAAACGGTAAGGTATTCCGGTATGCCCGATATAGTCCTAACTTTGATGGTATGGTAACTGCGAGTCCTACACAAAGAAAAGTTTCTTTTCTCAATGATAGTTTTGCTAGTTATTTAGGTTCCAACCAAAAGGACGCTGAGTTGTCTCTCAAAAAAATGATTAGAGATTTTGAAAAGGCGAAAGCTCGCGATGCTATGCAACGAGCAGCTATTGCCTATCATATGGAGAATATAATCAAGTTCTCAGTTATGCAGTCACAGATTAAATCCGCTGTTAACCAAGCACAACAGACAGCTTTGGCAAGTAATAATTCGGTCTCGTCTGAATCACAATCATCTACTACAACAACTAATGTATGTCGTTATTCATTTGATGATCAGGCTAAATTACAGTCAGTTTGGCGTGTATATCCAGAGAATAATACTTTGAAAAATGTACTCGATGTGCCTGATGATAGCGGTTATATAGCTAGAGATTATCAAGGGTTTATACAAGAATCTGAGCGTGTAGATCAGTTACGTGACCTAGCTTATAACTTATCTTGGAAAATTGCTAGTAATCATATGTTGTATCGTTTAAGAGAACATCAGATTTTCTATCATGCAGCTATGATGGGGCAATTAATTTGGCCAACTCTAGAGAAGTTTTCAGAGCAGGGTGATATAAATGCTGAGAAATATATGCGTCAATATATCACTGGTTCAAGCTCATCTCCGTCCGTTGCGCTAGGAGGAAATGCTACCGATGCAGCTGCAGAAGCTACTCCAGAAATACCTTCAGAAATCAAGGCGCTTGTTAAATTCCCTGCATCGTCTACTTGTCCAAACGTTGACTTAGCAGTGTATCCAGATCATGAAAGTGATTTTGTTCGTTAGAGTTATTTGTTGATACTAACCTACTTTGCAATTTTGAAGTTGTTTTTTTGATGCTGGTTAAGACTACCGTCTAGATATGTTTAAGGTTTTTTAGGATCTTTTTGAGTTACTGAAGTTGCTCAGATGGATTAAGCTTGAGTGTTTGTGCGAGCTTTTCTGTACTGACTCGCCCCCTTGGTGTGCGCTGAATAAAGCCTTGTTGTAAAAGATAGGGTTCTAGGACGTCCTCGACTGTGTTTTTTTCTTCTCCAATTGCAGTAGCTAAAGACTCGACACCAACTGGACCTTGATTAAATTGTGTGTATAAAGCTTGTAGGTATTTCCTATCAAGGTTGTCAAATCCATGTTCATCTATGTCCAAGAGGGCTAATGCTTGGAATATGTTTTCACTGTCAATAATGCCGTTGGTTTTGGTATCAGCGTAATCTCGGATCCTCCGAAGTAACCTATTTGCAATCCTTGGGGTTCCACGGCATCTTGCTGCTAGTATTTTTGCAGCTTCAGGGTAGATGGTAATGCCTAATATTTGCGCAGATCTCTGTATAATTGTACATAAAGCGTCAACTTTATAGAACTCTAGTCGGTGGATGATGCCAAAGCGATCTCGTAATGGTGACGTGAGTGAGCCCGCGCGTGTGGTTGCGCCTACTAGAGTAAAAGGTGGTAAATCAAGCTTAATAGATCGAGCTGTTGGACCTTCTCCTATCATAATATCAAGTTGATAATCTTCCATTGCTGGGTAAAGAATTTCTTCTATATGGGGGGATAATCTATGTATTTCATCAATAAATAATACATCATTTTTTTCGAGATTAGTTAATAAAGCTGCAAGATCACCTGCTTTCTCAAGAATGGGGCCAGAAGTTTGTTTTATTTGGCTATCCATCTCGTGTGCAATTATTTGAGCAAGTGTGGTTTTACCAAGCCCTGGTGGGCCAAAAAGAAGTACATGATCAAGGTTTCTTTGTCTCTTTTGTGCAGCCTCAATAAAGACTTGTAGAGGTTTTATAATCTGAGGCTGTCCGATATAATCTTGTAACTTTTTGGGTCTTAGATTGACGATTTCGCTTTCAGGCTCTTGATTTTTTGTGTCTAAAGTTCGATCTATAACGGGTGTATTCATAACTTATATCGCTTTATGGATTAGTCTTCTTTTTCTAACCAATCAATGGTTTCTTTAGTTTTGGTGATTTTTTTATCCCTCATAGTGTGTATTTTTTCATGTTTCTTTATTTCTGCCCTTTGAGAATCACTCCAGTCATGGCTTCTATCCCATGCGTTCAGATGCTTTTGTATGTCGCTCTGATAATGTTTCTTTTGTGCAAAAAAAAGCCGAAGTATTCTTGAAAACATTTTGTCGATTTCCATTGTTATGCATCTATAGTATAATAGAGAAACACAAAAATAAAGCGCCTTCTATGACATCACAACCTGTGCATGGTCAACCTGAGTTAATCTTGGCTAGAGATCTAGTATTTGCAGATTTACACTCACTGCCAGGTCTAGCTTTACTAGAGCAACATTTCAAACATTACCTTGCGGATCTAGATGAGGGACTATTGAAAGAATATGCCAATTTTAGAGCAGATCCATATTCATTAGATAATATCCAGTATACTGATTTCATATTACGCTTTGCCCCACTTGTCGAGGACTTTATTCTCGATTTATTTCACATTGATACAAATAATTTAGCTGCTACATATGGTAATGTTGCGGATGTGTTATGGTTTCGACAGAATTTTGTGTTACCAGCAAGTCGTAAGAACTATCAGTTGCAAAGTTCTTTACAACATTTAGATGAATTGAATGCTTGGCTGCGTGCGGTACTTATATCAGAGAGCATTGCTGAATCTATTTTAGTTGCATATGCTAAGCAGGCTCATGCGGTATCTGATATTGAAGCAATGAATCGTTTACAAGATTGGTGTCATATTATGACAAGCGGTGCTATACAAGACCCTGTCGTTCGAGGTTGGTTGAGTTTTTGGATGGCAAAAAAGCGTGGTGAGTCACTCTTAGAGGTACAAAAGCAACATGATGGTTGTGAGGTGAAAAGTCAGCATAGCCCTGCATATGTGCGAGAAGACTTTGAATTGATTGATACTTACATGACCGAAGGTGATCTTTCGCAACAATCTGCCTACTGCGCACATTGCCATACTAAGCAAGTAGATTACTGTCGTAGCGGATTTTTGCAAAATAAAAAACAACCCGACCAAGGTTTTCGTGTAGCTTCGGAGGGCGCTGTGTTATCAGGATGTCCTGTTGACGAAAAAATTTCTGAAATGCATTGGCTAAAAAATAATAATTATCATGTCGCTGCTCTAATTGCTGTGATGATAGATAATCCTATGTGCCCCGCAACAGGCCATAGAATTTGTAACGACTGTATTAAGTCGTGTATTTATCAAAAACAGGAGGCAGTTGATACACCTCAAGTAGAGAGTGGTGTTCTAAAAGATGTCCTTAAATTACCTTGGGGTGTGGAAATATATGATCTTCTTGCCAAATGGAATCCGCTGAGAAGAATTGAGAATATGCCTGCTGAATCACAAAATAATAGAGTTTTAGTTATGGGCTTAGGTCCTAGTGGCTTTAGTCTTATGCACCATCTTTGGATGCGTGGTGTGACCGTTGTAGGGATGGATGGGGCAAATGTTACTGAACATAATACAATGGACTTGCACACACCTATTTATGACTACCGTACATTATGGGAAAACTTAGCGGATAGACGTAGTATGGGATTTGGTGGTGTTGCTGAATATGGCATTACTGTTAGATGGGATAAGAATTTCTTGAAGCTGATTTACCTCAGTTTAGCTCGTCGGTCTAGGCTAGGTATGATTGGTAATGTTCGTTTTGGCGGAAACCTTTGTGTTGAAGATGCCTGGCGATTGGGTTTTGATCATTTGGCACTTGCTTTAGGGGCTGGCTTGCCACAAGCGCTTTCTATACCGCATAGTTTGGCGCAAGGTATGTGTCAAGCAAATGATTTCTTGATGAGTTTACAGTTAACAGGCGCTCAACATACAGCTAATCTTGCCGGTTTATCTATGAGCTTACCCTGTTTGGTTATTGGAGGGGGGCTTACGGCTGTTGATGCGGCCACTGAAGCGCAAGCTTTTTACTTACAATTTATTAAAATGATTTATTTGCGTATTGATGCACTGCAAGCGCATATGGGCCTAGAGGCTTTTTGGCAAGCATTTTCTGTAGATGAACGTGGGCAACTGGAAACTTGGTTTGCTCATGGTAAGGCATTGTTAGCATATAGACAAGATGCGATTAGAAATAGCCAGGATATTAATTATGCCACTTTGCTCGCGTCTTGGGGAGGTGTGAATATTATTTACCGCAAAGCATTAGAGCAAGCTCCTAGTTATCGCCAAAATGCTAGTGAGTTACAACATGCTCTAGACCAAGGTGTGTCTTTTCATGCCCATACAACGCCTTTAGCAGTAGATGTTGATGTACATGGTCAAGTGATGGGTTTATATGTTATGCAGCCATGGCAAGGTCACGATGTTAACTTCTCTCATCTTGATGTTCGCATAGAGCATGCTGGCCATGGAGACTATGAGTTATCTATAGGTAGTGGGCTGCAGGGAGTTGTTGAAGGTATGGTGTTTACTTGTCAAGTTACACCTCAGCTTGTTACATACTTGCGTGTGTTGTCAGTGAATGTAAAGGCAGGTTGTATGAATGTGATAGCACTCTCACATCTTGTTGAATCACCCATATTCTTACCGGTTGGAACCTCGACAACTATTCAAGGGCCATATCGTTTGTTTAATTTTTCTTGTCGCCAGATTTTAGTTGCCACAGGAGCAAAGCCTAATACTGCGTATGAATATGAGCATCGACATACTTTTTTGCGACAAGGTGCTTATTATGCATTACATAAATGGCAAGTAGAGAGCCAAAAACTTGAACTCGTCCCTGAATTTGATGTAATGCAAAAGCAGACGGATGCTTTTTTTACAAGTTATGATTTGAATGGTAAGAAGGTATCCGTTTTGGGTGATTTGCATCCGCATTATCATGGTAGTGTAGTAAAAGCTATTGCTTCAGCTAAGCATGCCATACTCCCTATTATGCAGATTTTACCTGATGTTTCTGGTAGTCAGAGAGATTCAGCTAGCATAGAATCTGCATTTGTGCAACGGATGTGTTCAGACTTTTCTGCAGAACTGGTAGCCAAGCGTGAGATAGCATCAGATATTCTTATATTAGAAATTCATGCCCCTGAAGCTTCTCGTCGTGCAGAAGTAGGCCATTTTTTCCGATTACAGTGTTTGCCAGAGCATATGCCGTGGATGTCGAATGGTTATGCGGGTAGTGAAGCGTGTGCCTTACAGATGATTGGACATAATAAAGTTACACATACACTGACTTTTATGTTGCGAGTACATAATGTACGTACACAAATACTAGCTACTGCAAAGGTGGGTCAATCTATTGCATGCATGGGCCCTACCGGAGTAAAGCTCAAGATGCCTATCAAAAAAGAGTTGGTTTGGATATGTGCTGACATTACCGCTTTTGGTCAAGCTGTTTTTTATGCTGCCGAGTATCAGGCTAAAGGTCATAGGGTGTCACTACGATTATTTGTGGAAACTGCTGACGAAGCTCAGGTTATCAGACAATATTTGTTGGACTTTCCTGACCTTGATGTCCTTATAATAGAGGTTTCTTTGGGTGAGTGGCTGCATTCACAGATTATCCAGCCATCATCAATTAATCGGTTGATATTACAGGGTAGGGCAGGGTTTGTTAAGTCAGGATATAGAACCTTTAGACAACAATTCTCCATGTTTTTACACGAAAATGCTGAAATAATTGGCTCGGTGCATGGTCCGATGCAATGCATGTTGAAAGGAATTTGTTCTCAATGTTTACAATGGCAGGTAAATCCTGAGACAGGTATGCGTACAAAGGCGGTTTATAGTTGTTCTTGGCAGGACCAGCCATTAGAGATTGTTGATCTAGATCATACTGTGGCAAAAGTTGAGTCTAACCGAGCTATTGAAAAATTATATTGGCAATGGTTGCAGTTTGATAGGCAGGCTAGTGGCTAAAGACGACTGTTGAATAGATCTCTGGTTATCTATAGTGTTCTCTATATTTTATAAACTTGATTACAAATTTATCTATTTTTTGAAGATACTTATATAAGTACCTATCTATTCTTTTATATAAAAAAAAGAGCTATAAAGCTCTTTTTTTAATGTGTGTGCAAACTGTGTGGGTTCTTAGAGCACTTTTTGTTTTTTAGATATTTCTATTTCATTGTCAATATGTGCATCAAGATCTTTTTGGCAACAACCTTCACAATGTGGTGTTGTATTTTCTGCTTGCCACTTTGGCCAGGTTTTGATTCTTTCCACTTCAAAAGATGGGTTGTTGAAGTTACGATATAAATGTAATCCTTCTTTTAAGCTTCTTGTATTTACAATCAATGAGGCGAGCATGCCAACTGGTGCTAGTACAAATAAACGTAATGATTTATGAATTAAATTGCCACTGGCAACCATAAATGCGTTAGCTACGGCATTGAGTGTGACCATAAAAAAGCCTAGAACAGCGTGTGGTCGGGTTGATTTTTCGGTGAGGTCTTTGAAATCGTTATCACTCACAACACGTATCGTGCGGTTTTTGTAAAAACCATACTGTGACACCATACAGCATAACGCTAGGAAGATCTGTGATGCTAAAATAGTGGTTTGTAGTGCTGGGTTTGGGAATGTCATACTAAGGATATGTATACTACTCATGCAGAGTACGAATGAAAACGCTACTGCTTGTATAGGGCCAACGATATTGCCAAGAAGCTTACCTGAGAAGGTATCAACTGACTTACCTTGGGCCGGTTTTGTTTGTTGTAAAAGCCCACTTGATAAAAGAATGAGGTTGGCAAGTGCACAGCAAAAGCTCAGGAAAAATGTGGCGCTTAGGGTAAAAAGTGTCTGAGGGATGCCAAATATGGCAAAGTTGTTTAGCCACGAATTCATACCACATATGAAAAATAGGGTACATGTGCTGATGTTGGCAACCATAGACTGCCAAATATTAGGTTTTTTTAGCAACTGATCATAGTTTTTAGATATAGTGTATAAAGATTCACTGCTGCCCATCATAAAGGTGAGCATATTACAGATAAAGCTTGCTGCAGCGCAGGTTAGAGCCACTGTTAGTGTGGTGAAACTGTTCATAAAATCTAATGCGAATACTGCGCATTGAATGCCATTGATGGTTGCGCAGATTGTGGTAACCACATAACACCAAAGTGGAATAGGATTAGTTATTCTATTTTGAGACTTTGAAGCAGGTTTGGTGTTAGATTTTAGAGTTGTTGCTTTTATAGCAAGTGTTGGGTTCATATCTGCCATGATTATGTCTCGTTTATGTGATTTACTATATTATCTGTAATTATGGATTAAAGTAAATGGTCATGTGCTCATTCTCAGAGTTTTCTATTACTAATCTGGTTTAAACGGAGTATTTACCGAGATTGACACATATTTATAAAAAAACTATAATATCAACAAGGGGGCGCATTGGCTTCGACGTGATTGACGAAGCTCAAAGTGCATGCCGAGCTAGCTGGGTGAGCTCGTTAAAAACTGGCAAAACACATAACTGCAAACACAACTCGCAGACTCAGTGCTGGCCGCAAGCGTAAGCAAGCAGCTAACACTGGATTCGACAAAGTCGCTTTAGCCGCTTAGTCCCGCTTTTAGTATGTGCCTATGCGCACTAAATAGTGGTCATTTACATAGGATCGCCATGGGCGTCGTCGTTTGTGCGGCAAACAGGCTAAAAATAATCACAAACACCGGTTCTAGCAAAGTGCCTGCCCTGTGCTTAAACCGGTACTCTGGCAGGATAAGCATGTAGGACTGAGAGATTAGCATGAGCGGACGCGGGTTCAATCCCCGCCGCCTCCATTGAATAAGCTGTATTGCAAATATATGGAGTTCATGTAAGAATCATATAAGAATAACCTAGCCTGGATCTAACATGGAAAACTCAAAAAAATTCGAATCACTTACCCAGACAATTTCTAAGACAGCTTTCTTTCTCTTAGCACTGGTTGTATTTCCAATCATGCAGATTTTTAAGAAGGTTCTTCTGCCTGTATTTAATCTTATTAAGGCGTTAGTTTTATCGCTGGCTTGGTTGATGCGGATTAGCTTAGAGGGGATATCGCGCAATTTAATACGGCCGTTATGGCGCTATGTTTTTAAGACACCCTGCGTATTTTTATACAATTATCTACTAAAGCCTGTCGCGATTTTTACCTTCAAAGTTCTTAATTTGGTAGTGGTTCAACCGGTTAATTTTTTAATTAGAGGTATTGCTTGGCTAGCATTATCAGGCGTGGATGGTTTATCGTATCAAAAAAATGCAATTGTTCGCAGTGGTAGATATAAAAACACCATCAAGCCTCGTGTCGTAACCCCTACCCTGAAGGCTTATTTTTTGTTTTCTCATTACACCATGAATTTAGCTGCGCGCTATACGTTTTTTGCTCTTGGATATATGATTTTATCTTTTATTGAGGCTGGCAGGCAACTTTCTAACCTATTGGTAGGTGGTTATAACGCGGCAGACCGAGGTTTGATTGGGGTATACAATTTCATGCGTGTAGATCTACAAACTCATGAGTGGCGCAAGCCATTGATACAACAACAGCTGCTGTCTAGAAAACAAACAGCAAAAAACACCAAACAACCTATATCAGATGGCGACCAAAACAAACCTCTGGTCATACAAAACGGCCGTGATGACACGTCCTCTCAGGGTAGTAAAACTAAGCCTGATCAAGTATCCTCTGGTATTTTTTAATTAATAGTTCGGGAAGAATTATGCAATTGAGCTCTGTCAGCTAAACTAGCCGTCAACTTTCTGTAGTTAACATCAAATACACATACAGTTTTGGTGTGAAACTTAGTCACTCTTACTAAAAATACCCATTATGTTATCGGTGATAAACCTAGACACGCTTTGTTTAGTGTACGAAAGTTTTGGGCTATATATTTAATGTCTTGTAGGGCTGAATAAATTTAGATAAGAGCAGATTTTTCGTAGCGATCAGCTAAAAACATTGCATGTTGCCATTTAGTGCACATTTTTTTTAATCCAGCATCTAGTTCCATTTGCATGAGTTCAGCAAGGGAAAACCATTTCAAATCAAGTGATTCTTCACTTACGTAGACAGTATGATCTTCAGTGATATGATGTAAGAAGCAAAAATCATAATTGTAGTGCTCAGGTTCATCTCCGTTGGCAGGTATATAATGAATATCTAGATGAAAAATTTGGTCATGGGTTCTGGCAATATGTAATATACCCGATTCTTCTTTCGCTTCTCTCAAGGCAGTGCGCTGAATATTTAAATCGTCATTGGCTTCTAGGTGGCCACCAAGTTGAAGCCAGCGGTGCAGCTTGGAGTGTAGTGTGAGCAGCACTTTACCATTTTGTGGATTTACCAGCCATGCAGACCCAGTTATATTACCCATAATATCTGCATGGTGCGGATGGGTTTTTCGTTGTTCGAGGTGTTTTTCAACTGCGCTGATCGTGCTATGTTCGTGTGGATAATCGCGTCTGTATTGGGCAATTAAATCAGGTGAAACTATCATATAACTCGAGTTATCTTCTATATCTCTACTCTAGAATGCATTGTATATGAAATCAACTGATTTTTTTCATTTTAGACCTTCTACTTGTGCGTATGACATGGTTTTGATATTATTTATAGAGAGAGGAGTAGGTTGTTTGCGATGAAAAATAATAGTGTCTTACCAGTTCTCGTCTGTCCACAGACAGGTGCGTCACTTGTCTATAAGGAAGAAAACCAAGAGCTGTGGTGTCGAGCGAGTGGTCTCGCGTATCCTATTGATCACGGTGTATATGTTATGCTGGTTGATAAAGCTAGGCCATTGTCAGCAGCTGAGCGTGAATCACTTTTAAACTAGCGAATTTTAATTATGTCTGAAACCCTATTTTCCAAAATTATACGCAAAGAAATACCAGCTGATATAGTATATGAAGACGATAGTGCGCTATGTTTTCGCGATATTCATCCTGTGGCACCTATACATCTTTTATTGATACCAAAGCTAGAGATTGCGCGCTTAGCAGATTTAAAGTCTGATGAGCATACAGAAATAATGGGTCACCTAATGAGTTTGGTACCTAAAATTGCTCAGCAGGAAGGTATTCTTGATGCGTTTAGATTAGTTGTCAATAGTGGTGCTGGTGCAGGGCAAACGGTATTTCATCTGCATTTACATATTATAGGTGGGCGAGCGCTTAATTGGCCACCTGGCTGATGTTTCCTATATTACCCAGATGTTTGCCCTTATTTAGCGTATCTCTTTAGGTTGGCTGTACAAAATAATACTGCGCTAGCTAAGCGATACTGGACTTGTTTTTACGTATAGTGAGTGGGTGTATAATTAATAGTTACCTGGCTGATATCTTAGAATATTGTTTAGACGATTTCTTCTCTCTGATACATACCGTAGAGTTCTAAAAAGAGATACTTCAAAATTGCAGTCGTTGGAATTGCAAAAAGGATACCAACCATTCCAAACATATTTGCTCCTATAAGTATAGATAGAAAGCTCGTAAAAACATTCAGACCGACACTATTTCCTATTAAATGTGGTATGAGAATAACAGATTCAGTACCATGTACAACAGCAAAAACTAAAAACAGGCTTACATATGAGAGCGTAGAGCTATTCATAGCAGCTAGGTTGATTAACGATGTGATGATGCCTACAGTAGTGCCTAGATAGGGCACAAAGCTAAGCACACCAGTGACGATCCCAATAACGATCGCATGCGGTAATTCGATTAAAGAAAACCCAACACAGTAGCTTATTGTGAGGATTGTAATGAGAATTACTTGGCCACGAAGATATCCTGCAAATATGGTGTTCATCTTCATCAGCAATTTGTTCATATCAGCTTTGTATGGGTTGGGAGTATAGCAGGTTATACCTTGCAAAATTTTTTGGTAGTTTAGTCCCAAAAATATGAATAAGATAGGAATAAGAAATAAATCTGCAAGCCAGTATATTGGTGAAATTAGCTGTCCTGCAGTGGTGTGGGCAACCGTTAGTGTTTTAGCTAAGTCAAAAGAAGTGGGCTTGATGTAATCAGTAAAGGATTCGATAATATTTTTTTCTAGTGAGCCTATATCAGGAAAGATACTAACGTCATACTTTTGTGTGAACCTGTTAATCAGCGAGATACTTTTTTTGATATTTATTGGGAGATTTTGTAGTAAATTCTGCAAATCAAGGACCAGAGATGGTAGTAGCGTGAAAAGTAAATAAATGATAAAGGATACTTGGATAGAAAATATCAAAAATATGGCTGCAATTCTTGGTATCAATAGGTAGTTTTCTAGTGCTTCGATAGCTGGTAGTGCAATGTAAAGTAGTATAGTTGCAATACAGACAGGGTATATAAAATGGTCTAAACCAATGAATACGGTACTCAAAAATAGAATTTCGATTGCTAATAAAGATATAAATAGCAAGATTTTGTGATGTGACTGAGAAAGCATAGTAATAGCGTTGAATCTTATCCTTATATTAGCACTATGGATCTGTCATGTGAAGGTATGCATTTTGATTGTGCTTTTATCCCTATTTTGCTAAAGTGACTCCAGTGATGCAATTTGATTTTTTTATGCGTAATCGACCTAGAAATTATTACAATGAAGCTCTACGAGCTAGTCAAGTTTTGATGATTTGGGCCGCGTGTAGTAGTCCCGATGAATTTTTCTGCTGGTCCATAATGTTTTCTGTATGTCATATTCAGCAATTTTTACCTGCGGTATTTTCTCGCCGTGATGAGAGTGATCTACAAACTATAGCCCCTGGTACAACTGTACTTGCTATCGAAGATGATCCATCAAGAGTACAAAATCCAACCTCTACAGCTTTATTACAGAGGGCTAACCTCTTGAGTGTTGATCTTACAAGGCAGCCTATACAAATGTTGCAAGATGGTGCTAACTTTTTGTTATCAAATTGTAACTATACTTATGATAATACTAAATCGGTGTATAATCTTTACGCAAAGTACAAAGAGGGTATAGAAAGACTATCTCAAGTATCTACGATAACTGATGTGGAATCTGTGCTAGAGGATATCACGTGTGATGAAGATACGATTTCTGTGCTGCTTGATTTGCTACAGGTTTGGATTAACAACCCTCAAATAAAGTTGAGTAGCCTGCAAACATGGTCTGGGCGTTGCAACATTATTCACGCTCTTCCGTATTTACTTCGTTTTCAAGATAAAAGATCTCACATGTCGTCCAGTATGCAGATATTGTTTCGAGAAGAGAGTAAGAGCGCCTTAAAAAACCTTATTAAGCGAGAATTTATTGCGGTTTTATGCAGGAAAGATTACTGCATGTATGCTTCAGATGCTAATTTTATAGATGTGGCGACTAGGAATCAGCGCCTTCAAGCAGATCCTGAGAGTAATATGAAACGTCCGATTCCACTTTTTGACGATAGCATCCTGGATTTGATGGATATGTTTTTGGATGAGGCTTTTGTATATTTACAGCAGCATTCCCAAGCTCTTTACACTACAGCTACAGTAAATACAACAGAAGACCCAGATGCCTTCAATGCATCTTATATACAATCAATCAACGTTTTTAGAGAATTTATGAATCCTATCTTACGTTGTGTCATTGCTTTAAATGCGAAACCACCCAACCGAAACATACATGGTATAGACGGTAGTAAGATAATTATTGGTGTAGTAGAAAAAGAGTTTTTAGATTTTTTATTTGATGTCAAGCCTGATCTTTTAGGTCGAATGATACGAAATCAGAGATTCACTGCTACAGCAGGTAGTATGGTAGCACGTATTTGCTCGAGACTATTGGTGCACGAACAGATAGTTAAAGACTTTTCTACATCTATTTCTAATCCACTTCTGTTTGGGATGTCACGTATAAAAGTAACTCGCCTGAACAACGCCCATAGACGGATACTTTGGTCTTCTGATTTCTATGCAAATATATTTCGTAGTTGTGCAACTGCTTTTCCTGATATGAATTTGTATGAATTGCCGAATAATCCCCAAATAGATTTGCAGAGAGCAATAATACGAGATGTATTTAAAGTGTTTTTTGTATCGTCTCACTACCCAAAAGCGTTATATACATCAGATTTAGTTCGACAATTTTCTCAATTGCAAGAAGTTCCTCTACAGGCTAAGCATGTCCAAGTTTTTGCTATGGAAGATCTTTTTCAGTTGTTTTTTCTTTGGACTAGACTTCCATCGACTCAGACTTTTATGAGCGAGCTATCACATTCTCATTATCTTCAGTTGTTCTATGCATATCCAACTGAGATTCTCTATTGGAATTATCTCTACCAATGCGGAGATTTATCTAGTTCTGATGTATTACATAGAGATATGCTAAGACTAGTGACTGTCTGGACGAAGAATGTTTGTCGACTAGAAAGTGACGCTCCTTCTGTTCCACTTGAGCTTTTACAAATGTCTAGATATTTTATCAGGCGCTCAAATATGCCTCGAGGATATCAAGAAAGTCAGGCTGATACGCAAAATTTCTGGAGATTATGCTTTTATTTTTCTAACACCTTGCAACCTTTGGCAGATGATTTTCTTCTGGCTAAATATAACTGGCGTTCGCAGAATATTTCTGTACTGTTAGATCATTATTTTTCTAAAAATATTCACCTCGAACGACGTGTATATTACCATTTATTCAAAAGATATCACGGTCATAGAGCGATTGAAGATCTTGTTGCTATGCTTGGTTCTGAAGATGATACAATTATGCGCGGTCAGTTAAGTCTACTCCAAGATATCGTTGGCCTATTTCAGAATAGGGAGCCAATATCCTTGAATGCAAGTTTTTACCCTGATGAGATTGAAGATCCTGATCCTTATGCTATTGTGGTAGCGCAGCAGCCATTTACTAGTATTGACCCTGTAAAGTTCATTTCTTTAATGATTGTGTTTGTACAACTACAAAAAGTAAATTTACAGCGTTTTTCTCGGGTCCACAGTGATGTGATGTCAAGGTGGATAGCAAGGCATACATATTCTTATTTCCCAGAATTATCTCAGGAGGGGATAACAGAGCCTGGCATAAGGCGAGTTATACCAGATATTCTATCTGACCTTTTATCTGCGCAAGGTACAGAGTCTCTCATCATTATCCATAAACTCATGGCCAAGCGGCAAATCTTATCAATAGAAGAGTATTTGGTTTTTTGTGTTGACGAATTTTTGATGGGGTATGTACAGAAAAATAGGGTTTTTCTGCGTCATTTCTATAAGCGACATACCAAGCTTACTCAGGCTATGCTGACTATTTTTCTACAAAGAGTGGACTTATTCGCCTCAATTGGTAGAGATGGCTTGACTCAGCAGGATAAAAGGCATTTTCTCATTAATTGCTTTGAGGCATTGTTGGAAGAGGAGCATCACAAAGATGTCGAAACGTTACTGCATAAAGTTAAACTTGCTCTTCAATCATCTTCTGATCCTAGTCTTTTGTATCGGACTTACGACTGTATAGGGGTTTTAGCTAGGCTTTGGCAAAAACCTAATTTTGTTAATCGTTTTGATTTTTTGCGCTCAGATCCTTGTACCAAAGCAATCATGCGTGACCGTATACTCAAACTTAGTCATGAAGGTTGGGGGCTGAAAAATAATCACATAGATAAGGTGAAGTTCTTCAGTGATCATGCAGTCGAATACGTGGAAACTCTCTCTGAACTATCAAAGCCTCGTTTGATTTTAGCCTCAGCGTCACTTGCTCGCTTGGAAGGGTGTTACGATACAAAAATGCCAGCACAGGAAGTTACTAAAATTCTTTTAGGATTTTTTGCAGCGTCACCAACAATTATTAATAAAATTTTGTCGCAACTCAAAGCTGGTTCGAATAAAACAAATAGAATTAGAGAACATTTATCAGATAAGGCTATTGAGGGTCTTTTACATTGGGTAAGGAATGATGAGAGCCTCTCTAGTCATGAAAAAAGGTCTGTTTCCCCAGATAATCTTAAGCCCGAAGATTTAGCACCTACAAAAGATTTGATAAAATATTTAGTGTCAAATATTCCTCATCATCCTGAGTCATATAGTAGTGAAGCGCAGAAAAATCCTTTTAAGCAAAAAAATGATGTGGATTTTATGCGTGAAGTAGTAGAGAAATTCCATTACTCACCGATTTTGGGTTGGAATATGTGTTTAGATATAATTACTTTGCCATATGGATCCACCGACGAAGCTAATAGAAAGTTGAATAAGTATTTTGAAACGATTAATGCTTGCGCTAAGGACAAGGATGGTAAAGGTAAGCTGTTACTCAATCTTTTTGCTAGGCTGTTAATGAGAAGCTGGATTGTGCCAGATATTGCTAAAGATTGTATTGAGTCATTATTTACAAAAACTGGGCAGGCAAAGTGGTATGCATCTTTGGCACAAATCTTGCTATCATGTGTTAGTCTGTTTTTGGCAATTTTTTCGAAGCCATACCGTAAAGAGCTCAGACGTAATTGTCGGCGTCTTGTTAAATCGTGTGGTTATTTCATAGTTTCACCATTGATTATGTTCGTGTCAGACCCAGTAGAATTTTTTAGGTCGACACTATATTGGATATTTTTACCGTTTAAGATTCTGTCGTATTCTATCAAGAGTGCCATTCATACTATTGGAAGGATTGTGTTGAATGTTTTCCGTGCAATGTTGGGGGTTTTTTGGCCTTCATATCGTAAGAAAATAGAGTATGCTCCCTTGAAAAAAACCCTGGAAAACCTACTTTCGTCTATTTTGGGTTTAGCAATAAGTACGGCTGTGGTTTTACATGTTGTAGGTTTTCTATCATTGACTTTTGTACACTTTAAGTATGCAGTTTGTATTGCCACAATTACTGTCACGTGTAGTTCTCTAATGAAATGGATGTGGCCAGAATCTGTTAAAGTAAGTCATTCTATCACAGATAATGAAAAGAATAGTGATCCTATCACATCGTATGATTTGGTATCTGAAGTGCCCGCAGTTGCAATAGATCTTGAAGATAAGGAGGACGCCGCTGCGCACGTTGGCTATTCAAATGATAATTACGCACAATTCTCGCAAAGTTAGTGATAGCTTAATTGTCTCGGTTTTTGAGAATTTTACCTTGTTCTCTTTCCCATTCTCTTCGCTTTTCAGCCTCACGCTTGTCGTAGTTCTTTTTTCCTTTAGCAGAGGCAATTTCAATTTTTATTAGGCTATCATGCAGGTACATGCGTAGTGGGACTATAGTAAACCCTTGTCTTTTTTGTAGTCCAATAAGCTTTTCGATCTCTTTTTTACGTAGCAAGCATTTTCGTGTCCTAGTTGGATCTTGTGTTCCAAAAGATTTAGTGTTAGGTAGGGGGCTGATATGGCAACCAATTAACCAACACTCTTGGTTTTTGATTAAAATGTAACTTTCTTGAATTTGAACTCTATGTGCGCGAATTGCTTTAACTTCCCATCCTTGTAAAACGAGGCCTGCTTCGATTTTCTCATCAATATGGTATTCGAAGAATGCTCTTTTGTTTGTGATAATATCTTTAATATTTCGTGATTTAGACATATCGTATTTCGTGTGAGGATGTTATGATGGGCTTTATTTGAGAAGACTTTGTCATGACTGAGCACCATGTCTACAAAGAGGCGATTGTAACATATTCAGCAGAGAAAATGTACTTATTAGTAAATGATTTATCAGCATATCCAGATTTTGTTGTCGGCTGTGTTGCAGGTGAAGTGCTTACTGAGTCGCAAGCAGAAATGGTAGGGCGTTTAACATTCTCGCAATACGGTTTCCACTATTCTTTTACAACTAAGAATAAACTTGAGTGTCCTACAGCTATAAGTCTTGAACTAGTGGATGGTCCTTTTACTACCTTATCTGGTCAATGGCGCTTCATAGCATGTGGTCAGTCGGGTTGTAAAGTTTCTCTCAAATTGGATTTTACTTTTTCAAATTCTGCACTCGATATGCTATTTCGCCCTATATTCCAGCGTGTCTCACGAGAATTAGTCAACACATTTGTCCGAAGGGCGGATGCAGTTTATGGGGGAGATTCTTCAAGCTTGTTATGATTTTGATATTTCAGAAACTTTGTCTTTTAAAAAAGTGATGGTAATAGTTTGACTTACTTTCTTATCATGCTCTATGTGTGTATAAATCCAGATATTAGGATAAAATGGATTTACATGTGGTTCGCCAAGTAGCTTTTTTACCTCTTCCTTATCCATGCCTTTGCTAATCTCAGATGTGGGTAATCTGTCTGTGTTGATACCCTGTGTGCTACTACCATACTTGCTGCTACTTGGATCTCTGCTGTCACATCCTGTAAGGTTAACTAGACAAATAAGAGTTGTAAGTAAGTATACGATATTAAATTTCGGCATAATGCAGTAATATTTCATAAAAGCGTGCGTTTAAGTTAGCAAAAAAAAATAGAGTCTGCAAGTTATTTGATTTTACTATTAAGGTATAAGCCAGTTAGAAGTCCATTTTTTATCATTGTTTTCATAGTTAAATTGTATACGCTTATTACCTTCCACACTGAGGTATAACCACTCAATTTGGTCGATAGTTGTTGTTATTACACTAAAATTTTCGTAACCAGACTCTAGGATTTGTGGTGAAGATTTTTCTCTCCATCTTTCTTGGCTAAATCCATTGCTGAACTCATTGTGAGGTTGGCCTGGAATCAGATCTTGGCAGTAACAAGTTTTTGATATGGGCTGCATATTTTTCCAAGCAGTTTCTGTGACAATGTCGTTTTTATGCAATTTTGCTCTGCCGTTACACACAATTTGGATTTTTTCTTGTTTGCTATAAAAAAGAAGGCATACGTATGGGTTTTTCTCGATATACCTCGATTTGTTCTGACGATAGTCGGTGTGGAAACTAATTGATCTTGCGTAAGAGTCGCAATTTCGTATGACTACAGTTGTACTTCTTGGACGATCATCATTTATATAGTGAAAACCCATCAGGTGAAAGCCGCTATGCCTCGATTTGACTCCATCTTGGATATTGTTCCATATTAGCTTTAAGATTTGTGATGGTTTATCCATGAGACTTATCTGGGGTGTAGTTTAAGAAATATGCCCAATTATACATATTTTTTTACAAAATTTGCAAATGTTTAACTGTAGTAACCTTATTACTAGATGTGCTCTAGACATATAGGGTGTTCATTGCCAATAAAATTACTATATTAGCTTATAATGTTCATGCTGTATAATTTCTTGTTGAGCACTTTTATTGACAGGTTAATATCTATAGCATATAGTCGTTTCATTGAACGAAAAGAGCTTTTTATGATTTTGACAAGACTTATCATTTATCTGCTGGCATCCTTTTATTGTGTATTTCCATCGCATGCTAAAACATACTCCATAGATAGAGTTTTTCCTTCGTTGGATAGTTCATTTGATATGCAAGGGAGTAAAATTGGCTATGGAGCGCGCTTTGTACAAGGCTCAGACGCAGAGGACCATGTAGTCTTAGGTCCAACTGCTGATACAACTGAGTTTCATTTGGCGTTTAACACTGAGGTACTAGAAGGCCTTACTTTGAGAGCATTCACCAAGATTGATCCTAAAGAAGGGAGTTTAGAAAATAGTGATGAGACTTCAACCATAGATTCTGATATTTTTTTCCAAGCAACACAGTTTGGTGTATTTATGATTTCTCCTAAGCATGGAATAGGCTATTTAGGAAGATTGAAAACCCCTACTGCAGCGTTAGCTGAGCAGACAGCATTAAGCTCTGGTATAAGCGAAAAGTATTTCGTAGATGTTGGCGGTGTTGCAGTCGTTAATACTTCTCTTAGTCAGACTTATCGTGTTGGTCAAGTACAAATAGGAGACGATACGGCACCAATTTTGGGTGGTAAGGGTGTTTCTTTGTGGGGGTATGGACCAAGCGATGGTAATCGTGTACTAGACTCGGTTGGATATATTTTACCCACAGACAAATATGAGCTGAGATTTGCTTATGCAAACGAAGATGTTAAAAATGTATCACCAAGTTTTGAATTTACCGTGTCGTATTTGCACGACTTAATAATAGCGCAAAATAACTTTATGTTTGGTTATGCCACAAAGTGGCCGTATGCGAGTAAGATGGACATGATTTATGTAAATGATGCCTCCGACTCTGACGAGATTTGGGTTGATGAGGGGCATAAAAGTCCATATCAGCTCGCTCAAGTTGCAAATAAACTATCGGCAGGGGATATGGATATCGCCTTTTCTTATTCCTCATTATTCGGTAATAGCGGTTCTTATTCGGTAGATTCATTATCTAAGGAGATTAACCAAATTTATTTTGCCGCAGATTATACCTTTGTTGACTTGATTCCCTATGGGCCGCTTACTTTTGGGTTAGGCTATGTGCATAGAACAAATGGGTTTTCAAAAGTTGAATCTATTCATCTAGAGTCTCCTTATGACACGTTTTATAATTTATTGGATACGAGAATCAAGTCAGGCATCGACTATGGCTTTACAGGTTTAGATACAGTATATGATTCAGTAAATAATGGCTTTATGCTTGCAATACACCAACACCTTGGTCCGAGAGCAGGGATGAAGTTGTATTTTGAAAACCTCAACTTTACAGGTAAAATAACAGGCAATAACTTACAGCAGACTGCCGCAAAAATGAAAGTAGACTCTACTTATTATGATACTTTATCAACGACAGAAAAGACGTACGTAGACAAACTTGCGACTATGTCATCTACCTACGATTTAGATATTTCACCAATAAATGCTGTTATCTTTAGTATGTATGTTAAAATTTAATAGATCTTTTTCTATTCTGTGGAAACTTCTGCCATAGCATATCAATTAGTTCATCATAAGCTTGCTCAGGTATAGCAATTTTTCTCATGTTTGCAAACATTCTTGGAATATTATCAAGAAAATGATATTTGTTTTGTGTAAGGGCTAACCTAGCAAACACGCCGAGGTTTTTAATATTACGCTGATAACAGAGCAAGTGAAGCCAGTCTTGATTTTGTCTGAAACTATTCGTATTTTTTTGATGTAGATTTTTATAATACATTTTAAACAAATGTGACTTTTTCTTTTTCTCAGCTGGTTGGTAGTGATCCGTGACTAAAGATGCTAAATCGTATAGAAAGGGCCCGGTAGATAAGTCCTGATAATCGAGAATATGTAGTTTATTACCTAGTTTTCCTGTTGTGACCATCAGGTTGTCGGCATGGAAATCTCTGTGACAAACTCCAACAGGTATTTCATCCCAGAGATTGCTTATCTGGGCAGTGACACGTTGCCATGTGGATCTTTCTACAGGCGTAAGTGGTGATTGGCATAATTTTTCACAGTACCACTGAACACAAAGCATCATATTATCTTGTGCACGCTGGGATGTGTAGTGGGGTTTAAGTTTCTTAGGTTGAGTATTTTGTAATTTTTGCATAAGAGTGACTGCTTTTTCATAGAGAAAGAAGCTTTGTGTAGGATCTTTTAGAATGGCTTTTCGAAGTGTGAGATCACCCAAGTCAGAGATTAACGCCAGGCCTAAAGATGTATTATGGTCAATTATGTGTGGTACAGGTATATTTTTTTCTGCGAGATCCTTGGAGGTCGCGATAAATGTTGCCAGATCGTGATTACCGGTGGTTTGTAAGCAGATAATCGAAGTATTTCGACAGTATATTCGTAGATATCTTCTTGTGTCAGCATGCTCTGCAAGTGCGCGAACTTGTTGAGCACGTAGTCCGTTTTTGTGTAAGCTAGAACGTAACCATGCGTTTTGTGTTGTTGTAAAGTATGGATTGGTGCTATGATCAAATATCGACATTTAAGCTCAATGATTACGTATGGGAACGAGTATAGTCTATATTTTTAGTTCTGCAAAGATACTGTCTTTCATTTTTGGGAAATATTAGAATGAACAAAAACTATCTATTGATACTGATTTTTTTACCGCTATCTGCCTTTTCTGAGTGCGCAGACGGATTTACTCGTGCACAGGCTATGCACTATTTATTTCCTGATGGAGCTAAGATAAAGGCAAATCAATGTAGCTCTGGCTATCTAAAACCTAAATTACCACCCGCAGAAGGGCAAGAGTGGAAGTTTTTGACAGAGCATGCGGATCTTTCCTTAGGAGAAGGTAAAAGTGTGTTCACAGGAAATCTTTCTTTGTTAACACCTGACTATGTCATGTATGCGCATTATGCTGAGATGCAACTTGACCACAATATGCAGATGACTTCAGTAACATTAAGTCAGGATGTGGAATGGATTACAGACTATAGCCGCATGCTCACATATTCTGTATTTTTTGATCCAGTCAATAGACAAGCTGAAGCGTGCTCACCCGTATTTATGCTGTATCCTAAAAGTGGATCTTATCCTTGGGGTTGGGCAAAAAGGGTTGCTCTAGATACATCTAATAGAATGTCACTTCATGATGTGCAAATTACGACTTGCCGCCCAGATAATATGGTCTGGCATTATAAAACCGCACAAGTAACTTGGGACGATGATAAGCAAGTATTAGAGTTGGATAATGCTGCTTTATATTTATACAAGAAAAAAGTAGTTTCGATGGGAAATATGACTTTTCTTGACGGTGTACAATCTACAGGCTGGATGCTACCTACCTTAGCACACTATGATGAGGATGGTTTACAAATAGGGCGTCCTTATCGATTATCTAGTGTGCCTGCCATTCATGATCTCACTCCATTTATTGTGTCAAGAGGTGGTTTGGGCTTAGAGTACGCTTATAGATACAATACTACTGATATTGTCCAGGTAGCTGTTTTGAAAGGCATGTATCGCTGGGATATAGATCCTAATGACCGACTGGTAGGCTTTTATGCTGGTGAAAAAACTATCCTAGATGATATAAGATTGAAATGGCAGTTTTTACGGGCTTCAGATGGCTCCTTTGCAAGGCAAATTCCATCATTTCTTCAATTTACTCCACAGGTTAATCAAGATTTGACGAGCTTTCTTTCATTGGATAGATTTTCTTCTCACAATACTTATTACCAAGTAGCGATGCAATTACAACAGCGCTTTACCGGCGATAAAAATAGCACCGAAATTTATGGGTTACCAAAATTTGATGTGGTTCCTCTGGTTTTTAGTGCTTCACAAAATACACAGGGGTGGATACGCCAGTTTCAAGTAGATAATTTACGTACATTATCTGACATAGAGTTTTCTTATCCTGAAGCTCAACGATTCTTAGGGTATCTTGGATATGCAAATAATGTGACTAAACAGTGGCGCTGGCAACTTGGTTCATGGCTTAAATCGCGTCATCTCAAAGGGGAAATGCTTTTTGGTGCTGTGCCAGAAAGAAGTTTTGTGGTTCCTAATTTGGATATCGAAAGATCGTTATGGCACACTGAAAGTAGCCGTTTTGACCTTTCGTATCACTATACTCGTTACGTTGATCAAGACTCTGAGCCACTATTTACGACGAAAAATTGGCAATGGCCAGGTCCTTCACTATCTAATTATTTAATCAGTATGGATAGAATTTTTGATAGAAATATGCTGCAAGCGTTTTATAAAAAAAATAATTTTTCTGGTCGATCAGGACTAGATTTTTCAGGTTATCATTTTGTTTCCTTATCCACACGTCGCGTTACTATCACACCCTCAGGTGAAGAAGATCCTGTCGTAGCATACCCTTCTGCTATTTCATCATTCTTGTTACGCGATGATTCCTCGGGTGTTGAAACAAACTTGTTATACAATTGGTCTTTAGGTGAAATTCCTGCAGGAATGCTCAAGGTGCCGTTTTATAAAGGTTCTGTCTATTTAGGGCAAGGCCCTGGTGAAGTGCTGTATTTAAGTAGTAACTACGCTATGCCTCTTGAGAAAACTTTAGCACTGGCTTATCCTCTACAGCTTTCTGACCAATGGTTTAATGAATTTGATGTGCGTTTTAATCAACAGTTGGATAAAGTTTTGATGTTTAAAAATACCTTGACCTATAAAGATTGTTGTTGGGAAGGTAGTCTCTTTATGCGTTATCGCCACGTTTTAGATGTCTATAATAGCAATACAACACCGCTATCTGATAACTTTTCGTTTGGATTAAAAGTCAACTTACATGTTTTTTGATGTGTTATGCGCATCTTTGCGTTGACAAATCTTCTGGTTATTTATAGTCTAGTAAGCAACACTAGTTAGGATAATACTATGTCAAATTTAATTAGATATTTTTTAATACCAATTTTACTAATGACTACTACAGCTTTTGCAGTTAATGATGCTCTTGTTGCCGTTGTGGGAGATGCAGTGATTACTGAGTCTAAGTTAAAACAAAATATGCGAATTTATCGAAAAATGCTTGACCCTAATGTGCTTAAGAAGATGGATGATGCAGTATTTAAATCTCAGGTTCTACAGGCAATGATCGATATTCAGCTACAAAAGAATATAGCCTCTAAGGCCGGTATATCACTCACTAAAGAAGAAAAAAATAGTGTAAGGCAGAGCATGGCGAAACAGTCGGGTAAAAGTTTATCTGACTTTAAAGAAGAAATAAGACGTAGTGGTTTGAACGCAGAGCAGTACCTCACTTACTTTGAAGAACAAGCGCTTTTACAAAAGACGCACCAGGTTATCTTAGGCCCTCAGATCAAGGTTTCTAGTTCTGATATTGAAGCTCTGAAAAAAGATGTTGAAGCAAGACAAACAGAGTACTTTGTTGAAGACATTGTGTTTGAGAAAATTAATACTCCTGAGGCCTTGTCTAACAGCCAAATACAAGCCGCAAAATTGTCAGCCTCCTGGCCAACTAGTGCGTATAGCAAGTGGAATGTACCGCAAGGTTCTCGGATGATTCAATTCCGTTGGAAGAAGCTTGTAGAATTGCCAGAGGTTTTTCAGCCGTACGTTGCGAAACTTGCAGAAAGTCAATGTCCTGAGCCAATCTCTACGGAAAGTGGTGTACATGTTTTGAAACTGATTCGTAAGCGCTATGCAGAAGGAGGAATGCCAACAGATACACAGCTCAAAGAATATACTTTTAATACAAAAATGCAAAAAGAGCTTGTTAGCTGGATACATGACCTGAAGGCTCAAACCTACATCTATATCGCCACAGATTAAGGATGGATGAGTACCGTAGGTCAACCAAAAAACATCTTGGTCAACATTTCCTTGCTGACACGACTTATATTCAAGCAATTTTATCTGCAATAGAGCCCCGTTCCAACCAGTCTTTCCTCGAAATAGGACCTGGTTCAGGTGCTCTGACCGAAGGTTTGCTACAGTCAGGAGTACATCTTGCTGCAGTGGAATTAGATAAGGATTGTGTTCAATATTTATGCACTCGATACGGTCACAATGAAAATTTTCGTGTCTACTCGGCAGATATTTTACAATTTTCCTTTGCGAAGCTTGCTCCATCTATGCCATTACGAATAGTTGGTAACTTACCTTATAACATTAGTACTCCAATTTTATTAAAGTTAACTGAGCTTAAAAAGGGCATGCAAGATGGTTATTTTATGTTACAGCAAGAAGTGGCGCAGCGTTGTTATGCAAAAGCAGGGCAGAAGTCTTATGGTCGACTCAGTGTAATGCTTGCACTATATTTTGAAGTAGAGCCAGTACTGTTTGTCCCAAATACAGCCTTTAACCCACCACCCAAAGTACAGTCGGAAGTGATTTTGATGAAGCCGAAATCAATAACTTATGATGTGGATGAAAAAATATTTTCGTGGGTTGTGCATATGAGCTTTGTACAGAGGCGCAAAATGCTGAGAAAAATTTTTCAAAAACATTTAACAACACATGATTGGTCGTATTTAGGTTTAGACTCCACACTGCGGCCAGAAGTATTAACTTTAGAACATTTTTTGAGTATTACCCGTTTATTTATGCAGCGATCTAAAGAAGGGAAGTGAACTTCAACGATGTAATGCCCAATTGATGTTCTTGATATCCTTTTTTGCTTAAACTATAAAGCATTGTTTTGCAATCTCCTAATTTGGTTTACACTACTACAGTCACACGTTTGTTCATTATATGATGAGATTTTTCGAACATTATTTTTTAACCTACTGTGCTAAGTATGTGGGATGGTGGCTTGCTGTATTATCATGTGTTTATGTTGACAGTTATATCATTCCTTTGTATGCAGGTATATCAGAGCAGGGTTACTACGTCGCCCGTTGGCTCAATGTAAATACAGACTGGAAGGCGTATTTACAAAAAAATTCAGTTTGGGCTAAAGAGTTGTCATATTTGAAACCATCTGAATGGGTGGTTCTACAGTTAGAGTGGTATTTTTTTCAATCAGATTATCCAGATCTTGTGGTTGCACACTATCATGAAGACTTAAGCTGGCTAGAGAGCTATTACCCACTTTTAGGTCATATATACTTATACTGTAAAGATAAAGATGCTTGTACGCATGGTTTATCAGAGCGTATACCAGATGAGCAAATTACAATTAGGTATTTGCCTAACGTAGGACGGGAGGGACATACCTACTTATATCACATGATACATAATTATGGTAATTTTTCTCGACGGACAATTTTTACTATGGCATCTTTGCATGGTAATTTTCTGCGCTATTATAGTTTCCTTGCTTCATTACTAGATAAAAATCCGAGATTTCATGTTTTACAAAAAGGAAGTACAGCAAAGCTTGCAGGATTCTCTATGTCTGAATGGACACAGGGTGTATCTCTTGGAGATGGATATGATTATAAGAAATCTGGTCTTATTATGCTTACACATCCTCGACCTTTAGGTGCTTGGACAAAAAAACATATGCATTTTGATGTTTCTAGCTATACAGGTAGGTATGGTCGAAGTAAGCACGGAGCCATATTTTCCGTAACTGCTGAAAATTTACAATCGCATTCGATTACAGAGTTTGAGGATTTACTTTTTCTTCATGCTATATCAGATTCTATCGAAGCAGGTTACTATATGGAGCGTGTATGGCGTTTTTATTTACAAGATTTACCCTAGATAAGGAAATATAACTATGTGTGCAGTAGTTGCTATTACCGGCGGAATTGCAGCCGGAAAAACCGTATTATCAGATTATTGCTTTAAACGTCATAATATATCTGTGATTGATACAGATATCATTACACATAATTTACTTGCTACTGATAAAGTTGTACATGCTGAGATTCAAAAGATTTTTGGTTCAGGTGTCTTTTTGTTGTCAGGTGGTGTAGATAGAAAAATACTAAGAGAGGCAGTGTTTCTAGATAAAGATAAAAAAAATCAGCTAGAGAAAATTATGCATCCTCGGATTCGCCAAACCGTACAGACTTTTGTAGAAAGTTCTGATGATTCTTTTGTGATGGTGGTTGTGCCACTTCTTTTAGAGACCAATGCTCGGTCAAGGTATGATAGAGTTGTAGTGGTAGATAGTCCAGACCATGATAGATATTCTCGTTGTATTGAACGAGGGCTTTCTGATGATATTATTCACGCGATTATGCGATTGCAGGCTTCCCGTTGGGATAGACTAGCGGTAGCAGACGATATTGTATACAATATGCGTAGTTTAGACTTTTTCTACAGACAAATAGATCAGCTTGTCTGTCATTATAGACGTTTGTTTGGTGATTAATATTTTTTATCAAGGGTGAAATAATATGAATGTGATTAATATGCACGCAATGAGTACAAGGTATCGTCATTTATTTACATTAGATTTATGGTTACGTTTTTTTTGCGTTGCATCATGTGTTTTTATTTTGTATATGATTAAATCAATGATTTGGGTATTTATGGGATTGCAGATTATTTGCTTATTATTTACTGGAAAAATTTCTAGCTGGCTACTTAGCTGGGCACAGATGTTTTGTGTATATTTCTATCAGCTTTTAGAATATGTACTATTTGTGACTGATACGCGTCCTTATCCTTTTTATGGTCCATGGTTTGATGGTCTTTTGCGTTATTTTCGTCTTGCCAAATAATAGGTATAGTAGATAATGTTTTGGTTTTTATTAGCACTATTAGGTTTCTCTTGTTTGCGGCTCCACACTTATTATCAACCGATTCCAGTTTTTGTACAAAATATTTTAGGTAGCTTACAACGATATTATAACTTTGTTATCTTATTCACATGTTTGAGTTTGATTGGTATAGCTTTTTTCTATAATATTCCTCGCTCTGTGGTTATCTGGACTCCCGATCCTAGACTCTATATGGTGACAAACGTGGCTATGATGTTGTCGTGTGTTTTTTTAGTTGCCGTTTGGCATCCATCAAATATTCGTAGATTTTTTGCCAATCCTATGGCAATGACTTTAATCTTGTGGTCTCTATCTCATCTCTTGGTTAACGGGGACTCTACATCATTTCTCTTGTTTGTTACCTTCTTTACAGTAGGTTCTGTAGAGAGCTTTTTGTCTTCGAGAACTATGACTCCGGATTATATTGCATGGACAAATGATATTGCAGTTTTGGTTTTGGCTATGTGTGTTTATGTTTTTTTCTGGTTTTCTCATCAATACTACACAGGAGTTGCAGTTCTCTGGTAGTTATGCTTCAAATTTATTATTTTATGTCTTATTTATATATTATTAACTAAAGCTCTTGAATTACACATTGTTCGTGGCTGAGTCTTATTATGTAATTTGATTGAATACGCACTGGTTATGAGTTAATCGCTATAATTATTACTCTGTTGCTATTTCATCTAGAGGTGTGCTCATTTTTGTACCAACCAGGCTTTGAGTATTACTTGGAGTTTCTTCTTTTCTTTCATTAATCCTAAGGTACATAAGCTTAGATACAAAATCGATAGTGACTTTTTTACGCATATTTTCAAATAAGTGATAGGAGTCTATTTTATATTCATGTTCTGGATTTCGCTGCGCATAACCTCTAAAGCCAATACCTTCTCGCAAATCTTCCATAGTCAGTAGGTGCTCTTTCCAATGGTGGTCCATACAAGAAAGCAACAGGTTTTTCTCGAATATACTGAAATCTTCTCTAGGTAAATGATGGGTTTTGTTTTCATAGTCGGCATAGTAAAATTGCCCCAGGGTATCACTAAGTGATTGTGTAGTCATATCGTCAGGTAAATCAGGTTTTTTGCTGAAGGTTTTATTTAAGTCTGCTTCTAGAGATTTTCTCGCTATTACCCCGTGTTCATTTACGTGTTGATGTACTATATTTTCACTTGCTGTTGCAATTATGGACTGGATGTGTGGAGAAATATTATCAAGATGTAATAGTTCATTACGTTGTTCGTAAAAGACAAGCCGTTGCTCATTAGCTATATCGTCGTATTTCAAAAGTTGTTTTCGAATATCAAAGTAGTGGGCTTCCATCTTTTTTTGATTGCTTGCTATTGCATGATTTAGCATAGGTGCTTGTAGGCTTTCTTGTGGGTTACCACTGCTTTTTTTGATGAAGTCTAAAACACCTTTGGGAAATATCTTGAATAAATGGTCTTCGAGCGATAAAAAGAACTGTGATGATCCAGGGTCTCCTTGTCTTGAGCATCGTCCTCTGAGCTGATTATCAACTCGTCTACATTCATGTCTCTCTGAGCCTAGTACATGAAGTCCACCTGCATTCTTGACTATTTCCTGTTTTTCTGCCCACTCAGCACGCATTTTTGTAATCTTGGCTTGATCTAGTCTTTTTTTAGAAGATTGTATTTGTGCTTCTATATTACCACCTAGAACAATATCTGTTCCTCTTCCGGCCATATTCGTTGCTATTGTTACTCTTCCAGGCTCACCTGCTTGAGCAATAATCTCAGCCTCGGCCTCATGTTGCTTAGCATTTAGTACTCTATGTGCAATATTATTTCTTTTCAATAATTGTGATAGATACTCAGAGTTCTCGATCGATGTTGTGCCAACAAGAACAGGTTGTTGTTTTTTGTTTCTACGCACAATATCGTCTACTATGGCTTGGAATTTACTTTGTTGTGTCATGTAAATTATGTCGTCGCTATCTTTTCTTATACATGTCTTATTTGTAGGGATAACTAGTACTTCTAGGTTATATATTTCTTCTAGTTCTTGTGCTTCTGTATCAGCGGTTCCTGTCATACCGCTGAGCTTATCATATATTCTAAAGAAGTTTTGAAACGTAATAGAAGCTAGTGTTTGGTTTTCTTCTTGTACAGTAACATTCTCCTTGGCCTCTACAGCTTGGTGATGCCCACTAGACCATCTTCTGCCTGGCATGGCTCTTCCGGTGTTCTCGTCAATGATCACGATATTTTGGTTACGTACGATATAATCAATGTCTTTTTTAAGAATGAACTTAGCACGGATACAAGCGTCTATAAAGTGGAGGATTAGTGCATTTTCATTTAGATAAATATTGCTATCTTTCTCAAGTATGCCATGGTTTTTTAGCATTTTTTCAATTCTATCGTGCCCTTCTTCAGTTAGTTGTACCTGTCTTTCTTTTAAGTTGATAGAAACGTCAGGTTTTTCTGATTTGTCATCTAGTTTCTCTACTAATGGATAGATTGTACGATACATATCAGAACTCTTGCCAATGGGCCCAGAAATAATTAGTGGGGTTCTGGCTTCATCAATAAGTATAGAGTCTACTTCATCAACGATAGCATAGTTTAGCGGCTTAAGTACTTGTTGAGACGCCGATGTTGCCATGTTATCTCGTAAAAAATCAAAGCCTAGTTCACCATTGTTGGCATAAGTGATATCACATCGATAAGCAGCTTGTCGCTCTTCAATACTTAGATTAGGTATAATTGTTCCAACAGATAGGCCAAGGAACTGAAATATTTTCCCCATCCACTCAGCATCACGTTTGGCAAGATAGCTATTGACGGTAACAATATGTACACCTTTACCGCTAAGTGCATTTAAGTAGGCGGGTAGGGTAGCAACAAGGGTTTTTCCTTCGCCTGTAGCCATTTCTGCTATTTGTCCATGATGTAATGCCATGCCGCCGAGTAACTGTACGTCATGGTGGCGCAGACCAATTGTTCGTTTGCTTGCTTCTCTAACAACTGCAAACGCTTCAACTAAAATATTGTCAAGATTCGGGTCTTGTTTAAGTTTGTCTCTAAGAGCTTGCGTCTTTGATTTGAGGGAGTGGTCGTCAATTTCGCTAAGAGTTTCTTCCATGGCATTGATGGCATTGACTTTAGGTTGCATTTTTTTTATGAACTGGTCGTTTTTGCTTCCTAGAAAGAATTTGAGTACAGATTGTAGCACGGTAAGACCTCAGTAGCAGATAAGTAATTTTAAAATTAATAGGGGTATATTTTAACGTATTTTTGTCTTTTAGGCAAATAGTTAGGGTGTGTTCAGGTTAGATTGCTAACGTTTTATGTTTTGTGTGTGACATAGTAATTTTATTGTGTATTTGTTAGTATGTACTATAGTGTATTGTGAGCTACATATAGTTTTCTTTTCTCACTAAATTTTTTGTAGGATTAACCCCAGCTATGCAGAAACCACTACATAACACACTATTTAAAAAATATAAATCAGAGATAACTAAGAGGCATTTTCTTCTTGATAGGGTACAAGCACTTTTGCCAGGTTATTTGTCCCATACTATTCTCTCTGTCTCGGTAAGTAATGGTGTATTAACCATTTTTATATCTGATAGCTCCATGTATTTTCAGGTTTTTAAATATTCACAGTTATTGCTTACTAAATTACAGTGTCCCACATATCAAGATCAAATACATAAAGTTGCGGTCTGTGTGAGGCCGGACATGACAAATACTATGCAAGAGATAACCCGCAAGCCTAAAACAGTTTCACAATTACCAAAGCAAGCGGTCAAACATTTTTCTAAGTTGTTGAATTCTTTGAAAAATCACGCAAAACTTGCACAGGCTGTTCGTAATCTTGTAGATGATACTCACCGGTTTCGAACGTAAGCCTATTTATGTGTTATAAAGCAGGTAAGTTCCTCTGTGGCTGTTTGTTGCTTTCACTGGAATTGGTACCAACTAGGTTTTCATTAGATAAATTATCGATTAAATCTGATTTATTATTCTTCGTAGAAAATAAAGTACTTGGTTTATGCTGTATATAAGATTTGTGTATCTGGTTTTTCTGATTTTCACTCGGTTTTAAGTAAGATCCAATTACACTAGATGCAGAATACAATATACTAAAAACTACTAGGCTTGCATTTACCTTTTGTGTCCAGGTGGGTAGATAAGTGAAAGTCCACAAGCTTGCTGTAGGCATAGAGAAAATAATGATGGAGCCTACTGCTAAACCTATGCTTGCTGATATTAGGTTGAAGATATAGTCATAGATATCGTCGTGGGCTTTGGAATACTTAGAGTGGGCGAGTGTTGAAGAAACAATACCGAATAAAGATGTTGCTAGTAATAAAGGTAGGGAAGCTATTTGAGATCCTATAGCAATCATGTATAGCTGGGTTAAGCCTGTAACTAGTGACCATCCACTCAAAGCACATAAGCAATGATAGGTTATGTGATCAATAGCTAGATTTCTTCGTGTGGAGCCTCGGTAGCTTAGTACTTGATGTTGAGGTGAAAGGCTTTTATTGTTGAAGAAGGTAGTTAAGTTATTATAGGAAGATGTCGCTTGATAAACTGCTTGGTAATTTTTCAATAAAATAGAGATATTAATAATCACTTGAAAAATAGCTTGGCAAGCCTGTATTGCGAGTGCAACAGTCAATGGCTGCCCATTGGGTAAGAAATTGCTGGTGACAGGAAACTGACGAGTTAGTACCAATACAACGATCAGTCCGCCTATTGGAAAAGCTGCATCTCTAATTATACTATTTAAACCGTCAAGTAGAAAATCATAATTGAACTGTTTTTGTTGTGTTTTTTGATAATCAGCAAGTGTAGATTCAAGATTATTGTGTGCGTTATCTTTCTGATAACTTTCTGCGCACTCAGCTTGTACATGTCTATTTCTTAATTCATCTCTCTGTAAATTACTTTTGCTATCCAGCGGCGCAATAAAACGTGTTGTGAATTCAAGAGCGATAAAATTGATGAGTAGCGTGGTACCAGTGATTGCTACAGCAGAGCCATACATACCAATGCTTAATAGAAAAAATAAGTTAACAGCAATAGTTGTCAGTGACTGCAATGATATTTCAATGAGTTTATTCACGCTAAAAAATAATTTCTCACTGTCACTTACGAGTCTTTGTCCGATAGAACCTTTAAACTTTGCATCGGTAGACATAGTGCTACTTTGCAAGCCGAGTTTGGAAGTTCTCAAAGCCATATTTTGAATTTGCCAGTTTTGTATACGAGATGCTTGACGGGATAAATACTTTAGGAAAGACTCTGTTGCTTTTATTCCAACACGCAGTAGAACAAGAATTGCTGTAGCTTGCAAAAAGCTACTTAGATGTTGACTGGCTAATGTATCATAGAAATATTTCCAGGCATATATCATGCCGAAAGGTGTCATACCAAGTAAGATATATGATGCATAGAGAGCAGTCAGGCGAGTTGCAAAACCTCCCCAGTAACTTGTTTTGAGTACAAAATATGCAGCATGAGTAATATTTGATGGCCTTTTTTTAATCTGAGACATAGAAAGATAAACTTGATGATAATATTGCTATAATAATTAAGAAGTTGTCTGGATGCAAGTATAGAAAATTTGCATGAAAAAATGTTTAGAACTTACTATGATAGAGATTAATGAAATTCTACACAAAACTTGGTTAACCGTTCGTGTTTGCGGCAACGCTCACAGGAAAAGTAAATCGATCGCAAGTATTTTTAATAATTTGTTCGACGCTGGAGGACTGTAGTTTTGCTTGTTCTATAGTATCCGCATCTGGTTTTTCCACATAGACTAGTATATCACAGTACTCATGTAATATATTTTTTGGGATGTGATGGTCTAATTCGCAAAGAATACTCCCGGTTTTCTCAACTGGTTCTCTAAGAATTTTGAACATTTTTCCGTAAGTATCATATTGGGTAAAGGGTTCATCAAGAGTTATAAATTTCGGGGTAGGGATAGAGATTTTTGCATAAAGAAGGACAAAGTTAAATAGCGTCTTCTCGCCACCACTTAAATTCATCAATTCATTGGTTATCACTTCGTTTTTGATTATTGTTTCGAAAATAGATTTTAGACTGCCGGTTAATAGACCTTGAGTGGAAAGTTTGTTTATACAATCATTCATATTCCTTTTTACCGTATCCCATTTGTAAAATTTACGGCAATTTCTAAAACTTGTACTTGACCATGATTTGATAATAGATGGAGATATGAGATCATTGTAGAATCTCAACTGAAGGTCAGTTCCATTTATTTTGAGATTTTTTTTCAAATCATCAATAGTGCTTGGTTCTTGAATCTTACTGTCATCAATCACAGAGGTGGGAGAACCTATCTGTGGTGTATATGAGCTCATTGTAGCAACACGGGGGTATTCCAAAGTTATCTGAGGCGTATGACCATTACTCTTCTTAGCTACATCTTTTTCATCATTTGCCACAAAGCGGTCAACTTTAAGCGTGTGCCCACCGATACTATCTGGATTTTTTAAATTATGATCGATTATTTGGTTTATGATTTCATGTATAAATGTGAATAAAACTGATTTGCCAGATCCAGATTTGCCTATACCTATATACGTTTTTGTAGATTCAAAGACGAGTTCTTCATCTAGAGTCATTAAGAGTTCTTTTCTATCTGCTGTGGAGTATATTTTGCCAGGGGGTATAGTAATACGGATTCTAGGTGAAGAAGCATTAGAAGGTATACATGTACAGTTGCCGTTACTACTTTTGCTCGTGTTCTGGAGTTTAGCTGGGTTATTGTATCCCTTGAGCTTTGCTTTTGAGATCAATATTTCCCTAATTGTTAAGGCAGAAGAACTCAGAAAAGAAGCTAGAGATAAGCTGTTATAGAGTGTGAAATATGAGATATTAGGAGAGTAGATTGCTAGTAGTACGTAGACTATTAGTCCGCAAGATAAGCTGAGTATGTTTTTTGCTCGATGTAGTCCTGAAAGTTCCTCGTTACTTTGCTTGTTTCCTAATATGGATCCTTTTCTGTTATAAATTAGAAAACTACTAGTGATAATAATTAGCATATAGGGCTTAATAATTGAATCGATGGAAAACATTGCTGAAGGGTTAAAAAAGGCACTCAAAATAGTGCCAGTCTTCTCAAGTAATAAGTTCTTTATACATGTGTGTATGTAGTATAAAAGGCAACTTGCTACACAGCTATATCTTACTGTGATCAGTAATTCTATTAGCTGTTCGTAGAGATCTTGCGATGGACTTATATTATGTGATTTACAGCGGTTATTTAGTTGTGTGTTATTTTCGGATTGTTTTTTATAGTTTTCGATGGCGCCAAAGGATGATTTGAGATCTGATTGTACTTTTGCGCTTGTTACTATTGGCATGCCACACTTATAAATTCTTTCGAGAGATAAAAATGCTTGGGTTAAGACCCCTGTAGGTATATTGTGAATGCCGCGCAGTAATATTAATAAAACTGCGCCAAACTTTGTGAAATTTTCGGTCATATCATTGATGAAATCTATTCTACTTTTGTATATTTCGTTTTTGTAGGTTGTATTGTAGTAGTTTTTATATCTATGATTTTGTCCGCATACTAAGTTTTCGTTCTTGATCAGATTTCCATCAGTTTGGTTTAATTTCGTGTTGTTAACGTTCATGTGTTTATCTTGCTCGCGGATTTCTACAGTTGATTTTTCGAGTTTGGCTCTATAAAACTGGAGAAGGCAATATGACGTTGCATAGAATACTATAAATGGCTGTAAAAGCGAATCTCCTAAACCTGACTTCCTAATAAAAGAAACAACCGTGACTAGCGTGAGTAAATTTTTTATAATGACATTTATTAGCTTAAAGCATGAATCATAGTATTTAGGGACCTGATGATGGATATATCCGCTCTTAGTATTTTCATCATTATTACGTCTGCTTATAGATGTATTAAGATGAGAATTGTTAAATGTTACTGATGTTTCTGTGTTCAGCTTCCTCATGATATCTTTTTTGTACTGATCTAGTTTACTCCCTACAACCTCTTTGGTTATGGTTGCTACCATACATGCTAAGACGATTCGATAAGTAAGAAGAATGTTTGTTCCATAACCATTGAGCTGTGAGTAAAAGCTTGCGTACAAGTTGAGGAGCGCAAACGGATAGAAATTAAACGCTATACAAAGGCAAGTGTAGGCTAGTACATTATAGATCTGATTGTGCTTTGGTGCCAAAACTAGATAGAACTCGCGTAAAGCCTCTATGCAGTTGCCCGTGTAAAAATCAAGAAATCCACAAAGTAGCTTACAAGGGTTAAAAAATCTTGTAATACTTTCTATACTTCGACGTATGGGAGAAATTATGTCAATATACGTAAGACTTTTTCCAGCATGTGTGTCACATTTGGATGCATAACCCATAGGATTCTCTATCACATAACACTATAAATATAACCTGTCTTGTAATCTTTGTTAAGTGCTTTTGTTCTTTTATAGCAATAAATTCGATATCTAAATGTTTTCAATATAAAAAATAAACTTTTTATGTTAGAATTTGAAGACTTACTTTGCTCTACATGCCCATTTCTTACTTAGTAAATGACTTAATATATATGCAGGAAAATATTTTACAAAAAAGTTCGGATTTTCTTAAAACACTTACAGATATACCTGATAGGTTTCCTGTTGCATGGGAGCGGGTTAGTATGCTCATGGATAGTAGTAACTTCTTTGAGCTTGCCTCTTTAGTTGGTTATGCACCACATTCTGGCTCAACCAATCAAGCAAATGTATTGACAGGGCTGGGCTATGTGTCACAAAGACTCTGCTTTTTTATTGCCCATGAGCCAACTAAGTTAGCTGGTGCAATGACTCCCTCTAGTATCGAGAAAGTTCTTCGAGCACAAGAAATTGCAGCTCAGCAAGCTTTACCTATCATTTATTTAGTTCAGTCTGCCGGTCTAGACTTACGTCAGCAGGCTGGTGGTTTTGTTGCTGTAGGTAAAATCTTTGCTAATATGGCACGCCTTTCTAAGCAAGGTATACCACAAGTATCAATTTGTTATGGTACCGCAACTGCGGGTGGTGCCTACATGGTTGGTATGGCAGATTTTACTATATTATTAGCTAATCAATCTCAAGTTTTCCTTGCAGGACCTAATTTAGTGTCTTATGCAATAGGTGAACGTAATACACCTGAGCAGCTGGGAGGGACCTTACTTCATCAGCACTCAGGACTAGCAGATGTAGTTGTAAATGCTGTAGACGAAATTCAACCAATTTTACAAAACTGGCTGGTATGTGAGAAACAGTGGCCAGTTTTCAAGTCTTATCAAAATAGTGCTTCACAACCTCATACAGCGGACTTCATAGCTTCACTCAAATCAATTTCTTCTGATTATCGTCGGATGTTTGCTATGCCAGAATTGGTTCATATGCTTGTGGATGAAAGTTATCATGCTTATAAGCCTTCATCGCATACTAAGATGTTGTGTTATTTTGCTTCTATCAAAGGTTGCCCTGTCGGGGTAATCGCAAATTTGGCACCGATTGATACTCAATCTGCATACAAAGTTGTTCAGTTTATAGAAAGATGTGAGCGGGCAGGGACACCACTTCTTTTCATGATGCATACAACTGGGTTTCAAGTAGGTAGAGATGCAGAGCGTTCTGGTATTATAAATGCTGGTTCTAGACTGATTCAGGCTGTGACAAATACTGAACTTCCTAAAATAACTCTCCAAATTGGGGGGGCGTTTGGTGCAGGTTACTATGCAATGTGTGGCCGCCCCTTTTCTGCTGATGTAGTGTTTTCTTGGCCAACTGCAAAGCTTGCAGTCATGGGGCCTGAAGCAGGAGCACAGTTATTAACTTCTCTGAAAGTACAATCTTCTTTAAAACGTGGTAAACCACTTTCTTCACAGGAGAAAAAATCTTTTTACGATACAATGCATGCAGATATTACCCAAAAGATGGACGTGGCCTATACTTCTGCTCAACTATGGGATGATGGTATTATAGATCCTCTTGAAACACGGGACAAACTTGCTTTTTGGTTGGATATATTTGCACAAAGAAACAAGTGTTTGCAGAAAGGAAAAGATTATGGACTGCCAAGAATTCATTGATACAGTTGTTGTAGATGGTTTGGTATTCACTATGGACACACACTTTGTTCGTATACACTTGAGTCGTCCACATCAAGCCAACGCACTTAACGGTATTATGTTGGACAATCTAATTACTTTTCTGGAGTGTTTCCACCGTAAACCATGTCGACAGCTTGTTATGATTACTGGATCAGGGTCTAGTCTATGTGCGGGTTTAGACATTAAGTATTTGCTGCATACTAAAAATGTCGAAGATCATGTTTATGAAGTAAGTATCAAAGTGGGTCAGTTATGCGATTTATTATGGCGGCTACCTGCGCATGTATTTGTTGCTGCAACAGGTCATGTAATGGGAGGAGGGTGTGGAATATTAGCTTGTGCAGATACGGTGTGGGCAAGTTCGCATATCAAGATAGCATGTCCTGAGTATAAGTTAGGTCTTTTACCAATTCAGATTGCGCCTTATTTACGCGAGAAAATTGGGTCTCGAGAAATGGCTCTTTTTTTTGATGTAGCCACTTTCTATCCTATAGAAAAATTTGTCGATAATCGTTTAGTTGATCGCATTGATCCCGATTTAGATAGTCATTGGCAGTTGTTTCTAACTCATTATAATAAACATACCCTATCTGCGAAGATTAAGATGAAGCAGCTTATGCATACTAGTTTAGTCACGAGTCAATGGCGTGAAGAATCAGCTCGTGCATTTTCTCAATCTTGGTATTCTGCTTTAGAGGCTGGATTATTAGCTAAGTATCATTAAGAAGTGATGGGGCTACGGTTTTTTCAGGATTGAAGGATATGGGATTTCGTCATGAAAAAGGCTTATACTTCTTATAGTCGGGGTATCAAATATTAAGTTTTTTTTAACTTGGTCATTATACATTTTAGTGTAGATACTAATTTGAGGCTTACTAAGTGTTTTTTCCAAAATCTCAATAATATCTTCTAGTCCTGGCACATTTTTCCAAGTTGTAGAGTCATAACTATCATCATCGTCAGAGCTAGAATCAAATGAGTCATTTGATGTGCTTATATTTTCAGGAGTTGTGGTAGCGCCTAATGATATATAACTTGAACTAGGCGGTGTCGAGGTTGTGTAGTCGTCTAAAGTGCTATCAGACTCTTTATTTTGCGTTAACATTATATTTCTAGTTTGTTCTAGGGTTCTATAATTTTCTGATTTAATTGATTTTTCCTGTATTAATATTTTTAGTCGTTCTTTCTCAGAGGGGAATAGTATTTTTTCTATTAGGGAATATCTAGAAGTCTTTCCCCAAAATTCGATTTTCTGAATAAACTTTTCTATGTTCGTTCGATTTATTGTTTTTTCCAAGTCATTGTAATTCTGGTTACTGATGATACTTTCTTCTTCAGGATAAAGGCTGTTATAAATATATTTTGTTAATTGATAGGCGCTGTGTAATGCAGAGGGAAAATAATACATGGCATTATTATTGATGTCTGATCCCCATGTATAGGCTACTATAAATTCTTTAAGAAGAAATAGGTCTGATTGAAAAATGTTTTGTAAGTACTGTGGTAAGTTTTCTAAAATTATATGCCAGTGGATAAGAGCATCTACAAGCTCATAATTTGATTCTGTATGTGGGCAAACATAAACTATTTCTTTCAGGTTGGATATTAATAACCTGCCGAGTATTTGATTAGTTTTCCAAGTGAAATGATATTCGATACAATCAGTGGGATAAGGTTTATGGCGTGGGCTAGATACTTTCGGGAACTGCATTGTGATTGAAAGATTATTGGGTTGTAAGTTATGTTGCGCAGAGAACTTTTTTGCTTGGTAATTAAGTTGATGAAAAGTTTTAAGTGTTTGAATAAGATTCTCGTTACAAACTAAGGGACGGGGCTCTCTGCCATATTGAACACGTAACTCTTTGCGTTTAGTAAGATAGACCACCTCTAAATAGTTTTTTACCTCTAGAGGGTAGTTGACTATGTTAGTAATCAGGCTTTCTAGGGTAAGATAGGCTGTTTTGGGGAGTAATATAGAAAGTCTATTTTGTTCTATTTTATCTGTGTTGAAGAACATGGGTGTGAGAGATTCTTGAATGGATATACCAGTACGCGCAAGATCTTCCTTGTGTATTGTATGCAACATTGCATAAGCTCTAGCTAGGTCTATACAGCATGGAATGATGACTTTATCACGTGGACAGTTTGTGGGAAGCTGGAGAAGTATTTGTTCTCCGAAACATAAACATAGTGTTTGCTCTTCTGTTGTAGGTTGGTGTTTTTCTATAGATTGATTGATATTATGGAGTAGTAGACTGATTTTTCCTGCAGTGTCTGTGCTATAAAACACTTGGATTATTTTAGCGAAGCAGGCTTGTATATCGTCTGGAATATTTTTCCACCAGGTATATGTAGTGTAGATTTTTTTATTAAATTTTACTGTGTTTTGCATGAGTTCTTCTTGACTACAAAATCGTTTTTTTTCTGCTAGTAGATTATTCAGTAGGGCTTCCATGTTACTTGGTATTGTGGGTGGAGTATTTTTAGGTTTTTTCGCACAGAGCAATGTGTGTAGTACGATGGCTTCACGTTGTGTTTTTAGCATATTGCTTGGCCAGAGGTTATCACAGCTAGTAATTGCTTTTATGTCAAACCAGCTGTCTTCTTTGAGAAAAGAGACTAGTGGGTTATGCATAAAAAGCACGATGTTCTCGCTGTTTTTATGTAGTGTGGTTTTCATCCATATAGGTTGATACTGTGCTATGAATGGATATGCAATTTGATCTTCCCAAATTAATGTAGTTATCTGATTGAGTATTGTGCAAGTGGAGCTATTATTACCTTCATCTACATCAAAATTTTTATTAAAAATGCTTTTATGGTATTGCTGTGCAATGAGTTCTTGTGCAGTTCGGTGAATGTATGGATCTTCTAGTTTTGGCCATGGAATAGTCGTTTCGTACATCATAGTTAGTTGTTCAAATTTAATCTGCTAATATAGCAAAAATAATTTGTAGTGAAAATATCTGTTTTTTTATTCGTACCCATACAATAAATCAAGAAATTGTGCCTATCTATGCTATATAGAACACATAGTAAATGGTTTTTTTATGCAGGGTAATGACTTTCTCTCAATCACACGTCAGGATGGTATCGCTACAATATTTCTTGACCGAGCTCCTGTTAATGCACTATCTGGTGCATTTCGTACCCAGATATTTGAAGCGCTAGAAAGTTTAACTCATGATAACACTATTTTGGCTATCGTAATTACAACCCAGGAATTACCTTTTAGTGCTGGTGCAGATATTAAGGAGTTTTCTCAAGGTTATTTAGGTAAAACTTTTATGGATATTTATGAGGTTTGCAATTCTAGTACGAAGCCAATAATCGCAGGTATACGTCATTATGCGCTCGGTGGAGGTTTAGAGTTAGCGATGTTATGTCATCATCGTGTAGCACTGAGTCCGTGTAAGCTTGGGCAACCTGAGATTAAATTAGGCTTAATCCCAGGTGGTACAGGGACGCAAAGTTTACCAAGGCTTGTTGGAGTTACTAAATCTTGTGATATGATTTTAACAGGTAAACCCATCTCAGCCCAAGATGCTTTGTCTTATGGTCTATTAGACCGTGTTTGTTCAGAAGAATTACCTGCGTTTTGCCAAAGTTTTGCACAGGAACTTTTAGATAACCCAGATTATGTTGCTACTATTGCGTTACATCAAGGCTTCCCTCAAGCTCCACATCCGTCTTTTTTTCATGATGAGCGAATTCGCCTACAGCAGCAATCTTATTGTTTTCAGGCTCCAGAAGTAGCTTTGTCTTGTATTAAATCTAGTTGTGAAAAATCCTTACAAGATGGATTAGCCTTTGAACAAAGTCAGTTTATGCAATTAATAAATGGTCCTTCATCACAAGCTATGCGTTATCAATTTATGGCAGAGCACCTTGCTAGAGAGGTACCGGGTGTAACAAAGACTACTCCTACACAAACTCTGCATAAAATTGGCGTGGTTGGAGGTGGACTGATGGGATCTGGTATTGCAATGCTATGTGCAGCTAGGGAGTATCAAGTAATCATTGTTGAGCGTGATCATGATGCGATGATACGTTGTCGTAAAGTGATAGCAGATTATTTTCATAAGGCAGTGGTAAAGGGTAAATTTTCAGAATCAACAGCGCAAAAAATTCAGCTAAAAATATGTTTTGACACAGATATAAAGGTTTTATCTGAGGTAGACTTAGTAATCGAAGCAGTTTTTGAAGAGTTATCTGTAAAAAAAACAGTCTTACAAATACTAGATGGTATTTGTAAGCCAGCGTGCATATTCGCTTCGAATACTTCAGGTTTAGATTTAAATGCTTTAGCCCAGGTTACTAATAGGCCCTCACAAGTTTTAGGTTTACATTTTTTTAGTCCAGCACAGGTCATGCGGTTATTAGAGGTGGTAAGAGGTAAATCTACCTCTGATGAGACTCTGGCAACGGGTTTAGCATTGGCACGTCATCTTAAAAAAATTGCTGTTTGTGTAGGTGTGTGTCCAGGTTTTGTTGGAAATAGAATGGTCATAAGGTATTTCCAGCAAGTTGAATATTTATTGCTTAGTGGTGTGCCGCCACATATTATAGATAAAGCTCTCGAGGATTTTGGTTTTGCAATGGGGCCTTGTAAGATGGCCGATATGTCTGGTTTGGATATTTCTATGCGAATGATGCCAGGTGACACTTTAGCTGCTTTTATGGTCAAAAATGGTAGGTTGGGTCAAAAGTCGCATGCGGGTTTTTATAATTATGCATCTGGTAATTATGTGCCACAACCTTCTGATCACGCCCATGACCTGATCAGTAAATATGCTAAAAAACGTGGTGTTGAGGTAAAAGAATATACAACTCATGAGATTGTTGATCGTTGTGTTTTTTCTCTCATTAATGAGGGGGTTCATATACTTGAAGAAGGTGTGGTTTCCCGAGCTAGTGATATTGACTTAGTTTATGTCCATGGCTATGGCTTTCCTGCTTATCGTGGAGGACCTATGTTTTATGCTGACAGCGTAGGTTTAGCCATTGTACGTGATAAAATTGCTACTTTTGCAAAAACGCAACATAAGCTGTGGCCACATTCTAGTATGTTGCAAGCAGTGATCCGTTCAGGTGGTAAACTTTACCAGCAAAAAGTAAACCGCTTTTAGGAGTGATAGTATGGTTGAAAGAAAGAGAACTTCATCAATACAGATTAATATGTTTTCTGAATTAGAAAAAAGTAAACGCCGTAAAGCTGATCTTGCTCATGAAGATTCGAGGCAACATCTTATAGAGCAAAAACAGAGCCTGTCCAATTTCGTGCAAGAAAAGATTAAAGAATTAGAAAATTCCCATCCATTACCTCCGTCTTTACAAGGGGTTGTTAATTTTATTGAAAAGATACCTTTTATTCATGATCCTGATGCTAGAGAGTATGAGGAGAAGTATGCTATTTTAGAGTCACTGAGGGCAGTAAAAGAAAATAAAGTAATTACCATAAGGTTACGTGAAGTTTTAGATATAATGCCTGATCAATCAGGTGCAAAAAATTTGTTGCAGCAAATATTAGATAATGTTGATAAAACGTATCCTAGTGACGCAGGTCGAACTACTCATCAAGAATGCATAAACTTTATCCATGAAAGTTTGCAAGAAAGCGTTATTGATGGTGAATTTATGCGGAAATTTTTTGATCTACTTTGGTTAAATACGCAAACTTCAACAGCGACAATGGCAACTTTAGGTGGTTTCTTGACTGAGGGAAATGCACTTTATGAAAAATGTATAGAAAAAGGAATATATGTTCAAAATAGTAAATTCACTACTAAATTTCAGAAGAAAAGGGGCGCAGAACACCACATTTTTATCAGAAAAAAAGGTTGCTTGAGTTTTAATAAGATTGTATCGGGCGATCTTAAGCAATTTATTTCCTGCGATGTAGAAAGTCAAATCCTCTATAATACACAAACTGGGAAGTATCAAGATTATACACAGAAAATTAAAAAGATTGACCCAGACAATTCAGTCAGTAACGATATGGGAGACTTCAAAGAATCTATCCAGTCGTTAGTGAAGGGGTTAACTAATATTCAAAACCAACAACAATATCATGCTGATTTGATAAAATGCCGCCGTTTGTTAAATGAACAAGGTACAGAAATAAAAAGTGTTACAGGTTTGAGCTTTCTGGAGCGTATAATCAAACTAGTATTAAATACGTTACACAAATATAGATTGGTTGAGGATAATGACTATTTAAGAACGCTCAATGAAAAACCAGATGACAGTTATATTGCATTCGTAAAGCCTACAAGGCCAATGTAAATACAATATTGTCGATATTTTAAGATGATATAATGTATGAATATTTTTAGATTTAGTTTATCTTTCTTTTCAGCACTTTATTCTCTTGGGTACTGTTTTCTTTTAGCTCACTAATGATGTTCGTATGTACGTAGTGTTGATGTTGTTTAGCTTTCTCTTCCCATCGTTGGCAAAAGTCTGGTAAGCTCGAAAATCCAAGCTTTGCATAGATTCTTTTTATGAGCGCTAATAATATTTTCTTATGTTTTGCTATATCTTTGTAGTCATTGGTTGTACTGTTCAAATTGCTGAAATCAGTGGTCTGTACTTTTCTTTTTAGCCTTTCTAATTGATTAATATCCTCTTTTTTTTTATTTGTATATTGTTCTTTGTACACTTTTGTTTCTTTCTCTAATTTTTTTATTAACTTATTACAATAATTTTTTACATCGTCTGCTTGTGTGAGTAGAGGTTCTTCTAGCTTTTTGTCCGCTGCTATAATTTTTTCTACGTTATTGACGATATCACTAACTTCGATCTTTAATTGCGTCATGGCTGGTATATTATCATCAATTACATATTCTCTTTTAATTCGACAACTTATTAATGGCATAGTTCCACTATATAGATCAGGAATAATTAGGTCATAGGATGATGTATAACTTGTCTTAAATTTGTCATTATCAATAATTTCAAAATTGCTATTAATTTCATATTCTTTGTCGCTGCGCCAAAGTGCAAAGTGCTCGGGATTTTGGTCGCTGAAATTACCGCCAATTCCATCACTATCAGGTAATATTTGTATCAACTTATCAATAATATCTGGTTGAAATGACTGTGTCATATAGTAGAGTGCATAGATGATCTTTTTTGTAAATTCTGGGCTTAAATTTTCAAATAATAAGGAGGTATGGCTGGTTGATTCAACGTTTTCTAGCGATTTAAGTTTCTCAATGTTATCTGCTAAATGTTTTTTGTCTTTCTCATTGCTATCAATCTGTTGGATAATTTTATCTACTTTATCTAAACTATTCTTGTGCAAGTCAATTTCATAAGCATTTACTATATCAACATTAGTGCTATTACTAAGAAGTTTTTTCTTTAAGTTTTCTTCTTCGTGTCCATTGATTGTAATGTTTTTTCCTTTATCGCGTAGAATGATATCTATGTATATTTGTCTTTTTGCGCTTTTGATATCTTCATTTATCTGCTTACTAAGATAGTTATTTTGTATGTTTAGTTTTTCAGGTAACCAATCTCCAAAGAAAAACTCAGATTTGGGTCTTCTGTGATTTACATTATCGATTTTGTTTCGCAATTTATCGATTTTTTCCCCAATGATTTCTAGTAATGCATTTTTTTGTGCCTCAGGGGTATAAAGAGTGGACATCTTTTCTATACTGCTAGTAAAGATATTATTGTATAGTTGGTCTTTTAGATCTCTCGCATCACGGGAATATGCCATATTAATCAATATAATGTCTTGATTAATGTATAGCACAAATATATTTTTGTTCGCGATTTTTACATAAAATATTGCTATTTTCGAGCTAAAGGCTGTAGTTCACCAAAGAGAAAGGATTGTTTATGTTTTTCATGAGCTAATGTTTTGGAAGAACTGCTTTATTCGATTGAACCACGATACGGTTTTGGGGTTATGTTTGTCGCCACCTTGCGCTAGGGATTGTGCAAATTTTTCAAGTAAGTCACGCTGTTCAGAAGATAAACGCACTGGAGTTTCCATTTTAACTTTACAGATTAAGTCTCCAGTGCTGCTGCCACGAAGACTTTTAACGCCTTTTCCACGTAGTCTAAATGTCGCGCCTGTTTGTGTTTCTGGGGGAATCTTAATTGTTACTTTGCCAGTTATCGTTGGTATTTCAACGGTGCTTCCTAGTGCAGCCTGGGTGAACTGGAGTGGTGCTTCGCAATGTAAATCATTACCTTCCCTGGTGAAAATAGGATGCGGTTTCACTTGTACTTCTATGTATAAATCTCCAGCAGGGCCGCCATCTGGACTTGCTTCTCCTTCACCGGTTAAACGAATACGGTTGCCATCGTCAATACCTGCAGGTACTTTAATTGCTACTTTACGTAATTTCTCTTTACGTCCACGGCCATTACAGGATGGGCATGGATTTTTGATAATAGTTCCCTTACCTCGGCAGTGTGGACAGGGCTGCTGTAAGCTTATAAAGCCCTGTTGTATTCGTACTTGCCCAACACCATTACAGGTTGGACACGTTACAATATCGCTTGCAGATTTAGCACCTTTACCATGACAGGTATCACAAGTTGCTAGACTGCGAAATTCTATCTCTTTTTCTAGTCCAGATATAGCTTCTTCAAGTGATAATGCTAGTTTATAGCTAAGGTCTTGCCCAGCGTGTACGCGAGACCCTCCGCCACCAAATGGATTTCCACCGACGAACTCTTCAAATATTTTGCCAAAAATATCTTCAGAAAAGTCAAAACCACCTGCACCTGTAGGTCCACCACCGGCTGAACCGTCGACAGCTTGATGGCCAAACTGATCATAAGCAGCACGTTTTTGTTCATCACTCAATACACTGTATGCTTCATTGATATATTTGAATTTCTTTTCGGCTTCCTTGTTGTCTTTGTTACGATCTGGGTGATATTTCATCGCAAGACGTCTATACGCCTTTTTAATAGAATCAGCGTCAGCTTGTTTATTGACGCCTAAAGCTTCATAGTAGTCTTGTTTTTTAGTCATAATTAGCTCTTAATTATGATTTATCGTCGTCTTTGACTTCTTTAAAGTCAGCATCAACTACATCGTCCGCTGTTGCAGATGTTTCAGCTTGCTGTTCTGCTCCAGGTTGTGCACTGTAAAGTTTTTGAGCGAGTTTACCGCTAGCTTCTTCTAGTTCTTGCTTCGCTTCTTCGATGCTTTCTTTTTCTTTACTTTTCACTGCTTCTTCAAGTTTGCTACAACATGCTTCTAGACCAGATTTTTCTTCTTCTGTGATCTTGTCAGCGGCATCTTTTATTGCTTTACGTGTAGCGTGGATCATTTGTTCACTCTCATTGCAAAGTGTGACTAGCTCTTGGAATTGCTTGTCACTTTCAGCGTGTTGTTCTGCGTCTTGTACCATTTTTTCTATCTCATCATCACTTAGTCCACCTTTGGCCTTAATGACAATGGATTGTTGTTTACCTGTGGCTTTGTCCTTAGCAGAAACATTTAAGATACCATTGGCATCAATGTCGAACATAACTTCAATCTGCGGCATACCCCGTGGTGCAGGTGGTATGTCAGCTAAGTTGAACTCTCCAAGTGATTTGTTTTGGGACGCTATGCTACGCTCACCTTGTATTACGTGTACAGTAACAGCGGTTTGGTTGTCGCTTGCTGTAGAGAAGGTTTGCGTCGCTTTAGTTGGGATGGTGGTGTTTTTCTTGATGAGGGGAGTCATCACACCGCCCATGGTTTCAATACCTAACGAGAGTGGTGTTACGTCTAATAAGAGGATGTCGTTAACATCGCCAGATAAAACTCCACCCTGGATTGCAGCACCAACCGCTACAGCTTCATCAGGGTTAACATCACGGCGAGGCTCTTTTTTGAAGTACTCTTTAACAGCTTCTTGTACCTTTGGCATACGGGTTTGCCCACCTACCAAAATTACGTCGTCTATATTACTTATTGAAATTTTAGCATCTTTCACGGCAGTTTTACATGGTTCAATACTTCTTGTGATAAGATCTTCGACGAGTGATTCGAATTTAGCGCGCGTTACTTTTATGTTTAAGTGTTTAGGACCGCTAGCGTCAGCAGTAATATAAGGAAGATTTACATCAGTTTGCTGAGATGAGGAAAGTTCAATTTTAGCTTTCTCTGCTGCTTCTTTCAGTCGTTGTAGAGCGAGTTGATCTTTGCTTATATCAACGCCTTGCTCTTTTTTAAACGTATCACTTAGGTAGTCAATAAGCCTTTGGTCAAAGTCTTCTCCACCTAAGAAGGTATCACCATTTGTAGCTAATACTTCAAATTGATGCTCGCCGTCTACTTCAGCGATTTCGATGATAGATATGTCAAATGTACCGCCTCCAAGGTCATAAACAGCAATTTTTCTATCGCCTTTCTTTTTGTCTAGGCCATATGCGAGTGCAGCAGCTGTAGGTTCGTTGATAATACGCTTTACATCAAGGCCGGCAATTTTACCAGCGTCTTTGGTGGCTTGCCTCTGTGCGTCATTAAAATATGCAGGTACAGTAACAACTGCACTGTCTACGGTTTGGCCAAGATAGTTCTCTGCAATGCTTTTCATTTTTTGCAGAATTATAGAACCGACTTTTTCTGGAGACCATAATTCTTCTTTGCCGTTGAGTTGTACTGCAAATCGTACATCACCATTTTTAGCAGGTTTGATTTGGTAGGATACTTGGGCATTCTTAACAACTTTGTCAGAAGATTTATGTCCCATATACCTTTTCGTAGCGTATAAGGTATTTTTAGGATTGGTAACAGCTTGTCTTTTCGCGCTTTGGCCACAAATAATTTCATTATCAGGTGTGATACATACATAGCTAGGTGTTGTACGAGCGCCTTCTTGGTTTTCAATAACTTTTACTTCGTTGTTTTCGCGTATAGCTACGCAAGAGTTGGTTGTTCCCAGATCGATTCCAATGGTGATTCCCATAATATGCTCCTGTAGTTTCGTTAAGGTATCATTTTCATTACTACCTATATAAGGGTGGCTAATATTTTTTCAAGGTATTCGGATAAAAAAAATGTGTATATCTGTGAATTTCTATTATGATTGGAAAAAAACACATGATTTTTTAGTTATTACTTGGTATTTGCAAATGCTCAATAGTTACATAACATAAGATGTCTAGTTGCAAATATTTCTACCATTCATAAAAAAACATCCGTTTTAAATTGGCGTTTGTGTAGAATTAATTCGGGTTGTTTGCAACGATTACCCTTGCAGGTCTTAGTAGTCTATCTTTAATCATATAGCCAGTTTGAATCACTTTGATGATTTGGTTGTGTGCAACGTCGGGTTGAGGTTGCATTACCATAGCTTCATGTAAATGGGGGTCGTAACTTTCGTTAATTGGATCGAAGGGTGTGATCTGGTTTTTAGCTAATGTCTTATTAAAGATATCTAGCATCAGTTCTAGGCCTTTTTTTTGCTCGCCTTCTGCAGCATCGATGCCTTGGTGTAGGGCATCTGCAATGCTTAAAAGATCTTTGGCAAAGTTTTGTGTGGCGTAGTCTCTCGCTTTCGTAACTTCTCGTTGATGCCTGTCTTGTAGGTTGCGTATTTCGGCAAGATGACGAAGTTTATTTTCTTTGTTTTCTTTCTCATGTTCTTGTTTTATTGAATGCAGATTTTCTTTTAAAGACTTTATTTCAGAATCTTGCTTATTTTCTGTTTCAACAGTGTCTGAATTTTGTGTGGGTTTAGTCTCAGATGAGGGAATTTCATCAGAGGGTGTTGGATTAGCTCTTTGCATCTTTTCATATGTACTGGTTTCAGGTTTTTGTTGATTCTCGGCTTCTGTATGGTTCATGGTGTGTCCTCGCTAAGCTATTCAAGTTTTGACGAATTGTAGCTTAATTTCTGTTTTTTTGCAATCTGCATTCGGGTATATTTTTGTGGTTTTTGATATCTGGTTGTGGCAAAAACGGTGGATCGTTTGACACGGAAAAAACGCCGTGTAAGAATGAAGGACACTTATATACTTAAATCTGATTATGAATACAACATGTTCCTTTAAATCTCTGATCATTGCAATTGCATTACCATTGTTAACTTTTGCTGCAGGCACAACACCTCTCGAAGACACATCACTAGTTGATGACACATTGCCTGTCGAAGATACATTGCCTGTCGAAGATACATTGCCTGTTGAAGATACAAGTCTCTCTGATGCTGTCATAGAGAAAACTTCTTCTTCTTCTTCTTCTTCTTCAACTATAGACCCGAATAGTTGTCCAGAGTTGAGCTCATGGCACTTTGCATACGAAGTGTTATCATCTAGATCGTATACCGAAAGGCACTGCGATTTAGTCGTTGCAGATGAATTGCCAACTAACAAATGGGTTTTGAAAATTCGCTTACCTGCCTTATCTCCCTTTATTGAGAAGAAAGATACGGTCTCGATATGGTCAAACCGCTACGATATGCGTAACTTTACCTGGAAACCCGTATACGATGACGCTTCTTCTATAATCGATCAGATTTTGAGTCAAGCAATCTTAACTGCAGAGAGTACTAAAGGCACAACAAAAACTTGTGAGTATGCTGCTGTATATGAAGGTGTGGATGTGAGAATGTATGCTTACCTTGAAACGGAAAAGGATGATGTACTAATTGGTGACGAGTAAAAACGCACATAATATTTAGAGTCTAATACTGTGCTTTCATCTATGTTCTGTAGCTGAACAATCATAAATGTTGTTTCCATCACTGTATGGGAACTAGCTTTGCATATTCAGCTACAAGCCATTTTACTCCCTGGCTTTCAAACCGAACCTGTATCCTGGCCTCTGGTCCCTGGCCCTCGTAACTAAGTATTACACCACTTCCAAAGGTTGGGTGCATAACTGGTTGGCCTAGTTTCCATTTACTGGATTGACTCACGTATTTACTAGTCTGGCTCTGGGAGGTGTTTTGTGGGCGATTGAAAAATGTTAGGTATTGCTTCGGTATCTCTTGTAGGAAGCGCGATGGGCGTTGATAATTCTCTTGATTATAAATACGGCGATATTCTGCATGTGTTATATGTAGTATTTGTCTGGCTCGTGTCATGCCCACATAACATAGTCGTCTTTCTTCTTCAATTTCTCGTCCATCATAAATGGCCATTTTGTGTGGGAAAAGACCTTCTTCCATGCCTGTTAAAAATACACAATCAAACTCTAGTCCCTTTGCGGCATGTAGTGTCATAAGCTGGACGCACTGATCTGCATGTTTTTCTTTTGCATTTGGGTTGCGGGCGTCTAGAGTAACATCTGCTATAAACTGAGCGGCAGCAAGTAAAGAATTTTCTTGGGGGTTTTGTTGGCTGAATTGACTAATTGCATTACATAGTTCTTGTAGGTTTTCCAGTTTGTTTTTTGCCTGCTCTGGCTCATTTTTTTGTTGATAAGCAATTAGATCGCTTGCTTGTAGTATGTATTCGAACCACTCACCCAGGTCTGTACTCTTGCCTTTTTCATGTAATTGGTGAATTTTTTCTAAGAAATTTTTCAATGCATTTTGTGCGCGGCTGGACAGAGCATACTGTACGTTGTTTAAACAAGTGAGGCTTGCTTGCCATAAGCTGAGGTCTTGCTGTCTTGATATTTCACGTATTTTATCGAGAGTAGAGGGGCCTATGCCTCTGGTTGGCGTGTTAATAATCCGCTCGTACGCTTGGTTGTCATCAAAATTAGTCGCTAATCGGAGGTATGCAAGAGCATCTTTAATCTCAGCGCGTTCGAAAAAGCGTAAGCCTCCGTAAATAATATAGGGGATATTGGCTCGGCTGAGATGTTCTTCTAGTACTCGAGATTGTGCGTTGGATCGATATAAAATTGCATGATCGCCGTGTTTGATTGACTTTTGGCAGTTGTGTTGGATTGTATCTATTATATACCTAGCTTCTTCATTTTCATTGTAGGCTGTGTATACGAGGACTTTATCACCTGGATCCTGGTCGGTCCATAAATTTTTCCCTAAGCGTTTTGTATTGTTAGATATCAGTCCATTCGCTGCGTTTAGAATGCTTGCGCTCGAGCGATAATTCTGTTCAAGTCGGGTTGTTTGTACACTAGGGAAATGTTCATTAAACTGTAGTATGTTATCAACTTTTGCTCCGCGCCAGCTATAGATTGATTGATCGTCATCTCCCACAACCGTAATATAGTTTTGTGCACCATGTAATAGATGTACTAATTCATACTGTAGCCGATTAGTGTCTTGAAACTCGTCGATAAGTATATGGCGAAATTGGTCTTGTAGGCGCCGTCGTAGTGGGTCATTAGTTTTTAATGTCTCTACAACCTGTAGAATAAGTTCATCAAAATCTATGAGGTGGCTTTTTTGACAGTTTTGCTCATATGCTTGGTATACGTTTTGCAAAGTTTGGGCATAAGTGTCAGGTAGGTCGTCTACTTGGTTTGCACGTAGGCCTTTTTCTTTTTGTTGGCTGATAAAATAGAGTGTTTTTCTGGGAGGGTAAACTTTGTCGTCTAGCTTCATTTCTCTTTGAATAGACTTTATCAATCGGAGTTGGTCATCTGTATCTATGACTTGAAACTGTGCTGCGACTGCAAAATCTTTATGATACATGCGAAGGAGTCTATGGCAAATGCTATGAAAAGTTCCAAGCCACATGCCAGATACTGCATTGTGTAATAGTTGTTCAACACGATCTTTAATCGCATTAGCCGCTTTATTAGTAAATGTGACGGCTAATATTTGATAGGTGGGTATTTGTAGTTGATGATGTAGCCAGGCTATGCGGTGTACTAAAACCCTGGTTTTACCACTGCCAGCCCCTGCGATGATCAGCTGGTGAGCAGGCGGGCAGGTTACGGCTCTTTTTTGTTCGTCATTTAATTGATGCGTGAGATCTTCAGGGTTCATTTCTAATACTGTAAAATGACTATTTTAGCATGAATTTAAATCAAGCGAAACACATGCAGATGCTTGCACTGCTTTGGTCATCGCAGTATGCTACTAAAATTGGGGAAAGAGTATGCTATGCGTACGTTACAGAAAACTTGGTCTATTATCAGTGCTCTGGTGGGAATCTGGATATTTTTGAATTTATCTTTTTTGGCACCCGTGCGCACGGTTATGATTGAGGGTCAACTGCGCGATATAGATACTCATGCTTTGCAGTTATCTATTGAAGACTGGACGGGGTTGCACATGTTTTGGCAAACTCGACCGTTGGAGCAGGCGTTAGAAAATAATCCTTGGGTAGAGAAAGCTAGTGTGAAACGTCGTTTTCCTGATCAGATTTCAGTATACTTACAAACACGCACAGCGATAATGCGCTGGGCAGATAATCAATATTTGATGGATAACCACGGGCATGTCATGGCTACATCCACGCCATCACATCTGTCTGCATTACCTGTTGTCTATGCTTCGCCAGATGCTCATAAACAACTATTTGTAATTTGGGAGCAATTACGTGCCTCGAAAAATGGTTGGTATAAACATGTTACTAAAATAACCTGTTCTGAATTTGGAGATTTTGAACTAGTTTTTAATAATAGAATTAAGGTTAAATTAGGAAATAAACATTTGTCAGAGCGTTTACATCTGTTTATGCGTGTTGGTAATTTATGGCAAGTTTTACAAGACCAGCAAAACCATGTCTTTGATATGCGTTATCAAGGCTCATTCAGCCACCAAGCAGATAAAGAGAGAATTTATAAAGATTAAATTACGCTTATTTTTGTTTCTTAACAGAAAAATCTTGATTGCTTACTTGCGTTGCCCGTTTTTTTATAACACAATGTATCGGAATTAAATGGGGTCAAATATGTCGCGTGCAGATTATTTCGCGTGTCTAGATATAGGGACAACGAAGCTAAGTCTCTTAATTGCTCGTCCGAGTGGTGATGAGGCTACTGAAATAGAAGTTCTCACACATGCAACAGTACCATGCTCAGGTCTTTCACGTGGCATGGTTGTTGATATCGAGGCGACAGTCCGCGCAATCCGACAAGCAATCACTCAGATTCAAGAGGATTCTGACTATATAGTTAGCCAGGTTGTTGTCGGTGTTTCAGGTAATCACGTACATGCAATACATTCACATGGTATTGTACCGATAAGCAATCAAGAAGTACAAAAGATTGATGTAGAGAGGGTTATTGAGGCTGCGAAAGCTGTTGCTATACCTTCCAATCAGTCAATTCTTCATGTTTTACCACAAGAGTTTGTAGTAGATGATCAAGCTGGAGTCCAAAAACCTATAGGGATGTCTGGGGTAAGACTGGAAGCTCGTGTGTTGATGGTGACCTGTGCAGATAGTGCCTTACAGAACATTGTGAAATGTGTTGAACGTTGTGGACTGCATATTCAGCAAGTCGTTTTACAACATCTTGCAGAAAGTAACTGTACTTTATCTACGGATGAAAAAGATCTGGGGGTTTGTGTCTTAGATATTGGTGGCGGCACAACCAATATGACTGTATTTACACAAGGTTTTATTAGGCACGTTGCAGTCATTCCTGTAGCAGGTGAGCATGTTACAAATGACATTGCTATGGCACTACGTACGCCACCAAAGTTTGCCGAAGAGGTTAAATTAAATCACGGAGGTATGGGTCCAGCTTACTCAGGGTCTGCCGATTTTGTTGAAGTAGAAAATCTTGCAGGATCTATACCGCGACGAGTTGCAAAAAGTACGCTGGTTGAAGTTATTGAAGCACGTTATCAGGAAATTTTTTATTTTGTCGAAAAGGAATTACGCAAGCACGGTCTTGAGTCGGAGATTGCGGGTGGTTTTGTCATAACTGGTGGTGCAGCTTCCTTACCAGGGGTGCAGCATCTAGCGCAAGATGCTTTCGAAGCTACAGTACGTATAGCTAAACCAACTACATCAGGTTGTCCTGCATCTTTACAAGAAGCCAAATATACCACTCTCTTAGGTTTATTTTTGCAAGGTTGTAAAAGTCATGCTAATATGCAATTTGGTCAGGGTGGAATGGTGCAAAAGCTTTGGCGTAAGGTTAAAAACTGGTTGGAATGCCTTTGATGGCTATAAAATAATTTATTTGAATGAAACTTTAGAGGAGAGAATCTATGTCATTAGGGTTAGGTGAAGAAAATCAACAGGTTGCAAATATAAAGGTCATTGGTGTTGGTGGCGGTGGCTCCAATGCGATAGACCATATGATCAGTGAGAATGTGACTGGAGTCACGTTTTTATGTGCGAATACAGACTTACAAGCACTACAACGTTCTAATGCGCATATGAACCTGCAATTAGGTGAAGAGATTACTAAAGGGCTAGGTGCTGGTGCTGATCCAGAAGTAGGGCGCCAGGCTGCATGCGAGACTCGAGAGCAGGTGAAACAAGCGATCGAAGGTGCTGATATGCTATTTATTACTGCTGGTATGGGTGGTGGAACTGGTACCGGTGGTGCGCCTGTTATTTCCGAGATTGCAAGAGAAATGGGTATTCTTACTGTTGCTGTGGTAACAAAACCATTCCTATTTGAGGGTAAGAAGCGTATGGAATATGCTGAAGATGGTATAAATGAGCTTACCAAGCATGTGGATTCACTTATTATCATACCTAACAATAAACTATTAAGTGTCCTAGGAAAAACAGTCACTCTCCTGAGTGCATTTCGTGCCGCAAATACAGTTTTACAAGGTGCTGTTCAAGGTATCTCAAACTTGATTACACAGCCAGGTTTAATCAATGTCGACTTCGCAGACGTGAGAACAGTTATGTCTGAAATGGGCATGGCTATGATGGGTACTGGTCATGCTAAAGGTGAGGATCGTGCTAAAAGTGCCGCAGAAGCAGCAATATCCTCTCCATTGCTAGAAGATGTAGATCTATCGGGTGCAAAAGGTGTCCTTGTTAATATTACTGCAGGTTCCGATATGTCTATTGGGGAATTTGAAATTGTTGGTGATACAATCCGTTCTTTCACCTCAGAGTCTGCCACTGTTGTTGTTGGAACAGCCATTGAGCCAGAAATGGCCGATGAGATGAAGGTCACAGTTGTTGTTACTGGTTTAGATAAAAGTGCACCAGCGACACAACAAAATGCCAGCTTTAGAGATAAACTCTCTGCACTGAAGAAGCAAGAGTCGAGTTCATCAAGATTAGGTGGTTCTGATTGGCGATCTTTTGATAGACCAACTATTTCACGCATACAAAATCCAAGTACTGGGAGACCAAAAGAAGAGGCGACAACTGAAGATTCAAATAAATATTTAGATATTCCAGCGTTCTTGAGACGACAAGATAATGAAGAATAAACAGAATCCCTTTTCTGAGCAACAAAAAACCATACGTTACCCGGTTGAAGTATCAGGTGTAGGCTTACATACTGGCCAACTAATTCTCATGCGTATTCTACCCGCTGACTCTAATCATGGAATCGTCTTTCGTCGAGTAGATCATGCTTCTCCAGTAAATATACCCGCACATATGGCATACGTAGGGTGTACTAAGTTATGTACTACTCTAGAGAATGGAGGGCAACGGGTTGCTACTGTTGAGCACTTTTTATCCGCTGCTCGTGGGTTAGGTCTCGATAATTTATTAGTTGAAATCAATGGACCTGAGATACCGATTATGGATGGTAGTGCGGCACCGTTTGTATTTGTTTTACAGTCTGCAGGTGTAATTGAGCAGCAAGTTTCACGTCATTATATAGTAATTAAAGAGGCTATAGAGGTGAAAGATCCTAAATCAGGTGCTTTTTGTCGCCTACGACCTTATCAAGGTTTTAAATTAGACTTTAATATTCGCTTCGACCACCCAAGTTTTACATCTACAAACCAAACTGCTTCATTAGACATGTTTCAAGGCTCTTATATGATTGATATTAGCCGGGCTAGAACTTTCGGTTTTATTGAGCAAATAGAGTATCTGAAAAAGAATCAACTGGCCCGTGGTGCGAGTTTAAAAAATGCAATTGGATTAGATTCTGAAAAGGTATTGAATCAAGAAGGTCTTCGGTATCACGATGAATGTGTTAAGCATAAAATTTTAGATGCTGTTGGCGATTTGTCTCTTTTAGGCCCCTCAATAATTGGGGCATTTGAAGGATTTTGTTCAGGACATAAGATGAACAAAATGCTGTTAGATAGAATAATGACTCAAAGTTATGCTTGGGATGAAGTTGCCTGATAAATTAGTATCACCTTTGTATTGTACCCTTAGCTATCTTTATTATAGATAACTAGAACCTGTATAAACTTAGTTATGCTAAAAGACTAGTTTGTAGTGTGCTGTGCGAGGTGTTCTCATGGTGGTTTACTTGACTTGCCCTCTTTGGGTTTTTATGTAGAGATTGATACGCTATTGCTTGTTGTTTTTTATTATATCTTTGGATGTTTGTTTGATTCTTTTCGTTACTAGATATTCGATTCCATAGTAACTGTATATGCTTGTACATTTTTTTAGTACAAGAGAATACTTGGTATATTGAATGCTGTATAGCAACGTAGCATATTTTACTGTACTGTAATCCTCCTGCGTGGATTGTGCTTAGTATTGGCAAGATTGCATTTCTCCATATGCTATGAACAAGCTCTTTTAGTAGATAGATTGGAAATACAAGAAGCGATTCAATTATACTATGGCTTATAAAAATTATGCTAGAGCATAGTAGTTTTACACTTTCGTAAATGAGAAAAATAGTGGCAATTGGTAAATTTCTGCTTAAACCCAGTAAATGACTTCCAAGTTTTATAGTGAACTCTTTTATGAATTGAGGTGCCGTTTTGTATGTATTAATGTTATAAGTTTTCCATTTCACCGTATTTTTAAAATGCAGTGTCTGTGTCGCTAAAGAGATGATGAAATTGTTTATGATGTTTAATATATAAAGGGGAATATCAAGTAGTAATGCTAGGGGGTCAACGATAGTCCATTGTATTTTTATTGGAAAAATAGCCTGCAAAAGCTCTAATGGTAATGAAAGTATGAGATGGATTAGTTCAATGCAGTGTTCGATAGTCAGGATGGTGCTATTTTTTGGTTGGATTTTTTCAGGTTTTTTATTATTGCAACATATATCGTTAAGGTGGGTTATAACTTTACTGTCAACGTTTTTGTATAATAAACCTTGTTTAACAAGTAATAAGCTTAACAAAGGGAAAGCTATTTCTCTTCTTAAGTCTATTATATGTTTTTGATTTGTATCATTTTGTAATGCCGCGAATTGTTTTTGTGCAATTTGAGGTAGATTAGAAAAGTCTAGGTTAACCCATTTTTCTAAGCGTTTCTTATACGCATCAGCACTCTGGCAGGGTTCTTTGCCAAATTCCGTAGTATCTTCTACATAATCACCAAAAGGATTTCTGGCCATATTAAATATAATATTCTTCTTTGCGTTCTCAAAGCAGATTAGATCTATGTTTTGTGGGTCATCTTGCTCCAATTCTTCTATTTTTAGGAGGTAATTATGGATGTCTGATAGGCTGAAATAACCAGGTGTTTTTAAGAAAGAGATATTTTCTGTATCTAATGTACTGATCTCATTACTCACTAGGCACTCAAGTGCTGCGCAAGCAGCGATAAATTTATGGTTTAATTCGCTAATATTTAATGATATTAGTTTATTACAAATTGTTCGGTCATTTATATCAATGCCATACTTTTCTAAATGTTTAGCACATTCTTTAAAATAAGCTGCAGGATACCTATCAATATCATCCGCATCAATAGCTTTTAACCATTGATCGTTTTCAAAAACTATCCCGCTAATGTTGGAGGTGAACCCTTTGTGATAGAGTTCTACGATAGTTTGGTCCCGATGTAGTTTGCTTAAAGAGTGCTCCTGGATGATAGGAAGTATTCTTTCAACTACCCAAAACTCTATATCAAAGTCTGTATGGTTTTCACTGAATAGATGGGTGTGTTGCTGTGGAGATACAAAGATGCTTATTGCATTGTGATAATGTACATTCTGTTCTTCTCTAATAACATTTAATGCATTTTTCATGTGTACTAGGGCATGTTCTAATTCATACTTTACTGTTTTATCTTGATTGTCGAGTATTTTTTGTAGCCATAGAGGTTTTGGAATCTCTCCTTTAAACCAAAGTGTTAACGAATGTATATGTTCTTGTAATGTGGTGTGGAATTTTTTTTGTATGCTGTATTCAATAGGTAATTGGTTACCAAAATGGTATGCCGTTAAATCAGATACACTACGTAGATTTATATTACAAAGGTATTGAGTTAGCCCACGAGAACAGGACTTGAAAGTGAAGAGTAACCCAAAAAAGTCTCTTTTAAGGCTAGAAAGGAACTGATCTTTTTGGGCAAGACTTATATTCTCATTATTTATTTTCTCTAAGTAACAATCCCAGCTTTGTATCACTTTAGCCCATATGGGGAATAAAGCATGGTTATCTTCGCTGGCCTCTTCGCGCGACATTTTTTCTTGTATCTGATTTATCAGGTATTCTCTTGCCGAAACCTCTTTGCAAGCACTTTCTGTCTCTTGGAAGATGGACTGTCTATATTTAAATTCTTCAATATTCGATTTTAGATAAGTTTGACGAAAGTCCTCATGTAAACTAGTTGGTGTATTAAAGTGGGTGAGTAATTTGTCAAAAACACGCATCAATGTACTGCGCATCCAATTTTCACAGGCAGTCTGGTTAGATGGGATTTCAGGTAGAATAGATTCTATTGAGCTATTTTCCATCGACTTATTTATAAACTCATGATTAAACTGTAATGGCGATTGTTTATGGTTAGCTATTTTCTTTATCTCTAGATATTTGTCTAAAAATGGTTTCCATGTTTTGTCACAAAACTCATCGATAGAGTTCACTTTACCATCGGTTAGGTGAAACTCTATGGGAGTGGTTCTTATTTGTTTTATAACGTTTTGTAGTGCTTTTTTCTGTGTTTTCTGAGTAGAGATTTCTGATAAATATTTGTGTAGTGGCGGTATGATTTTACTGATGCTCAGTAGTATGCTGTTTCTTGGGTCAGCGCCAATTAAATACTGGATAAAAATTGGAAAACCTTTGTAAACTTTTTTAGGTAAAGTTAATAGAGCAGTGAGTGTTGCTCTCATGTTTTCAACTCGAATAAGAAAGTTACGGTTGAAGAGGTTAATGAGATTGGTGACTATACATTGGCATAAGCTGTAAGTAGTAATGACTGTTTTCGGAATCCAACATTTTGTCATCTGTGCTAATACAATGACTGTCACTATCACAGGGAGACTCCAGCTAAGAGTTAGGATTTTACCTGAGTACAACCACAGTATGATATTGTAACTGCCTATAGCAATGATAGTGATTTCTACAAAGAAGCCGCTAAAAAAATCAATCAGACTATATTTTTTGTCTTGTATTTGGAAGTGAATAGCGTCGAGTATTTTACAAGCTAACGTAAGAGTCGGTGCAATTATATAGGTTAGAATAAGAATACTACTACCTAGGATATATTGGATTACAGCATAGTAAGTAAGATAAAATGAGAGTATTATGAGAAACATTGCAGTGCGTATAATTACACTGCAGATAAGCCAAATAAACATTGCAGCCAACCAACAAGTTTTGAATGTCCAGTGAATTGCTTTTACAAAAAACCATGGGATATGGTAGATGAACTTTGCGCTGTACCAGATGAAAGATTTTAAACCTTCATAGCTGTTTTTTACTAAAGTTTTGGTTTGGTGCATTATATTCTGGATGTATTTTCGCAATGAGGTTGTTGTATGTTTTTGGTTAGTGGTTTTAGAGTTATATTTCTTACTTTTACGGCTCGAAATTGTATATGGGATAGAGAGGACGCTGGTACATAGTTTTTTTACTAACCATCCACTAAGTAGACATAATCTGATAACCGTATCTACCAGTCTTGCAGCAATATATATGCATAAGATACATATAGATATTATATGTTTTACGCATTGGTATACTGCTGATATAAGAAATGAGGAGATAAATTTAGGTGCCTTGACACATATATGAAAGCTTTGTCGCAAAATTTTCCACTCAATGTGGTAAAAGTCTTTATAGTTTTCCTGTAGCGATTGTATGCTATTAGCCACAGCGATATTGCTTAGTCGGTCGCAGGTATGGAGAAGCACTTTTTCTACTATACTGAAACCAATGCCAAATAAACTTGGGATCCATAAAATTAAATTATTGTAATATTCTCTGGTGGCTAGTCTTTTTACTAAAATTTCTTTGGTGGCTTCCTCTTTGTCTTTGTTTGCAATATCGTATCTAAGAATTTTTTGTTTTAATAAGGACTCTGTGTCTGTAGATTCATCACGTTTAATTCTTTTTAGAGGCTTATTCAAGCTGTGTTTTTTAAAGTGGTTGTACCATTCTTTTTGTGGAATATACACAACATGGTAAAAATGAAAGAAAGCGGGAAGAAGAAATAGATACGTTTGTAAAGAGAGAGGTAATGGCAATAAAGTGAGTGCCATAAAGGCTACCATATTTATTTTCCAATAGATTTTTTTCTTATCTTTGAATACAGTCAAAGCTGCTCTATTGCTTTGATTTTTACGTAACCCGTCCACGTAGATTAGGGCAAATATCGCGTTAACAGACTGTGGTAAATTTAAGGTAACTACTGACCATATAGACATAAGTTATAGAGTAGGTTGTTATAAATTAAACCTAGCATGCGTATAGTGCAATTGCAAACCTATGGCGTTGGTAACGAGCTTCACTTCTTGGGTTTTGGTTCGTTATTTGTTGTGAGGATGATTGCTTTGTCTCGATTTTTTTTATCGGAGCTTGAAGATTTATGGCACGACTGGCGTATTTTATGTGCTGAAATATATGCAGCGTAGAAGGGTATATTGGCTATCGCAACACTGGTCCTCATACAAGCATAGCAAGCGTATAGAGAGTAGCGAAATAAATGAACACATATTGCTATACCTGTAGATAGTATATTTTTACCGCAGTAAAATATGTTACTGATGGCAAGGTAGCTGTGAGAGACAATATTTTTGCCATATGTACCTACAGAGATACAGCGGCTGATAATATTGTCATAGTATTTATTACCAGAAAATCCGAGTAGACTCCAAAAAACATATACCGCGCAATCGATTACTATGAGACCACTTTGCGGTATAGTTTTAAAGAGGTTTTTTATGGTCGCTGATGTATGGTGTACTACATTGTGTGCTGTTATAACGGTTTGTGACTTTATAAAATATCCAAACACGTCTATAACTTTTTCTGAAAAGTGCGATAATGTTTGATACACAAGCACAATATATGACTGTAGAGATAAAACCGTTAGATAATACCATTGATTAACGCTATGTGAAAAGGATTCGTCTAGATTTTCTCTGGGGGTGAGTTCTATAACACCCATTGGGTTCATGATTGCTTCTTCCACGTTAAATTGCTTTTGGGGTATGTGGCCTAACTCTACTAATTTTTGATGTTTACTAAGTGGTTTTGCAATGTAATATTGATAGAACCCTAAAGTTGCTATCCGTATATTACGTATACTCCATGGGATAAAAAGCCCGTTTAGATAGGCAATTTTATCACATATTTTTTGTAAGAAAGGTGAGAGGAGCTTGAGACTATATAGTATTAAAATACTGGTAGTAAACACAGTTGGATTTACCAGCTGCCATGTAAACCCATAGGTCTGGTAATAATTATTGAGTATGGCGCAAGAAGACACTAGTGCAATTAGCATGCTAAGGTTTTTAGATAACCACGGACTTATTCTATAAAAGTGTAAGCTATTAGCAGTTATGCTTAAAATGTTCATACATAAAACCCAGGCTCTTAGTGTCAGTGTGACTGGTAGTCTCAAGAGAAACTGAAGTAAATGGATTTTATTATGGTGTATATCGTGTATTTTATCTCTGGGTGCCTCATGGAAAACTGTAGGTGATAGATTGCGTATGGGCTTGTTTGTTGCAAGCCGAATACACCATATGAGAGCGGAAGAAGCTAAAGAAAGTAATAATATTTTTTGTAGGCTAGTGGAGTAGTATAGCATCATCCATGAGGTCTGGGTGATGACATAGCCAACAGCCAACAAGAGTGCGGCTAATTTGAATACATAGGTAGCAAAATTTTCAAGATCATCTCTTTCGGTATTGTGTTCATATTCTAGATCGAATGGTTTTTGAAAAGCGAATTTATACTCTGGAAAAATCCAGCGATGCAAAAGGTAGACAATAGGTGTCTGTAAAGATGCTGGCAAGCTGATTGGTGCCAGGTTGTTATAAACCCAGCTTGCAGTTCGTAGTCTATCAAAACCAGAATTTCTATGAGTTTCCTTTTCACCGATTTTGTTGCCTAGATTAGATGGAGAGTCTATAGGGGAGGGTATAGGACGTGCTTTTTTTAAATGCTTGTAGTGTGTTCGAGCAAGAAATACGCCATGATAGAATAACAAAAATGCTGGGATTTGTGATAATAGAAGCCAAGTTCTTATACTAGTACCAATAAATAGGCAGAGCATAGTAATACTCATGCTTTGAAACTGAAAGTCGTTGTTAATAGCATTAAATTGGTAGGTCTGGTATCTTTGCTGGTTTTTAGCGAGACTGTGTATATAAATTAAGCTACTGAGTTTTTTTAATAAAGTTAAGATTGCTGTCATTTTTTTCATGATTCGTAGTTATTTACACAAAATATCATGCTCATTAGTATACTGTCAAACACTCGATTGTTTCTATGGTACTTATATTGCATTATATTCCATTTTGTTGTGTTTTTTTCTCTATTACATACTATATATAGATTAATAATAACTACGTAAAAAAATGCTACCACATAACTGGATAAAACTCTTAGCGAGTGGATTACCTAAAGTAGGTCAACAATTACAATATGGACCAATGACGCATCAGCCACATCTAAGAAATTATTTGGCTGCTATCGACAAATCACCACAATCTGGTCATAATCGGAAGGCTTTAACATACGTTAATACAGGTGAAGTCAAGCGTATAGCGAATTTATTCGAATCTAAATTCAAACAATCACAAAATACATTCCATTTTAAACAGGATATGCGATCTAATAAAAAAGGATCAGGGGAGCCAACAAATAGTAATGATCAATTTGGCTCAGAACAAACTCAAAATATATTAGATATTTCTAACATTGGCGCACAGCATGATTATCTAGCTTTGAAAATAAAGTCTGGTAATTATATAAATCTCAGTGATCTCTTGACACAGGGTCCATTAATTCCTCCTGAAAATATCCAGAATGCACAGTTTTTACTTCAGCAAAATTCTTTAGAGGCCGTGATTACAGACTCTACAGAAGATGGTACTTATGGAGTGAAACCGCCACCAGCTCTAATGCCACCTCCACCACCGTCTTCTTCGGAAAATCCCGGAAATGAAGTTGTTTCTGCCATTACAAATAGAAAAAGTCCTCAGCTGGCTTTGGACGCTATACAATGTATCCTGGGCAGTCAAGGCCCATTGCCTGCGCCGTTTCCCACTGGTGATTGGGGCGTGGTGAGTGCGAGTGGTAATGATGATCCATTTTTAACATTTAAGTTTGACTCTGCAAACATAGGAGTAAATTTTAATAAGGTTAGGGGCGATGAATCTATTCAAGCTCTTCGTCCTATAATGTTCAATTATGAAGCTCTATATTATCCACCAATTTTTGAGCTATACAATACAATGCAAATTATTACGAATGCAAATTTGTGTTTTAGAAAGCCAGATAGTGATCAGTCGCATATATTTTCTCTACTTTTTAATGATAAGCCACAGGGACAACGTTTATTTACTTTCTTTGATGTACTTCAGAATACGAATCCAGAATTGTGTAGCGCTATTAATCAATTTTTGATCAAGTTGCAACATGAAAAATTTGAACAACTTCAATCTACAAAAGGCCTTGATTATATTACCGATCAGCCAACTCGAAAAATGATAGATACATCTAACAAAATAGAAGAGCTAGAGCAGAAAGTGGTGGTATATAATCCACAATCAAATAATTCGCAATCATTGATTGTGCGGGGTCAACCCATTGGTGTAAATACTGCAAGTTCGGAAACTGAAAATACAGGAATACTTAAACATCTAGTTAAATTTTATACGGAAAAAATTTCGGCTTATGAGTCAGACCTAAACAATCAAATACAACATTTAAACAATGGCTATAGTCGTGTAATTGTAGCACTTAATCTTCTTGAGAAAAGATTAAACAGCCTTAAAAATAATCTAGCATCTAGTAAGAATAAAGAAAATAAGCAACCTTACGAGAAAAAAAGAGCATCTACTAAGGAGAAAGTAGGAAATCAACCTGTCGAGGAAAATAGTGTACCCATACGGAGAAAGGTTTATCAATTAGGAAAAAATCGTCCAATAAAATCGGGTCGGAAACATACAAAACCTCGATACCCAATACGGTGGAGATTAAAACCTAAACGACGAAAAACTAGGGTTTTTACACCACTATCTGAGACTGGTTCAAATCTAGCAGATACTAGAAATCTATCACTATCTTCAAACTCATATGCTAAGCAAAATACTGGAAAACGACCTTTATCTACAGATTCAGATACTCAAGAAACAACTCGAAAACGAGCTAGGGCTTCTAATAACATCACTGGGCCACCCAGCGCAGTACCACAGCCATCATCTTCAGTAAAACCAACTGCTAACGTTAATTCTAGTCGTATTGGTGGCCCTTCGCCATTAAAACCTCCGGTCATGAATAACAACACCGATTCGCCATCAATTTCATCACATCCTCGAGATCCATCGCCAGCTCAAAGTGATATTAAGTATACTTATATACGTCAAGCAGCAGATGGCAAAAAAGTGGATACTCATATAAAAAATGAGCATGTTTTTTCGGGTGAAAAAAACAACCGATCTACTTGTTACTACCAGGTCGAAGTTAGTTGGACGAATGATAATGATCAACATGTTGGGCGATGTGCTATGGAACAATACATCCAATTAATGGGTGGTGTAGAGAATATTTGCAATTTTTATAATTGCCAACTCAACGAGGTACATCAAAAAATTCCTATACAAGGAAACGATGATTTTAAAGAAGCGGCAATAAAAGTTTTAATGAAGCAGTGTGAATATAGAGAAAGTAAAAATATAGACACAAGCAATCAATCCTCGTTAGGCGGAGACGTAAGTTCGATGAATAACATGGTTAAGAAAACCCAAACACGCATGGAAGAATTAAATGGACGCTCTTCTGAAGAGCGTTCTTCCCGTACTAATTCAAATACCTCTAGTCTTAAAAATCGCATTTAAAAAATATTTAGTCTATTTTTATTTAAAATGCTAATTTTATATGATTTTTACCATGTTTGTGCTATACAAAAAAGACGATAAAGACAAAAATAATATGGTTAAAAATAGAAATTCTCCAAATAAAACTCCAAAAGATAAAAAACCTATTGCGTCTAAAGTAGAGCGATATTTGCAAGCTGCAAAGCTAAGAAAAAATCCAGACGATGCTTATCTTGAAGAGGCGCGTAAAGTAATTGCAACCAGGAAAAAAGCTAATCATGAAGTGACTCACCAGCAAGTGGCTAAAAAATTGCCACTATCTACGGGGGTGGATGTAAATCATTTAATTAGTAAATTTAATCATTCAGGTAGTCAAAACCTTGATGAAGCGTTCTTTGAAGATGCTTCTACCATTGGGAAACAAGACGATAGCACCTATGATAGCGAATCTAGTTTGAATAATCTTTTAGGAGATTCTTCTCTACTTACACGAAGAGCAACTAATCCGTACGATGATCACAGTATCTACCCAGAAAACCAACGTGTAATTATCGGTGGTCCAGACATTAGTAATATTATGCCAATATCAGACGACACAACAGATAATGATAGTGCGCATAGTGTAAGTCAAATTAGTTTAGAATCATTACCTTCTAGCGGGTCCCTAGGTGAGGAGGATGTTGTACATGATTTAGGCGATACTGAATTAGAAGATGACATCTCATTTGAGTCAAGCTCTGCAAGCGAATGGTCAAATGAGCTCAGGCATAGAGAACCTCGAGTACACTCTTCTAACTTAGATTACACAGATGTCACTTATAGTTTCATTCGTCTTTGTGATGACGGTAGTCAAAAGTATGATAGAAATATTCAAAAAAAGTATATTCGTCCATCCTCTACCCATTCTGGGACGGATACTAAGCCTCAAGATACATCTTATTATGCTATGGAGGTATGTTGGCTTGATTCTGACCCTGCTCAGGTAGCAATACAAGCTATGCAAAACTATATCAAGATGATGGGTGGTATCGATAATATTTGTCAATACTATACCTGCCGACCAGAAGATTTGGGTAAGGGTAATCTCCCACCAATTCAGGGTGCCTCAGACCAATTTAGAAATGAGGCATACCAATATATATCGTCTATTAGCCAGATATATCTGAAAGATCAATCAAAGAAGTCTTCTAAAACCGCAAGATTAACTAATCAGTTTAAAGATAAAACCAGTACAATTGGGAGTAGAAAACTGCATTCTGATGAATATACTGGTCTTGATGATATTGATATCTCTGTTTCTAGTCGAACTACGAGTGCTTCTAGTCAAGTTTCAAGAAAATCTAAGTACTAATTGCCTTGTGATAGACATCTATACAAAGGTTTATCAACTTGTAAGAAAATTTCTGCATTACTTTGAGTTTTGCGCTATATCTAAAAATAACACCTACTGAGAAAAAACTATGTCTAATAACAAACGCACAGATGCACCGGGTTTGAGGCATGATCAGATTGCAAACAGGTTGCGTAAGCAAACGTTTAAGAAAAAATTCCAAAATCATTTATATATGGTCACCTTAGTACTGAGATATCTTAATAGTAAGCGCGATAAGCAAGCCTGGCATATGTATATTCAAGCCATGCAGGACTTTTCTAATCGTATGACACGTGAGAAAAATCGTTTTACTATTATCACTGATGTATCACTTACAACCTTAGGTTCTTATAATACAAGCCAGGCGTTACGATATGTTTTAGACTGTTATTATCGCTTAACCTCAGATATTCTCAATCAGCGAGATTTTCAATATGAAGTTGATTCGTCTGCACATCAGCTTGGAATTCATCTACAGAAAATCTGTTCTAGTCGCTCGTTTTTAGTTTACTTTAGCGAGCTTATCAAGCCGCTTCATGGAATTTTACGTAATGATCTACAAACAGAATACGCAAAATATGTACTCGCTTTTTTATTCCAGCCTAAGCATGTTACCCAGCAATCTATTTTAGATCTACACAAATGGTTGATGACTGAAAGCCAAATTGATTTAGATGAGCATTTAGTGCAAGAGCATTTGCATTTTGTTCAAAATCTGTATCTAGACTGTTGTGAGCATGTTTGGCAAAATGAGGTAACACATTCTTGTGATCATGATACTTTTATTGCTAGAGCACAGCAGGACTTGGCTACTTGTCTAACCAAATGTCCTACTCGAGTAAAAAACAACCCAACTAAAGCTCAGGGTATAGTGAATACGATTGCTACAGACCCTCATGTTATAAGGACAGATCAGTCTCCTATTTCAAGAAAATCTTCAATTCATGCCGATGTGGCAGACGCTACGCAAAGTACATCAGATAATTCTTCTCCAGGTCTTTCTGCGTTTTTTTTACAACAATATGCTATTCAGTGTATGAAACAACAAGCAAATTATAAGTCACTTGCAAAAGCACCTAATGAGAAACCCCGACCGATTAATCCTATGCCTCAGACTTCAATTGTATCATTTAAGCCCTCTGCTTCTGTTTTAAGTGCTACGCCTGATAAAAGGCGGGTCAATAAGCCAGGCAATACTTAATTTTCTGATATTATGAAAAATATTTTTCTTTATCCTGCGCTTTTTGTTTTGGCATAGATCTAGTTTCTTGCTTCTCATATATTTATTTTGATATAATAATAAAAAATATCGAGAATACTTAATGTCATCAAGGCCTATCAACTCAATAACCAACTCTGATGCGCTGAAACAAGAAAATCGTAAACATTATTTCGCTAACATGGCTTTAGGGGTTGATGCGGTAATTGCACATGTTGCGGTGCTCATGGATAAGCAAAGATGGCGTGCTTGGTGGAAGAAGCGTGATAGAGGTGGCGTAAAGCGGGTAGCTAGACGTAGAATCAGAAACCATCCTGTTCGATCTAAGCAGCGTTCTCAAGGCGTTTTTGCGACTCTATCTACAGTAGCTTATAGACTGCTCCCAGTTTCTTTTCAGCCTAGTAATTATGCTGATGTGTGGTCTATTCTTTTTGAGAAAATCCGATTTCATCGTTGGTTAAACAGTAATCGCAATCTTTTTTCTGGGGTGAGAAATAATCATAGTGTGGTGTTGTTTGCATTAGTATATGCGTTACACCATGCAGATCGTTTTAATAATTTGCAGACAGTAGTAGGGCGCTCTTGGTTCAAACAGTTTGTAGTTTCATTGTTACAAGATGCTTATCCGCAGCATGCAGTGCATGAACACCAACATAAGCTATATGATCAGGAACTTGATGCACTAAATATATTACTGACTTCTAATTATGCGCATATTTCTCTGAAAACATGGCGTTCAGTATGGGAGCAGATTGCGGAAAAGTCTTTTGTGAGTCAGGTAAGTTCTCTAGAGTCTAATAATCCTTTTTCTGCTAGCATGCCAGTATCGAGTGGGCTACTGGACTTTGAGTCCACCCGTGCAGAACCTATGTTTACCCGCGTAAATGCGCGTAACTTTGCTACCGATTATTTACAGCAAGGCGAAGATGCACAAGAGGGTACCTCAACTAAGACGCCGCTATCATCGTTTAGCTTATTTGCTCCAGATTCATCAGACCGCACATCACAAGATACTTCTCATACATATACACCTAGCGATGGGTATGGCTATAACTCATACGAAGCTTCTGGTTTTGGAGATTCATCTTATAGAAATGTACCTGACCAAGATGATCATTATCAACAGGTAAAGCCAGTGCAAAAGCCTATGTATGAAGTCTTTTCCCGCAGTGAAGATGAAATGCAAAACCAACCAATTCAACAGCCATATGTTGCTGTGGGTGAAGGTAATAACGTAGAGGTTTTTACCTCACCTATGCCCCTTTGGTCTCCGTTTCTGGTTAGGCATTTTCAGCGAGAGCCAAGCCCACTGCGCCCGACATTTTGGTTTCATGGTGGCGATAAGGCTTCACTGAGTGATGTATGCAACCAGGTGAAAGATAAGCTGCATAAGCTTCAAGAGCCTCCCAACTGTGTGCATATATTACATAACAACCGCCATATAGAGTTGACACAGTTACATGTATATCGGCAGTTTCTTTCCAAGCAGGAATATTCACAATTAGATGAGCTTCGTCGTATTTTAAACATCACCAATGAGATAAAAATGCACGCTGCTCCAAGTATGACACCTGCCTCATTCTAGCGTCTAAACTAGATAGTCTTTCCTCTAAGCTATATGTGTAGTGCAGTTATTAAGTTCATAAGGCTTTTACGAAATATTTTTTGTTAATGTTCAAATATAAGGCCTAACAACAACTGTGGATGATTACTTTAAGTTGGTGTTTAGATAGATCTGTACTTCTTGATCTACCAAAGTTTGCCAATCTAACAGGCGCTTTTTATTCACTTCAAAATCATAATAACCATAGACTGCTTTGCTATACCATAGGTAACTTGCCTGCTCAGATTCAGTACTGATCACTTGTATTTGGATTACGTCTGGGAATTTTAGCCAGGGAGTTCTTTGTACAATAACCATGGTTTTATTATGTGTGTCTTGTTTAACGAGCTCAGTTCTAGGTTGTTTCATGATTACATCTTGTATTATTTGATATAAGACATCTGTACTTATTGCATAGCTTTTTGCAATCTGTGCGTTCTGATCACAAAAGCCATCAGCGCAAATATAGAAATAGTTATTCGTATTCGGTTTTGGTGGGTTTTTCCAGTCAATATCTTGATAATTATAGGCACAGCCACTGAGCTGTATAAGCAAGAAAAAGTATACAATTTGGCGGTAGTACATAAGCAATAGAAGTGGTATTTTAATCACAATAACAGGAAATTGTTCTGTTTACTAATATTGCGATCGCGAATTATATATTGAAATAATACCTATTATTAATCAGAAGCATAAAAGTATGTAGGATTATATATCTAAGAGAGCATGGTTTTTAAAGTAAAAAGATATTTAGTACTTTTTTAGTCTCTTAGTACCTCTAAGGTTGCTGCGTCGATAATTTTACTAGGTTTTTCTTTTCCTGGCTCTCCTTGCATGATGCCGGCTATATACGGCTTAAAAGCTTCGTAAATAGATTGTGCATTTGCAAGGGGTGTTTGATTTTTTAGATTTGCGCTAGTTGTTACTATGGGACACCCGGCTAGGGCGCAGAGTCTTTGTGCCATAGGGTGTGCACTAATTCGTATGGCAATCTTACCTGCTAATGTTAGCTCTGGTGGTAAGTGATCCCGTGCTCGAAAAACCCAGGTTGTTGGTCCTGGCCAGCTTTTTGCTGCTTGAATTAATTGTATTTCAGCTTCAGGGTGAATCAGTTCGCGTGCTTGTAACGTGTCTGCAACTAAAACAATAAAGCTTTTATTTTCGTTGCGTTGTTTTAATTGCTGTAGTGTTCGTAGGGCATTTTGTTGAAATGCATTACAGCCTAGTCCATATACCGTCTCGGTTGGGTATGCAATTATATCACCGGCTAAGATATGTGTGACAGCTTGTTTAATGGACAACTCAAAATCAGAAAAAGATTGTGACATAGATGTCGAGTTAGCTAGGGTCATAATTTATAGTACCTAAGATTGTTCAGTGGTGCACGTCTTTTTTTTAGAGATAATTGGTGGTTGATTTGGCTAGGTTGACCAAAATCTACGCTATTTTTTATTAGTTAATGCACTCGAGCTGTCAGCGTTTTGTATAACGTCACTAGGTGCATTATTTACAGCGGGTATCATGTTTTGTAGGCCATCGCTAGATTCATAATTTACATCATTATTTGTATTAATCTGTAGTTTTTTTCTATTCAGTATTTGGTTTAAGCTACCTATGAACGTCTCTGTAATCTCACTGAACTTTTCTATGAGTTGACTGTCGTCCATTGGGTTATCTACTTGAGCTAATTCTTTTTCGTCTTTATGATCAGGGTCCAAGCTTGTAGCTAAGCAATCATCGCTTTCTTCAATGTTACTTTGCGTGTATTGTTGGGCTTGTTCTAGTTCAGACTGAGCAAGTGTATAAAATATGCTGATTGCAGCGATAGCTGTGACCAATATGCTTAATAGTACAAAGTTAATACCAAAAATATAGACTTCTGCATACAGTGAGCCAATTGTCACGATACTTGTCAGCGCAAAGAGTAATGCTTTATTGGCTATTTCTATAAAACGACTAACTTGCTGAGTCTGTGGATCCTCAATATCTTTTAGAAAATAGTTTGAAATTTGGGTTGTAAGGAATAATGCACCACCAATGATACTAAGTTGGGATATTAGACTCACGTGGTGGAGTCCAAGACTGATGTCGAAATAGGTGAATAAGCTATAAAGACTGGAAGTCACCCCAAATGCTAAAATTATGTCCCAGATTAATTTAGAGACCCAATGATTTGCGATATGCTTGCAGTACCAATTCACAATTTTATCGCCTAATTTCTGTAGCCAATTTTTTGGGTGTTTAGGTTTATGGTTCTTCACCTCTAAAGTGCGAATGAGTAATACGAATAAAGGCGTGACGGCAATAGTGCATACCAAAATGATTGGAGATACATGAATGGGTAAGACACAAATACTGAGAATAACATTTATAATATTGAAAATAAGCGCTGTGTAGTAGAGGTTTTCAAGATAAGATCCTACTGCAAGTATAGGGCGATTGTGAGAATTTAAGGTCATGCTCGATTCTTTATTTATGATAGCTTATCTTAGCATGAAATTAATATTTTTTCAATATTTATCAATATATTAAATTTTTCAACATCTGGTTTTTGTAGTGTATAAGACAAGAATGTCTCTCGGATAACGTGATTGTAATGTGGTATTTGTGTGTATCAAGTTTATGTGCTTTATGCCGCACGCGTTTGTATAGTTAGCAGGTCATCTTCGAGATTCTGGATTAATTTATGAGTCTCCGAAGTTATTGTGCTTGTTTGGGCTTGAAAAATTGAATCATACTCATGCGGTGAGTCATTGATGCATTTGGAGAAGTCGCGTAGGAATTTTTTTAATACGCTCACTAGTTTTGCATTTTTGACAGTGTCTAATGGGCGATCAATTTCGATACGAGCTTTTATAGAGTCAAGCAAATAGACAATATCTCTCTGTTTTGAGATGCTATTTTCGATGTGATTGCTTTGACTCATTTCTGTAAGCCGGCTATCTAGCATATGGACAAAATGTGATAAATTATGCGTTTGCATGGTGTTTTTTATTGTTATCTCCTATCAAAATTATAGTATATATGCTATGATATTTCCTGTTTTATTATAGGATATTAATATGTCTTATCGTCCGAAATCACCGTTGTTAGAGTGTTTAATTGCTCGCGGATTTCTGCATCAATGTACTGATATTTCCAGCCTTGACGAGGCAATACAGAAAGAGCCAGTGGTTGCATACATTGGTTTTGATGCAACCGCCGATAGCTTGCATGTAGGCCATTTATCACAGATTATGTTACTTCGTTGGTTGCAGCATTTTGGCCATAAATCAATTGTACTTCTGGGTGGAGGTACTACGAAAATTGGTGATCCATCGGGTAAGGACAGTGCTCGAAAAATGTTATCACAAGATGATATTGCCCAAAATATAGCAGGAATTTCTTCTATTTTTACCCGTTTTCTACGGTTTGGCGATGGGGATTCGGATGCGATAGTGGTGAATAATGCAGATTGGCTCGATAATTTAGGATATATTGATTTCTTACGAGAAGTGGGATCTCATTTCAGTATAAATCGGATGTTGACATTTGAGAGCGTGAAAAGCCGTCTAGATCGTGAACAACCACTTAGCTTTTTAGAATTTAATTATATGATTTTGCAAGCATATGATTTTATTGAATTACAAAAACGTTATGGCTGTAGTTTGCAACTGGGTGGCAGTGATCAGTGGGGTAATATTGTAAGTGGCATTGATCTTGGACGTCGAATTCTCCAAGCTCCACTATATGGCTGGACTGCTCCACTATTAACGACGTCTAGTGGTGCAAAGATGGGTAAAACTGCTCAAGGTGCAGTATGGCTGTCAGAAGAAAAGTTATCTGTGTATGATTTTTGGCAGTTTTGGCGTAATGTTGAAGATGCAGATGTTGCTAAATTTTTACGTCTATTCACAGACTTGCCATTACATGAGATAGATGCTTTGGTTTCAGAAGGAGGGCAGGCAATAAATCATGCTAAAGTGCGTCTAGCCACGGAAATAACCACCTTATGTCATGGAGCAGAAAAAGCTCTTCAATGTGAGAAAACTGCATTAGATACCTTTTCTGGTACTGGTATGGGTTCGGATTTACCCACACTAGATTTTACCCAAGAGGGGATTGCTGCAAATATAGCGCTTACCAGTGCTATTGTTGATCTGAATTTTGCCCAGTCTAATAGTCAGGCGCGACGTTTGATTGAGGGAGGTGGAGTGCGTATCAATGATGAGAAGATAGATGCGACAGATCGCTTACTCACGCTAAAAGATTTTGCCAAAGACGGTGTGGCAAAGCTTTCTGTGGGCAAAAAGAGAATTGCTAAGTTGGTTCTGTCCTAGCCGGTTAGTATACGGGTTGCTTGTTGTTTCGTATCTATGCCTACGCATTGATAGAGCCCGATATACTAGACTATAGGCTCACTAAACAGAGCTGTCATTTGTATCTGTAATATTGTAACCGAGCATCTGGATTTTAGGTGTTTCATCATATTCTTAAACTATTTAGGATTCTAGTGCATTTTAAATGGAATTTTTCTACTTTTAGTACGTAGTAAGACACTTTGGCTCTAACGATTTTCATAAATAATGGTTGAGAATTTAAACTTTCAAGTCTTACAATGCTTCTGTGTATTTACACTCGGGGCATACTACTTCATCCCCTTTGCGCTTTGTGGTTTTTATCATAGTTATAGGATGTTGACATTTTGGGCATGGTACGGCTTGTGGTGGATGTGACACAATATTACGGCATTTAGGATAGCCAGAGCATGAGTAAAAGAAATTTCCTTTTCTTGCCCGCCGTTTTAAAAACGTACCCTTGTTACATTCTGGGCATGTTACACCGGTGTCTTCTGGCTTATTAAGTGACTCAATGTGCTTGCAAGTGGGGTAATTGGTACAACCTATAAATTTACCATACCGGCCTTGCTTTATCGCAAGATCACTCTCGCATTTTGGACATTTCCTATCGATGGTTGTTGGTTCATCTGAATTCTCATCAGACTCTAACGCTCTGGTGTAATTACACTCAGGGTAGTGTGAGCATCCATAGAATCTTCCGTTTCGCCCAAGCTTTATTACTAAATGGTGTTGGCATTCGGGACATTTCTCGTCAGTTTTTTCTTCAGTAACGTCTTTACGTTGTACTTTATGCGCAATCTCTTCAAGACGATGTTCAAACGGTTCCCAAAATGTGTTCAAGATGGGTATCCACTGCTTTTCGCCACGTGCTATTTCATCTAATTGATCTTCTAATTGTGCGGTGAAGTCATAATCAATATATTTAGTAAAATAATTGGTTAAGAACTTGTTGACTATGCGGCCTACATCAGTAGGTTTGAAGCGTTTTTGTTCGAGTAATACATAGTTTCTAGCTTGTAGTGTGGAGATGATACTCGCATATGTAGACGGTCGACCTATACCATACTCTTCAAGCGCTTTAACAATAGATGCCTCAGAGTAGCGTGCAGGGGGTTCAGTAAAGTGCTGTTTTCCTTCAGTTTCCTGCCTGGGCAATACTTCTCCTTCAAGAATCTTAGGTAGATAACTTTCTTTGGTGTCATCGGTTTCTTTGCCTTCGATACCCTCTTGGTAGGCTCGGAGGAATCCTGGGTCACGTATACTACTACCGTTAGCTCGAAATATAGCTACTTTACCATCTGTTATATCGACACTGACCTGATCTAAGGTAGCTGCCTCCATTTGGCCTGCGATTGTTCTTGCCCAAATCATACGATACAACTTAAATTGTTCATCTGATAACGCTGCTTTTATAGCGTCAGGTGTTCTTTTGATGTTAGTAGGGCGTATGGCTTCATGTGCTTCTTGTGCGTTTTTAGACTTATTTTTAAACATACGTACGCTAGGGTATAAGGCTTCTTTGCCGTATCGCTTGACAATAAAACTGCGAATATCAGCTATGGCATCATCTGCAAGCATTACCGAGTCCGTACGCATATAGGTTATTAATCCCATTTGTTGACCATCTATGCTAACGCCTTCATAAAGTTGTTGAGCAACACGCATAGCACGTGAGGCAGAAAAGCCAAGCTTTTTAACAGCTTCTTGTTGGAGTGTTGCAGTAATGAATGGCGCTGGGGGTTGTTTTTTTCTTGTCTTTTCGGTGACTGCACTCACTTTCCACGATTTTTTAGCTACTTTGTTGATGGCATTTACACAGGCTTGTGTATCATCTTCATTTGTGAAGCTGAACTGAGTTAACTTTTCTCCTTTAAAATGTGTGCATTTGGCTTCAACAGTTGTATCTTTTGCCAAAAATCGAGCGTGTATACTCCAGTACTCTTTACTCTCAAAAGCTTCTATTTCTAATTCTCTCTCTACGATCATCCTTAATGCAGGACTTTGTACTCGACCCGCTGATAAGCCAGTACGAATTTTTCGCCATAGTAAAGGGGATAATTTGAAGCCAACAAGGTAGTCTAATGCTCTACGAGCTTGTTGTGCGTCAATGAGTTCCTGAGATAAATCACGAGGGTTTTCAACAGCCTCTTGTATGGCTTTACGGGTTATTTGGTTGAAGACGATGCGGCCTACTTCACATGAATCTAGATAGCCTTTTTCTTTGAGTAGTTCATGGAGATGCCATGATATTGCTTCACCCTCCCGGTCTTGGTCTGTTGCTAGTAAAAGTTTGTCAGATTTACTTAGTGCTTTGATAATTGCGTCTACATGTTGTTGATTTTTCTCTATAATTTGATATCGCATGGCGAAATCGTGTTCAGGGTCTACAGCACCTTCTTTTGGCACTAGGTCGCGAACATGCCCATAGGATGCAAGGACCTGATATCCTTTACCTAAGTATCCTTTAATGGTTTTTGCTTTAGCAGGCGATTCTACAATGACTAGAGTTTTTGACATAAATTATTTTAGCGGCGCGTTCTTTGCAAAATAGTTCATTAATCATCTATATGCAAGTTTTTTCGGTATTTTTCGTCATTAAACCGGTATTTTTGCGGTTTTTCTTGAAAATTTCAATAATTATCCCACAAGATCTTCTACGCGAGTAATGATTTGCGCACCCATCTGAATCAAGCGATTACATCCTTGTGCTTGTGGTTGATCAATGCGTCCTGGTAACGCGTATACAGTTCTATTTTGTTTGAGCGCGTGACTCACAGTATGTAACGCGCCACTTTTTTCACTAGCTTCAATTACTACAACATATTTGCTTAAAGCGCTTATGATTCGATTTCTTTCTGGGAATATTCCCTGGCGATATGGTGTGCCAATAGGTACTGAGCTGATAATTAAGCCGGATTTCTGAATTTTGAGGTATAGTGATTGGTTCTGTTTGGGATAGATGTTTTCTATATCTAACCCAAGTATCGCAATAGTAGGCTTATTTGATAATAATGCTGATTGGTGTGCCATAGCATCAATACCAAGTGCCATCCCACTTGTGATTATGTAGTCCTTTTTTAAAAGATATGCGCATATTTTTTCTGTGCTTCTAAGGCCATAATTACTTGCATTTCGACTTCCAACGATCGCAATTTGAGGTTTTTTCAGCAAGCTCACATCCCCTTTTAGGAATAAAAAGTTAGGGAATTGTTCATCATCTAGCAGTTGGCGTGGATAGAGTGCACAGTTGCTGGTGATAATCTGATTATGCTTTTTTTTTGCCCACTGTAGGCTTTGTTCTACTATATTCCACTGTGGATTTTTCAGTAGTTGGATTTGTCTATAACCTAGATTTAGTTTTGCACATTTAGATTCCAACACATTACTTGCAGTTGGATATACATGGATTATTTCTCTTTGTTTTTTAGGTGTAATGCCTATATAACTTAACCAGATTATCCAGGCTAGTGTATGGCTCGGTAGACTATGCATATGCGTTATCCTAAGAAAAATACTATTTATTTTCTATACCGTAATTGTGCTTGGTGAATTGACTTTATAATTTGTTGATCGTTATGATGAAGTTCTTTTCTAAACTTTTATGTTTTTTTTACGGTTCTTTAACCAAGTTTCCCCACCAAAAGTATTTTCTCAAGAGACGTTTGCTAGATTATTAGAAACTCGTGACCATACATTGACTATTCGTTACATTGAGTCTTACCCCAATGCCTGTGTAGCCTGGAGAACACCCCAGGATGAATGTGCATTGATTGTTGCATCTCGTGCTGGCTCAGTGCTAGTAGTAGAGGCGCTCTTGCGTAGAGGGATGTTTATTGATAATCAAGATCAATCTCATTACACAGCATTGTGGTATGCAGCTATCTATGGACATCAAGATGTTGTGCATATTTTGTTATCTCAAGGTGCATCTTTAGAGCTACCTGCATGTAATGGACCGATGCTTATAGAGCAATGTCTTCATGTTAACAAACAATCTACGGTAATCGCTTTGCTTCCTTATCTAGAGAAAAAACACATTAACTTTCTTGAGAATTTACTTTTTCATGCTTTAATAAACCTCAAGGCCTATGATTTGGTCTGTGCCTTACTCCACAATGGTATATCGTGTAATATTGGTAACGAAAATAATGCCTCTGTTTTGATGGCAGCATGTACTTATGGTGCACATGAAGTATTAGACTATCTTTTGAATGAAAAACGTTTATCGATAGATATTGATGATCAAAACTTGGGAGGCTTAACACCCCTGATGCTCGTTTGTGTGAACGGTGATTTATATTCTGCAAAAAAATTGCTTGAAGCTGGAGCCCAAGTTAATCTTTGTAGTGAAACACAGGAGACTGCGCTATTTTTTGCTGTATATTACCAATTTCCTAAAATTGTATCGTTGCTTTTACACTATGGTGCTAACTTATCTGCTTTCAACGAAAATGGTCTTTCAGTGCGTGAAATTGTTGCACGATCAGGAAATGCAGAGTTGGGTAAGATTTTTGATGAATATCGTCTTAGTGCTGCTAAAGAATTCTCTTAGAAAATCTGATGTGTAGGTGGATTTCTAAATTGCATGCTTATTCTTGGAATGGATATATTTATCGTATGGAGTGCTTTTCTTGGGTAGGGCTATTAGAACGCTCTATTGGCGTTGCATGAGCTACAGGCAATGCTGACGGTATAGTATTAGAGTACGTTTCTTCCATATGGAGTAGTGGAGCGGATGGTTCAGGGAGGCTTTGTGCGATTTGAGTAAAATTGGTATGGCTTTGGGTTTTCAAAAAATCGCCCTTTGATTTTTTCAGTGCGATACGCTGGACTTTCTGCACTAAATTATCTAGGTAAGAGGCTCTTGATGCCTGACGTATCATGGTAGTGGTTACCCCTAAAGCTATGCCTGCAAAAATAATGTGTATACAAGTGAGTCCAACCAGTGCAGGACTTGGGTTGTAAAAATTTAGACTAATCCATGACCAACTGTATAGGTAGTAATGGTGCATAGCATATAAACAAAGTCCAGTCATGCATGTAATCCCTAGTATTCTACGTAGGAAGCCGCGTTTGTTATTGAGGGATAATACAGGGACATGATTTTTAGGGTCTTTTAGTGAGTCTAACCATGCGTCATAGTCTGAGACGAGACTAACTTCATGAAGTTTTACTCGGGTCTGGGGTACTTCTAACGTCTCAGGTTTTTTTATATCCTGAGGTTTTGTTGCTCGTGGCTTTTCTATACTTTCTGTCCATTCTAATTGCTTACGTGCATCCTCTGCTCGTGTGTGGACGTTTAAAAGTACTTCGGGTTCAAAGTTATTATGCAAAGGTTCATAATCATCTAAGTCGGGTATGTTGTATGGCGTAAGACCTTCTATTTTTTGTAGTTGGCTTTCTATTTCTTTTATATTTTGTTGTGCTTCTTGTTTTTCTTGCTCTAGTGCACGCATTTTAAAGTTGAATATTTTTCTCTCCTCTTGAAATTTTTTTATTGAGCTGTCGCTGATTAAATCACCAAAACGATTCTTCACCTTTTCATTTAAAATGGGAGGTGTGGGACCTTTATGTTCTGCGTTATTGCTTGTTAGTTCAACAAGAAATGTTTGTCGTCTTTCCATGAATGATAATGCTTGTTTTGCTAATTCTGGTGGGAAAGAATCAGTTTCATTTCTATATTGTTTGTTTAATTTACTCATCAAAACGGCTATTTCTTGTAGTTTGTAACGTAAATTGAGTACTACTTCTTTTTTATCTCGTAGTAGATTATTGAATCGTTTCATCTTCTCATACGTTTGCTCTTTTAGCTGTGGTAAATCTATTTGAGCACGGTTATATCTATCCCAACCTTCTTGCAGATCGCATTGTTTTGTGTAGTTGTCGATCGCTTCACGATTTTTTGTGTTTATTTGGTCAGCAATGTGGGTATGTGTATGCTTGATTGAAGCGATGAGATAGGATTCATCTGGACAATTAGCAAAGCTGCCATATGACTGATGCAAACTTAACATAAAACTCTCTCCTCGAATATCTGCGCATATTTGAGAAAACAGGTTGGAATCTATAAGATAATCTTTACCGAATAGATTCCACTTTACTTGTGTATTTTGACAGTCTAACTCTAGATCGTCTTTGTAAGGAAAATAAGATGAGACGATATGTTTTAGAGAGGTCATAGAATGTAGTTTTAAATTTCGTTAATATTGCCATCTATTTTACAGGTTGTCAATGAACTTAAACTAACATTTTTCCTATAAAAAACACATTAAATCATTCTCTTATGTTTCTATAAGACTGCTTTTATAAGATAAATTTTAATTAAATTTTTATAGATTGATAAAAGAGTAGGGTTCTTATTGTGTTTAATGATATTCAGGATATTGTTAATCTTAAGGAATCATAAATTATCCTCTTTAATCTTTTCTATCTTGCAAACTACTGACCTCATAGTTTACTATAGCAAAATAAAAGGTCATTATAATTATATGTTTTTAAGACGTAAGCGGAGTACATCTTTAAGCATTCGCCAATCTGCTCAAAAAAGTTTGCAGGGCTTGGACTTAAAAATACACTTAGATACGACATCTTTAGCCAAACCAACGGTAGTTAGTGAGGAGTCTGATAAAAATATATTGTATGTTAGTGAAGATGGTGCTGAGAATATAGGCAATTTTTCATATGGATATAATTGTGATAGTGCACATTGGTCTGACTACACTCAAAATTTACAGCGAGGCTGCCTAGATACCCCCGACATGATGTTACGCTCGGTATGTTTATCTATGCTTGCCGAATCACCTGAAAATGACTTACTTGCAAATCAAGATGTTTCTGTGCACGAAGATATTCTTCTGCAGCATGGCTGGACCCCAATTACTTTTTTAGTTTCTGTTGGTAATGTTAATTTAATTAGGGACTTACTATTTATTCAACGAGATGTTAATACTTTTAATAGCTTTCATTTAAACCCCTTAATGTGTTGTGCATGGTTAGAATACCCGATGCAAGAATACTGGGACTTACCTTCTTTACTCCTTAATCAAGGTGCAAGTGTTGATTCTGCATCACCGGTGGATGGGTGGACAGCTTTGATGTACGCAACAGTCTACTGTAACAAAAACCTTGTTAGGCTTCTCATAAATGCGAATGTTTCAATAGATCAACGTAATCACAAGGGTCAAACAGCTTTGATGTTGGCAGCATCTGTGGGATGTCGGGTATTACTATCTTTTTTCTTGCGTGCAGGAGCGGATGTGACTTTAAAAGATAATGCTGGCCACGGAGTTTTTGCTTATGCAAATGCGTATGTGAGTTCTATACTTAAGTTACATATTAAACAAAGTATTGCACTTGCTAGATTGCCAGATCGCGATGCTAGGCGTGCGTTATCTAAAGCTTATTGTAATCATGCTTTAATGATACCTTTGCGTAAGTTATTTCAGCAAGACTTTCATTTCGTAAAACTGGTAGCCCAAAAAAAGCACATGGATTTTTCTTCATCTGGGCATTACGATGAGGATGCGTATGATAGTATCACACAGTATTTCATCTCTCAGGATATACGCTTTGCAAAAAACCTACTCAATGCTGGAGCACGGTTAAACTATCAAAAAGAATCCGTGGATAGAGGAAATACAGCTCTAATGGTTGCAGTCGAGCGAGGAGACGACATGTTAGTGTTTTTCTTGCTTCGTTACGGCGCCATCATTAACGCACAGAACAATTTAGGCCAAACAGCACTACATATTGCGATAGAAAAAGAGCACATCAAGATACTCGAATTATTGCTGTGGTGCTGTCCGAATCTCATATTAAAAGATTCTCATGGTCAGGATGCCATGCAATTAGCTTTGACGAAAAAAAATGATTCTGATATTTTTTCTGTCTTACAAAACTTTCTTGATGTGCATAAATCGTTGTTGCGCTCTGATTTTAACGATAAAATAAGGATGATAAAAATTATTCACAGCAACAAAATATGAGTACTTGTAGATGTTTTTAAATTAAAAAATACAAATCTGTCTAAATAGTCTATACATAAATATAACAATAAATTTATAAGATATGACAAGTACAAATAATCTCGATAATTTTGAGGTGCTTACGGGTAGCTCTTCTAACCAGTTATTTTCAAATGATCTTATGGGCAAAGTCCTATTAGATAATCCTAATTTCAATGCTGTTTTGCAGGATGCTTACAAAGATTTTGCATCTAACCCATCTCTAAATAGCTCTTTTTCTAGCAATGAACAAGGTGGTTCAGGCTTGCTAGAACACAACGACTCACGTGTAGATGCGTATAAAAACCCATTTGCACTGTATTACCTTCTTAGATTATGTGCCACTTATAAACTCACATTAGCTGAGTTGTCAGATCAAAGTATTAGTGCACTTAAGCAACCTCATCAGGAAGCATTAGATCGACAAGAGAGAATTTCGAGTCGAATGATATATGATTATCGTACAACAGATGAACTCAACGAGATTGCTGAGTTAACAAAGACTATAGATACTGAAAATTCATGGATTAGGGCAATTGTTGATGATCCAGACTCTCAAGATGCCGCTATACATTGCCATAATTATGTTAAAGATTATTTTGATCAGCGTGTAACGGAAACACTCCTAAGAGAGTATAAAGCTTTTATCAAAAAACAGTCAGCAACAACAAACAAATCTGGATCTTATTTAGCTTCATTCCGTAGGTCTTTAAGACAAACATCTACTCTAGTTTCAGAAGATAAGCTACAAGCGTTACGGTCTCGATTTGAGAATGGTTGTAATGCTCTGGGGGAGACTAATCCATTAGAAGGAAATGGCTTATCTAAGAAACAACTTTCCGAATTCACCGCACATATTCTTGGTAAATCAAGTCAGATCATAGATGAGTCCTTTAAGAATGCATTGAGTGCAGATTCCGAAAAAATCGAGAAATTTTATGCATCATACGATGGTGATCAACAAAGTTTCTCAGCCATTACTTCATATATCACAGATACGATTACGAATATGCCAATGTGGTTGAAACGTTATGATGGTGTAAAATCTTCTGATCTCAGTTTTTTGACCAAAGAGTATGCTTGGGCAGATAATACTGAGGTTATGCAATCAATACTCTCAATCAAGAATAATAATCGAAATAAAACAGACGATTTAATGGCTTCTTTAAATACAAAGGTAGGACATCTTAATGTTCCTCGATATACTACAACTGATCGACTGTCTAATGATAATCGCAATCGTCCTAGGTGTGATTAGATATTGTGTAAAAGGACTGGTATTTCCAGCAAGATCTATGAGGTTTATGTGGATTAGCTGTGAAAGTTGATCAATAATAATATTCATGATAAGTAGTAACGACAAGGCGTGGCAAAATGGGTTTTGACATAACATTGCACCCAATATCTGTTGAAGAGATCAGACGATTTGTCTTTGATCCCTTAGAGGATCGATCACTCGTGGAAAATAGGGTATGTGAATTAACAAAAGACGAAGAAAAAATTGACTTTATCAAAGAGAATTATGAGTTTACATTCAATAATTGTATTAAGAATTGTAAAGTAGACTGTAATAAGCTTAGTGTATTAGCTGCAAAAGTATCGTCTTTTTTACATCCGTACTGGTATAGCAGAAATCTAGCTTTAAGCTTTTTAATTCAAGATGAAATATGTAAGCCTGTTATTAGACCACTATCGGTAAGTATTGAAAATGGAGACTTAAAGCAAAGACTCATTCAGCCAAAACTATTAATAGAAGAAAACTATTCAAGTTCTGGTTTTATATTGCCCGAAGATACAGTGGATTTATCTAATAATCTTATCGATTCAATAAAACAGCAAGCACAAATATTAAGGGATAAAACACTAGCATTTCAAAATAAAAATAAGTCGTTTCTTTCTTATCTCAACATACAATTTAGTGAGAGAAAAACAAGTACACATCCTTTTGAACAGCCCTTGAAAAAGATAACAGACTTATTAGAAGACGATCAAACTCTGTGGGGTATTTGCCAAGCCTTAGCATATTGTAAAACACATAACTTAGGGTTGATCGAGTCTAGTGACTTAGTTGTACCTATGAGTGGGGATTTTTATTGTAATCCAGATAATTTACGGGCCACTTTTTTGCAAAAAAGTACCGATTAAACACCCAGGAATTAATTAGCTGTGGTGGGATAATAGACTGCTAGAAAGCATTATCTTGTTAATATATAAAAGGCTTTTTTTCTAGTAGCGAATTGGTTCTTTACAGTTTCAGCAAGGTTTTGTATACAAGGTGATCAACTCTGGTTAATTTAAAGCACTAAGCTTTATTATAGAACAAACCCTTTTGTGTTTTATCGCAAAACATATTGATTTCAACCTTCTGGATATTGTAAAATATATGAAAAATAATAGAGATACCTTATGAAGCACTTCTTTTCTCCTCTTCCTGATTCCAAGCAAAGCATACAAATCAGCCTCACTTATCTGCAGTCTATTTTAGTATCTGCCGGTGTTTATATGTCATTCTTTATGGCTGTATTGTTTACCTCATCTGCATTAGCATTACCGCCACTGCCAAATCTTATGTTTTGCATACTTTACTTCATAGGGTATGCTTATCTTGAGCCTACCATGCGAAATTATCACAGTAGTGAAGCTAATAAAGATTTCTATAATTGGGTATCTTTTGCGATGGCTGCGTTAGTCGCTATTCAACTAGCTGGTTATTTATCTGCTACGCCCATGTATGTAGGTTACTTTTGTCTATGTATTTATTCTAGTATGTTTGTAGTTGCACTATTGGTACAAAACCGTGATACGATAATGCCAAAATTTACTAGTGATTTTCTCTTGCAATCTTTTCTGATACTTATGACTAACAGTCTGACTTGTTATGTTGCATATGCAGTTTTTCAAGCAGAAATTTCTATGCTTACTTTTGGTCTAGCTGCAGTATCCTCTTATGTTTCTATAATGTATCTGTTACTTACACTTAAGCTTGCTCTTTTAGATGAATCTCAAGGCAGTAATACCCCGCCGAGTTTCTATGGATTTTTGATATTCAATCAGACATTAAGCCTGGCTTTAGACTTCTTTAGTATGTTTATGTCTGGGAAAAGTAAAGAGGGACGTGGTGATAGAAATTCGCGTGGTTCTTTTGACATTAAGCCATTCATCCGTGTTTTTTCTATACTTGTGGATATGTTGCTTTTAAATGCACTTTCAAAATCTATAGACGTGTATATTACCCGTCGTAATAGTGTTACTCAACCTACCAATGGTCAACGTCGTTCTACTGACTTTTATAATCATTCTCCATCTTTTTCTGATGGCCGGACAGACAAATTCCAGCATAACAATCGAACTTACCAAAGCTCAGTTGTTTACAGATAACTATTGATGTGAAAAGTTTTAAGTAATTAAACTATCGTTTTATCTCTAGTGTTATCTGCGATTTAAGATCTGCCGACAAACTTTAGTGTGAGTTAGTACTCTCGATATAAGGTAGTTTAATATAGCTGTTAATTTTTATAAGTTTACAGAAACTATTTCAGTGATAACATAGGACTTTGTGAACTTTTCTCACCATATTGAGGTACTTCATTCCAGTTTATCGGTTCTTTCTCATGTAGTAGGGCAGTATTGGTTTCATTTTCTATCCAAATACTTTTTATGACGCTATAAAAATCTTCTGTAGTATGTATAGAGTTTATATCAGGTATACTATTCCTATCGATGGTGTGAGGAAACCTTGCATGTGGAGGTAATAAATACCGACAAATTACGGTGGTTTGATATGTTGTAAGTGGAGTGAGATAAAACAGTAATACTTCCATACATGCGTACCAATATGGAGTATTCGAAAAATGCTTAAGAGACTCAGCTAATATTTTTGTTATGGATATATGCGTTGTATCTTGTAGAATTCTTTGTAGGATATGATGGGTTATTTGGGTGTTTCTACGTAACCCATGATGTTTTACAACTTGGTGAAAAGCCCAAAATGCAGAGTACAATTCTGATATATTAGCTAACTGATTAAACGTAGGATGACAGTATAAAAAACCTTTTTGTTCCAGAGAAAGTGAGCCGGTATTGAGTAGCCAAATACTATCAGTACTTTGCCAGGTCCACACTATACGATCTGGTGTGTTTTTATTAGATAGTCTACGATGAATTTGAATATCAAATATTAGTTTAGATTGTGGATCTCGCAAAACTACTTTATCAAAATGACCTATATTTCTAATGGATGTTTGCACTAATGTAGGCCATCTTTTCTGTATATTGGCAATGAGTGTATCTGTCGATATCTTAGTTTCAATGCGAATATCAATATCTTCGTTATAATTATATAGTAATGTCTGCATATGATTACTATCTTCTAGCCAGCTTGTGCGTGCATACTCAGTTGCAGTAGTTCCACACCATTGGATATTCTGTATTCCGTTTATTGTACTACAAATTTCAGCAAATTTTGTTAGAGGGACTAGAGTCTGAGCGCTTGGACTTTCTATGTTAGCATGTAAATACAATATGTGCTGTGGGTTTTCAAGGTTTCTCATCATTTGTATATTATTTATTGTCATGGCGTTGATCATGGCTTGGTTTGAGAAATACTGTTGGTTGATATTTGAGATAAATGCTTGCTCCGCAAGATGCATTGACATAGCCCCTATTTCTTCTGGATGTCGCAGTGTGGATGATTTTTTATAGTTTGTTTGGTGTGGGTTAGATTGACTATGTTTTGCAGTATTCATTTTGTTTTTGTGGTTTGTACGATACATCATTTCTGTTTCTGAGCCATTACCGTGTATCCTAGTTTTTGGAAGAGTCATATTTTTTATCTTTTTTTCATAGTCAATGTGGATCTTGCTTGTTACGTGCGCATGTTCTCTAGTTAAACTAGCAATCTCGTCTGTGTGCTGTTTTTTCAATTCATCGATCTTTTCTTGGAGCTGATTTTGTACTTGTTGCACTTTTTCTGTGGCTTCTTGGTTTTTTTCTTGCAGAGTTGCTATAAGCTTTTGGTATGAGTTATTTTGCTGTGTGAGTTGATTTGTGTAGTCTTGTACAAGTTGCTGATTCTTTTTCTCTTGTGCATCTTGCCAATTTTTGCGCTCATGTGCTAAGGACTCTACGTTTTTTTTATTTTTTCTCTCTGCGTTTTCTACTTCTTTCTTGTATTGCTCTATTGTTTGCAACATGTTTTCATATTTCGTTTGTAGTTCGTGTTCTTCGTCATATTGTCTACGCGTGGTTTCTCTCAATTTGGCAATTTCTTTTTCCTGATCATGTATTCTAACTGTAAGCTCTTCTTTTTCTTTTTGTATGCTCTCCATATGATTTTTATACTCTATGGCGCTTTGGTTTTCAGTTTCTATGGATTGCCTGGCTTCTGAGAGTTGAGCATGCATTTTTTGGATTTTTTGTTCTTGATTATCTGATTTTTCTTGTAATAAACGCTGTTCTTTTGTTTTCAGATATTCGTTTTTCTCAAGCTCCTTTATACGTTTCATCAGTTCTTTGTTATTTTGATTTTGCTCTGTTATGGTCTCTTCAAATGCTTGTAGAATTCTCTCTGGGGTATAGCTTGGGCAATTTAATTTACGTTGATTGGTAATTACTAAATATGCTACATAGCTTTGCAGGGTAGCTCTTAGTTTATGACTAGTAACTGGGATACTATACAAATGTTCGGGTTGAGTAAGAAGGAACATGATTGTTGGATCTTGCGAAATGCAAGCAACAAGATCATCTCCTAGATGATAGGCAAGGTGGCGAATTATCTGAGTTATTTTGTTATGGTTGATAGGATTCTGATATTTTTCAGCTAAAAACGCCAAAATAGATTTTTGTATATTCACCTCTTGTATGCATGACAAACTTTGTGAATCATGTAAGCAGATCCATTGATCTAAATCTACCAGATCATCGAAAAGGCCATGTGCTTGTATTATTAGATTTAATATACTCACATAAAGGGTTCTCGCATGTTTTTCTTGTTGAAAATCTATATATTTTTGATTTATAAGCGCAGCAATCCTTAACACATCCGCTGTACTTACCTTTTCTTTTCTTGCATTTTTGATATGGTAGCTATCCTCTTGGGTATCGCCCTTTTCTAAAGGATTTCTGATTTTTATTTTTTCAGATAATAACTCAAATAAAGATCTTTTATTGGGGGCTGGTGTATCTAGGAAAAGTCTAATTTTTTCCATAATACTTGCACGTTTATCGGGACATGAACAGGTATGGATAATTATAAGTCCTTGCAGAATACAGCTAGGTTCATGTAAGTGTTCGTCAAATAACAAGTCAATGATACCTTGCTCGAGTGTATATAAAAATAATTCAACTAGAGGTATGGATAGATTTTTTTCATCATTTACATCTAGATTGTTTTTTTTAAGTAGTACTTGCTGCCAAAATGCATAGGCATATTTGTAACTTTCGCTATCTGGGTCAGATAAATCATATGCTTGAATGAGTGTGGGTAATTCAGCTACAAGACTAGGTGTGTATTCCGGTCTCTGAGGTTTTTCTTGATTTTCTGTAAAATTAAATCCTATCTCTTTGAGTCTTTTTTGCCTTTTTTCCTTTGAAAATGTGATTTTTTCAAATCCAGGTCTGTCTATGTTGAGCTTATCTTTCTCAAGACTTAGCAATAATGCGTTTATGCTATTTCGTAAACTGATAGAGGATTCTTGATCGAGCTGAAAATCATCTAATACGTGGAAAGCACTAATTTTACCCTGCCTTAAACAATGGTCTAGCGATTCGAAAGCTAATTGGCTATTGATATGTTCTAAGCAGAGCAATAAGAAATGATTTCCAAAGTGATACCATAGCTGACTTGCCCATCCTGTAGGGAAATAGTTTAGTGGAATGCTATAAATTAGTGTTGTGGCAAGAGGGATGTTTTTTTCTTTCAAGGCAGACTCAATACGACATATTTGTTCTAAGTTATTTTGATAACCGTTGTATCTAATTATACCATTGGTTGATTTTACTTGGATTGTAGATGCTTTTTCTGTTGCGTTTGTGATAGGCTCTTTGGGGAAAATGTTGAATTTTGCTAATAATAATGAGAGCTCTAGTTGATTGGTATCGATGGCAAATTGGCTAGGGTCATCATCAAATTTTTGATTTTTTTGATGTTGGGATGTGATCATCATGTGTAAAATATTGCATATATCCTTATCAAGACTATACATGAGTACGCACAGTGATACGGGAGTAATATTACGAATGTTTCCAATACGGTTGCCTAGCTTTTGTTCGATTTCAGGTTTGATAATATCGTGGAAATGACTTGGTAGAGGGCATGTTTTATGTGCGAGTGAGTAGGGGCGATTTTTGCTGGTTATTTCTATATTTAGAATTTTTTGTGCAGCTTCTTTTGCTTTCATATAAATCGCAATGTTTAGAGCATGTTCTTGATTTTTATTCTTCTGATAAATGTCACTATAATCTAGTAACGTCAGTGCAAATTTTTCCTTACCGTGTTTAAGCGCGACCATTACCGGGGTATCGCCATTATTACATTTCTGGTCACAACGCATGCCGGTGTGTATAAGCATTCTAGCAATTTCATCATGCGCATTATTGTATTGTGGTGTTTTAGCCATAATATGTAGCGTATTTTCACCTTGTGAATTGACAGAATGAGGCTGAGGGTATTGTTGTAGTATCATTCGCACAATAGTAGCTTGGCATCTTACGCTAGCTAACGATAAAGCATTTATTTGGTCTGCATTATATTTGTGGGCATTTTCTGCGTTTAATCTGGTTATATAATCTAGGATTATATTATCGTTATTGGTTTCTATAGCTTGGGTAAGTATATTGTGTTGTGCGTTACAACTCTTATTAGGATCTGCCCCGATTGCTAATAATGCACGAGATATTGTGAGATTCTTTCTATGTGATACTGCAATATTGAGTGGAGTTTGATTATCAGTGTCTACAGTGTCTTTTTGTATGATTGCTGCTGCTCTATATAGAGGTAAGACATTTTGTATGATAAATATTTCGTCTGCATGCATTATAACATGATGTAACCATTTACCATTTTGTTTGCAATTTGTTAAGTCACAGCCAAGACTCATAAGTTTGATGGCACTGTCTAAATTTTTTTGTTGTATGGCGCAACCCAAAGGTGTGAGGCCGTGGTTATTATTTTTTTCTAGTGCCTCTTGTTTTTTTTCTGGGCTTAAACTTAGTAGAAGATCTTGTATATTTTGTATAGAAGCGGGTGGTACATATTTAGTTATAGCTATAGCATGGAGCAAAGTTTGTCCGTCTTTGTCACGTTTATTAATATCGTTTGCGATAACTGTGCCAGTATTCTCGAGAATAGAGCACCATGAAAAGTTGGGTTTTTTCTTGTTTGTGGGCATTGTATCTATACAGGATAATGATTTTTAACCATATAATATTACTTTTTTACCACGCTTGCACCCTTTTTGCGCAAAGATATATTTTTTTATCAAAATTCTCGTTTAGGTAGAGTAATCTGGTTTTCTTGGAAATGTGTACTATGGTTACGTAATAATTTTGTAAGTACTAATAGTGATAGAAGGTTAAAATAGATTGTCCTTTCGATTTACACGTGGCATTTTATATTGGTTTGTGATCATTATGCACCTTGGACTGTGGCGGTTTTTACAGCACATGATAGGATAGGTTTGTTTCAGGGTATTCAATTAACATGCCTTATGTTGCTATCGAGTCATAGATGTAAAATAGTGTCTGGTGAGAGATTTACGGTAATGATTATCCTTGGTGGTTAACAATGGTCTATATCTGATAGTTGCTATAATGAAGTATTTTTTAGGGTGTAGATGGTAAAACCAAATTGGTGTTTTGTGTCAGGCTGGTGTGAGACCATTTCTTGAATATGCCAGCCTTTTTTGCATATGGAATCCAAAGACTCTGGAAAGTAAGTATCGCCAGAGATGTCATTGTCTACTACAGTGAGATATAGGGTTTGACATCTAGGTAGTGCTTGTGCATAAATTTGTGCCCCACCAATGATAAAAATACTTTGCGAGTTTTTAACGTGTTGTGTGCCTATCTCAATGGCTTGATCTAGATCTTGTGCCATCAAACAACCTAAAGGACGGTAATTAACATTCGTAGTCAAAACAATATTAGTACGTTTTGGCAACGGCTTGCCAATGCTTTCATAGGTTTTTCTACCCATGATGATGGGGCAATATTGTGTGGTTTTTTTAAAATGCACTAGATCACTCGGTAAATGCCAAGGTAGCTGGTTATCTATACCAATAACGCGTTTGTTATTGATTGCGACAATCATGGATATTTTCATATTAAGAGTTAATTGCAATTGAACCCATAATGACATAGCGGGTTATCTGGTGCAAGAAACGATGTCATTTCACTTGCTTTTGCGTTGTTTTTTTTAACGCTTTTTATGTCGTAAGTTTTATTGTGGCAGACTTCACTTGAATTGTCATTTACCCCGTCTTATTTACCTAGTGTTCCTCTGGGGTAAGAGGGTGGTATAAGTGTACGCTTAAATATAAAGGTGTCTAGCGCTTATGGTTTTTACCTCACTGTAGCTGCTTGGCATGTTTGTAGAATGGACTTGCCTTTGGGGGTATGTTGTGATATTTGTATGTAATATCAGAACTATAGGGTATTATGATGATAATTCTAGCCACCACCGCAACTCTTTTCTTTGGTTTCACAGATTTTTTTATAAGCCGAGACTGGAAAGACCAAGACGTGTCTTCTACTTTCTCTGTGCCTTTGGTTAATCTTCCTCCAATCTTTACAACTATAATTAGCCTTCCTTCTTTTTTTAGCGTATTGAGGATGCGTGCCAAACCTTGGGGAATGTTGAGACCACAGAGTAATACCTTTAATCAAGGTTTTGATTTTAGTGGCGAATCTGTCTCTTATTCCTACCCGAGTGGTGTCCAGGATATCTATTATCACTACCCGGCAGATGTCCAGGTCAAACCTTTTGGTTTTGTTGTTCTTGGTTTTTTGAGTGTTTTCCTGCTACCCGCGGGGATGATTTATCTTCTAGAAGTTGGTGTAACATCTTTGGCAAACTACGCAGTATTAGGATGTAATAAGCTTTTTGGTTCCAGCCTGCAACCGTTCTATAACCTTCGACTTCTCTCGATGCCAGTAGGATCCATCTTAGCGCATGTTGGATGGGTGGTGATTTCGGTGCCAACCTCTGTTGCGACCCTATTAGTACGTACTTGTCAACAGGTTGTAAAAGGAGTAGCCAGTTTTATTCATGCTGCCTCGCCAAGATCTGGTCTGACGAACCTTGCTTCATCTATCAACAGTTCTATGCATGCTTCACAGGTGCGGTCTAATGTAGAAAGACAACCCTTGCTACAGTGTGAGAACGCTAGAGTAAATGATGCTCCACAGTCTGCTGATCAGGTTGATGCTACAAGAAATACAAACCACATGGATATTCTCAACAATAAATAGTCTGAATGCTTGGCTTCCTTTAAACTTTAAGCCAGTATGGAGCTATTTCTACGCCTGGTTTGCTAAGATCAAACGTTTCTACGGTTAATACTCCTAATTCACATAGGTTGACTTTAGTGTGGTTCTTGTTAATCAATTTATACTTGTGCAATCACATAAGGGTGATAGGGATGGAAGTTGGTCTTATCAAAGGGTGATGTAGAGATTTTATCGTTTGGAAATAATCTTTTTATAGATCATACGAGTCTTATCTGGTTAGAGAATGGCAACCGGTGGATGCTTTTGCTTGAGGTCGTGTCGAAAAATTATTAATCTCTTAACTCCTTTCTTGAGCGTATGCATGGGTTAAAGAATAATTAATTGGGGAGGTTTCCTTTTTATCATTAAAGCATTGATATATATGAAAAAATATTTTATTTCGGCTTGAGGATTATGAACCAATTGTTAATTTTATAAAAAAACCTTTTTTTTATTCCCTGTGTGTTTTTTTATTGTTATGTTGTGGGAAATTTAATTAGCGAGTACTACTGTGCACAAGAATACTTCTACCGAAGGAGATAATCACGTTCTTTTGGATCGAACTTTGTCTTCTTCTCTTCCTGAAATGATTAAGGTAGGTACGGCGTTATCCTTGGTTTCACGTGGTGCAAATATATTCGAGATAGATAAAAACAAGGTGGCTCTTTGGATGGAAACTGCTGCTGCAAATGGGCAATGGAAATTGGTAGATTTTTTTGTTTCTCAATTATCGAATTTGCAAGTTGTGCGTAGCTCTTCCGGTGCTCCATCTGCAGTGGTGGAGTCAGGTTCATTTGAACGTAACAAGGTTGCTTGTGATGCGTTTCGACATAAGCCAACAGAGTGCTCGAGTGATGAAAAGCAACAAGACCATGATCCTCATAATCATAAATTTACACACGTGTAACCTCTTGTATGGTTTTATGGAGTGGGCTTGCTTTTTTTGTGATGACCAATGAAGACAGGCGTTGAAATGCTTGTAGCTAAGTAATCGTTCGGCTTTTAGGATAGGGATTACCTTTGAAGCTCTAAGTCTACTGAGTATTCGACGATCCTCCAGGTTTTTACAAGATATCTATTTGTTCTATAGCATTAGATTGAGCTAGTCTAAGTAGGGTTAATATCCATCAAGTGTATAACCCTGAGAAAAAAACTTGCTCGTTATGTGCTTCTACGCTACATTTACGGTGTGTATCGCAATCAATATCTACTTACAGTCGTACGTGTCCTTTTTTTGATCCTGGTAAGTGGGCGGGGTGCATGTGCGCAACAAACTCATACTGTGCAGGATGACCACTATGCAACTTATCCGCAAGTGAACGCAAGTGGAGACGACGAAGCGCGCATTGCAAGAGGGGAGTATTTAACTAAGGCTGGGGACTGCATTGCTTGTCATACAACCAAGGACGGTGAAGCTTTTGCAGGTGGCCTTCCCCTTGAAACACCATTTGGTACCTTTTATTCACCTAATATTACGCCAAACCGGGAGCATGGTATTGGTGGATGGACCGATAATGAGTTCATTCAGGCGATGCGACATGGTGTGGCACCAGATGGTTCGTCATATTACCCTGCGTTTCCTTACGTGTATTATAATCGAGTTAATGATGATGATATATTAGCCATTAAGGCTTATCTAGATCATATACCTGCAGTAGACAAACCTAATATTCAGCATGAGGTCCCTTTTCCTTTCAATATTCGTGCTTTACAGTGGGTCTGGAAATTGTTTTTCTTTTTTCCTGAAATGGGGGAGTTTGCTTATGATGTTGACCGCTCAGATGTTTGGAATAGGGGGCGGTATTTAGTAGAAGGTTTGGCACATTGTGGTATGTGTCACACGCCTATGAATTTTGTAGGTGTTGCACAGAATCGCTTAGCTTTTACCGGTAATATGGTGGATGGTTGGTATGCACCTAATATAACTGGTAGCAATTTGCTAAAAGTTCAGGAACAAGATCTGGTGCATATGTTTGTTTCAGACGAGAAGCCAGGAGGACGTGGTCAAGTGCAAGGTCCAATGCGCGAAGTAAATCACGATAGCCTAATATATCTGGATCAACAGGACTTAGGTGCGATTGCACATTATATTAAATCGACGGTGCAGATCCGCCCTGATGACAAACCTGTGGTTGTTTCAGGAGATCGTTTATCGGTTGGTAAACAGATATATCAGCCATACTGTTCTTCTTGTCACAATGTGGGCTCGGCTGGCGCGCCTAAAATTGGGGATGCCATAGCATGGCAAACTAGAATGACAGAGGGTAGAGACACGCTCTATTACAATGCAATTCATGGTAAAGGGGTGATGTCTGCACGTGGGCTTTGTCCAGACGAAGTAGCGTGTAATGATGAGCAAGTATCTGCTGCTGTCGATTATATCTTAGCAAAATCACTTCCTCAGGAAGGAGTAAAAGTAGCTAGCCGGCAAAAAGGTAAAAAGCCAAAACAATATACAATGGAAGATGGCCGTGACATATTTATCAATACTTGTGCAACCTGTCATGTACATGGTAATTTAGAAGCTCCAAGGCTTGGTTATCCAAAAGATTGGACAGGAAGATTAGACAAGAGTTTTGACGTAATGATCACCGGAGTTTTAGAAGGTTCTGCTAGTGAAGATGCATCGAACTCGGATGTTAACCAAACTGGTTGTATTCTTGTTAAAGGTGGCTGTGAAGCTTGCAATGATGCAGAAGTAATAGCTGCTATTAAATATTTGGTACACTCTGTTGTGCCTGAAGGAAAGGATTTTTCTAAATGGTAAATGGTTTGACATTACGATTAAGGCGATCACTAATGTGGATAAATTGCCTAGTGTTCATGAATGTATGGGTTATAGATGCTTTTGCGGATTATACTTTGAACATGCCCTATGGTGTAACCCCTACAAGTCACAAGATTTATGATCTACATATGCTTATTTTTTATATTTGTGTGGTGATAGCCGTAGGCGTATTTGCCACTCTTTTTTATGCTATGTATGCATTTCGCAAAAGTAAGCAACCCAAGGCGGCGCAGTTTCATGAAAGCGTTGTTGTAGAAGTTGTTTGGACGGTTATACCCCTTATTCTAGTTGTACTCATGATGGTTCCAACGGTATATGTGATGTATGACTTAGATGACTCCTCAAGGCCGTCAATGAATATCAAAATAACAGGTATTCAATGGAAATGGCAGTACGATTATCTAGAAGATGGAATTGGTTTTTACAGTAACTTATTGACCACACCTGCGCAAATACGGGGTGAAAAGCCGAAAGGTCAGCACTATCTTTTGGAAGTTGATAAACCTCTAGTTGTTCCTATACACACAAAAATCCGTCTTCTTTTTACGTCTAACGATGTAAATCACTCTTGGTGGGTCCCAGAACTTGGCGTCAAGAAAGACTGTATACCCGGTTATATCAATGATGCATGGATTAAAGTGGATAAGCCTGGAGTGTATCGTGGACAGTGTACGGAGCTTTGTGGTATGCAACATGGGTATATGCCAATTGTTGTGGAGGCAATGGCCGAAGCAGATTATGCTCGCTGGTTACAGGCTCAGAAACAAGATCGATCGACAGGTAAAAGTCGACGAGGCTAACCTTTATTAAAAGCAAGGGGAAAACAGATGGGACATGATATAGCACAATACACTAAAGTTTCCTGGATAGACTATTCACTTCGATGGATGTTTACGACAAATCACAAGGATATTGGTACCTTATATTTATGGTTTAGTTTATTGATGTTTTTCATTGCAGGCGCCATGGCGTTGGTAATGCGGGCAGAGTTAAGTATGCCTGGTTTACAGTTTATTGAGCCAAATTTTTATAATCAAATGGTAACGCTACACGGTTTGGTTATGATTTTTGGTGCAATAATGCCAGCATTAGCAGGTTTTGCAAATTGGCAGATACCTCTCATGATTGGTGCTGCAGATATGGCCTTTCCGCGTCTGAATAATTGGAGTTTTTGGTTGCTCCCAGTAGGGTTTACACTTATGCTTTCCACCTTATTTATGGAAGGTGGGGCTCCGAATATGGGTTGGACTTTCTATGCGCCCTTATCAACAGTCTATGGTCCACCAAGTACCGATTATATGATTTTGTCGATTCATATTTTGGGTATATCTTCGATTTTAGGATCTTTGAACTTTATTGCAACAATTATCACAATGCGCGCACCAGGTATGACTTATATGATGCTACCTATTTTTGTTTGGTGCTGGTTTGTTACGGCTTTTCTTGTTTTGGCTATTATGCCAGTTCTTGCTGGTACGGTAACAATGATGTTAACAGATAGACATTTTGGTACGAGTTTTTTCAATGCTGCAGGGGGAGGGGACCCGGTTTTATTTCAGCACTTGTTTTGGTTTTTTGGTCATCCAGAGGTATATGTTCTTGCTTTGCCAGCTTTTGGTATTATTTCAGAAGTAATACCTGCTTTTTCACAGAAGCCTTTATTTGGTAAAACTTCTATGGTATACGCGATCCTTTGCATTTGCGTCTTATCTTTTATCGTATGGGTTCATCATATGTTTACTTCTGGAGTAAGCTTGGCGACGCAGATATTTTTTATGACTACCACTTTATTAGTTGCTGTGCCGACAGGAGTTAAGGTTTTTAACTGGCTGGCTACTATGTGGGGTGGTTCTTTGACTTTCGAGGCACCGATGCTATTTGCTTGTGGTTTTCTTGCCTTGTTTACTTTTGGAGGACTCTCAGGTGTGATGTTGGGTATTGTGCCAGCAGATTATCAATACCAAGATACCTATTTTGTTGTAGGTCATTTCCATTATGTCATTGTGACAGGTGTATATTATGCGATTCTCTCGGGAGTGTATTTTTGGTTTCCCAAATGGTCAGGTCGGTATTATGACGAGCCATCTGCGGTAGCCCACTTTTGGTTAAGTACTATATCTGCAAACTTTACCTTTTTGCCAATGCAGTTTTTAGGTTTGGCTGGTATGCCAAGGCGTATTCCAGATTATGCTCTTCAGTTTGCTGATTTTAATTGGATCGCATCAATTGGAGGTTTTGTTTTTGGTTTTGCGCAGTTGTTGCTTGTGTATTCGCTTATTAAAGGTCTTTTTGCTGGCCGAAAAGCAAGTGATCGTGTGTGGCAAGGAGCTAGAGGCTTAGAATGGACCCTGGCTTCACCGCCTCCATATCATAGCTTTGTCAAACAGCCAAAGGTGACTGCAAAACTATACGCTTATTAATCAATATTGGATGAGTTGATAAATGGTAACAGGACAGATCTCTTTTGCGCAAGTTTGTGCTCTTATGTTCGCAGGCCTTGGTTTTGGTGGCTATTTGCATAATAAGTCATGGGGTGTATGGATTTTACTGATAGGTGTTATTGGTTTTATCTTATCACTTATGTTGTGGGTTCGAAGCTTACTTATGGAAGAAGTTCCTGCCGCTTATAAGCCCTTAAGAGATAGAAAATTTGTGATAGCACTGCGTTTAGTAGGGTTATGGTTGCTTTCTTTTTCTTCCTCTTTTGCACTTATTCCACTTTATTACTGGCTCAATGGTAATGGAGGCCACGTGCATGGAGCTTCCGCAAGTATGATACTTGATAGTAGTCCCATGGATGTCGGCGAGAGGGTATCCGTATTTTTCACGACAGACGTGAACACTTACAAGCTCCCTGTAAAATTCTCTATAGAGCCAGAGAATGTATTACTGTCACCTGGGCAAAAAGCAGAGATTAGGTTGGTTATTCATAACCCGTCGGACGAGTATTGTACTTTTAACATACTCGCAAAACCATCTCCCTCAGAAATTCAACCATTTGTTCATTACGATGTGATAAATAAGCCCATCACCATTGATGTAGCCGCAGGTAGTACAAAAAGCTTACCTTACAGCGTACATATAATGGAATCTTTGCCCAGATCAATCGGTAATATTACGATAGCCCATTTTTTATACGGTAATGATCGGCCGGAAAACTGGCGAAAGATGCAGGCAGGCTGGCCTAATAATAGGTAGTATTGTGCGATATTAGCTATAATTTATGTAAGTTTATATGTTTTTTTGAAAAGGTTAACTTCCTGAGAGGTTGAGATTTTTTATATTCTTCATCGACGTGTCTGCTTTTTTGTGCAGTTCTATGGCTTGACACTTGTTTTGATTGTGGTTAATATCTCAATGGAGGTTAGTTATTATGCTCGCAAGTAAACTGGTAATGAATGCTCATTTTTTATTGGTGTTGAAGTGCCTAAATGAGATGTTTTCTTAGAGGATATGAGGATATGGAAGTAAACAAATTTACGAGTCACAGTCACATCGGGTATGATAAAAGTCACATCAGGCATGATACAACAACCCCATTACCCCTTGAGATGTTTGTAACTGCTAGTTATCCTGCGCATACTACATTTGATGCCGTGGAACCTAGATTGCCACACCAAGAAGTTACTAACGTATACCTCACTCATACGCAAGCTGAAACAGCTACGTATAGCTATGGGGAGTCGTTGATTTTACCTACTGGTCTATCGGAAACAGCAAAATCTGGTGGGTTTAGCTCGCAGAAGGGTACTGCTTTTGATCGCCAATATCCATTAACCAAAGATGTTCATGCTGAGAATGGAAATGAAGCAATGGATTTGGAGGCAATCCCACAACAATATGCGCCTAGACCTGATGATGCATCTACAGATTCTAGTGAGGGCATTAAAAGTAGGTCAAATAGTTTAACCGATCCCACTGCAGGCTCTGTGTACGCAAGCATTGAAAGTATAAATTTCAAAGAAGCAGCTTTTGACTCACAATACCAGATGAGACTTGATAACGCTTCGAGTCAATTTATGAAAAGACAAAACCGCGCAAAGCTAATTAAAAGCAGTCCACATCAAGATAAAATACAGGAAGCTGTCAAAAGCTACTTGATTAAAGAAACCGCCATAGTTGAAACCATAATTCATTCTGGCGAGTTCACACAAATGTTCTATCCTGGCGCACCTAATCCTGTTGTAGATTTTGTCTTTCAAGCTGCTAAAAAAGATAAATTTAACTGCCAATATAGACATCTTCCGCTAAGGACTGTCGACGATAAGCCTTCAATAAGGGGTATAAAGGGCCTCTCTTCACACGGGGCTAAACTGGACTCAAGTTACTTTGCGCTAGACGATGTTGTTCTTCCTATTAGCTTTGGTGATGAGAAATTCACTGTGCCAGGTTTATCAACAGAAGAGTTATCCAACTCTAAATTTCTTGCCATTTTAGATTATCTTAAGCAGTTTCAATTTAAGTCTTTAACTATTATGATATTTGCTACTTCTCAGGCAAGTACGAGTAAAGTTGAGCTACTACTTAACTCCACTAATAGTCTACATCCATCTCAAATTTCACCTTTGACTCAAGATTTTATCCATAACCCAGACCAAAGTGACGAGGCTCTCTTTGAGTTTCTTTTATCCAAAGGCCAAGGGTGGCGACGAGCTATCCTGCCTTTTATTTTTAGAGATCAACAAACGCCCCAAGGCTATCAGCCTCTGTCTGAGCATGTGGGCTGTAAAATAGAAATCATTCAGGTAGATGAATTTTTAGATAAGCATCCTGAGATTTATGCTAAGACTACCGAAAAATATCAAAATGCGTCTATAGAAAAGCTCACTTTGGAGCCTACAAGTGATATATTTTTACACCGTGATGTACGTACTCCTACATGTAATGAAAAAAAATCTAGTTCAGCGCCAAATAGTCCCAATAGTCTACAACAAGTGGATGATCATTCACCCCGTAGCCCACTAGGTACGAATTCTTTCTTTAAAAAATATACTAAAGAAGGAGGTGCCTTTGATAGTGAATTTATCCAACTTTGGCCTAATGATAGGCTTGCACATGATTTTATAGAAATCAATTGCATAACAGATCCACAGAAGTTAAGTCCGGCAGATTTACTATCAAAGTTGTCATTATGTTTTGCCATGTTAAAAAAGATCAGTATAGAGGAAGAGAATTCGAGTAATCCTTCAGGCTATTTGCAGCTTAATAATACAGTATATAGGCATACACCAATGAGCCGCCTAAAAAGTCTCACAGGTTGTAGACAGACTGTAGTATCTAGGATCATACAGCTTAATGATATATTTTTTCAAATGTCCAACAACACTGATAAAGGTCTCTTGAGAAATACATTTGTCGAGTTGTTCTCACGTTCGCGCGATGTGTTGTTAGATTATGGTGTACGTAATTCAATTGTTAAATACGAAGACGCACTAATTGCATGGGGTTTTATGGATTATCTTGTGAATAATTCGCTACTAAACTTAGACCAGGCTGAGTATTGGATTGATCCCAAGGTGTCGCATGCTGAGACAAAAAAACATATTGAATCACTTCAGAAAGATTACCAGTCATGCCGTGAAATCAGCCTAACATTCAGAACGCACCCTTCTGCCCCTCTATCCATGCATCTCTGATACTTTGATTTTTTCTAATAATTAAGTTAGTCTATTGATTTAACACTAAGTCGTTACTATGCCATCTCGTCTACAAGATCTTGAAAGAAAAGTATTCCTTCTCGAACGCATATTACGTTCTTTACCTGGAAATATCTTCTGGAAAGATGTAGAAAATGTTTTCCAAGGCTGTAATGATAGAAATGCTACTGTAGTAGGTTTTGGCCTACCTGATGGGATTGTAGGTAAGAAGAATAAAGATATATTTCCAGATAAGCAGTATGCAGAGTCGCTTGATGCTAATGATAGGCTTGTGTTGCAAACAGGTAAAGAGTTGGTTCTTGAAGAGCCAGGTCCAAATTATCAGAATGATCACTATGATGTTTGGTTGTCGACTAAAACACCCCTCAAAAATGATCAAGGTGAAGTGATAGGTTTACTTGGTAATGCAGTCAGTTTGTCTGAACGCAAAATGCAGGAAGATAGACTGCAGAAAGCCTTGAAAAGCGCAGAAGCTGCTAATAATGCTAAAGATGCTTTTTTATCAAATCTTGGTCATGATATCCGTACGCCATTGTCCGGGATGTTAGGCGTTTTAGAGGAGCTGAAAAATGTAGTGGAAGAGCGTCCACAAACTACAACACTACTCGATTTGTTAGAGGAATCTGCTCAGTCTTTTCTTTGTTTTTTTAATACAGTGCTAGAGGCAGTCGACATTGCAAGTTTAGGTACAGACCAGTCACATAGTGAGCACTTTGATCTCGCTCAGTTGATCAGTAATTGTGTTTATTTATTTAAGTCATCTGCTCGTGCGAAAAAAATTCATCTAAACATGGAAATAGCTGATGACGTTAACCCTATACGTTTTGGGAACAAGCATATTGCCTTACGCATATTAATGAATCTAATTGGGAATGCAATCAAGTATACCGACTCGGGTAGCGTTAAAGTTTTAGTTGCTAATCACTCTCAGAAAGGTGTCAATATCATTATAAAAGATACTGGAATTGGTATACCAAAGGCATCGTATGATGAAATTTTTGATAGATTTACCCGGCTTTCTTCTGCGACTTCCGGTAAATATCCTGGTTCAGGAATGGGGTTATATCTTGTTAAAGAATATGTGCACTTTTTAGCAGGTTCTATTGTTGTGGATAGTGAGGTAGGCTACGGTACTACTTTTACTGTACATCTTCCTTTTGGTGTAGGTGATCCATCCGCAATAAATTCTCAACATATTTCATATAGACAAGATGTGTCTGTTGGTCAGTCATCATCAGATTCAGCTTCTGCTGTAGATATAAAGCCAAACTTTCGGGGTAAAACAAACTTAAAGGTTTTAGTTGTTGAAGATAATAATATCGCAGGGATGGCCTTGGAGTGTATGCTCGTCCGTCATGGCTGTCATGTACGTCTTGTAGTGGATGGTGAACAGGCACTTGAGGCTATGTGCTCTGATAGTTACGATTTGGTTTTTCTAGACTTGGGTTTGCCAGATATTACAGGAGCTGAGGTCGTACAAAAAGCCATGGATAGTATAGCTAATTTTGACCCGAGTACAGTTGTTGTCCTGAGCGGGCACGTTAGTCCATCTATGCGGCAGGACTTTTTTGTAGTCGGGGTCGATAAGGTTTGTGTTAAACCTATGGTAAAACAAGAGTTAGAGGCTATCCTTGCTCGTGCAGCGAGTAAGCTGTCACAATTATGATGTAATTTACAACCAAGGTTTTCTTCTGGTATTGGGTCATAGATTCGGTTAGTATAGGTCATACTTTCACTTAAGTCGGTCTTTATTGCTGGAATTAGAAGATATGCAACAAAAGCTCATTCCTCCTAGCCCTTGGCCAATTTTGGCGTCAGTGGGTGTTTTTATTTTTGCTCTTGGGATTGTCAATTGGTTGCATCATGCATGGTTTGCTGGATACTTACTGGTATTAGGGTTAGGTATGGTCTTAGTTGTCTCAGGATTATGGTTTTACGATGCGATATTAGATGATAGGCGTGCAACAAAAGCCCAATACTTATTATCGGACACTACCTATAGATGGTCGATGTTTTGGTTTATTTTCTCAGAGATTTGGTTTTTTATGGCATTTTTTGGTGTGCTATTTTATGCGCGCTGGTTATCTGTGCCATGGTTATCTGGAGACATAGAGGGGTCAGAGCTTACGCACTATTTGTTATGGCCCTCGTTTGATAGTGCTTGGCCATTATTGGTGACCCCTGATCCTTCGCAAGTTCTTGGTCCAGATCAAGCGATGCATGCTTGGGGTATACCTGCCTTGAATACAGGTATTTTACTTCTTAGTGGGGTTACCATCACTCTGGCACACTGGTCTCTTGTGCAAAATAGACGAAGTTTGACTATGATATGGCAGGTTGCGACTATATTGCTGGGCTTGTGTTTTCTATATATGCAATTTTATGAGTACGGCGAAGCATACCATGCTTATGGTTTGCGGTTAGACTCGGGTATTTACGGTAATATATTTTTTATGATGACAGGTTTTCATGGTGTTCACGTGTTTCTAGGTACAGTGATGTTAATTGTAGTTGCATTTCGTATTTATCATGGACATTTTTCTGATCATGATCACTTTGCATTTGAGGCGGCAAGTTGGTACTGGCATTTTGTGGATGTTGTGTGGTTGTTATTATTTGTTTTTGTGTATTGGTTGTAACTTGAAGGAGAAAAGTGGTGTCTGCGGCTATTAAAAGTCGATGCTGTAGTGCTACAGCACGTTCTCAAGGTTCTCTAAACCAGAGGGCGCATTTCTTTACATCCTGGATCTATCCACTTATATTGATAGCGGTTGGTTATCTGATCGATATCTTGCCTTTGTTTTTTTTTTCTTGTCTGCATAAGTCAATCTCTTACTGGACTGTTGTAGCGTTGTTAACTGCTGCAATAGTTTTTAAGCATTTACAAGATGCTCCTTTAGGTAAGGGGGTGCTCGTGTTTTTACTTGTTGGTGCAGGTCTTTTTTCTGGCTTTGGTGTTTTGTATTCCATGGGTTTGAATGGTGAGTTCTTAGCTGTGCCAGCTTTTTTTGGTTTGGCTTTGTTGGCGCATTTGGTGGTGATAGGTAATATGGATGTGTCTCTAGATGCATTTAGTGAGGTATTTTATTTATTGGTCAAACTCATTGCTCGTGCTGTCATAATTGCACCATTGGGGTTCTTTCTGCGTTATGGCACTTTGCCATTAGGGCTCTCTCTTGGTTTATTGCTTTTAATTGCAGGTTTTTCAGCACATCAGTTAGGCTCTCAAAGTTCGAGGAAACCGTCATTGTGGTTGGAGGGGAATTTGCAATCTGCAGTTGCACTGGCTATTTGGTCGTCTTTTTTATTTTCTTTCTGGCAGTTATCACTCGCGTATCATGGTGTTGTCCAGGTGGGTTGTTTTTTCTTTTGTGATTGTTGGAAAACGCTTGGTATGGTTCTATTCTCACGAAGTTGTATGGGGTGGCTGGTACGTAAGACTGGTGGTAACCGAAAAGATACTTTTCCTGATTTTTCTGGCTACGGAATAAGTGTTTTGCAGGCATGGACGCGTTGGCTACCTGTGGTTGTACAGCTATCTGCTTTAGGTTCTGCTGGCTTTTGGCATCTTGTATTGGGTAGGCAGGGTGCGTATATATCTTGTCGGGTTTTTGCTACGGTTTGTATAGCTGCTTGTCCTTGTGTGGCTGTTATTGGAGTACCATTGGCGTTGTGGCGTGTGAGAAAATGTGCGAATCGGTTGCTGGTTTCTCGAGAGCGTATGGCTTCATTGATTAAGTACGCAGTATATGAAAATACCGCAATTGTGAAAGCATATTACGTTTCTAGTGTGATTTTATCAGGTGGTGGTTATTATATGATTGCTGGTCAGTGGCTTAACCCATGGCACGCTGGTTTAGGAATGCTTTTGGGTCAGCTGATTTTGTTTTTAAATAGTCATCGTGATTTAAGTCGGGCTGAAATGTCGTTGAGTTACTCTTTTGCGCAAAAATCTGACCTCTTTCTGGAGAGTGCTAAGGCGAAAAATTTATCTACTGTACAATCAGGTAGTGTACCTACTGTTGAAAACCCAACTATGCATGTAGCCTCTAAGGCGTGATAAATATAGCTTTGAGTAGAGGGTAATACTTTGTTCATGTCGGCAGTTGTAATTAGTGTGAAAAAAAAGGTGTTTTTCTCTAATTAATGTCATTATGGTGTTGACTTTGTTTGTATGGTCTGTATAATCTACATTCTATCTTATGGTAACACAAAAGATAGATGTTCTTTAAAAAAGTGAAATTGATACAATTTGTGTGGGCGCTTAAGTAATTTCTGGTAGCCAAATAAAATAGCAAGCTTACTTGCTATCACAGTTCTTGTAACAACTGTTAATGTTACAAACAAACTTTTAATTGAAGAGTTTGATCCTGGCTCAGATTGAACGCTGGCGGTATGCTTAACACATGCAAGTCGAACGGCAGCATGTCTTATCTTCGGATTTGATGATGGCGAGTGGCGGACGGGTGAGTAACACGTAGGTATCTACCTGAAAGTGGGGGACAACCCGGGGAAACTCGGGCTAATACCGCATATTCTCTAAGGAGGAAAGCTGGGGACCGCAAGGCCTGGCGCTTTCAGATGAGCCTGCGGCAGATTAGCTTGTTGGTGGGGTAAAGGCCTACCAAGGCGACGATCTGTAGCTGGTCTGAGAGGATGATCAGCCACACTGGGACTGAGACACGGCCCAGACTCCTACGGGAGGCAGCAGTGGGGAATTTTGGACAATGGGCGAAAGCCTGATCCAGCAATACCGCGT
>JAYYPW010000012.1:0-8774 GCA_036128855.1 Pseudomonadota bacterium
AATACAATTTCATTTTATTTTGCAGCTTGTAGAGCATATATATTTTCTTACACGCCTCGTGGGACAATCGACTTAACTGGCCATTTAAACATTGAAGATCGATAGTAATAGTGTCCCTTTCTGCACTTGTATCCTCTATCCCTGCTAAAATACAAGGAAGCACGAATAGGTCTGTTTCATGCGCAGAATCATACTTCAGTAGTTTAATGATGTTTTCGATACACTGTCTTTTTGCTTCTTCCTGCTCTTTCCATTTCGCATGCCAATTTTCCCAGAGATCAAATACAGGGCTTTTGTCAGCCTCAAGTAAAAATCTTAGTGAGGATCTCTGCTCTAAAAGCTGCTCTAAAGCTAAGTCCCTGCCAGGCCCTAGCATCTCTTTTGCATGGGGATACATGCTGGCGTAATTTTTGGCAATATCTTCTAGCTGCTGTTTTTTCCTGCAAGCTCTTGCTGTGTTTGCATACATAATTTTCAAAATATCAGTAGGCAATCGCAGTAAAAGCTGCTCTCTTTGTGCGTGCTCAAGATTGAACGGCGCGTATTGGGTTCCAAATTTAACTTGTACACGTATAGCCGCTGCATGAATTCTTTTCAAATTTTTCTCATGCTTTGTATGGGTTACTTTATCGTACCGGCTAGTTATCATCTGCCGAGAATTCCAGTGAATAGGTTTTTTATCTGCACCTAACTCTTTAGCAAGATGGTCTATATTGCCGATGATGTTGCTAACCATTTCTTTTCGCTTGGCATCTAATATTAAGCCAAACTTCAACATTCTTACAAATAGTTCTTTATCTTCGGCCAATAATCTATTCCCGATGGTTCTATCATCTGCCGTCTGCGTGGCCTGCTGTAATTCTATAAATTTCTCTACTAAATCTTTTTGCTCTGAACTAGCATACACGCTCGCATTTTCAGCACTGACTAAAGAAAGCGACTTAAGTAGAGTGGTAATTAGGTTGTGTAAAAATACTGCTTTGCCTGTTTGCATAAGCTGCAATAGGTCGTCTTTCACACATAGGTTACTCTCAAAACAGTGGGCGAGTAAGTGATAATCAATCTTCTCTAGGTATTGCATCGCCATCAATCTTCCAAGAAATCCACGCGCTGCTTGTAAATCCATCCAGCCTTTAGCATAGACAAAATTCAGTAACTTAATATAGTCCATCTGCCTGGTATTTACGCTATGTATATCTATTATTAAACATGCTAGCTGCATACACTGCTCAATGCGCTCTTGATCCACTTCTGAACACGGTATGGTGGCAATACTACTAATGACGTTTGTCACTAAATCAAGACAGCCTGTCTCAGCTACTAGCTTTAACTTGTAGTCTATGGACTTTTGACTGGCTTGATGGGTAGATTTTTCATCTGGGTGAGATATGCGCTCAAAAAACATATGCGTTGCACTACCGAAGCAGTGCGTCGTATTCTGACTAAGAAATGATAGTATTTCTAGTAACACCTCTATTGTTTTGTGGTTTTGGGATATTACAACGTCCGCTAGGACTCTCTCACGACCAAAGTTATTTCGATAGACCTTTTTCCAAGCAATCTCGTTACTGTAGATCTCCACACAGCGAAGCTCTTGCAGGTATTCTGACTTTATTTCACCAAAAACACCCTCTCTACCCTCACGAGTTAACAGCCCCAAATAAAAGTTGTAAATTTGTCGTTTATCTACGCATCCAGAAAGTTTTAAGCACGCATATTCTAGAATGCCTTGAATACGCTTGGTATCATGGTTTGACTCTTTCTGAGCGCGAACTGTCGAAGTATAGTAGCGATTAAGTGATGCTACCAAAGCATCACACCTTTGTTTATCGTTAGGATAACCAGATAAAAGATCAATGATATCTTGATCTATACTAAATTCAATAGTACCAGGGTTTACTTTGTGTACATGCATTAAATACATTTGCATAGCCCAGTATTTGCACTCGCTAACGCTATTGATACTACATGTATTTGGCAGGCATCCTAAAAAATCACTTATGATCTCACAAGCCCACCCATTATCTACTATGTTAAAGACTTGATTACCTGACGTTAACTTATTTAAGCCATCTCTAATTTTATGTGGTAAAAAACTTAGCCATTTCTCCCATACATTGTTTAACTTCGTTTGTATGTTAGTCGTATTTTCCTTAGAAAATGGGACGTTTACATAACGTAAAGTATTCGCCACATCTAGGTTTAGAGCAGGGTTTTGGTATAATCTTAACGCTATGACTGCTTTGTCAAAATCTATTTGCGCGGGGAAATTATTGTGATCCAAATATTTTTCAGATGCATAAAGCTGTAAGTGCACTAGGGTCGCCCATTCAAGGTAAACCGCTGGGGGTTGGGTTATGGTGAGTTGCGCTTGTATATCGGTTAGTATCTGTTTGTCACTCATAATAGTGAGTCCAGTAATATCACTGGTAGGATCTATTTTTGCGACTGGCACATCTATACCTAAACCGTGTAAAATCTCTAATTTTGCACACATAGCCCGCCATAGCGTCGTTTTTTCTGGTCGATATAATACCCCTACGACAGCATCTTTTTGTAAGCAAGCCAATATCTCATTGTGTGAAGCCCAAACCCAATAATTATGCAGTTTGTAGCGCAGTTGATCTAGCGTAATACTTAATGTGGTACACGTTAGTGTGTTTAGTGGAATACTTTTTTCAGAAAGTATTGTGTTGGTTTTTTTCACATACCAACTTCTTGCATTAGACGTTGCGTTTCGTTCCCAAACATATCGTTCTACACCAAGAGCATCTCTTTTTAGTTTAAGTTTATTAAAATCGAACCCGAGTATGATACTGTTTTGATAATGTTGGTGAAATACGGGCATACGTGCCGCATTCGTTGTAGACAATGTTACTGATGTTTTTTTGGTAAATAGAGTATCCTTACTGGCCCCTCGATTCACCGCTGGCATATCTTGTCTCAGCTGTCCGTTTCTAAGCTCAATTCTACAATATTCTTGTGTTCTTTTCCCGTGTTCTTTAAAAGGTCTAATTACTCTAGGGTATAACATTTGACTGAGATTGAAGATCAAAAAGTCATCATTTTCGCAAGTGGGTTTTTCTAGTTGATATATTCCGCTCTTCAGTGCAAGGGCAAGCGTTCCTAAACAGTTCAAAAGCGTGTCTTTATCAACTTTTTTGTATGCAGGATAAATTCTAGTAAAATTATCTTCACCCGTACCGCTTAAATCTACAACTTCAACTGGCGTACTACTCGAAGAATCTGAACGCTCGCCGGTTAGGCCTACAACTTTTGTTTGTTTTTTGCTATGCATTAGAATTTATTATTAATATTGATTTTGTTATTATACACAAATTAGTATTTAATAACAACCACTTATATTGGGCTCTATTTTTTTAATTAAAAAATAAGCTATAGCAGCTACTGCTATGTCGTTGCTATTTAGGATTACACAAGACCTGACACTCCATCTACTAATATTGATCCAGTCGTAAGATAAAAATACACATCTATGATCGTTATTTTTGTCGGTGGTAGCTGCGCGTTGGAAAGTTGCTACTACCAAAATATGCAAGCTTAATCAGCGTAAGATTGTTGTCACTCAGCCCCCTACGTTCAGGACACGTATCGATTGCGAATATTATCTTAGCAAGAAATATCCGTTAATCACTTTTCATGCGATTATTATACGACTTGCAACTGCATCGAGTATCGGTTATAAATAAGGGATTAATCATGGAGTTCTTGGTGGTAACGACTAGCAAAATAGAGAAGCTCATCCTCCTCATGCAAAAACATGACCTGTCTGAGTTGCACGTCCAGTACGACGCCAATTCATCTGTCACTGTTAAGACCAAAACACCCAGTTTTGCGTCAGACATGCCAAACGGCATGACATGCTACCCAACCCAAGTAGCGGAACAAGTACAGGTACGGTCTCCTATGGTTGGAACCGTCTACCTTTCACCGAAGCCAGGTGAACAACCCTACGTTAAACCCGGCCAGAAAGTCCGTAAAGGCGACACACTATGTCTCGTTGAAGCTATGAAGATGTTTAATAAAATACAAGCTGACCGTGACGGGATTATCGCCAAAGTACTCGTAAAAGACACAAATAATGTAGATTACGACCAGCCACTATTTGTCTGGCAAGACAGTGTATGATTCGTAAAGTTCTTATCGCTAATCGTGGTGAAATTGCCCTAAGGATCATGCGCTCGTGTAAACTACTTGGCATTCAAACCGTTGCCATCTACTCAAAATGCGATGCGAATCTCTTACACGTTCGTTTATGCGACCAAGCTGTATGTATTGGCGGTAACCACTCGCATGAGTCTTACTTGCATATCCCTAGCATTCTCAGTGCGGCGGAATTAACCGGTGCAGACGCGATCCATCCTGGTTATGGATTTTTGGCTGAGAATGCAACTTTTGCAGAACAAGTGATCCGCTGCGGCTTAACATTCATTGGTCCAAGCCCTGAGCTTATCAGCAAAATGGGCGACAAAGTCATTGCTATTCAAACCATGCGATCTTTGGGTATTCCAACCGTGCCTGGGTCGGATGGCAATTTGCCCGATGATCCTGCGAAGCAAAAAGCTATCGCAAATGCAATTGGCTACCCAGTGATGATTAAGGCAAGTGGAGGAGGTGGTGGCAAAGGCATGGCCGTTGTGCATTCTGACGACGAGCTGGTGGAGCAGGTTAAAGATATACGCATTATGGCTAAAACCTGCTTTTTAAACGATACGGTTTATTTAGAAAAATTTTTACAAAAACCCCGACATATTGAGGTACAAGTTCTTGGTGATCACTTAGGTAATATCTACTGCCTGGGTGATAGGGACTGCTCTATCCAACGCCGTCAACAAAAAATTATTGAGGAAGCTCCTGCCTTTGACCTCACAAAAGATCAACGCACCACCCTGCATAAGCTCTGTGTAAAAGCTTGCCAAAAACTTGGTTATGAAAGTGCTGGGACATTGGAATTTCTTTTCGAAGACAATCAATTTTATTTTATAGAGATGAACACCCGCATACAAGTTGAGCACCCCGTGACTGAGTGCATCACTGGCATCGATATTGTTGCGTCACAATTGATGATACATAGTGGTCAACCGCTACCGTTTACACCTGATAACATTCTTACCCGTGGGACGGCTATTGAGTGTAGAATCAATGCTGAGGACCCAAAAACCTTTATGCCATCTCCAGGACAAGTGCGCTGTTATCACCCGCCTGGAGGACTGGCTGTGCGTGTGGACTCTCATCTTTACCAGGATTATCGTGTCCCCCAATATTACGACTCCTTGATTGCCAAATTGATCACCTATGGCACCACCAGAGATGAAGCCATAGCGCGAATGCTATCTGCATTAGATGAGTTGGTTATCCTTGGTATTTCTCATAATAAGACTCTACACCAAACGATTTTAAATCATCCGAGCTTTCAAAAGAAAGCTATTACCATTCATTTTCTAAGTCAACACATCTTATCGCCTGATACAACACCAGTATTCTAGCATAATGTTTTTTGACAGGTTACTTTTCATATAACACTTGCTATACTACATCTTCACTGTGTTACTCGGGTCAAAATTCTACACCATGCGTCCTCAATCTAATACTGCTGCTCCTCACTGGGCTTACTATTTTTTCTCTATACTGAGCGCTGTTCTTGTTGGGATAAATTGTTTTGTTGTTGCTTGGCATTTTATGTCGGCACACCAGGTTGGTTCGCTGCTAACTTTTGCCTGTGCACTCTCCGGCTTGGGGCTCAACACCATTCTATACTGGCATGGCGGAGCGAGGAAACTTGAAAAATTTATATCTTCACTACCTGGAGCCTTATTCAGCACCGAAAGTATCATTGCACTGAGCAGTGGCATGTGCATGTTCTGTCTAACATTAGCATCTTATATCGAGCTAAAGGCAACGCTCAGCATCTGGCAGCAGATGGTTATCCCATTTAACACACTAGCACTGTGTTTTAGCCTGGCAAACGCCCTATCAACGTTTGTCCTTTTTTACGGTGATGACCCTGTATCAAGCAAACCCTCAAAACCTTCATCATGGGACAACTACTTAAGCCTCACGCAAAAAGCGCTTTCTTCCATACCAAAAAATCCATCGTTTTTTCTAAAGAAAATAGCAGCATGGGTGTCTGCTGGTGGACAAAGTGTTTTGTATTCTATGTTGAACTATTCCTGTATCTATGGACTTTTAGCGACAATGATAAACCCCAATAATCTGTTTTGCACAGCTGTTAGCACGGCACTAACCCTAGGTATGCTTGTTGGCGAGCTGCAATTCAATCACGCAGTGATGTCAAAAATAACTATTCAACTGCCCACCATCCCGCATAAAAAAAGATACCTGTCTCGTATACTAAGTGGTATTACGTTATCTGCCATCCTCCTAAATAGCTTTGCAAATGGCTGGGTTGCACTTGGCTTCTTGAGCAATATCCCCTTTGCACTCACTTGCCTAATTATTGCGAACGGATCCTTGGTGTCCTTTGCAATCATGAAGGATAGCATCAACGATGTTTTTAAAGGTGCTACTAATACAAAATCGTCGACCGCACTCCTGCCACCTGGCCGTCCTGAGCGAACGAAATTGGCTCGTGCTTTTTCCGCTTTTTTGCTGTCTTGTTTCTGTGGCTACGGTATATTACATCCTGGATCAGCGATGCTATTAAGTTTTCTACCAGCTGTATCTACAGCTGTAGCTACATCAATGGTTGTTTACATCACAGGGACAAGCTTACTCCATAAATCTATAACCTTCCCCAAAAACGGTTGTGAGCCAATCCGTGCAGGGTACATAAGGAAAGGGATTGCTACCAAACATACCACCGTATCTAACCCACAATCGCAAAGATCTTGGGTAAAAGCATTAACAGGACAACGATAGGAAAAAAACTATGCATACAACTCAAAATCAAGCTATTCGCTGCATTATATTTGACTGGGATGGCACATTGATCGACTCCATCAAACCACTCATTGTCGCTTTTAATCAAACGTGCGATGAGCTCTCTCTTGCCCGCCCCGATCAAGATCGGTTGAGGAAATCTTTTGGCAATCATTCGCAAACCATTCTTAAACAACTGATGGCACCTAGTATGGAAGCGAAAGAATTTGAATCCTTTGTCATTACATTTGAAAAGTTGTTTTTTGAACATTACCGATCACTCCACCCAATACTCATTGAAAATACAAAACCAACACTCGTGGAACTCAAGAACCAAGGTTATCATATATGTATTGCAACTAATGCCCCACGACCTGTTCTTTTGAGGGGCTTGAAGGCTACAGGCACCATGGACTTATTTGACTTCACGGCATCAGCAGATGAATTTCCGCCTAAGCCAAGCCCATTGATGTTAGAGAAATGCGCAATTATGACTGAAACACTACCTGAAAACTGCCTAATGGTTGGAGATCACTATAACGACATCCTTGCTGGGCAAGCGGCCTCTATGCAAACGATAGGGGTTCTCACAGGTAGCCAGGATCGCCAAGGCTTATCGGCCCATCAGCCATCTGATATTCTGCCAAGCGCCGCTGAGCTCACTAATTGGCTCGATAAGCGCTAACGCCTTGTGCTATGCTTTAGGTTATCAAATACAAGATAGCATACGATAGCAGTCCCGCGGCCATGTCATCTGCCATCACTCCGAAAGATCCAAGCTTATCTGACTCTAGCCAGTTTATAGGGGGAGGTTTACAGATATCTAGCAACCGAAATAATAGAAAACCCAAAAAAACCTTTGTGATGCTAAGTGGCATAAACATATAAGTCCACATCATACCGACCACTTCATCACAAACGATGGACTTATGGTCTTGTCGGCCAAACTTTTTATACGTTTTGTCACACGTCCAGCATGAAAATCCCGTCCAAAACAATATCCATATAACGCTTAGAATTAGCGGCATACGAGCTAATGGCAAAGCTAATACAATACCCAGTAGACTACCCCATGTGCCGGGAGCTACTGGCATTTTACCTAAGCCAAGGCCTAAACTCCACCAGTCTTCCCAAGATAATTTATGGCACTTTGTATCAATGTCCATGGAGTTTCTTTTGTGCCTTATCTAAAACACCATTGACAAACTTATAGCCATCTTCTGAACCATACCTCTTTGATAAAAGTATCGCTTCGTTAATCACAACTTTGACAGGCGTATCTGGTTTATATAAAAACTCAGTAGCAGCAAGCCTTAAAATAGCCAATTCAATATCCGTTACGTTTGCCTTTCCTTGTAATATTATGAAAGGATCTAAAAGAGCATGTATTGCTTCTTTTTCTTGTGAGTAGTCTCGCGCAAGATCTTTTGCATATGCTTGATCTACGGCTTTTTCATGATACTCTCTTAATGTATCAAGAAGACTATCGTTAAGATTTTCATCACTGATCTGCATAGCATACAATGCCTTAAACAAACAATCTCTCGCTAGGCTGCGTTTTGATAATGGCTTTTCATCCATCGTTAACCTCCTATTTCATGATTTAATTTACTATTTTCTTCGAGGTCTGTTACCACGGATCTAAATGACTCCACCGAGTTAAAACTCTGATAAACAGAAGCAAAGCGAACATAGGCAACCGCATCTGTTTTCTTGAGCTCAGCTAGGACAATATAGCCAATCTGTTCTGTACTAATCTCATCATTTTGTGCCACCTGGCTAATCTTCTCTAATATATTACTGATCAATGTTTCAACAACCTCAGCACTGATAGGCCGCTTTTCAAGGGCTAACATAACCCCTCTTTTTAACTT
>JAYYPW010000013.1:0-206672 GCA_036128855.1 Pseudomonadota bacterium
CACCCATAACCAGTTATCCACTTGGGCCAGCAGTCAAAAATTAAGCCGTTCCTATGTCTACCATGAGCTTGCCTTACTCTATCAATTACAAAAAGATGATAACTTTACCCCATCATGGCCAGAGCTTGGTAAATTAGCACCAAACTTACTGATAGATGACTTATTAGAGGTCTTACCTAAAGCAAAAAGGAATATCGTATTACCTAAAACGTATATCAATCAACCCGACGGTGTTTGTTTAGAAAACCATTCCCTCTTCAGCGTTACGCCAGCAAAATCTAGACAAGAAGATGAACTAAAAGCAGACCAACTTAAAAAAGATGGTTTCAAAGAGTATAAAAACCCAGACGACCCAACGCAAACTATACAACGGAAACGCTGTAGATTAGTGTAATATAATTTCACATAGCTATGTATCAAAGAAACAGATTTACTTACTTTTCATATGTCCAATTGATTTTTTAACGTTATATGTATGTGTAAACATATTTTGTGTAGCTAACGTAGTATTTGATGCTTTTAGATAATGATCAACCGTAGCATTTACATAATTTGTTATCTGTGTGTCGAAAAAACACAACACTTTTTCTGCTTTTTTATGGTCGATGAGGATCTTATTAGAGGCGTAGTTTAATACGGTTACCTTGGAATTTGGCTCGGTATATATTCCTAATGAGCGTACAAAATAATTTACTATGATTGCTAGTTTTACTACAATATTATCGTTACTATGTAACATAAAGTTATTAATAAATGTAATGTCATTTGTAGTTAAACGATCTCTGGTCGGGCAGATATATTGTAATAATGTTTTTTTACTTTCGGTAAAACTGTACGGTGTGTTTAGTATTTGCCACATTTGTATTGCGTGGTTAGATCTATAATATCTATCAATAATAGATATTACATCGTGTGTAATCTTTGATGTTGCAGATTCTTTTTGCGACTTATGCTGTAGTGCTACTTCTACTAACTGATGCGTTGCCTGTGAAGATCCATAGATTGCATAAAATACCGGTGTATGCTCTATTGCACAACACAGTGCACGAAAGAGTGATGGCCATACTGCATTCTCTATATGAGAATGCTCAAGGCATGCCCCATGTAAATAATTCTGCTTAATAGGATCACATACATTTTTAGAAGCCGTAAACGCTTGGCATTGCCCATCCCATATTATCTCAAAATCTTGAATATAACCCTTCTGTTTCTGGTTATATAAATGCACATCTATAGTATAAAGCGCGTTTTGAAATTTTCCAACTCTCGAATCTATAATATTAGCTGGTGTCTTAAAAAGTTGTAATCTCTGACAAATAGTAAAAACGATATGTTCTACCGCGTTTTTATTGTATAACCTATCCTCATCCATAATAAAAATATCTATATCGTCAGAGAGCATGACTGATTGTGGATCTTCTTCAAGTTTGCACACAGCTAAGGTATTACCTACTGCGTTATCTTGATTGTCATTAGCAAGCTTACTCATATTGGTAAATGCTGCTTGTGCACCACATATACCTATGGTTGCTTTTGGTAACGCCTGACTAAGTGAATGCATTATTAGCGTGATAGAGTTAGCGTGCTTTCTTAGCATAGGCGCATAATCTGTCTTTTTGAGCCATAATGAACTACTTGTTTGCGTTGTAACTTCAGTTGTGACCTCCGTTGGCTTTTGTGCTGATATCTTATCTTGTAAACCCTGTATGACCTCATCTTTGGATCGATTATCTTGCCTTGTAAGTTCTAACTGCTTCTCCAAATGGTCTATCTTCTCTTGCAGAGCATGCAGTTTGTTAGCATGTATTTTTGTTTGATCAATATATTGGTCTTTATATTCGTTACTTTTCTCTAAATCGTCTATTTTTAGTCTAGCTTGTCTTAAGCTTTCTGAGTAGATATCTCTATTACTCTCATAAGCATTTTGTAACTTTTTAATTTTTTCATCGAGCTCTTTATTCGACTTTTTTAACCTTTTATTTTCTTCCTGATAATCAAATGATCTACTTTTTAGCGTAGATAATTCTTTTTGAATTTTTTTTGTATGACTTTCTTGTTGTTTGTACCCTTTTGTCATCATTGCAATTTCTTCACACTGCTCAAGAAGTTTAAGTTGTGCTACTGACGCTTCTTTATCTTTCTCCTTTAAAAAAGTGTTAAGTTTCTGTTGTAACTTTTCTTTTTCATCCTCAAGCTTTTTCTCAAGCCTTAGTTTGGCCTCATTTACTTTTTCTTCTTGGCGTTTTTGCATGGTGTTGCACCAATCAAGCAGCTTATCGTATTTTTTTGACATTTCGGCAAGATTGGGCATATTCATTAGTGCGTTACTAGTTATCTCATGAGAGTTATTATCTTGAGCTCTAACATTTCGTAGCGCTTTTGTGCTTGCCATGGCTATGGTTCTAATCATGGCTCCATTGTCTACGCACATGGTTAAGCTGCCAAACTTTTGTATTGCCGTTAATACTACGTATAAATCGTCTTGCGTAAGCTTTATTAATACTTCCTCGCACAAACCAACATAACTTACTAGCGAGGTGAGTTTATCATTATTAAATTCCGTATTTACATGAAGATGGCTTATGATACTTGCAAAAGCTTTTAGGTACTCCAGTTGAAGTTTATGACAAAAAACTTTGTCGCCACTGACAATAAGCTTGTTAATTACTGCCTCAAGCATCTCCACTTTTTCAATAGTTATGGGTGATAACGAAAGCGTTTGAAAGAAATATTGTAATAATAGCTTTACATCTTCTTTTTTAGCGCTTTTGCTATACTCTATGCAACTTGTTAACTCCTCAGAGAGTAGTCTACCAAGATGCACTACTTTATTATGTCTGAAACTTATAATATCTTTTAGATCATTGTTAACTAAACTATTTGGGTATAGAAAATCTTCAACGCTTTCATCTTTTGTTTGTTGGGCTCTTTTTGCAAGGTGATTTTCTTCAATAGTTTTTTGCAATTTTGAAGAGGGAGCGAAAAACATAAGTACATAATGCACTGCGTAACTACTCAGCGCAGACCGCTCAATCTTGGCATCCTCAATAGCATATACGTATAACCTATCCCAATACACTTGCTTTATAGTGTCTAATACATTTTCACCACTTGTATGCATATGCCTTGCTTGCTCAAGAAGTGTTGCCATTACTCCATCCATAGCACTTCGCTCACTATGCCTTTTATCACTTGCTAAGCCATGTAAGTGTTGTAATTTTGGGATAGCTCTACCTGTTCTTAACGATGCGACAAAGCCAAATGTATCGAATATTGCATTAAGATGTGTTTTTTTATCTACTATGTTATTTTTTGTTCTGTTAAAGATATTCGATCCAAGTATTTTTTCTAACGCCATATGCTCAAAGAAATACGACTCATAGAAAGCATTGAGGTCTTGATGATCAATAAATTCAACTAGTTCAGCTATATAACGAATCATAGTCAGCATTAGATAAGGGTTTGCTACAGCATTCCAATGTTGTATGATAGTATCTTCAGACAGCATGGTAATACTCTCTACAGGCCCAAGTAACATCTTAACAAAGCTATCTATTTTTTGATTTTCAAGTAAGTATTGTTGCCATGCATGTTGGACAATACGAAGATCAGCATTATTCATACCATGTGGTACATACTGATCTAGCTTTTTATGTATTTTGGGTACACGTTGATCAACATACAGCCATGTCTCTGGACTTATGTCATCGATTTTATCGATATTATCCATAAACCTTTTTGGATAGCGTGCAGATAAAAACTTCTTATAATCTGCGCCTTTTGCAAGTAACTGCATTACGATATACTCTTGCTCAGTATCATACGCTAGCTCTAACGGCGTTACACCATTACAGCATAAGTTAGGATTAGCGTGGTATTTAAGTAATACCTCAACGGCCCTTGCACTATGAATGCTAATTGCATGCATTAACGCTGTGGTCATACCATCATACGTTTTCTCATCAGGATCAGCGCCGTTTTCTAGTAAGTACGTAATTGCCTCTGGTCTATTTTGGCAATGGCTAACAGCTAATAATAGTGGATTTATCCCATTACCTGCGCACTCATGGTGAATATCAGCCCCATGTTCTACTAAAATTTCCAGCATGAGTTTTGCTACATTTGGTGATGCACATGCAGCTTCATGAAGTGGTGTCCAGTCTTCTATATTTCCTTCCCTAACTATTTCTTCACTGCACTGAAGTTCTCCAACCTTGACAGTTTGAGCGTGCCACTTAATCGTTGCTAGTGACTTAGTAGCATATACGTGTACGTTATGTCGGGCATTAGCAAGTAAATGTACGGCGCTTATATTATTTTTCTCTACCGCACGATAAATAGCTGGTGAGTTTTTGACTATATGACCTTCTTGCATGGTGCTTATTTTCATTTCAAACTTAATTTTTTTGGCAAGTAAAAGCTTTAGTGCATTCATATTGTTATGCTCAACTGCCCAATCAATAAGACTATTGCCGTTATCCACACGTAATATATCAAGTCTTTTCATACATCCAATGAGATAGTCGGTTGCTTGCCTTTTTTTATGTTCAATCGCAATATGAATGGGCATATGGTTTTTACTATCTCTAAATTCTGCATTCAATCCTTTTTGCATTAACCACTCCATGGTCTCAACATCATCTTCATACGTCGCAATGTGTAGTAGATAGGTGCTATTTTTCAGCAAGAGATCGGGTATTTTTTGTATTATACTTCGGGCGCAATCCTTATGTTTATTGTTATAGGCAATACTTACCGGCGAGAGCTCAAGCTCATCGTATATTATTGGTAGTCCCATTTCTATATAAAGCTCGCAAAGATCTTTTATGCCTTTGAGAGCAGCAAGTTGCAATAAGTTCAGTGTAGGTTTATTTTTTTTATTAGGATATAGGTGTTTCTCAAGGCTATGCTTGGTAATATCATGAGTATAGGGTAGTAGCCTTTTTACCAAGGCAACTTTATCATCGGTATACGCAATAGTAGCTAATGTTAACGCCGTTTGACCTAAATTATCTTTGATCCCTTCATGAACTAATGCCCCGTTTTCTAGTAATACATCTATTACTTGTATTTTTACACCAACACAAATGGCGCAGTGTATGATAGGAGTACCTTCGTTATCTTTACTGTTCAGCAACTCTTCTTTTTGTTCAGTACTAAGTTTTTCACAAATATATTTTAAAGCAGAGATATTATCGTTAAGCACTAGATGTAATACTAGCGTTGTGCCTCTTGAATCACGCATGCGCATGTCAATAAAAGGCCACAAAGCTTTAAATAACTCTACGCATTGTACCTTGCTTGCTAACATACTGGCCGTAAGGTTTTGGTCGTTGTATTGTTCTAGGACAGCACATGGTTCTAAAGCAGCTAATATAGCAATAATATGTTCTTGGGTATGCGCCCAATCCTCTGTTTTATTTTCACTATCATAGGCGTATATGTCCACTAGCTTATGCAGTATATTGTTTTTGCCATCTCCTGTATCTTCGACGGCTAATAACTTACTGCGTTTATCAATGCTAAGTTGATTGATTAACAATAGTGCCTCATGTAAATGGGGTGTTTGTACTTTCTGTAATATTTTTACTAATTCCTGTGCAGTTTTCTGCTTCGTTTTTGGCATGATACTCCATAGAGTGTTTTTTTTATGAAACTACTAAAACACGTCGAAGAATCAATGTATAGTAAGTACGCTATTTTTAATCGCATTTTACCTAAAACCCTGTTCATAATCAATGCACGTACGGCATCCTTGATCTTGATAATCTATTTATAATGAAGAGTCATATAAATTGAGTATTTATACGTTCGAGTATATTTATGTAAGAAATACTAAAAAGAGCATTGATCATGCGCTTATGAAGTAATACATTAAAATTTACTAAAAATTTTTAGATTTTATGATTTGTATATCATCCATACCATAACAAAAAATAGCATCTACACTATTTTGTATTAGACCAAAAGACCCCAGCATATTATTGACCAAACTCTATATCTATGTTAATTTTTACTTCCCTTGTTATTACATTACAACAATGACCATTCTGGATGACATAAAAGAAATAGAAGATAAATATAAATCTCTGTCAGATTTTCTACGTGAAATGGATAGAAATCCATCTTCAATAAGTGTTTCAGAAATGGAGCTTTTTTATCATAAATTTCCAGAGTTTTGCCAAAGTTCACTGGCTATCAATATTCTTTACGAAAATAGCTTTATTCTAGATAGTGTCCCTACCGAAAAACTGAACGAAGTAATCCGTACTGGCGAACACGCTGGAAAAAGTGCGATCTACGGATTGATGAAGCATCCACTGGGACTACAAACACTCATACAGCGTGCTAATGTACTAGATAAAATCACAGCAGATACTTTAAACCTTGTGATTTCCTCAGGTGAAGAAGAGGGCTTTTCTCCTGTCTATTGGCTCTCTGTATATAACGAAGGCAAGAGAATTCTCGATAATTTCCCCAGTCTCGTAACCAAAATATCCAAGACAAGCTTCAATGCACCTGTAAAAAATGGCCTGCTTGAGATGTCTAGCCCCTTCTCAGTCCTATTCTCTTGTTCTGAAGGACTGTGTACATTAGATAATCCGCATCTGCTCTCTTGTATCACAAAGGATTCACTTAATCGTGTACTACCTAAACCACAAAATAGATACCCTATTTCAGACTCAGATACGCACAGTATAGCACCAGTACAAGCGGTAGCATTCAACAAGCAACTGATGGAGTTTTTCATCAATAATCTAGATATCTTTTTAGACCTAATAAGACCAGACCACTTAAATAATATAGTACCGTACACTGGTGAATCTTTATTACATACACTTTTTCAAAACGAAAGTTTTATCTATAATCTTGCATATCCCAATCATAACCCTCATAGCCCAAACGAAGATCAGGTTTCAAAGTTTCTATCAAAAATAACCGCAGAAAGTTTTAATCGCAGTCGACAAGATGGATATGAGCTAGGTTTTTGTGCACCCTGCTCGTTGCTATGTAGATCAGATGAAGGATGTAGATTATTAAAGTCGTATCCATTACTTATCCCCTTATTTCGCGAAGACACATTTAACCTAGGCCACTGGACTGGTAAAGCCGAAGATGGTATGTCTGCCGCCTACTGCCTTGCTACTAAAAACCTTGGTTTGGCTATTTATGAAAAGTATCCTCATTTAGTCAACCTAATTAATGAACAAGGCTGGAACTCTTTCCCAGAACAAGGTGACAATGAAGGCATAAAACTGAGTCAATGGGTTATGTCAGGCATTAATCATGAGCATTATCTAGCAGATGAACCTGGAGCAGATATACTTCGTAATAAGTTAGCAGAGAGAAATCGAGCAATTGCAAACGATAACAGTACCGATATTGTTATACCTATTACCGTATCTCTCACAAGTAGTTCTAGGGGAGAACCAACAACAAACGTGGTGATTGAAGACGAATCCAATAATCAATATGCAAGTGCATTAACAAGGCATGGACTATGTGCTGAAGTAACAAGCACAAGTATTGCCCAGATAGTAGATAGTGAAGAAGATTCCGTGGATACTATGAGTGATCTCAGCCTATAAGATTTAAATAAACGTTATCGCGTGAAGAAATTACCAATAACGCTAGAAAAGTAAGTGTAGAGATATAAATTTGAGATTTATACTTCCTCTTACAAAAACAATCAAAAAGTTCCTATGATAATAAACTTATAGTTTTATCTCAGTAGAAAAAAGGATCTTACTTAAGCTCTAAGAGTTAACACTATGCATGGTGGTTGCAAATTCATTGAGGATATACTTCCCAAAGATTGGGTTAGATAATAGGTCGCGCTTTTCTTTTGTGAGTATACAAACAGAGTCTAAGGTAGTCTTTGATGTTGAGAAAATAGAAGAAGACGACAATTTGCTTATTTGACTAGAACTTCTGTAATCACTAGATATCTTGTCATAGATCTCCTGTAACGCATTACGCGTACTAAAAAATTGATGGAGAAAATAGTGTCTTTTAGACACAAGCGAAGTTAGTAAAGCAGTGTAATCTGGCTTAGAACATTCAAGGATAGTGGGCCTAGCTCGTAGATGTTCAGCAAGTTCCATACAGTATAGTCTATAACTTATATGCTGGCGATCTAAAGATTGATGTGTCGTATCAACTATTTTAGATAACAGATACTCTACCCTATCTTTTCTTTTCCCATAATCTTGGGAGTATAAGGTGTATAAATAATTTTTCACGTCTTCACTGAGATCATCTTCAGGATTTATTTGGGCATGAAGTTCTGAAATACCATGTGAGTAAGCTAGTCGTAACCAATCACGTATAAGTATTTTGATATTTTTATATGATAAGGTATTTTCATCTAAAATATCTTTTAGTGCGGACAGTTTTTGTGCAAGATCACATGATACAGATGCAGTGAAAAAACATGCATGGTGTGTGTACATATTTCGCACAGTATGAGATAAATCAAAAGGACAAATTCCTTGAATGTCACCAAAAATATTACTGGTATGATTAACCTCACACAGAAAAATCATAAACCGGATGTTGACAAAATGCTGCATCGTGATCTCTTCTTTAAGCAACGGAAATTCAGTTTTGAAAAATAGATCAAGACATGTACGGTGATAGTGATAACTGAGGCTATCGCGATTTTCAAAATCAGTTTCTGATTTGTTCTTTTGTTTTGGAGAAAAACCACTAAATGTAGAAGTTAAACAAGAGGTTTGATTATCATAATCTGGACTTGTTTTACTCACAATATCTGATGAGGATGAGAGGTTTGTAGCTACTTGATCTGCCCTACTAGGCTTGTGCACGGATTTATTCTCATTCGCTAGACGGTTCTCTATATTAGGGTGTGAGCTAGTAAAAAATGATAAAGTGTATAAGGCATCATCATGTCTCGATACATCTTTAGTATATAAGTTTTGTATGTGAGCAAGATTTTCAGTTGTAATGTGCTCTTTTAATAAAATATGTAGGTTATTTGTATACCGTGTCATGAGGTTACGCAGTTTCTTAGAGAGACTAGATAGTTCACTCAAGTGGATTTGATCCTTAGATTTATCAAAAAGCGCTTGCAATCTATGTGCTTGGGCATAAGTGTGTTTGATAGACTTGAAAAAGTTATTGACCTTATTAGTCCAGATAGTAATCTGGTGCTCATTCGCCCGTTTTTTAATTTGATTATCAGATTGTTCAGAAATAGATATGAATAGATCTGGGTAGCCATCATGTAAATAGGAATAGATAGCCTCATTATGCGTGGACATGGATTTCAGATTACGTAAACAACTTGGTTCTTGAAGCAGCTCGGTAAAAATTACTTCGACATGAGGATAGTGGTCGACCAGGAACATAAGGGGTGGTGAATCGCTCTTATCTACGGCAGAGCGTGCTAGTTGAGTAAGGTTTTTATGTAAAGATGGCAATAGACTATGACGATTAAGTAATGTAACAATTATTTCAGGAGCTATTCTCAAAAACTTATTAAATATTGGATAAGATACTTCGTTTTTATCTAGTAAGGCACGCTTATCAAGAGATGCATGTGTTAGATATTTATAGACTCTATTTTTCAACATTTCTGGTTTTAGATCAATATTTAAGTCTGGAATACCAGTAAAAACAATATGAGAAAGCTCTATGAGAAAATAATCACACAGATACTCTAAATCGATGGGTGACCGACACTTCAACAAGAGTTCCCTTATAATATTGAAGGAACCTAGCTCTAATAGATTCACCATAATAGATGTAGATCTCAGGTGGAATGATGGTGAATTATTAAATATTTTACTGATGAGTGTTCGCTGGAAGTTACTCGAAAATACCATATATATGCCAGGATTAATATCACGTGCATCAGAATCATGTAATAAATCACAAGATTTAGAAGATAAGTATTCAACTATTTCGTTATTATGTAAGGAACAAGCATACTGTATGAGATTAAAGCAACGATTGTATAAGATTCTAGGGCCGTAATAAAAGAGCAAGTAAAGATGTTTAAGCTCATTGAAATTATAGTCCAGTGTTTTCAGATGGTTAATGCTAGAAATAGGAATATTTATAGTAAAAGGACATGAAATATTGGGTACTTGAGCACCCGAGTTCCAAGCAATATCTTTTGTGCATAGAGATAGTGTAGAGTCAAATGATAGGCCTAATGTAGGTTCATTGGTATTTGATGACAAGGTTAATGTGCATTTTTCACTATTCAATAATGATGATAGAGTTAGTGTGACTTCTTTACCTGCTCTAATTATAGTAATTAAAGAGTGTGAACTATAGTCACAAGAAAAAGTTGTACTTATACCCTGGTTTATGGAAAAAGTTAAATTACTACCACTTTTAGTATCTATTTCACAGTATTGAAGTTTAAGTTTTGAGGTGTTAGATTCCTTGTCATACGATTGATGTATCTGGGTACTAAAATATGAATCATCTTTAGTGAAATCAATGAAATTAAACCTAAGACTTTTTATAGGGTTAGATGCTACTTCACCAGATAGTTCAGGTAATAAATAATCAATCTGTGTATTGTTCAGTTCGAGACTTACATGAGGGTCTGCACCATACTGCATCAATATCTTTAGTAAATCGATATTAGTCATATTAATACAGGTAATGGGTAAATGACCTGAATGTAGCCACATCTTCTGTAGATGTTTTATATTAGGGATATTTGATGAACAAAGGAATATCCATCTTGAGTATACATCATTTATATCCATAATATATTGGGAATCGATAGTGTAAGAATTGTTATAAAAAAACCTACAAAACATATGAGGGGTAAGTCTTTTTGATAAATGTCCTCGAAGGACATCACTATGGGACAATAAAAAATCCAAGCATTTAGGGTTTACATTCATTTTCACCATATACCAAAGAATTGCTGGGTTTTGTTTTTCCATACATTGTATAAGGTATTCAGTGGAGGCATTCTTATAGTCATCTATGGGGTCTATATCTTTTAAGATAATATGAATTGGAAGTGAGTTTTGCATTTTTGACGTGCAAATAAAGGCGCAAGATGTTGAGTCAAGATAACCAGGAAGATCAGTATAAACCCCTTTAAATAGACCAAATTGGTGGTTATTAAACAACTTGCTTTTTGAAGATAAAATCTTTAAAAGCTCAGATGCAAATTTTTTTTTATTCCGATTAGGATTAGCCATGGCGTATTTATGTAGATAACGCTGACATATTATCAACGAAGGTATAACAAAAAATTAAATGAAATCTTTGAAAATTTTTCAAAATTAACAACCCTTTTTAATAGAAATAGAACTTGATTTAGTCAATTGCGTACACAAAAAAGCAAGTTCTTGACGGATATTGTCTGGTAAAGAAATTGCTCGGTATGTAGTTCGGTTAAGATCAGTTATGTTAGCTATTGGGTTACTTTCCAAAGAAAAGGACGGTGAAAATATCTGTTGGAACAATGTCTCGAGTGTTGCACAATCTGGAAGAAAAAATTTATGATGAAAGAAGTGCCTCCGACTAATCAAGCATTGTCTAAGAGAATCTAGCGGTTGTTCACTATAGGAATGTAAAATATCTGAGTTAGCCTTAAGATGTTCTCCGAGTTCTACAGCAGATAATCGAAGAACGTCAGAGTTTTCAGTAGCAATTTCAACATGGGACTCAATTAAAAAAGTCAATAACTGCCTTACCCTATTATTTCTTTTGCCAAAATCTTGTGTATATAACTGCAATAAGCGCTGTTTAAATTGATCATCGAGTGTTTTTGTAGGATCAATTTTATCATCTACATGAGCTAAGCAGAGAGAGTAAGCTGAAAAAACCCAATCATTAACTGATTGCTGCAATTCGTCAAATGAGATTTTTTTTGATCCAGTTTTATTTTTTAGCGAGTCGAGCATACCAATAAGTTTTTTCGATATATCTTCTGGTAAGAAAAAGCCGTGGTGCGTGAATATATTACGAGTGGTTCTAGTATAATATGAAGATAGACAAAGCAATTCATCGTGTTTTTTTTGAAAATCATCAACTTCCATTAAAAATATTAAGAACCGTAACGGAGCATAATGTATCATTGGTGGTTTCTTAGGTAAGTAGGGATATTCAGAGCTAAAAAACAAACTGATACAAGATTTGTAAAACACATTACTGAGTAGAGAGGACTTACTATACAACTTCAACTCAATTTGACAATGGGGAAAGCTTTGATCTTTAGCAGACAACTTACTCAAGTGTTCTTTTTCAGTATTAGGCACGCGAATAAGTGGTTGCATTAAACTATTTTTGGATAAGGAATTATTTGGAAATTTTTCATTACTTGTTTTTAGCTGATCTTCTTGCTGCAGTAATTTTAGCTTATCACCTATTTCTAGAACCTCCGTATTTAGTTCGCTAAGTAAACGTGGATCTTGTTCTACTAAAACACAAATAGATTGATAATCATCATGGCTAACAGGTGCTGCTAGTATCTTTAAGTGATGATGGAACCGATTGAGTCGGTTATGGATTTTTTGTCGTAATTTATCTAACTCTTTATGTAATAAATGCGCTTTTTGTGTACTTGAAAAGGCGCTTGTCAAGCTGCCGATAGATGCGTTAAGTGTTGAAAAATTTACAATAAGATCAGTAATCCTTTCAGATAAAGTTACACGATCTGACTCTATGATAAAATCAGTAGGAGGTTGGTATACTGGTTTTGGAAGTTGGTCGCAAGATTTTTTCTGTGATTCGAAAAATGTAGGATCATGTGTCTGCACTAGGTTTTTTATTTCAGGTATCACCTTTGCCATAGAATCTAGATTTTCAAAAAAGAAACTATTCTGTCTTGCAAGACGTAGTATTATGTCTGTATTGGCATAAGGACCAAGTAAAAAAATCACTATGGAAATACTATTTGTACTCTTAATACCACCGGAAGTCCTAGTACTGAGAGCTTTACAAGCAATATCCGCTAAGTCAGTATCAAAGTGATCTATATCATCGCTAAGAGAAAAAAGTTTATATACCAGTTCTGGGCGTCTATTCAATATCTCTATAAATACATCCATATCCATTCGGTGTCGTTGAATAGATTTAGTAGTCTGCTTGGAGTTAACCTTCATGCGAGAGTTAAGATAATCCCCGCAAGAAGAAAGTGCCACACGCATAAGATCTAAAGCCCTATGCGTGTTAAAAAGATAGTCTAAGTCAAGATCGGATCTACACTGAATTAAAAGCGTACGGACAGTTTTATAATAGGACATAGAGATTAGATCAGATATATATTGAGTGAACCTATCATGAAAGCCCAGTGATTGATTGCAGCAAGCCATATAAGTGGATTGATTGCCGTTATCTAGTATGCTCGCAAGATACTGAAGACTCGTGTTAAAAGGACGAATACGAGAATCAAAAAATAGATCAGCACCCTGGTTAGCTAAAATTTTTAAACTTTGGGAGAATCCAATACTGGCCGTATATTGGATAAGATTGTAATCGTGCAGTGTGAAAACTTGTCGACCGTAGTTAAAAAATAACCGTATATCTAGTGGGTCTTGAATAATCAAGCTAGGAATATGTAATGAGAGAATATCAGATATAGCGAAACTGATTTGCAATGTAGATTTTTTTGACATGACATTTGGGTTTTCAGACCAGGTTATCTTTTCTGTATCAATAGCTAAGTTATCATGTAAGTGAAATACTACTTTATCCTTATCAATTACCAGTAAGGAATGTGTATGTGTCGACTCAAGAAGGGATGCTAATGTGGTCTCTGTAGAAGATGAATTAACCGTAGCGTTATCTAAATCAGTATTTTCTAAAAATAGAGATAACGGGGATTGAGGTGTGTGATTTTCTGATATAAATTCAATACCGTCAGCACAGTATTTCATGTTTAATCTAGCGTCGTTTTTTAAAGTAAATCGACCTAAAGGCAGTACTATTTCAGATGTGTGATTTTCCATATTAAAGTAATAGGATTCTTGATATTTTAGTGATGGGACCTCCTGTGTTTTTTTTCTGTCGCAAGTGTTGGTTGTTTCCACATTATTTGCAGATATTTTTGAGGACTCATCAAGCATAGCTCTACGCAATCGATAGATATTCTTACCGGCAGGTAGACCAAAGTGTTCGGGTAGAAAAGCTTTATACTGGGATTCATCGAATCTTAATGATACATATGGATCTGCACCATGTTTGAGTAATGTTTGCAATATATCTGGGCGGTCAGCTCGTAAGCAAGTTATTGGTGTATATTCAATCATGCTGACCAGTAATTCCTTTATACTACGACTCAGTATAGAATCCGAAGATATGTAATTATTATTCAGAGAAGTAAAACTAAGAAGATACCTATGGTATGACTCAGGCATCATCCTAGTATTTAGATAAGAACGTAGTTTTTCACTGTGGGTGAGAATTTCATCCAGGCAGGCATTACTTAATAAAGGTAAAAACGACCTCAGTAAATACCAAAGGAATGCTGGATCTTGCTTCTCAATACTTGCGATCAAGTATTGCATATCAGCATCTTTAAGGTCAGCAATGGGCTCAATATCTAGTAAGGGTATCTGTATAGGGGGAGTATTATTGAGTATAGATTTCGCAGTAAATAAACAGCAGCGCCGTGGCTCTCCGAACTGAGTTGAAAGCTGTGGGTGGACTATACTAAAGAGACCAAATTGGTACTTGGCATATAATGTACTCTTGTAGTTTAGTAATCTCTCTGCTTGATTTGTGTAACCTGTTTCCATGTCGTCTAGTTTTTTATAAATTAAGGAAGTTCTTCATAATATCAGTACGTTATATGTTATCATGAGATGTTTTATTAAGCAAATTATCGAGGATGTTTAGAAATATAGAAAGAATTTTAATGAGTAATCTTCTAGCTCGTAAATGAGGTAATCCTTTAAGGTAAGGAGTAATATGCAAGTATTAAAAAAACAAGAATCAGCAGTATAAAAGCACAAACTGGAATTGTCATAGACTTGGTTTTTTGTCACAACTCTGAGTTTCATCCTTAAGAGCACTAGAATCTTCCTGCAAAATCCTACTAGGTATATTTTGTTCCAAATCTATCATTGGTGATGACACTTGTTGATGGATTATGCTTGATTCAAAGCTTTCTTTTGTTTCCATATCGTCAAGTACATCATATAAGATAGAAAAGTTATCAGATTTCAATTCAAATGATTCAATATTTGATTTTAGTGCAGTCGATTCTGCATTAACGTCTAGATCTGCTTCTACAACGCCCTCTTTTAAGGAACACATACCTATTTGAGAAGACAAATGAGACGATGGTATAGATTGTTGTTGAGGGAAAGCCAGATCCAAAGAAGATTCAGAATAAAAGGCGTGACTTAATTGCCCTCGTAATACTTTAAAGTAGTGAAAATCACTAGGAGGATGATGCAAGCCAAAAGTTTGAAGTAGTCTTACTTCAGCTTTTAAATGCTCCCCTATCTCCAAAGCTACATACATAGCTATAATTTTTTGGTCCATTTTACTAGATTGTAAACTATCCATTGAAATAGATAGTTCATTTAATAAACTTTTTAACCTTTCTACTCTATGTTCAATACCAATACTCGCATACTTACTATGTAAGTCATTTTTTATAATGTCATCAATTGGTTGTTGGGCTGTATACGGCAACCCAAAGGCCTGACAAGACAGATTAAAAGCTAAAGATATGAAAGTATAGACGCTATGTTTAATGTCAGAAAATCCTGCCTCAGAGTCGGAAATGATATTTTGTATATCGTCAATTTTTTCTTGTAGTTGAAGAATATGATCATTAGAAAAAAATGGACTATAGTGAATGTAAATATTACGAACTGTAGGTAGATATTTTGGACAGACTTTTAACTTATTATTAGCGTGCTTTTCCTGAATTTCCATAAGTAATATTAAAAAGCGATTGATAGCAATGTGCATCAAACTATTTGGAGTACGGGCATATTCTTGTGTAAAAAATGGTTGTAGTAGATCAATATAAAGTTTCTTATTAACTATTTTATTAGGAAGTGGTAATGGATGTCTTTTTTCATCACCTGGCGACTTAGATGATATTTCATCCTCTTTGAACGACGTTACAGCTACGGATAATGACTTTTTCTCTTCACCAACATGCATGGAAGCTGGAATCAAGTGCTCATCGATTTTCTGTGATATTTTACCCCCAAGAAGCGATAACTCATTCTGTAAACCCAGAGTCCTTTGTAGGTAACGTTTTTGCGATTTAACGAGGTGTAGATAGGTTTCTTCAGTTACATTTGGATTGTTCAGTTGAGATATAAATTGAGCAATACGGTTATGTATAGAAAATAGTGAAAAACCGACCTGAACCCAATCACGCCACTGTCTGTGTGTGATGGACAAAATGGGTTTTTGTGATTCAATAATGGGAAAAAGGCTATCCGACAGTGATGTAATTGGGGTATCCATGGTCAACCTTGAAGATAAAAAAGCAGAATCTTTTGATACATAAGTTTTTATATGCTGAGCTAACCAATTACCCCACGCGATATCAACATCAGAGGATAATGACAGAAATTGGCTAAGTAAGGTCTTGCAAACATCTTCGGTAATAAAGGTTGGCGTGGATGGTAGAGTTAAATCAAGTGATTTATTGCCTTCTTGAAAAAGAGATTTACTATTTTTCTGCATCCACGTGCGGTATTGTGAGTAAATAGCCTTTCTAAGTTTCTTTTTATTGTGGCAGGAGGAAACCAGTTTACGCATAGCCTCGGTGTTTAAATGATCTGTCCAAGTAAACTTAGTAACACCACTAACTAAGAACTCAAGTAGCATCGCATCATCCTTTTCTAGAGCGAGCAGCATAAGTGTAGTAATTTTCTTCTCAAAGTTCGTAAATAGCGATCTATTGTCAAAAAAAGCATAAATTAATTCAGGAGAATACTGTAGTAACATTCGAAAATGATCGAAAAAAACGGGAAAATGAGTGTCTTCAGTGATCTTTGTAAAGGTGTATACTTTAGGTGAAATGTTACTATCTTCAGAGCCTGCATGTAACTGTCGTTTAGGATTTTGAGCATTGGTTAATATTAGTCTTTCAACATCTAGTGGATGATTTTTACAGATCTGATCAAAATTTATAGGTTCCCGAGTTTTGATAATAACTTTTCTTGCTGTCTGGTAGTATTGGTTTATCAAGCAAAACGAGAAAAAGTCGGAAGATCTATGAGACATCCTTTTAAGATAAAATCTGAGCTCATCAGTATTATCAGAGAGTAAAAGACTTGTCATAGGAGGTATAAGAGTACCTGTCTGGTGGTCTAGTGGATCGACACCCTTTTCTATCAAGAGCTTTAGAATTCTAAAGTCATTCTGTAAAACAGCAATATGCATAACACTATGCGGTCTTTGATGTGAGAGAAACTCGTAGCCATAAGTAAAAAACATGGAAATATCAAGTGGTTTACTGACCTTAATCCCCATGAATTCGATAGATTCAATATAATTATCATTTTCATAACTAAATGGAATAGTTAGCGGAACATCTATAATTTTCACTTCGTTGTCAGATGTAGAAAATAAATTCAGAACAACACGGACATGTTTTTCGCAAGGATTATACGAAATATCATAGGTGCTAGCTAAAAGTAATCGATCCAACAGCTCAGTAAAGTTATCGCATGGAGAAGCATTTATGCTGTCATTTTCTCTATCTAGAATTGAGGTATTCAGACTTAAATAAAGTAAGAGCACAGGGTGTGCACGGATGAGTTCTTCACGACATACATCAGGTTTTAATTGAATCGATATATTCTGTTCCTCATGCATGGATACAGTATGAGTTTCTTTGTCATAAAAAAGTACGCGCTCTTCTTTATGGGTGTCATTTGAAGGTATTCTTTTACGATAAGTAGAGTGATTGATAAGCATCTCTCTATGCTCGTATATTTCATTAAAATTACTAGATCCAACAAAATCAGGAAGCATTCTTTTTTTTTGCTCGTCATCAAAACCACATGTACTGTGGATATTAGCACCATTTTGAACTAGCAAAGAAAAAATTTCATAGTCACTAGCTGCCTTACAGAGAAGTGGCCTTGTACCAATGATCCACCAAGATGAATACAAGTGTTTATCAGTCCATAGCTGTTTTTTAGACTGTTTAATCCATGAAAAAAAATCCAAACGTTGAGAAAATTGGTTCTTTAAACTAGGAAAGCGTTGTATAAGTGAACCAAGGACATGTGGATCAATTTTAGAATCAATCAGATACCAGAGTAGATAAGGTTGAATAGGCACAACTTGATTAAAGAACCTTCGATAAACGGAATAGTTTCTTGAATTAGGCGCAGGTTGAATTAGCTTTAATGCTTGTGAATTACCATCACTGGTACGATAAAAGATAATAGTTTCTTCACCAACCTTACCAATAGCAATACCATTTTCTATGTAATCGGGAGATTGTAAAAATTGATCTAGGTTTCTCATTTCATATAAGTTAATGTTTTGTCCACTCTAACATAAAAGCTGGGTACGAACAATAATTAATAATATAAAACAATATCTTGAGTAGATAAGAGTGGTGATAATAATGCGTGCATATTTTGTAAAATCACTCTATAGAGTAAGAAAAAAACTCAGAGGAAAATAATAATGACTTTATCCAACCGAAATTATAATAAACTCTGAGTTAGAGTTTTAATACAACTTTTCTCGACAATTATGTATGTTGTCTTCAATAACACACTATTTTGGCTTAACTCATTTCAGGAGTAGGTACTGAAGAGGAAGGAATTGAAATTTTTCTCAAGAAAGACACTGCTTATGATGATATACAATTAAAAGTATGGGCTAGATAACAGTAACATTTTACAGTAGATTTTTTCATAGGAAATAAACTAGCCAGGATGAGATAGCACACGTAAGCTATCGTTTATGATCTGCCTTACTATTAACATAGAAATACTTAGAAAATACTTTTAAAAGAATTTGACTGTTCAACAGAAATTTCTGCACATAAATCTGCACATAAATAGGCAAGTTCTTTACGAACATTTCAAGGTAAAGATATGGTGTCCAAGGTTGTTTTGGCGGAGGCAGAAAGAATATTGGTGAGGTTGGTTTCCAAAGTACCACCTGATTGAGATGTTATTTTCGTGTATATTCTATCTAGCGTTTTATTATCAGACATGAAAAATTTATGATGGAAATAATGCCGGCGACTAATCGAATACTGTTTAAGAGTATCTAAGACGCGGTCACTGATGTTGGAAAAAATAGTTGGATCTGCCTTAAGGTGTTCACCAAGCTCCATGACACAAAGTCTAAGAATGATTCGATCATCAGTCAAGATATTTACATTAGATTCATGCAGTTGAACTAAAAGACACTCTACCCTACTAGCCCTCTGACCAAAATCATCAATGTATAGACTCAATAGGCGCTTTTTATTTGGATCACTGAGTTTAACTGTTGGGTCAATTCCTTCATCGAGATGTTTTAAGCAAAGAGAGTATGCAGAAAATACCCAGTCATTTATGGAATGTTGTAACTCTTGCAAGGATATTGTTTCAGTTGCGAGTCTACTTTTTTAATCTTCAAGATCATCTATTAACTGCTGCGATACTTCTTCTGGAAAGAAAAATCCGTGGTGTGTATACATATTTCGTACGGTTTTTGTATCGTAAGAGTTGGATAATGGAACTAGATCATCATGTTGGTTTTGAAATTCATGAACTTCCATCAAAAAAATTAAAAAACGTAAAGGTACAAAATGTATCATTGAGCTTTCTTGAGCAAGTAAACAATATTCAGTTTTGAAAAATAAATCCAAACAAGACTTATAAAAAACATTATTTAAATGATTTGATTCACCCTGAGACACTGATTTGAAGAGATGATTTTGTGTTTTCACTGAATCAGTAGCATTCTTACGCACTGAGTTTTCATCTGTGGACTTAGATGTTTGTATAGATCTTTTTTGAATTAAAGAGTTTTTAGTTAAAAACTGTTGAGTTGACTTGTTATTAGGTGATATTTGTTCATTCTTTGGTTTTGCTTCATTGAATACCCGGTCTGGAATCGTAGATTTTTCTTGCAAAGATTCAAGACGGCTTTTTATAACTTTAATTTTTTCGTTAAATTGATCCGGTAAAAGTAAATCTTGTTTCACTAACTCTGATATAGCCGAATAATTTTCGTGTGTTGTGGAATTATTCAAGTCATCTAAATGAGAATGAAGTCGACGAAGACGATGACTGATCTGAAGTTGGTATTTTTCAAGATCAGAGAGTAACAGATAAGCTCTTTGTGTAGTTAAATTTTCAATTAAGGTTACATTATTCGAGTTTATTTCTGAGAGTTGATGAATAAGGTTAGTAATTTTATCTGATAAACTTTTACAGAGCGATTCACTTACAGTGCTATTGGATGAATGGGAGTGATAAAAAGGATTGGAGAGTTGGTCATTGGATTTAGGCCTTGCGTTAAAAAATTCAGGATCATTATCATAGATAAGACCCTCTATCTCTGTTATTTTTTGTGCTACAGATTTTAAGTTTTCAAAAAAAAGATGATTCTTTGTTGCAAGTTTGAGTAGGATGTTTGTATTTGCATCAGGTCCAAGTAAAAAGCTGAGTAGCGGTGTAACTTTATAGTCTTTAACATCACGAGGAATCTTAGTATTAAGCGCTTTAGATGCAATATCTTTTAGCGTATCGTCGAAACGGTCTATGAGTTCTTTATAGGTGAAAAGTGTATGTACTAGTTCTGGGCACCTATTTAAAAACTCTATGAAAACATTCATGGATATATCATTATTCAGGATTTTTCTATTTTCTTTTTCTATCTTATTAATTTTATGATAAAACTGTTTATCATCCAGCTCTCCATCTATATCTGGATAAACGTTTTTGCAAGATGTGAATATCACAAACATTAATTTAGAAGAAAAATGTTCACAAAGATAATTTAAATTAAGGTTAGATCTACAGTTTAGTAAGAGGCTACGTGCAGTAGCATAACGACCATCATTAATGAGACATGAGATATACTTAGTAAAGTTATTATGGAAATTCTGCGATTCATTACAGCAGTCAATCAAAATCTGAGGGTCTCTAATTTGACGATAAAGATAGAGAGAACCAATATTTATATTGGAAAAACCACCGTCATAAAAAAGATCTGCCCCTTATCTGATAAAACTTTAACACAGTTGGTATGCCCTATGGATGCCAAATATTGAATCAAATTAAATCCGGGCAAACTAAGAATATCAGGCCCATAATTGAGAAATAAATGGAGTTTTTTCTGGTCTTTAATAGTAAATGACTTACTCGTTAAAGATAGAACGTCGGTTGCTGCAAAAGATATACAAATGGGTGAAAAATTTGGAACATTATCTGGATCTCCACGCCAGGATAGCTGACTAGTGTCAATAATGAATATAGGATCTATATGAAGCTGTATACGATTGCCAATATATTCCAACTTTATTTTGTCTGAATTAGATAGTAAGCTATTGAGTGACATTTCAATAACACGATCACTTGCTTCTTTAGTAGTAATAGAAATATTTGATTGTATTGTATGATTCTCAGAAAGATAAGACGTATTTTCCGAGACATATACTATTATGGTTAGATTAGCATCGTCTCTCAACTGCATTCTACATGAGTCAAGTTCCATAACTGCAGCTCGATGCTCTTTATCATAATAGTATATCTCAGTATGTTTTTTTTGCTACGGTGTGTCTCATGATAGTATGACGAAACCCAAGGACATTGGAAGGAATATCTCTTCCATACAGTTCGGGTAGCAATGCTTCATATTGAGATTCGTCATATTCTAATGACGTATATGGATCAGCCCCATGTTTAATGAGAATTTCTAATATCTCTGGCCTATCTACTGGAAGGCAAGTCAATGGCGCATAATCTCGCCACTGGGTAATTGATTTTTTGATATTGATATTATTGACATAATACATAAATTGCTTGAGAGCACTAAATCTGAGCACGTATCTAGCGTATGTACTTGGCATTATCCTAGTATTTAAATAGGAGCGCAGTTTTTCACTATGAGTTAGTAATATATCTAGACATAATGGCTGTAAAGAATCTATATGTTCTCTCACTAAAAACCATAGAAAAACAGGATCTTGCTTCTCGATATTAGTGATCATATATGCAAGATCAGCCTCAGCAAGATCATCAATTGGATCTATATTAAAGAGTGGTATGGTTATTAATTCAGCATTATCCTTATCAGGTAGTGCTATAAAAATGCATTTAGGTGGAGTTCCTAAATTCGAAGAAGAGATCAGGCTTTCAGAGCCGAATAGACCAAATTTATACTCTTTAAATAACTTGCTATATCGAGACAGATAAGATTTCGCTTTTCTTAATTCCTCTAATTTCATGGAGTATCCCGTTAAATAAGATGATGTTCGCATAATGATTACTTTCATCTTATTCTAGTGTGCTAAAACATGTAAATTATTGCCTATAATTATTAAAAAATAAGAAGGAATCCAAAGTTAAAACGGTATCTATAACAAAATGTTTGATTTATTGTCACATTAATACTCAAGGATACAATCACTTTATGTAACAACATGACACACTAGAGTAGTCTTGGACGAGATATGTTAGCACAATTTAATATAACAGTGCTTCTAACCATAGAAAAGTACATAATCTTTGTAGCAATTACTGCATCCTTTATTTTTCTCGTCCAACAACTAAACGTAATAAAAGAAAAAATTTGTACATTAATAGAGATTTATATCTTTAAAGTAGTGTGCAATATACAATTCATGATGCGTACACACCTTGAAAGCAAGAACAAATCTGATATAATTTGTGATCTTAAAAAAACGAAATTACTATGGATATAGCAAAGCTTAATTATACTAGCCTACAAGAAGCTACAGTAGATACACCCGCAGAAAATGCAGTTAGTCATATCAAAGACAGACAGCATGCAATGCATGAAGAAATTAGCTATATGCAATCTGCAATTATGCAGTCTATTACAAACGCAGAGAATTTAAGTGATAAGGATATACGCGATGGTGTGAAAAGTGTACTCGCAGAGATGCGCGTTGAGTATCAGAATATCGGGCAAGCGCTCTCAAATTATTATAGTGAGAACAAAGGTAATGAGAATTTTGATAGACGCTATCTTTATCCTCTCTCAACTTTCAAAAACATTTTAGTTATAGATAAAGCTCAGTTCATCCTTGAGCAGACTACAGATTTTTTGATCAATTTATCAGAAAAAAGAGATCTACAACACTCAGATACGGGGTTATCACTTGCTAGTATCAATTTCTCCGAATTCTCTGACCAAGAAAGAGACCCGAATAATATTCCATGGCTAGGTGGGTCAAATACAATTGAGAGTGATTTAGGTATAAACTTTGAGCATAAATCTAACTTCTGGGGAACACCTAAACCGTCTATATTAATTCATAGCCTTGTTGCTACGAGAATCTATTTAGAATCTATAGAAAAGCAAAACGAACACACAGAAAAGGTAACCCCAGCACAACATAGCACGCTTTTCTATGATTATGCTTTACCAGATGATCTAAATATAGTAGATGCTAAGTATAATATATTCAGTAATTCAGACGGTAAATATTTAAGAATTTACAGCGGTGGATATGCGTTTGGAGGGATTGGGACAGAGCTAGCAGCGGAAGGTGAAAATCCATATGCGCCAATGGACTGTTCAAGTTATATAGCAGAAATGTATCAATTACCCTTTCGTGTTTCAACTTTGCATTTGTTCAATCTACAACGATCAATGTGGGGCGAGCAATTTTTCACAGCACTTAATACTGAAGAAAAGCATTTAGTAGAAACCTTGCAATCTTCTTTACAGCCACAGCTTGATTTTAATCCTATAGCCGGTGATGTATGGGTAGCAAGAAAGGTTCCCAAAGAAACAGCTCATAACCCAACTCAATTAGGACGAGGTGGACATGTGGCCTTATGGTTAGGTGAAGCGAATCTCCAAGAAAATAAAATAGATAAATACGGATTATTTGCTGAATTTAATAGAGATATATCAGAAGAAAGAGATAATATGAATGGTATTGACGGATTCGGTTTTGGTATACGCCCTACGCCATGGATGAATAATAGCGAGGGAAATGGGATTTTACCAGACAGTAAAGATAGTAATTATGATATTGTACACGGGCTACAGAGACCAAGTAACTATAAGTAAGAATGGTAATCTAAGTAAAATGGCTCACAGAACACAAGTCTTTATTGCATAATCTTAGACTCAAGTTGTGGGTAGAGAAAAAGTAGCCTCTTTAAAATAGGTTCACAAACAGGTGAAGAAAAAGTTGGTTTGATGGATATTATCCAAACATCAGCATCGACTATTGAAGAGAGCTTAACGGCATCTTTTTCTGTAATGAATATAGTATTATTGCCTGCTACATGTAGGTCCTCTGTCGTGATAACATCGTGATCTGGTAGAGTATAACACGATATATTGAATCCAGAGTCAATTAATAAACTATGAAAACGATCTGGGTTAGCAATGGCAGATATCGCTGTTACATTTTTACTACCGGACCAGTTAGAAAGTGTAAAACATGTATCTGAACTTAAATGTTTTATATGCTCTATCTCATAACGCATTTGATGAGCTTTATTATTCATAGTGTTGTTTTTTACTTGTCTAATAATTTGAAAAGCTCTAGCCATGCGATTTTTAGGCTCTCTATATGGACCTATAGGTAAAAGAAGGCCATTTCCTTCAGAGTGATCTGACTGCATGATAATTTCAATGTCTCTCGATAAGCTATAGTCTTGTAAACCATCATCACAGAGAACAACATCACATCCCATATCAATTAATAAATCACAGGCTTGAATTCTACTTGGCCCAACTGCTAAAGGAGCGGATGTCTTTTGCCAAATTAGTGCTACTTCATCCCCTATCACATCAGTGGGCATAGGTTTATTAATAAGAAAGCATTGGTGTGGGTTTTTTCGACCATAGCCTTTAGAAACTATACCTACAGACAACCCTTTTTTTTGCAGAAATTGTGTTAGAGCTATTACAAAAGGCGTTTTGCCATTCCCACCAACAGTAATATTACCGATTACAACAACGGGAATGGAGATTTTTTGTGCAAAAGTGGTTAGTACAATGCGTCTAATTGAGATAATAAACCAAAAAATAAAGGATATAGGCAATAAAAAAACATGTAAAAAAGTCTTACTTTGCCAAAAGTATATAAGCAATGGAGCAATATATCTACGCATATAATGACTTACCACCTAATTGATTTATAATGGTTAAATTTTGATTCACACAAATATCTAAAAACTACATTATAAATTGATAAGAGATAACTGGCAATTATTAATAGAAAATCAATTACAGAGTAATATTACATCGATTAGAAAAAACATAACCAAATACATCAAATGAGTATTACAGTTTCATTTGAAAAATATATTTTGTGATGCTATTTCACTATTATTTATAGTAAAAGATACTTAGCTGTAATAATTATATGAGCGTGATCAATAACACTTTGTTCTTTTATGAAATTTTTTGCTAGAATTACCCTTGCGCTTAAAAGACCGTGATGAGTTTCGAGGTTTGGAGGTATAGTTATATTCAGAAAAACTATGTGAAGACAGGGTATCTCTATTATTATGAGCAAATTGTAAAACGATATATGCTTGGGCAAAGCGTGTTTGTAAATATCTACGTAAAGAGTTTACAGCAGATAGATGGTCGTATAAATAAGAAAAGTCGCCATGTATTGGGAGATAAGATAAGATATTATAACAAGTTTCCGTTGGAAGACTATTAAATAACTTACTCTTGTAAACTACAAGTAATCGAACAAGTTCTGGGTTAATTAATTGAGGTAAAATAGGACGTAGATAACGCGCTATGCGTTGAAATACCGTGTTTTTATATAATGCCGATGCAAGTAACAAGCGAGCTGAATTAGATACATGAGGTCTTTGAGATTTAGCTAGATATTTTAATTGATAAAATTCAGAATCTTGTAGAGTCAAACATTCATTCGAACAGTCTAAGTTAATTGCGGTCCTGTAGAATGTATGAACACGATCAGAATGTGAGTTTTTAGGGATAAAGGAATAAATATCCTTAACAGTACCCTGATTTCTATTTGTAAAAGAATAGTTCTTTAGCATATACCCAAGTAAAGAGAGCTGCCCACGTTTCTGTAAAATGGAAAAGACATCATCCCCATATTGATTTACCAAATAAACATCTGCCTTAAACTGTAGCAAAAGCTTAAACACGTTAGAACAGTTAGTAAGACAGCTTGCGTACATCAATGCACTATTGTGGGTATTATCAACAGCATTGATTGAAGAAGATGCACCACTTCTTAGAATATACTCCAAGACATCTGGATCATTACGCAGTGTAGCAAGCATCAAGGGAGTCTTACCTACCCTATCATTTACACACCAATCTAGATTAGCGTAAAGACCAATAGAGCATTTTTTATAAGAAGCATAATAAGTAAATTGATGTATATTAGACCTGTGTAAATAGTGTATATTAGGAAAACACTGCCCGGTTATAAAATATGCCCATAACGCTTCATCAGGTAGCGATATTAAACGTATAAAAATATACTCAGGTAATAATAAAGACTCTCTGTATAAAATTTTAAAAACAGATAAAGCTTCTGGATGTATTTTGGTCAGAGATATATGCTCTAAAAAATAAATGGTATGTTGGCGATAGTCTTCATTTTCTTGAAAATAGTACTTCCCATAATATAGATACAATGCAATAAAGACAAAATAAGCATTATTATGAAGGGCTTCATAAAAAAAACTTGTAAAAGATGATTCATAAGAAGCAACATATTCAGGATACTTATCTATAATATCAAGAATGACACGATAATTGTCGTGTATTAGTGCATGATTAAATATGTTGTGATCATTTTTGTTTTTAAAAGTCGTATCATACGCCTGCAAGGATAAGAAGTAGTTAACAATAAGGTGTGCCTGACTTTTCATAGCAAGCATCAAAACAGTATTGCCTTGGCTATCAATAGAGTAGATCAGGTATGGGAATTGAGTTAATAAAACACGAACTGCGGTAATATTGTGATTCTTAATTGCACAAATCATCGGATTGCAAGAACGCCTATCAATGGTAAATCCACATGCAAGTATAGAAAAAAACAATTTCATATAACCTAAATTTATAGCTTCACTTAGTAATGTACGAGATTTATAGTCACGAACTTGGATATCTAAACAACCAGAAGCGTTTAGCAGTTCAAACTGTCGTAAAGCTTCTGTTTCCGATGCCAGTTTTTCTGGAACAATTGCAGTTAATGTTTTTAATAATAGTTTGCATGCAAACATAGCTTATTACTCCGTCCAAAAGAAAGACATCATTCAGGTTTAAAATGGCAAGGTGCGTCGCTTGTATTTACATAATTAAATATTGACATCGCAAAAACAAAATCAGAGAGACTCTGTGGTGGCTTATGCTGATTACGTAGGCTTTCGTCAGTAACAGATGATAAACTAGACGTACCATCACAGTGGTTTTTTAGAGGATCACAGTTCGTTACAGACGTTTTTTTAATATTTTTCTCGTACTCGGGGATATCTATCGTAATGCGCGTGGGGATATCCCAGATTGACATCATATGTTGAAATACAAGACGAATTGGCAGAATAAGCACTAAAAAATATTGCAGCGGACAAAACGCAAAAGCTACAATGTAGCTTAAAAGAAGTGTGCCACCCCACCCATGACAAGGCTCATATTTTGGTGCAGGGAATAACCAAGTAAATATCTTCGCTAAAAAGATGTAAGACGATGACTCGGTAACATCATCACTAGAACCAAAAAATGCACCTTCTACCACAAAACCAGAAATGATAGCTAAACTTACAAGCATTACCATCACGCTAGCATTAGGCGCAACATGCATCGCTAGAAGAAACTCATAAAATTCGTGACCCGCAATAATACCTACCGCTATAGAAGCAAAGAACTTAGTCCAAGTTGTGAAAATACCATGATCATCTTCGGAGTGGTGATGATCACCTATTGCTGCTAGCAGAAGTAAACACGAACGGCCAAAACCCATCGTATAAGCCAGAAATATTGCAGGCAATGTATTAATAAAAACTACCATATGAGCAAAGAACTCGAAGTAAAAAATCATTGATACAGCAAATGCAGTGAGCATGAAAATTGATTTGCTTCTTGAATGCCATGTGCGTTTTTCCAACCAGGCATCGTGAAGCATTGTTGAAAAAACAGAAGCGTAGCTCAAACATAGCGCAGAGATAAGGGCGATAGACATGGCAGAAATACAAAAATTTGGGATTAATGAGGCAAGAAAATAAGCTAAAACGATCGGAATACACTCAATTAACACAACAGCTGCGAAGATCATATGCGCAATAAAACTTATAATATAGAGCCCAATACCAGAAAGTACAGATGTTTGAGAAGTGGTATTTGTAGTCAAAGGGGTAACAGAGCTAGATGACCTACATTCTGGTTTAATTTTAAAAAGAGGGTCATGCTCCCCTATTACTTCAACGGCACCAGCAAATAAGCAGCTCAAAGATGCGAAGATCTTACTACTAGTTCCAAGGATAGCACAATGTGCAGGGATAGAAGCTTCGAACGCAGAGTGCACAACGAGAAAAGATAAAATAACGATTTGGTCTAAAACTGCACTAGAAAAAATTAACGCATAGCGTAGAGAGAAGTACAAAAAATCTAGAAAACAGTACAATCCTGAAAAAATGGAATTTACAACATGAAAGCAGTAGTAAAGAGGATGCAATATTGTAAGTAAAGTTGGTTTATGTGTCGGAAAATGAGTGTTTTTCCTAAAACGTTGAAATATAGAGGCCATATATAACCTCGATGATTGAACAAGGTTAGGGTCGATATATGGTGTGTAACTGCGATTTATAAGATGATAGTAAAAAAAATAACTTACACTTGATGCAAAAAAAACTGATAACGCAACCGGAAGACGAATGATAGCAAGAAAATGTAATAGTAGTATTGTAGTCTGTAAATAGATAGAGAGTGATAAAAGTTTTAGTAGGTAATCAGGTGGGTTATCCTTAGAGAGTATCGCAGAATTTTTCATAACAAAGATGCATAAATCAGCTAAAATAGTACAGTAACGGAGAAAAAAAGTAAAATCGAATACTCTCTAGACAAGATAGAGACGGATGTACAAGCTATATGCTTTAGAAGAGATTAAGAAATAAAATAAGTTATTACTAAGAATTACTCTTTTTCACTTGAAGGTAGTAGGCTGCCTGACTGGAGTGGCTTAAATATATCAATTTGTGATAGATCTATTATCATAGACTCACCTTCTTTAATTGTTTTCTTGTACACATCTAATGTTCTAAGTATACGGAAGAAATCGGGTTGCTTAGAATATGCACTGGTGAATATATCAGCAGCTTCAGCGTCACCCTCTGCTTTTATAACAGCTGCACTACGTTTTGCTTCAGCTAAAATCTTGACTACCTCGGCGTCACCCTTGGCCCTGATCGCCTCAGACGCAGCATCCCCTTCAGAGCGATACATAGTGGCCATTCGTTGTCGGGAAGCACGCATACGCTCATAAACACTCTGAGACACTTCAGGTGGGTAATCAAGTTTTACAATTCTAACATCAACTACTTCGACACCAATATTATCTGCAGATGTATCAGCTTGATCTTTTAATATTGAGATGATACTACCTCGTTCACCAGTAATGACATCACTTAACTCTCGTTTACCTACCTCAGCTCTGAGAACGTCATTAATCTTACCTTTTAAAACACTGGCAGTACGAGAAGAACTAGCATTTGTAGCTAAGTAATATTTAACAAGATCTTTAATCTTCCACTTAACATAATAATCAATTTTGACAGATTTCTGTTCTACGGTAAATATTCTATCTGATGGAACAGAGAACGTTTGAATGCGAATATCTAAAGGTTGAACACTATCGATAACTGGTACTTTGAAATGTAATCCAGGCTCGTAGATAATAAAATCGCCGTTAGGTCTAGTCAATATTTTACCAAAACGCTGTACTAGTGCGCGGTTTCCTTCATACACATAAAAGACAGAGCTTAGTAAAATTAAAAATCCAACTAAAAAAATGAGCAAAAAAGATTGAAATAAACTGTTAGTGTCTTGGTTTTTCATAAAAAGAAGTCCTTTTAGTGGCTATGATTGGTGGAATCACGAAAGTCAGATAATTTTTCCTCAAGTTCTGAAGGTAAAATATTTTTTTTCAGTAAATCTGTGCCCTCTTTGGCATTTGGGAGAGGCAGGTACAAGACTTGTTTATTATCAGAAACATACACTTTATGCACCCTCTCTAGGATGTCGTCTAGCGTTTGGTAGTAAAGTCTATCAGAGAGAATTTTACTATTAGTAGTGTATTGTGGTAAAAGGGCTAAATATTGAGCAACATCAGCCCTTGCATTAAGAACAACCTTGTCGTGATAAGCCTGTGCTTCGGTAATGATGCGTTGGCTTTTACCCTTAGCTAGTGGCACAACCTTTTTAAAGTATCTTTCACCTTGGCTGATTTTAGCAGCTTTAGCTTCACGAGCGGTAATTACATCGTCAAAAGCCGATATGACAGTTGCTGGGACAGTTGCTTCTTGTAATTTGACGTCTGTCACAATAATACCAGTACCATAGGAAGTTAAAACTTGGTTCAATAAAGTAGCTGTTTCTGTACGAACCTGCTCTTTTCCAGAAGTTAAAATTTCTTCCAGGTGAGTGTGCCCTATCGTCTGACGTAGTGCACTATGAACAGCGTCGTGTAGCGTCTCTTCAGGATCGATCACATTAAATAAGTAATTGCGAGGGTTGTCGATCCGATAAAAGACAGTGATCGCAGCTTTGACGTAGTTTTCATCTTCTGTCAGCATCTGGTCGGAGTAGTTATAAGAGTAAATTTGATTAATATTGACTAGGTACTTATTATCGATTCCAGGTGCAATCCAGTGTAATCCCGGTCCGTTTGTAGTATAGTATTTACCAAATCTAAGGATTATTGCCTGCTCGGCTGGTTTAACAACATAAAAACCAGATATTGCCCAAAGTATCACTAAAACTAAAAATAAGAATAAAGGAAATAAAACACCACCGGAACCGCCAAAGAGGTTGTTTGAGAATTGATCTAATAAATCGTCTATATTTGGTGGCTCCTCAGTCTTTCGACGTTGCCACGGGTTTTTGTCCTCGTACTGATAAATTTCAGACTTTTCCATATCGAGATCCTTTTGGTAAATGCTAAGTTAAGATGAACTTATCCAATAGCAGGAAACATTGAGTGAATGAATGTAACGAGTATACATCAGAGTAAGGTGTTGTGTGAATAGGTTTACAACGGTTTTTATATATTTATAAGCTTATTTTAAGTAAGTGGATTTGTTATAACTAAGATGTAGTCTAAATAAGAAGAATAGGCGCTTGCGCACACAATAAAACAAAAAAAATTAATATACAGCTTTGCATGTGACTAGAAATATTCATAGTAAATATCCATAAAAAGGTTAATCTATACAAGAAAAAGATCATCGTATACAACTAATACAATAAAACATATTCCTTGGCAAACGAAATACAAAAATATTCGTAATTAATATATATTCTGACCGTTTATACAAGTAGAAATCTTAGATAGAGTTACATCAAAAGCCAGATGAAATAATTCTAGTGGAGGCATACATAAGAAGAACACTTTGCCTACTAGTAGTAAGCAAAGTGTTTAAAATGGGAAAATAATAATTATTTGTGGATTGAAGTATAATGAAACATCAAATAGGCCAATCACCAAGTATGACGCAAGCCAAGTGACCAAAGTATAAGATTAGTATACAAAGTCTCTATGATTCTTGTATACCCAATGTAAGTCAAAAATATCAGTAGACAAAAAGCAGTTGGAATAGACAAAAGCCAGTAACGAACCAGGCCTAGTTTGTTTACTTTCTGAACGGATAAGTCGATTGCTTGAAATATAGTTATATCTTTTTCAACTATAGCCTGGATAGCAAAAAACCATCGAATAGTAACAAAGAGTAAGGCGGTTGAAAAAAGCAGCCATGTATAGATAGCAAACGGTGCCAACCAAGTGTGAATATTCTGAAGATAATTAATAAAAAAGTAGACTCCAATACCGCAATACAGGGTAATTAAATAACAGCTACTTGGTATAAGAGCTAACCCAATTAGTCGACATTTCTTGAGTAAATGCGCTTCACCAAAAAAGATATCACTCAGATTAATTTGCTTTTGATTCTGTGCTGACAACCATGTGGTCGTCATGCTATAGCAATAGTGTATGTGAAGAAATACTGCACTGATTTTTGATAGTAAATACGTCAGCACATTAAAGTTGTAATCCGCAGGGGGCATGCCCTCATAAAAGATAATTTCATCCAAAAACATAGTTCCAGAGAAATAATCCAGTATAAGTTTGTAAAGAAAAAGATACGCAATGGACAGACAACTCATCAAGAGTATTGCACGAGGGTATGAGCTCTTTAAATAACAGTTGAAATTTATCATAATTTGATTAATTGTTAGAATAATTCAAAATGTAGCAATTAAATGTTTTTAAGTCAAGAAAAGTAGTATATTTTTATATATTTAGAATAATAAGATAAATAATTTAGAAATCTTAGCCATCAAGATGCAGGACAATTTGAAGTGTTAGAGCGTTTACAACTCTATAACCACATAGAGTGTTAGTGAAATTCTGTGTATAGGTCTGCGATAAAAAAGTAGAAATCCGAGGTAGTCAATACCATTAGATACTATGAGTAGTTAGGAATCGTAAATAAATAGAGAGTATATCAGCACGTCGTAGATATGATTATTTAAAAGTGAGATGGTCATAAAGTTTGCTATAAAGCTTGTCTATCCCCTCTCCTGTACGGGCTGATAAATATAAACCAGAGTCAGTGTTATCAATTGATAGCTTGTCGCTTTTATTGAATATTTTTAACATGGGGATACTTTCACATTCTAGTGATCGTACGGTATCAAGAACGATGTCTTCTTTGATTTGCCAATTTGGATCGCTACAATCGATAACGTGAAGTAAAATATCGGCATAGTGTATTTCGGTTAATGTTGTTCTAAATGCAGAAACAAGAGTAGACGGTAAATCACGTATAAAGCCAATAGTATCAATGACGATAAATTCTCGCCCATCAAGCAACTGTGCTTTTCTAGCTAAAGGGTCTAATGTGGCGAATAGTTGATCCATAACATGGGTATCTGCGCCTGTGAGTCGATTAAACAAGGTTGATTTGCCTGCATTAGTATATCCTATGAGTGCAACAACGGGATTATTGCTATGCACTCTGCGTTTTCTATTCAAGTTTTGAGTTTTTTCCAAAGACAGCAACTTCTTCTTTAATCTCCCAATCTTGTCACGCAATATTCTTCTATCTACCTCTATTTGGGTCTCACCGGGGCCAGATCGTAAGCCTATACCGCCACGCTGGCGTTCTAAATGTGTCCAGCCTCTTACCAGTTTAGTAGACATGTATTGTAGACGAGCCATCTCTACCTGGATCTTACCAATTGCAGTGTCTGCGCGTTTTTCGAATAGCTGTAATAGCATTTCTGTTCTATCAACAATATTCGTGCAAAGGATTTTTTCAAGATTTCTTTGTATTCGGGCTTGAACTGGAATGTTGAGAACAATGGATTGAACTTTGAGAGAACGACAAAGCTTACCAAGAGACTCAACCTGCCCAGAGTTCAAGAATGTGGAGGGGCTAGGATGTTTGACTGAAAACCTTGCACAAAAGCAGACAGACATGCCATTAGAAAACAAAAGGTAATTAAACTCTTCGAGATAACTAACAGGGTCTTTTTTGCCTGTTTCTACATAAACAAAAGCAACTAAGGGTTGGTCTTTAGTAGTTTTCAATCTGCTCTTGTTCGTCAGGTATCATGTGCTGACCATCAGCTGATGACTCGGAATCATGCCAAACAATATTCCTAGATGGTACAACAGTTGCAATAGCGCGTTTGTAAACCATCTGTTTAGTATTGTTTTTTAATAGGATAATAAAAGAATCAAATCCAGCAATTACACCTTGAAGCTTGATGCCATTGGTAAGGTAGATCGCCACAGGAACTCTCTGTCTTCTAAGAGCATTTAAAAAGGGGTCTTGTATAACGCTAGACTTAGTTGTCGCTTCTTGTTGCACCATTTCTCCGTGCATAACGGTTTCTCCTCATTTGTTAGGTTAACTTATAACATATACCAACATATAGTTGGAATAATAATAATCAGTTGGGTTATAGTATCATAAGGAAATGCGTATACCAAGTATATTCGTCTGAATAAAAACAATTAATTTAACCACTATTGTTTCTTACAAAGGCAGTAATTATTTGCTTACCAAAAACTCAGTCATACATGACTAAGGTTCAGAAAAAAAGCTTATGAGAATAAACTAGACACATAGCGAGCTAAAGAATTAACATCATAAAAAACATCAGAGGAAGACGACCAATTTCGTAACCAAGTGAGCTGTCGTTTTACATATCTTCTGGTAGAGACTATAGACTTATGCACCATGGTATCATAATCAATATTTCCATGGATAAACTCTAGCATTTCTCGATAACCAATTGAGCGCATGGATGGATAAGAGCTATCTAAATGTGGGTATGCCTTGATTAAATCTCTAACTTCATCTTCAAAACCAGAATTAAGCATACTGGTAAAACGAGACTCAATAGATCGATGAAGATGGCTTCTATCTGAGGGCATCCATCTTAATACATGCGCAGATAATCCTGGAGATCTATCTGTACTGGCTTGCCATTCAGATAACGGAATGCCTGTCGAGAAAAACACTTCAAGCCCTCTGGTGATACGTTGTGAGTCGTGTTTTGATATTCTCTGAGCAAGGCTTGGATCAATATGCGCAAGTGCTTTATGGGCACACAAAACACCGTTTGATAAATAAGATCTAGCTTGCAATCTAGATTCTGGTTTGATTGGGGGTATTTGCGCCATTCCATTCAATAGCGCTGAAAAATAAAGCATTGTACCTCCTGTTAATATAGGCACCCTACCTCGGTTTTGTATTTGTTCAATAGCAGTCTTTGAGTCCACACAAAACTCAGCTGCTGAGTATTTTTGATCTGGATTGCGTATATTTATCAGGTGATACGGTATTGCGTGCTGTTCATCTATTGATGGTTTTGCTGAGCCTACATCCATGTGTCTATAAATGGCTACAGAGTCCACACTGATGACTTCAAACTTTTCGTTGTGAGATGTCGCTAGCTCAGATATCAGCTGAGTTTTACCAATAGCGGTTGGTCCTGGGATACATATAATCGGAGGTTTCATATTTATTAAATAATTTATTATTTTGCTACTTTAACATAGCCCTAAAAAAAAGACAAAAAAAAGACCCAAAAATGGGCCCTTTTTTTTAGTGCGGGATTTACTCATCATCCCAGTCAAGCGCACCACCTGTTTGGTACTCTGTGACGCGAGTTTCGAAGAAGTTTTTCTCCTTTTTCAAATCAATCATTTCGCTCATCCAAGGAAATGGTGTTTGCGCACCAGGATACTGCTCTTCTAGATTAATTTGTCTAAAGCGTCTATTGGCGACATATTTCAGGTACTCGTGGAACATATCTGAGTTAAGACCAAGCACACCATTTTTCATGGTATCAACGGCGTACTGATGTTCTAGTTCTACTCCACGTTTTATGATGTATATGATTTCTTTCTTGAAACTTTCAGTCCAAAGATGCGGGTTCTCTTGTATGATTTGATTGATCATATCAATACCAAAGTTACAGTGCATAGACTCATCTCTGAGGATATACTGAAACTGTTCGGAAGTACCTACCATTTTATTTCTACGCCCCATGGATAGTATTTGTACAAAACCAACATAGAAGAAAATACCCTCAAAGACCACATAATATGCGATAAGATCACGCAATAAACGTTGATCGTTCTCTGGGGTACCTGTCTTAAAGGTAGGATCAGCGAGGCTTTGTGTAAAAGGTAGTGCATAGTTTGCTTTTTCTGCAACAGCTGGCACCTCCCTGTACATATTAAATATCTTGGCTTGGTCAAGAGATAAACTTTCGACAATATGCTGATATGACTGTGTGTGGACTGCTTCTTCAAATGCCTGACGTAATAGGTACTGTCTACACTCTGGATTTGTTACATGGCGATAAATACCAAGTACGATGTTATTTGCCACTAGAGAATCAGCTGTTGAAAAGAAACCTAAGTTTCGCTCAATGATTGTGCGCTCCTCTTGCGATAAGCCGTTAGGATCGCGCCACAAGTTGATGTCTGGTGTCATATTGATTTCTTCAGGCATCCAGTGGTTTGCACAACCAGCTTTGTACTTTTCCCATGCCCAGTTGTACTTAATTGGATGGAGTTGGTTACAGTCAGCACGACAATTAATCATCGCTTTTTGGCTTACTGTGACCCTTGATTCTCCAATTCTCACGTTCTGAAGCTCTTGAGGTATTTCGGTAACCTCTTGTTCGGCTTCATTCATTACTAGTGCTTCTCTTGTTTCCATTTCATTTCCTCCTATAAAAACTCAAAAAAAATATTTATTGACATGCTTCGCAGTCAGGGTCGTCGATAGAGCATGCTTTTGCAGCAGAGTGAACTGCTACAGCATTCAATTTGCTATCTGACACGGATGACTTTTCAGAATCTGTTGCACCTAAACTACGTAGATAATAACAGGTCTTAAGACCACTCAACCAAGCTTGTTTGTAAAGCGCATCGAGCTTCTTGCCAGAAGCAACAGGCATGTATAAGTTAAGTGACTGACTTTGATCAAGCCATTTAGCACGCTTAGCGGCGGCTCTGACTATATAGCTAATGTCTACCTCAAAAGCTGTTTTATACTTTGCGCGCAACGATTCAGGTATACGGTCAATATTTTGTATACTGCCATTACTCAACTTAAGAGCATGTACCATCGGATCGTCCCACAATTGTTCTGCTTGCAAGTCTTTAACAAGGCTTGGGTTTACGATAGTAAACTCACCAGATAAATTGGACTTAACGAACAAGTTTTTGTATGTAGGCTCGATAGATTGCGTTACACCACATATATTGGCAATGGTTGCGGTAGGTGCAATTGCGAGCACGTTAGAGTTACGCATACCATGCTTTTTTATCAAAGAGCGCAGTGAGTCCCAGTCTAATGTTTTATCTTGGTCCTGTAGTAAGTAGTTTGCGCCACGTTCTTTACGTAATAACTCAATTGAGTCGATCGGTAGAATGCCTTTAGACCACAAAGAGCCTTTATAACTAGCATATGATCCTCTATCTTTAGCAAGTAAGCAGGACGCTTTAATTGCGTAGTAGCTAATGTACTCCATACTTTTATCGGCGAAGTCTACAGCTGCATCTGATTCGTATGAAATGCCGAGTTTATATAGTGCGTCTTGGAATCCCATCACACCTAAGCCAACTGGTCTATGTTTGAAGTTAGAGTTCTTTGCCTGAGGTACTGCATAGTAGTTAATATCTATAACGTTATCTAACATGCGTACGGCTGTGTTGATGGTTGCTTCTAATTTCTTAACATCTAACCCGTCTTTTCCAATATGCTGTGATAAATTGATGCTTCCTAAGTTACAAACGGCAATTTCATCTTTACTTGTGTTGAGTGTGATTTCGGTACAAAGATTGGAGGAGTGAACGACACCACAGTGTTGTTGTGGTGAGCGAATATTACAGGGGTCCTTGAAAGTCATCCAGGGGTGCCCAGTTTCGAATAACATAGATAACATTTTACGCCAGAGTGCAACAGCATCCATGCGCTTGTGCAAGATCTCACCGTTGTCAGCCTGCTTTTCATAAGCTTCATACTTTTCTTTAAAAGCTTTACCGTATAAATCATGAAGCTCAGGAGTATCATCTGGTGAAAACAACGTCCATTGACCTTTCTCCATAACTCTTTGCATAAAAAGATCAGGTATCCAGTTCGCTGTATTCATATCATGAGTTCTGCGTCTATCATCGCCTGTGTTTTTACGAAGCTCAACAAAATCAAGTATATCAATATGCCATACTTCTAAGTAAGCGCACACAGCGCCCTTGCGTTTGCCGCCTTGGTTAACGGCAATAGCGGTTGAGTCTGCTACTTTTAGAAAGGGAACTATTCCTGAGGATACCCCATTGGTCCCCTTAATCTTTGCGCCGGTTCCACGTACAGGAGTCCAATCATTGCCTAATCCGCCTGCAAACTTAGAAAGCATGGCATTGTCTTGTATTCCACCATAAATACCGTGTAGATCATCGGGAACAGTCGTTAGATAACAGCTGGAGAGCTGTGAGCGAACGAGTCCAGAGTTAAATAGTGTAGGTGTTGATGACATGTAGTCAAAACTTGATAGTAGCTTATAATAAGTAATTGCTGATTGTTCTTTGTTTGCTTCGTTAAGTGATAGTCCCATTGCAACTCTCATAAAAAATATTTGGGGTAACTCATATCGTACATTATTATCGTGTAGAAAATAGCGATCGTATAAAGTTTGGAGACCTAAGTAAGAGAACATATCGTCTCTATCACACTCAATCGCATTGGCAAGCTTTTTCAAATCAAACTTTGCAAGTTCTGGGTTGAGCAAACCATGACGTATACCTTTCTCAACAAAGGGTATTAACATGCCTTGGTAATTGTCAGGATACTCGTTAAGTGATAGTGACTTGCCACTCAGGTAGCTGTAGCTACTGTCTAGAAGCCTCTTTTTAAGAATTCTAGCAGTTATGTAAGAGTAATCAGGCTGTTGTTCAATCAGCATCCTTGAGCTCATAGTAAGCGCTTCGTTTATAGCTTCGTATGTTATTCCGTCGAATATAGCGTCAAATGTATCGTTAAGTACACGGTCGATACTTAAGTGATTGTATCCTTTAAAAAGCTTCTTCATTAATGGTGAGAAATCATTTATACGAACATTCTCCATGAGTCCATTAGGTAGCTGGACAGAAACTTGACGAACATCCTCATCTTGGTAGTTATTTGCATCTAGCTGATATTGTAGTTGGCGTGCTCTAAACTGACGAAGACGACTTTTGTCTTCACGATAGAGAACGTAGGATCTGGCAATATCATGAAAGCCTAATTCCATTAGAGCTGACTCCACATAATTTTGTATCATCTCAACACTAACACTTTTGTTATGGTCATGGTCTTGTGCAAGCCGTTGTACAACTCTGAGTGTGACACGATCTATGCCGTCTTGGTATTGTTCGTTTCGTAGCATATCGTCTTTACAAACATGCAGAAATGAGCGCTTTACCGCGTGAAAAATACGTTCTGAATTAAATTGTCGTGGCTCTTCTGAATCATACCGAGAGTGTACCTTGATAGAAACATCTAGCAAACCAAGTTGCTGCATTCTTGCTGTACCTTCAGGGGTTTGTATATTTTTACTAATTATGTGTAAACCAAAGTGACTTGCAGCTTGCTTGATAAGTTGACAGTCTCTTTTGCTAAATGTTTTTTTGCTAATTGGGTTTATAAACTGGCCATCTTGAGCATTTATCCATGCGACGAGAGCGGCGATATCAAATTGGTGTTGTGTGGATGTGTAAATAATCTTGCGCACGTGATCGGGAAGTGAGTTGAGTGGTTTTTTTTGTGCGAGTAAAAGTTGAACTTCGTAGAAAATCTCAAAAAATTGTTGTTGTGCATGGTAATCATCTGAGAATTGTTGGGCAAAATCATAGTGCTTGTTCAGTTCTGCTATGAGTTTGTCATGTTCTGACTCTTGTTGGTCGGCAAAGACAGATTTCATTTTATGTACTATAAGATCAATGTAGTCAATGCTGTGTTGTTTTTGTGAGGATGCTTTTTGATTGTCTCGGAAAAGGAAATTTTCAGTATGCAATAGAGCCTTGAGTTGGTAAACAAGCTTTTCTGCGTGCATGTTTAGACTTGCATGTGTTACAGGGGATTCTGCTATTGTGTCTTTCATTGTATCTCCAATCAATATATTGTGTGTTAAGAAATGTATAACTACAACATAAAGGATGATATGGCATTTAGCAAGCAAGAATCGTGTAAAATTTACACTAAAAAAAATTATGTTTTTTTTCTTTTAACAAAACAAACACATAGATATATCACACAAATAAATAGATAAATCTCACAAAAAAAAAGTAATAAGAGCACTAGAAAGACAAAATTATTGAAGAATGTTACTTTGTTAGGATATGCTCACTTACAGCCTCACCAAATTCGGAACAGCTCAGCGGCTGAATGTCTGGCATATATCGAGAAAAGTCATAGGTAACTTGTTGTTTCTCTATTGCTGTGCGCACCCCATATAATATAAGATCAGCTGCTTCGTCCCAGCCAAAGTGCCGCAGCATCATCTCTGCTGATAGAATTAGCGAACAAGGGTTTACCTTGTTCAGTCCAGCATACTTCGGTGCTGTACCGTGAGTCGCTTCAAAGACTGCATACTCATGGCTAATATTCCCACCGGGTGAAATCCCAATCCCTCCAACCTGAGCTGCAAGAGCATCGGATATGTAATCCCCATTTAAGTTCATAGTCGCAACTACATCATAATCTTGTGGCCTAATCAATACATGTTGTAAAAATGCATCTGCGATAACATCTTTAATGATAATATCTTCTTGACCTGGCCTACGAATTACATGCCATGGACCACCTTCTAGTGCAACGGCACCATATTCTTCTCTTGCTAATTCATAACCCCATTCACAGAAACTTCCCTCTGTGAACTTCATAATATTGCCTTTATGTACAAGTGTCACAGAGCGATGGCTTTTGTGTGCCAAAGCATAGTCAATTGCATTACGAATTAGGCGCTTACTACCCTCTTCTGATACGATTTTTATACCCAATCCGGAAGTTTCTGGAAAGCGAATTTTTTTTATTTCTAGCGTATCTTGTAAAAAATGTACTAGCTTGTTCGCTTCTGGTGTTCCAGCTTTAAATTCAATACCTGCGTATATATCTTCTGAGTTTTCTCTAAATATTGTAATATCTGTCTTGTGCGGTTCTTTGAGTGGACTAGGGGTGCCTGGGAAATATTGTATAGGTCGCAGACAAACAAATAAATCTAATTTTTGTCTAAGTGCTACATTTAATGAGCGAATGCCACCTCCTATAGGTGTCGTTAAAGGACCTTTTATCGCAACTCGATAACGCTTAATTGCATCTATAGTCTCTTCTGGTAACCACTGATTAGGGCCATATACAGATGTTGATTTTTCCCCAGCATAAATTTCCATCCAGGATATAGTCTTTTTACCTTGATATGCATGTTTTACTGCAGTGTCAGTAACATTACGCATCACAGGGGTAATATCAACGCCAATTCCATCGCCCTCAATGTACGGAATGATAGGGTCGTTAGGAATAAGTAGTTTAATTCCATCAAAAGAGATTGGCGTACCGGAGGTTGGTTTTTGAATATACGACATGAAAAGAGACAATAAATTAGCTAGGAAAAATAGTAAATGACTCCTTGGAGTAAGTCAATCAAGCACTGAAGAATTCACAGAAACTATTACAAAATCATATATTAATTCGTAAAACAAATCTGTATAATAAAGTTTTTATGAAAGCTGCCATGACTGCTAAAAAAATATACATAGGTTTATCAGGTGGAGTTGACTCATCCGTAGCTGCCGCTTTACTTAAACGCGCAAAACACAATGTCGTAGGCGTTTTCATGAAAAACTGGCACGATGAAGAAGACCAGTGTCCACTCTTAGAAGATGAAAAAGATGTACGCAACGTTTGTAACACCCTTGATATACCACTCGAGATTATTGACCTAAGTCAAACCTACTTAGAGAAGGTATTTCAAATAATGTTGTCTGAACTAAAACAGGGTCTCACACCAAATCCAGATATATTATGTAACGAAAGTATAAAGTTTCACGCCCTATTAGATCACGTGGCTCAACAAGGTGCAGACTTCCTTGCAACAGGTCATTATGCAGGCTTATGCCAATATCAAGATAACCTAGTATTACGTTTAGCCAAAGATAAAAGTAAAGATCAAACTTACTTTCTCAGCAGGCTACCAAGACATGCCTTAAATAAAATATGTTTCCCACTAGGCAATATGACAAAAGATAAGGTCCGCGAGTTTGCGAGATCAATAGGACTGCAAAATTCAGAAAAAAAAGATTCCACAGGCATATGCTTTATCGGAGAAAAAAAGTTCTCGTCATTCATCAGTCAATATCTGTTAGATAAGCCTGGCCTAGTTTTAACATCAGACGGTGAAATAATTGGTGAGCATCGTGGTCTCTTTTTTCATACTATAGGTCAAAGGAAAGGGCTTAAAATTGGCGGAGTTTCCGGTAAGGATGAGCAAGCATGGTACGTAGTTGCGAAAAATATAGAAGACAACACTCTCATTGTGGCTCAAGGTAAAGATAATTCTCTGTTGTTCTCTACAAAACTTCATGCGAGAAATATTCAATGGCATATAGATTTAATTCCCAATCGCTTATTTAAAGCATTTGCCCGTATCAGACACATGCAAGAACATCAAGCCTGCGAAGTGATCTGGCATAGTTCTGATAACAGTGCAACAATAGTATTTGAAAAAGCACAACGCGCTATAACTCCGGGTCAATATGTCGCGATTTATAAAGATAACATTGTTATTGGGAATGGCCAGATACATTTATGCAAAACAGAAAAGGTGCCATAGATCATGAGTGAGATGATATCTGCTTATAATTTATCTTCGTTAAGCGTATTACTCAGCGAAACTATTGTAAATGGTGGTACGCATGTGATAGTGGTTGAAAATAACTTGCAAATACGGCAAGTGGCACAAGAGATACAATCATTAGCACCGAAACATAAAGATTGGGTGGTTTCTTTTCCAGACCTGGAAACATTACCCTATGACTTTGTGACTCCGCATCCATCGCTTATTGCTGCTCGAATGCAAGGACTATATCATTTACTACATAAAAAAAACCATATTGTCATAACATCTATAACCGGATGGACACAACTATTACCCCCTCGAGAATTTATATTAAAAAACACCTTACTTCTTAGTGTAGGTGAAAATATGACACCAGCTTCCTTTCGAGAGATTATGTATCAAAAGGGCTATGCACTGGTAAAAGAGGTACATGAACATGGTGAATTTAGCGTAAGAGGTTCAATACTTGACATTTATCCATCAATGAGTAAAACAGCGTATCGAATAGAGCTATTTGATGACGAGATAGATAACATCCGATTACTTGATGTTGAAAGCCTAAGGTCAAACAAACATATAAATCAGATAACACTACTACCTGCACAACAGTATATATTAGATCAAAAAGATAAGAACCTACGACTAGAAAGAGTATCTACCTATCTCAATAAAGAAGACAGCTTAATAAAAAAGATAATTAACGGAACGAGATTCGCAGGTATAGACGCCTACTTACCCTGCCTCCATAAAAATCTTGATAGGCTCGAAGATTATTTACCAGAAAAAGCTATATGTTACATCCCAGAACAATTCAAAATCCTACAAGAGAAGCATCAAACATTTATACAAAATCGTTACGAAATACTCCAGGTCAAGGGAATGTCACTTGTTGAGCCGAAGTTTCTCTATCGATCGATAGAAAATAAAACAACGAATTGTAAGCATATTTCTTATCAGCTTAACAGAACTGATGGTAGGTTTAGCCCGCTTGATAACATTGAAGAGACAAACCGTAGCAAATGGATAGAGAAGCACATCAAAAACAATCAGATAAGATCGTATTTTACGAGGTTCACAACTCTTACAAAAAAAAGACACAATAATTTGGTCAGCTATTTTAACGAGAATTCTATACCCATACAGAATTCACAAAAAATAGTACTGGAGGCACTCGCCTTGAGGGAAGGTTTTATGGATAACATGCTTCATACAGCATGGATTACTGAAGCAGATATTTTAGGTAGAGATATATTTCAAGATGAAAATAAAACGGCAAAAAAAACATCTCATATCATAGATAACTGGGAAGTTGGTACATTACTTGTACATAGAGATTACGGTGTAGGGAGGTTTCAAGCTTTTGAAAATGTGTGCCACCAAAACAAGCCGCAAGATTACCTGGTGATGATATTCAAAGACGAAGATAAGTTGTTTGTTAGTACACAGAATATTCATCTTCTCTCACTGTATCGTGTTAAAACAAACAGCCAGGTGGAATTGGATAAATTAGGCAGTAAAAAGTGGCAACAAAAAAAGCAACGCGCTAAACGTGTCGCAGAAGATTTTGCAGAAAAACTATTGACACAGCATAGTCAAAGAAAGAGTAATAAGGCACCCAAAATTACCATAGAAACATCAGAATATACTCAATTTTGTACCGGATTTGCATTTGAGACAACTCCAGATCAACAAAAAACTATAGATGTAGTTTTAGAAGATATACAGCAATCTAAGGGAATGGATAGGTTGATATGTGGAGATGTTGGCTTTGGAAAAACGGAAGTCGCATTACGAGCAGCTTTTTGTTGTATGATGAATGGATTTCAGGTTGCATTATTGTGCCCTACTACGATTCTATGTGAGCAACACCACAGAACATTTACAGAAAGGATGCAAAACTGGCCTCTGAGGATAGAAGCGTTATCACGGCTACAAAACAATAAACAAAAAGAGCACGTCAAAGCATTAGCAGAGGGAAAAATCGATTGTGTTGTTGGAACACATGCCCTTTTATCACCGAACATTCAATTTCACAAATTAGGCTTACTGATAGTTGATGAAGAGCACAAGTTTGGCGTAAGACAGAAGGAATTATTACAGGCACTTCGTGGTCATGCTCATATCCTGTCACTAAGTGCTACACCTATACCTAGAACATTAAATATGGCTATGGCAAATATAAGAGATATGTCGATCATTGCCACTCCACCAAAGAATCGGACTGCTGTAGCAACGCATATACAAAATTATGATAGTAATACGATTATAGAAGCATTGATGAGAGAGAAACAACGTGGTGGTCAAGCCTACTATATGCATAACGATATAAAATCTTTACCGAGCATAGAAGAAAAAATTCATAAGCTTTGCCCAGACATAAGCACTAAGATAATTTCTGGTAAAACCAGTAAAAAAGAGTTGGATAAAACAATGCTTGCATTTAGTAAACAACAGTTTGATGTACTTATTGCAACTTCGATTATAGAGTCAGGGATAGATATACCTAATGCTAACACAATAATTATACATAGAGCAGATCTATTGGGCTTAAGCCAGATTCATCAATTAAGAGGACGCGTGGGAAGATCTCAACACCAAGCTTTTGCTTATTTCTTTATACCTCCAGAGCATTGTTTGACAGCTGAAGGCAAGTCAAGAATTGCAACGATCAGAAAACAATCAGAGTTAGGATCTGGGTTGAATATCGCCTTAGAAGACTTAGAAATTAGAGGTGCCGGAGATATACTTGGGAAAAAACAAAGCGGTCATATGGCAGAAGTAGGCTTAACCCTCTATACAGAGATGCTACAAAAAGCAATAAGAAAAAATAGCGGTATCGTAACAATCGACCATGCCGAAGAAACAGAGATTGAAACATCAATAGATATCACAATTCCTGAAAAAATGATTATCGACATAGAAGAAAAGCTCAATATCTATAGAGCAATAAGATTGAGTGCAAATGAGAAAGACTTAAGCAATATTAGAAAAGATCTTGAAGATAAATACGGTGTATTACCAAGAAGTGTTGAAAACTTACTTATTCAGAGACAGATTCAGATGCATCTCACTAATCAAGGCGTAAAAAAGGTACAAATACGCCCGACCAGTATTGCCTGCCTACTCAACGAGAAAAACAAAATGAATATCATGAATTGGATTCAACATGCTCAAAAAGACTTTGAAGTACGATGCCAAGTTGATAATAAATTAAACTTCTACCCTAAAGATAGTAATTATCTAAAAGATTACAAAAAAGTAAGAGATTTATTCATATATTAGTGGAAAATATCTCACAATATACTATAACAAAATCATCAAAGTAAAAAAATGAAAAATTATGAAACACAATTCAAGTTATAATAAGATGATTACAAAGCTCATGCTGACTGGCATATCAGAAACTCAGTATCCAATGCTTGCGAGTGGCCCGCTAACTGATAGTAAATCAAGTGGTATCACAAAAATAGCGTCTCGACTAATACAAGAGCACTCATCATATATGGCCGAGGAAGGACCTGTAATATGGGACGAAATAGCTAAAATAAAAGTGTATGTTGAAAAAAGAAACAGTATAGATGAAAAAAAAATGTACACAGAAGAAGAAAGTCAGAAACTTTTAAAAACAACGGAAGATGTACAGAACATACTTGAACATATATCTGAACAAGAAGAAAAGTTTATTACTCTAACAGATATTGTAAATAAAAATATTTACAATATATTCAACCAATACATTGAGCTTAGTGCAAACTCTGAACAGGTAATAAGTAAGATATGCCAAAAGGTTGGTGAAAATACTAAGCCTCCTCTTACAAAAGAACATGTAAATGAGGAAGATATTATTAAAGCAACGAGTACAGAGACATTGAATTACATAGTAGCAGATCTTAAGATAGGCAGCAGTACAGGTATAAATATCATAGACTATGCGACAGAGCAATTTGATATAGAGACATACGATGGACTTATATTGCTACAAGCATGGATCATAATGTGCTATCGATTTGATGTACTCAGAATGGGTAGCCTAGATATGTCAATGACCTTTGATTACAAAGATGCAATGGAAAAAATATTAGCTCAACGTGAGCTGGCAAGTGAAATACTAGATATCGATGATTTAGAGAGTGCATATCATATAGAAGAGACAGAGAAACTTAATGAACTCAAACAAGAACTGACTGAAAATTTAAATATTAACTCAGACTACACACATAAACTTATAAATGAACTAGAAGAGCTAATAATATTAACTGAACAAAGAGAACCCAAAGAAATAGAAGAGTTAGAATCTGACGCTAACCAAGAGGCAGCTTAGGTTTATGAATCAGAGAGAAGAAACAGAATAATATATAAACATTATACCCTCACTTAGCTAATACTGGCGCTAGTGAATTGATATAGCTAACGTATATGTGCCAGGTAAAAGGTGCTACTACACAATCACGTGGCATAGAGAAAATAGAACCTGAGTATGAGGAAAATAAATCTATCAAAAACTGCAATCATTGGAACCATAAAGAAAATAAGCGCGTAAAAAATGGCTTATCAGATAAAGATGTTTGCATAAGAGCAACAATACCGTCAGGACGTATGATCAGACAACTAGAAGTACCTATACGAAAATGAGAATCTTTAGGATAGTAGTTTATATCCTGAGTGAGTAATTCACATGCATCTAGATGTTTAAGAAACAAATCTCGCCATATGGACTGCTTTGACCCTAACACAACAATCCATTTTCTATACTGTAAATATTTATCTAAAGAAGATTTATCTTGCATGATCACAAAGGGCAACAATCTTCCAGATAAAAACTGCGTATGAGATAGAAAAAAAGGTAAATGACCTTGATATGGCTCATGAATTAAGTCGCTAACATAAGTGAAGTCTACGTGCTGCTCGAGACCCTGAAAGTGTTTAGCATTTCCCTCTAGAGCTTTATCAACGGACTCTTGTAAAAATCGAAATCCATACTTAGGATGGAGAAAAAGCTGTGGCGCTGATGTAAACATAGACTGCAAAGTATCTAAATAGGTATTAGAGAATTCTAAAGAATGTAGATATCGATAAGATTGCCGAAATATGGATACCTGTCCCTGCTTTATACCTAACAGTTTGGGCAAAGCTAGAAAGTCTCGATAATTTTCAACAGACATCTGTACTTGGTTTGCTACTACGGGTAGACGTTCTCGCGAAAAAGAGTCTATATAAACAGAGGATTTTGTTTTACATGTAGATGCTAATTTCCATATAAGATTAAAAGCATCAGCTAGACCTGCATTCATTCCCATGCCTCCTGCAGGTGTCATAGCATGCACACAATCACCTAGAAAAAGCACTCTATCACATTGCATCTTCTCAAGTAAATGCGACTGCATGTGCCATAAACAGACTTTTCCTATTTCAGGAATACTTGCTTTGTCTAACCTGCCACATATAAGCGAAAGAAAATTATTCAAGTCAGCATGTGAGAATGGAGACTTGCCATCTTCAACCTCCACAGGTATTTGTAGTACTTGATAATGATCGAGATCATGCGCTACCATACAGGCTTGTACTTGTGGATGGTAGATCCAATAGAGCATAGCTTCATGCGTACAGAATTCTCTTATACTACCTATTACTTCGACACTTAAGAAAGATTGCCATGCGTTTTTGTTCGTGTAATCAATACCTAGCGATCGGGCTATGCCACTATGTGAGCCATCACAAGCAAGTAGCCATTGTGAAGATCCAATACGAGTACTATCAGAGTAATCTAAGCGAAAACTAACATTCTCTGTATTGCTAGATAATATAGATAAACTACATTCCCAGTGAATGTTGACTTTAAGTTTGATGCAAAGATTCAATAAGCTTTGATAAAGAATATGAAATGGAACATTCATACTACCACCATATAAACCTAAAGCATGCCAGGTTGACACAAAAGATGATTGTTCTTGCAGATCTACCGAGGCAAATACATTACTAAGGCTTGTACAGTAGGCCATCCGGTGAGACTGTTGCATGGGTGTTGACTGTGAGTATAAAAATTCAAGGTCAATTCCAACAGAGTGTAAAATACGAAGACTATAAGCATTTAAAAAATGTGCGTGACCTGAAATACCTCCGCGGCTCTTATATTCAACAACACAAACGTCTAACCCTCTAGCATGTGCAAGTATAGCTGATAATAAACCCGTCGGACCAGCACCAACAATAACCACGTCGTGGTAAAATTCAGACATAATGAATATGAGTTAGGTAACTAAAGGAGTTGATGAATTCGAAAATTTGTATCGTAAGAAATACATCCACACAACAGCAACTAACAACATGAACAAACATAATACTTGTCCCATAGTAAATACATGTAACCACACAAAACCTACGCCAAAATCTGGTTCTCTATAAAACTCAAGCAAAAACCTAATCCAACCATAATGAAATATAAAGTATGGGCCTAATGAGCCTGGAACACGGTTAGAATGGGATTTATGCCAGGCCATTAAGAGGTACAGCAAGCCACCCTCACCTAGCATCTCATAGAGCTGAGATGGATGTCTAGGCAATAAATCGCTGTGTGGGAATACCATGGCCCAAGGAACATCTGACACACGTCCTATAAGCTCACCGTTGATAAAATTACCTAATCTTCCAAATGCCAAGCCTGGTGCAACTAGCGGGCAGACTACGTCAATTAAAGACTGAAAACAAATCTTGAAATGTTTTGAAAACAAATAAAGCCCCACAGAAAAACCAATCAATGCGCCATGAAAAGACATTCCTCCTTCCCAAATAGCAAAGATTCGTCCTACATTGTCGAAATAGTATCCAGGTTTATAAAAACAAACATATCCAAGACGTCCACCCACTACTATAGATGTTGCAAGATATGAAATAAGATCGGCCCAAATGCTTGTGTTGAGAGGAAGAGACTTGCCATCTATACGTCTGACGGTTTCATTTCTCCCCAAAAACCACGCAATCAGAAATCCTAGGACATACATCATTCCGTACCAGCGTATTTGTAAAATGCCAAGATCTAATAAAACAGGATTGATGTGCGGCAATACGATCATAATGTTGTAAGTAAACTCTCTACCTGTGCAATTTCTTGAGCAATCTCAGCAAAACTTGCATCTAGTTTACCTTGAGCAAAATCATTATGTGTTAATCCTGAGACTACTGATAGAGAACCGCTCGCATCAAACTGACATGGATAAGAGACTATCGACCCGGGCTTGGCACCATACTCCCCAGACGAGCAAATAGCTATAGAAAACATACCATAGTCAGGGTTTTTATCTATAAGCATAATCATTGAGTCTAAAGCAGCATTTGCAGCAGATGCTGCAGATGAGCTACCACGCATCTTGATCACCTCAGAGCCCCTACTAGCTACTGTAGGAAGATATTTTTCTCGTAAGAGCACTTCTTTTTTTCTGAACTGCTCGATGAGTGGCTGACCATCTAGCAAAGCATTAAAGTAATCAGCAAACATAGTATCAGAATGATTACCCCAAACGCATAGATTATCAATCTGGTTAATAGAGATATCTAGGATAGAAGCTAGTTGTGCATAAGCTCTATTCTGATCAAGCATACTCATAGCAAAAAAGTTCTTCTTTGCAAGATCCGGAGCAAAGCGCATGGTTAAATAGGCATTTGTGTTACATGGATTACCAACCACTAAGACCTGGCAGTTCCTATCAGCGACTTTATTTAAAGCGGTGCCTTGTTCTTTGAAAACCCCCGCATTAGCTTTTAGTAAATCAGAGCGTTGCATACCTTGAACACGTGGCATTGCACCGATGAGGAGTGCATAATCAACATCAAAAAATGCCTCTTCTGCATTTGAAGTGTAAATTATCTCATCTATAAATGGAAAAGCACAGTCTTCAAGCTCCATTACCACACCCTCAAGAGCATGCATTCGCGATTCAACTTCTAGTAAACGCAAAGACAAAGTTGTCTCTGTATCTTGCAGTAATTCACCAAGTCTTGGTAATAGAGCGTAGGCGATGTTACCTGCTGCACCAGTAACAGCGAGAGAAATAGATGACACAAGCAAACCTAATAATTAGACATTACGTTAAATATACGCATTTAGATGATTATTGACAAGATACAAGTAGAGATAAAACAAGAGTTTTACATTCAATATCAATAAAATTTCATAACTCATATAAATTAGTACTAATTGTATTCAGAGTGACACATTAAAAAACCTATATATTTACATAATCACATGAGATAATACTCTTTAAGCATATGGTACAAACTGTTGCAACTACGCATAAATAGTGCAATATTAGACACTATTATTCATTTTCATGTTATTTATGATTTCAATGCTTTATTTATGTCTTTCTATATTGCTAATAAACACTGCAGACGCTGCGAATTTAGGCACCACGACTATTAAAAAAGATGATGAACACCATCTAGTATTGCACCTATACGAATCTGCAAACACAAAGTATATTTTCGATCACCAAATATTTGATAAAGTCGAAAATCAACAAATCGACATCAACTCCATGTTTGGTATGGAGTATCTAGGTCATGATATTGCTAGGTACGTAAAGATTGGGATTGGTCAGAATTTTATCCATAACCACTTAATTGGCAATAGCGCTGATCTACATGGGCACGTTTATGAACGAGGTATAATATTCGACACAAAGATGCATTATACAATCTTGAATCAACAAGATGTATTTTATGAAAATTTTATACCAGAGCAGCACTTTTCCTTTAGATTAGGTCGAGACATCGTATTGAACACGAATAATATTGCAACATTGACCTCAGATATTGAGTTCATAAAGAAAGATAAAATGCAAGTTGGGTTAAAGGAGACAGAATCCATAACATTTGTAAGTAATTTGGGCTTGAGCATTGAAAATCAGAACTGGTTAGAAAAAAATATTTCATTATCAGTGAAATATGCACCAGGTGAGCCGATCTTTATTGAAGGGTCCTGTGTTTTTTATCTACAACCTTCAGGATATCTGCATTCAAAACGCTTAGACTCTAGCACTCATGTTCTTAATCTTGAGCCATTTCACCCTACTCAATTTGATGTTCGTTACGAAGATTTACTGGATTGGATGGATAAACCCTTAGATGACGAATAAACGCCGTATTGCAGCAACTTTAAAAAGAGCGTATGGTTAAAGAACAATATATGTTATCGGGCTATGAGTATTGAAGTAGAAGAAGCAATTATCTTGGGAGAGATTAGTCAGGTCCAGTTTCAATCTGAAGACACTGGCTATTGTATATTAAAGATAAAAGAAGCAAAATCGAAAAACATGCATACAATATTAGGCTATACAGTTAATCCTCAAATAGGCCAAGAAGTTAAAGCGGTTGGAACTTGGGTAACGAATGCGCATTACGGGAAGCAGCTAAAAGCACATACACTTACACCTAAAACACCGAGAACCCGTAAAGCGATTGTAAAGTATCTATCCTCTGGGATGATAAGTGGAATAGGAGAAAAATTAGCACAAACACTTTATGATAAATTTGGCAGTGAAACAATTGATATTATTGAAAAAAACCCCATTAAGCTCACTAAGATATCTGGAATTGGCAAGAAACGTGCAGAAGCAATTAGCAAAGCTTGGCACGCACAATATATATTAACAGAAACATTATTGTTTCTTTACCAGCATAATATAACACACAATCGAGCGATTCGAATTTATCAAACCTACGGTGAGCAAACAATTCATAAAATACAAGAGAACCCCTACCAATTATATATTGATATAAGTGGTATAGGATTTAAGTTAGCTGATCAAATTGCACTTTCGTTAGGAATAAAGAAAGATAGCGCTATACGTATACAGCACGCATTATTATACGTGCTTGAAAATGGTCAGCAGACTGGCCATACGGCATTACCAACTAATAGTGTATTGGAGGAGATGCAAAAGAAACTTGAATTGCAAGAAAGCACAATTAGAAATCAATTGCAAGATAATCAAATTAAGCACCTCATTTATGAAACAACCATAAACTCCGATAATTATTATTACATGAAGAAGCTTTACATTGCAGAAGTTGAAACAGCATATCATATCAAAAGACTTTGTAAGAAACCTGGAATGGTACCTACGCACGATGAAATACAGCACTTATTACCTAAACTTGAATCCTACTTAGGCTATACCCTTACATCCCAACAACATCAAGCTCTTGAAATCATATTAACTAACAAAGTGAGTATACTTACGGGTGGTCCGGGTGTTGGTAAAACCACACTAGTACAGAGCCTGGTACGTATACTTCAACAATTACATAGAATTATTTCTTTGTGTGCACCCACAGGTAAAGCGGCTAAAAGATTGAGAGAATCTACAGGATGCAAAGCAACAACAATACATAGAGCGCTCTCTGTTGACCCAGTAACAAGGAGGTTTCAGCATGATGATAAAAATCCATTGAACATTGAGTTTTGCATAATCGATGAGAGCTCAATGATAGACATACATCTTGCACATCATTTACTTAAAGCCATACCAGATCATTCAAGTTTATTGCTTGTTGGAGATGTAGACCAGCTGCCATCTGTTGGCCCTGGAACCGTTCTTAGAGATATGATAGAGACACAAAGAATTGCAGTTGTCGCACTGACAGAGATATTCAGACAAGCACAGACCTCTGCAATAGTGCAGTATGCTCATTCAGTGCGACAAGGAATTATGCCGCTATTTCAGATATCTGATCATAGCGATTGTTACTTCATAGATAGAAATGATAGCAATGAAATTATTGATACTATAAAAAAATTAATACTCAAAAGAATACCAACTAAGTTTGGGCTTGACCCCCGCAAAGATATCCAAATATTGTGTCCCATGCATAGAGGAGATTTAGGAACACTTGCCATGAATAGAAATATACAAACCTGGTTAAACAGTGAAATAGATAAAGATAACAAAAGTTTCAAGTTACATGATAAGGTGATTCAAGTTCGTAACAATTATGACAAAGACGTTTTCAATGGTGATAGCGGTACAATTATTGGTATTGATAGTCAAAATAAATTTATTCAAGTTGATTTTGATGATAAAGTTGTAAATTATGATTTTTCAGAGTGTGATGAAATACAGCTTGCCTATGCTATAAGCATACATAAAAGCCAAGGATCTGAATTTCCATGTGTAATTATACCTGTCTCAACATCACAGTATATGATGCTTGAGAGAAACATTATTTACACAGGCATGACTAGAAGCAAAAAGTTATTGATTTTTGTGGGGCAAAAAAAAGCTCTTCGTATGGCTCTACAGAAAAACCAAACTGCAGAGAGAATTGGTTTTTTGGACGAACGCTTGCATCAAGCATTCTCAATGAGTTAGAATAAAAACGTAATCTAAACTTGCTAAATATATTGACTGCAGGAGAACAACATGGCTAATAAAAACGAAAACGAACCCACATTCGCAGATGTACAAAATATGCTACTTAATGGGAGCCTAAAGACAATCCAGCCTCTTAAAGATAAAATGATAGATGTACCACGTGATGGAAAATGCGGCTGGTGGGCGCTAGCGTTAAATCTTAATATGCTTATTTGTACAGGATATTTAGATAACATCGCACAAACTGACTACAGTGGCAATTTTCAAAAACTACTAAGTTCATTCAACGATATTGTATCTAACTATGAAGGGACCAAGCACTACAAAAAGATAGAAAACTTAAATGAACTTAAACGCTTCTTAGTATCACAAAATACACCCAAAAGAATCCTGGGCACAGAAGTAATGCAACATCAGCATGTGATGATGGGAGCAATAATTCTTTATTGTAAAAGGTTGGGACAAAACCCCGAGGACAGCAGCACTGCAGAACAATATGATCAGGCAGAGATTATCAGTCCTAACCAAGATAACTATATCAAAGATGCAATGAGCATTGCATTTGAGTTAGATTCGATACCCCGTCCACAATGGTTAAAAGTAGAGACAGGATTTTATTTCGCAGAATCCCTAGGGATAGAATTTATCAACATTGAACATCATGTAGACCCTGCTAGTCTTTACCATGAAGCAGTCGCAGATGCTTTTTCGAACAGCTATAAAAAAGACACAGAACTTAAAAAAGATGCCATAGATGTACTAAAAAGGCTCAGAGGGGATCATCTTTCAGCGTTGCAAGGTAATGATGGAAGAGTTTGTATTAAGAATAAGCCATACCTAAAACTCGTATTAGAGGCGAGTCATAGTCGAGTAACAGGTGGTGGAACGTATGGAGAGCATTTCTGGTCTCTTATACCAAAAGAACTCTACCAAGCCGCTGACAAATCATCATTAGCACTACCTCAAGCATTAAATTTTTTTGATATAAATATTGGCAATATACAAGATAAACTGACTGAAAAAGATAAACCTAGCGAAACTAAAAAGAATAAAGTAAGTTGGCTAAAAACTTCATACAACCATATTACTAACCCATATGTTATACTCTTATGCGGATTAGCAGCGATACTTTATGCGAATAATGCACCGCTTTTTACTGTAGGTATTATAGCAGGTATTATCATACTATCGCTTCTAACTCAAATAATGGAAAATTCATTTATAGATGAGATTGAACAGCCAGAAATGATAAAGAAACCCTATAACCCTGTTCCATCTGCAAAACTGTCCGAGTGCAGGCCTACCAACAAAAACCTAACTGAAAAACGTAGTTTTCCATCAAATGAAGCAACAGTCATCCACAGTGATGATGTCAGTTTATCATCAGAAGAAGAAACGGCTAGACCCTCCTCTATATAATCTAGGTAGAACCCCACATTGGTTGCTTAAATTATAACAGAATAGTCTACCTAATTATTTATTCTTGAAAACTACACTTTACAATAAGTTTATATAATGACAGCACTAGTTTAGAGATCAATCGAGTAGTCAATTGCATAAGGTATCTTGGAAATATCAGTACCAAATGCAAAGATTATGTTACTTTTTTTATAACATAACCAAGGCCAAACTGGTCTTAAAAAGATAGGAATCTGTCGCTGTTGAAAGGTGTTTTTAATATATTTTTTCGATATTTTCGCCTTTATATCCTTTTGATCGGTAACTAAAAAGATATTAAATGTAGATGAAAGACATGAATGATGAGCAGATGATATTTTCTTATGACTAAACTCAAGGTTAAAGTTACCAAAAGGAAATTCTACACGAAGAATACTAGGGGAAATCCATCTAATATTATAACGTTCATCAGATAGAGCATGATAAACCTTAGCAGGAATAAGAAAGAGTCTATTTCTATCAATACGTAGAACATATTGATCTGTCATCAGTACCGCCCTACTAGTAGGCAGAGCAGATTGAATCTGGCATGAAAAATCTAATAGTCTTTTCTGGTTAACCGTATACCAACCATAACGGGTAACCCATGTCTTCAACAGTAGAGAAATAGTGTCACAAGATAGAGAATTAAATATACTTAGGTGAATATAGTCAAAACCATAGAAGGACTTTTGGTGTGTATCCAAAAGAGTTTGTAAATATTCAGCGTAAGAATGGATATCAGACTGCCATGATTGCGCTCTTCTTGCAACGTTTGTGGCTACACAGGGCCATTTAGACTGAATAATCGGCAGAAGCTCGTTACGAATATAGTTTCGTGAAAAGTGAATATCTGTATTAGTGGGGTCATCGATAAATGGTAATTTATTTTCATTAGCATAATGTGTTATTCTTGACTTAGAGAATAGCAATAATGGTCTGATAGTAAAATATTTATCAGTTTTAACAGTGTGTTTTATACCACAAAGCCCTTGTAAGCCAGATCCCTGACATAAACGCATCAAAATAGTTTCGAGCTGATCTTCAGCATGATGAGCTAATACCAATGTTCCCTTGAAACTGATTAGAGACATATGCGAAATAAAACACTGTGTTCTCGCGGTACGGGCTGCATCCTCAATTCCTTTTCCAGAATTTTGTACAGAAATTGAGTATTTTGTAAATTTAACAGAGTATTTTTTACAAAAACTAGAACATAAGGCAACCCACTGCGCAGATATAGGCTGAAGATTATGATTCACATGTACCGCCTCGAATGTGATATGTGATCTTATTCGAGCATAGTGAATACATAGATGCAGTAAAGCAATAGAATCTGAACCACCACTAACGCCTACCACCAGGTGGTTAATGCTTATTGTTGAAAGAATTTTATCAAGGCGATCAGTAAAATCGGCAAATAGTGAAGACTGCATAATAAAAGTCTAGGAAAGCTGATGGAGCATCCACTTGTCGTATCGTCTTTGTTTAAGTGTCTCTACGTCTAACTTTTCAAGCGTTGGCAATATTTTACTTAGGTGTGCGGAAATAAATGATGCTGTCTGAGCATGATCTCTATGTGCTCCGCCTAAAGGCTCGGGGATAATTGCATCTATAAGCTTATTACTCATAAGTTGACGCGCAGAAACTTGCATAATATCTGCAGCAATTTGAGCATTTTGAGCATCTTTCCATAGTATTGAGGCACAACCCTCGGGAGAAATAACTGCATAAATGGAGTACTCTAACATAGCGCAATGATCACCTACACCAACTGCCATAGCACCACCACTCATTGCTTCTCCAATAACAACCGTTATTATGGGTGTTTTAAGGTTACATAACGAGAGAATGTTTGAGGCAATAGCTTCGCTTTGGTTATTTAATTCTGCGCTGACACCAGCATAAGCACCGGGTGAATCAATCAACGTGATCAGTGGAAGTGAAAACTTCTCTGCCATCTCAAATAGTCGCTTAGATTTTCTAAAGCCCTGTGGTTGTGGCATACCAAAATTACGTTTAACCCTATCTTTAACATCACGTCCTTTCTCTTGACCCACAACCATTACAGGTCTACCTTGGAAGGTCGCAAGACCGCCTACCAGTGCCTCATCTTCAGCAGAGAAGCGATCACCAGAGAGTAATTCAAAATCTTGAAAAATCAAACTAATTAAATCAAGCGTATGTGGCCTTTGTGGGTGCCTGGCAAGCTGGACAACTTGCCAAGGATCAAGATTTGAAAAAGTTGATTGATACAAAGACTTTATTTTTTTTTGCAGAGCAAGTGTCTCTTCTTTGATGCATAAAGAAGTCGATTCAACAGAGCTCTGTAGAGCGTTTAGTTTATTTTCGAGTTCGATAATGGGATATTCAAAATCTAAATAATCATTAAACATATCGTATAATCAACTAGTCAGTTTTATCATCTGATAGCTTTTCCTTGATGAGGTCACCAAGACTGCTTGATTTTGGTGCATCTTCAAGCTTGATATTTGATTTAAGCTGCTTCTCTGTTGCAAGCGGATTACCAGCTAAAGGTAGTAAATAATTACGAGACTCATGTAAAAGAACATAAGCAGAGATAGTATCACCCACTTTTTTATCATCAGAAAAATCAGATGATTTAATAATACCACGTATCTGTTCATTCACTTTAACCGTATAGTTTTTAGCATCCTTCTCGAGAACCGTTACAGATATTTTTGTACCCTTGGGATGTTCTTCGCAAAAATCAGAGAACGGGTCGGATGAAAGTTGTTTTACTCCGAGAGAAACACGCTCACGCTCTGAGTCAATTGCAAGAACAACAGCCTCAAGTTCTTCGCCTTTTTTGAGTGCACGAATGATATTATCACCAGATTCGGTCCAAGAAAGATCTGTGGCATGAATAAGCCCATCTATTCCACCATGCAGACCTATAAAGACACCAAAGTCAGTAATAGTCTTAATCTTACCTGTGATTTTATCATCCTTACTGTAATTGTTTTCAAATTCTTGCCATGGGTTTGGTTGACACTGTTTTAGTCCTAAGGAGATACGACGTTTGTTCTTATCGATATCAAGAATCATAACTTCTACCTCATCACCCACCTTGACGACTTTGTTCGGGGAGACGTTTCTATTTGTCCAATCCATTTCTGACATATGAACTAGTCCCTCTATGGCACTGCCAATCTCGACAAAGCATCCATACTCCGTAAGGTTTGTAACTTTCCCGAAGACTTTGCTACCAACAGGATATGTTGTGATAAGATCTTCCCACGGATCTTCTTGCATTTGCTTTAGACCTAGGGAAACTCTATTTTTTTCTTTATCAAAACTCAGTACTTTAACTTGAATTTCATCACCTATTTTTACTAAATCAGACGGATGCTTGACACGCTTCCAGGACATATCAGTAATATGTAGTAGGCCATCTATACCACCAAGATCTACAAAACAGCCATAATCAGTTAAGTTCTTAACAACTCCCTCAACAACTTTACCGACAGCGAGAGATTCGAGTAATTTAGTACGCTCTTCGCTACCTTGATCTTCAAGAATTGCACGACGAGAAACAACGATATTACTACGTTTATAGTCAAGCTTAACGATTTTAAATTCCATTTCTTGATTAACAAAAGAGTCCAAGTGTTTAACGGGACGAACATCTACTTGAGATCCAGGTAGGAAACCCTTTACAGAATGTACCATAATACCAAAGCCACCCTTTACCCTATCGGTAATGACGCCTTTGATGCTATTGCCTGATTCAAAGGCCTCTTCAATAGCCTTCCACTCAACTGCTTTCTGTGCTTTTTCACGAGATAGACAGGTTTCGCCAAAACCATTTTCTGCAGACTCTAAAAACAAATCATATTCATCACCGATATTAACTGTAACGGTATCCTCGCCGGGTTTGGCAAACTCAAAAATAGGAATTATAGATTCGGATTTTAGACCTGAATCAACCACGACATAGTCGTCTTTAACATCAATTATTGTACCCTTAACAATACTACCTTGCTGTAAATTTAGTTTACTAAGCTGTTCTTCGAATGCATTTAGGAATTTTTCATTTTCTTGGGAATCATTTAGTTGTGTGCCCGAATGTGGTGTAGTCATATAACTGTCCTTGCTCTCAGCGTGAGCGTTGTGTAAGTTAATCGAATCCTTGTATCGCTGACATACGCGGATCACTCAAAACCTGATTAACTACATCGTCGATAGCCATAACAGAAGTATCAATAACCATTGTATCTGGATGACTTTGCAGTGTTTGCAGGGTTCTATCTCTATCTTGTGTGTCTCTTTTTGACATCACACTAGAAATATGCTGCATATTAACATAATTATCATTACCTTGCAACTCTTCATGCCGTCTAGAGGCACGCGTAGAAGCTTGTGCAACAAGAAAGATTTTCAGACATGCATCCGGAAAAACCACAGAGGCCATATCACGTCCTTCTGCAACTAAACCTGGTTGAATTCTATAAGCTCTTTGTACAGGAAGAAGCATATCACGGAGAGACTGGTTGCGGGCAAGATCTGCAGCCTTAGCTGCTATATCTTCAGATTGTAAATTGACTGCCAATGGCGTGTCGCAAACCATAGTTTGCCATGTTCCAGTAGAAGTTCTAAAACAACGAATGTTAGTTAATTTAGTAAATAATTCTGATGTTGTCTTTAAGATGGGATAGGACTCGATTTCATCCATACAGCCGGTCATCACCAGGTAAGCGACATAACGATAAAGCATGCCACTAAACAAAACCGGCCAACCTAAATGAAAAGATAAATTTTGCGCTAAAGTAGACTTACCTGTTGCTGACAGTCCATCTATTGTTATTACTGGAGAGCGATTATCCATATTCATCTCGCGTGTTGATTAAGAAATTCAGATAAGAAATTAACTAATGCATGAAAAGCAGCATCATCTATTCCATGGTATAAGTTGATACGCACGCTTGGTAATGCTTTATGATTTTGCAAACCTAAAATACCACAGTCTTGTGCATTAGCAAAAAGTTTATCCAGAAGCTCTGTTTTACTAAAGCTGAAAACAATATTCTGTGTAGAACGCAAATGTGTGGGCTGAAAGAAGGCAACACATGGATAGGATTCAAGAATACTATACAGTTGGCATGCTCTTTTTTTCTGTTTCGCTGCCAAAGATGAAACACCACCTTGATCATCCATCCAGTCAAGCATTAGACCCAATACCCACCAAGCAAATACGTTCGGTGTGGCAAGCATAGAATGAGACGAATAGATATGTCCATAGCTATGCAAAAGAGGAAGAGACTTATTGCAATATGATAATAAGTCATTTCTGATAATCACAGCACTCATGCCAGAGACACCAAATGATTTTTGCAACCCTGCATATACCAATCCGAATTTTTTCCATTCAATCATCCGAAAACCAAGCTCGGAAGTCATATCAACAATGATGTTTGGATGTAAAAACTGCTGGTGAGGTAAAGCTAGGCCATCAACTGTTTCATTAGTAACTGCATGAAGATAGTTAAAACAACCCTGTGAATGAGTGAGTTTATCATTTAACTGTTCTATATTGCATACTTTAACCTGACTTGGGTATAATCGAGTCTGCTCCTCACTAGCGAGTCTCGACCAATAACCACTAACTAATGATAGGCAGGTTTCGCCATCGCGTAAAAGATTCTGAAGAGATAAAGCATAATGTTGCCGCGCACCACCAGATAAAAATAACACCGAAAAGTTTTCAGGAATGCTCAGCACTTCACGGAAATGATTTTTTATAGATTGTAGTTTCTCATACAACAATGGATATCTGTGAGAGCATTCAATGAAAGAACAAGGCAAAAATGCATTGTCATTTAAATCAACTAGTAACGTTGAATGAACTCTTTCTGGTAGCAGTGCGGGTCCTGGACCAAAATAGAATGATGACTTAGACATCGATTTTTTCATTCACATCATCAGTCTTCTCAGAGACAGAAAGTGAATCAGCTTCCTTACTAAATGCCTGACAACCTACTAATTTCACTTCATTTGCCATTTGAATAAGTCTAACACCCTGTGTGTTACGACCGATAACAGAAACATCTTGTACAGGCAAGCGCATAATTGTACCAGCATTTGTCACAAGAAAGACATCTTGCTCAAGGTCCGCAAGTACGACACCAACCACTTGACCATTTCTCTCACTGTGGGCAATCGCGATGACACCTTGACCTCCACGTCCAATTCTTCGGAACTCTTCGAGATCAGTCCTTTTACCATAGCCATTTTCTGTGGCAATCAACAGAGTCCCTACAAGATTCTGACTTATCGGTACAGCTGATATCACATGATGATTGTCAGGCAATCGCATACCTAGAACTCCTTGAGATGTACGGCCAGTAGCTCTCACTTCAGAGATAGCAAAACGAATAGCCTTACCAGCGTCAGAGAATAACATTAAATCATCATCATCTTGCATCACACAAATATTCACTAATTCATCTTCTGGGCGCATAGTGATTGCGATAATACCAGATGACCTAACATTACTGAAAGCGCTGAGCGGGGTCTTTTTGACAACTCCTTTACGCGTAATCAATACACACTGTGCATCTTCAGAAAAGTGCCTCACTGATAAGAGAGATTGAACGCGCTCGCCTTCTAGTAATGGTAAGTAATTATTCACAGGCTTACCTTTTGCTGTCCTGCTAGAAAGTGGTATGTGGTGCACAGGTAGATTATAAACTCTTCCAAGGGTGGTAAAACATAAAAGGTTTTCATGTCGCATTGAAATAGCAAGCGTATCAATGACATCATCTTCTTTGATCGTACTGCTTGACTTACCACGACCACCTCTAGCTTGAACTTTATACTCTTCAACACTTTGTGCTTTTAAATAACCTTGACTAGATTTAGTGACTACTACGGGTTCATCTTTTATAAGGTCAAGGTCGTTTAGATCTTCGTAGCTATCGATAATCTGCGTGCGGCGATCGTCTGAGAATTGCTCTTTTATTTCTATTAATTCTTCACGAATAACAGCCATAAATTTGACAAAATCATGGAGTATAGACAAAATTTCAATAATTTTAGCAACTAATTCTTTGTACTCGTCGACTAATTTTGTACGTTCTAAGCCAGTAAGTCTGTGCAGGCGTAAATCTAGTATAGCTTGTGCCTGGGTGCTGCTAAGCTGATAGCCTGATTCAACAATACCATAATCTGGATCAAACTCTGGTAAGAAGGTAATATCTTTATCAATGTCTTTGATTGGAAAGTTATCTAGTGACCATGTTTTCGCCAATAGTGCTGATTTGGCGTCTGACGGAGTCTTGGCTTGTCGAATCATATTGATTACCTCATCAAGATTAGACAAGGCCACAGTCAGGCCTTCAAGCACGTGGACACGTCTGCGTGCTTTACGCAATTCGAATTCAAGACGGCGACGAGAAACATCTTGTCTATGTTCAATAAAGCAAACCAAAATAGACTTAAGGTCCATACATTTGGGCCTATCTTTATCTAGACACACCATATTTATACCGTAAACAACTTGAAGTTGAGTCTGAGCATAAAGCTGATTCAAGATGACTTCTGGGTTTTCACCACGACGGTACTCAACAACTACTCGCATACCTTGCCTGTTGGACTCATCTCTTATAGCAGTGATGCCATCAATCTTTTTATCACGAGCTAGCTGGCCGATTTTCTCACACAAACGGGCTTTATTTACCATATAAGGGAGTTCAGTGATCACTATTTTAGATTTGCCAGGCTTAGACTGGTCAATATTTTCAAATTCTGCCTTAGCACGGAGATAAATCTTACCTCTACCAGTCTTATAGGCATCAAGAACCCCTGACTTTCCATTTATAATACCAGCTGTAGGGAAATCTGGGCCTTTGATGTAACCGAGTAGATCTGTGATGGTGGCGTCAGGATTATCTACAAGACAAACACAAGCATCAATAACCTCACCAAGGTTATGTGGTGGAATATTTGTGGCCATACCAACAGCAATACCAGATGCACCGTTCACCAGAAGATTCGGCACCTTTGTAGGCATAATCTCTGGCATTGTTTCATTATTATCATAGTTAGGAACAAAGTTAACAGTTTCTTTCTCAAGGTCTGCCATGAGCTGATGAGCCAATTTACTCAATCGTATTTCTGTGTAACGGGATGCGGCAGCAGAGTCACCATCTACTGAACCGAAATTGCCATGCCCATCTATTAACAAATAGCGCATGGAAAAATCTTGGGCCATACGTACAATAGCGTCATATATAGCACTATCACCGTGTGGATGATACTTACCCATTGTGTCACCAACAACCCGGGCAGACTTTTTGTAAGGCTTATTCCAGTCGTTCTTAAGCTCATACATAGCGTAAAGAACGCGTCTGTGTACGGGTTTTAAACCATCACGAACGTCAGGTAGAGCTCTACCAACAATTACACTCAGTGCATAATCAAGGTAGGACTTTTGAATTTCTTTTTCCAATGTGGTTTGGACTATAGAACTATTATTCATATGATAAGCTTTGAAAATTATTGACTTATCATATCATAAGTTGAGAAAAAAGTTCAAATTATCTCACTATAAGTATACAAAATGAATAGATAAACAACACATGAGCTAGAAAAAACTTAATTTTTATGATAGAATTAATAAAATAAAAACAAATCACTATGCCATTACTCACAAACACACATATCTCCCTATCTAGTCGCATATGCACGATTTTCAACGCTTTTTTTACTAAGCCAAGAAAGCAATCCGAAGATAATGAGCCTCAAAGCTGTCAAAATCATGTAGATACAAATGATTACAGTAATATTGGCAAAATGATGCTAGAAGTTTGTAATAGAGATTGCATAGATTATACCCTTTCATTTTTATCTATTAGAGATATAATGCAATTATGTAAATCAGATAAATCAATGCTGATGGCATTAGATGATCCAGAAAAAGAAAATACCTTAAATACCACGATCACTCCTCTATTCCAAGCCCTCAAGCGTCATTACAGTCTATGGAAAAATCGAGTTAGAAAATACCCTCTCAATCCATTTCTTACAGGCGATAGATTATTAATTCATGACGGTGTAGCTACTGCACAAGTGCACAGTAAATTTGCTAAATATGATAATAAAAATATCAATACTGATACGAATACTACGCAAGTAATAATACGCAACTACAGTTTAGCATTAGAAAAAAACGGTAGGATTAAGTTAAAAAAAATACATGGAGGAGATAAAGATGCATTCAGCATAGAGAATATCGAAAGATGGCAGAACAACCATGATATTCGCTTCAAACAGATAACAGGTCACAGTTACCACTTTCTTCTGCTTAGTCAAGATGGAAAAGTTTATGCACTTGGTTGCAACAAGTATCAACAGTTAGGTAACGATGTTACTAAATTCTTTACAATTCCGAAAGAAATTACTAGTATCACAAAACCAATCAAGTATATAAGCACAAGCAAGACATCAAGCGCTGTAATATCTAAGGATGGACAAGTCTATACATTCGGCAGTATTAATCTAGTATTACCAATCGCTGTAGAGGCAAACTCTGAAAAAACGCTTCGCGCCACCCCTACCCATCGCAACACCCCTGTAAACACGTCTTTTAAAAGAATAACTGTTTGCAATCAGCATTTATTAGGTATTTGCAAAAACAATAAAATATGGGGACTAGGTACAAATGATAATAATCAGTTAGGCATAATTAACCCGAGAGAATTAGACATTAATAATAATCCTGAACTGTTAAACTCAACAATACAAACAAATTTCAGAGAATTATTGAATAACAATACAGGCCTATTCAATGATGGGGACCAGCCTAAGGAAATTTACTGCAATAAAGTACAAACATTTGTGGTGACAGAACACGGGCACGTCTTAGCATGTGGCAAAAATATAAGTGGCTCGATGGGAGCAAAAGTACAAAAAGATAAAATAATTTCTTGGCAAAAAATCTTTATTTCAGACAAGGAAAACAAAATTCTTAATCTTACAACATATTATCGCCCCCAAATAGACAGTGAAAACACTTGTTGTACACTCTTAGTCAATGAGAATAGATCTATATTTTGGGCAGGTAGGATTTTTCAAAGTAATAATCCGAACGATCAAGCAGAAGAAGTACATCATTTTAAGAAGTTTAATCCAAAGATGCCATCTATGCATTTACAGCTACCAACCAAGAATCTGAGAAAAATTTCGAACTCTTAAAAAAATTTATGTTCTCTATAACACAGATCGAAATAAAGGTACAAAAACCAATTTAGTTGTTTTCAAACAGAGAAAAATATTTAAGAGTTAAATGTGTGACAATATTGTTTAAAAAAAAGATTGCAAGTTCAAAAACCTAAATCATGTGCCTCTTCTAAAAATTTTATCTAACGTTTCAATTGTCCATAAAAACCAAACCGGCCTACCATGGTTACAATAAGAGCTACCCTCTGTAGCCTCGATCTGACGTAAAAGGGTATGCATTTCATCTTTAGATAAAGGTCTATTTGCACGAATTGCACTGTGACAGGCCATAGATGAAAAAACTTTATGTAGAGCGATATCAAGCTCACCAGCATCTCTAAAAGAAACCAATGCATGCATAATGTCTTGAAATAATATCGGCAAGTCTTTTTTCTCAAGAAGACTGGGATATCCTGTTATATTAATAGATGTTTGATCTAAGATTTGTGTACTAAAACCCATTTGTTCTAAAAGCAAAGCATGATCTCGTATATAATCAACTGTATCTTCTGGTAAATCGCAAAGAAGAGGCATCAATAATGCTTGCGATACCACTCCCTGATTTTTATAAGAAGTTTTTAGCTTTTCGTAGAGTATACGCTCATGTGCAGCATGCATATCAATAATAATCAGTCCATGACGAGACTGCGATAATATATAGATGCCATGTAATTGCGCCAGTGCAAACCCTAAATGAAGTGAACTAGAACGGTCACTAGTAATTTGGCTTTGTGTATTTTGCTGTACAACTGTATGATCCCTGGAAGAGTTTAAAGATAAAGCCGGCTGCTCAGAAACTTTAATTATGTTTGTTTTCGCGACTTTATTATTTATAGATTGGTCAAGGCTTGTGACATCCTCTGTTAGAGTAGATGTAGAAGCAACGCAATCATTAGGTATGACAGGCGATGAAGTTTGCGAAACGTGACTCATATCATGATCATCTGATCTAGAATTTGTAGAACTTAAAGATGATTGCATTGACAGAGATGAAGATCCGATAAGAGGATCAACAGTTACTGCAGAGGCAGGGGAAGAATCAATACCTGAATCAGAAAAAGATGGTGCTTCTGTTTGTATAATAGAGTGTACTGGTAAACTAGGCGCATGTGTTGTTAGTCTCAGTTTGCTGGACACCACACTCTTTAGTAATGAGGTAACGGCATCTAACTGCGAAAAACGAACTTTATCTTTACTGGGATGCACGTTTACATCAACGAGCACTGGGTCCATTTCTAAATAAAGGCAAAAAGCTGGATAGCAGCCTGGCGGCAGCATATCTTGATATGCACGACGCATAGCAAAACTTAAAGATTTATCGATAATTGGTCGTTTATTTAAAATAAAGTATTGCAAGTCTTGTGTACGTCTAGCAAAAAGAGGCTTAGCACACCATCCTGAAATTTTACCCCAAACTACTTTTTCTTCGATAAAAACATGATCTGCTATGAACTGAGCCCCAAGACATATTTTAATTCTCTCAGTATGGGATTCTATATCAAAAGCAGATTTTGCTTCAAAAACCTTCTTACCTTCGGATAACAAGGTAATATCAACAGAAGGATGTGCTAAGATAAGCTTCTTACACAATGAACGAACTTTGTTATATTCTTGTTTTGAACTTGCAAGAAATTTTTGTCTAGCAGGTACACGAAAAAATAAATCTCTAACCTCTACGAGTGTACCTATTTTTATAGGCTTATTATAAACGATTAATTCAGTATCCAGGGTAGATGAAGCCTCACATTGTAGTTGCCAGGCATACTCTGAATCAGCAGTCTTCGAGGTCATTCTAAAGCGAGAAACACTCGCAATACTTGCAAGAGCTTCTCCCCTAAAGCCCATGCTAGTTATAGCCTCCAAATCTTGAAGGGAAGAGATTTTACTTGTAGCATGCTGTTCACAAGCTAATGCAAGATCATCTTTTGATAGGCCGCAACCATTATCGCGTACAGAAATACTGCTTAAACCACCGGAGAATAACTCAATAGTAACAGCAGAAGCACCAGCATCAATACTGTTCTCAACGAGCTCTTTTACAACAGAAGCTGGGTTCTCAACAACCTCACCTGCTGCTATCTGGTTGGCTAATTCTACGGGTAGCTTCTGGATTGTAGACATATATTTCTCCGTGCTTCTTGAGTATTATGCACTAATTTATCTTTTTAGCTACTTTAGGTGGTGTCTCAGTCTTTGAGACTGGTTGAGTTGGCCTAGTTTTAGAAATATTGCTTACATTCGATGCGAAAGTACAAGAGGTAATAGGATCACCTGTAACCTTATCCAAGGCGTTGTAGATAAAAATAGGAGCAAAGCCTCGGGTTAGACTCATCGCAGCAGCAACACCTTTTGCATAACCACGCAGGCAATAAGTTACCAACGCCCAGGATTGAACAAATTTAAAAGTACTAGTTTTCTTTGCATAACTATCCCAATAAGCAAGGGATGCATCAGCATTATAAAAAAGAGCATCTACAACGTAATTAACAATCTGACGCATAGTATGTGCAACTGCTAAAAACATCACCGAAAGCATCATTGGAATAGGTAAATAAGGTACAGGATTATTCGTAGTAAATAGAAAAAAATGTTGATATCCATAGGATAAAGATAAGTACGTTATCTCAGTAAAAATACAGGCTAGCACAAAAGCGATTGCATAACCGAATACTCTGACAGCGGTTTTTCTATCAACATCGGCTACATCCTCAATCTGAGTTATATAATCCATAGAGCCTATCAATGAGTGAGTCATTTGAATAGCATTTACAAAAACATTAGCACCTGCAACAAATGTAGCTGGCAACAGCGTGGCATTTAAAATCGCAGGAAAATATGCATGCAACTTAGGTAAATGGGTATAAAGGAAAAGAAGACCGTTGAAATACGATGCCGAGTAGTAGTAACAAAGAAACACCGCAAAACCAAGCACAATAGCATAAAGAAACATAGTTGCCCATAACTTCTTTATCCAACTTTTTGATTGCCACCAATCTTTAAGTATTGCAGCTGCAACACGAGAGTTATTCCAAAGTATATTAAAGCTATCCATTATAGAAAAATGTAAAAGCGCCAGTGCACAGATACAAAAGGCAGTATACCCTAATTGGATTAATAAAAAATAAGAAAGAGATACCGATTCAAAAAGAGCAGCACAAAAACAGAAAAAGTATACAAATACACGAAAGTTTAATTCATGCTGAATCTTCATCGAATACGCCAGTAAATAGTCTATTTTAATGATAGATTCATATAGTGTCAAGAATGATCGGGACGGCTGGATTTGAACCAGCGACCACTTGCGCCCCATGCAAGTACGCTACCAAGCTGCGCCACGCCCCGTTAGACTCGTGACCTACTCTACAACTTCTAAGGCTTTTTCCTTAGGCTTGACCGCAGGTTTTGATTCACCTTGGTTCAGAGATACTTGAGTAAAACCGTCTATAAGATCTTTCAGCTTATTACCTGGACGAAATGTAACAACACGGCGAGCAGTAACCGGAATAACCTCGCCTGTCTTGGGATTACGACCAGGACGCTCTTTTTTGTCGAGAAGTAAAAAATTACCAAATCCTGACATTCGCACTACCTCTCCTCGACCAAGTGTTTGAGAAATCAAACTGAAAAACCTGTCGATCACCGGTTCAGCGTCGTTTCTATGTATACTTTTTTTAGACTGGATGATTTGCTCTAAAAGTTCCGCGCGGGTTAATGTCTCAATCATAATGGTTGCCTCCTCGGACAGTTATTTGTACTGCTGCTAGCTCCTTTAATAAAACGTCAATTGACATTGAAACCTGATCATCAGTAAGTGACGCGTTAGGATCTTGAAAAACAAGCCCAATGCTCAAGCTATAATGATCAAGTGGAACCTGACTACCTGAATATATATCAAAAAGTATTACACTTTTCAAATAAGTTGGGGAATATTTCATCAAAATATCATAAAGTTCATTATATTTTATCTTATTTGGGATAAGAAAAGAGAGGTCACGACGAATAATAGGAGTTTTTGCCACAGATGAAACTTTATTTTGAGAATAAGCACAAGCAGAAAATAAAACGTCTAAATATATTGTGGATAACAAAATATCATGTTGAGCAGGATAGTTCTTTGATTGAGATGGATGCAGTGTACCTACTTCTGCTACTTTTTGATCAGCTATAAAATAACAACCACATTGACCTGGATGAAAACCCTTAAGTTTTGTAGCACGCCAAACTAGAGGTCCAGCAAGCGGTACAGAAGCAAGAATACAATCCAAAACACCTTTAGCTTCAAAAAAATCATATACTCGGTCTGCATCACGCCAACGTTCTGGCACAGTAAAACCAGACATGACAAAACTTAAGCACTTATCTTGACTAACTTCATTTTTATTTCGGCGGTAACAGTATCCGGTTTCGTATAAAAAGACATCTCTAGCACCATGTGCAATGTTTCTTGCAAGTGATTTTAATAGTCCTGGATATAACGTGTAGCGCAACGAGGAAAATGTTGAGCCAAGTGGATTAGCGAGAGATAAAATTGCATCAGGATTCTCCGAAAAGGAAATATTATTCGGATGATCTAAAAAATTATATTGATAAGTTTCAAATGCACCTTGGGCAATCAAAAAACTTTGTATCTTGTCCAATAGAATGTAGTTGTTGTTAGAATTCCCCGAAAAATTATTTAATACAGCAGAGACAGAATCATCTTTGACAATAGGCACCCCAAAAAACCTAGTGTACTCTGTTACAAGATGTTGTGGAAGCTGTATATCATGACGCCAACTAGGAATAGTAACAATGGTGTGATCGGTTTGAATATTGGTTGAGCAACCTATTGCTGTAAGCATGTTATGGATAAGATCCGGGGAAACAGTTTGGCCCAGAATTTTAGCAAAAATGCTGTCAGAGTAAGTAAATGAACAAGGTTCAAAAGGCTTTGGGTAAAAAGACGCGAGAGAGCTTAAAGATGAACCTGCATATTTTTTTAAAAGAAAGGCAGCACGAGAGAGAACATTGGCAGTATTAAGAAAATCCACACCACGCTCAAAACGGCTACCTGCATGGGTGTGATGCTTATATATTCTACATTGATATGCAAGTTGCCTAGGACAAAAATAAGCTGCTTCAAGCAGTATACGTGTTGTATTGTTAGAAACACATGTTGCCAACCCACCCATGTAACCAGCAATAGAACAAACAGAGCCCGTGGCGTCTTTAACGACTAATGTCTTATCATCTAGTTTAAGCTCTATACCCTGTAAAGAGCAAAAAGTAGCTCCTTGAGTTGCATAACTTACTGAGAGAGGTGTAACAAGCTTGTCAGCATCATAAGCATGCAGAGGCTGCCCCGTTTCTAACATAACAAAATGCAATATATCTACACAGATATTATGCAAACCAATACCAGAGACTAACAATCGCGCTTGCATCCAATCTGGTGTCTGACGAGTTAAATCTAAGTCAGATAACTCAAGAAGATGAAAGCGGGCACATACATCAGCAACATCTTCATGAACTAAGATAGACTCAGCATTTGGCAATTGATCAAGCGACAGATTCTCTTGCACTGGCGGTGTAGGTGATTTTAGACACATACCTAGAGCAATTTCGCGTGTTATCCCGCGCAATGACATTACACCACCCCGATTCATGGTGACTTCAACATCTAAAGCTGTATTATGTAAACGCAACCAGTTAGACAGCGTCTCACCCACTGGAGCATTGGTAGATAGGTGCCATATCCCTGAAGATGAAGACGTTAGGCCAAGTTCAGCTTGCGAGCAAAGCATTCCAAATGAGCTGAGACCACGGATATTTCTTACGGCTATAGTCATATTTCCTAAGACACAGCCAACAGTAGCTACGGCAACACGTAAACCTGTGCGAACTGTAGAACAGCCGCATAAAATTGTTAACGGCGCATCTTGACCGATATTTACTAAGCAAACTGATAATTTATCAGATTGCGGATGAGGATCACATGCTAAGATCTCACCTACGACTATGCCCTCTTGTAGAAAATTAAAACTAACCTCATTCTCAAAACCTTGAGATATTAGCTTGTCAGATATTTCTTTGTAATCAAAAGATGAGTAACCCAAGAAATCCTGAAGCCAAGCTGTATTAAATTGCACCATCAGTCATCTCTAAATTGTAATAAAAAACGCAGATCTGAATCATATAATAATCTTATATCATCAAGGCCATAGTACAGCATACAAAGTCTATCTATACCCAGACCAAAAGCAAAACCTTGCCAAATCGTACTATCGATACTCACATTTTCTAAGACGTTCGGGTGAACCATACCACAACCCAGAACCTCTAACCATTTGCCTTTAAATTTTATATCACATTCAAATGATGGCTCTGTAAAAGGAAAGTAAGAAGGTCGAAATCGCATCTCGAGTGGCTTCTCAAAAAATGACTCTAAAATTAAACGAAGCGTTACCTCCAAGTCTCTAATATTACTAGTTTTGTCGATTACAAGTCCCTCACACTGGGAAAAACAAGGACTGTGTGTAGCATCAGGTGTATCAGCACGAAAAACCCGACCTGGCGAAAAGATCCTTAAAGGCGGTTTATGGTTTTCCATAGTCCTAATTTGTACGCAAGAAGTATGCGAACGGAGTAGAAAGTCAAGATCGGCAAGATAAAAGGTATCCTGAACTGTTGTAGCTGGGTGATATGCAGGAGTATTAAGCGCAGTAAAATTATAATAAGCAGATTCTACTTCATTACCTTCAACCATATGAAAACCTAAATTCCGCAGTATATTCTCGAGTTTTTTACGGATTTTAGTCAATGGATGTTCAGAACCAAGGTGTGAATATGGTGTGGGTAGACTAGTATCTATGGACTGCTCTTCTAGTTTTTTCAGCTCAAGATTTCTTGCGAGAATTTCTTTATGAGCATGCAAAGCTTGTTCAATTTTATTTTTGACTTGATTGACAGATTTACCAACTTGTGCACGTTGCTCCTTAGGCAGACTACCAAGGGATTGTAGCTTTGATCGAATAGTACTGGTAGGTCCGAGATAACGAGATTTGATTTGATCTAAATCATACTGACTATTAATGCCTGGCAACTCAGCGGCAAGCTGGTTAACAAGGTCAGTTAAATCGACCATAAAGTTAGTCCTAGACTTATTTAATTTGGTCTATGATAGACTGAAATGCGGCGGGATCATGACAAGCTAGATGTGCAAGCATCTTTCTGTCAAGGCCAATATTGTGTTCTTTTAACTGGTGTATAAACGTAGAATAAGAGAAACCAAAAGGCCTAACAGCAGCGTTAATACGCTGAATCCATAGACCACGGAAGTAAATTTTTCTTTTCTTACGATCGCGATATGCATATTGAGCGGCTTTGATAACTGCTTGTTTCGCAACTTTGAAGACGCGACTGCGCGCTCCTTGATAGCCCTTGGCTTGATCTAGAATTTCCTTGTGCCTTTTTTTAGCGGTAACACCGCGTTTTACTCTTGCCATAATTAACCTTCTAATAACTTACATATTCGCTTGGAATCAGCTGTATGTACAGACAAACCACCAATCTTTTGCTTGCGACGCTTGGTATTTTGTTTAGCTAAACCATGTGACCTGAAAGCAGCACGACGACGTATGCGGCCACTAGACGTAAGACGGAAACGCTTTTTAGCGCCTTTGTGTGTCTTTGCTTTATTCGCGACAGCCATAATATCGTCCTTAATTAACAAAAACCCAATTATACGGGTTGAGTACAACAAAGTCAAATACTTCACTAAAATAAAATCAATAATACAGTTCATATAAAAAACACTTAAAGAATAACATATTCAGTAAAGCAAGATTCTTTCGCTAGATTACAAAATAAAGTATAGTGTATAAAAACGGCTAAAGGCAGACCTTTCTCGGATAACGTGCGTAAATTTTTCACAACATTTCTATTATTATTTTCTACACTTATAATCTATCTAACGATGACAAAATCTGGTCTAATACAGATTATAGAAATATACTATCCGCCAAAAGAGCGCGTAATTCAATTTGATAATAAAGAACTTTCAGGCAATCTATTGAGAGGTTTTACTATCTCAGAAGCTAAAATCTACAACCACATAATACTTAAAAATATACATGGCCCCTATTGGAGAGAATTTAAAAAGCAGTCCTACGTTGGTGTGCATATTGACGAAATAAGTCTAGATCCAAAATTTTTCGAAGACAACATCGACGGTAGTATAGCTCTTATGATAAAACCACTAGCAAAAGTACCTAGAATATTTAATATGAGAATTATGAATCCAGTGTTCAAAAGTAAAACAGAAGCACTCCTTGCTGAATGGAAAACCACCGCTAATGCCTACAGCACAAAAACAGAATCATCGCAAAATTTAACTCTAATTACGATAGAAAGCAACTTCATTAAAAAAACCGATTATCTAGAGATTAGTATAGATACGATCGGTGATAAGAGAGCTTTCTCGATAACAGGAAATATCTGGGTTGACAGAATTCTATATAAAATTGAGGCATCAGGAAACATCAGTACACAAGGCAGCAATTGGATCGCGAATATTGATAACAGTCACAATCCAATATCCGTTGAATGGATAAGAGAAACAGGTAAGCCAGATAGAGTCAAAATTAAACCAACAGGTCGTAATGATGGGTCAGACTCCCTTACGGGACAACATGAAAAGGTAGTTGAAAATATAAGTAACCTCCTAAAAAAAACTAAAATAAGGTCAAAACAAACGATCAAGAATCTAAAAACCGGTAGTGACAAGTATAACTAAGCAGGTAATTTATAGAATTCATTATTATGTAGATCAACGATCGTACCTATTGCTTTTATTACAGGAACCTATCTTGGCTTAACCAATTTAATTCCACAAAGAGAATTTAGTATATATCCATATTTTGCATTACTTATTTATAAAAAGTACCATAACAAAAATACAAAATCCCTACTAACTCTGCTTTACATCCTGACCATACAAATAGGATATTTATATGGAAATTGGTCTAGTGAATTATTCAATAAAAATATATCGGAATGGCATAATGCAAGCAATCAACAAAGTTGCCATATTATCGTGAATAATACCCCTCAACTGGCGACGAAAAAAATAGTGGGAAGAATTATAAATTGTACACAATCTTCGAATAGAAATAATCAAGTAACACTTTACACAAATAAAAAAGTTAAATCTGGCGAGCATTTATTGGTTAAATTCAGAAAGAAGAGAGATTTCTACTGGGTACATAATAAATACTATTTAACAATGCTAAGAAACCGCATGATCACTAACAGCCAAGAATCGAGCACAGACATCTACATATTAGACAAAAAAAAGGTTTCCTTATATTTCAAAATACGCAATAAGATTATTAGCGATTGGATCAAACACTTTGGATTTAATAACCAAATACCGAGCCAAGGTATTGTGCTTGCATTGATATTTGGAGAACAAAACAGTATTACGAGATATCAATGGTATTTACTACAAAAAACTGCCACAGCACATTTAGTAGCAGTTTCAGGATTGCACATTCAATTAATTGCCAAGCGTATACAGAACCTTAGCAGACGTTTATTCGCATGGGGAAATTTTTTAATGCCTCGGGTTTGGTCAAGTATTTTGAGCATGGTCATAGTAACAGCATATAGTTACTTAGCCGGATTTGGTGTAGCATGTCAAAGAGCAACTATTTGCTTTATCCTCTCCCAATGCAATCAACACCACATAATAAAATCAAGTGGTTTATCAAGACTAGCATGGTGTAGCTTGATAACTTGTGCCTACGACCCCGTACAAATACTTAAACCTAGCTACATCTTGTCGTACGGGATGGTTATAAGCATCATTATGATTAATAAATTAAGACCAAAATGGCATTGGCTAAGCATCCAAATAGCAATAACAGCCGTTTCTATTCCGTTTAATATCTTCTTCTGGCATGAAACGATGTGGCAGGGAGCAATATCAAATATGTACGCAATTCCATGGGTAAATGATATTATCTTACCACTAGCATTGTTCACAAGCATCATGGGGTACCTTGCACCGAAAGCATCATACTTACTCCTACAGATTTGTTATAAAGTAATAGATTGGCTTTTTTATGTATTAGAACAGACACATGTTATCACTACAAGACATTAACTGGATAATAATCAGCATATTAACTGGCATAGTTATATGGACAAGCCTGGTGAATTTAATATGGGGTAGTTATAGCTTAATATTGTGCTATACAAGCTACATAGTAGTGAAGATTGCTTTTTCTTATTTCCCAACCTATTGTCGCATAGAAATAAACCAAATAGATAATACATATTTTTTTCACATAGAAAGTATAAATCAGTGTATCGCATATCTTAGTACAGTCGATGAAAAAAATTTTAACTCAAACAATTGGGCTAAACACATAAGGCTGGGAATATGTAAGGCATCAACATTGATAATAGATAGCCAAAGTTTATGGAACCCTAGCTACATAATAGATTTAATCCAGAAGAGTCATATAGATAAAATTTATACACCTACACAAACTATAGATACAGGAGTTTGCGAGATAAACCTAGATGAATTGATAGTTTGTGAAAAAAAGACAAACAAATGTGTATGCAAAGTTGGAAAAAGTAAACAGTCTTTACAAAACTATTTAGCAAGTAGATCTCGAACAGAAATAGAAAAAATAAAAAAAGGTATTCCTATCGTGATTAATTGTTATTAGGACCATGAAGGCTTAACGAACGAGAACCTGGTGCTTCGACAAAAGTATCATCGTCCTCATCATCACTATCTTCGATAACAAATGCATTCGGTCGATTTGAACAAGATGTAGTACAATCCAAAATCTTTTGATAAAAAATATTTCTTTGCGGGGCTTCTTGAGATAGATCATCTACATGGAGAGTGTCCTTACAAGCCTTAGCATAGGCAACATAAAGATAATGCGAATCATCATCATATTGTAAATTGAATAATTTTTGTAACTTCTTCAGCATATAAGAAAAGCTTACTTTCTCAGAAGCATGTAATACTTTAAAAGCCAACACGCATGAGAAAATAGCATTTACCTGCCAGAATTGAGGGTATGTAAGAACAACAGCATTAGATAAAAGACCGAAAACTGTAGCTACAATAGCAGCAGTTTGAGAAGCAACCCATAAATACTCTACTAATCCTCGACCCAAATGAACGACAGACTTATAAGCTTTAAAATCATGATTGAATTGAACCGGATCTATTGAGAATGATGAAACCATCTGCCAAGCCAACTGTATAAAATAATAGTCATATATTTTTTGAGAAATTTTGACTAAATATACAAATAACATTGTTAGTGAAAAACATGTTAAAGGAAATAAAATTTGCTCGCCAAGCATAAATGGATAAGCAACACCAAGGAAGGCGGACTGTGACATTAACCAAAAATAGGTAAATAGATTGGTTAGAACAATTGCTAATAAAGCGTTTTTCTGCCAGGAAGGTAATTTCGTTTTGGAAGCAAGTCCGTAAATACCGGAAGGGTGTGCAGTATATTTTACATCAGACTCTTTACCCATGAAGTACAAAGACAGAGCGAGCGACGCAAAAGAGAAAACATAAACAGCGCATAAATATGCCAGACCATACGCTACAGGCAAAAACCAAACTGCAAGGGTTAGTTCGGTAAAGCGAAGACGTTTTATATTTCTACTATAGTAGCACCAAAAGTTATAAAGAGAGGAGTCTGGACCAAACATAGATTTGTAACCATGGCCGAAACATTGTATTGCGTCCTGTAACAACAATTGAACACCCAGTTTGAAGATATTCTCAATTTAAATCAGATCCGCCATAATGTCCAGGCGAATCTTCTGCATAATCCTATCCATTGCTACGACATTATGTATACTTGCCAACTGTAAAGCACATGGTTCATGGGCTTTAAATAAGTGATGAAGATACGCTCTAGAATAATGCTTACAAGTGTAACATGGGCAAGAGGCATCGATAGGTGCATAATCTTTCTTAAACTGCCCACTTGTTATCTTCAAACGACCCGATGGTAGCAAAAGCACACCATGTCTTGCAAGTCGCATAGGATAGCAACTATCAAAAGTATCTATGCCAAATCCAACGCCAGATGTTATACCGGGAATATCTGCAATACCAAGTAAATGCTTAGGCGTATTAGTACAAAGATGTGGCATTGTATAAGTGAGAACCTTCGAAATGTCAGCAGTTTCTTTGCCAAGACTACCTCCTATGGCAAAGCCATCAAAATCTAGTTCACGTAAAAACTTGGCACTCTGTTTACGCAACTCAGAGTCAACCCCTCCATGTACAACTGCATACATAGATTGCTTACGTCTATCAGATAAATGGGTATCCAGAGAACGCTTTTGCCATCTATGTGTACGAGCTAGTGAATCTTTTAAAGAATTATACTTTATGTGATATGGTGGTAATTCATCGAATGGAATAATAATATCAGCTCCAAGTTTCTTTTGTAAATGTACAGAAGATTCTGGAGAAAAGTGAACTAAAGAGCCATCTCGATATGAGCGAAATAAGACTCCATCTTCGTTTATTTTTAACACTGCATTTTGTTGTTTTTTTGTGCCGCTACTCTTGAGCTCTGAAGCTACTGATCCATAAGCGAGAGAGAAGACCTGAAAACCACCAGAGTCTGTGATAATCGGTTTATCCCTTCCCATAAAACTGTGTAGACCGCCGGCGTCTGCGACAACGTCTGCACCAGGGTGTAATGCTAGATGATAGGTATTACAAAATACTAGTCCATCAAAAACATCTGTGAGCATTTTATTATCTACCGCTTTTAATGTTGCATTTGTTGCAACTGGTACGAAACCTGGAGTTTGAATGATACCATGTGGGGTATGTATGCGCCCTACTCTTGCCTGTGAGCGTTTAGAACGGTGAATTATCTCAAATTGAAGCATAATTGAAGTATAAAGAATGGAAAGATTTGTATTTTTTTAACAAATGAACAAAAGAAAGTACCAAGGGCACTAACAACCATGTAGTCAATATTTTGACTACATAGCTCCAGAAAAAAAGCAACCAAAAGTCAAATAACCATGGCCCAAGTGCCCATAGGGTAAACAGAAAAGTATCAAGAGCCTGACTGATCAATATACTTATAGTCATACGTGCAGATAAGCTAAGGGTAAAAAAAGGCTGACTAAGCGTAGTGAAAAGTGCATAGTCACAAAACCAGGTTATTAAGGATACGAGCAGTGATAGAGCAAAAATAGAGGATACAGGCTGTAGAAGCATTTGATACGATATGTGCATCTTATCATGCGGACCAGGAATCCAGAGATTATGCAAGTAGAATAATGTTGCAATTATAATACCGAAGAATGCAGTTAATAATATTGCTCGAGTAGCATGACTTGACCCATAAAACTCTCGCAGTAAATTAATGCACAATAGTGCAGATATAGCAAAAGCGTCACATGCAGTAACTTCTAGTCCAAAGATAACTACTAATTTCAAAACAAGGAGGTTGGCGCAAAGCATTTGTAAAACCAAAAAAGCAACCATCGCACTTTCTCCAAGGACACACGACACAGTAAGCGCAAGCGACAAAAGAAGAAGCTGTAAACATAAGCAAAGAAAGTTATGCATAATGTAAATTTATAATAAAATAGTAATTATACTTAAAAAATATATAAAAACCAACATGATAATGTTTTAATATACAACAAAAGTTTAATAAGTAAATTCAACACCTAATTGACGAGGAAAACACAAAGACAAAAAACATCGAGTCCCTGGGGTTTATAAAAAATACAAACAAATCCACTATAATATACAATCATAGAGGCGGCTTAATAAAATGATAAAAATTTCACGAATGTCTTACTAACAAAGAAAGGATCTTATCGATAAATATCTAATATATGTTGCAGAAAATACTGTCCCATACTATGATATGCAGATGATGACAAATTCCAACCCGGTTAATCTTGACGCTTCTGCGTTTTTAGAGTCACACAGGACCCTCGGTGTTCTCTATGAACCATTGATGGGAACATTCATCTTCTTTTCAATTCTCACCCCTATTTGGCTTGTATATATAATATGCTGCTCTTTATTAAGTTTTTTACACTATCTCATTAGATTAGGTACACTCAAAGAATACCAACCAACGGTAAAGAACGCTTGTGTATTTATTCAACCTTATTACCAGTTGTTTTATCTTTGCTGTAGGAATATTTTGGATGGAGTTCTAAACCCAACATCTCTAGTAGTCTACCCTCACCTAATTGAGTACTTTTTTAAAAATAGAGATATATACAATGGCTTAGTATATGTAAACAATATCAATCAAATCAGTTACTATGCAAAGCCTTATTTTGTTTTCGCTATCGTTAGTTATGCTATATGCAATATTATCCTACATAACGTACTACGCTTTCTCAAACCTACGTATCATTACGATAAGAACATATTGGCACGTTTTTGTTGCGTATCTAGATTTTTCGGAAGCGCAGTAATCTATATTGTTATATTCGACTTCAACAACACAATCGACTACCTACTTTGGGTAAATGTATACTTCGGCACGTGTATTGCACTACTTTCATTAACACAAAAAATTATAAAAGTGGTAAGAATGTCAGACTTTCCAACCCCTAAGTTTTAATAATAAAATAAATTTAGACTAGTAAGGTTGGCATGATCTTTTAGATAGCAGATTGAAAGCATGGCTGGACTGTATCCCCTGCCTTATAATTGACCTCAGGAAAGTAGAGTAGAGGATATAATATACATTTTCTTATCAAATAATAAAAATTCACCTATTTAATATATTGCTACAAAAATTGATTTCATTATCTACCAGTTAATAACAAAGATAAAAAGACAATATAGATAACTTTTAAATATTGAAATAGAAAAACCAATGCCAGAGATGTCTTAAGATACGAAGTGTAAGACTTTTTTTTAATTAAAACCTCTTATCATTTTGAACCAAAGATTAATTGGCGATATTGAGCAATAATATCACGAATGCTTGCAGCCTTTTCAAAATCTAAAGCTTTTGCTGCTTGTTGCATATCCTTATCTAGTTTGCTGATTTTTTCCAATATTTGCTCATTAGTCATATTATGTACATTATGTAACACTTCATCAGTTTTTTGTGTATGCGCGTTGTTATCTGATTCATCGCCAACCTCTAAAATGTCCTCTACAGCTTTTTCTATCGCTACAGGTGTGATACCGTGTGTAACATTATAATTGTGTTGATAATTTCGACGCCTATCACCTTCATCCAGTGCGATCTTCATAGATCTAGTAATTTTATCCGCATATAAAATAGCTCTACCATGAAGATTTCGTGCACATCGACCTATTGTCTGTACAAGGGATGAAGCTGAACGTAGAAATCCTTCTTTGTCTGCATCTAAAATACCAACAAGAGACACTTCAGGCAAATCTAGCCCCTCACGTAAAAGGTTTATACCTACAAGTACATCAATAACGCCCAAACGTAGGTCTCTCAGAATTTCGACTCTCTCAACAGTATCTATGGATGAATGCAAATATCTCACCTTTACTCCTTTCTCATGTAGAAATTCAGCCAGTTGTTCAGACATCTTCTTTGTCAAGGTTGTAATCAAAACCCTTTCACCACGCGCTACAACGTCTTTGATCTCGCCAAAAATATCTAAAACTTGATTTTGCGCAGGCCTAACCTCGACCTTAGGATCAAGTAGGCCTGTAGGGCGAACCAATAACTCAACAATATCTGCAGTATGTTCACGCTCATATGGACCAGGCGTTGCAGAAACATATATAGTATCTAGTTTCATCTGCTCAAATTCAGAAAATTTAAGTGGCCTATTGTCTAGAGCTGAAGGTAGACGAAAACCATATTCAACTAAATTAGATTTACGAGATCTATCACCAGCATACATGCCTCCAACTTGAGGAACCGTAACATGAGATTCATCAATTATTAACAAAGCATCGTCTGGTAAATAATCCAGTAGAGTTGGAGGTGGTTGACCATGACCACGTCCTGATAAATAACGTGAGTAATTTTCAATACCGTTGCAATAGCCCAGTTCTAACATCATCTCAATATCGTATTGACAACGTTGGGAAATACGCTGCGCCTCGATAAGTTTCTGTTCTTGTTCAAAATATTTAATGCGTTCTTTGAGCTCTATCTTGATCTGCTCCACCGTATTATGTACGCGATCTTTAGGTGTAACATAATGAGTTTTTGGATAAAAAGTAAAGCGTGCTAGAGTAGACTTCTCTACTCCAGTGAGTGGATCAAAAGAAGATATTTTATCAATCTCATCATCAAACAACTGGATTCGAATTGCAGTACTCTCATGCTCTGCTGGATAAACATCTATAACATCTCCCCTTACTCTAAAAGATGCTCGATCTAACTGTGCATCGTTTCTACGATATTGTAGCTCAGTCAATCTTCGAATAATTCGGCGCTGGGATATATTCTCACCTCGCTGGAGATGTAAAACCATCGTCAAATATGATTCAGGGTCCCCTAACCCGTAAATAGCAGAAACAGTTGCAATAATAACTGTATCTTTTCGCTCAAGTATGGCTTTTGTAGCTGATAAACGCATCTGCTCAATATGTGCATTGATCGAAGCATCTTTTTCGATAAACGTATCTGTAGTAGGAACATAAGCTTCTGGTTGATAATAGTCATAATAAGAAACAAAGTACTCAACTGCATTATTAGGAAAAAAAGATTTCATTTCACCATAAAGTTGGGCTGCTAAAGTCTTATTAGGCGCCATAATTAAAGCAGGCCTATTTGTAGATGCAATAAGATTAGCCATGGTAAATGTTTTGCCAGAGCCTGTTACCCCTAACAAACATTGCTTACGTATTTTAGCCTTAAGCCCTGATTGTAAGGTTTCTACAACTCTCTTCTGTTCGGGGGCAAGAGGAAAAGATGACTTGATCAAGAACTGGTCCATATGAGAGACATACATAAAAATTCAGTGAAATAAATAGTACCACATAGTATCGAGCAACACCAGAAAAACCCTGTAGCTAGAGATAACAAACAACTGATTTTTAGGAAAAATATAACACCTTGCCAGAAGTTGGTAAGTTGTGTATTATTAACCATTCTTATAGATTACTAAGGATCCATCATGCTCATAGCAGAACGGTGCCGTAAAATCCAACCATCAGCCACATTAACCATTGCAGCAAGAGCACAAGCACTTCGTGCTGAAGGAGTTGACATTATATGTTTAAATGCTGGTGAGCCGGATTTTGATACACCACTACACATAAAAGCAGCTGCAATGGATGCCATACAAGAAGGAAGAACAAAGTATACACCTGTTGGAGGAACACCGCAGATAAAAAAAGCAATACAAGAAAAACTAAAACGAGAAAACCAGTTAGAATACGACACGAATGAAATTATTGCTTGCAGCGGTGGCAAACAAGCCATATCCAATGCATTATTAGCTATATTGAATAAAGGAGATGAAGTTATACTTCAGGCCCCATATTGGTCATCGTATCCGGATATGATCAAATTAGCAGAAGGCGAACCAATAATCATTGAAACGACAATTGAAAAGCAATTCAAGATTCACCCTTATCAATTACAGCAAGCTATCACACCATACACAAAACTTATCATACTCAACAGCCCAGCGAACCCGACTGGAACACATTATAGTGAAGAAGAACTTCAAGCTATCAGTAATATTCTTGTAGATCATCCTAAGATAAACATTATGACTGATGATGTTTATGAAAAAATAATATGGCACCCAGAAGGGTTCAAAAATATCCTTAACGTTGTGCCAAGTCTTAGAGACCGCACAATCTTAATCAATAGTTTATCCAAAACCTATGCTATGACTGGTTGGAGAATAGGTTATGCCGCAGGTCCAGAAAAAATAATTCAAGCGATGACCAAAATTCAGTCTCAATCCACTGCAAACCCATGTAGCATCGCCCAAGCAGCAGCAGTTGAAGCATTAAGCAAGTACAGTAGAGACTGTATTGCAGAAATGTTATCCAAGTTTAAAGCTAGACATGCAGTGATGTGTGAAAGAATGAGCAGAATTGAAGGTCTCTCGTTCCAGCCAGCATCAGGAGGGTTTTATTTATTAGTCGAAGCTAACGAACTAATAAACACACTCAAACTAGAGAACGACTTAGCACTAACACAGTTTCTTCTTGAAGAGGCAAATGTTTCTGTAGTACCAGGATCAGCATTTGGTGCAAAAGGACATTTACGTTTTTCATTTGCCATTGGTAAATACAAAATCAATCAAGCATTTGATCAAATAGAGCGTGCTATCGCAAAAAGACTTGTCGAAATAAACTAATACTTTTTAGTCTTATTATAAAAATGACAAATTAGAGTCTTTATCACAACATACAATTAGGTTTCCATCATTTTGAAGAGAAAACATTGACCTATGAGCATTTTAGTATTATGATATACAACTATTCCCCGGTAGCTCAGTCGGTAGAGCAAATGGCTGTTAACCATTGGGTCGGCGGTTCGAGCCCGTCCCGGGGAGCATTCTTCATTCTTAAATAATTAGAATCTCATTTTATCCGTACGCTTTAGCAAGACAATCGATAAAAATATTCAAAGCTCTTCCCATATACTAAGAAGAATAAAAAAAAGCACGAGATTCCTGCTTTTAAGATTGTATGTTATGTTTTAGGAACAAGATTTGAGCTTGGACTGCAAACTATTAAAGAAACTTTCAGAGTCATTGTAGCCAATTATACGACAACCAGTATTAGACTCTTGACCGCCAGAAGATAATACAATCACAGCAGGAACACCGTTTACGATTTCAATGATCTTATGATTTTTAACCATTGTGGAATACGTGTTGAAATCAGATAGTTTATCGGTATCTAGAAACTGAACATTATAATCACCTTCAAGGCCGTACTTCTTACTATTAGAGTCAAATGATGAAAAAACCTCTTGCATTAGATGACGGCAATGTGGACAGGTTTCTCTGTGTACAACTAAGATTGTCGGTTTGGTAGAATTGGATTTAGAAGAAACCTGCTTAACCAACGGTAGTTTTTGATTAGAGGGCTTAGACTTTGCCTCTTCAGTTGTACCATCTTTTATTCCACAAGATTCTGCTGGAACAAAAGAGAAAGGTAAAGAAAAAATCACTAAAAGAATGACTCTAGATAAAAACATCATAAAACTCCAAGGTAAAAACAAAATTATAAAGTAAAGATGGTGTTGCAAACTAAACAACATACATCAACCAAACTTTGTATCCGTTATTTAAGATTGTACAAACAGGCTTACATCCAGATACTTGTATCTACTACTAACATTTTTAATCACATAAATGCAAGTAGTGAAAAGCTAAAAGAACAAATAGTGTTTAACAAGTCACGATATACAATAATTATGCAAAATATATATTTAATAGATAATACCATGCTAATACTACTAGAAGTGTTTATGTGCGATTAAAATTCGAAATTATAAATTTATAAAAGTATAAGGTTTGCTAATACAATAACGTTGTCAAAGTTGATACTATGACAGTTTACTCTAGGTTACTAGAAAGAAGCTGCATCAATATCAGAAATATATTTCTTACCATGCCTAATACGATGCAAGTAAATCTCGGTTTCTGGCAATACATGATGAATAAAATATAAACAAGAATCTAGCGAATCTTTATCGTCGCTCTTTAGAATCTTAGACCACATAAATGCAAGTACAACAAGAGATGATAGTTGCAAATAGTCAGTTGCCACAGCAGCCGCCTGTTCATGATCTGCACTTGTATGCTGCATCAACCAAAGACTCGCTTGTTGCAAATCATCGCAAGCTTTACTAAGGCCAGTGGATAAATCAGTTATCGCGCAGACCTGGGCAGCACTACGCATATCAGCAAGCAAGTCTCGCATAGAAGCTCCCCCATCTTTGACTAATTTACGTCCTACTAAATCAAGTGCTTGTATACCATTTGTCCCTTCATATATCATGCTGATTCTTGCATCACGAAAGTATTGCTCGATACGCCAATCTTTCACATATCCAGAACCGCCTATTACCTGCATGGCATGACCTATGTTAACACAGCCTCTGTCTGACAAATAAGATTTAATCATTGGGGTAAATAATGAAACACGAGCCTTATCTTTTTTATCGTCGCTAGATAACAACAAACCAGCGTAGACAACCCAAGCCCGCATAGGAATGTTGGTAGACTTTATTTCTAATAGCTGTCTTCTCACATCAGGATGGACTAATATACAATCAGATGTATGATTCATATCTATTTTTTTGGGATTCAACGACCGAGACTGTCTCCGATCACGACAAAACGCACACGCAGTCTGGTAGGCTATTTCTGCCATAGCAAGCCCAGAAACACCAACACCAATACGCGCTTCATTCATCATGACAAACATGTTTTTCATGCCTTGGTTAGGCTTTCCTAGCAGGTATCCTTGAGCATTATCAAAAGACATAAAACATGTTGGAGAAGCATGTTGACCAAGCTTTTTTTCCAAACCTGTGCAAATCACATTGTTTTTAGAACCATCATCAAGAAATTTAGGAACTATAAACATACTTATACCTTTACTTCCAGAAGGTGCATCTGGCAACTTAGCTAGTACAAGATGTATAATGTTTTCGGTAAGATCGTGTTCGCCATAGGTTATCCAAATCTTATTACCAGTAATTTTATATCCATCTTTAGCAGGAACAGCCTTAGTTTTTATAAGGCCTAAATCTGTACCACAGTGAGACTCTGTTAAACACATTGTACCTGACCAATTACCAGAGTACATTTTTGGTAAATAATAAGACTTTTGTGCATCAGATCCAGAAAAATTGATCGCCTGACAAGCAGCTGGTGTAAGCATTGGGCCAAGTGAAAAGGCCATGTTCGCTGAAGCCATAAATTCTGCCATAATCAGAACTAACACTGGAGGAAAGTTTTGTCCACCATATTGCTCTAATCCTTCAACAGAGGCGTAACCCTGACTTTTATATTCTTCGTAAAGATCGTGAAAAACTGGAGGCACAGTCACCCTACCTGTGGACGGGTCATAATGCACACCCTCTTCATCTCCAACTCGATTTGCCGGCAAGAGTTTTTGTTCTGCAAACTTAGCCATACTATCTAATAAGGTTTCGACCATAAGTAAATCAAAACGGTCATCTTGAAATCCAAACTGCTTAAGTAGAGTTAAATACTGCTTACTAGGTGCACTGTATATATCCATTGCGATGTTTTTATTGTTAGATCTTGTTTCAGGTATAGTATAATTACAGTAAATTTACAGATTTTATTTTTAGTAAATAAAAGTTGTAGGCATAAAGTTTTATTTATGTTATGATCAAGAGGTTTTGTAACAAGACGATTATGGACCATAGCATAATTCGCAATCTCACTAAGAAATGGCAACCATCTCTTAACAATCTGCCTGTAAATAGTTACATTGGAGACAGAGAGAACCGTTATATTACTGTCAATCAAACACAAGCATCATCAATAATCAGCGCAGGGCTACCTGTGAATATATTTATTGATCAAACGCCTCTAGATATGCCTGCAATTATCGATAATAACAACTTAGGTATGGACAAAAGATCTATTCGTCCTGTTTGGAAAGATATACATGCAAATAACAGAAGCGTAATGCAAGCTAAACAAAAACAAGCATTTATTGAGTTATGGCCTATAAGCCTAACCGAAGTACAAATTACATACAGTATTAAACAACCCATATTACACGACCAGACTGTCATTGGATATATGGGTAAATCTATGGATATTCGAAGAGAAAAAATAGGCATCATATTGAATAAAGCAACAGACAACCAAAGATTACATTGGCACAGCCACCATTTAACACACAAGAATAGTGCTTTATTACTAAGTGAGGATGAATCAAGATCAATATGCTTCTTTCTGACTGGCAACGCAAAACTCCTACGCCACTCAGTTGGTCAAGCACGTTGTAGCATAGAGATCCTGAAACATAAACTGGGATTTGCAAGCCAAATACGCTTCATACAAACTCTTCTATCTGGAACTTTGTTACAGAACCTGCTAGAAATTCTTAAAAACGAAAATCTATAACTTTTTTTAAGAAATATGTGCAAAAGTTCAAATAGAGAACTATACTTTTACTATAAAGAAAGGAGTTAGACCATGGCCAAAAAAGATTTTGATTTCAAAGACATTCTCAACACTGTCCGTTCAACAATTAATCCAGAATATGCAATACCTGCAGAAAAAGACAAACACCCAGTTAATTTCAGAATTATGCGTGTTAAGAAATTGATTGCTGAGCTACATAAAGCACAACAACTACTAAGCGCAGAACTTAGCAAGCTGGATACACACGTTGGTGCATTAATTGAGGAAGTACAACCTTACCTTGATGATGAAAAAAAAGTAACTGATGAAGATGTTGCAAAGGCAGAAAAAGAAGATAGCACTGAAGTAAGTACTGAAGATTCTAAAGACGAAACAAAAGAAGACAAATAGTCAAACTTGTATGATTCATAATGTAGAGTCACCGATCCTATCTTAGCATAAAAGTCTAAGATACATAGCTGATAATCGTTGATATGTTACCGTTGTCTTGGCTGTCTATCTTGACTCTCGTAGCTTTGTAAGCTTAGAGGATCATTAAGCACATACAAAGGTCGTTTATCAACATTGCCATATAGAGCCAATAACATTCTTAGAGCTTTAATTGGATCTGGAGGTGAAGTTTCACCGCAAATGGACATATTTATTCCATACCTGTCAAACGGTGCTTTTGCCATAAAGTCTAATCTATGCAAATCAAATGGTAAGTTTTTAAAGTTTTTTACTACATCTGAATTATGCAACTGCGTAACCCATGACAACATACAGGACTGGACCAAATCACCCTGAACTACTCCCCCTTTTAGACCGCAACCTAAGACTTGAAGAAAGGCATTTAGCCTAAGCTTTACGCGGTATGAGCTCTCATTTTCATATCTATCTGAACATAATGTAAATATTTGACGCATTATTAAATCGTAGATTGATTCATTTTCTATGAAAAAACTATATTTTTGAAAAGCATCTGGACAAATGATTTTTTGTAGAGGGTGGATTTTATGCGAATCACCGCATGAAGGCGTTCTTGAATTAAGCAGCACTGTTGAAACAGAGACGCTGCGAAAAGATGAATTTGAGTAGCGAGATAGTAGAGCCACAGCATATACATAACGAACAACATATGGTGTATCTTTTGTGATACCATATCGTAGAATATCATCATCAACAGAAGTAATAGAAACAGGTGAACTCGCCTTTCGACGACATTTAGAATGATCAAGCTCAGACGAAACCAGTGATGAGCTATTTGTATTAGTATAATTCGGTCTATGCACAACAGAGTGCTTATTTGTAAGATTAAACCAGTCCCAAGGCCAACTCATAGCAGTGATAATTAGAAATAAAGCATCAATCTTACAAAAGTTAGTGCAAAAAAACAATGGTTATTTCGGCAAAATTTATCCTGAATACAAAGTATACCTACTGGCACAGAATAGAGAAATATGCTAGTTTTGCTAAAGACTAATGGAGATAGTACATGACTGGTTACCGCTATGAAACTGACAGCCTAGGTAAAGTGGCAGTGAAAAAAGATGCAATGTGGGGTGCACAAACAGAGAGATCCCGGATGAATTTTCATATTGGAAATGATTTAATGCCTGAAGGCATAATACAAGCTTATGCTTTCATAAAAGAAGCATGCGCTATCATAAATCACAAAGAAGGTAAAATATCTCAGATACAACTTGATGGAATACGTGACGCATGCGTTGCTATAAGAGATGGTAAACTAGACCAAGCATTTCCACTCCATGTTTGGCAGACAGGTAGTGGTACACAAACCAATATGAACCTCAATGAAGTTATAGCAAACTATGCTAATGAAAAACTTGGATATGAAAAAGGTAGCAAGCACCCTATACATCCAAATGATCATGTTAATTGCTCACAGTCGTCCAACGACACCTTCCCTACCGCTATGCACATTAGCTTTGTTATTGGCCTTGATAAACATTTATCGCCATCGCTGAATAGATTAGAAAAAATACTTGCTCACAAATGTGAAGATTTTAAAGATATTATTAAAATTGGAAGAACACATTTACAAGATGCGGTACCTTTAACTTTAGGCCAAGAATTTTCCGGTTATTATAGTCAAATAAGTGCACACATTAAAGATATAGATAATGCAAGATCCTCCTTGTTATCACTGGCCTTAGGAGCTACAGCCGTAGGAACCGGGTTAAATGCGAGCAAGACATTTCCTGAAGCCACCGCAGAAATCATTGCTCAACTGACCGGAAAAGCATTTAAAAGTGCCTCAAATAAATTTCAAGCTTTAAGCGCTCATACCGAAGCAGTAAAGCTTAGCAGTGCTTTGAAAAACCTCGCAGCCAGTATTTATAAAATATCCAATGATATCCGCATGTTAAGTTCAGGGCCTCGATCTGGTTTCGGTGAGCTAATATTACCTAAAAACGAACCTGGTTCATCAATTATGCCAGGAAAAGTCAACCCCACCCAGTGTGAAGCACTCTGTATGGTAGCAATACAGATCATGGCATATGACTATGCCGTAAGCCTTGCAGCATCACAAGGTCAATTTGAACTCAATGTAAACAAACCTCTTATCGCGTATAATATTCTACATGGCTTACACCTACTCGGTGATTGCATACAAAGTTTTTGTGATCATTGTCTTGAAGGATTACGAGCTAACGAGAGAGTTATAGAAAAACATGTAGAAAATTCCTTAATGCTTATCACAGCACTTACCCCAGAAATTGGTTACGATAAATCTGCAGAAATTGCAAATTACGCATATCAAAACAACACCACTTTACGAGAAGCTGCGAAACAACTAGGAAGCATTAGCCTAGAAGTTTTCGATCAACGAATGCATCCAAGTAATATGGTTTAGTCGAGAGGTCTTATCTCACAGTGATAACCTGTATATTTTCTTATATTGATAACACCTATATCAAACATCAAATACTGCCCTTTAATACCCTGTAATACACCTTGAAACGTTGGCGTTTTTGCAATACTTATAGTGCGGACTTTATCTGGGTATTCAGAGACTGGATAGTTAAACGTGTAAATTTTATGATCATGATAAAGAGGTGTTACTTGGTCACGTAGTACTGGATGTGACTGAATTTTATCGCCAATGTCCACTTGTGATGAAATCTCTCGCCAATAACTTAAAAGATCAACTCCTTGAGGATCAGAACTTAACATCTCCCGCCAGTTTGTTTTATCAGCAAAATATTCTTTGAGTAAGCACTCAACTAAACCAGAATGAAATCGTGAGTTCACCTGGTATAAAGGTAGCGCTTGTTTAGCGCCTTGGTCTATCCATCGAGTTGGAATTTGTGTACAGCGGGTAATACCTACTTTAACATCAGAAGAAAAAGCAAGATAGACAATATGTGGCTGCATACAATAAGACAAACCCCACTCCGGCTCTCTGCATGTCCCCTCTGCAAAATGACATAATTCTGGTTTAACAATACAAGTATCACAAGCAGCAAGTTTGATAAAACATGGATAACAGTAACCTTGATTATATGATTTTTGAATAGCACGGTTACAGGAAACACACTGTATATCTCCATTAAAAGTCAGTGCCATTTCTCTTCCAATATTACTATTTAAAAGATATTGCTCACCACTACCAAAAGTAAGTGCATACTCAACCGGAGAGGTATGACGCACAAGCATTTTTCTCAAATATCCATCCACAAATAGGTATCTCCCACATAGAAAAATGATACTGACACAAGTTAAAAGATATTGCAAAGATAATGAGAATTGTTACAATATAACAATAACAACCAAGGGGATAGATCATGATTTACATCACATGTATAATAGTTACATCACTATTTTGTCATCTTACCAGCATTGCAGAACCAAATAGTACAACCAGTGGTAGTTGGTCGCAAAAAAGTTACTACAAAACCAATAGTAATGATAAAACAAAGGAAATTGTAACTGCAAAACCACTAAAAATTTACAAAGAACCAAATCAAAACGCGACTGTAGTACATAATTTAAGTCCTGAAAAAGGCTTTGAAGTACAACAAGGTAATTGGGTAAAAGTTACCACTGAGGATGGTAAAATCAGCGGATGGGCTTTATCTAGCGACGTACAAGACAATATAAATACAAGCTATGAGCAAGAATACAAGATTATAATTAACGGCCCCTCTGAACATTACAAAGTATCAAAAATCAGCCCTAAAATACTACATGCAGAGCAAGAAGAACTCAAAAAGCAATACGCAGAAGCAAGAAAGGTAAGAAGGAAAAACTGGGAAAAACTCCACCAGAATCTACATATAGGTGATCTCTGGCTACAACATTTCTTTGCAGAAGATAATATAGGCCTATCAGAAGAGGAAGTATATAACCTACAAACCCAAGTGAATCAATTACAAAAAGAGGTACAACAGCTTAAAAGCATAAAATCAGAAAACTTAACTAACAAGAATCCCGACCCAAGCAAGTAATGCGTTTATGTCAAGATTTTTTTAGTCAAAAAACAACAACCGTCGCCCGTTCTTTATTAGGTTGTACACTTGTATGGAAGAACCAGGAAGCAGTTATTACAGAAACGGAAGCATATGCGGGAGAAGATGACCCTGCTTGTCACGCTGCTTGTGGATTAACGCCAAGAAACCAAATAATGTATGGGCCATGTGGCTTTACCTATGTCTACTTAATTTATGGTATGTATCACTGTCTTAATATTGTCACTGAATCTAAAGGCTACCCTGCCGCAGTTTTGATACGTGGTCTAGACGTAAATAATGTGATAGAAAACGGACCAGGCAAACTCTGTCGTAGGCTTAGTATTTCCAAAAATCATAACGGTATTAATTTATGTCGAGATAAAAGTCATGGCATTTATGATAATAGTCTTAAAGACTTAAAAATAATAACTACTCCTCGAATAGGAATTAAAAAAGGCTTAGAAAAACCCTGGAGATATGTGTTAAAAAAATATGCCAAAAAATCAGATCTAGAGTTCATAAATAAGCAACTCTCAGAATAAAGTTATTCCAATAGAGTGCAGAGACTAGATAATTTTAATAATTTATAGGATGATAGTTTTTTGAGCAGATTAGCATAGTATGCATCCCCTATTTATGAACCCACTTTTGCAGAACTCTGCTATTTTGATTTCAAGCATATTTCTTTTGCTATATAGCGGTGACAGGTTTGTGTCTGCATCATCATCTTTGGCAACGGCCTTCTCTATTCCTAAAATATTTATAGGTACATTAATAGTAAGCTTTGCCACGTCAGTACCCGAAATAATGGTAACAATAATCGCTACACGTAGTGGAAGCCCAGACATCGCCATTGGTAATGCAATAGGTTCATATATAAGCAACATAGGATTAGTAGTTGGATTAACTGCACTAATTAAACCACTGCGGATATCAATGGATATATTACGCAAAGAACTACCAGTCCTTGCAATAGCTTTAGCATGTACAATATTTCTTGTTACTGATGGACATCTATCCCCACAAGACGGTCTTGTTTTAATCGTACTTTTTTTTGTATTCGTTTTGTATACATTACGATATTTGCGAATTCACCAAGAAACTTTAGAACCTCTATTAGTAAAAAAAGAATTAAAAGTCATGAGTACGTATACGGTATGCTGGAAATTCGCCTTGCACGCATTATTACTATTAGTAAGTTCAAACTTCATAGTATATTCAGCAACAAATATAGCTGAATTACTCAATATCAGCGAGATGATAGTCGGACTTACGATCGTAGCAATCGGTACTAGCCTTCCTGAGTTATGTACAACAATTATAAGCGTTTTAAAAGGTGAAGATGATATCGCAATTGGAAACATCATAGGATCGAATGTTTACTGTATTTCACTCATTCTTGGAATTGCGATTCTTACCACCGCTGAAGGTATCAACACAGAAAGGTTATGGCCTGAATTCTTAGTAATGATCATATCAACTACATGTTTATGGCTCTTCAGTGCAAAATTTGACCGTACTTGCCAAATTAATCGAGCAGAAGGTTGTATATTATTTGTAATTTTCATAACTTATCTATACACGATTACCGCACACATGAATTAACTTCTTAAAACTAATATATATCGGTTAATGTAGTCAGAAAAACTCAAAAACAAAAGCGCCCAAACTAACATCTCTATGTAGTACAAGAAATTTGCAGAAACAACAGCTGGCCACTGCAATGAAGCAAAAGTCATTGCCAAAAATAAAAAACAAGAAAATGCGCAACACTTCCCTAACCATAAAGATCCTATATTCCTATATCCGCTCATATATAAATGTCCATGTAGTACCATAAGAATAACGTAACGAAGTACAATAGCAGTAAATAACGGTAGCGATACAAGATTAGCGTAGGCCATTGAAGACAAGAGACAAACTAAGAAGAACGCATCACATGTCGGATCAAACATCCGGCCAAAGTCTGACTCGACACGCAGAAAGCGTGCTAGCGCGCCATCTCCAATATCAGATATCGCTGCACAAAACATAAGGTACAGACACAGTAAAGCAGTATCTGGATACTGTGCATATATAGAGATGATAACTGCTAAGATAACTCTTAAAAAAGAGAGTAAATTTGGCAACAAGAAAAGCATTAACAGGAAATAACAATGTATGAGAAAATTATAGGACATCTATCAATAAGATGGAATAAAAATCAGTAAAACTATACATACTATATATATTATTCGTAGAATTTTTGCGCTAAATTACATATGATGTTCCGGCTAAGGAATATTTTAACATGCAATTTAAAACTTATATTTACGTATTTTTATTACTTTGGGTGCAAACAACAGCAACCAGTTACTTCGAGACCGGATTTTACTCTGTAGTAAGTGAAAAAAAATCGTATTATCCCAATCAGAGTTTCACATTAACAACGAGACATGATTTTAAGAATTCTCTCGGATTGTATACTTTTTCAGATCTTAGAGGAAAAATAGACTTAAGTGAGAACAGTACACTACATGAAGTAAATTTTGGACTAGCATGGCGTACAAATATAGGGAAAAATAATAGGCCAATAGTCATTGGCAACTATAGTTTTATAGATATAACACATATCGAAAACAACATTTATCTAAAACAACACACTTATGGTTTGGAGTATATTGACCCATACCAAAGTTTTAGGATGAATATTTACCAACCTGACAAAACCTACATCACACATTATAAGAGTAGCACTCTACCCTTCCACATCAATCAGGGAAATAAGATTATTACAAACACAAAAAAGGACGGTATTGTTTCTATTCAAGCACCAAAAGGGATAGATAGCTCTCTTCACGTAAACCTTGACCAATGGATACCTTGTACAAATCTACAATTTGGCTATCAGTACTTTTATGCAAAGGACTATGAAACACTTAAAGGCCCTGAAATAGCTATAGAATTCAACATAAACCAACAAAACAAAATAAACGTATTCAGAATATTTGGAAAATATGACCATATATATGGTAAGACTTTAGGAATGCGTTTTCAGATTAGAAATCTTGCAAAACGATCCCATAAACTTCACACACTTGAGAAGCTATATATACAACCTATAATAAGAGACATTGATATTAAATTAAACTTCTTACCTGGACCAAGACAAGACACTTCTTTTGAAGAGATGAAAAAGCACGAAATAGATATGATAAATGCACTTTTGAATATACAACTGCTAAAAACTGAAACAGACGTCAATAACAAACACGAAAATAACGCATACATAATGCTACAAGACGGGATTGAATTTACGAGTCAAGATAGCGTTGAAAACTTCAGGTCACAGTTGAATAAAATGAAGATGAAAAATTTAATAGATCCGATCTATTATAAAAAAGCATCAGAAAAAGAACTAAGAAGGCATATACAACATAGACATGCCTGGAGTCTCGCACAAAAAAGTGAAAAGCCTATTACAATAATTATTGAAGATGAAATAGAAATTAAAAAAGATTTTTATGAATACGCTACAAGATTAATTTATGAGATAAATAATATAAAATCCGATATTATCTTCACCTCCTTAAATACTATGGAGAAAAATCAGAATACAAACATAGTAGAAATAATTGAAAATCCAATAAATGCTTATGTGACTTATACAAACAAACTAGCCCGTGTCAAGGGTAATCTAGTATTTATCAACAAAGACTTATATGAGCAAATACTTTACAGCAATGATATAAGTTCAGAGGTAAAGAGATTTTGAAAATATAATGAGGAAATGAAGAAATGAAAGACTCATCACTCTCTATCTATAATGACTGAATCAGTCTCTTATTAATACTTACAACATCAGGTTCATCAACAAGAGTCGATACACGCTTTACAAAGTTGTGCTCGGAATCAAAAAAAGTAGACAAATCACAAATAGAGTCATCTGGCATCGTTACCAAGTTAGTAGTCAAAACAGCAATAAAGTTGGTGTATTTTGATAAAGAAACTCTTTCCTTAAATAAACGTAGTATGTGAGGCTGAACAGCCTCACTAATGCCTTCAAAGGCTACATCTACAGCAATAGAGATTTTACGACCAGGTTGTAGATTTGGTATATTCAGTAGCGCATACATGATTGCAGACATGATTTTTGCCTTATTTCCACCACTCAGCGGAGGTATTACACCATCTTGATCAATTTTATTACGCCAAGCTTCAATGAAATTTAATTCTTCCTTAGCAAGGAAAGTTAACATATCATTTTTTATCCTAGGCCAAAAAGAATAAAGTTGTTGATCTTGATCCGTAAGATTATAAGGGTTAGAAAATGCGAGAGAATAGAAAATTTTCTGTAGATCACACATTTTTGGTAGGAGATTTCCATCTTTATAAAAATAGAAATCACGATTATATCTATCTAAATTCTGCATAGAATTATTATTTTGATCAAAAACTAGAAGTAAGTCATCCTGGAGCATGACCTCTCCATATAACCAACTATTACCATGGCCAGACATATTTTGCGATAGAGCCCGCATAACTAGTGCAGATTTACCCGAAGATTCCGAACCTGTTATGAGGCACATCCCTTGCAATTCAATATGATTGTTTTCACTTAAACGACACACTATCTTAAGGGGTTTTTTATCGATTGAAGTGATGAGACTTAAGTTTTTCAAAACAATTCCGTTTGAAATAGATGATTTACAAAAGGATTGAGAGGATAGGTTTTTATTAGTCTTGTTGAATATAGGATACACAGAAGCTTTGTTATGATGCTTCACAACAATAGATTGATCAGAGCGGCTGTGCATACGTGGTCTGCCTGAATCATCATTAATTTTCAAAAAGTGTTTAGACAACGATCTTTCATAATTAGCATAACAAGCTGTACATAATACCTGGGCAATAATATTAGCTACTAGTAATGTACTTCTAAAAATATATACTGAGTTTAATGAAGGGATAAAACGTAAAAACACAAAAAGCATAGTAGACGTCGAAAACATAGAGAGAATGCATAATGATAAAGATATTTCAAAATAACTAGTTAAGTGATGTTTTCTATGATTCGAAAAGAAAATAAAGAAAGCATTAAAAGCAAGGAAACCTAGAAGAGCTGGTGGAGCAAACGGCACAGTAAAAATACTGGTGATGTGATTATTGACTAAATAAGTAGAAATAAAAGAAACTAAAGTATACCACCATAAACTCAAGCAAATATTACACAGAAATAAGAACGGAATACTTAGATTATCATTATTAGCAATAATATCATAGGGATGGAAGTTGAGACTGTAGTGTAAGGGCGTAGCATTCTTATAAGAACTGTCAATCTTAGAGAAATGGCCATTATTGTTTTTAAAAATCGAGCCATTTCGCCAAAACTGTACAAAACAGTAGAGCAATTGCTTGAAAGTACCTGTTGTAATTTGATTTTTAGATGTAGAAGATACAAGGGGCAACTGTAATGAACCACTTAAAATAAATGATAATACCAGCAGAGGTTCGACTATTTTTTGACAGCAAGTAGTAAAGACATCAATGACTTTAGATAGAAAAAAATGCTGGTAATAAACTAACTTTAGAGATTCCTCATTCTTGTGTTGTAAATACATAAGATGTGATTTTTGTAAACTATACATACCATTCAGTAAAACACTGTTATCTTTGAGTAAATCTGATGCATCACGCAACTCGTTTTTAGCATTATCCAAACCTTTTTTTCGACTCGATAAACTCCAAGACTCATTAGATGTAGAGGCATACGCAGCAATGAAATCTGTAAGTAAAATAAGAGAGAAGATTTTAAGTCCGAGAGAGAAACACCCTAAATTGTATAGGTAAGTAAAATTAGCTACAATGGAAATAAATGCAATACATACATTTTTTAACATACTATTTATAGAGTCAAAAAAAGTATTTATTTCCATCAGTTTTTGGTTAACATTGTCTTGATCAGCTAGATATTCAAATCGATTTGGCACCTTTTTCAGGAGACATCTACGTACTAAATCAGACTGCCTGATACTAATTGCTCTGACCCAAGCTTCTAAAGGTTGGTCTAGCAGTGTAAAAATAACAGCCTGTGCAGATATAACAAAAGAAAGTATCACGACTCTTCCAGTAGTAGATAAGGCCAGTGCATCATAGTAACTAGACCAGTGTGCCATACCAAGCACCGGAAATAAGCCCATGAAAAACGCATAACAACACATCGCAAGAACTAGGTGTAAACTTTTAGTGTAATAGGCATTATACAAATAAAACAAAGCATACTGCCTCTGCGTACGAAAGAATTCACTTAGACTGGAACACAACCAACACAAAAGACACCATAGATAGTGCAATGGTGAAAATAGGGACATGATTTTTTTATAAAAATGAAGATATGTGAAAGAAGCTCTAGTATTCATGACAACAATAAATTATGCGTTATTTGAGGGACTGAAATATCTAAGCTTTGAACAGCAATTTTATTATCAGCCTGTCGAGATAAATGTATTTTTTTTGTAAAGAGTTTATGTTGAAAGGTATCATGTAATACATGAAGGTAAAATATTTTTGCTGGAGACTCCTTAATAAATGTACAGAGTTTAGTCAATAAGACAGTTTTTATTGCTTGATCCATAGCAAAACCTTCGTCAATTGCAAGTAAAAAAGATTCACCGATCGCATCTTTATGTTCATAGGAGTGTAATACAGCATAGATACATGCGACTAATATTTTAGTTGCACTTACCCCGCTAATTTCACTGCTAATTGAGTTATTTTCTTTAATTGATAAAAGAAGGGATGGTTCGACACGCAAGTTACAATCATCAAGAAAATCAAGAATAATACCTCTATAATATTCCCAGTTATCAAATAAAGCCCGATCGCGCACGGAAAGATTCGAAGGTGACTCTAATGCCATACTATAAAATATAGATTGTAGATCGTCTAACAGTTTAATCTGACCATCTTTATATAATTTCTTGTTAAGCTTAAAAAGAGCAATATTCTCGAGTGGCTTGTTTGCCTGATCGAAAATTAGTTTATTTTCTCTCTTAACAGGAATATGCACGAAACCCTTTATAAATGGATTAGCACCAGAGCTCTCTTGACTAGACTCATCTCGAAGTGAGTTAATCACCATAGAAGATTTACCTGTACCATTTTCTCCACATACAACATAAGGTATATTAGGCTGAAGTATTATTTCAGAGTCTTGCAGCATAGAAATCTCATCAACTGTCTTTGACTGATTAAGATAATTTTTAGAAAGTTTTATATCTTTAAGCACAATACTGTTACTCTTGAGTGGATTACCACTGACAACCTTAGGAGATTTAGATTTATAAAAAGAAACACTAGAGATTCTCTTTTGAGACATACCTCTATGGTAGTTATTCGCTAAATGGCAACCGAGAAGATTAAAGATCGAAAATATACATAAACCGACAAACTGAACCCACAAAGGATCAAAAGAAAGTAGACCTGCGTAGTAACTACCTTGATACAAAAAAATGCAAATAGCAGTGGCAAAACTTACTGCAAACCAGTTGACGTCGGACCTATTATGATTAAAAGCGTAAAGTAAATATCCAGATAAAAGAAAAGGTAGTATGCCTATAGATGGAAACACACCAAGAGGAAAGTTTTGTAACGAAAAAAAACGTAGAACATCTGCTACAACAATAGAGGTAGTTAATGTAAAAGATATCAATAGAACTTGATAAAATAAAATGTAAGACAATGAAGTAGACTTCTTGGTTTGATGTGGTCTTAATAATTGTAAATTGTAGATAGAAAAATGATTTTGGATTTGTAAGAATGACGATTGTAATTTATTTTTTTCGTGAATATAGTCTTTATAGATAGAGCCATAATTCCATATCGTTGTAATACAAGTTAAAATTTGTGTAAAAGAGCCTACCGTTATCATGGCTGAACCAGGAGAGATAATTACTGATTTGAGTGGGAAATGAACAGAATATATCCATATAATAAGTAATGTAGCAAGCGGCATGATTAAGCGTTGTATTAATGACATAGTAAAATCTTGAAATGATTTCTGAACTACATAATCTTTCGAGGTTCGGGTAAAGTCGCGATTAGAAGACTCGCAAATACTTGCAACAAAAGAACGTAAAAAATTCATTTGTCCCACAAAGAAACTGCTTGACTGACCAAGATCCCTAACATCATCTAATAAGACTTTTTTAGAATTGTCGGCGTTATTTTTTTTACATGCGGGATCACTAGCTAGAACCCAGTTGAAAGCGAAAACGCCAACAGTCCAAAAAAAGCCAATAAGACCAAAGCCATAACGAGATAAATAAATAATACTACCAATTATAACACCTATTGAATAAAGAAATTTCTTGATAAAAACGTTTACATTCTGATAGAAATTATCAGGAGAAAGTATAACTTGGCCAAAATTCTTACGCTTATGTAATTTCTGTAGACCTTGCCGATCCAAACTTGTGTAAATCATATTTCTGAGGTAGGTGGCCTGGCTCAATGAAAGTACATTAAGACTAAAGTCGAGGAACTTATGCAGTGCATGAAAAAAAATAGACTGTATAAGGATAAACGTTGTAACGAGTGCAATCTGAGATTCAGAGGAAGACATGTAGATACTCTGCCAGTAGACCTCGTATATTCCAAGCATATATTGTGGCCAAAACCCTAAAGATAAAGTTACAAGAAAAACAAACAGAAGACGCAGAAAAAGGCCACTTTGATATGAAGTTGAGCAATAAAGGATAAATTCAGAGGAAACTCTGGGTTGTGTAGAATTAAAATTCAACAAGTCCATGTATACAAGATTACAGCCAGAAAATAAGTTTTAAGTAAACATCATTTGCAACAAAGGTACAAGACATTTTTGCTTTGAATTACTTAAGTAGCTATTTGTATTTTATTATTGACCAAATCAAGACGAACAAGTTTCCCTGGCTGCAGCGAACCAGAAAGGATACCCTGAGCGAGAATATTTTCTACATGTCTTTGCACAGCTCGTTTCAGTGGGCGAGCGCCATAAATCGGATCATAACCTACTTCCAAAATATATGTTCGTGCTTTTTTAGTCAATTGATATTTGAGACCTTGTTGAGACATACGTAAATTGAGTTCTTGCAATTGCAAATCGAGTATACGTGAGAGATTTTCTTTAGGAAGTGACTCAAATACTACACAATCGTCAATGCGATTTAAAAATTCTGGTTTGAAATGAATACGAACATCATCCATTACCGCAGCATGAATAATATCATTGTCCTCGCCTTGAAGATCACGTATTTTTTGTGAACCAAGATTAGAAGTCATCACAAATATAGCATGACGACAATCAATAGTACGACCGTGACCATCTGTAAGACGACCGTCGTCTAGGACTTGCAGCAAGATATTAAATATATCCACATGTGCTTTTTCTATTTCATCGAGCAAGACCACCGAATATGGTTTGCGTCTTATTAACTCAGTAAGATATCCTCCTTGTTCATAACCTACATATCCGGGTGGAGCACCAATCAGTCGAGCTACTGCATGTTTTTCCATATACTCTGACATATCTACACGAACCATAGCAGATTCGTTATTAAATAGTGCTTCTGCAAGTGCTTTACAAAGCTCTGTTTTCCCAACACCTGTAGGACCAAGAAACAAAAATGAACCTACTGGCCTTTTAGGGTCGGATAAACCTGCTCTTGATCGTGCAATAGCGTCTGATACAAGTTTAACTGCAACATCTTGACCAATAACACGATTATGCAATATTTCTGGTAGCGAAAGTAATTTATCTTTTTCACTTTGTAGCATTCGCTGCACTGGAATCCCGGTCCACTTTGATACAACATTGGCAATTTCTTCAGCAGTAACACGGTTCTTAAGGAGTTTGTTATCTTTTGACTCCAGTGGGTGTTCTTCTGCTTGTTTTAATTGTTTTTCAAGCGCGGGTATTTCACCATACTGTAGTTCTGACATCTTACCAAGATCACTTTCACGACTAGCTTGTTCAAATGCTAACCTTGCTTCATCAAGCTTGGCTTTAATTTCTTGAGTACCTTGAATATTAGCTTTCTCCGTCTGCCAGATTTCTGCCAAATCTGCATATTCTTTACTAATTTTCTCTACCTCATCATCTAGGTGATCTAAACGTTTTTTAGCTGCTTCATCATCTGGCTCCTTACGAAGAGCTTCTTGCTCAATCTTTAGTTGAATAAGATGACGGTCTAGCTTATCTAATGCTTCTGGTTTAGAATCCATCTCCATACGTATTTTACTTGCAGCCTCATCAACTAGATCTATTGCCTTGTCTGGTAATTGACGTCCGGATATATAGCGTTGTGATAATTGCACAGCAGCAATAACTGCTTCGTCAGTAATTGTCACAGCATGGTGTAGCTCATAGCGCTCTTTAAGTCCACGTAGTATCGCAATTGTATCTATCTCAGATGGCTCGCCAACAGAGATTTTCTGAAAACGTCTCTCCAAAGCGGCGTCTTTTTCAATATGTTGTCTATATTCATCAAGCGTTGTTGCACCAATACAATGGAGTTCACCGCGAGCAAGTGCAGGTTTGAGCATATTTCCCGCATCCATAGAACCTTCTGTTTTCCCTGCCCCTACCAAAACATGTAGTTCATCAATAAATAGAACAACTTGGCCTGCTGCTTCATTGATTTCTTTGAGTACGGACTTCAGTCTCTCTTCGAATTCACCACGATATTTTGCACCAGCAATAAGCGCTGCCATGTCTAGTGTTAGTAACCTTTTCTGTTTTAGTCCCTCAGGTACTTCCCCATTAACAATTCTTTGCGCAAGACCTTCAACAATTGCAGTTTTACCTACACCAGGAGGACCAATAAGTACGGGATTGTTTTTAGTTCGACGAGCTAAAACTTGAATTGTACGACGTATTTCTGTATCACGACCAATAACAGGATCTAACTTACCTTCTTTTGCTAAATAGGTCATATCAACGGTATATTTTGATAAAGACTCAACAGAACTAGATTCATCCGAGTTCTGAATAGAACCACCTGACCGCATAGATTCAATAGCTTGAGATAACCGATCTACATCTGCACCGCATTGTAGTAATAGTTCCCCCAGAGTATTAGAGCTTTGCATAGCAGAGAGTAAAAAAAGGTCACTAGCAATATAAGCATCACCCCGTTTCTGGGCCATTTTATCCGACAAATTAAGCAGTTTTTGTAAAGCTCGAGAAACAGAGATATCCCCATCAGAAACGACCGTCTTTGGCATAGATTGCAGTAAACGTGTTAAATTTTGCTGCAATGAAACCATATCAGCTCCAGATTGACTCAGTAAAGAGACGGTCATCCCTCTCTTTTGATTTAACAAAGCTTGGAGTAAATGTAATGGCTCGACACTTGAGTGATCATACCCAAGTGCAATTGATTGTGATTCCATCAGAGCGTGTCTAAATTGGGCAGTAAGTTTCTCAATATTCATGTGCTTTCCTAGGAGATTGCTCTATTTTCTTATATAGTAATCCTCGTAAAGAAAATCAAGTAGGTAAGGTAGATAATTTAAAAAGTTCGCAGCATTGAAAGGATATAAAAAATCTAATTCATTAAGATGGTGGATCTAGTTATAAGGTATGGATAAATACATAAAGACACAGCACAAGATTACAATAGAGAGTTTTCTTGTTATGAGGAAAGACAGACGAAAAAGATAAAATAGAAAAATCATGAAAACTTGTATAACAATAAACAAAGAAAGTCCTTAGCACATTAGTAATTTTTCATTGTAGGTCATTAGATAAAATCGGTGAGCTATAGGTTGTTTGGTTGATAAAGGCTATGCTTACGAGACAAAAAGAATAGAAGTATACCGCCTAGACAAATACAAATATCAGCAAAGTTAAAAATCGTTGGCCAGCTAAAACCTGCATAAGATATATGTATGTAATCAAGGACTGCACCGTAAAAAAGTCTATCTAGGAGGTTACTGATTCCACCTGAGAGTAATAAAGTAATAGACAAAAAATAATAGTTATCTTCATAGCTAATACAGCCAAGTGCATAGAGAAGAACTATATTGATAGAAATAGTTGCAGTAATTATCAAAAAACGGGTCACTGCTAGACCGTCAGAAAAAAGGCTAAATGCAACACCTTGATTAAAAGCATTCGTCAAGAAAACACCGGGAAATACCTCATTAAAAGACTGCTCAGGGATTGAAAAAAGAACCCAATGTTTTAGAAGCTGATCAACAACGGCAAGAAAAAGAACAACGGTAAGATACTTAAGATAATGGAAAGTTAGATTCTTAACTTGGGTGTAGTTCATAAAAGTGTGTAATTATCGGAAGTTTCTGTTAATATACACTAATAGAAATAAATCCGCAAGATATAATATTTCCATAAATCTTACAAACAATATGGCAATATACTACAATAAACACATCTATAAACCTGGCAATAGATGGTCTTAGTTTGTATTATTGCCAATTGCATAGAACTAGTATGTTAATTTTAAATATCTTAAATATGAACTACCTCTTTCATATCCTCATTGTCACACTCACGATTATGGCATGCGCTGATGATGCACCAGCGTGTCACCCTATGGGCACCTTCTGTCCATATAAACACTGTATGCGTATTCGAGTACATTATGCAAACGATAGTGGTTTCAGTGAGAAGGACCGGGTTATGGTACAACAAGATGTGCATATCAAGCTTGGTGGAATTGCAGGCATACTAAAAATCAATGCAGATAGACATTTTACACTAAACTTCAAAGATGATGAGGTGAAAGATTGCATCTTTGATACAGATGAATTGATAAAGAAAACCGCATTACAGAAAATGAACATTACCCTAAATACCAAAGATTTCAAAACCCATAATTGCACACTCGAATTAAAACCCTACCAAGTTAAGGGGTCACCTCAGTATAATATCAGCCTTGTTGCCCAAAAAGATGGACTGCACTGCAGTAAATAAAAAGCCACTGAAAAACACAGAGCTAGTTTTACAAAAAACACCTTTTTTGATACAATCATATCTTTTATCTGTAATACATCATGAAGAATTCGGCAAAGAAGTCGTTTAACCAACAAAGTTTTGTAGAAATAGAACATGAAGTACTAGACTTCTGGGCGAAACACGATATATTTCAAAAAATACAAAAACAACACGAAAACGACCCTCCGTACTGGTATTATGATGGACCACCTTTTGCAACAGGCTTACCTCATCACGGCCACTTACTTGCCTCGACTATTAAGGATATTATTCCTAGATATTTTGAAATGAATGGCCATAATGTACCTCGCCATTTTGGTTGGGACTGTCATGGTGTACCTATTGAACATGCCATTGATAAAGACTTAGGCTTATCAACGGAAGAAGCATTAGCAAAGCTAGGATTAGCAGGATACAACCAAGCATGCGCTGGAATTGTAGATAAATATGCAGAACAATGGGAACATACGATTAAACGTATGGGTCGCTGGGTTGATTTTACTAAGGCATACAAGACGCTGGATAGTAACTACATGGAGTCTGTTTGGTGGGCTATAGCAGAATTATACAAAAAGGACTTGATATACCAAGGTGTCAAGGTCGTCCCCTACTCTACCAAGTTACGAACACCTTTATCGAACTTTGAAGCAAGCTCAAATTACCAACGAATACAAAACCCTGCCATAACTGTGTTGGCAAAACTAACAGACGAGGATACTTTCCTTGCAATTTGGACAACCACACCATGGACACTACCTACCAACTTAGCTATATGCATTGGCTATCATAAGTACATAAAGGTAAAAGACAAAAAAAATAATCGACACATTATCATTGCCAGAGATTGTCTTGCACACATAGCAAACGCAGACTCACTTGAGGTAATTGAAGATGTGGAGGCTGATTCTTTAGTTGGTAAACAGTACGAGCCGTTCTTCCCAGATTTTTCTAATTTACGCTCACAAGGTGCATTTAGAGTACTGCAAGATAACTATGTGACTACTTCAGATGGTACAGGTCTAGTTCACTGCGCACCAGCACATGGCGAGGATGACTATCGGGTATGTCAAAATGCAAACATACCTGTTGTTTGTGCAATCGATGAGGCAGGATGTTTTAACAGCGATATCATCGATTTTGCTGGTTTAGCAATAAAAGATGCCAACAAAAAAATCATTCATCAGCTTAAAGATAGAGAGCTCCTCTATCATCAAGATGTTATTGTACACAATTACCCATTTTGTCCGCGCACTGACACCCCCTTGATATACAAAACTATCCCTTCCTGGTACGTGCGTGTTACTAAAATAAAAGAAAAACTCCTAAATGCAAACCAGTCTATACACTGGGTACCTGAGCATATTAAACAAGGACGCTTTGGTAAGTGGCTTGATAATGCCAAAGACTGGGCCATATCAAGAAATAGATATTGGGGCACTCCGATTCCACTATGGGTAAACGATCAAAATGCAAATGTTATTTGCATCGGCTCAAAAGAAGAATTATTACAATACAGCGGAAAGGAACCGACAGATTTGCACCGGGAGCACATAGATAACATAACCTTTGTTTTACCAAATGAGGACGGCGTATACCGGCGCATCCCAGAAGTATTGGATTGCTGGTTTGAGTCTGGGTCTATGCCATTTGCTCAACTACACTATCCGTTCGAAAATAAAGCGCTTTTTCATGATTTATTTCCAGCAACATTCATCGCTGAAGGTATTGATCAGACTCGTGGATGGTTTTATACGCTTACAGTACTAGCATCTGCGCTATTTGATAAACCTGCTTTCAAAAATGTCATTGTCAACGGCATTGTTATGGCAGAAGATGGCAAAAAAATGTCGAAAAGATTAAAAAACTACACCCCACCTAATAAACTTTTAGAAACCTATGGAGCAGACGCACTACGGTTATATCTTATCCAATCAAACCTCGTCAAAGCAGAAGAACAGAGGTTTAGCGACGAAGGGGTAAAAGATATCACTAGAAGAATTCTATTACCTTGGAAAAATGCTTTTTCATTTTTCATTACCTACGCAGAAGCAGATCAATGGCAGCCGCAACCAACTAAACCTGAATACGAAAACATCCTAGATAGGTGGATATTGGGCCGTTTAGAGCAGTTAACAATTCAAATAAATAGTGCTATGCGAGAATATAAGTTACATAGCATCACTCAGCATATAGAAAGTTTTCTTGACGATCTAACCAATACTTACATTCGCTTAAACAGAGATCGATTTTGGACCGAAGGTATAGATAAAGACAAAGACTTAGCATTTAGCTGCCTTGATAAAGTCACATATACCTTGAGTACATTGATGGCACCTTTCACCCCATTTCTAAGCGAAAAAATACATAGCGAGCGAATAAAAATATTGAGCCGCACAGAAACCGAAACCTCTATTCATGCGCTAGCATACCCCACCAGCTGTAGCCAAGTTGTAGATAAAAAGCTTGCAATAGGTGTACGTACCATGCAACAAATACTCTTACTTGGCAGGCAAGGAAGAAACGATGCTAAAATCAAAACCAAAATACCTTTAGCCACTATTACCATAGCCCATAGTCAGCAAGCAGTACTTGCAAGCATAAAACCTTTGGAAGATTACATATTAAAAGAGCTTAATATAAAATCAATACAATATACTGTAAATGAAGAATCTCTCATTAGGCTAAAAGCAAAAGTCAACCTACCTAAACTCGGAAAAGTATTAGGTAAAAAGCTTCAAGCTGTTAGACATGAAGTTGAAAGCCTAGATGATGAGGCTATACGCAATTTTGAGAATTCAGCAAAGTATAGATGTAAAAGTATAGATATTGATTTAGACAAAGAAGATATCATTATTGAACGAGAAGCTTTAGCTGGCAGTCATGCATTGTCTAATAAAGTTATCACTATCGCGCTAGATACCACCTTAAACGATGCCTTACTAGCAGAAGGAACTGCAAGAGAAGTGATCAATAGAATACAAAAGATACGCAAGGAAATGGATCTCAATGTGAGTGACAGAATCCTCATCAAAGTCACGTGTAGTGATCCATTAAAAAAAATAATACAAATGCACTGTAAGCATATTCAACAAGAAACATTGTCTATAGAGTTACAATTTTTACAAAAGCCATTATTACACACCATCAACATAGATGAACATGAGGCAACTATAGAGATTGAAAAAATCAAATAGTTCTATTGTAATTCCCCTATTACGATTGGTGATAATACTGCGATGGTAAGATTTTTGAGCAATTTAATGTCTCGTGCAGAATACTATAAAAATCACAATCCACAAAGAGGCCATGAATACCAATCCTAACAAATCATGGAATATATGGGATTAATGCTGTAAAATCTAGGGATTCCACACAGGTATAATCTATAAAATCCTACGCACGTTCACTGTAGTATGATAATAACAAGGCAATGGCTTAGTATTTGCAATTAGAGTGGTTCCAAAAAAACTGTTGAAAAGCAGATATAAAATGAAATGTTATATTTTTGACTTAAAGAGTTGTTTTTGAGACATTTACATGTATAGTTAAGTTATTCTTAAACACTAATTCGAATATGATTACAAACACTTAGCATCACTCGCATCAATAGCATTTCTAGCTAACTCAGCTTTCGCTGGAGGTCTTATCTCATCAGAGCCAGAATCAAAGTACAGCGGCGTGCATGGAACCGGTATTACACTAACTGATGGGTTAGTAAGAATTTCACACGCATCCAACGGTATTGAATGGTCATTATTAGGTAATTTACCATGAATGAAAATGATTATAAAAATTTATACGCAAGAGATATTGACCTTACCCTCAGCAAAAAATTCCCCCTCAAAGATAAAACCTTTCATTCAGTAGGACTTTTCTTCGAATATTATGTGAATGGAGAAGTAGATTAAAAAATAGGTAAAACGATAAATGGAGTATTACAAACCTGTGATATGCTCTATGGTAGTGATTACTGCCATGATTGGTATGGTGATATTGATAATTCCAAGTATATAGGGCTTGTTTATAAATTAAGCTATGAACCAACAGAGCATCTAGCACTATTCGCGACAACCTATATACAAACTAACTACCAAACCGCGTCATACAATGCAGTTGACTTTGGATTTGGTAAGGTAGGTATAAGTTATTACTTATAAGAACTTAACAAGATTGAAATAGTCTTTTTTTAAAGATTATATCCTAAGAAAAGCACCCATTTTTATGGGTGCTTTTTTTTGCCAGGATACTTGATTTTTGATGATGATCATGTATGATTAAGTTATTCTTAAACCGTTCGCATACTATGAAATCGAATCAACTCATCACCCTTATTGTATTCTCTTTACTGTCATCATCTGGCTTTGCAGGCAAGCTAAGTCTTACAGATAGTCCTAGCGCACACACACGTGTTAGTGGCAGCGCCATTTCTATAAGCTCAGATTACTTCAGTATTATGCACACCGGAAAAGACGGCATAGAACTTTCTGTCGGTGGTATGATAGCTAAAGGAAATAGTAACGATGCCATCTTCCCATGGGTCGTCGAACTAGGTAAAAAGGCTCATCTACAAGATGATGTTTATATTTCTGTCAACCTGAGTGAAAGGCAGTGGCTAACTTCTGGTGGTGATGCTATACAAGGTGGTGGTGGCACGAGCTCTTGGGAGATTAAGTTCTATTACGAGCCCACTGATACCGTTTCTTTTTTCGCCGGAACCTCATTGAAATCATCAGGTGGCTTCTACCTTCCCCATAGTGAGAACTCTTTTGGAGATGCCAGAATAGGCATGTCATTCTACGTATTATAGAAACATACCCAGCCTTTCCAACCATTTTATCCGAGACACCCTTCATAGGGTGTCTTCTTTTTTAGCTTACTTGTTAGCCCACCTGCCTATTTTCAGTTAGTAAAAATATAGCCAACTATTATTTTTATAAATAATAGAAACGTTAAATCATATATTCTCTTATATCTGATCTTATGATATTTTTACTGACATCCTAGACAGTTTTTAAGAACGTAAAATAGTCTACACCAGCTTGCTAGCCCATCGTATTCACGATATTATATTCATATGAATTCGATCAATATACACACAAGTCGATTTGGGTTTGAAGAACTTCCAGAAAGCGAAAAATCAGAAAAAGTACAATCTGTTTTTACATCAGTATCCGAGCAATATAATCATATGAATGACCTTATGTCTCTTGGCTTACACTATGGGTGGAAAAAACAAGCAGTAAATTACACAAGACTATCTCCCGGGGATTATGCACTAGACCTAGCGTGTGGAACATGCGATATAACATACTATCTAAAGAAGCGTTACCACAAAAACATACAGCTGGTTGCATCTGATCCAAACTTATCTATGCTTAGCCGTGGTAAAGCCATGTTAATAGATAATGGTCTGATAGATAATATAAGTTTTTCTCAGCATTTTGCAGAAAAACTACCATATCAAGACGCCGTATTTTCATTAGTGATATGTGCATTTGGATATAGAAATTTCACTGATCAAGAAACTGCATTACAACAAATTTATAGAGTACTCAGGCCTGGAGGGCAGTGTATTATACTTGAATTTTCTAAGCCACAGGCAAGAATATTTGAAGCACTCTACGAAGGTCATGCCCAGTACATTATTCCACAACTTGGCAGACTAGTCAGTAACCAGCCTGAAGCCTACCAGTATTTAATAGATTCTATCGCCACCCACCCAGATCAAGAAACCGTCAAACAGCAGTTGATAAAATCTGGTTTTTCTAATATTTGTATAAGCAACATCCTCTCTGGTATAGTTGCTATTCACAGAGGTATAAAATGTTAGATTGGCTACTTAGTACATTTGCTAAAACACTAAATTACACCCTTTCCTACCAACTCATCGATCAAAACGAGTATGCAGAGTTATACGGGAAAAAGCTACTTTGGCATCTCGAGGAACCCAAAATTGATTGTGTGACAATAATACATCCTGACCGCATAATCATAAAACAAGAGCATGATCCAAAAGATGTTCATCTCAGTATCACGACTGATATTTGGACACTAATAAGTCTTGCACGAGGCGTGAAAGATAAAAACCAACAGTTCACCTTACAAGGTGCGCACCACCTAGCAAATCTTTTGAAAAGTTATATTCGCCATATATCCATAGATTGGGAAGCAATGCTCAGCGACATCATCGGTGAATCAGCAGCACACCTTATGATAACTCAATTAAAGAGAAGTGATAGATGGGTGCGGCGTAGCAAAAAATCAGCATTTCAATCCGGTCAAACCTACTTGCAAGAGACCAGTAATATTACTCCAAGTAAACATGCGTTAAGAAATTTTTATGATCAAGTATGTGACCTATCACAAGACATAGAGCGTTTAGAACGCAAAGTTGCAACATCCTTCCCTACCAGCAAAACATCATGATCCGAAGCCTATTGCGATTTATAACCATTCTTAGAACGCTGATAATATTTCAGCTGGATAGCATATTCTTACCGCGAAAATATTGCGCTTCGTTTTGGCTTTGGTGGCTATGCCCAATTCGTAGTATTCGTATGCGCAATCTAAGCGAAGAAAAAAGATTGTTACAAGCACTAATTGAGTTAGGTCCGATCTTTGTCAAATTTGGTCAAAGCCTTTCTACCCGTGTTGATCTACTCAACACAGAGATGGCGCAAGCACTGGCAACTCTACAAGATAATGTACCACCTTTTGAAGCACAAATTGCTAGAAAGATGGTTGAACAGGCTTATAAACAACCTTTAAATAATGTGCTAGAGCATTTTGAGAATAAGCCACTTGGATCTGCATCTATTGCACAAGTACACGCTGCGAAACTTCTAAATGGCGAGGATGTTGTGTTTAAGCTACTTCGTCCCAATATTCATCTCCAAATTCAGCACGATTTAGCAATGTTACGCCAGATTGCTTATTTAATAGATACTTTTCATCCAAAAAGAAAACAGTTACGTGCCCGTGAAGTCGTAGAAGATTACTCAACGACGATCACCAATGAGCTTAATCTTGTACTTGAAGCCAGTAATATGAATCTCATGAAAGATGCTTTTACTGATGATAGTAGAATCCACATACCAGAGGTGTATTGGGAACTCACCAAGGAAAATATTCTTGTCACAGAACGCGTATATGGTATACCAATAACACAAATTGAAACCTTGAAGAAAAATGGCACAGACATGCATAGACTTGCCAAAAATGGAGTTGAATTGTTTTTGTGTCAAGTTTTTCAGCATAATTTCTTTCATGCTGATATGCATCCCGGCAATATATTTGTAGATATTACTCAGCCCGATCGCCCAGTATATCAACTCGTAGACTTTGGCATAGTCGGTATGCTACCAATGCGTGATCAACAATATTTGGCTGAAAACCTAGCGGCTTTTTTTGCTCGAGATTATCAGCGAGTAGCAGACTTACATATAGAGTCAGGCTGGGTAGATCAACACACTAGTAGCCGCACTATGGGTGCTAGTATAAGGGCAATAGGCGAACCTATATACGGAAAATCATTACATGATATCTCTTTTGCAGATGTTCTTATGAAGCTTTTTCGAGTAGCTGAAAAACACAACATGTTTGTACAGCCACAACTACTACTTTTACAAAAAACACTCTTCCATGTTGAAGGCCTTGCTAGACAGCTAGATGATAGCATGGCATTACCCGAAATAGCCGAGCCAATTATTAAGCGCTGGCTAAAATCGAAAAAAGGGATATTAGGGTCAGCTGAAAAGATCATCAAGAAAATTCCTGAATGGCTTGCACAGTATCCAGAAGTTAAAGATATTATGATAAGAAAAGTTTTACAAGCAAAAACCAAAGAACAAGCAAAACCTATCAAACAGCATATAAAGCTAGCACAGATTGTGAAATATTTTGTTGCAGCAATTATAGGCTACGGTGTTGCGCGATACATGAGTATTTAGCATTATGAACGATTTGTGATTCTAAGTATCCTCTGCCAGTGCCTCTATAATCATATATATGTTTTTCTTAAAAGCACGTTCATCATCTTCCCATTGCTTTTCTTTGACCCTGCGATATAGTTCGTATAACTCTTGTCGAATAGGTTGATCAGTAGATCGTAAGATGATCAACATGTTGTCAACAAGATGCTGCATGTCAACTGGATCTAGCTGCATATAATGATAAATAGTGGTTACTATGGCCTTATCACGTAAAGACAGAGATTCGATTTGAGTAGCTAAAGCATCATTTTTTTTCGTTTTCATAGTGCAAACCTCCTATCTATTATATAGGTCAAAAAATGCATTCACGCTGAAAAAAAATTGAAAATTGATCTGCTTGATGTTAACGTATTCTGAGGAAATATATGGGTATTTTAATGCGCAACTATTTATATTACACCAGATATATCTCTCTATTATTACTCACTGCCTGTAGTCAAGCGCATTTGATATCTGTTGCTGTTGCCAAACCAGATCATGATGCCAAAAGTTTTCCCAGCGGACATTATACGCTAGATAAGGGACATACAAGTATAACGGTGAAAGTATCTCACCTAGGCTTATCTAATTATACTATGCAGTTCACTAATTTTGATGCAGATCTACACTTTAATGCAGAATTTCCGCAAAAAAGCCAGCTAGTAGCGACTGTATACACAAATTCTATCGAGACTAATTATCCCTACACCACAAAGAAAGACTTTGATAAAGAGCTAGCCTTTAGTAGCGCATGGTTCAACGCAAACACCTATCCAAAGGCAGTTTTCAAATCTACATCCATTGAACTTACAGGAAAAAACACAGGGATTATACATGGAGAGCTCGACTTTTTAGGTGTAAAACAGCCACTTACATTAGAGGTAACTTTTAATGGTGGCTATTTGAAAAAACCTTTTGCTGGAGTACCAGCACTTGGTTTCAGTGCAAAGTCTTCAATGCAAAGAAGCAACTGGGGTTTAAACACCTACATACCTGCTATCGGTGATCTTGTGAAGATAGATATTGAATGTGAATTTCACAAAAACCCAGATGCGACTTAAAACAGACTACACCTTAACAGCTAAAATTTTTCATTGGTTAACTGCATTACTGGTTATATATCAACTTGGTTCCGGGATGTGGATGACATCCGCAATATTTGACATAAAGTTACGTGCAATCGCGTGGAAAACCTATCAGAATCATAAATCTATTGGCATAACTATTCTTTTGATTACTTTATTACGAGGAATTTGGCGAATATCACACCCTCCACCAGACCATACCAATTGGCTAAAGCGATGGGAAAGATACGCTGCATTAACAGCGCATCTATCATTATATGGTATATTGATTTTTAATCCCCTACTTGGTTGGATCATGGTCTCTACAAGTCCTCTTAAACTACCTACAATAATCTTCTCTTGGTTCACTTGGCCACACATTCCCATACCAGAGTATCTACATCCATATGATGTATATATTACGAGTAAATCTTTACATCAATTCACTGGCTATCTACTCATAATAATTCTATTCATTCACATATCTGCAGCACTGAAGCACCATTTTATTGATAAAAATGCTGTATTGCAGAGTATGCTACCTAAATTTACAACGACGGAGAAAAAGTCATGACGTTAAATAAAAAGTATGCAACTCTTATAATACTTTGCATATGCTCACTCTCATTAACAACCCCTACATTTGGTCAAAACTGGCAATTAAACCCGGATAAAAGCTCAATCATATTCAACGGCAATCATGCTGGCATCATGTTTACTGGAACATTTGACTCTTTCAACACCGATATTACCTTCAGTCAAAATCAACTAGAAAAAGCATACACCCGTGTAGAAATTGATATGCAGAAAATAACTGTTTCAGATAACTATTACGAGCAAACTTTACAAACACAAGACTGGTTTGATACAAAGACATACCCTACTGCGTACTTTTCAACTACCAAATTCGAAAAATTGGCGAATAAACCCGACACTTATTCTATTTTTGGAGAATTAACAATCAAAAATATAACTTTGCCAGTTCAATTTATAGCTTTAATAAAAACATCATCGCAGATTGCAACGCTTGATGCCGATTTTATTATCAATCGCATTGACTATCAAATCGGCAGCATTTCTGACCTAGAAGGTAACTGGGTAAGTAAAGAAATACCCGTAAAAATTCACATAGAAGCTGAAATTAAAGATTCGTAGTATCAATTAACGATAGTTTTTCCTTGAAGAATTACGAGAACGCGATTCTTTCTTGTGAGCTTTATTTTTAATAGTTTTTGACTCTTTTATACTATGCTTATCTTGTGCAGGAGATACATTATTTTCTCTTGAATGAATTATACCCAATATACTAGAATCTTGATTCATTGATTTAGAAACCTGACGGAGGTTTTCTCTATCACTCCAGGTGAAAAACCCAACCATGGGATCAAAAGAACTATTAACAAACTGGGAAGCTAAATCCATATGATATTTTTGTTTATCTGATACAAGCTCACGAAAAACTGAGGAATAGCACGAAAAGTTGCAGATATCACCAGAAAAAAGCGCAATAATTTCATCAACATCTAAAAATAAAGATCCATGTTTTGCGCGAGATAAGAAATCTATAATCGCGTAAGTAGGTCGGCTAGTAGAGGTTAATTGCACACCATGGTCTATTAACCATTTGCTGTAACTAGTTATCTGTAGTGTGTTAGTACCCATACTATTTTCATTTTCAAGTTCATCGAGTAGTTTTGGCAGAATATCATCAGGAACAATTATATGCTCTATCGAAGAGTCGCTTATATGATCCAAACTAAAATTTTTCATTCGCATTGGAATAATAAGTTCTTTTAGTGCAGGGCAATCCATAAAGACCTGTTCCCCAAGTGTCTGTAAGGATTCAGGTAAAGATACTGACGTAAGTTGTGAGCAGCCTTGCAAACAACTTTCACTTATTTTCTTTATACCATGAGGAAAAGCAATTTCTTTAAGATTTTTGCAGTCCCTAAAAGTTTCTTGGTCAATATGTTTTAATTTACTAGATAGCGTCACGCGATGTAAACTTTTACAACCTAAGAAAGCTTTTGCACCTAGATGAACAACGGAGTTAGGCATATCAAAATATTCTAATACAGGACAAAATGCGAAAGCCCTTTTCTCAATAGTGTGCAGTTTGCATTTATGGCCGTCGGCAGTATCTTCAATAACTACTTCCCGAAGTGCAGGAAGCCGGGAAAACGATTTATATGCGATTGCATGAGCTTGCTGTAAAACAATTTTACACAGTGCTGGTTTTGCTCTACCCTCTGTTTTCGAAAAGCCATTATGTAGCATACAGGTAGTGACAATCTGTGAATCTATATATGTATTTGTAAAAACTAAATCTTGGTCAGTCTTATCGATTGACTTATTCACTAATGAATTTGAAGATACAAATTTGTTAGAAGATTTCCGGGACTTTAGGGACGAATTGTGCTTGAGTTTAAATTTCTTTGGCATAAATAGTACTTATAGTTTAATTAATTAAGGGGGTAATATAGCACAGTTATTTTAAAAGAAAAGAAAAATTAACAAAATAATAAAATACAAAATTAACTGGAATAATAACAATAACATAAAACCATGAGCGAGCGATCACAGCAGAAAAATCAAAACTTACTAGCCAAAAAATCTTATGTAATTAACTTAAAAAATACTGAATCAATCAGATATTTCCAGCATAAAAACCATAGATATAATCATGTGTAAAAACAAAACTAATAGTTTATAGCAACACAGTACAGAACAAGAAAATTTTGACTAGGATTTGTTTAATTCAGATTCTCATATGTTTTTACTCTATATACACCAAAAATATGGATTCCCATAAAGTCATGTAGCCTTGCGATCGATAAACACTAATCAACGATGCCGAGAATATTGATATTTGCTAAACTATAGCTAAAAGTATTTTATGTAAAGATTTTTTCCTAGTGAAAATATAAAAAAAGAAAGAAATTAGTTGAATTTCTTACTTATTGATTTTGATACAATATCATGATATGGTGCCCATATTATTATGTTAGGAAAAAAAACTATGATTAATAAATATCTGAATCATATCCGCAAAGTAACATTGAAGAATTTCAAAACAATTACTTTTACAATTTGTTTCTCACTACTATGTGGTACAATATTCAAGGCATTTTCTTTATACCATAGCTCCATGATAATTGGCTGCTCTACAATTGGTGGTTTACTACTAAGACACTTTTATGCAGGTCGTCAATCGAAAAAACCAACAACAGACAAAGGAAATACAACAGAAGGACAGAAATCCAAAAAGTTGGTAATAGCAGATATTAATAACACCAAACGACCTAAGGTACACTACCCTAATGAGATAGTACTGAAAAAAAGCTCAGGTTTCGGGCAAAGGCTCAAAACTATAGAGCACAAATGGTTATCAAACTTAAAAGATTGCTACGCTGACTTTGAGCCAAAAAATACCAAGAATATAGCTAATTTTTTAAGAATTGATGAGATTCTAAATTCTAAACAAGATACTTTAATCATCGATATTGGTGCACATATAGGAGATACGAGTCTCTGGATAGCTGCCCTATTAAAGAATAGTAAAAAATCTTCGAATATAAAAGTTTTAGCTATAGATCCAGATCCTTCAAAAATCGATTTTATTGAAAAGATGGCAAGCGCCAACGGTCTATCTGACTATATTTTAACTCACACATCTGCAGTGGGTGACAAAAAATGCGATGTAAAAGCGACTACAACCGGAACTTCTGGTATGGACTTAGGTGGAGCACTAATAGAATATGAAGCTGAGAAAACAGAAAAATCCCTACCTATGGATACTTTAGATAATATCCTAACTAGCAAAAACTTATCACGCTCACAGGTTGGTATGATACATTTATCTGTAGAGGGATGGGACTTACGTGTTTTACAAGGTGCTAATCAAACTATCACACGATATAAGCCAGAGATTTTCGCTAAACTCAATTGGGTTGGAGCTAGTAACGCTTCAGAATTAAGAAAAAATAAAAAAGCGGGATATTGGGATTACAAGCATGCCTCTGATGAAGTAGTCAAGCAGGTTGAGACCCATCTATCCGAGTTCGGATATATGTCATGCAATGTATTAGAAGATGAAAACCAGAACACCCAATTTTCATACATCAATCCAGCAATACCAAAACCACAAGGAAAAAAAGTTATTTTGAAAGAAACATCTGGGTATGGAGTAGAAATGCAGCTAGTGAAACATAAATGGACAAATAATTTCGCTGAATACTACCTCAACTATGAGCCAAAAACAAATGAATTGATAGCGAAGGAATTACAAATTCAACTTCGCAAGTCTTCATCAGAAGCACCTATTATTGTAGATGCAGGAGCTCACGTGGGAGATACAGCACTCTGGCTTGCTGCGAGAGCCATAGCCATAAAACCAAACGCTATTGTGGTGGCAATTGAGCCTGATAGTTCAAAGATTCAATTCATGAAACATATGGCGATGATAAACAAACTAGCTAACAATATGCGATTTTTTAATGGTGCTGTTGGTAAAAATGAAGCTAATGTACAAGTCATACCCTCACATGACACTAGTGAGATGGCGCAAGGAGGTAGCACAATCAGTGAGTGTAAAGATGGGCCTATCGTTATGAAGTCTATGGATGGAATCTTCGAACAGTTAAAGTTAAATCCTGCACACGTAGCATTTGTACATATAGATACAGAAGGATTTGAGGCCGATGTAATACACGGCATGCAAGGAATAATCGATCGCTCACACCCATCTATTATGGCCGAATGTAACTGGGTAGGAAGTAGCCAAGCTACGGAACTTAAAAGTAAACTCAGTAGAAACGAACACATATCTCAGGGTGAATGGGACGAGGCATCAAAAAATTGTATCAACAAGATTGAGAGTCTATTGGCAAAAAACAACTTCTTCTTAGAAAGTACCATTCATGATGAGGAGAGTAACACTTTATTCAAACACAGATCATAGGCCTATGACTTTAGTGCTTTTTTAAGATATATATATTTAGTTGCAAGAGTCATAAAACGTTGCAGTAAGATAAAAGTGTTATCCATAATGGCTAGTAAGGTGTTACTTTATGTTTGAGTATAGTCAATTCAATGAATTAAAAGTGTTAAACAACATAGTCTTTATCAACCACTCCGATTTGATTACTGTAGATTTACCATCGTTACTCAGCATGTATCATGATCTAACAGATAAAATAAAAGTATACAGCTAGACTTTAACACAACATGGTAACGTCAAAAAATTGCGATTATAGCGATACGAATTTATTGAATAAAACCACACATGAGCATCTAAGAACAGAGAATACTGAAACGTACTGAGTCTAGACTTGATAAATCTATAAGAAAATAAAACAGAAATGCATTGAAAAGCAAAGCACTTGACCAAAATCAAGTTGTCCTGTATGTTGAAAAGATCCTAAAACAATGAATATACATGCTAAAGCTTTACAAAAGACTCCTGACTACAGTAAATGTTATTCGATATAACCCAACTCATAGAGCAACCTTACTTTGCTCACTACTACTTTTAGCACTGATACCAATTTTAAAAACACTTGCAGGTGTAAGTCTTAGACTATCGGTTGTTACCGGATTGAGTGCTATTTTAGTCTGCATAAACTACATTGCAACAACAGAGATGCAACATCTAAAAAATAAGCTACACAAAAAGATTAAACCGCAACAAATAGCCAGTGGTATCAAGAACGCTATTTACTCATTACACACAACATTACAAAGTTATAAATATGCTCAACTGGTAGCACTCAATATACTTTTGATAAGTTTGACGGCTAACCTCTTATATCCAACTACGTTAGGTCTTACAATAACACTGCTAGCAGGTATAACATCGCTCGTCTCAATATTTTGGTCACCAGTGAGAAATAGCACAAACCAGAATAGTACGAGCCTCACAGTACAACGTTTGAGAGCATTACATAGCTTTAAAGAGAAGGTAACAGCAAAGTTGTTTAATTTCAACCGAGGTATCATTCGCTTATTCAATGCACCAATGCGTATTATTTTTGGCATGCCAAACAATGAGCCTCAAGAACCAAACATAACTACTCATAGACATCCTGATAAAATCAAAATACCCGCTAAATTTCGCGCCATAATAAATGATCACAAAGATCTTGATTCAGGACAACTATGCCCTATCAACGGCACATTTATGACCCAACCAGTTAAGTTACCGACTACCCCAGAAGTTGTTGATATAACAGCACTGGAGGCGTGGTTTGCTACTGGAAATTATACCTGCCCTTTCACAAGAAGGCCACTTGACTTAACTTGTGTTGAGCCATGCCATGATACTTACAATAAAAACCAAGCATTTATTAATATGCTAGAAAACAGTATAGCAACTAAACACAACGAGAATTGCTGCCCAAATAAACCACCGATGACATTAAATGCCACATCAGCATCTAGCCTTAGTTTACCTTCACAGATACTAAGTGTTGGTACGAGTAATACACAAATCGAACAAGATCTGTCACCTACTCACGAAAGTAATCAAGAACATTACAAACTATAAAATTCACGAAATCTATTTCTATACTCCACGGATTGTACACTTACCTTTTTTGACATAGCCTAGTTCATGTTGCATATGTAGAATGGTTCCTGTAAGCTGAGTACGTCTAGTCATAGGATAGTATTGTGCCAAACAAAATAAATATCATATTTCCCGTCCTTTTGAATAACACATTTGCACGTGCGACGTCATTTGCTGTAAGTCGATTACTCGCAGCAACAGTATCTCCACTACAGATTTGTATTACTTATTGCGTAATGGCTGTCGTAGGTTATTTTATAGCGTGGCTTTGGCAACCCACATTAGAAACTACCGAACAAAGGAAGGATAATATCATACTACTACGTAGCTTAGAGAAAACTGTATTATTATTCACTTATCTACAGATTACTTTATTTTGTACTAGTGTAGGATTATTGAGCTTGTTTCTTTTAACACCGTCTCCTCTCTTAGGAGCATTCACAATCATCAGTAACCTCTGTTTAGTAGGATCTTTTATATATACAATAATCCCCAATGGCTACTCGTTGAACCAACCCATATCAGTTGATAAATCTAATGAGAACACAATAAAAAGATTCTTATTTATAGTTAACACGATCGGTCTCAGCACAAGCTTTATTGCTCTATCCGTCACTAAGTCCCAGGTTGCGTATATGACTAGTACTATTACTGCTTTCTCACTTATTTTACTTTGGCTATGGCCTAACTCTAATGATCCTGGTCCAGACACTAAAAATTTACAGCAAGAGGCTTCTGCTCGAGAAAAAGCTTCTAGTACTCGAAACCACAAACGTCACATAAACCACGCAGAATATCCTGCTTACCACACCCCGCTACGAAGATTAAACTTAATGAATAAGTTATTTGATCGCATACACGCATTTTTCTTCAAACCCAACATCACTGTTAGAGAAAAACCCAAAAACAGAGTCCAAGTTTTAGCAATGAGATTTGACAAAGATTGTCCTCCACTCTCGATACCAAGCCAGTATAGAGAAAAATTAGAATATATCGTCAAGAAAGATGACCCGGACAACTCTAAAATCGAAGAATCACAGATATGTCCACTCAGCTTAAGGTTTATGACTGATCCTGTCGAACTACCAGCATGTAGAGTTACAGTAGATAGAAGCGCTGTTATAGCTTGGCTTGCAACCGGCAAACAACATTGTCCTTTTACGGGAGAACCCCTATCTTTAGAGATGCTTAAAGCAGATATCCAGATTCACAAGAAAAATGCTGAATTTATTTTATCTCTAGCCAAAGAAACCAAGGATGATGTAGTAGACACGTCTAATAGAGAAGATAGTAATACCACAATATTTGCAATGAACTACAGTAATGAAGAGCAAAGTAATCGGAGACTTAATAGTTCAATTGTATAGTATTAACTACCACCAATTACCCAAAGTGATAACAATAGCAAACAGAGCCAACAACCTAACTATACGATACGGCCGGGCTTCTATATTAGATTAGACAAGTGTATGTAAAAAACAGGAAATACAAAACACCTTATGCTATAAACGTTTCAATAACTACAAAGAATATATATGTATATTGAAAATTATCTCTACCATATTTTACTAAATCAAACTAAACAAGACTCTTTCAACGACGAAGATATACATATTTTTTTACTCATCAAAAAGACATCTTGGTATATCGATAATGTTTCTACAGACGAAGATGTACATCTAATGGCCAGTACATCCTTTTCACAACACAAGCGAGGACAGATTTATCTGAATGAATTAATACCTGAAGAAATAGATTCAGAAACGCTTACTAAAAACAAAATTCGTGAATTTGCTTCCATATTTAAAAACATACTAATTAATGGTATCGATGAAAAAGAAATCAGTAAGATGAACATGGGTCAGTTTAGGATTGAATCTTTGAGCGATTTACAAGATACATTTAAGAATGTAAACAACACTGAGAGACTTAGATTAAAAAAGATTATTACAGATCAAGCTATAGAAAAAATACTCAAAGGAAATTCTTCCATACAGAGAATAGAAATTACAAACGAAAATCGTAGCGAATTCATTGCATCCATTGAAGAAAAATATAGCTCGAGTACTTTTTTTCTAATAAAAAATAGTGAAGAAAACACCGAGTTAAGTGAGTCTATTATTGCTGAAAAATGTAAAAAATCAGTAAGTGATGACTCATCCATAAACTATATACTAGAAATACATGGTGATTCGACAGAAAGTATGATAATAAAAGCAGAGCAAGAGACAATCATAAAATTAATAGATGACCTACCTGCTTATACAGAAGAGAATACTGATACACAGATAACTACTCAATTAACAAGTAGTCTTGCAAGATATTATAAACGTACTACGGCCATAAAATTTTGTGACCTGATGATAAATTTTGATAATATTACTGTGGATATAGCACCTATTTTAGGGTTATTGACATATACGTTTGCCAAAAAAGAAGATGATAATGAGCAATTAAAAGATTACGACCGCCTAAATATGCTAGAAAACTGGTGCTTTGATTGTCAAACTGCACATGGTAATAATGCTAGTTGTTGGGAAGGATCTGTTGAAAGAGCCAGTTTTTTGGGATATTGCTTCATGGAAGCAGAAAGAGAAGCTACCCACACTAGCTCAAAAAATGCCATAAACAATTATTTTAAGGTCCTTGCGGATGCCTATGCTGGAAATAAAATCAATAGTATAGATAATCTACCCGATCCACTACTAGCTCAGCTGACAGCTATAGCCATCCTAAAACGTTACCAAAACAAAAAGGACAACAAACTTAAAATACCTAAATGGGAAGTAAATTCCTCCGGCCAGCTATCTGATGCAACATGCGAGTGGATAAGTACAAAAGGCTATGATGAGCTAAACAGTTTAGTTGAAGACTACGTAGAAAATCCAAGTAGTCCAAAACTATTAAAGGATCGTCTAATTAGATTCTATTTACCGATCATGGAAGAGATATTACAAGAAATTGGCTATAGTCCATATCAAGCTCAAATAACTCTATACACTGCAACATTTGAACCATTTTCAAGCTATGAAGAAATATCGAATAAATCGATGCAGCATTGGGCGTATATACTATCTAGTGCCTTAAATCTTCTAACAAAAGATGTGAGATTTCGACAAGGTAACTTTCCAGATTCTTTCGATAGTTTTGCAAAAGATATAAAAAAAAGATGGTATGAACCAATTTATATAGCATTTGACCGGGTCCTTGCATGTGAAACATCAGACATAAAAGAATACTTATGGGACGAAAATACTAGCTTAATGATTCCCCCACTAAGAGACGAGACACAAATTAAACGATGCGTTGCACTATTAGAAAACCCAGAGACAAAATTCTGGAAAGAAACAATGTGGCCATGCATATTCAGTACAGATAGTAATATATTAGCCCAATTATTACCCTTTTTATCCAGTGAAACACTAGAATCACAAGATTCTATAGGTAACACCATTGCACATTATGGATTAACTTTCGCATCAACAGACCTCTTTGTAAAAATATTAGACAAAATGTCCATAGATAGTTTACAAATACAAAATGAAAATGGTGATAATGTTTTACTCTATTTGATAGACCAGGGTCTAGAAAGCAGCGATAGTGAATTTGAACATTCAGAAATAACGATACAAATGATAGATATATTGTGCAAAAAAATGCCTTATGCATATCTCATACACAGAAATTATGAAAGAGAAAATATTCTAGATATGTGCTACAATCAGAATCTTAATATGGCATATACAATCGAAGCTAGCGAAAACGATAACCCCGAAAAAGTTCAATTAACCACAATAAACAAAGTGTTTTTTCATCTAATAAAAATACTACCTGTAGACATATTTTTTGATGGAAACGAACATTGCTTAGCAAAAAAATTATTTACAGGACCACAGTACAAATGGCTCCAGCCACACAGAATACACATCCTAGAACGTCTTGAGCAAAAGCATCTAGATTTCAAATTTAGTAATGATAGTTCATTTCTACAAACTACATTACAAAAATCCAACCATGAGTGTGCTAAAACATTAATTGGGAAAATGAGTCGTGAACAACTCCTATACAAAGATGCTCATAAACAAACAGCCTCAGATATTATCCAAGGCATTATTAGCTGGTGCCCTAGTGTAGATATTGAAAAATTTGAACAATCAGCAAAATATATTGCTGAACGAATTGCCTATTTTGATGAAATCACAAAAAAAGAAATAGCAAGTAATAACAAGAAAAATCCTCTTCAGCCGATATCCACTCATCCCAAAGGTGGAGCACTAGCGTCTGTATCACTGATGAAAAAAAACACAAGCACAGAAAAAGCAACTCAAGATGATGATGAATCAGACAGCGATAGCGACAGTGACAAAAGAGGGTTATTTCGAATAACCAATGGTAACAAAAAAATATAGAGCAAGACATAAACTTTATATTTGCGCATACAAAAAAATAATAATGAGATAGACGAAAGTGGTTATTTTAGTCTTGTATTATATTTTATGAAAAAAGAAAATTCTTAGATAAAAATTATTTTTAGAAAAATGCTATTTGCCTACTACACAAACCTATGCCATAGTGCAAATAAAGTCATGTTGCATAAAGTTATGTACTATTTTTTTTGTATCTTACTGTCCATATTTTTTACAGTTAACCAAGCAAGAGAATTGCATTATATAAGCTTAGGAAACGCGAAATATGCTACTGATTTCACACATTTTGAATATACCAACCCAAACGCTCCTCCAGGTGGGAACCTCACTCAAATAGCTTACGGAAGCTTCGATAATGTAAATCCGTTCATCTTATCTGGAATAGCGGCAAGTGGGCTAGGTAATACTTTTGACTCATTAGCAATACGATCATTAGATGAGCCACACAGTGTGTACGGTTTGATTGCAGAGACATTTGACATAGATTATAGTCAAAATAAGATGACGGTTAAAATTCGTAAAAATGCTTTCTTTTCGGATGGAACCCCCGTTCTTGCACGAGATATTATTACAACTTGGCAAACACTTAAAACACACGGCCATCCATATTATCAACAGTACTACCGTCAGGTTGCAAAGATTCAGGAAGTTAATGATTACACTGTAATTTATTTTCTACAAGCTCATAACCCCAATACTGAGATATATCTCAATTTAGCGCAGATGCCAATTTTATCTGCGAATGATCTTAGAGATAGAGATTTTTCAAAAACCCAGACCAAACCACTCATAGGCAGTGGCCCGTATAAAGTACAGCAATACCATTTAGGTAAAGATATTACGTATGAGAGAAATCCAAATTACTGGGGTAAACATCTTGCAGTAAACTGCGGCCGTCATAATGTAGACTCAATTAAAATTCTATATTATCGCGACTCTGTAGTTGCATTGACAGCGTTTAAAAACCACGAACATGATATCCATTTTGAGAATGTTGCAAAATTATGGGCAACTGGATATAGAGGAAAAGCTCTAAAAAAAGGAAAAATTATCAAAGAAAACATTCCGGATCACAGCCCACAGAGTATGCAAGCATTTGCTATGAACCTAAACAACCCATTGTTCAAAGACCGCTTAGTCCGCAAAGCTCTTAACTATGCATTCAACTTTTCTTGGCTTAATAGTAATCTATTTTATGATAGTTATACAAGAACAGAAAGCTACTTCACTAATAGTCCATACCAAGCTAATCAATTACCGTCAAAAGAAGAATTAGCCATACTTGAGCCCTACAAAGAAGACTTACCCAAAGATATCTTTGACAATATTTTTCAATTACCCAAAGGTGATGCCTCAGGGAACAATAGAGACAATCTAATTTTAGCTAAGAAGTGGCTAGAAGAATCTGGATGGATAATTGAGGGTTTTCATAGAGTGCACCAAAAGACCAAAAAGAGGTTTGAGTTTACTCTTTTAATACAAAGCCCTTCGATGAAACGAATATGTTTACCATTCAAAGAGAGTTTAGCACGTCTTGGTATAACTATGCATATACAGATGGTATCTCCTAGCACTTGGATAAGAAAAATTAAAGATCATGATTACGATATGACAACTTATGTATGGCCACTATCTAATTTCCCAGGTGCAGAACAAATGCTATATTGGCACAGTAAATATGCTGGGAAATATGGTTCTGATAATATTCTAAATTTACAAAACCCAATAGTAGATAATTTAGTCACTCAGCTTACAAAAGCACAAGATAACGAAACATTAATTAGATACGCACGTGTGTTAGACCGTGTTTTACTAGAAGGATACTACGTCATTGCACATTGGTATCTTCCCTATTGGCGCATCGCCTACTGGCAAGACATACATCATCCAAAAAAACATCCGCTCTACGGTGTAGACCTAGCAAGCTGGTGGATTGAAGAAGCTAGATAAAGCCTTGTCATCTAGTAAACTTATATTATAATAGCATCTTATTAAATAGGCAGCACCTTTGTTATTACAACTAACCCTAATGACTCTCAGCCTGATTGCAAATATGTGCACAGCAAACCAAATTCTCAATGATAATGAAACTATCCTAGAAATAAATATTGTAGAGCAAAGTATTTATCACAAAGAACAAAAGTACAGTCGTAAAAATACAAGTGATATTACAAGTGGTACTTTACACCTCGGACATATTGGTAGCTTTCATCACAGTAATCCATTTAAAAAATTAGGAAAAATAAGTAAAGAAGCCTATCTAAACTACGACACTCTTGTAACACAGTCGCAGAAAGATCAGAGGATCTATACAGGGCTGCTAGCACAAAAGGTCATCTTATCTAACCAGAATAGAACCATTACCTACATTTTACATCCCCAAAGTAAATTTCATAATCAAGAAAATGTACAAGCAGAAGACATTCAAGCAAGTATTATGCATATGCTAAAAAAAGGTCCTTGGCAATACCACAGTCTTAATCAACTACAACCGGTCATAAGTACCCCTAATAGACATACTGTACAGATAGATTGCACCAAACCTGTTAATATAGATACTGTAGTAAGTTTTGGCAGTATTCCAATAGCAAGAAAAACCACACTTGATGACCCTACTCCGTTAGGCAGTGGCCCTTATCAGTTATCTGCAAACAGAGTAGGAAACTGGACAGAGTTTAAAAGACATAAAGATTATTGGGCACACAAACAGCATCTTCAACAAGGGTTATACCATTTTGATAGAGTTATATCTCTTTACTACCGTAATCAACACACAGCACTTGAAGCTTTCAAACGCCACGAATATGATCTAAGAATTGAGTATTATCATGAAAATTGGCAACAATTAAAACAATTTAGCCAAAAACACAACGACCTTAAGCTAGAGCCAGTAGACCATAATAGACCTATACATATGCAAGGGTTTGTATTTAATTTAAGTCGATCACCATGGCAGTCTTTAAAAATTAGAAAAGCCATGGAAGATTGCTTTGATTTTAATGCACTAAATAAGCATTTATTTCAAAATAATTACCAAAGAATCATAAGTTTTTTTACACATACACCTTACCAAGGTGTTATTGAAGATTACAAAGGTGTAGACAATACAATCGCTTTACAGCGTTTAGATCATGAGCTAACTAGTGAAGGCTGGATCATGCATAATAATACACGTCAGCATAAAACCACCGGACAGACTTTACAATTAAAGTTACTATTACCCCATAACCACACTGAAAAAGTAGCACATTTTTATGCTAAAGACCTTGCGAAAATAGGAATAATAGTCAGCATACAAAGCCATGAACCGAGCCAATACATTCATGCACTCAAAAAAGGTAACTATGATCTTGCTTATACCCATATAGCAAATAATCCACTATCATCCGCGAGCCTAAAAAATGTATGGTTCTATGATATACAGCAAGTTAATCTAGCCACCCTAGCAAATATACATGACACAAAAATACGAGATTTTCTATGCAGAATTGAGCCACCATCCACAAAAAAAACAAAAATTGCGCAATTAAAAGACCTTGACAATTATCTTATCCAGCAACATTATCTAATCCCTTTTTGGTATCACAATAAGGAATGGTTAGCGTACTGGGATAACATTCATAAACCTCAAAACTATCAACCACATCAATCCTGGCACGGTTTCTTCTAAATAAAATACACATGTAAATCTGCGAAAAAAACTCGTATATTACAAGAAAAGTACCGTAGAAAAACGCAACATATTGCGAAAATGCTACAAAGCGTTTATGTTAAGGAAAAACGTGTCCGCGTATGCTTCACTACTTTCTCCACCGCTTATTACTGATTGTACCTACACTGTGGGGCATCATCACTATGAATTTTTTTATCATACAATGTGTACCGGGAGGCCCTGTGGAGCAAACAATTGCAGAACTAACCATGCCAGGTATCCACGCAACAAATAGAATCGACCAACGCAGTGATGCTGGCATCTCAACACAAGGACAAGAAAACCACTCGTCAGGCTTGTCACAAGATACGATTAAAGAAATAGAAAAAATGTATGGCTTTGATAAACCGCTTTGGCAACGCTATGTGGACCTACTAAAATCCTATTTAGTCTTAGATCTTGGTAAAAGCTATTACAGAGATGCCCCTGTTCTTGATATTATTTTAGAGAAATTACCTGTCTCTATGTCACTTGGATTCTGGAGTATTCTATTACAATATCTTATTTGTATTCCGTTAGGGATACAAAAGTCTCGATACCATAAATCTCGATTTGACATATATAGCACACATCTAATTTTATTAGGTAATGCAATACCAACCTTTCTTTTTGCGATTGTTATGATTATTTTTTTTGCAGGCGGCGATTATTTACAAATATTCCCTTTGCGTGGATTAGTATCAGATAATTTCGCAAGCCTTAATTGGTGGCAGAAAATATTAGATTATTTTTGGCACTTGGTGTTACCTATTACGTCGATTATGATAGGCAGTTTTGCAAGCCTTACCATGCTAACGAAGAATGCATTTCTAGAGGAAAAAAATAAAACTTATGTACTAACAGCTATCAGTAAAGGATTAAATGCTAATGCCATTATGTACAATCACATATTCAGAAATGCTATGTTATTAGTAATAGCGAGTATACCTCAAGCAATTATCGAGATGTTTTTTACAGGATCTCTATTAATTGAAATCATATTTTCACTAGACGGGCTAGGTTTACTAGGATATGAGGCTACGATACAAAGAGATTACCCTATTGTGTTTGGATCACTATATATATTCACTCTGATAGGACTGATAGTAAATATCTTATGTGATGCTATGTATAGCATAGTAGATAAACGTATTCACTTTGGTAGCCAACATGATTAAACTACACCCCATCACTCAACGCCGTGTACAGCAGTTTTTTGCAAATAGATTGGCAGCATGGAGTTTATATGGATTCTGTATTTTAACTAGTGTTTTACTACTCAGCAATTGGATAGCAAACGAGAGGCCTTGGATAATCTATTATGAAAACCAATGGTTTTTCCCAATTCTAAAAACTTATCCTGGTACAGATTTCGGAGGGATATTTGCTACAGAGGCGCAATATCAAGACCCAATTATCAAAGAAAAAATCCAAGAGAAAGGCTGGATGATCATGCCACCCATTGCATATAGCTTTGATACACATGATTTCTACAGCAACCAACCTCAGCCTGCCCCACCCTCCACAAAACATTGGCTAGGAACAGATGATCAGGGCCGTGATATTTTAGCAAGAATACTTTATGGTGCGCGCTTGAGCCTTATATTTGGCGTATGTTTAACAGGACTTAGCCTGATCGTAGGAGTAAGTGTAGGTGCTGTTCAAGGCTATTACGGTGGCACAATAGATCTTTTTGGCCAACGATTTATTGAAATATGGACAGGTATGCCAACATTATACTTATTGATCATATTATCTAGCCTTGTGCGACCTAGTTTTTTTTGGTTGATGCTTGTTATGTTGCTATTTGGCTGGGTAAAGTTTGTGGGAGTAGTACGCGCAGAGTTTTTACGTGCCCGCAATCTAGATTATGTCAACGCTGCAAAATCACTTGGAGTATCAGATCGAACAATTATTTTCAGGCACATTTTACCTAATGCGCTAGTAGCGACAATAACCTATCTCCCATGGCATGTAATTAGTGGCATCATGTCATTAAGTGCCTTAGATTTTTTAGGATTTGGTATGCCTATTGGTTCGCCATCTATAGGTGAACTGATCGCTCAGGCGAAAAATAATATCCACGCACCGTGGATAGGGCTAAGTGTTTTTGTAGTAATGTTTATTTTATTATCACTTTTAATTTTTATTGGAGAGGGAATGCGCGATGCCATTGACCCACAAAGAAGATAGCGAACTTCACAAAGATCAAGCTTGTATACCACTAATAACAATCAAACAGTTTGGCTGTAGTTTTAGCGATCAAGATTTTCAATTAGAAATAGAGGACTTCAGTATTGCTCCAGGAGAGATTGTCGCACTAGTTGGCGAAAGTGGCAGTGGAAAGAGCTTATTAGCCCATAGCATAGTACAAACACTTCGTTCTATACCAAATATTAAGCAAAATGGAACTATAAGGTTTAAAGGCAGTAATTTAGTAAGGTGTAGCGAAAGTAAAATTCGTAAAATTAGAAGTAAATCTATAGGGCTAATGCTACAAGAACCTATGCAAGCATTAAATCCGCTTCATCCAATTGGATACCAAATTGCAGAAGCCATCGCATTACATCAAAACCTTCGTGGAGATACATTAAACCAGGCCGTAAAAGAGATATTAAAGCAAGTATCTCTCGCTAAAGACCAAAATATATCTAAAAAACTACCACATGAACTCAGTGGTGGACAGAGACAACGAGCTTTACTAGGTGTAGCAATTGCCAATAAACCACAGCTTTTAATAGCAGATGAACCTACTACGGCACTTGACGCACACACACAGAAAAATGTTCTACAGCAACTAATAAAACTCAGAGAAACTCATAACCTTGCAATACTGATTATAACGCATGACCTCTATACGCTAAAAGACTTCGCAGACACTGTATACGTAATGCAAAAAGGTAAAATTATTGAGCACAATACCACGCAAGAGATATTTTCTCATCCAAAACATAAGCTTACGCAAGATTTACTCATGGCACATAAATGGAAAATATATCCTAACCAGAACGCTTCAAGTGAAATAGCTCTTAGAGCAGAGAAAATACAAGCTAGCTATACTAAAAGTGGCTGGTTTAAAGTACCGGGTAAAAACGCAATAGAAGATGTTGATATTAAATTAGAAAAAAACGCCAACCTGGGTATCATCGGAGAAAGTGGATCTGGAAAAACTACACTCGCAAGAGCCATTCTACAGCTTTTACCCTATCAAGGAACCATTACCGTAGGTGATATTTGTTGGACTACTCTAAAACCTAAAGCGCTACGCGAACAACGAAAACACCTGCAGATTGTATCTCAGGATCCTTTTTCAAGTTTAAACCCACGAATGAGTGTAGCCGAAATTATTGGTGAAGGATTAAACATTCACCACTCCCATTTGACACCTACCGAGCAAGATGAGCGAATAAATTCAATGTTAGAAGCTGTGGAACTTGATATCGATTGTAAAAGACGTTATCCACATGAGTTTTCTGGTGGTCAAAGACAGCGTATAGCTATAGCCCGTGCGCTGATTATTAAACCTGATATAGTTATTTTAGATGAACCAACTACTGCGTTAGATGCCACAATCCAAAAGCAGATTCTTGAGCTATTACTATCTTTACAACGTGCAAGCAGTGTAAGCTTTATGCTAATCACACACAACTGTAGAATTGTACGTGCATTTTGTCAAAATGTTGCCGTGATGTACCAAGGAAGAGTCATTGAGCATGGTTCTACGGAAAGTGTATTCCGCGCTCCATCCCATGCGTATACAAAAGCTTTATTGCAAACTCAACATACATAGCCGTATTTATTTATGAGAAGTATCATGCTAATCTATCCAAAAATTTGGAGTAGATATGCAACAATACTTTTTTATTTTAATTAGTTTACTTATACACCAATACACCTATGCAAGTCTTGGTATTGGCGCAGCACAACTTGATAGCCTTGCTAATAACACTTCTATAACAATTGATTATGAATCCATGAGTCTTGCTTTAGAAACTGGATTCGGTGTATCCATAGAGAATGATAAAGCGTTACACGGTGATCTAGATGTGAGTCATGACACCTATCTAACCAGTTATATAGGTATGCTGACCCCCTTGTTTAAAAATCTACATTCTTGTACCGGCGCTCGTGTTACTTACCATATAGAAGATATGAACAACAGCGAAGAAAAAGCTAAGAATGAAGCAGTTGATCTTGGTTTGTACTCAGGGCTCAAGTATGAACTAGCAGCACATGTTATGATTTATAGTCGTGTAGAGCCTATTAGTTATCATCAAGGAGATACTACTGTGAAGTCATCATTGCATTTCTTTCAAAACGCAATGACAGGGTTCATTCTACACTTCTAGCATAAACTCATGGTATATTTTCTTTGCAAGCATTGTTATTATCTGTATACTCAAGATATTCTTATTAAGTAAGAAAAGTGATAACCTCCAAAAATAATTTCTTATTTCCATAAAAGACATTCTCAATATGCAAAATAAATTTGGAATACTATTTTTCTGCTTAACAACCTACATCTATTTGTATAGTGCTGCGATTGCTAACTCTGAAGTTGAGAAACTCACTCTGAAACAAAGTATACGCAAAGCCTTAAGTCAACATCCAGAAATGTTGCAAGCATCACGCAATTTGACTCTCGCGGAAGGGACATATTCAGAGCAGAACTTACGTTGGCGACCACAAATCAATGCATTAAACCAGCAAACCATATTTGCAGAAGATAAAGCTTCTGTAAATACCTCTACAGGTGTAAGCTGGCATTTCCCATCTGGAACTAAAGTAGAATTACAAAACCAGGTTTTCTTTGACTATAACTATGTTGATGTAGATTCATCAATATTTGACTACGACAACACACAAAAATATCAACACCAAACTAGCGTCTCCATACAAAAGCCTTTATTTGGTACAGAAACAAAAAGTGGCTATCTACAACGAAAAAGTAATAGAATAGCGTACCAACAAGCTTATAGACAGTATGCGCTTACTGTTGAAAAAATAATAATCGAAACCATACAACATTATCGCAGTATCCAAGCCCTCGTTCAGAAAAAATCATCGCAAACCCGTCATCTACAAATGGCTAAAGACCGATATAACTATCTAGAAAAAGAAGTCATTGCAGGCAAAAAAGCACGCGTATCATTATCTGAAGCTCAAGTACAGATTCTAGAATTTGAGCTTGATATAACCAGAGCAAATCATGCAATTGACAAATCCATGCGCGCATTTAAGCGACACCTGAACATACAAAACGAAATTACGCTGACTAGCCAAGAAAAGAAAGAGCTTGAAGATCCAGAAAATATCAATAGTATCCGCGAAACAGCGTTGTACAATAACTATGCCTTAGAATCGCACAAACAACAAATTGAATTAGCGAAAGAACATCTAAGTATTGAAAAAAAACAAACGCATATGAGTGCCTCATTACAAGCACGAAAAGAATTAGCAACTAAAAACAAGACACAGGCCAATTTATCCATTACGCTACCACTTGATACCCGACAGCAACAATTACGTGTAGAAAAAGAAAATCTACAATTGTCTATTGAAAAGACACATTTTATCGATAGCTGTAAAATGGTTCTTGAAAAAATCGATGACCTGTACACAGACCTGATTTTCGAAAAAAATGCACTATTAATACAAGAGAAGAAATACGCAATCGAAAACACCAACTACCAAAATACACAGAAAAAGCATAAACTTGGCATGCTCGCAACGCTAACTGTAAATGAACAATTACAACATTTACAACAATCTTCACTCAATCTAATCGAAAAAACCTCAACATACCACAATAATATAGACCTTTATCGAAAGGAAACTGGATTTTTACTAAAGCATTATGAAGATGCTATACCCAATATCGTACTTAAACAACTACCCACACGCAAAACACCACCAACGCAGGAAGGGTTGCTAAACTCAGATAACGAAGTACTTTGTAACAACCTTTTACAGTGTAAAGATTGCGAAAAAAAGTAAAATAATTTACAATAATACCTATACTTAACAGTATTTAAAGTTATGAAAAGATTCGAATTCAGCTTAACTGGCACACTAATGCGTACCATCATTTATACTATTGGACATATTGGTATTGCTATTATGTGTATCATCACCATCACAGGTAGTGACATTCGACTTGCAACAATTGATGCGATTATAGAACCATTAATCAATGCAGTATGGTATTTTGTCTTAGACTACCTATGGACGAAATACGTTACTAACAACAAGAGCATTCCAGAAACATGAAATACCTAAAAAAAAACGATAATTATCTATCAAGCCTTCTTTTCACTGGTTTCATAACAACGATTATATTATCTTTCAGAGTTTTCTGGCAAAACACTAATGCTGCGACTCAGCTATCATCCACATTAGTATCCACTGAGAGAATCACTCACTCTGATAAGCTAAGCTATCAGTGTGTAATCCAATCACCTGTAAAGTCTGCAATCAACTGCCCAGTATCAGGGACTATACAAGAAGTGTATGTAAGCTATGGGCAAAAAGTTCATAATGATACACCTCTTGCAGTACTCGCTTCACCTGATAGCAAAAAACAATTTAATGCCAACCTTATTCATTATTTAAAAAATAAAGACCAACTCAACCTCATTAAAGAAAAAGACAAGCAAAATGCAGAACTTTATGCAGACGGAATTATCCCGTTTGATGAAAGAAAGAACTCGAGTAATCAACTCAATGCTCAGATTATAGAATTTATACAATCTGAAAATACCATAAAAGACTATTGCAGATATTTTGATATTCCATTTACACAAGTGCAAAGCCTAACTTTTGCTAATACCCAAGGTGTACAAGAACTATTAGAGAAACCGGCAAAAATAGTCGTCAAATCTACCACTGAAGGAATATTACTATTACCCAATAACCAAGAAAAAAAACATGACAAGAGCACTTTAACGCCTGGAAGTAAAGTAGAAGCAGGTCATATACTAGCTATTGTTGGTAAGCCTGGCCTACTCAAAATAGATTTATCTGTACCAGAAACAGATATACATAGAATCAAGATAGGACAAAAAGTTGAAATCAAACCAGTAGCTCATAGAGCAGATATTGTAGAGGGTGAAGTTAAAATAGTTGATCGCTATAATTTAAGCCCCGGGACTAGAGAAGATATTGCTTACTTTCCAGTGCTGATTGAAGCAACCTGCCCCGAAAATGACTGCCCTTTACAATCTGGTATGACTGCCGAAGTAGATATCATAGTGGATGAATTCACAGGTATAAAAGTACCAAATACCGCTATCCATTATGAAAATGATAAAAACTTCGTTATAATTGAAGATAGTGAAAAAATACAAAAAAAACTGCCCGTACAGGTCATAAGTACAGACACAAAAAGTATTCTTATTGATGCTAATACTGCAGAAGGAGAAAGTATTGTCCGCAATTATAAACTGCCATAACTTAACTAAATGCCTCGTTAAAGGAGGAAAAAAACAAGTAATCCTACCTAAAACATCATTGGTTGTTGATCAAGGATCCATGCTTGCGATTACTGGGAGCTCTGGTAGTGGAAAATCAACATTACTCAATATACTTGGCTTACTAGATCAATGCACACACGGTAGTTATCTTTTACGAGGACATGATTGTACCCGAATAGATATAGCCAACATGGCAAGACTAAGGCAAAAATCTTTTGGATACATATTTCAACAGTACTGGCTAATCAAGCAACTGACTGTTCTCGAGAATATACAACTACCGCTTTACTACTCAGGTATGAGCATGGCGACCAGCAAACAAACTTGTTACAAGATAATGGAAGAACTCGAAATTGCTCAATATGCAGATCGCTATCCACATCAGTTATCTGGTGGACAACAACAACGTGTAAGTATAGCAAGAGCAATATCTACAGATCCGCCTATACTGCTTGCAGACGAGCCTACAGGCGCATTAGATCAGCTAAACACGAGTAAAATTATGGATATTTTGAAAAATTTAAACCAAAAAAAACAAACAACCATTATCATTGTAACTCACGATAAATGGGTTGCATCGCAATGTACCCGACAAGCCAATCTACCAGATTTATTCACAAAGCCAAGTCTAATTCAAAGTAAACAACCTATATCGGAAGTTGCAGTATGTTAGATACCATAAGCTGGAAAATAGCCTGGAAATCATTGTATAACCAAGGTACACGTGTTGTACTATCAGGCTTAGCAATTGCATCTGCAACGGCACTACTAATTTTGTTAATGACAATTTCTGATTGGACTACGGCCAGTATGCGAGAGGATATAGAGCAGCATGAAAAAAGCGCATTATTAGTTTTTAATAGTTATAACTACCAAAAAAATGGTACAGACAAAGCCATTACCTTACAAAAAATGTATTCTATTCATGAGAAAAGGCCAGTGAAAGCATCTTGGACTGGGCACTTCACACAATATCATAGAACCAGGGTACACGATAAAAGAATATCTATAAATCATATACATAGTACAGATAAATTCACTGAAATATACAGATTAGAACTAGATAAAGGCAGGTCATTTAACCAGTGGGATAATGCTGAAAGACATTTTTGTATTGTGGGCCAACATATTGCTCAGTTACTTAGTCAAGAATTCGGTGAGAACAACCCTTGGTTCATTACTCTTAATCAAAAACGCTATCAAGTCATAGGATCTTTACAAGCCCAGAGCAACAAGCATCTTATACTACATAATATCAATAATAGCGTCATAACTTTAATTAACCACGCTGAGTCAATCACTAAACACCTAGATGAAATCACATTTGGAGTACACGGTAATGAACATGAAGTTGAGACTATTAAAAGGCATATGCAGGAGAATTTTAGCAAAAGACAGTTCCAGATAACTGATACTGGTGAAATGGTACAATCCATGAAGGGTATGATCCGCAACATAGAAAGTAGCCTACTAGCGATTGGGATAGTTAGCTTAGTCCTTTCAAGCTTTAATATAGTCAATAGCATGCTAGCAAGTATTTATGAACGGCGCGAAGAAATTGGTATACGATTAGCAATTGGAGCCCAACCTTACCATATTCGTAATCTATTTCTTCAAGAAATCAGCTTACTCTGTTGTATCAGTGCTCTATTAGGTATTGTAGTATCCCATGTAGGTTTATATTTAACGGCACACGTCATGGAATGGACATTATCGTATAATTTCTTACACACCCTGACTGCATTTGTATCTTGTATATGCATAGGGCTTGTTGCAGGCATATACCCAACACAACGTGCAAAAAACATCAGACCTATAGAAGTTATATATGGCCACTAAAGCAATACATCCACCAATAGAACTTTCTTTATCTAACACACAGATCGCCATAGCTTGTAAGCTTGTAGCAATTATTTTGTATGCAGTAAATAATGTGCTCAGTAAACAAATAACCACGCAGTTAACAACAAATATAAGTGTTGAGACAATGATATTCTATCAATATTGTTTTGCCTGTCTTTGGCTCATTCCTTATGGATATGTACAGGAATCTGGCTGGAGCGTTCCTAAACAATGGCACCTACACCTGGGACGTATGTGTTGTTGTTGCGTAGGATTAATTCTCTTGCACGATGCATTTCGGCATATGCCACTTGCACAAGCAGTAGGTTTTAATGTATTTAGCCCGTGTATTACGTTAATCGGAGCTTGTGTTCTCCTAAAGGAAAAAATAACCCCTACAAAACTAGGTGTATTAGCAATGAGTATAATGGGTTACCTCTGCCTACTTAACCCTCAAAGCCAGAATACTACAGACATCACATCATGGCAGTTACTACAACCTAGTATTGCAATACTGTGTTTTCAAGCCAATACCTTTCTAACCAAAATGCTAACGAGTAAAAATGAAAATCACTTTTATCTCAATGCCAGCATTATTTTATCTATCCCAGTTTGTCTTCTCCCATATATGATTTATACAACTCAGCAATCTCAACCTATCTTAGAAACTTTTTTCTGGCTTTTCTGCATGGGCAGCAATGATTTTTTTGCTATGCTGGCACTAAATTATGCAATCGCACAAGCTGACGTGAGCTTTCTGTTACCCTTAGGTTTTAGTAAATACACACTAATCTCAATTTTAGGATTCTGTTTTTTTGGTGAAATACTCACTACCTACCAAGTCATGGGTTTGATACTTGGTTTAATCAGCGTATGGCTACTGCAAAAGTATCGATAATTATCTGAAATAGAAACAAACTACCCTACCGTACACTAAGCTCACTTTTTAGCAGCTTTATGTTTTAGAGGCTCTGGCGATATTGAGCTATTTATCATTTCAAGTTTATCGGTTATTGAATCAGCACTTTTTCCAAAGACATTTTGTAATTTAGGAAGGCTCTTATTTGAACAGAAGTCTCTTAGCTGAATAAATAAGTTACGCAACTGAAGGAGAAAACCTGTGTAACTAGATTTTTCTTTTTCTTCAAGCTCATTCGCAAAAATTTGTACCAATTTACTCAACTGAGAAGTATCAACTGATTCAACTTTTCCCTCTCTAAGACTATCCACTGTTACATCAATCTGATCAAGAACAGAGGTAAAGGTCTGGCGTTCTTGATCATTTTTAATGGTTAAAACCGAAGCTCTTAGTCCGCTGATTTTACTTTTTACATTATCGAGGGTAACTTCTTGCAAATTTCTTTTAGTATCATCTAACCGATTTACTTTAGCATTTATCGATGTACGTGTGGGCAGGGACTCATATGGATATCGATCGTTAGAACTTGACGATAGACGTTCGGAGAAGCGCTCGCTGAATGATCTAGCTGTAACAAAACTATCATACCTTTCATCCATATCGCTATCATCACTTAATGATGCACTACTACTAATGCTTGCATCAGAGTCTCGATAATCCATACCGGAATCGTCCTCGCTTCCAATAGAGCTTCTAGCACTTCTTAAAAGGTAACTACTACTATCATTACCTAAAGACTCACTACCTTCACTTGCAGCTGTCGTATGATCACTGTCATATCCTGATGATAGTGTGTGATCTTGTTTCATGCGCCATTTCTCTGGATCTGTAAAAAATTTATCTCCATTGTCATTAACAGTAAAAAATCTATCCATTAGCATACGCAGATTACCCTGTAATTCTTTGCCTGGTGCGGATGTTAATGATGTTTTAAAAAATTGATCAGCAAGGCCGTTGTCACCATCATATGGATTACCACCCGCACTAGTATTCTTCTCATAATTTGCCATAGCTTTGCATAATAAATCCCAGTCAGGGAGTTGCTGTATCTCTTCTGGATTTTTTAGATACGCTTTAGTAAGAACATTATATAAATAAAAAAATCGAATACTTTTAACCACAAATTCATTTACTGTATCTTTTTTTAGTAGTTTCTTCTGAAACATATTTAATGAGTTATATACATTATCATATACGGCTTGTTGAAGCTCTTTAACAGTTTTATCAGAATCATTGATTTCTATCCATTTACGATCCTGCTCATCCATCTGTTGCATCAATCCAACTTCTTTTGACCAATCATAAAATTTTGCTAAATCATCTCCAAAGTTTTTTTTACCGGTACCACCAGTGAAAACCAAATTAGTAGTATCAAATTTTATAGAATTAGCCATGACAAGTTTATTTACATCTATGATTACTTTACTTATAGATAGTTTTTATAAAAAATGCAGAATTATTTATCCAAAAATATGAAACAAACTACATTAGGAGTAAAAACAAAAAGTATAAGGAAACTAAACAGCAATACTAATCCGATTACTATGAAAGCAATATTTTTGTAAATAGCTTAACTTATTTGGGAAAATTGATAGTTTCTTGTCTATAAATGGCTAACATGCCTAAAAATGTAGCATATGGATATTAATACCACACTAGAGAAATTGTATACCTTATGGATAAACCATAATATGTCTTATTTCACTGTAGAAAAGAGAAAAGAGCTTCCCGAAGTTGCGTATTTTCTCCAGGAGATGGCAAAGATAAAATACAAAGCATGGTATAAAAAAAGCAGAATCACAGAAAAAGTAACTGAAGAAAGAAAACAGGCAATCTACAACACACAGTATATTCCTAGTTTGCTAAAAGATAAAAATAATCGAATATACAATCATCACGTAGAAAATACTGAAAGCACCTGTTTAGAGATCTTAACTATCGCAAATAACCTAGAGAAAACTTTTCAAGATATTAATACCTCTGCAGAAAATAAATTATTTTTTCTCAAATGTGTACAAAACGTCGCTGAGTTCGAAAATTCATCTATGAAAAAATCGGATAAAAAATACATTTATTCGTTTAATAAAGCACAAGTTAATGAAAAAATTCCCGAAACATTTGATGAAGCAAAAACATATTATGCCAAACAACAATCTGCTCTACCTAAAAATGTGTTTCAAAAAGTCTTTGGTAATCAGTTAGTATCAGCACTTTCTGATATAGCGTATATACGCAACCACAGTAGTGTGCAAGTAATCAGAACATCCCAGGAGAAATACCCTCTTCTACGTCTTGATAGATCTGCATCATTTGGCTCTCATAATAAAAGTGACAATAAGGTTGCTGTAAAAAGTATGATAGCCTTACTGCAAAAATGGGTTGCTGAAGACAGGAAAAAAGATCAGAAGTTCATCTTTATGACATTAATACAAGACCAAGTAATCTTTGGTTTTGAAAGCACCATTGCTTACAATAATATCACTGCATTAGCTGAGATAAAGCACGACCTAGAAACCTATCAGACGCTGAAAAAAAATACTTGTGAAATTAATAGTAAAACAGCTGGAAAAGAAGAAAAAAGTGATTTACAAAACCGCATTGATTTACTAGAGAAAAAGTATTCTAAAGATGTTCTTGAAATCGACCCTAACGACATTATCTACACCAATATACAACAGTGGAATGCCATACCAAATATAGTTATTAATATTGTTAAATCCATATCATTCATCTGGCGATTTATCTATTATGTATTTACATTGGATAATATGATTCTAAAAAAGCCCCAACAGGCAAGTCCTAGTAAACCTATATTTAATATTTTAGGTACGAAGGCAGAAGAAAAGAATGACGTCACATCAATATTGGAAAAATTAGTGCAAGAAAAACTTTCTAATTTAGCAAACAAGAATTTCAAAACGACTGAGCATGCATTACGCTACAAACTACATGCGACATTAGATATGATTAACAACCCCTCAGACCCTGCACACAAGGCAGCAGCATTGGCTGTACTTGCCAACCTGGCTGGTGCGAGAATCAATATCACATGCAAAAGCGGCAAAGATAGAACAGGTATTGTCAGCGCATTAGCAGCAAATTTTACGGTTGCACTGGATGAAAATGCCTTTCGCATGGATATACAACGCGACCCCATAAAAAACTACGACAGAAAGTCATTACTAAGTAGTTGGAATACGTTACTCAACGACGATCAGGTTATAGATATACAAGCTCGGCTTTCTAGTCAAAACGCTCAACATGCTAAAGGTGTGAAATCTTGGGAACATATATTAGAGTGGAATACTGAAAAAAATCCAGGCTTAGATGCCAAATTAGAAAGAAAATACAAATTAGCCTCAATCTTAGCCAATAATAATAGATTTAAAACGAAAAAGCCTTCACATTATGACAAGTGGCAAGCTAAACAAAAGCTCACAGAGTCACTAAAGATAAGTGCACCACCTCGCCCAAAAAAACTTCCAATACCTGAAGGACTTGAGTCAATCAAACCGTTTATGAATCCACATAGAGTTACCAAAAGAAGAGATTTAAGCCGAACTACAACAATACGTAGAAAAGACGACAGAAACTAAAAATTAGTTTAAAATCAATAAAAAGATATACACCAAGTACAATATAAGGTATCATGTTAAAAAATATTTGTTATCTATATGAGTTATCTTCCACTCTATGCTCAGCTACAAGCGACCTTTAATAAGATCTTACAACAGAACTACTCCAACATAGAGTGTACATTTAACATTGAGTCGCCAAAAAACCCAGATCATGGAGACTTTTCATGCAATATTGCAATGATGTTAGCAAAAAAAATCAAAAAAAACCCGATGGAAATAGCTGAAACTATTTCCGAAAATATCAAAAACACAACCTCGCTCTCTCTTGATAAAATACTCGTTGCACGTCCAGGGTTTATCAATATATTCGTTAACCCCAAAGATTGGATGAAAAGTTTACCTGCCATCTTCCAAAATAAAGAAGACTTCTTTCGTCCTAATATCGGAAAGAATCGCTCCGTATATCTAGAATATGTCTCATCTAATCCAACAGGACCTTTACACATAGGGCATGGGCGGTGTGGAGCGATTGGCTCCAGCCTAGCTTTACTATTCGAAGAAACTGGCTTTAATGTACATAGAGAATACTTTATAAATGACGCAGGTAGGCAGATCCATATACTTGCGACTAGTGTCTGGTTACGTTTCTTACAGATTAAAAAACATAAGTTACTCTACCCTAAGAAGGCATATCAAGGATCATATATTCATGATATTGCAGTAGAATTGTTGCAAGAAAACGAACTGCTGTCGATACCTGAACAACATCTTATGCCAGATTTAAATCCTGTACAAACAGACTCAAATCAAGATGAGAAGTGGCTAGAATTCTGCATCACCCTCTATCAAAGACTCTATCAGGCTAGTACTAGGGCATCATTTGAGAAAGCCTGTGTAAAATTTGTTTTAAAAATGATCCAAAAAGAATGTGAAGATTTTAACGTCAACTTTGACGCATGGTTCTCCGAAAGAAGTTTAGTCAATGACGGATCAGTAGAAGCTAGCTTACTCGCGCTCAAAGAAAGGGATCATATCTACGAAAAAGATGGTGCAATTTGGTTTAAAGCGCAAAGTCTTGGTGACGAGAAAGACCGTGTATTAGTCAAAGCAAACGGAGACTATACTTATTTTGCGACAGATATTGCCTATCACTGGCACAAACTACAGACCCAACCAGATTTTATAATCGACATTATGGGAGCTGACCACCATGGCTATATTCCTAGACTAAAGGCAGCATTAATTGGGCTAGGCATGGCTCCAGATAGATTTAATGCTATTATTTATCAATTCATCACATTAATGCAAAACCAACAGCAAGTACAAATGTCTACCCGGCAAGGTTCTTATGTAACACTACAAGAATTAATTGAGCAAGTTGGCCTAGATTGCGCTCGGTTTTACTTACTTCAGAAAAAGCCTGATCAGCACATCACTTTTGACCTAGATATTGCGAAAAAAGAATCCTTAGATAACCCTATTTTCAAAATACATTATGCCTATGCTCGAATAATGAGTATTTTACGTAAGCTCCCAAAAAACGCGATAGCCAAGAATCACCTTGATTACCTACCAAGCCATCATGAGAAAAGTATAATAAAATTACTCAACCGATACCCAGACATACTACGCGCTTGTGTACGTGACCACTCGCTACACTACCTTTGTCAGTATCTATTGGAAGTTGCAAGCCAACTCCACAGTTATTATAGCACTACAAAAATTATTCAAGAAGACCTTGAAATTTTATCACAGAGACACTACCTCATAGTATGTATAGCTAATACACTTAATAAAGGACTGGCCATACTTGGACTTCAAGCTAAGGAAACCATGTAAACCGGAGGAGAAAGACCATGTTTGCAGATTATGCGAGATACCAAACCCCAAAAAAAAGCAAATTTCGTTTCACATTTAGTCTAGCAGCTTGTATAGTTGCCTGCTTTGCCTTCACATTATACGCACCAACACTATATAAACATGGTGTTATTCAGATTGAAAGTATAGCTATGAGAAGTATTCCTACACTACAAGCTATTCAAAACAAAATATTCATACCAGTGCAACGTCACCAAGTTATCTTTAGACATGTTAACACAACTCGTCCTCGTCATGACCACTTTCAATATCAACTCGATACACCTTGTCTAGCAAATTCTGTTTCTACACGAAAAATCAAAGATTCCCTCACACGGCAAGAACTGGATTTTACGGTAAAAACCTATCAACATAACAAGCAACCATGCAATATAGTATCTGTCGGGCCATATTCAAATTACACTGAAGCACAAGAAGCTCATTTGATCATGCAAGCTGAAAATATTAACCACACCCTATTTACAGAGAGGTAAACCATGCACCATTCACATCAAGCAGAAAGATATCGCGCCACTACTATTTTATCTGTACGCAAAGGCAATACCGTAGCGATGGGAGGAGACGGACAGGTTTCACTCGGTTCTACAGTTATGAAAAAAAATGCAAAAAAAGTACGGCATCTTTTCAACAAACAAGTTTTAGCTGGTTTTGCTGGTGCAACCGCGGATGCATTCACCCTCTTTGAGCGTTTTGAAAAAAAACTCGAACAGTACCAAGGGAACCTACTTAAAGCAGCAGTAGAACTAGCAAAAGACTGGCGTACTGATAAAGTATTACGTCGACTTGAAGCCTTGCTTGTAGTTGCTGATAAAACCACCTCTCTCATGATTAGTGGTAATGGAGATGTGATAGAACCAGAAAATAGCATAATGGCAATTGGTTCAGGTGGAGACTATGCAAAAGCTGCTGCAAATGCATTGGTAAAAAACACGGATTTAGACGCGACAACAATCGTCAAAGAAGGATTAACCATTGCAGCAGATATATGTGTTTATACCAATCATGAGCTATGCATCATGGAGCTTGAAAGCAACAGCTAAGGAATGAATCTATGAATATTGAAAACAAAGAGTACCTAAACCCACCCACACCTACACCAGCTGAGATTGTAACGCTGTTGGACCAACATATTGTGGGACAGAAGTCAGCAAAAAAAGCAGTAGCCATTGCTATTAGAAACCGCTGGCGTAGATTACAAGCCGGTGAACTACGCAACGAAATATCACCAAAAAATATTTTAATGATTGGACCAACCGGTGTTGGGAAAACCGAAATTGCTCGTAGAATTGCAAAAATAGTACAAGCCCCTTTTGTCAAAATAGAAGCCACAAAATTCACAGAAGTTGGCTATGTAGGTAGAGATGTAGACTCTATCATACGAGATCTTGTTGCAAATGGAATCAAAGTTGTACGCGAACATGCTTTAGCAGATGTTCAGGAACAGGCAGCACTAAATGCAGAAGAAATCATTTTGAATGCACTTCTACCCAAAAGTGAGAAGCCAGAAGAAGATAATAAGCATTCAGAGGCCAAAGAGGTCTACAGGCGCAAGTATCGTGCTGGAGAATTAGATGACCGCACTATAAGTATAGAAACGAAACACGGACAAGTTGGTTTCGAGATTATGGCACCGGCCGGCATGGAAGACATGTCTAGTCAATTACAAAATATCTTTCAAAATATGAATCTTGAAAAAGGTAAACAGCAAAGTTTACTCATAAAAGATGCCAAAATAAGTTTACAGCAGCAAGAAGCACAGAACCTTCTTAATGAAGAACAAATTCGCCAAGACGCTGTTCGATATGTAGAGGAAAACGGCATTGTTTTTCTCGACGAAATTGATAAAGTGGTTAAAAATGCAGGTCATGGCGGCGAGGTTTCTCGAGAAGGTGTACAAAGAGATCTATTACCACTGATTGAGGGTACAACCGTACAAACCAAATATGGGAGCATCAAGACAGACCATATATTGTTTATTGCATCAGGAGCATTCATGGGTACAAAGCCATCAGACATGATCTCAGAATTACAAGGCAGGCTCCCTATACGAGTAGAACTTGACGCCTTAAGTAGTGAGGACTTTACAAGAATTCTAACTCAACCAACAGCCTCACTCACAAAGCAATACCAAGCTTTACTTAAAACAGAGAAAGTCACTCTTCAGTTCACTGATGATGGCATAGAAACAGTGGCGAATATTGCATTTAAGGTGAATGAAAAAAGTGACAACATTGGAGCTCGTCGATTACATACTATTATGGAAAAATTACTTGAGGAAGTATCATTTTCAGCTGATAGTAGCATAGCTAAGACTATTACCATCAATAAGACATACGTGGATAAGCAACTACTAGAATTAGCTGACGATGAAGATCTTAGTAAATGGGTTTTATAAAACACCATCTACTAAATAACAAAGAGCAAGGATACGATAACTTACAAAGAAGTCTTGCATTTAACACAACTTTTTGATAATATACCCTTACATCGCGGGGTAGAGCAGTCTGGCAGCTCGTCGGGCTCATAACCCGAAGGTCGTAGGTTCGAATCCTACCCCCGCAAAACAAGAGAAAAATGAGCCTACTGGCTCTTTTTTTTACTGAAAGGTATACAAGATATGAAAGTAAATAGCGATATACAAAAACACATATTACAGTGTGTTGAAGCTTGTGAGCTTCAGTTATATGGCACAGAATATATACCTGGATCACCCCAGCATAAAATACGTATCTACATCGATACACCAAATAGCTCAATTGGTGCCGACGACTGCCAGCGTGTTGGACAATACCTTCGTGACTATGCGAGCGTGCACTGCCCCTTTTTATTACAGTCACTTATAGAAGTATCGTCCCCAGGCTTAGATAGAATACTTTTCACATTAGCACATTGCAAAGACAACATTGGCAAAAAAGTACGTTGCAAATTAAAAATACCAGTTGAAGAACGTAAAAATTTCACCGGTGTACTACAAGATGTCACCGATCAAACCCTTTCCCTTGCATTAGACCAAAACCATTGTGAAATATTATGGGATAACGTCGAGAGAATCCGTATAATTTACCAGCCAGAGAGTAAAACATGAACAGCGAAGAAATAAAGTTATTTTTAGAATCACAAAGCCATCTCAATGACATCCCTATAGAGGAAATAGCCAAAGAGCTAGCAGAAGCAATGAAACATGTATTCATAAAGAGCATGCGACTCGACCCCGATACGAATCTAGATATAGAAATAGATACAAGTACAGGGAAAATGGAAGTATCAAGAATTTGGAAAATCGTTGCTGACGACGCACTCGTAAATCCGCATCAAGAAATGACCTTAACCGAAGCACTAAAAATCACAGATGAAGCAATCATTGATGAAAGTATGGCAATCGAACTACCTAGCGAGCAACTTGGACTAGGCAGAATAGCTGCACAACAGCTTAAACAGCAGATTACCCGTATCATGCGTGAAGGGCAGAATAAAAAACAAAAGTCTGTCTATGCTAGCCAGATAGGTGAAACGATAAGCGGTGTTGTAAAAAGAACCACAAGAGATCTCGTTGTAGTTGAACTTAGCCCAGAAGCAGATGGAGTTCTCAAGCAAGCCAATATCATCCCACGTGAAAACTTCCGAGTAGACGACCGTATTAAAGCAGAGATTATCAACACAGAGCCAGATTATCGTAACGCTGTTGTAGAGCTAAGTAGAACAAGTAATAATTTTTTAAAAAACCAATTCTACACTGAAGTCCCTGAAATTCATGAAGGAAGTATCGAAATAAAAGCGGTAGCACGTGATCCTGGCTCAAGAGCGAAAATCGCAGTAAAGAGCAACGACAAACGAGTAGACCCGATAGGAGCATGTATCGGCATGCGGGGAGCACGTGTTCAAGGCGTCTCTAATGAACTCAATGGTGAACGTATTGATATCATTTTATGGGATGATGACCCAGCAAAAATAGTAATTAATGCCTTATCTCCAGGAGAAATTGATAGCATTACAATCAATGAAGAAGAAAAGAGCATGGAGATAACTGTAAACCCTGAACAATTAGCACAGGTAATTGGCAGAGGTGGGCAGAATATAAGTCTAGCTAGTGAACTGACTGAGTGGAAGTTAAACGTAGTGAGATCAGAAGAAACAGAAAACGATCTTAAGACAGAGCAACTTAGCGGCCTACTAGATGTAGATACAGAAATAGCTGCAATATTAGTCCGAGAAAACATTTACACAGCTGATGCTATCGTATCGTATGGTAAAGACAAATTACTAGAAATTGATGAATTTGATGATGACATCGCTGATGCACTCATAGAAAGAGCGCAAGAGGCAAGCCTAGAGCTATCATTAGCCGATGACTCGAAGGGTGAGACCAGCTCAGAATCAGACCTCAGTCAGGTTTCAGGTTTGACTGATGAGCAAATCAACAAACTAATTGAAAATAATATTAAAACTCAGAATGATTTAGCTGAGTTGGCAACAGATGAGTTATTAGAAATTTTGCCTATAGATGAAAAAAAGGCAGGAGATTTAATTATGGAAGCAAGAAAACCTTGGTTTATCGACGATGAGGAATAGTCAGAGTGGGAATATCAGAAAAGCTGACTATTGCACATATAGTCAAAACAGTTAAGAATTTAGATAAAGATGATCTTTTGAAGACGCTAGCACAATCCGGACTACGCGCCGAGAATGAAAGTACACCATTATCTAAAGAGCAACAGGCCGCAATACTGCAATATATCCGCAATAAAAAGAAGACAGATGTAATCAAGCCGAAAAAAAAGCTATCCCTGAGTAAAAAAGAACCCCCTACTCGAACTCAAAAAACTTCTATATCAAGCGATTTAGACAACATACATCGTGCTGATAGACCGATAATATCACTGGACAATAAGTTCAAGAAGACTCAACCAACACAAACACCAGCGAAGAAGCCAGAGAAACCTAAGGCCACTAAAAAAGCACCTATTGAACAAGCACAACCCAAAGCACTTTCTGTTGAAGAAGTACTTGCTGAACGCGCAAAAAAACAAGCAACCACCTCTGAACAACCAACTACTGTAGAGGAAAAGAACACACAACAAAAAACCAGTATCACGACTACTATCGAAATACCAAGCAGGTTAACGATTGCAGAGCTAGCAGAAAAAACCCACAAAAAACCAGCTGATATTATCAAAGCTTTCTTTGACCTTGGTGAGATGGTAACCATAAATCAGATAATCCCGTTTGAAATGGCAGAGATAGCATTAGAAACGTTTCAATATAAAGCAAAACTAAATAATGTGCTTGACCAGGCCAACACACAGGCCACACCTCAAGATGACATACTAGAAGAGACAGGCAAAGAAGACATACGCCCTCGAGCAGCCGTTGTAACCATCATGGGACATGTCGACCACGGTAAAACCACCCTCCTCGACACAATCCGTCGCAGTAAAATCACAGAAAAAGAATCTGGAGGAATCACACAGCATATTGGAGCATACCAAGTAAACACAAAACATGGGCCAATCACATTTCTAGATACTCCTGGGCACGAAGCATTTTCAGCCATGCGCGCTCGAGGGTCAAAGATAACTGACATTATTATCTTAGTTGTAGCAGCGAATGACGGGGTTATGCCACAAACTAAAGAGGCAATTCAACATGCGAAGGAAGCTAAAGTACCCATCATAGTAGCAGTAAACAAAATCGATAAAGACGACGCAGACCCAGAAAAAATACGCACTGAATTAAGTAAAGAAGAACTAATACCAGAAGAATGGGGAGGCGATACAATATTCCAGAACATCTCTGCCAAAGCGGGTACCAATATTGAAACATTACTTGAATCTATTGCCCTACAGGCAGAAGTACTCGAGCTCAAAGCAGACTATCAGTCACAACCCCGTGGAATCATCATAGAATCACGTGTAGACAAAGGACTTGGAAGCGTTGCTACTGTTTTAGTACAATCAGGTACATTTAAACGTGGGGACTGTATTATTGCAGGAGAGCAGTACGGAAAAATACGTAGTATGCACGATGACCTACGGAAAATTCAGCAGCAAGCTGGACCATCTGTTGCTGTAGAAATTACAGGACTAGCGAGCCTACCTAACGCTGGAGACCAAGTAGTAAAGGTTAAAAATGAGCGTAAGGCACGTGATATTGCTCAGCAACGTCAAACTATTGCGCGCATACGCGATATCGCGCATGCGAAAAAATTAAAAAATGAAGCAGTTGTAGCCCAACTTACGACAGAAGGAACCGAGAAAAAGTTTCTGAAAATTATTCTCAAAGCAGACGTACACGGATCCCTTGAAGCTATTAAAGGCAGCATAGCAAAAGCAAACCATAAAGAAGGTGCTGAGGTGCACATAGAAATTGTCGATAGTAGTGTTGGCGCTATTACAACATCCGATATTATGCGTGCAAAAACAGCAGAATGTATTATTATAGGATTTAATGTTAGAGCAGACTCTGCTGCAAAAAAAGCACAAGCACAAGAAAGTACACAGATCGAATATTTTAGTATCATTTATGCACTATTAGATTTTCTCGAAGATCTAGCACTTGGTATGCAAGAGCCAAAAAAACGTGAAGTAATTATCGGCACAGCTGAAGTGAAAGAAGTCTTTAGATCTTCTAAATTTGGGACTATCGCAGGATGTCTCGTCGTCGAAGGTATAATTAGACGTAAAGCAGGAATTCGTGTATTGAGAAACCAAAAAGTCATATTTGAAGGCACAATTGATTCACTAAGACGTTTTAATGACAACGTAGAAGAAGTAAAAAATGGTATCGAATGTGGTATTGGTGTTACCGGTTACTCAGATATTAAAAACGGGGATAATCTAGAGGCTTATACAATAGAATTGGTTCCCCCACAACGAAAAAACACTTAGCAAGCTATGCCACACCGTAGAGATTTACAACTAGCAGCTCTCATAAAAAGCAAAATAGCCGAATACTGCCAATTAAATAGCCTCCTTAGTGACATAACAATACTTAATGTAACTATGCAGGACAAAAAAAATGCCATAATACACTACGTACCCATTCAGAGTACATTAGAATATGAATCTCTAGTTGCATTACAAAAAAAATTAGACAGCACAATCCCTCAGATACGACACTACGTTGCACAAGAGACTAATATGCGAGCAATACCACAGATTCGGTTCAGTCCATCACTAGAAAATTTATCTCCATGACGTCTATCAAGAAATATGTAGGTGACGGCTTTGTGCTTGTAGACAAACCAATAAATCTATCATCACATCAAGCCATTAAAGCTATAAAAAAATTATGTACTGGAAAAATAGGACACTCAGGGACCCTTGATCCATTTGCAACAGGCATGCTGGTGGTATCTGTTGGTCAAGCATCTAAATTCATGCAGTATCAGATAATAAAAGACAAAACTTACTCAGCATCATTACAACTCGGGATACAGACAGACACTCAAGATTGTACAGGAAAAATTATCAAGCAAGCACCCATTCCAAAAATTGAAAATGCGACTATACATAATACACTACTTACCTACTTTACTGGAGAAATAGAGCAAGTAGCATCCAAATTTTCAGCTCTTAAACACAAAGGCAAGCCTTCTTACAAGTATGCGAGAGCTGGAATTGATATTCCTGAAAAAAAACGTAAAATCACAATACACGGTTATGACAAAGTAGCTTACGACCCAAAACTTGGAATAATTTCTTTCCAAGTAACCTGTAGCTCTGGAACTTATATTAGAGCGCTTGGAGAAGATATTGCAAAAAAGCTTGGCAGCTATGGTCATATTACACAACTTAGACGCTTATCTGTTCATCCATGGCAACCTGAAAGCATGCACCTACCTAGTAAATTTCAAGAAAATACTATTCAAAACTTCATACAACCTATTGATATGACCCTTCTGCACCTCCCACGCTTGGAACTATCGACAAAAGAAATAGAAAAATTAAAGATGGGACAGTGGATAAATGCAGCTAATGACAGCATAGATAATAGCTTATATAGAACATATGATACTAAGCAGAAATTTTGCGGATTAGTCCGCTGTAAAATGCCCTATCACAAACCACAAAAAATGCTCATATCAAGCAACAGTCCAAAAGATAAAGCATGATCAAAAACAGATATTTAGCCGAGTACATCATTGCATTTATCAACATAATCATATATAATCAACACGATTGAAAGTCTATTATATATCGCAACTCAAGGAGAACAACGTGGCGAACACTAAGACAAGCACAGAAAGCAGTGCAGAAATTAGCTTTAAGATACATCCTACAGACACAGGCTCAACACCAGTTCAAATCCACGCCCTAACTGAAAGAATCACACACCTAACTAAACACTTCCAAGTTAATCATAAAGACAAGCACTCTCGACATGGCTTACTAAAAATCATTCGCAAACGTCAGAAGCTACTCCAATATTACAAAAAAAACCATCGTAATGACTACTACGATCTGATAAAGCAACTTAAAATTCGAGATAAAGACTAATCTCGCACAACTAATATTTAACCCAGAACACAAGGAACACACCATGGTATCCCCTACTATTGAAAAAAATTTTTCTTTTGGCAGACATGAAGTATGCATACAATCAGGACATATCGCCTTACAAGCAAAATCTTCTGTGATACTTAAAATGGGCAAAAGTATCGTTATGGTCAATATCACCCATGCGCCAGCAGACCCAAATAGAGACTTCTTTCCGCTAACAGTACATTACACTGAAAAATTTTATAGTGTTGGCAAAATACCAGGCAGCTTTAATCGAAGAGAAGGAAGGCCGAGCGAAAGAGAGGTTATCACTGCACGTATTATCGATAGATCCATACGACCTATGTTTGCAGATGGATTTATGGACGAAGTTCAAGTGAATGTATCATTACTAAACCATGATCCAGATGTAGCACCAGATATTGCTGGCGTACTAGCAACATCAGCCGCACTAGCACTCACCGACCTACCGTTTCAAGTAATAGCTACTGCACGTATTGGTTTACTAGATGATGAGTTCCAAATCAATCCAGCAGAGAATAGCGAAGCAGTGAAATCATTAGACTTAGTTGTCTCCCACTCACTAACTTCATACATAATGGTTGAGTGCGCTGCTCAAGAGCTAGAAGAACAAAAAGTATTAGAGGCCCTCGATTTTGCAAAAGGCAGCCTAGAAACAACCCTACAAGTACTAAAAGAGCTACAGGACACTCATGGCAACGCAAGTGCATGGAAAGCACCTAAGCTTGATGACACCTCATTTATAGAAGAAATCAAGAAGCTCTTTCATAAAGAGATCGTTAAATATTTTACAATCACAGATAAACAAAAACGCAACCAAGAGCGTACTACAAAAAGAAAAGAGTTTATTACCGAATATGTAAACAAAAACACCGTTAACGATAACGCTGACTCCCTAGCACAAAAAGTAGCAAGTGCGATCGATACAATAGAAAAAAGCTGGGTAAGAGAGCAAATAATTGCTAAAAAACCCCGCATTGATGGTCGTGACTATAAAACTGTTAGACCAATTGACATCCAGGTGAACTTTTTACCTGACACACACGGTTCCGTACTTTTTACCCGTGGAGAAACACAAGCGTTAGTTGTCACTACATTGTCTGATGAAGGCAGCGCACAAATCGTGGACGACATCACAAAACAATCAAAAGATCGATTTATGCTACAGTATAACTTCCCATCATTTTGTGTTGGTGAATGTGGCATGCCTGCTAGCCCAAAAAGAAGAGAGATCGGTCATGGTCGCTTAGCAAGAAAAGCGATAACGGCAGTTTTACCCGAAGAAGATGAAAACTTCCCCTACGTTGTTAGAATTGTATCAGAAACACTTTCATCTAACGGATCAAGCTCTATGGCAACCGTATGTGGAGCCAGCCTGTCTTTGATGGATGCTGGCATTCAAATTAAAGATGCTGTAGCTGGTATAGCTATGGGACTAGTACTGGATGGTGAGCAATATACAGTCTTAACCGATATCTTAGGCGATGAGGATCATCTTGGCGATATGGACTTCAAAGTAGCAGGTACAAAACAAGGTATAACCGCTTTACAAATGGACATCAAGACAGACGGTATTACCAATGCCATATTAAAAAATGCCCTTGAGCAAGCGCGAGATGGTAGACTACATATTCTTGATAAAATGAATACTGCACTCGATAAGCCTCGCGAAGAAGTCGCTGCAGGCGCCCCTCGTGTTACACAATTTAATATACCAACACAAAAAATACGAGAAGTAATTGGCCGAGGTGGTAGTACAATTAAAGAAATAATCGAAAAGTTTGATGTAAGCATAGATATTAGTGATGAAGGCCTAGTTAAAGTTACAGCTAGTGACAGTGACAAAGCCAATGCAGCTAAAAAACATATCGAATCGATTATCGCAGATATTGAAATACACAAAACCTACGAAGGGAAAGTCGTTAAGCTTATGGACTTTGGCGCATTCGTTAACATACTACCTGGTAAAGATGCATTCTTACACATATCACAGATTTGTCATGAAAGAGTAGATAATATTCAACACAAACTTTCAGAAGGTCAAATTATTAGAGTAAAAGTAGTTGAAATTGATAGGCAAAATCGTGTTAAATTAACTATGAAAGACATCGAACAACATGTAGTCGATTCTAACGAGTAATATTACACAAATGAGTTGAGTGCTCCGTGGACCAGAAAAGCAAGGAAGTAACTGGAAAAAAGAGTCCAAATTCTTCTGTAGTATTTGATAAAACTTCAAATCAAATTCTTAACCAAGTTGAAATTGGTATACAAACTGCACACCAAGCAACTGTATATCATCAATTCTTCTTTGCGAACCGGTTTTTAATTGAGAATATAACACCGCTTTTCATCTCCCACATAATACACTTACACCCTGTAACAGCACTCTTTACAATAGCGAGTATTGCACTAACGCTTGTCATAGTTATTCAAAAAATTGCTTTGAAAAAATCTAGGACCTACTCAGAGAATCTAGAGATGCTACTATGGTTAAAAAAACATGATAATAAAAGATTCACCTTAGACAAACGAACTTCTCGAGACTTACAAAACTGCATAAACGAGGAGACAGACCCCATTCAGAACATACAAAGCAACTTCGTTCTCGGGTTAATACATTTCACCCTAACCTACCTTTCACTAATCCAAGTCACGAACTTTGTTATTACCCATTTTGTAAGTAATTTATATACTTTTCAGAACATCATCTATATTTTTTGTGCCTACCTTGCAATAGTTTTAGAACAAACCAAAAATGCACAAAATAATAAACAATCTACTCATAAAACTCTTTTATGTCGGCTGCTACTAAGTAACCAGAGTAATGCTAGGAAAAATAGAATTTCGACTATAAAAGAGTACAGTAAAGCAGCGCAAAAAAAACCTAAACAGACAACTCAAACCAATCTATACCTAAAAGTTGTAATCGGCATTATCGCAATCAATATCTTTTATCTATCCCCGGAAATAACACCTCATATACTTATACCCCTGGTCATTGTGATTTCATCAACATTGTATATGGTTGCTAGTAAAATAATCACAGATGAAACGCTTCGTACCAATACTCGAACTTATATTACTACATTTACAGCTGCTCAAGCTTTATTACAATTAACCAAAGATAAGTTTGTCAGTATAATACCCGTTCTAATAAAAAATTCAGCACCAACACTCATGTCTAAATTCATGCAAAGCGCCATTGTGCTATACACATTTATACTATATCTTTATCATCTTACCACAGGGAGAGAATATAGAAATTCACTCATGATTCAAAAAGCCGTAGAAAAGACGATAACCAGAGAAAATGAAATTCGTTTTAGCGAGGCGGTCAAAACAATGAAGAAACAAGAGAAAAATGAGGGAACTATCCAATACTACAAGACAAGGAAAATATCACGATGACTGAAAAAACTGATACATTATCTCCCAAAAACCTCGTAGAAAAAGCAAATTATATGCGAAAAAACATCCAAGATATGGAAAAAAATCTAGAAAATGAAATGCTACTAGAGCGATATCAGGGCATACAAGTACATATACGAGGAAATGGCGTTATAGAAAAACTCACTATCGACCCTGAAGTCCAAGCAAAACCTATGATAGAGTGTGCTGATATATTAGTTCAAGCAGTAAACAAAGCATTACAAGGTTGTGAAAAAAATAGACAAAACAACTTGCTCAGCATACTTAGCCAAATTGATGAACAAGCACCATGAGTCAAATCTTACCTGACATATTATTAGAACTGATAGAAAGCCTCACCATATTACCAGGTATTGGTCCAAAATCGGCACAGAGAATGGCTGTACACTTACTATTAAAAAAACCTAATGAAGCAGCCAAGCTCGCACAAAATCTACAACAAAGCTTGACTAATGTAAATAAATGCAGCCAGTGTCGTGCTTTATGCGAAACAGACGTTTGTAAGATATGTAAAGATACGCAAAGGGATAGACAGACAATATGCGTCATAGAGACCATAGGCGACTTGCTATCACTAGAACAAACTGGCACATACAAGGGACTATATTTTATTCTCATGGGCTCATTATCACCTATAGATAGGATAGGACCAGATGAACTAGGTATACCACTCCTCCATCAGCGTATCGTAGAGGAAGCAATCACAGAGGTTATACTAGCTACTAACCCAACCATAGAAGGTGAAGCGACAGCACATTACTTAACGAAGAAACTACCTAAAAATATCAAAATTACGAGACTTGCATCAGGCATACCTGTAGGAACTGAATTAACATACGTAAATGACCACACCCTGTACCACGCACTAGCTTGCAGAAAAGAGGTAGAAAGGCTTACAGCAGAATGATAATTACTCACAAATAAATTTAAAAAAATAGTCAATAATATCAACTCTAAAGAAATTTATTCTGAACAGACCATTGTCAACATTAAAAACTACAGCTATAGTACAATTATAGTTAACAGGGTCTTAACATGAAGAGCGCATCAAACCTACAGTCACTACATGAAATATCTTACACTGACGTAATGAAACCTGAGATTATTCTTCAATGGAATGACAAGGCCACGTTCCAACAAATGACGTTAACCCTAATTCATGCGATTCGTTACCAAACAAAATTTAAAAATCTACAAAAGAAGCACGATAGCTGGATAGAATCCTGGACGATAGAATTAAAGAGAAAAATTAAAAATAATAACTTACAACAAGCGATGCTTAAGGCAATGGAAAGATGGTGTGATCTACATAAGAATATTTACCAAGATTCGAGAGCAAACCTCAACCATAATACACAAATGACAATATCAAATTTTTTAGATTACACCGCTCTGTGCCTTAAGTTCTCGTCTCATCAAGCAGAAAAACGTATAGCGATTATGCTGTTACATTTAATAATCCTCCACACAAGTCCTGGGGATGACACACATAACATTCAAAAATATTTCACCTTAAGAAGCACGCTCCAAACACTCTATAAAGAAACAGGATTATACAACCCTTTCTACAAAAAGGTACTCTTGGTCACGAGTAAATTTAACACATTGGGCCAGCTAGCGACATTAAGTAACTTGATTAATCTTAGTATTGGTCTTATTATAGGTGTAACATGTAATGCTTTTACATATCCTAGTTACCTGTCGCTCCAAAATTCAAGCTATGTCATCTCAACAAACTAGAATCCGTCTACCTAGCCTTTACACTGATTCCTTTTTTGTCTCCTGCATCTTATCTTGCTTGTTTATAACGTATGCCCTTTCAACAAACCTCATATATCCTCTTGCAGAAGCCTCTGTAGGTTTCTTTGCTATTTGTTATGTAAGCCTAGAATCTGCACGATGGGGTTTGTGGAAGTTCCATAACCGGCGCGATACATTTCAGCTTTGGGCAGATAATACAGTTTCCATGTTAGAAGGCTCAATAAAAGCTGCCACTACAGGTACTATATGGACAAAGTTACTCTCCAAGTCAGCAAAGATTTATCTCGTTGTGGGTAATAGACGGTCAGGTAAGTCAACACTGATCAGTAACACAAACTCTATAACACAAGACAATGGTTTTCAATATCAAAATAAGGGTATCGTTTTTCATCAATGGTGGTTTAACCCAAATTATATTTGCCTTGAAACATCGGCATTAACGAGCGCAGATAACGATGCTGGTTCATTTAAGAGATATATGCACAATTTACACACCAACCTTTCATGGAAGTACCAATCTAATGGTTACTCAGGGATTATAGTAAACTTATCATGCGAGAGTATTTTAAATGATAAAAACCAACACCTTAACCAGAAAACCTCCCATCTTCAGAGTCAGCTAGAGTGCATAAGTTCGTTTGCACCAAATATTCCCGTATTCATTGTAATAACTTTTTTTGACATAGTTCCTAATTTTAAAGCTTTTTTTCATGATTTTGCACATGAAGACTTCGAAAAGCCATTTGGGTTTACATTGAGTAAAAACCAAGCTTTAAAGTCTTCACTCAAAGAGCAGATTCAAAAAATAACAGAAGCGATTGAAGAACATCTTATCCACATACTAGAGAAGTATCCGCACCATTTACACGCAGATCTGCATGAAAAAGTACATGCATTTCAATATACTATTTATAACTTACAACCCAAAGTACTAGAGTGTATTGAGCAGATTAAGCATGCCTGCCCTAATCCACTGCAAGGTGTACTGTACACCTGTCAGCATACTGAAAAGCAGAATATAACTGATCAAAAAATATCGAATATGCCATCTATTTTTGATTTAAGCATACCAAAAGCATTCTTCAGTAAAAACGTTTTGCATGCAATCAATCGCCGAACGAAACGACTACCATCAAAGCGGAATCAACTTGCTCTTTACATAGCTTTACTATCATATCTTTTTGTTTTTATCATTTACCCAAAACAAGACATAGTCACTAACATTCAACAGGACATGTATACACAATTAACACAAGCACCATCTACTTTTAATTTTTATAAAAATAAAATACCAGAGATCAAGCTTTTTCCATTCGTTTTGGGTGCAGATAAGAAAGTTCCCAGTTTACAAACAGATGAGCTTTCCGTACTTAACAATCCCTCTGATGTCTATCCTAACGTCTTAAAACAAACACTTTGGCCTGTACTTGATGAAACCCTTATAATACACATTGAAAAGCTACTAGATCATAAAAGTAATGAAAAAATAGCAAGCATTATTTTCTATGGCATGATAACAGGCAAGTTCCCAAAAGATATCCATTTTATGAGTAAATGGCTACAAGAAACACAAACTAACTACCCTCAACTACTCTCAGCAGAAGCTGTAGGGCAGTTAAAAGATATACTGCAACAAAATGGTGTTATGGCTAGTCATAGTAAATGGGATGAATTAAATAAGTATCCAATAACTAATGATGTTGACCAGATACTCAAAATACACGAAATTCTGACTACATACCTTGTAGAGGAGTATACAAGTGCACAAGATACTATAGAGCTAGCATGTAGTATAAAAGATGCAAAATCACATATTTTTGGACCCTGGACAAGCTTTAACAACCTCAGCGATTGCAAAAATGGTATGACAACGAAGATTACTAAGCTAAGGGTCACATCCAGTATACAACGTCTTGAGGCAATGATGAATTGGGACACATTTGATAGCGATCTTAGCCAATATAGGAAAAATTTGATTGAGCTTGACGAAAATTTAGCGACACATCTAAATAAAACTCAGCAACTAGCTCAAGAAATCCGCACCTTGATGCCTGACTCAGAACCTTTATCAGACCACGATAAAACACTCATTACAGAAACAGAAAACATTCAGCTTAGTGATACCCAAATGACTATTCGAAATATGATACGTGTACTCTCTGGTGTTACAGGGTCAAATGAAACACCTAATACTGCAATGAGCTGGATCCAAGATATTGCTCGAGATAGTGAACAGGCTAAAAATCTTACACCACAAACTCAAACAAACATCTTCTTACGTAAACAACTTAACGCATTTTGGAAGGCAATAATCGCAAAAGCTACGTTAGAACTAAACAGCAAATGGCAAAAAACTATAACAGACCCTCTTCTTAAAGATACCACTAACCACTTCCCTTTCGACAAGGATTTATCAGCTAAAGAAGTGTCTGCTGAGACATTTAATATGCTTTTTGCACCTAGCGGTCTTTTAAGTACATTTATCAACAAACAGCTCGCGTGCTTTATCGAAGATGCACCCGAGGGCGGTCTACAATGGAAAAATATAGCAGGCTTTAAAACACCCTTCTCCGAACAAATATTACATATGATTATGTCACATAGTATTATTCAAAAAATGTACTTCCCACATAAAGGAACAGTTCCACAATTCAACGCTACACTCCAGTTTCAAAATGGTTCTGAAAATATTAGAAATGTTTCTCTAATCCAAGGGTCTCAAACACAATCATTTTCTCGTGATCGGCCTATAGCATTCTCAATAAATTGGCCAAACACAACTGAGACCATTATGCTCCAAGTAGAGCTAGATAATGGGGATATTGTAATCCTCCACGCTGAGCAAGGTTTCTGGAACATACCAAAGTATCTCAAGTCACATATTAAAAAACATATTAGTGATCAACAAAAACTTCTTATGTTTAAGCAAGGTAATACCACACTAGAGTTTATGCTGCACACGGAGAATAGCTTAAACATCCTGACTGAAGATATAACAGAAAACTTTAGACTACCGCCCAAGATCTACTAATAGAGCCAAACATCACTATATGCATAAGGGTAAATATGTTATAATAACCTACAATTAAATCTTTACTATTGATGGCTGAAACCATTCTGATACTTGCAAAAATGCTAGAAGAGCTTCGTGCAATAGATGCAAGCTCGGCAATACTTCGATTATTTTCAGTCCGTTTATTTGTTTTTAATAATAAAAACACATGGGTAATTGCGAATATAAATATCCTAACCAATCTATATAATTTATTTCAAATGGGTTTTTATCTAAAAGTATCTACTAAAATAATACAGATCATTATACAAGCATATGCCTGGTTTTTTTGGAATGAGCAAGACCAGCAAGATAAGCAGTCCATAAGTAAAATCTCTGCAAGTGACATGCAAAGCACTTTGATAGGTGTCGTTTTAATGGTTTTTTCCCTGTCTATATTACAAACCATCATGCAAAATCACAACAATATTGTAGATACCTACATAGAGGTTGCCATGATCTGCCTTAACTATACTGGCCTATGGCTTTCGGTAAATCGAAAAATTGAATGTTGGATGATATGGGGTTTATATAATTTCATTAGTGCCTATGCTTATTTTAGCCATCAACTACCATGCAACGCCATTGGATCAATCATTATGATAATACTAGCTATACAAGGATATTTTCACTGGCTCTATTTAGCAGACAAAGATTCGAAAAACATTGCCGCAATACCCTAATACAGTATGTAGAATTATCATTTTTTATGATATGATTCACTTAATAATCACAACTTGATGTCTATGAAAACCGCTATACAACCTACCCGATCTAAAGACTATCCTCAATGGTATCAAGCAGTTGTTCAAGCTGCAGAATTAGCAGAAACAGGACCTGTTAGAGGCACCATGATAATGAAGCCTTGGGGCTATGCTCTATGGGAGCTTCTACAAAGTTACCTTGATAAGGAAATAAAAAAACGCGGACACGATAATATATATTGTCCACTATTTATACCACTATCTCATATGGAAAGAGAAGCCAAACATGTAGAAGGCTTTGCAAAAGAATGCGCTGTAGTCACCCATACCAAGTTAATAGAAGATAAAGACGGTAAATTAAAACCGGCAAGTCCACTAGAAGAGCCCTTGATTGTACGTCCAACGTCAGAAATGATAATGGGTGAACTATTTGGTAGATGGGTACAGTCTTATAGAGATTTACCGATATTAGTGAACCAGTGGGCTAATATTGTACGCTGGGAAATGCGCACCCGGATGTACCTTAGAACTAGCGAATTTCTTTGGCAAGAAGGTCACACTGCGCATGCTACTGAGAAAGATGCACGTAAACATACTAAGAAAATGTTAGATATGTATGTAGACATGTGCCAAAACATGCTCGCAATGCCTGTCATTCCTGGAGAAAAATCAGAAAATGAACGATTCCCTGGTGCTATAGAGACAATGACGTTCGAAGCTATGATGCAAGACGGTAAAGCATTACAACTAGGAACTTCACATTTTCTAGGACAAAATTTTGCTAAAGCAAGTAAAATTCAGTTCCAAGATAAAGACGGTCAAATGCAATATGCTTGGACAACATCCTGGGGGACAACAACCCGATTAATTGGTGGCTTAATTATGACACACGGAGATGATGACGGACTTGTACTACCACCTAAACTTGCAAAACACCAAGTAGTTATTTGCCCACTCTTACTTAAAAATAGCGACCACACCGCGATACTAACATATTGTCAAGAATTAGCTGACAGCATAGCAAAAAAGTCCCTTGATAATAATCATATCCGAGTTCATATTGATACTAGTGATAAGACTGGTGGAGAGAAAAATTGGTATTGGGTAAAAAAAGGCGTCCCAATAAGAATTGAAGTCGGTAATAGAGAAGTAACTTCAAGAACGGTAAGCATAAAGAAGCGCTGGGAAAACCATAAAGCACAAACTATGCCTATCGACGATCTTGTAGATGAAGTTCAAGGACTTCTAGAAAAAGCCCATAAAACCCTCTACAAACGTGCTGAGGACAAGCTGTTTGAAAAAATGTGCTGGTGTGAAAACACTACTGAATTATGGGCACATTTTAAAGATAAAAATGCTGGTTTCGCACTAACCTACTGGCATGAAGACAATGCAATAGAAAAAAAACTGAAAGAGGAACTCGCAGTAACTGTACGCTGCTTGCCATATAAAACTCTATTAAATAAAGCTAAATCAGGTCCTTGTTTCTACGATAACAATAAAACTGGAAAACTTGCAATACTTGGTAGAGCATACTAAAAAATATATGATATTTTAAGACAAGATTTACGTATTTAGACTATATAGAGTATATATACATCTATGTACGAATATGTTGTTGACAGAAAAAATACAAAAATTACAAAACTTACATGAAACTCCGCAAGGTCTTGGGACCATAGACCCCACTAAAAAGCATGCAGAACTTTCATTACTAAGGTTAAGGGTCTTTGAAGGCATTACAAAATGCCCTTTTGAAACAAGCATTAAAACACAAAATTTCAAAAACCAAGCAGAGAATATAGATAGTCATCCACGTCCACTACAGGATAACAAATTACGTTATTACTATCATTACTTGTGGAGCATTTCTGATCTAGTTATAAAATCAAAAAAATTACAAGAAAAGCAGACTAGTTATACTTCTCAGAATTATTTTTCTGAGTATGAAAAGGACTTAGAAAGCTTAGTAGATTATGCTTATGAGATATCTTTACCATTGATTGAATTACAGGAGCTAGTAATTAAAAAACAATTAAAAAGTAATGATGAATACAAACAAATACAACCATTTCTAACGTTGTTAGAAAAACAAGGATTTACAAGTTATATACTTAAAAAGTCAAATGATAGTTCCAGAAAAATAAATTTATGGAGATTAAATAAAAGAACTCGAATTATAAAAAATCATTACGATAGATTAGTTCAAGGATATCAGAACGCACTCAAGGTAGAAGAAAAACATGAAGAGAAGTTAAAAGAGCAGCATAAACTCGAGATAATTAGTCAAGAGAACATCGCTGAAATGCAAAACTACTATGGTATAACAGACACTACAAAAAACGAAAATGAAAGCTCTGATTATGGCACTACTGATTCTGAAGCAACAGATAGCACTGGTTCAGTTGAGCTAGACCATATAGATGAAATGAAGGATTTTTACGGAGAAGAACTTGGTATTGACCTAAAAGAAGATTTACATAAAGATGATCCAAACATTACAGATAGTAATGATAATATTGATGCGAGAGAAATTGAACTTTTATACGATAAAATCTTAATGACAGATGAATATATAGATAAAAGGTTTGCATTTAATATACCTAGTGAGATGATGGTTTTTCTAAAATCACTAACAAATTATAACGACACAAAAACCTATCCCAAAGAGACATATAGCTTTACAAATAATCATACAACAACACTCTCACTTACAACAATTGGTGAAAGAGATGATCCTGCTATTGAAATAAAGATATGTGAGCCAGAGAAATATTTAGCAAATATTTTCCGTACATTTTGTAATTATTTTTTAAAAAACAAAATTAAACCAGATCTAGCATATGAAAAACTATCCATAATATCTACAATAGATAAAGAAAAAAATGAAAGGATATTTAGATGGGAAAAAGAATGCTACACTCCATCATCAGGTATACTTTATAGAATTGATGCTAAAAAAGAAATTATTCAATGTGGACAAACACATGAAAAGATTGAAAATATTATAGAAGAAAGTATTGATAATACAATCTACGAAGATAGCAAAAGCAATCCATATTCGAGATTGTACAACTACTTACATTCTTACGACCATCCTACTATTAAAAAATTATTGGATCTATGTTTCTATGAAAAAGGCATGTTTTCACACAGAATAAAAGATTGGAATAGTATTGAGCTATTACTAACAAATACTGATACACTAAAAAGCCTAAATAATGATAAAGACGTATTTATTTTTCTTATGAAAGATATAGTGAAAAGATATCCTAAACATATTGAAGAACTGAAAAAAATACTGATTAAAAAAAGCGAAGATACTAACAATATACATATCAAAGACTATTTAGTAAGCAAACAATTCGAGAATTTTGAAGCACAACATCTAAATAAAACACTTTTCAAAACAATGTTCTCAAAAAACCCAACTAGTATAGGTGTGAAAAAAAGTACAAGCAGTTTGAATCATGCATTAAGACAGGCATCTAGTTTATTAACGGGAAAAAAAGATCGCACGAATCCAAAATAAACTCATTTAAAAGTATTTTTAGTTATAAATTAGTTTTTTTTAGGAAGTATAGATAGATGCATACTATAAAAAAATGTTTCTTAAAAATAGCCCATATGTCCCTACATAAAAGTTTTTCTTCAAAGCACTATGAAAAAAAACCTAAACAAATGGAAGAATGGTATAATAGTCTGCTTGAGTGGTCAAAATCTTTAGAAAAAGCATCCCATGATTTGATAAAAAACTATCACATCGATAAAAGCGATCATGAAAAACTTATAAGACTGACCACAAGAATGTGCAATATGATAAATACCAACACTGCAATAACAAGAAAGATTTGTTTAAGAACATATAGAAAAAATTTACAACTACAGAAATATATTTTTTCACTAATAAACAACCTAGAAAAAAACAAAAGACGATCATGGAAAAATATACGTCATTATCTAATTAAAAGTCCCATAGTGAAAAACCATATCACATTCACAAAATTACTATTCTATAACCTAAGTATGCACACAAAGTTATATAGCATTTTGCCAAGATTGCATATTTGGTGTCAAAAAGTAGCCATTGAGTGCGACCTACATATGTTTATCTATGAACTTAGCAAGAGTAAATCACCCTCCACACGAGAGCATCCTTGGAAATTGAGTATAAAAAGAAAAGCACAAGTTGAGGAAACAATATTGCAAAACTTCGACATGATAGCAGAAGAACTTGCGAAAAAAAATATTGTAACAATAGCTCATAATAAAAAACCATCTAAATTTAACAATAACAAAAATCCAACCAATATTTATATACGTTATAGTAAAGATAATGAACTAGAAATCAGCATTAATCAAACCATAGGTATAAAGAGCTCTAAATTATGTGGCACACATAAAGATGGAAGTATTCACTGGGTACTTAGTTTGAGATGGGATAATACATTATCTGGTAAAAAAAATTACGGAGTGTATTACCACCATAAAAGAGGTTTTGTACATAAAGATTTTATCAAGCCAATATTTAAATCAAATAATGGCTATTATCATTTGGAGTATGGAGGGGATGACCTTGTTGAAATGATACATAAGAAAAAATTAACACCACAACTTAATACAATCATTATGTTAGAATGTATCTTAATTATTAAAAAGTTACATAATAGTAAACGTCATCATATGGATTTAAAAATAGATAATATAGTAGTCAAGAAGCAGAAAAATGGATATCAGGTTCGAATAATTGACCTACCAAACAGCCTATACGCTGGAGAAAAAGTTGGATACATGATTACAGCCTGGCATAGCATTATGCCAAAAGAATTAAACTTACCTAAGTTGAGCCCTCATAAACGTGCTGTGTTGGACATAACAGGAGCACAAGTATTTCATGATTGCTTTGCACTAACCCAAGTCTATGCTATTTTGTTAAAAAACCAGCCTAAACCCACACAGACATGTATAAAAATGTATAAGATTATGAAACGCATACAAAGCCTCATGATAAACACTTATCACACCTTACATGCAGAAAAAGATGCAGTAGATACTATAAAAAGGATGAATCAGCAATTCAATATGGACTACCTTTTATCAATTCTAGAACGTCATGAAAAAATCGATGTTGCAAGCTACTATCATAAAAAAATACTTAGAGAAATTCATAGCCATACTCACAGTATACGGGCATGCTCAAAGTACATACAGAGAATTAATCTTCTATAGGGTTCGCACGGTTAGCATATTGTTGATTTTGGCATAATACGAGTATATTTTTCATAGCTGGAGATAGATCCTGTGGAAAATTTCCATATACAAGCCATTGCTGTAACATAGGGTCTGGCTGTAATAAAAGGAATTGAAAAATGTACTTATCATCAATACTTAATGTATTGTAGCACCTATCATAAAAGCCAAGAAAAATTAGGTCAAGCTCCTTCAAGCCTCGACGACAACGCCAACGTACCTTAGCTGCAGGCCAAAGTGTAGTATTTATATCATTCATGTAATACAACTTCAGATATATGATTATCGAAACGCGTAAAAGCGCCGTTGAAAGCCAACTTAACTATTCCTGTAGGACCATTCCGCTGCTTTCCTATATTAATTTCTGCGATACCTTTATCTAGTGTATCTGGGTTATACACTTCATCACGATAAATAAAGGCAATAACATCTGCATCTTGTTCAATAGAGCCTGACTCTCTTAAATCGGACATTACTGGCCTACGGTTTGTCCTTTGTTCTAGGCTACGATTCAACTGAGATAGCGCTATCAACGGTACATTTAATTCTTTGGCGATCATTTTCAGACTTCGAGATATCTCTGATATCTCTTGTACACGATTATCTCTTAATTCTGGAACTCGCATGAGTTGGAGATAATCAACTAATATAAGTCCAAGCTGACCTTGCTCACGAGCGAGCCTACGTGCTTTGGTACGCATTTCTGAGGGGCTAATACCGGGCTTATCATCTATAAACATAGGTGCATCAGCAAGCATTCCAATTGCGGAAGTGATCCTAGGCCAATCATCATCCTGTAATTTCCCTGTCCTAACTTTATTTTGCTCAACACGTCCTAGAGATGACAACATTCTCATTACCAAAGCCTCACTAGGCATCTCTAAGCTAAACACCAAAACAGGCTTTTTGCACGCAACTGCAACATATTCAGCTATATTCATACCAAAAACAGTTTTACCCATAGAAGGACGACCTGCAACAATTAATAAGTCTGCTGGCTGCATTCCTGCAGTCATTTTATCTAGATCCGTATAACCAGTAGGAACTCCTGTTACTGACTCGCCAGTTCGGTATAATTCATCAATCATTGAGGTAGTTTTTGCAAGTATATCTGAAAGTGGAATAGGACCGCCATCTTGTTGACGCATCTGAGAAATAGCAAAAACTTGTGACTCGGCAGCTTGAACAAGCTCTTCAGGGTCTTTACCTTCTGGGTGGTAAATAGAATCAACAATTTTTGCAGCAGAGTCTTGCAGGGCTCTAAGTAACGCTTTATCACGGACAATCTTTGCGTACTCAGCAACATTTGCTGTAGCTGGAGCTTGATCAGCAAGAGTATAAATATATGCTTCGCCACCTGCTTGATCCAACAACTGCAAAACCTGTAATGCTTCAATAACAGTAAGCATATCTACAGCCTGCTGCTTAGTATGCAATCGAGCTATCGCCGTAAATATATGGCCATGTTTTGGATAATAAAAATCGTTTGCAGAAACGAGAGATTCAACTGTTTCCCATGAACGTTGCTGTAATAAAAGGACACCGAGTAGGCCTTTTTCTGTCTCTTCTGAATACGGTTGAACTTTTTGTCCGCGATTCTTCATAAAAAAATTATTGGGTTGAATCTGTATAGTATCTTTTCAACGCGCGTAAAACAAGAATGTTAGTATAAACGCGACAACTATTTATTTATCACCTGAAGCTTGTTCTGGTGTAAGATCAGATTCTGTAGTATCTTCGTCAATAACGTCATCTGCATCTGTGGATTCTACAGCATCAGATTCTACAGACTCTTTCGCATCAATAATAGTATCTGATTCCAATTTGAGTGGTAAAGTAGCTAACACACCTGCATAACATTCAATAGCCAACGTATAGTTACCGACAAATCGTAATGGTCCATCTTGTATAACAACCTCAGACTTATGCACATCATGGCCTTTTTCTGTAAACCAATGTGTTATTTCCTGCGCACCGACTGAACCAAACAACTTACCTTCTGGGTTAGAATGCACATTAAGTACAACTTCACCCAAAGACTCAAGCTTTGCAACTCTAACTTTAGCTTCTTTAATACGTTGTTTTTCCAACTTCTCGAGCTCTGCACGTTTAGCCTCAACCACAGCGATATTCGTCTTTGTAGCAGCAAGTGCCTTGCCTTCTCGAAATAAATAATTGCGTGCATATCCATTTTTCACGTCTACTATATCGCCTATGTTACCTAGATTTCGAATTTTTTCTTGTAATATAACTTGCATGATTTCCTCCTTAAGAAAGTTATGTAATGTTTGTTAGTTGATAACGTTTGCGCATATCAAAAACTTTATCTATAAGCCCTATCCATACAAACATTTGATAGAAAGAATAGAATATGAAAAATAATAGTAATACCCAGAAAGTTTTTGAGGTGTTTTTGATATCACAAGAATGTTCTATGTAGGCATGTAAAAGACTTAAACCTGCCACACAAGGTAGAAATTGTACAGTGTCAAAAAGGTAGAATACAGGCGTAGAGTGTAGCCAGTTACTTTGCGCTCCCAGATTTAAGTAGGCTAATAATACCATACTGTATGTGAAAAGATAAAAAATCACACTCACAGCAAAAGAGGACCAACTAAGTCGATAATTGAGCCATTGCTTTTTAAATATATTGATATGGCCTTTAGTTGCTGAAAAAAAGTAAAAAGAAAGTATTGTAAGGAAAAGTAATGGAATCAATATATAGCCATTTACAATATTAGCCGTCATGGAAAAGGCCATTTTAAGGGCAAGTTGGTCAAGCTCTAGACCCTGAATATCAAAAGCCATTATCCAATTTTTGAGAATACTCACCCATTGGTCTAGTAACCCGTGGTTCATGGTATGGACTACCCAAATACCTGCTACTGCTAAGTAGACAATCGCTTCGAATGCAGTAGAAAACAACAAACCGCACATCCAAATCCAAACAGAGAGTAATGCACAGGAGGAAAGTGAGATGTTAGTCAAAAAAGGCAACAAGACACGAACCCAATCAGACGAAGATAGAATCCAATCTGACTGAGCTGTGTAAAATAATAAATCAATGCCTAACAATGCTACCGTACAATGAGGTAAGTGACGCATACCATGTGCTAATACAGATGAAAAAAGCAAAAATATGGCAACATAACGGAATGAAAAAAACACGCTCAACTGCGGATGTAGATCATCGTAAAACAAGATGGTTTGTAGATAATCTAGCGCAACAAGGCCAAACACTATAACAGCGAGGTGCTGGTGTGCAATAACCTGCTCAAACCAGTTTTTCGGCTGTGTTTGCTCCATTTTAATAAATCCTATTAAGCATGTCTATCACAATATGGCATAAGACCGAGGTAACGAGCAAGTTTTATTGCTTGTGTAAGCTGACGTTGTTGCTTAGCACTCACACCAGTGATCCTAGCAGGCACTATTCTACCTGTTTCCATTGTGTGTTCTCGCAGAAGCGCCACATTTAAATACACATCTTCCGCCTTAAAATTGCGTTTGTAGATACTACGATCTAGTTTCTGGCCACTTAAACGCTCATCTTTTTCAAGTAAGTCTGGACACTTCTCTGATACTGGTTCATCTCTTTGAATAATCAAATTACGCATAACTGCATCGTTAAAACGAAAGTTAGATTTTAGTTTTATTAGCGAGGGTTCATCGCATGTTATGTTAAATACAGCAAAATGTGCTTTCGAGGCTTTTGATTTTTTGATCGTATAGTAAAGCTTCTTTCTGCCAAGGTCTTGCGCCCTATGTACTTCACCTTCGTACTCCTTAGTAACTAAGCTGGAATAACGCTCTATCATTTCCGGGACTCTTTCACTTTGATTTGGGTGAAAAAGTAATACACACTCGTAGTTTCTCATAATTTGTATCTCCACTTTTGGTTAAATAGCTATCAACTCTTTAGCTGTATAGCAAGTTTATGTATTATAACAATTTAACTAAAAAAAAACAAGATCGATTAACACCAGGTTTAATCTAGGCAATAAAGGTTTGATGTAAAACAATACCAGTTGCGGTTGCTACGTTAAGCGTAGTAAATTTTTTGTTCACAGCGATTTTAAACTGTGCATCACATTGAGATAACACCAATGGTCGCACCCCTTTCTCTTCTCCACCCATAACCCAAGCGACTGAACGGTCCATATCAGCTTTATCCAAGGTGTCAGGAGCATATTCTGATGTAGCATAAACCCAAAGACCATTTTTCTTAAGCAATCCTATTGCCCGCACAAGATTCTTAACTTTAATAAGTGGTACAAGCGCACAAGCACCTGAGGATACTTTAGCAACAACTGGCGTTATACCAACTGCGTTGCGATCAGGAACTATTATTGCGTGCACACCAAAAGCCGCAGCAGATCGAAAACAAGCACCTAAGTTTTGGGGATCTTGGACTTGGTCTAAAATCAAAATTCTCAAATGAACTTCTTTCTTTCTTAGTTTTACTACCAAATCATCAAGGCTCATGGTGGGAAAGTGACGTATACTTATCACAACACCTTGATGCACCAAAGAACCAACCATAGATTCCAAACTGTCTAGGCTAACTTGTTCACAAGAAAATCGTCTATTTTTGGAGTCAGGAAGAATCTCATCGAGCCTACGAGATAGCTTGCCTGCATAGTAAAATCTATCAACGAGCTCGGAATAATTTTGCAAAAAGGCGCGGACCATGTTGATCCCGCATAAATATTTATTTTGCATGAATATAAAGCTCCCTACACGCGCACGATAAGATGCACAGTCTTGCTTCTAGAGACTAGGCAGTTTATGATAGTAATAAATTACTTAGAACGCAAGTCGCGTAATCACTTATTATGTTATTATTTATCAAAAAAAACCACTGTATTCCCCTCATTCTAATCGTAGCTTACTCAGCCATGATTGCACAAGTTAAAGACTTATCTTACACAGCACATATACCAAAAATTGCTTCGACCAGCGCCATTCTTATAAATTCAAGTAGCAGTACGATACTCGCACAAAAAAACGCTCATGAGAAACTCCCCCCAGCAAGCTTAACAAAAATACTTAGCTTGTATGTTATAGAGAATCTCCTTAAAAATGGCCACATACATCTTGAAGATAAAGTCAGGATTTCAAAAAAGGCTCGCTACATGGAAGGGTCTAGGATGTTTCTCGAACAAGATTCTTACGAAACTGTTGACAGCTTAATTGACGGACTTGTTGTCACCTCAGGCAACGATGCCACTATCGCCCTTGCTGAGCATGTCGCAGGTAGTGAGGAAAGATTTGTCGAAATGATGAATCAAGCTGCAGAAGAGATTGGCATGCAAGATAGTCATTTTCAAAATGCCACTGGCTTACCTGATGAAAAACATTACAGCACCGCCTATGACCTGGGTCTCTTAGCGCATACCTTCAATGTCAAGCATCCTAGCTCAATGAAGAGACTCTCCAAAAAATGGCTCACCTACAATGGAATTAAACAACATAATCGCAACAGTTTACTCTGGCAAGACCCAGAAGTAACAGGCATGAAAACCGGATATACGAAAGAAGCAGGATTTTGTTTGATTACCAGCGCAAATAAGAAAAACAGCTTAATGATCACCGTAGTTCTAGGAGATAAAACAGAACATTCACGAAACCAGAGCACCAATACCCTTTTACAATTCTCACAGAGAGCATTTGACCATATCACTTTCAAAAAAGACCCTGATATACAAAACAGTAAAGTTTGGTATGGATCAGAGAAAACTACTCGAGCTGTGCTACAAAAAGAGGTAACAATTAGCATCCCGAAGAAAGCAGATTCTATAGAGAAAAAAATAGAGGTTGCACAGAATGTATTTGCACCTTCATCAGAAAAAACAATCATTGGACAATATGAGCTGTATTATGATCACAAACAACTTATCTCTATCCCTCTTGTATTAGAAAAAAGTTTAAAACCAGGTAGTACTTTTGGTACAATACGTGATTACCTTCAGTATCAAGTTGAAAACATCATTCATGTTTTCTTTAATCTCTAGATATGCCAGATCTTGACCTTTCCAAACTTAGCGAACCAGACAATATACCGCAACAGCTTAGAAAAAAAACTATAATCGCCAAGCTGGGCAAGCAAGAATATTTAGACACCCAGGTTGCAATGCAAAACTATACAAAAAAAAGGTTACGAGGAGATCCCAATCAGATATGGCTAGTTGAACACCCTCCAGTGTTTACTCAAGGCAAATCAAGCAAAGATACAGATATACTCAAAAAGCTCCCAGCGCCTTTAGTAAATACAGATCGGGGCGGTCAGATCACATACCATGGACCAGGTCAACTGGTAGTGTATTACATGATTAATCTAAAAGAAAAGGCTGACTTTGGCTTAAAAAACCTTGTCGATAATCTAGAAGAAACAATACTCCATATACTGGATTTTTATGACTTAAAAGGATATAATGACCCCAAAAATAGAGGTATATATCTCAACAATCGTAAAATTGCCTCTATTGGGCTACGGGTTAAAAACCATTGTAGTTACCATGGCTTTGCGTTAAATGTTAATATGGACCTATCACCTTTTGAAGCGATAAACCCTTGTGGAGTTTCACAAAATATGACACAAATTGCCGATCACCACGTCAAAACGTCAACCATTGTTACGGTATGCTTACAAGCTTTAAAGACCACATTAACAGCATTCTCCCCTTTTTGTATATTAACCGCGCCAATTAACAAGGAAAGCCATTATGTCAGTAACGACAAACAAATCTCGTGGTAAAGAAAAACTACAACGTATACCGATTAAAATACCAGTAACAAAGGAAGCATTACCTAAACCAGAATGGATCAAAATTCAGCTTCCGAGGGATAACTCAGTTTCATTACTAAAACAAAAACTTCGAAAACATAAACTCGTCACAGTATGTGAAGAGGCCACTTGCCCCAATCTACATGAATGTTTTAGTCATGGCACTGCGACATTTATGATTATGGGTGATAAATGCACTCGACGTTGTAGTTTTTGTGATGTCGCTCATGGTAGACCTAACCCACTAGATGAGTCTGAACCACAGAAACTTGCTGAAGTTATAAGTGACATGCAGCTGAAATACGTAGTAATAACTTCCGTTGATCGGGATGATTTACGCGATGGGGGCGCACAACATTTTGTAAACTGTATGCAAGCAATACGTAAACGCGTTCCAAGTATACAAATTGAGATATTAGTGCCTGACTTTCGTGGCAGGCTAAACAAAGCATTAGCAATATTTGATCAAGAGCAACCGGATGTATTCAACCATAATATTGAAACAGTCCCTCATCTATATAAACAAGCAAGACCTGGCTCTGACTACCAGCATTCGCTAAACTTACTTGCAGAGTTTAAAAAAAACCACCCACATATTCCGACAAAATCTGGATTAATGTTAGGGCTTGGAGAAACTGATAACCAAGTTATAGAAACACTTTATGATCTTAGATCGCATAATGTTGATAGAGTCACACTTGGACAATACCTTGCACCATCTGCTTATCATCTTCCTGTAAGTCGCTACGTACACCCAGATGTATTTAAAACATTTGCCAATGAAGCTAAGCGTATCGGGTTCTCTCATGTCGCAAGTGGCCCCCTAGTGCGTTCGTCATATCACGCAGATCAACAAGCACAGGGACACGTTGTACAGTAGAGAAAGCTTGTTATGATCACAGAGATATTAGAATTTGTAAAAATACACCCTGAATATGGCATGATCATTGCATTTGGTTTAGCAATGCTCGAATCACTGCCAGTATTAGGAAGTTTTATACCAGGATTTTTAACCATGCCTCCAATCGGATGGCTCATTGCTACGCACGTACTGCCAGCAGCTGAAACACTATCACTCATTCTAATAGGAGGAGTAATAGGAGATTATTTGGGCTTTTTACTTGGATTACACTGTAAAGATCACGTCAAAGCCATCGCAGGGCATTATAAAAAGTCAGCATGGCTTGAAGTGGGAGAAAGTTTTGTAACCCGCTATGGCGTCTACAGCATTATCATAGGTAGATTTATCGGACCATTAAGAAGCTCTATCCCATTATTCGCAGGTATATTAAATATGCGCAGTCGGGATTTTCTTATAGCAGCGGTACCATCTGTTCTGCTATGGGCATTGATTCATATATCACCTGGATTCTTTTTAGCATGGTTCGATTGGGACATCATGTCACCTCAAGTAGGACTTGCAGCTGGCTGCATTATAACAATTGTTGCAGCAGTTGCTATTGATTGTGGTAGATTCTACCTACTAAAGTCAATCACAAAAATATTAGCTAAATCAGACGAACATCAGATCTCACCATTTTATGCTCCATATGTAAGAATATTTAGTTACTTACTTGCAAGTTTAGCAAGTATAGTTCTAGCGGTAAGCCAAAGCATGCAGCCAATAAACCTAGCCATATTACATTTTATGTACTCCATACAGTCGGTTCCATTTTTATATTTAGCACTCGCAATGTCAAACCTTGCAGAAACCGCACAAATCACAGGATTATTTTTAATAGTTGCTCTCATCCTTTTTAACAACCGCTTATACAAATCACTGATACTTTTCAGCACTACATATTGTATGACATTCTGTTTTATAACCGTTCTTAAATTCATCACACAAATAAAAAGACCTGAGCTTGCAAGTCATTATCTCTCTTTGTATTCATTTCCAAGTGGTCATACTGGACTAGCCATTCCGTTTGTTATCACGTTGTTACCTATCCTAAGTTCAAGAAAATTCACTCAAGCATGTCTTATACTCTGCATGGTTATTACCCCTTTTACACGGCTGTACCTTGGCGCACACTGGTGCACTGATATTATTGCAAGTATAACTATAGCCTGTTTTTGCATCGTGACAACGCCCGTTGCTACCCGTATTTGCAGATCGAATTATTTGGACACAAAATCCCCGCAACTTATTCGCAAAGCTGCAGATGAAATAACACTCACTCTTCTAGTTTACTGTGCACTCGTTACAATAATCTCATTTGTTATTGGACACCTTAATGCGGGAGCTTACTACTATGCCAACTCATTCTAAAACAGCATTTTTATTCACTGGTCAAGGAGCACAGTGGGAACACATGGGGTACGCATTAAGTATTTCCATACCGCACATAAAAAGTAAGCTTCAGTTTTGCATAGATTATCTACAAAAAAAATATTCTATTGACTTACAATCAGTAATAGAAAAGTCTGCCACAAGCTGCGACATACACCAAACTTTGTATACACAGCCAGCTTTGGTAATGTTTGAAATTGCATGTGCAAACTTTCTTATTGAACAAGGTATCAAAGCAGACTATGTTATCGGCCATAGCGTCGGTGAAATAGCAGCAAGTCACATAGCTGGATTTTACACACTTGAAAACACTTTAGACTTAATAGCTAATAGAAGTCAGCTCATGCAGAGTCTACCAAAACAAGGTAGTATGCTTGCATGTATATGCGATTTAAATACAGTAAAAGTCTTACTAAACTCAAACCCAACCTATTCGCAAGACATTCAAATTGCCGGCATTAACAGCCCTAAACAAACTATCGTATCCGGTAAAAGTACAAGCTTAGATCAATTTAGCCAAAAACTAAAAGACTCCGGAATTAAGACTATTCCTTTACAAGTATCGCATGCATTTCATTCTAAACTCATGCAGCCAATATTAGAGAGTTTTCATAAAAAAACCAAAAAGCTCTCTATCTTAAAACAAAAAGAATACCCTACACTATTATTGAATCAATTTGGAGAAGAGGCTACAGCGCTAAATCTTACATCCGATTACTGGTGCCAACAAATTATCCAACCTGTTAACTTCATTGCTTGTATAGAAAATGCATATAAGTGTGGTGTAAGAAAGTTTATTGAGGTGGGACCACAACCAATACTCACCAAATTAAGTCAAAAAATACTATCTCAAGAGCAAGATGTTGTCTTTGCATACTGCTCGGATGCAAAGAATCCTGTAAAGTGTCTCCAACAAACTCTATCTTTACACAATTTATCAGCCAACATCGAGCACGTTTAAAAAAAACAGTTTTTTTATAAAAATTAGTCTATATATTTCCACGAGAAAATATTAACTTTTTTATGATGTTTGAATCCACTAGATTATATGAAGCTTTTGCAAATCTTGGACCTGTTATAGATGAACGTGTATCTAATAAAAACGTCTTAAGAGTATTTGAAAACAATTACAAAAAACATCCTCAGTTAGAATCTCTATTTAGTCGTGAAGATATAGAATATAAAAACTGGCAAAGTATAACTTGGCAAGAATATGCAAATCAAGCGCATCTTGTTGCATCTGCATTAATCAAATTAGGTATAAAAAAAGAGGATATTATTCCTATTATAAGCCGTAACCGTGCTGAACATAATATCAGTGACATTGCTATACTATACGCTGGCGGCATACCCAGTTCTTTGTACCCGACACTGAAATCTTGTCAGCTTTTGAGTATTCTAAAAATCACAAAGAGTAGTTTGATCTTCATAGATACAAAAACCATGCTAGACCAAGTATTAGCAATTAAAGATGAATTGCCACATTTAAAGCAAATTGTAACTTTTGAACCATGTCACAAGATACAATCAAACATTCATGTACATAGCTGGGAAGAATTTTTAGATATTGGAAAAAAACACTACATAAAATGTAAAGATATTCTCGAACAAGCAGCACATAAAATTCAACCACACGACCTTGCATGTATATTATTTACATCAGGAACTACCGGTGAGCCTAAAGGCGTATGTATTTCACATGAAAATATATTATGGACTATTGAGAGCTATCTAAATAGTACAGGAATACTTAACCCTAAACCTAGAATGATCTCTTATCTGCCAATGGCTCATATTACAGAACGAGTTGCACATCACTATCATAGTATCGCACGCTTAGGACAATTATATTTTGCGTTAGAGGTAGCTGATGTTAAGTTAGTCCTGCCAACTGCAAAACCAACACTGTTTTTTGCAGTACCAAGAGTTTGGGAAAAATTCCACAATGGTATGCTGGATAAAATTCACCATTCAGGCAAAGAATCATTAATATCATATGCTATTGAAAATGGTATGCGAAAAGTAACCTGTGAACAACTAGAGCAGCCCATTCCATTACTTGTCTATATACAACATATATTTTTCACTTGGCTTATTTTTAATAAAATGAAAAAAACACTTGGATTAGATAAAACGGAGATTTTTGGTAGTGGAGCTGCACCTTTAGATCCAGAAGTACATAAATTTTTCCATGCAATTGATATACCAATTACAGAGGTTTACGGGTTAACAGAGAACACAGCACCTGCCCTATCCAACTATCCTAAAGACCGTGTTGATAAACTAAGAACACTCGTAGCGAAACACCATGCTAAACTACCAAAGAACACTAATACTATAGGTACAGTGGGTTATCCAATACCTGGCACAAGAGTAAAAGTCAATAAAGACGGTGAACTGTTAATTAAAGGCAAACATATTTTCACTAAATACTATAATAACCCAAAAGCAACAGAGGAAGCATTTACCCTAGATGGATGGTTTAAAACAGGAGATATTGGAAAAACCCTCGATAATGGCATGTTTCAAATTATAGCAAGAAAGAAAGAGCTTATAATCACCTCAGGAGGAAAAAATATTGCGCCTGTAGAAGTGGAAAACATGTTGAAAAAACTTAAACTCATAGGTAGTGTTTGTGTAATTGGAGACAGAAGGCATTATCTAACCGCCCTAATCACACTAAATCACGAAGGCGGTGCACAAACGTGGGCCAAAAAAAACAAAGTTGATTCTGAAGATGTAGGTAAGCTTACTGAAAACCCAAAAGTATATGAGACAGTTTATCAACATATTGAAAAAATAAACAGCATGCTGGCTAGAGTACAACAAATTAAAAAATTCACATTACTAAAAAACACATGGACACCAGAGACCGGGGAACTAACGCCAACGCTGAAATTAAAACGATTTTACATAGAAGAGAAATATAACACTGAAATTGAAAAAATGTATCAAGGTGACCATGAATCTGATCAAGCTGCATAATTAAGGAATTTTTAGCTTATAAGCGTTGTTTTCAAAATTCTATGTGCTAGTATAAAAAAAACCCACATAGCAATTACATGAGTAAAAACAAGTTCCACCTTCACTATCTTAAACAGCTAAAAGAATCCGTACTTATCCAGGAAAATCATAAGAAAATCGTTTATCTGTCTTTGTTTCTTAGTTGGGTAAGTGTTATTTTCCTATTTTTTTCAAAGTGGCCTGTCATTGCAAGTATCATTTTTAGCGTTATTTTTATTATACACGGGTTTTTACTAGGTATGGACTCTGTCTTTGCACATCAAGTAGAAGAGCGCATTACGCGAATACCAGATAATGAGGCAGAGATAAGTAAAAGACGTAATCTTGCCTACCGAGTAGTAAGCGACATAAAAGCAAAGTGTCCTGAAAAATACGAAGATGATGAGCAAATATTTGATGGCCTAGAAGAGAGCATATATCCTCGAGATTTAGCCGAAGCAGCTCCAAAAGTATTTAAACGAACTGGAGAAGTTCTAAAAGCAGAGTTAGGAACTGAAACAGTTGAACCACCAATTTTAGCTGAATCACTCTTCTGCAACCCTTGGGAAAAGAAAAATATACTAGGTAAGAACACTGTCAGTGAGTGTGAAAAACACTACAAAAGCGACAGCTGGAAACCCAGCATGCGAGAAGAAATAGTAAGCTTACTAAGTAAAGATCATGAGCAAATCGAAGATTACGTAGACGCCATTAATAACGATACATATACAGAAAACTCAAGGATTCAATGGCATCAAGCGTGGAAAAAAGTTTTAGGGCCCGCAAATACATAAATTTAATAATTTAATACTACATTCATACAAATATCTTTGCTACACTAATTTTTTAGGTTATCAAGGCTTACATGAAAGAAAAGTGCCCACAAACATCGATACATGATTTTATTACTGAAGAAGTAGACTCTGCACTTAGAGGAGTAAAGTCGTATGAAGTGATACGCGTTGACAAAAAAGATTTAAGCATTCTAGGCAAGCAAGCATCCCTTGAAAGATACGCTCTTAAGTATGACCTTAACTTTAATTTAGAAAATAACATTAGTTTAGAAAAAATGAAATCCATAAAAGCAGAAAAGTGTGAATGGGATGTTCCAACTGATTGGAGAATATCCTGTTTAGAAGAGATGTGCCCTAGCTCAGTGGACTACAAAAGATTCTTACAAAATGAAATTAGTCGAATAATAGAAACAGAAAAAGAAGTTCACCAGCTTATATTAGTCGAACAGCAAGCACTCGTTGAACATATACTTGGCCATATTATCCTTAAAATTGATCAAACTGCTCATAATATTGTTTACCGAAAAGCTAGTACAGAATCGCCTAAAGAAAGTTTTATAAAACATCGAGATAGGATATTTCAGGCACTTCTCTCTCAACCGAACCACGTGCTTGAAATTGAACGACTAGTACGACCCTTTTTCCAACCCGGTGAATATCATAAAGTAAAACCTGAACATGAAGGTTGCGCGAAAATTATGCATGGGTCGTGGCTTGAGACAAAAAAAAATATGGGAATAAAAAACCATAAAAAAGCAAACGTACATTTCTTTCATGCGCTTATGCAACCACTATCACTTGCATTAATTATTATTTCTGGGTATTTCAACACTTTGTGGCACGTGACTTTGGCAAGCTATTTAGCTTGTACAGCTTTTCTCTTACCAAAGCCCCTGGAACCCATAAAGTTTATGGGTAAAGTCCTCAGTAAAGATAGGATATTGACAAGCAGTATTCTCTTTATACTTATTTGTAGTGGAAACTGGGCACTATTTACATTCACTCCAGGATTATCGACACTCCTATCAATCAAAATAACCACCTGTTTCGGTCTCTTTTACATGGCAATCTATAAACTGGTACAGACGGCAAAAGAAGTATTGAGTAATGATAGAAGTTTTTTGTATAAAATATGTATCATAACAGGAGAGTTGACACTCAATCTAACCGTTATTGGTTGTATAATAGCAACATTTTTTAGCAGTGAATATCTCATAATCAATGAGGCACTCATTGCGTGGTATTCTATTGATATGTGTCTTGGTAGCATCAATACTATCCCTAACTTATCTGATAAAAATACTACTAGACTATTATGGAGTGCCCTCACATTGAGTACAGCTATTTTGGTATCAGCTGCAATTTTAGCAAAAATATCTCTTATGGATATGTATATAGCGCTCACAATTGCGTTCACAGTCATCACACGAATCGCCTGTTCTAAAAACATACAACCCGATTTACACCACACCTGTGCGAGACATACAAGCTATCTTTGGCTATGTTGGCTGACTATTGAGAATAAGCTAAAACTTACACCAACTTTTATTGGTCTGTACATAAGCCTTGCAGTTGAGCTTATATTCTGTGCAATTGATATAAGGAAAAATGTGGATTGGGATAAAATTCTACGCTTTAAAACAAATATGATTGAAGACAGTCTAAAATTAAGACCACAAAATATATCTAACCGCAAGACCAGCGCTAATATCTGTGTGAAGGTAGATAATATGGAAGACAGTGAACATACTCATATAAGCGCTAGCAGTGGATACTCAAGTGGTACTGATAGTGAACATTCTCATAATGGGTATGTAGATGATGGTGATTTAGGTGATTTGATTGAAATACCACTCAACTAGCCACACAATAGTAGCCAGATTAATGAGTGGATAACTCTAGACTAAATCGTGATCATCTAAGAATAATAGTCAAACAAGCTATCCATCAAAGTGCTTTTTACAAAAAAATGGTTGATGAACGAGATTATGCTAAAATACAGAGACTTAGCGCAATAGATCTAGACAGGCTGAGAACCAAATAAACATAGCATAACAAGAAATAAGTATGAATCTTATGAAATACTAATCTAAAACAATCATCTAGTATTAAATAAGCATAGGAAAGGCTTAAAATTAAGACCCACTTTCAGATAAGCCAACTAATTGAACAATAGCCATTGGTGCAGCATCACCAGCTCTAAAGCCACACTTTAGTATACGCAAGTAACCACCAGGTCTAGATTGATACAATGGACCATACTCTAACAATAACTTCTGTATAGCATCTTTATTACGTAGTTTTGAGATCAGATACCTTCTATTAGCAAGTGTGTTCGTTTTAGCTCTTGTGATTAAAGGCTCAACTATACCACGAAGATCTTTTGCCTTTGGTAAGGTGGTTTTAATTTGACCATGTAATAATAAAGAAATTGCTAAGTTACGAAACATAGCTTCTCTATGACTAGTTGGGCGACCAAAATGTCTACGTTTGCTTCTATGATTCATATCTACACCTCATGTAATTCGTTATCTCTTGGATCCTTGCGTAAACGTTTACGCTGGTCAGCTGGAGAAACCCAATTAGGTAACTGCATACCCAGTGTAAAACCAAGTTCAGCTAAAACACATTTAATTTCAGATAATGACTTCCTACCAAGATTAGGTGTACGCAGTAAGTCATATTCTGTACACTGAACTAACTCACCGATATAGCGAACATTTTCAGATTTTAGACAATTAGCTGCACGGACAGTAAGCTCTAACTCATCAACTAGCCTTGAAAAAATAGGATCAACATTATCATCTAAATAAGTTTGCTCATCCTCTTCTTGAGACTTCAAATCAGCAAAAGGCGATAGCTGGTATTGTAATATCGTTGCTGCACGTCTTATCGCATCGTCAGCAGATAGAGTACCATCTGTTTCAATCTCAAGAACTAATTTATCGAGATCAGTTCTATTCTCTACTCGTGCGTTTTCTACGTGATAAAGAACACGAGTAACAGGACTAAAGCTAGCATCAATATATAGTGTACCAACTTGATGTCCATTAACACTATCTTTGTCTGCAATTTCATTTGCACTCACATAACCTTTACCACACTCAGCAAGTAATTTCATGCTAATGTTTTTACTTGTATTGATATGGCAAATCACATGGTCTGGATTGATTATCTCAGCTTTATTTCCTTCGATAACAAGATCAGATGCTGTGACAGTTTTGGGACCAGTTACATCAAGTGTAATATTGATTGGTTCTGCCTGAGTAGACTTCAAGGCGATAGCCTTGATATTCATAAGAATCTCTAAAACGTCCTCTTGTACACCAGTAATTGTATCATACTGGTGCGTCACACCATCAAGATTAACCTTCGTTATAGAAAAACCAAGCATGGATGAAAGAAGAATTCTTCTAAGTGCAAAACCAAGTGTATGACCAAAACCTCTCTCAAAAGGCTCTAAAACGACTTTGATACGCTTATCATCAGATGACTCTACCTGATAGTCTTGTGGTATTAGAATGTTTGAATACATTTGTTGTAAGCCAGAAACGGGTGCATTTGTCTGTTCTGAATGTGATTGTGTTGACATAAGGGGCTCCTCTATTTTGAATATAATTCGACTACGTTGTTGACTTTAAACATGCCATGGAGTGTGTCGATATTTGGTGAAGTTGCAACCGTAGCGGACATGTCTTCTGTAGAAATTGTCAGCCAGGTCAACTCTGGTCGTTGCTTTGCTAGTTCAAGAGCAGCAAGGACTCTAAGGTGTTTCTTAGCAGCGTCGGAAAGTGAAACCACCTGGCCTTGTGAAACACGAAAAGAAGCTATAGAAACTTTTTTGCCATCCACTTTAATGTGTCCGTGAGAAACCAGTTGACGAGCTTCAGCTCGTGTGGAAGCAAAGCCAGAACGAAATACAACATTATCAAGTCGAGATTCTAGAAGGGTTAATAGATTATCACCTGTTGAACCTTTTCTTCGAGCAGCTTCTAAATAAGTAATTTTAAACTGCTTTTCAAGAATACCATAGTAGCGTTTCATGGCTTGTTTAGTACCCACAAGAATACCATACTCTGAGCCCTTTCCTCTTCTAACATCAGCTCTGCCTGGGAGCTTATCTAATTTACATTTTTTTGCGATAGGACGGATACCACTAAATAAATCTAGATCAGATTCACCTTCTATACTTGTACGTACAGCACGAAGTAATTTTGCTTTTGGCTTTTGATACTTTGCCATAATTTATCTCCTAAACTCTTTTCTTTTTGCGTTTACGTACACCACCATGAGCTAACGGTGTCTTATCAGCTATCACAGAAATCTTTAAGCCTGCAGCAACAAGGCCTTTAACTACAGCCTCACGACCTGGACCTGTGCCACGCAAAATAACACGAACTTCTACCATACCCATATCTTGGACCTTAGCACCAACAATCTTAGCAGCTTCTTGTGCAGCATGTGGTGTTGATTTACGTGTACCTTTTTGGGTTGAACCGCCACTAGCTTGAGCTACTACTTGTCCATTAAGATCGGTTACTGTCACTATGGTATTGTTAAAACCAGAGCGGACATGCACTATACCAACAGGACAGGAACGCTTGCGTTTAGTAGACTTAACTACTTTTTTTGTGCCAGACTTTGCTTTAGTCACTACAGCCATTTAAATTCTCCTCTACTAATCTTTTTTCTTACGTCGACCTTTACGGGTACGAGCATTCGTCTTTGTTCTCTGACCATTGACTGGTAGACCTCGTCTATGACGAATTCCAACGTAAGAACCCATATCCATCATTCGTTTGATATTGATGGCAACTTCTCGACGCAGATCACCTTCTACTTTTAGTTCACCAATCGCATTACGAAGCTTATCAATTTCGGCAGCAGATAGGGTCTCTAATTTTACATGAGGGTCTATATTGGTAGATTCGCATAGCTTAAGCGCAGCAGTTTTACCGATACCATAGATACCTGTTAATGAAACCCACACATGCTTTCTTTCTATTAAATGCTGACCAGCAATTACAATTGACATTCTTATCTCTCCTAGCCCTGACGCTGTTTATGTCTTGGATTTTTTGAACAAAATATATAACGTACGCCACGTCTTTTAACAGCGTAACAACCGTTACATATACACTTTATTGATGCACCAACCTTCATAATAAATTCTCCTAACGTAGTAGCTTAAGCTGACCACCCTTTTTTTGATTCATCCTATCCATGTGACCTGGAATAAGATATGTTTGCAGCTGACTCATGATTTCTATCACAACGACTACAGCAATTAGCAGCGAAGTACCACCAAACGTCATGGTGATATGTAAAAATCGAATCACAATATCCGGTAGCACAGCAACAAAAGATAAATATAAACCCCCAAAGAGAGTTAATTTGGATAATATTTTATCGATATGAAGTGCAGTTTGTATACCAGGTCGCACTCCTCCAATTAAGGCCCCACCTCGTTTTAGTTGATCAGCAATATCGTCGGTGTTGTATAGAACTGCAGTTAGGTAGTAAGAGAACAATAACACGAGTCCAACGAAGAACAACATGTAGAGTGGTTCACCAGGCTGCAAATAAAAGCTAAGACGTGGTAACCATGGTAACGAACCAGAACGCGCAAAAAACTCAGCTGCTGCTAATGGAAAAGATATAAGTGCAGTAGCTATAATAGGAGGTAATACACCTACCATATTAATCTTTAGTGGAAGCCGTGAGTTATTTTGTGTCATATTGCGGCCACCAGCTTGTTGGCGTTTGGGGTAAGTTAGAGGAAGTTGTCTTTGTCCTCTTTCCATACAGACAACAAAAACTATAACAGACACTATAATCGCAAAAACTAATAATAAAGTGAATGCATGTACTTGGCCCTGCCGAACTTGTGAAAAAAGCTTTGCTATCGCCTCAGGAAAACGAGAGACTATCCCTGAAAATATCAAGATAGATATGCCATTACCAATGCCGTTACGTGTCATTTGGTCACCTAGCCACATAAGAAACATAGTACCGGTAGAAAGAGAGAGCGCTGATAAGAAATAAAACTCAGAAGCAGGTATTATGATCATTTGATTGCTTATCAAAAACTGCGTAACGCCCATCCCCTGTAATAAAGATAGTAAAAGCGTTAGGTATCTTGTGTATTGGTTCATCTTTTGACGACCAGACTCACCTTCTTTTCGTAATTCTTGCAACACTGGTAGGCTATAGCTCAGAAGCTGTAGCGCGATAGAAGCAGTAATATAGGGTGCAATACCGAGAGTTAGTAAGCTCATATTGGATAATGCTCCCCCTGAGAAAAGGTCGAAATAACCTAGAATCATGTTGCCCTGGTTTTGTTGAAAAATATGGTTAAGCTGGTCGAGATCAACTCCAGGTATTGGTAGATGAACACCAATCCTGAAAACAAGAATGCCAACGAGTACAAATAATACCCTAGACTGTAGCTCTTGCAGACCTTTGTTTTGAACAGAAAACTTAGACACCCACAAGCTCCCTATTAAAGCTTCCGCCGAGCTTTTCAATCAGTGCAATTACTCCCTTAGTCGCAGGCAGACCATGGACATGAATTACTGTAGTAAGTTCTCCAGAAAGAATAAGCTTTGCTGTTTTTGTTGAGGATTTTATAATACCGTAATTGTGTAAGAATGTAAGATCAACTTTTACATCTTTGAGCGCATGACGCTTTATGATACTTGCGATTTTATATAAGGGCACTTCTTCATGTGACAAACTGGATCGAGCCACAAAACCTGTCTTAGGTAAACGCCGCTGTAGAGGCATTTGCCCACCCTCAAATGAAGCATGCACTTTACCACCTGAGCGAGATTTTTGTCCTTTATGACCACGTCCACATGTCTTACCACGTGTATGACCACGGCCAACACGCCTTGCACTCTTTTTTGAACCTGCATCGGGTTTTAGAGTATTTAATCTCATCGCTATACCTTCTCAATTTGTAATAAAAAACGAACCTTCTCTACCATACCTAGATTTTCCGGTGTGGGATTAAGTACTATGGAGGAGTGACGCTTTTTTAACCCAAGGCCATAAACACAACTTTTTTGCCTCTGGGTAAGGCCAATAAGTCCTCTTACTAATGTGATTTTTAATTGGTCATTATTTTTTGTCATATTAGGCACCCACTTCTTCGGTCACATCCAAGCCACGTTTGAGTGCGACCATCTGCTTGTTGTACATCTCACGTAAGCCTTTGATAGTCGCATATGCTACGTTTTGTGCAGTAGAAGAGCCAAGAATTTTAGCAAGTACATTTTCTACACCTACAGCTTTGAATACTTGACGCATAGCACCACCAGCAATTATACCTGTACCAACAGATGCGGGTCGCATAAATACCTTAGTCGCACCATACTTGGCGACAACAGGATGCTGTAATGTCTTACCTTCAGCAATAACCACTTCTGTCATATTCTGTTTTGCACGCTTCTGCGCTTTTTGGATTGCAACAGAGACTTCCATGCCATGTCCGATACCAATTCCTACACTAGATTCTCCATCACCTACAACCACAGTAGCCGAGAATCTAAATATTCTGCCACCCTTTACTACTTTGGCAGTACGACGTACACCAACAAGCTCGGTAATCAGATCGTAGCTTTGTTGATTATCTTTATCTTGAAAATCGTTTTTCTTCTCAGTAGACACAGTATTACTCCTTAAACAATTACACCGCTAGTACGCAGAGCCTCAGCGAATGCCTTAACACGACCGTGATATATATATCCAGACCGATCAAAGGCCACTTTCTTGACACCTAAATTATCTAGGGCATCTTTAATCTTTACAGCCAGGGCTGCCGCTGCATCCTTATTACCTCCAGCACCCTTAAGTAATTTGGACAACTCAGGATTTAGCGTAGATATACCAGTTAGTACTATGCCATCTGGCGAGATGATATCCGCATAAAACTGCTTATTAGTTCTGCGAACTCGTATCGAGTGTACTGCTAATTTACGAATGTGGGCGCGACTTTTGCGCATAGACCGTATACTATTACTCATTACTTCTTCTTAACCTCTTTTAACTTAAGTTGTACACCTACCATACGCACACCTTTGCCTTTATAGGCATCGGGTTGACGAAGCCGATGTATATTTGCTGCAGTTTGACCCACAAGTTGTTTGTCGATTGACTTCAACGTGAGTTTAGTTTGTTTTTCTATAGTTGCATCGACATTATCAGGTAAAGGAAAATTGATAGGATGAGAATAGCCGAGTGTGAAGACGAGTGTTCTACCTTCCTGCTTGACACGGTAACCAACACCAACCAGTTCTAGTTCTTTAGTGAAACCAACATGTACACCATGAACCATATTTGCGACTAGCGCGCGACTAGTTCCGGCTAACGCCCAATCATTGCCGTTTGCTGGGTGGAATGTAATTTTTGCATCTGTTTGGTTAATTACTACTGTATCATGTACCGAATGGTTGAGTGATGCAGAACCCTTTTTGACAGTTACGTGTTGATCTTCAATATCAACTTGTACTCCTTCAGGGACTACAATAGGGTCTTTAGCGACTCTTGACATAATAAACTCCTATATAATCGTACCTATGACTTCACCGCCTAACTTAAGACCTTTCTTATGTTTTGCAATGAGTTCAGCTTTAGAGAAAACGCCTTTAGGTGTGGAGACGATTACTGTACCATGGTGTCCGTACATATCCTCAAGATCGTCAAAACTGGAGTACTTTCTTAAGCTGGGTTTGCTTTTTCTAATAATCTCAGAGATTGCCGGCTCACCAGCAACATACTTTAGCATAATTTCTAAACCAGGTTTATCATCTAAACTTACGTCTGTGAAGCCGAGTATATAACCGTGTCTTTTGAGAAGATCGAGGATAGAAACTTTGACTTTAGATTTATGACATATCACTGAAAACTTTTTTGCTTTTTGGGCATTTCGGATTCGTGTAAATAGGTCAGCGATAGGATCTTGTAAACTCATAATTATTCCCTCTACCAACTAGATTTAACCACACCAGGCAAATAGCCTAGCACAAAAAACTTACGCACACATAACCTACAAAGACCAAAACGACGCTGAAAGCCATGGATACGACCACACTGTGGACAACGATTGGTTTGTCTACAAACACTTTCATCACGCTTACGCTTTGATAGCTCGAGAGCAGCCTGCCACTTCTCCGCTGGGGTTATAGAACCATCTTTAGTAGAGATTAGCTTTTTTAACTCTTTGCGCTTAGAGACAGCACTAGGGTTAGTGTTAGTACGTGTTAGCCGTAAGTCTTTTTGTATCTTTGCTAGTCTAGCCATAATAGTTATACCTTATCCTCTTTGAACTTATCTCGAAACGGAAATTGTAATGCCTTGAGTAGTTTGTATGCATCACGATCGGATGTTGATGACGTCACTATAGTGATGTTTAACCCACGAAGTGCATCAATTTGGTCATAGCGGATCTCGTTAAATATGATCTGCTCTTTGATCCCAATGTTAAAATTACCTTTCCCATCGAAAGATTTTACAGAAAAGCCGCGAAAGTCACGAATCTTTGGGCAAGCGATATAGATAAAACGTTCTAAAAAGTTAAACATGTTATCGTTTCTAAGTGTCACTTTAGTACCGATAGGCCAACCCTCACGAATCTTGAAACCAGCCTCAGACTTTCTGGATAACGTTACTATAGGCTTTTGGCATGCAATCTTAGTAAGATCGCTGACTGCATAATCGAGAATTTTTTTATCGGTGGTAGCAGCACCTACACCCATGTTTAGAGAAATCTTTAGCAATCTTGGCACAGCCATAACAGACTTGTAACCCAAATCCTTGTGTAGACTCGGAATAATCGTGTTTTTGTATTCTTGCTTAAGACTCATTAGTGTCCACCTGTTCGTTAGAGGCCTTATTATACCTGATTTTTTTACCGTCTGGTAGTATTTTTATTCCAATTTTCACTGGTTTTTTAAGGTTACTGTCATAGAAGGCTACATTTGATATATGAAATGGCATTTCCTTTTTACGAACACCTCCTTCCTCATTATTATTTGGATCTCTCTTGACAAAGTAAGTTGCTAAATTCAAACCCTCAACAACTACCCTATCTCCTTCAACACTAAGTACAACACCAGTTTTACCTGCATCTTTCCCAGTGATAACTATCACTTGGTCATTTTTTCTTATCTTCGCAATAGACATAACAAACCCCTATAAAACTTCTAGCGCCAAAGAAACAATCCGCATGAACATCTCACTACGTAGCTCTCTACTTACCGGACCAAAAACACGAGTACCCAACGGTTGTTTTTGAGCGTTAAGAATCACAACGGCATTTGAATCAAAGGAAATACGTGCATCATCAGAACGATTAAGCTTGCTTTTAGTTCTAACCACAACGGCAAACTGTACTTCACCTTTTTTCACCTTACCACGCGGCATACATTCAATTACTGAAACACGAATAACATCACCGATCCTTGCATAACGTCGCTTAGAGCCACCTAAGACTTTTATACAACGGACCTTTTTTGCGCCTGAGTTATCAGCAACGTCTAGGACTGTACCCATCTGAATCATTTTCGCACCTCTATCCTTTTGCTTGGTCGTTTATTTTAGAGACTAAATCCCAACTCTTATGCTTAGCGCGTGGCTTAGACTGAGTAATCAAGACTTCATCACCTATTTGACAATCGTTATTCTCATCATGAGCATGAATTTTTGTTGACCGATAGATATACTTACCGAGCGTATTTTTAACACGTCTCTCTACTTTAACGACTATAGTTTTATCCATTTTATTGCTAACAACGGTACCTTGAATAGCACGGGCGCTGTTAGGTTTGTCTTTATTGATCATCTTGAGCTCTCTCTTGTAAAATTGTCTTCACTTGGGCGATCTCTTTTTTCAACTTTGAAAAAAGATGTGTCTTCACCTTATTTCCCATCTTTTGCTGGAAACGCAAATCTAAAAGTGAACGTAGATTTGTTAAAACCTTTTGCTCAAGCACTTCATTTGTTTGTTCTCTTAAATTACGCATTATCTGTCACCATATTTCTAACCGCCATCCGTGTCTTAAACGGAAGCTTGCTACCAGCAAGACGGAAAGCTTCCTTACACACTTCAATATCAACACCTGCAACCTCAAAAATAATCGTACCTGGCTTAACAAGGAATACATAATACTCGACATTACCCTTACCTTTACCCTGGCGAACCTCAAGGGGTTTTGCAGAAATTGGCTTATCAGGAAATACGCGAATCCAAACTTTACCTTGTCTTTTCAGCGCTCTTGAAATAGCCCGACGAGCGGCTTCTATTTGACGTGCAGTTAAACGGGAAGCAGTAGTAGCCTGGAGACCAAAATCACCAAAGCATACATTTGGATTTCTAGCACGTCCTAGAATCTTACCACTCTTTCCTTTGAAGTCCTTTCTATATTTTCTTGACTTAGGCTGCAACATAACTTACTTGGCCTCCACTTCTTGAGTTTTTGTTCGTAAAACTTCATCGCGAAAGACCCAAACCTTTACCCCGATAATTCCATAAGTAGTTAAAGCTTCAGCAATATGATAGTCAATATCTGCACGGAATGTGTGCAAAGGCACACGGCCTTCATGATAACTCTCACTACGAGCGATTTCAGCACCATTTAGTCGACCACTGATCATTATCTTGATACCTTTCGCACCTGCACGCATGGTATTTTGCACAGCGCGTTTCATTGCTTTTCTAAACTGGATACGACGTTCAAGCTGACTAGTTATTGACTCTGCAACAAGCTTTGCAGATAGGTCAATCTTTTTAACCTCTTGTACAGTTACATGTACAGGCTGGCCTATCAAAGCTGTCAACTCATGACGGATCTTATCGACGTCGGAGCCCTTCTTACCAATCAAAATACCGGGCCTGGAACAATGAATCTTAACCTGTATAGTACCAGATGGGCGCTCTACACCTACATCGTGAATCCCAGAGTTGGCATAATTTTTTTGAATAAAAGTACGTAACGCAAAGTCTTGCTGTATAAATTCTTTGTATTTATCACCCTTAGCAAACCAAGCGGATGATGACCGCTTAGTGATACCTTGACGCAATGCATTTGGATTCTGTTTTTGTCCCATAATTACTCACTCACTTCCACTAAAATATGACAGGATCTTTTTAAAATACGATCACCTCGACCTCTCGCTCTTGCATGCATACGCTTTAACGTTGCAGCCTCATCAACGCACACTGTATGGATCTTCAATAAATCAATATCCATGTTATGATTATTTTCTGCATTTGCTACCGCAGAAGCTACAGCTGAATACATGATTTTTGCGCCCTTCTTTGGAGAATGTGAAAGCATGTCCAAAACCTGATCAACAGGTAGACCACGGATTGCATTGACAATCAAGCGCATCTTGATTGGAGAGATTTGTTGTGATTTTGTAATCGATTTAGCTAACATAATTCGTTTCCCTTCCTCTCTTAGCTCTTTCTATCGCCAGCGTGCTGTTTAAAAAGACGAGTTTGAGCGAACATACCCAAAACCATCCCCACCATTTCTTTAGTCACATAAACAGGCACAAACGTTTTACCGTTATGAACAAGGAACTTCAAACCAACAAACATAGGTAAAATAAATGATCGTCGTGAATAAGTCTTAATTGGTTTATTACTAGACTCATCAACAGCAGTCTGCACCTTCTTAAGAAGATGGTGATCTACGAATGGTCCCTTAGTAGCTGATCTAGGCATTATTTATCTCCTTTCTTCTTTGCTCGACGACGAACAATCATTTTATCTGTACGCTTGCAAGAACGAGTCTTAAGACCTTTTGTTTGCAAGCCTTGAGGTGAAACAGGGTGACGACCACCAGACGTCCGGCCTTCTCCACCACCGTGAGGGTGATCGATAGGGTTCATAGCAACACCTCTAACAGTGGGTCTGATACCCATGTGACGCTTAACACCAGCTTTACCAAGCTTTGCAAGATTTCTCTTAACATTTGAAGCAACCCCAATAGTTGCACGACAATCACTATGAATCTTTCTCAGTTCACCTGAGCGCAATCTCAATACCACGTAGTCGCCATCTTTTGAAACAAGTGTTACAGCAGAACCAGCAGCACGTGCAATCTGGGCACCCTTTTTGGGTTTCATTTCGATCGCATAAATAATTGTACCCTGAGGAATAGATCGTAGAGGTAAGCAGTTCCCGCGCTCAAGAGGAGCGGAGTCACCAGACATTACAAGGTCACCTGCTCGCATACCTTCAGCAGCAAGAATATAAGCCCATGCTCCGTCTTTATAACTTATCAACGCGAGATGCGCAGAACGAAAAGGACAGTACTCAATTCGTGTGACTTTAGCTTGCACCCCATCTTTCACTCTCTTGAAGTCAACGGTTCTATATAACCTACGATTACCCAGACGACCACTACGATGACGAGTTGTAATGCGACCATGTGTGTTTCTACCGTAACTAGAGGTCAATGAAGTATCAATGAGACTGCGCATAGGTCTACCTTTGTGTAGGTGATCATGCACAATCTTTACTCTGTTACGTTGTCCTGGTGTGGTTGGGTTACATTTTATTACATGCGTAGTCATAACTAAGCTCCTTGGATAATACTAGCTTGTGGATCAATAGCACTACCATCAGCCAGTTTAACTAGCGCTTTTTTGAAAGCTTGTGTTGAACTCGTATACCCCTTCGCATTACGCTTTTGCTCAGGTTTATAGTTAAGGGTACGCACTGAGGTGACCTTTACTTGATAGACTAACTCAACAGCTTGTGCAATTTCACGTTTCGTTGCAGTAGGTAATACTATAAAGGTATAAGTGTTATTAGCTTGGTCATTCATGGTCTTTTCAGTCACATGGTGCGTACGGATAATTTTTAGTAGTCTTTCTTGTCTCATGCTAGGTACTCCGAAATAAACTCACATGCAGCCTTTGTCAATATAAGTTGTGGTGCATGAACAAGCATGTATGGGTTAATTTTTTTAGGCGAAACGATATAAATGTTAGGAATGTTTCGAGATGCAAGGATGAGGTTTTCACTTGGCGTATCGGTAATAAAGAGCCCTTTTGTTATACCAAGTTTGCTCAAAGTGCCAACAAAATCTTTAGTCTTGGGTGTGTCGCATACTATGTCATCAACTACTTTAAGACTACCGTCTTGTAAGCGACGTGAAAGAATACAACGTAATGACTGGCGATAGACTTTTTTATTTACTTTCATGGCCTGGGTATAATCGTATGGCGCTCGAGCAAATGTGTGGCCACCACCGACCCAGATAGGACTTGTGCGCGTACCAGCCCGTGCTCTACCTGTACCTTTTTGACGCCAAGGCTTCGCACCTCCACCACTACGATCAGATCTATTTTTTGTGGCATAAGTACCTGACCTACCACAAGTTAGGTAGCTCGTAATAACCTGATGCACCAAACCTTCATTAAAAGGTGTGGCAAACGCCTTATCACTTACAGATAGTGATTTTGCTTTAGTCTTAGACGGCTTAAAGCTATGTACATCAATTGCTACAACCACAACTATACCTCACTACTTACTTTATACTTTTTGATAAAAACTATCGCGCCGTTCTTACCAGGGATAGAACCCTTGATAACTAAAAGGCCTTTTTCTTTATCAATATTGAGAACTTTTAAATTCCGCATGGTCTTTTGCACTGATCCTAACTGACCAGCCATCTTCTTACCTTTGTTAACACGGCCTGGAAACTGACATTGCCCAATCGAACCCGGAGCACGATGTGATAATGAGTTACCATGTGTCGCACGCTGCGCCGAAAAGTTATGCCGCTTGATACACCCTGCAAAACCCTTTCCTTTTGAAGTAGCGGTAACAGCAACTGCAAGAGCATTGTCAAGCACTTCTACACCAATACTAGAACCAGGAGTGTAAGAAACGCCGTCTTCGATAGGAAATTCTTTAAGTACTTTCTGCGGTGGTACATTTACTGACGCATAATGTCCTTCAGTTGGTTTATTAACGGACTTCTTTGCTGGAATACTTGCAAGCTGAACGGCAGAGTAACCATGTTTGGTGTGTTCTTTTACCATAGTTACAAAGTTATCTTCCACCCTTATGATGGTACACTGTTCGATGGCCCCGTCTTTAGTATAAAAACGAGTTGTACCACATTTTGTTCCAATTAAACCTGACATGTTATTTGTCTCCATCCTCAACACTAATTTGAATATCAATACCTGCTGCAAGATTTAACTTTTGTAGGGCATCAATCGTTCCACCATCTGGATCAATAATATACACAACACGAGTGTGTGTACGAATCTCAAGCTGGTCACGTGCATCTTTGTTGACATGCGGACTCTTAAGAATTGTAAATTTCTCTATTTTGGTTGGCATCGGTATAGGGCCACAGAGCTTAGCACCTGCTCGCTTAACTGTCTCAACAATATCACGAATTGCTCTGTCTATCAGTTTATGATCATAAGCTTTAAGCCTCAGCTGAATCCTATTCGTCTTGATGTGCTTATTTGTTTTTGTTTGTACTGACATAAAATATCCTCGATTACTCAGCTGCTTGATTATTACGACCTTTGATAATTCCGTCTGCTATTTGGCTTGGAACATCACCATATTTCTTGAACTCCATGCTTTGTGAAGCACGACCTTGACTCATTGAGCGTAAATCAGTGGTATAGCCAAACATCTCAGATAGAGGCACCTCTGCACTGACAATCTTACCTGCAGGGCTTTCTTCCATACCTAGTATGACACCTCGACGACGATTCAAGTCACCCACAACATCTCCCATATAATCCTCAGGGGTAACTACTTCGACTTTCATAATTGGTTCAAGTAGTACTGGATTTGCTTTTGCTGCACCAGCTTTAAATGCCATAGAGCCTGCAATTTTAAAGGCCATTTCACTCGAGTCTACATCGTGGAAAGAACCATCAAACAGTGTGACCTTCACATCCTCGATTGGATACCCAGCTATGACACCGTTAGTCATTTGCTCCTTGATACCTTTCTCTACCGCAGGTATGTATTCTCGTGGTATAACACCACCAACAATTTTATTAACAAAAGTAAAACCGTCACCTTGATCAGCGGCTTCTAAACGAATCCAAACATGGCCATATTGACCCCGCCCACCTGTTTGACGAACATATTTGGTTTCCTGTTCAACTGTGTTACGAATAGTTTCACGATATGCTACCTGAGGCTTACCTACATTTGCTTCAACATTAAACTCTCTGCGAAGACGATCTACCATGATGTCTAAATGCAACTCACCCATACCACTAATGACCGTTTGGCCAGATTCATGATCTGTAGAGACACGGAACGATGGATCTTCATTAGTGAGCTTTGATAAAGCCAAAGCCATTTTCTCCTGATCAGGTTTTGTCTTGGGCTCTACAGCTATTGAGATAACTGGGTCTGGTATATTAATTTTTTCTAAGATAATTGGCTTTGAAATATCACAAAGCGTGTCACCGGTAGAGACATCCTTTAAACCTACTGCTGCAGCGATGTCACCAGCAGAAATCGCTTTAATCTCTTTTCTACTATTCGAATGCATCTGCACTAAACGGCCAATACGTTCTTTTTTCTGCTTAAGCGAATTAAAAACAGCATCACCAGATTTGAGAACACCTGAGTAAACTCGAATAAAGGTTAAATTACCTACAAAAGGATCCGTTGCTATTTTGAATGCAAGCGCTGAAAAAGGCTCGTTAACGTTTGGTTTACGCTCATCACCCTCATAAATATCCGTCCCTTTAATAGCTGGGACGTCAACAGGAGAGGGCAAATAATCGATAACAGCGTCTAAGACACACTGAACGCCTTTGTTGCGAAATGCAGAACCGCAAAACATAGGAATGATTTCTATCGCCATGGTACGTTTTCTGATCGCAGATATAATCTCTTCTTCAGTGAGATCACCATTTTCGAGATACTTATCCATCAAAGACTCATCCGATTCCGCTGCAACCTCAAGAAGCTTCTCTCTATATAAATTGGCTTCGTCTTGTAAGTCAGCTGGAATATCAGCGTAGGCATGCTCTACACCCATCTTGTCTTTATCCCAATAAACTGCTTTCATCTTCACAAGATCGATCAGTCCTTTGAAATCATCTTCAGCACCAATTGGAAGCTGCATTGCAACCGGATGACCACCAAGCCTTTCATTGACTTGTCCAACCACACGATGAAAGTTGGCACCGGCTCTATCCATTTTGTTCACAAAACCGATTCTAGGTACGCTATATCGGTTAGCTTGTCGCCACACTGTCTCTGACTGCGGCTCAACACCACCAACTGAACATAATACAAATACCACACCATCTAAAACACGAAGCGATCGCTCTACTTCGATGGTAAAATCAACGTGGCCAGGTGTGTCAATAATGTTGATGTGATGCTTAACGTGTTGTTTATTCATTCCGGACCAATTAATGGTCGTTGCAGCAGAAGTAATGGTGATGCCACGTTCTTGCTCTTGCTCCATCCAATCCATGACAGCATTACCGTCGTGAACTTCACCAATTTTATACGTTACACCACTATAAAGGAGGATTCTCTCGGTAGTTGTAGTCTTACCTGCATCAACATGAGCAGAGATACCAATGTTACGATAGTGTTCAAGGTTATATGACATGTTATCTCCTAACTCCTTGGAATACTGCATTTGCTTTAGCCATACGCAGTGTTTGCTCTTTATCATCTAAACTTCTTGCACTTCCCTTCAACACATCAATCATTTCCTGTGCAAGACTAGCCTCCATAGACTTCAATTGACTCTTTCTAGCTCGTGCATTTTTTATTATAAAACGCATAGCAAGTGTAGATCTACGTGCAGCCTGAACCATAATCGGTACTTGAATATTTGCACCACCAATCCTTTTACTTTTAAGCTCTAGATTTGGACCAACTTTATCGAGAACATCATCAAACAAACGCAGAACAGCATCTTTTTGGTCAAGATCAGAAAGCTTAACTACTTCAGCTTCATCAGAGGACTGATCAGCGTCTCTTTTTACCAGGTCGATAGTTCTCTTACCATCCATCTCTTTCATGTAGTAAGCATACAATCTATCAAAGGAAGACCTAACTATAGATGTTGCCAGCTGCTTTTTCCCATCATGCATTATCATATTGATAAACTGGGACACCTCGGTACTACCATAATAATCATCGGGGGTCTGTTTGCGTGCTGAATTAGCAGCAGATTTACGTCTTGACATAATTAGTTATCCTATTTTCCACCTTTTGGTCTTTTCTCACCGTATTTAGATCGACCTTGCTGACGACCTGATACACCGGAGGTATCAAGCTTACCACGCACGATTGTGTAACGAACACCCGGTAAATCTTTAACCCGCCCACCACGAACAAGCACAACAGAGTGCTCTTGTAAGTTATGACCTATCCCAGGAATATAACAGGTTACCTCAAAGCCACTTGTCAGGCGAACCCTAGCTACTTTACGTAAAGCTGAGTTAGGCTTTTTAGGTGTTGTCGTATATACACGCACACAAACACCACGCCTTTGGGGGCTACCGCTTAAAGCTGGCACTGCATTCTTTTTGACTTTAGCCTTGCGGGGCGACTGGCTAAGCTGATTTACGGTAGGCATTGATATTCCTCGAAAATTTCTATTAATCACAATGAAGTGTGTATTCTACTTACGTAAGTAACAAATGTCAAGAATAGATATACATATTAGTAAAGAATATTCAGATATAAAGTGTTGTCGACTTAGAGATTGTTAATCTAGGAAAAAGGTATGTTCTAGAATAGATATTAATTGTAATCCAACGTATTTTTAATCTCGGCTACGCAATCACTTTAGCTGGCGGAGAAAGAGTTACCGATGGAATATTATTAATGGTGGTATGATGTATCTGCTTTTCACGCAGTGAGAGCAGCCTACAAAGTTGCATATAAAAAGAAAGTATAATCCTCAAGATCACGTGGATATCTTTTAGGTCTTTATTTGAGTCAAGGTACAAAGGCATAATCTTTTTATGTTGACACAAAAGCTTTTCAATTAATTCCTCTAATCTTGGCTCATCTTGGGTGCTAACTGAACACATACCGGAAGAAATTTCATTCCTTAAATCATTTATCTCTCGCTCAACACGAGCAAGAACAATTTTTAATGCGTGATTTTTGTAAATACAATCCCAGAACGAATTGCTTTTGACACCCACATCTACGTAGTATTCTATCCTATCAATAAAATCATCTACACAAGACTCGATATAGTCTAAAGAAAATTTTGGCTTGTGACATGAATCACAATAACTCACAGGACAGCTAAGTCGACTTTGCTTTGTATGTAGGAACGACCATAGTCTATCTTGTGCAGCTATAACCCAGTGTTCCCCTTTTTTATTTTCAATAGATAAACCTACAAGATTGAAGGCATGACTTAATTTACCTGTGAGAGTTTCAGTAATCCATACAATATCATTGTTATGTAGCCAGTCATCTGGTGATGCAGACATAAAACGATAATGTTTGAATCGATGGTGCAACTTATCGAAATAAAATAAATTTTGATCAGACCCCACTAAATTCTTAGCCACTTGATCTCTTATTGCTAAAGATTTTGGCTGCCTTAATTGTTCACAGAAACTTTTAAACATACGATAATACCGAATCGAATGATCGTAATTATCATGAATTTCACCAGATAAAAAATCTCTACTGATAATGAGTAGTTTTTTTTCAAAATCATCAATTTCAGACAAAGCCTGCCACTGCCCAAAAAACATAGAAGATGAGAGTAAATTCTTTCCTGAAAGCTCTTTCAAATCACGAATATATGCCATATGCTCTGCATAAGTAGCAAGCAAACTAGCCTTTGTAGAGGCGTGTTTAAAATAGTCTATAAAAAATTGCCTCCACACAGGGAAATCCATAAATAAATCAAGTAAGCGTTTTTGAAACTCAGGATCCTGCACAACGTAGGCATCTGTGAATTGCTCTTTTAATTCTATAAAACCAGACTCCAGAGCATCTATCCTTTGGTGAAACGTCGGGTTGTTTACTAACTGAAAGACTAAACAGGCATAAAGTACGCTTGCATGCAGTCCACAATAACCATCTCCAGGAACATCAATTATGTGTTTTTTCATAGTCATTATATAAATTCTAAAAGTTATTTTAATAAACGAAAATAAAAAAATCTAGATATTTTGTTAATATTTAAGATAAAACTAATAAACAAACGTTCATCTACATTGTATAAAGACGTGATATAGTCTGATAAGTCTTTGACAATATTGGGCAAATAATTGCAGTAAAAGGAAATAGTAGCATCTCATAAAGTTAAGGCATGTAAAACACAGAAAAGACTACTTGATTAACAAGCGATCTACACAAAAGAGAAAAGGGCATTTCATGGAAATGCCCTCCCCCTCTATTGATGTACTACCACTTAGCTCATAAGCTAAACAGCACCATCCTGGTTAGATGGTTGTTCTGTGAATGGCGTGGACGACTGATCATTGTCTATGTTAATAAAGTCGTTGGCTACATCATAGTGAGCTTGATTAAAACCTGTTCCAGCAGGTATTAATCGACCAACAATGACGTTTTCTTTGAGGCCTCGAAGAGGATCACGCGCACCACCTAGCGATGACTCGGTAAATACTCTTGTGGTTTCTTGGAAAGACGCAGCAGATATGAATGACTCCGTAGATAAGGAAGCTTTTGTAATACCAAGTAAAACAGGGTCAAACTTAGTCTTAGATTCACCAAGATCTTCACGGATCTTATCGTTCTCATGCTTCATAGTTGTATATTCAACCAACTCCCCTTTCAAGAATGATGTATCACCAGAGTCACTAATTAAGACTTTACGCAACATTTGTCTGATAACAACCTCGATGTGCTTATCATTGATACCAACACCTTGTAGACGATATACATCTTGTACTTCATCCACAATAAAGCGGGCAAGTTCAATCACCCCTTTGAGCTTGAGTATGGCATGTGGGTCCATTGGGCCATCAACTAAGACTTCCCCCTTAACCACAGACTCACCTTCAAAGACAGTCACACTACGCCATTTAGGAATAAGCTCTTCATACTTATCACCATTTGGGGCAGTAATAACTAGACGTTTCTTATCTTTAGTTTCCTTACCCATACTAACAACACCAGAGATCTCCGCTAGAATTGCAGCATCTTTCGGCCTTCTTGCCTCAAAAATATCTGATACTCTTGGCAAACCACCAGTAATATCGCTAGTTTTATAGCCTTCTTTAGGTATACGGGCTATAACATCACCCATACCTACCATATTACCCGATTCCAGGTTCACAATGGCACCTGGTGTAAGGAAGTAATTTGCTGGAACTTGTGTACCTGGGTGAAATACGCTGTTACCAGAGGAGTCTAGTAAGCGAACCATAGGCCTTGAATCTTTTGCTAGTGATAGATCTTTATTGATGACTGTTGTAGACAAGCCTGTAAGCTCATCTGTTTGGCGAGATACTGTTAAACCCTCAACCATATCAACAAAGTCTACCGAACCACTTACCTCAGAAATAATAGGATGCGTATATGGATCCCATTCAGCTACTGTTTGGCCTGCTTTCACAGCGTCCTGATTCTTGATTTTGAGTGAAGCACCATAAGGGATCTTATAACGTTCACACTCACGACCTTTCTTATCTAGAACAGCTAATACACCTGAACGAGAAATAGCGATAAGCTCTTTACTTTGATGATGTTGAATTGTCTTCACATCATGTAATCGAACCGTTCCATCCGCACGTACTTGAATACTGCTTTCTGCAGTCGCACGGGAAGCTGCACCACCAATATGGAAAGTACGCATGGATAGCTGTGTACCAGGCTCACCGATAGACTGTGCTGCTATAACACCCACAGCCTCACCGATATTAACCATATGGCCACGCGCTAAATCACGACCGTAGCATTTAGCGCATATTCCAAAGTCTTGTTCACAAGTGATTGGCGAACGCACGTGTAATCTATCCACACCGTGTTGCTCTAGAATATTCACTTCGTCTTCGCCAACCAAGGTGTTTCTAGCTAATACAACCTGATCATCAACAATGACATCTTTTGCTACAACACGACCCATGACTCGTTCACGCAACGGCTCGACAATTTCTCCTCCCTGAATATGTGGGAATATCTCGAGACTACGCTCAGTACCACAGTCTTGTGATGTGATCACAACATCTTGTGCGACGTCTACCAAACGGCGAGTTAAATAACCTGAACTAGCAGTCTTTAGCGCAGTATCAGCCAAACCTTTACGGGCCCCGTGTGTAGAAATAAAGTACTGCATCACGTCAAGACCTTCACGGAAGTTCGATGTCACAGGTGTTTCGATAATACTACCGTCCGGTTTAGACATCAGACCACGCATACCTACAAGCTGACGCATCTGGTTTACAGACCCCCTAGCTCCTGAATCAGCCATCACAAAAATGCTGTTGAAAGAATCTTGCATCACTTCTTTGCCATCTTTATCAAGAACTGGTTCTATGGAAATTGATTCCATCATCGCTTTCATGACCTGTGAGTTAGCATGTGACCAAATATCCACAATCTTATTATAACGTTCTCCAGATGTCAGTAGACCAGAGGAGTACTGATCTTCGATTTCTCGAACCGCAGTCTCACCTTGTCCAATTATCTCATATTTACTCTGTGGAATCTGAAGGTCATCTAGACCAATCGAGATACCAGATATTGTAGCAAACTTAAAGCCTAGATACATAAACTGATCAGCAAAAACAACAGTAGTCTTCGGACCTAAAGTAAATACACAAGCATGAATTACATTAGAGATATCTGAGCTTTTCATCGTTTTGTTCACAAGAGAAAAATCAATTCCTGAAGGAATAATCTCCCAGAAGATAACTCGGCCTGGAGTAGTCTCAACCCACTTAACGTCTTTATCATCCTGAGAATCACTAGGATTTAGTCTAACTTTCACCTTAGCATGTAAGTTGACGTATCCAGAATAGTAAGCACGACGACACTCTTCTGCAGATGCGAAAGTTGCCCCTTCTCCTGGCACATTAATTCTATGTTTTGTGAGATAATACAAGCCAAGAACAACATCATGCCCTGGAACAATAATAGGATTACCGTTTGCAGGTGAAAGAATATTGTTGGTTGACATCATCAAACAACGTGCCTCAAGCTGGGCTTCAACAGTAAGAGGGACGTGAACAGACATAGTATCACCGTCAAAGTCAGCGTTATATGCTTTACAGACCAATGGATGAAGCTGAATTGCCTTGCCTTCTACAAGTGTAGGCTCAAAAGCTTGAATTCCTAATCTATGTAGGGTTGGCGCACGGTTCAGTAAGACAGGATGCTCACGAATAACTTCTTCTAATACATCCCATACAATTGGATCTTCGTCATCAACTAACTGTTTAGCAGCCTTTATCGTTACACACCAGTCTAATTTTTGCAGACGTGCAAACACAAATGGCTTAAAGAGCTCAAGTGCCATGCGCTTTGGTATACCGCATTGATGTAGCTTCAATGTTGGGCCAACAACAATTACAGAACGACCTGAGTAGTCCACTCGCTTACCCAGTAGGTTTTGTCTAAAGCGACCACCCTTACCTTTGATCATATCTGCAAGTGATTTTAAAGCACGTTTATTCGTACCAGTAATAGCCCTGCCTCGACGACCATTGTCAAATAATGCATCAACAGCCTCTTGCAGCATACGCTTTTCATTGCGAACGATAATCTCTGGCGCAGACATCTCAAGCAATCTGCGTAAACGACTATTTCGATTTATTACTCGACGATACAGATCGTTTAAGTCAGAGGTAGCAAAACGACCGCCATCTAGTGGAACTAAAGGTCTTAGATCAGGTGGTAATACAGGCAGAACACTCATTATCATCCAATCTGGTTTATTTTCTGACTTCTCTATCGCCTCAAGTACTCGCAAGCGTTTCATTAAACGTTTAAGTTTAGTTTCTGAGCTAGTTGTAATAACTTGATTCTTTATATCTTGAATTTCTTCGGGTAATGAAAGATTCATAAGTACCTTCTGAATCGCCTCAGCACCCATCATCGCTTCAAAATCATCGCCATATTGCTCTACAGCATCCAAGTAAGCCTCTTCTGATAAAAGTTGCTTATAACCTAGATCAGTAACCCCTGGATTTACAACCAAGTAAGCTTCGAAGTATAACACACGCTCGATATCTTTAAGGTTCATATCTAACAACAAACCAATGCGAGATGGTAGAGACTTCAAAAACCAAATATGTGCTACAGGGCAGGCAAGTTCGATGTGCCCCATACGCTCACGTCTAACCTTTGTCATTGTGACTTCAACACCACACTTCTCACATACAACCCCTCTGTGCTTCATACGCTTGTACTTACCACATAAACACTCATAATCCTTCACTGGTCCAAATATCTTGGCACAAAAAAGACCGTCACGTTCAGGTTTGAAAGTTCTATAATTGATCGTTTCTGGTTTTCTGACCTCACCGTAGGACATAGCACGTATCTTCTCTGGAGATAATATACTAATACTGATACCCTGATCTTCAACCTGAGAAGCATCATCGCTGTCACCAAGATTAAAGACGTCCACAGATTTCTTTAAATCTTCTTGCTCGAATTGAATATCTAAACCTAGAGAACGAACCTCTTTGACCATTACATTGAAAACTTCTGGTGTAGAAGAGTCTAGTACAAGTTTATTATCAACGATGTTCTTATACATTTTTGTACGACCAGCTACATCATCGGATTTAACCGTCAACATCTCTTGTAATGTGTATGCTGCACCATAAGCTTGCAGTGCCCAAACTTCCATCTCACCAAAACGCTGGCCTCCAAATTGCGCTTTACCACCAAGTGGTTGCTGTGTGACAAGACTGTAAGATCCAGTTGAACGAGCATGCATTTTCTCATCAACTAAATGATGTAGCTTGAGGATATATTTATAACCTACTGTCACTTCTCTATCAAAATACTCACCTGTTCGTCCATCAATAAGCCTTGTCTGTCCAGATTCTGGCAAGCCTGCTAAACGCAATAGCGATTTGATTTTACCATCAGAAGCTCCATCGAAAACAGGGCTAGCAAAGGGCACACCATGGCGGTATTGCGCAAGTGTTGAGTCTGGAAGAGAGGAAAAATCTACACTACAACCAGATCCAGCTAATTCTTTTACGCCTTCTAACACAGCAACTGCACCTGCACGGTCACCTCTATCTAGACATGCACCTATGTTTTCACCTAGCTTCTTCGAAGCCCAACCTAAGTGCGTTTCGAGAATCTGACCTACATTCATACGTGAGGGTACACCCAATGGATTTAAAATGACATCCACAGGAGTTCCGTCTTCCATATACGGCATATCTTCTTCAGGAACAATCACAGAGACAACACCTTTGTTCCCGTGCCGTCCAGCCATCTTATCACCAGGCTGTAATTTTCTCTTGGTAGCAAGGAATACTTTAATTACTTTTATTACACCAGGAGGTAAATCATCACCACTGATCAAGTTTTCTTGCTTTTTCGCAACTTGCTTATCAAATGTCTCCTTTAATGCAGCGTATTGTGTGACATACTCAGCAAACTGTGCTTGTAGTTGCTCATCTGAAACTTCAAGAGTTAAAAGTTGGGTATCCAATAAACCTGTAAGTATCGCTTCAGTTAACACCGTACCGCGCTTTAACGTACCTGAAGATGCTTGTAACTTCGCACCTATAAGCAGTCCGTAGATCGATTGTTTAATTACAGTTTGATTTTTAGTTAACTCAAGAAACTTCTGGGCTTTGAATTTTTTCATCGTTTCTTCGATAACATCAAGAGAACGCTGGTCACGTTCTGAACCTTCACGACAAAATATCTGCACATCGGTTACCACACCGTAGACACTTGGTGGTACGCGTAAAGAGCTGTCTTTAACATCGGAGGCTTTTTCGCCAAAAATTGCGCGTAAAAGCTTTTCCTCGGGAGTCAGTAGTGATTCACCCTTTGGCGTAACCTTACCAACTAAGATATCACCAGGGCCTACCTTTGCCCCTACATGAATAATACCTGACTCATCTAATTTTGAGAGTGAATCCTCACCTACATTGGGAATATCGGCCGTGATTTCTTCAGGACCTAGTTTAGTATCACGAGCTGTAGCACTAAGCTCCTGAACATGAATCGATGTAAAGCGGTCATCTTGAACAACTCGCTCAGAAATAATTATAGAATCCTCAAAGTTATAACCATTCCAGGACATAAATGCCACTAATAAATTCTGACCTAATGAAAGCTCACCCAAGTCTGTTGATGAACCATCAGC
>JAYYPW010000014.1:0-131294 GCA_036128855.1 Pseudomonadota bacterium
CAGTACCTCTAGTAGTAATGTTACCTGAACCATCTTTATCACTTCCCATATGAATGACATGTCCACTTCCAAGCGTTCCTCCTACTACGTTAACTGTACCTGCGGCATTGGCTGTATTATCTGTATTATTTAGAAACTTGATATCGCCATCGAGTTCCCCCGAGGTTAGCGTTGCTATGTTTCCAGTATTTTGAAATTGGATGTTTGAAGAGGCGTTTTGTTGTATATCAATTGTAGTATCAGTGGTGCTGCTGTCAAATGCGGGGACAGTTGCTCCATTCGCTGTGAGATTCACAGTACCTCTAGTAGTAATGTTACCTGAACCATCTTTATCACTTCCCATATGAATGACATGTCCACTTCCAAGCGTTCCTCCTACTACGTTAACTGTACCTGCGGCATTGGCTGTATCACCACTATCTCGAAACTTGATATCGCCATCGAGTTCCCCCGAGGTTAGCGTTGCTATGTTTCCAGTATTTTGAAATTGGATGTTTGAGGCTGCTGTAGTTCCACTGCTCAATTGTATATCAATTGTAGTGTCTGTAGTGCTGCTGTTGATTGCTGGCACGGTTGCTCCATCAGCTGTGAGATTCACTGTACCACCATCCATAAAGATAGACTTTTCACTTCCAAGCGTTCCTCCTACTACGTTAACTGTGCCTGCGGCATTGGCTCCATTACTATCTAAAAACTTGATATCGCCATCGAGTACCCCCGAGGTTAGCGTTGCTATGTTTCCAGTATTTTGAAACTGGATTTTTGAAGAGGCGTTTTTTTGTATATCAACCGTACTGTTGATTGTACTACTGTCGATTGCTGGTACGGTTGCGTTAGCAGTCTTTATATTTATAGTACCACCGTCCATAAAGATGGATTTGTTAGCGGCTAGCGTTCCCCTAGTTGAACCATCTCCTACGTTAACTGTGCCTGCTGCATTGGCTGTATCATCACTATTTCGAAACTTGATATTCCCATTAAGCTCCCCCGAGGTTAGCGTTGCGACGTTACCTGTGTTTTTAAACACTATATCTTTTGATTCATAGAAATAACTACCAGTTTTCAATTCAATCTCACTGTTTGTAGTTTTGTTACTAAATGTTGGCACTCGTGCACCCTGACATCCGTTCGATTCATCGCAGTCAGTATCATCAAGGATTACATTACAACCATCCATAGAGATAGAGCCAGTCATATTTCCGTCAACAATTGTAACTGTCCCTGCAGCATGGATATCGGGTGAATCTTCAATATTTCGAAAAATGATATTGCCATCAAGCGTTCCTCTGGTAAGTTTCACTTCATTACCTGTATTTAAAAATTTGATGTCTGACGCACCTGTGGTAGCGTTGTAGCTCATCAATATCTCGGCAACAGTTTTCTTTGTAAACATACTAAAAGTTGGAAACTTTGCGCCATTACCTATGACTCTAACCAAACCATTAACAACATGGTTATTTGCCACACCTTTATTAATAGTTACCTCGCCTAGTATTTCTCCATCATATATGAACATTTCAAGATGGTCGCTCCCGGAACTTACATCTCCGGTTATTTGGCAGTCGTCGCGGATATATATCTTGCCACCGCTAGTGATGTTCTGATCGCCGTTCATTGTATTGGTACAGTTAACAGTCGCATATGCACTACCATACCCGCTTAGCGCAAAAAAGATAGGTAAAATCATATAAGAAATCGTGCTAAAGGTATGTTTGGTTAACCGACGCAGTGCTTGTATCGGATTGAGATCGTGCGTGATTTGGTTGTATGATATTGGAGTCTGCATAAATCTGGTTGTGTCTAGGGTATATTAACCATATTAAAATTACTTTAATCTTGCAAGTTTCTTGTGCTTTACCAGAGTACTTGATCAGCTTTCTTACTGTTTTTAGGAAAATTATTTATATATAAAATATAGACTTCTCTCTCATTCCTGCCTTGTATTTTATATAACTTACCCTTACGGCTGCTTACCCCCCTTGCAGCTTCAACCCTCTAAGTAGGGCTCTACCTGCTTGAGATCTCTATCTCAATGAGACTTTATTATCCAACCTATACTTCCTATTAAGCATCTAGATAAATAGCTGCCTGCTGTTGTTTAAAACCTAGGCAGATCAAAGAGGATTTTTTCTCCCCCCCCTTACGCAAGTGCTTGTCTAAGCTTTTCCTGTAAATTGGTTGCACTAACTTGCTCTTGTAAAGATACCAAAACCTTTTGCATGGCCATCTTTCTGTCTGCATCATAACACGTCCAACGCATAAGTGGCTTCATAAGCCTACATGCTGTAGATGGATTGATGGTGTCGAGTTTTTTAATGGTCTCTCCAATCATCTCATAACCTTGGCCACTCTTATCATGCACACTACCTGCATGCTGACTTAGCCAACCTGCAAAAACGGTCATGATACGGTTGGGACGTCGCCAATCACACGATTTATGTGTCAAAAGCTTCTTAATCTCTTCAATAGGAGCAGGTGATGTACGCCCTGCCTGTAGCCAAAACCATCTATCCATTTGTAAATCATGCCCTTGTGCTTTTTGATAAAAGTCCTCAAGCATAAACTGGGTTTTTTGACTATCTCTCCCTATCACGGCGACTAATGCTGCCATTTGATCCGTAATATTGTCAGCCTCTCGATACAAATTTTCAGCTTGGCAAATATACTTAGCGTCAGCACGGACTAAATTGGCTAATGCCAACGCTCGTAGTCGTCTAAATGCCGCTTGATGGGCATTCCATGTATACGGCTTAGTTAGTTGTGCACTTGCTTGCTGTATCAATGTATACCACTTTTCTTGCCAACGGCTTGCGATTTGGTCTTTTAACTTCTTATGTGCTTGGCATAATGCATCAAAATCAAATCCGCCTACTGTCTCTTGACAATAGGTTATCTCTGGTAGGCGAAATACGACATCAACCGCTTCTGGCTGATCTAAGGCCTGATCCAATACACGATCTATAGCCTGTGCTGTTTGTTCGTCTATTTCTCCACCCTCATGTAAAATATCTAACCAACAAAATCTTGCTTGCTGAAAACGTGAAAATAAATCGTCTTCGCATCCCATGAGAATACCACGGGTGGTTTTATCTAAGTTTTGCTTGATCAACACAGGAGCACTCAGCCCACGGAAAGCACTTACTATTGGCTCCTCTGCAATATTGTGAAAAGTCCAAGTCTGCGTTGTCTGGGTAAAGGTTAATACCAAGCCGCCATCTTTATCTGGTTTGGCAGCTGCATGGTTTAACTGCATAGGCTGCCCAGATTTTCTCCAAAACTTAATGCGTACAGGCATCATCAATGCATGATACCCTTCCTGTAAATCTGCACGCGCAGCTTTTTGAACTAGACGTAATGTACACACCCTTCCTATAGGATCGTAGTATTGACTTACCTCAACACAAGGGGTGCCTTTTTGATGATACCAAGCTAGAAAACCTTGCATATCCATATTGGCTGTTTCAGCTACGACCTCTAGAAAATCCTGTATCGTCGCTGCCTGACCATCATATTTAGCTAGATAGGCACGTACAGCAGCACACGCTTTATCGTGTCCCAGTAAGTCTTCTAGCATCCGCAAGACCTCAGCACCTTTGGTGTAGGTAGTTGCTGTGTAGAGGTTTTCTATACTCTCTGCGGTCTTTGGCAAAAGCTCATGCGCACTTGGACCATCATCTTCTGCAAACTGTCTATCTACAAGATCAAAAATATAGTCTAATCGCGCGAGAGGGCTGTAAGTATCCATACCAAAACACATTTCTCTATAAGTGGTCAATCCTTCTTTTAAGCTGATTTGAAACCAATCTCTGACTGTTACCCTATTTCCTGTCCAGTTGTGAAAGTACTCATGCCCAACCACTGTGTGTACACGTAGATGACTCGCATCGGTAGCTACTTTAGGATCTGCAAGTAATGTACTTGTGTTAAAAATATTTAAACCTTTATTCTCCATGGCTCCAAAATTAAAATCTGGCATAGCAACAATATGGAAACTGTCTAAATCGTAAAAACATCCATAAGTCTCCTCATCCCAACGCATGGACTGCTTGAGTGCTTGCATAGCCACATCAGCTTGTCCAATGGGATACTGTTTTGGTAAGTGTATGGCCAGATGGTGCTTGCGCCCGTCACTGGCTTCGTAAGTCTCTTCACGTGATACAAAGCTCCCTGCAACCAAGGCAAAAAGATAACTGGGCTTTGGCGCGGGGTCTACAAAAGTCACCTGCTTTCTGCCATCTGCAAGCGTGGTTTCTGCCACTTGGTCCCCGTTGGCTAACATAGAGGGAAATTCTTTAGGGTCTGCAACTAAGGTTACTTGATAAACCGATAATACATCTGGACGATCGATACTATAGACAATCCGACGAAAACCATGCGACTCACATTGCGTACATAAATTCTCTCCCGAGCTATATAGCCCTGATAACGCCGAATTCTCTCTAGGTGAAATAATAACTTTACAAGTGATAACGAGCTTACCGCTTAAGCTTGGGATTGTTAGACTTTTCTCAGTTAATGTGTAGTCTTGGCTTGCTAACTCTTTTCCATTTACTGCAATAGACTCAAGTCTCATATCTTCGCCATCTAAGACTAGATCTGCAGGTGTATCTGTGCAGGACTGTATATGAAAAGTTGCTTCCACCGTCGTTTTCTGATGATCTAAATCAAAACGTAATATGGTTTGTGGCACTAAAAACGCTGGCGCTTTGTAATCTTCTAAACGCATGATGGTATCTTCGCTAGGCCTTGCGTTGTGCATAATATTTCCCTAAAATTAAAAATCCTAACCGAGACTGCTAGGGAATGCAAATGGAACTTCAGCCAGACGACAGCCCCGTATCCTATAAAATTAACCAAGTGGGTAATCATACCGTCACTATTGATAACACTGAGCATAAATTACCGTTATTGTGCACTCTAACTGAAGTGCAGCCTTTACCTATATCAAGCCCTCAGTTATTAACGCCAAAGCATATGGCAACATGGTGTCGAGAACTTTCTCCAGAATTGATACTAATTGGTACCGGCCCAACCCATCTTATTCTCCCTGAAGAAATCATTCATACGTGTTATCTTGAGCGTATCGGCTGCGAGGTGATGTCTAGCCCAAGTGCTTGTAGAACCCATAGTATTCTTATGTCAGAACAAAGGCCGTTTGTACTGTTACTATTCGGTGATGATGTTTCTAATACCTAGCCGCTTCAGGTTTTCTACTTGTGACCAGGGATGTGTGAACGTATTTTTTAATGGCTTATCTTTCTTTAATGGGCCCATATCTTTTGTAAAAAAGCCTGCGTTCTAGGATGCTTTGGATTTGTAAAGAATGTTTTTGGGTCAGCCTTTTCTATAATTTTCCCCTCTGCCATAAAACAGATTCTATCTGCAAAGTTTTTTGCAAAGCCCATTTCATGTGTAACACAAATCATCGTGATTCCACTATGGCCTAGATCTAGCATAACATCTAACACTTCCCGAATCATTTCTGGATCAAGTGCTGATGTTGGCTCATCAAATAAGAGTACTTGTGGCTTGATACACAAGCAACGAGCGATCGCGGCCCGCTGTTGTTGTCCACCAGAGAGTGCGATTGGATATTTATCTGCGTATTTTACTATTTTTACCTTTTCTAAAAAGTGTAGTGCTGTCTCTAGTGCTTGCTCATGCGTTTTTTTATGTACTAGTTTTTGTGCTAATACGCAATTCTCTAAAACTGTCATATGAGGAAAAAGGTTAAATGCTTGAAATAACATCCCTGTCTGGGCACGTACCAAAGGTAGATTGTCTGCACACACATGCACGCCACCCACTTGTACATTGCCACGATCATATGATTCTAGACCATTAATACATCGTATTAAGGTTGATTTTCCTGCTCCAGACGGACCACAAATGACGATGCGCTCTCCTTTTTTTATGTTCAAATTAATATTTCGTAAAACCCAGTTTATGCCAAAGCTTTTATATACTTTTTCAAATTTTATTGTCGTTCGTGCCATATTATCGCCCTATCTTGATTTTTGCCTCAATCTTACGTGCAACCTGAGAGGCACCAAAGCAAATACTCCAAAAAAGCGCCCCCACAAATAGATAACCTTCCACAAAATATGGCATCCATAATATATTCGCTAAAGTTGATTGCATCATCGCAATAACATCTAACATCGCGACTGTACTTACTAACACACTATCTTTGAACAAGGCAATTACAAGATTAACTAAACCAGGGAAGACTGCCTGAATGGCTTGAGGTAGTATAACGTAGGCCATTTTCTGAAAATATGTTAAGCCTAAACTATCTGCTGCTTCAAATTGTGCTTTACTTATACCCTGCACACCTCCGCGTAACACTTCTGCCATGTAACTTGCCCCAAAAAGACTCATCATCATAATTACACGTATGAATTTATCTGGTACAAAACCCGGAGAAATAAATAAGGGTAAAACTAAGGTCGCAAAAAACAAATGCACAATAAGCGGTATTCCTATAAAGAATTCTATTATTACTCGACCTAATAAGCGAACTGCTAGTAATGATGACTGACTGGCAAGTAACAATATAATTGCAACTGGAAAAGCCAATGCAATACTTAAAATACTCAGTATAATATTGAGAGTAAAGCCCCCCCAGTACTGTGTAGGTACAATTATAAGCCCAAAGTACCCCCCATGGAGTAATAGCCATAGTAATACCGGCATAAATATACAAAATGTCAGAAGCGGCCAGAGGCTATGGCGTAAAACAAGCATGATACACACCCAAAAAAGCATGAGTAGGAGAATTGCATGTACTCGCCAAACTGCGCTTCGTGGCAAGGCTCCGTAGATTAGATTATCCCAGTTATAACGCACATATAACCAACACGCGTGTTGGCTATCACAATCAACGAGACTCCCTGACCATGTTGCTTCACTCACTGCCCACTGCCATAATGGGACTAGTATTGTATAAGCCAGTAAAAACCAGAGAAAAGTTAGTGCAATATCTAGTGGTCCTTTCGCAAGATGCTGCCTAAGCCAGAAAATCAGCTTAGCCACCATACTGCTTACCCTTGTGCTGTAGCTGTCCATATGGAGAATCTCTGATTTAATTTACGCATAGACAAACTTAGTAAACTTGATAACGTGTAGTAGGTAACCATAGTTATCAACATAATCTCCACTGCCCGCCCTGTTTGATTGAGTACTGTCCCAGCAAAAACTGCAAATAACTCTGGGTATCCCACTGTAACTCCGAGTGATGCATTTTTTTGTACATTGATGTATTGGCTGGTTAGTGGGGGGAGTACAGCAGGTAATGCTTGAGGTAATAAAACTTCCCGATAGCGCTGCCACAGCGATAAACCCATAGCTGTACTTGCTTCATACTGCCCTTTGGGAACTGCAAGTAAGCCTGCACGAAATATCTCAGCACAAAATGCTGCTGTGTAAAAACTCAATCCTAACCACAAGCCCAAAAATTCTGGATGAATATGCCACGCATGACGGATCTGAAAGCCTCTTTGAACTGGGAAGGTAATAGTATTAGACCAATAAGCCCATCCTGCTGATATACCCCACCACAAGACCAATACTGTGGCAAAAATGGTTAAGCTATGCCATCGACTGACATGCCGATTTAGCACTTTAGCAAATCCTGCCAGAATTATGACAATGATCAGGACTTCCCATACAAGCGGAAAAACTGGCATAAAAATGCCACGATTATTCATTAAAACTGACCCAAAGTACCAAGAATTCTGCATTTTTGGTAGTTTGTTAATCAGAAAATTATACCAAAAGAGAATTTGTAGTAGTAAAGGAATATTGCGAAAAATCTCAATATAAGCTACAGAGGTTGTGCTTATGAGAGTATTTGTGCTCATGCTAGCAAACGCAATGATCATCCCAATTACAGTCGCACTACAGCAGGTAGTGATACTTACAACTAACATGTTGACAACGCCAACGAGCCAGACCATAGCATTACTGTCACTTGGTTGATAATTAAGCCATTGCTCACTAATAGGAAATCCGGCAGCCTGTTTGAGAAAGTCAAAACCTAAAGTGACCCCCAATCTATTGGCATTACTCTCTAGATTTGCTAAAGCAAAGGCAAATAGGTAGCAAATTACCACAAGTATAGTAACTTGTATTGCGATTGACTTCCATAAGCGCATGCTAGGCCTAATTAAAAGGTGGTGGGTACATGAGCCCACCGTTTAGCCAAAGTGCATTTTGCCCTCTTTCCATCTGAAATGCTGAATCGTTCCCAAAATGGCGATCATAGATTTCTGCGAAATTACCCACACCTCGTACTATGTGTTCGGTAAAATTAGTTGGCACTCCAACTAATTTTGCAGCATCTGCGTCTACTTCTAAAAAATTACTCGTATGCTGATCAGGTGTTACCAGTTTCTCATCAATATTCTCTTGGGTGATTTGCAGCTCCTCTGCTTCTAGTGTTGCCCAAACTACCCATCGAGTCAGTTTCAGCCACTGCGGATCATTATCCTTGACCATTATCGCTAAGGGTTCTTTAGAGATGCGCTCTGGTAAAATCAACTGTTCTTCAGGGTCTTGGGAGATAGATTTTAGCGCAGCCATTGCTGATGCATCGCCCGTCATAGCGTCACAACGGCCTGCTTGATAGCTGACAATCATTTGATCTGTCTTTTCGAAATAAACAGGCTTATATTCAAGACCACGCTTTTCGAAATACTGCTGTGTATTCATTTCGGTTGTGGTTCCTTGTACCATACAAATGCTAGCTCCATCAAGATCATATACGTGCTTGACATGGAGAGACTTAGGCACCATAAACGCCTGCCCATCATAGAAATTGATTGCACTAAAACCTAAACCTAGGCTTGTATCGCGACTGAAATTCCAGGTGGTATTACGTATGAGAACATCTATCTCGTCGCTTTGTAGTGCACTAAACCTCGTTTTACTTGTCAAAGGCGTAAAGTCTACTTTATCTGGGTCGCCAAATATTGCTGCTGCTGTTGCACGGCAAAAGTCCACGTCGAATCCGCGCCATATCCCATCCGTATCCACATAGCTAAAGCCTGGCAAGCCTGTACTCACCCCGCATTTTACGTGCCCACGTGCTTTAATATCATTAATTTTGCTTGCATTTGCAGTCAAAAAGCTGGGCAAGAAGCAAAAAATACCACTAAGCAGGTAAACTAACATGGAGCATCTCTGAAGTAAGATGCATTTAACTTATCATATGATTAAATAAAAATAAACTATGACTTAACTTTGTCCACTATTATTTCAGCCTGTGCTGCGCAATTAGTTGGCTGCAATGAGCGCCTCCATCTTAGCCTGCATATCATTGACGTGGAGTTTCGCGTAATTTTGCTGCATTAGTTTGAGACTGTTTTTGATAAGATTATCGTTTTGGCTGTTCTGAATAACTAGATTTAAACGCTCTAAGCTTGCAAGATATGCGTGGCGTGCAAAATAGTGATTTGCAATGTCAAAATCTCTTTGCGCTATACTCTCTCTGACAGTTGCTTGTAATTTCGTTGCTTGGTAGAAGTATCTACTCGTAGGGAATTTTTTTATAAGTATTTCTAAAGCTTGATCAGCTTCGTGTAAAGGCTTTGGGTCTTTACCAGGTAGGCTGAACTTTAGTTTTACTGGAGACCAATCCCCGTAGCTACTGTATAAGCTTAGACTTTTCATGTAGAGCGCATAGTCTACATATTTCTCATGCGGGTACATCACAATGAATTGATTTGCAGTGGCTGCAGCGTTCTCGTATTCTCCTGCTTGATATTCAGCGCTGATAAGCTCAAGTCTATATCCTTGTGCATTTGGTGAGGTAGTGTAATCTTGATTAAGTTTTCTTAAAGGGTCTAAGGCGCTACTGTAGCGTTTTGATTTCAAACTCTTGACAGATTTGTGTACTAGTGCTTCTTCGTTTTGTATATTGTCGCCCTCTTTTTTTGCTTGGCAACCAGTTAACATTGCGGCAAGGGCCACAAGCATTAACGCGCTGGAGAATTTATTTCGCATCATTTTTGTCCTCTGTGCTATAAACCTAATAAAAACACAGTATAATAACTATTGTGGTAAAAATAAACGCCCAAATGACGAAACCAGATATACAAATATGCTTCACGGTGTGCGAAACTGAAGCAAAAAATCGACTTGATGTCTTATTATCTCGAAAAATTGAGGGATACTCACGCGCTCAAATCCAAAACTGGATTGTATTAGATTACGTGAAAATCGATGAAAAAATTTGTAATAGAGCAAATAAAATCGTTAAAACTGGGCAAATTATCACTATGCAGGCACCCAGCCCAGTCCGCACAGAGAATCAAGCGCAAGCTATCGACTTAGATATAATTTTTGAAGACGATGATTTATTAGTCATTAATAAGCCTGCAGGATGGGTTGTACATCCCGGTGCGGGCAATGCTTGTGGTACAATTATGAACGCCTTGCTTTACCATTGCAAAGGAGCAGAGCAATTACCTCGCGCTGGTATTGTGCATCGCCTGGATAAAGACACGAGTGGTGTCATGATGGTCGCAAAAACTGCGAGTAGCTATCAGCAACTCACCTATGCTCTAGCACAACGTACTGTTCACCGTCATTACCTAGCGATTGTCGATGGTGTGCTCAAGCAGAGTCAAACAATCACTACAGAAATGGGTCGCCATCCTGTTGCTCGCACAAAAATGGCTGTTGTAAGACAAGGCAAACAAGCGATTACCCATATCTGCGTGCAACAGTATCTACAAGCATATACTCTGGTTGAAGCAACCTTAGATACTGGAAGAACCCATCAAATTCGCGTTCATATGCAGCATATTGGCCATCCAATTCTGGGCGATGCTACCTATGGTGGTCATCGAGGCTACCGTACACTTAATCCAGATATTGCAGCAGTAGTACGTGCCATGCCACGTCAAGCTCTACATGCATATAAACTCGAGTTACTGCATCCATCTAGTCAAACTCCACTTTCTTTTAGTTGCCCAGTACCTAAAGATATGCAAAGCTTAATATCTATTTTGACAAAATAATCTATGCACATACAACTAGACGCTCTTGTTCAACCCGCTCAACTTGACACACCAAGAAGATTTCTATTATCAAGCCAAGTAGAAATTGCCCTTTATCATACTACACATCCACAAGTCCCTTCTCCTTCATCTAGCGGTTACTTACCCCGGATTCGTAGTATGCGCAAGCAAATTGCTGCGGCAATCCCCTGTAAGGCTATCCAGTGGCTTAGGCAGGTGCATGGCAATCAAGTTGTAGCAGCGAGCACAGCTCAACACATACCCAATGCTGATGCAAGCTTTATATCTCATACTGGGGTAGCCTGTGCAGTTTTGACAGCAGACTGCTTACCTATTGTCATCTACTCCAAAACTCAACCGTGGGCTGCTTGTGTGCATGCTGGCTGGCGTGGTTTAGCACAAAATATCATAAGCGCAACTTGTCAGCACTATCCTGGCCCAATAAAAGATCTTGCTGCTTGGATTGGACCACATATTTGTTCGAATTGCTATCAGGTTGACAGCAAATTTCAAGCACGCTTTGTCGAGTTAGACCAAGGGAACTCTAAGTTTTTTACAGAAAATGATGGATATATTACTGCTGACTTATCGGGGATTGCTCACAACCAACTTTACGCTCTTGGCTTTACTACTAATCGTGTTTCCCATGCAAATATCTGCACACATCATAACCAAAGTCTTCCCTCTTATCGCCGCGATAATTATCTAACTGGAAGAATAGTCACCCTTGTTTGGATTAATGACTAAATAATAAGGGCGTTGTAGGCTAATACAGGTGGCTAAGAAAATATTGATACTTTTTATTCTCTTTTTCTTAAGCACTTATAAATTTTCTCTTACAAAAGTATTAACTAAATTGCTATTTCGCGAAACTTTCGGTACTATAAGCTCTTTTTTCACACAACTAGCATAATACACAAACCTAAATATATCTTGCCAAAACACATCGATTGTGTGTGCAATTGACATATATTTTTGTGCGTATGCGTATTGCAAAAGGAGAGCTTTTAACTTATGAAACCTAAAAAAAGAAATCGACAAAATAATACTATATCACCATCCACTGGACAGTCATCACCCGACGCAACTCCTCTTTCTACTCCAACCTCTAGTCCTACATCTTCTCCGGTGATAGAACCAAGTACAATTACGCCATCTCAGTACCAATCTCCGGTTCGAGCACAGATGACAGACAAAGCTGCTTCTATAAGTGCTGTCACCCCTATCTCTGGCGAAGCTAGCGGTTTCTTACCTGGTCTTTACGGTAGACTTGTCCCTAAAAACCCCAATAACACTGACAACTCTGACAACTCTGACAACTCTGACAAAGATAGTACTATTGATTTGATCTATTACGTACCAGAGCATCAAAAATATAACTTAAATGGTAAATACCCTGGGGTCCGTATGAGCTTAGTTGCTCATACTGGCTCTTATCCACTACAACCTTGTTTAAGTCAAAGCGATGTTGGTGCACAATTTCACTATCACGAACTCACAGGTGAAGTGACTAGTCCTGCTCAAAACCCCGGAAAACACGACTTACATACGGAAGAGTCTTTATGTTCTGCCCTATCTCCGAACAAACGCAAAAACCCCAAAGGTATGACTATGAATAATTCAGAGAATAACTATAGCTCTGACTTACGTAACGCATCATTAAATCTCATCTCGCCATCTGGATTCACTGAAACAGCACCTTATGCCGCTATACCAATAGCTTATGAAATCCATACATCTGAAGTACCTTGCTCAGAAAAATGTATTGCTCGCTATGCGGCACCTGCATCTGGAGATAGTACTTTTTCTGATGAATCTCGTTCTTATCTAGACCACTGGGGCGTAGGTGCGTTTCTCAATCACGATGCTGCAGATCGCGACCACCCTAACTCTTTTATCGATAAACATTTCTCAAATGAACAACGCGACCATCCCAACTCTTTTTTAGATAAAAATCTCTCAAATGAACAACGCTGGCAAAATTATGCGTGGATGATTGTATATCACGACTCTGCCTCGTCCACTAGCTCTCCCTACGCAATCTGTACTAAAGATATCCATAAGTTAATGCAATCCGCATCGAATAATACTCCTAATGCTAATTGTGACTCTATCTACAACAAGCCTCGCGGTGTTGTAGGAGGCCTAATAGATGTCTGCCATTCAATGAACCCTGATGATGGCTATCAGTCTTTATTTCATACCACAAAGCTAAACGACAGGCTCCAACTCAAAGGCCTAGATGCATATGATGAGGATTATATACGCTGGTTTCTTGGTGGTTCTTTTAAAAAGATAAATTATTCTTGGCAAGAAAGTATCACACCACCTCTTGAAGGAAGTGGATATCAGGTAGATGAAGGCATGACTAACCTACAAGACCGGCAAGCAGAAAGACTTGTTGATGAATTAGACCGTGATGCTGCATCTTTGCAAAATACAGAACTTCTCTCTTGTGATGACGGCTTGTCTTGCTCATCTTCACAGAGTGACACAGTAGATGATGCCTCAGAAATCTCTGATCCTGAGGATGCACTCAAATCGAAAAGACAGAAGCGCTCTTGTTCAGCTCAATCACCCGACTCTGTCGAGTTTGAAAGTCGTGCAAACGCTAACTCAAGTCAAAAGCATGCAACTACCCACAATCTACTCCGTAGTAATAGCTTATACATACCAACTGCAGAGTATGATACAACGGAAGATACACCTATTAACCCAGATTATATTGATGAGGATGTAGCTATTACTACTGCAAAATCATCGCAAGTTTATAAAAAATCACCTCAATCCGGTAATTAGCTTTTCAATATTTACTAGGATTCTGAACTTTCTTATTTAAGTGCGTAATGCTGCAATGACTTACCTTTCTAGCTCGTCGTTTCTTTAGTTTTATTGCACACTTTATCTCGCTTACAGGATATTTTACCAGATAAAAATACGCCTACCTGCATGTAAGGTGTCTTATCATCTCAATCTATACCCTCATATCACCCTTAACAGCCTAGATTTTTATGCACATACTCTATTTTGAAGATTCTATAACCTATCTTTTCAGCCCGTATTGCATTTAGCTATACTTTAGGGTAGTTTAACCATTTTTTCTCGATATACTATGCAGTTTCATACTTCAAGAAACCCCCAAGACTTTTTACTTACAGCAAAATACTTACGCACTTTATTTTCACACCAACAAGACATTGCGGCTCAGCCCGGCCTATACGCTAAAATCATGCCCTGTAATACACGTATCGATTACCGCTATTACGCCCCTAACGATCATATGAGCACCACCCTCGATACATCCTATAAAATACAGATCTTTAACCATCATGCAAAACAAAATCAAACGCGCTTAATTGATATGGCTGGTGTTATTGCAAGCGCTTCTATACAAAAAATAAACAGCTTACCAGAGCTCTCTCTTGAACAAGAGGATGATGCGCTCTTAGCGTACAATTTTTCTGTACTTAGTCATACAAAAAAAAATACTCTTTATGAGGCAATTGCTTCAGAACTACACTTAAGCCCTCCTGCGTTCACAAGCTTTGTATCTTATCCTATTCATGCACTTTATAAAAATCTACTAGACTGGGGAATACCTAATTATCTAACACCGCAATCGACCCATTTCTATCCTCATCACATGCTTTGCCCTTCTGAGCGCTGGCAAAACTATACCTGGCTAGCGGTTTTCCAAGATACACATCCGGTCACTGACAACGTGTCGACAAATTATGCTCTTGCAATTCGCACGCTTTCTTCTATGCAAGCAGAACCTCTAGACCCTTTACATCCTGTTATCCCAATTGTCACAGAGTTAAATGATGTGGCAGGCTACCGTAATTTATTTTACCTTACTAAGACACTTGGCAATATCTCTTACCGTGGATTAGATGGTTTTTCTTCTGCATATGTTTATTGGATGCTCCACGATTACCCATTTCCTTTTAGTGATCAAGATAGCAACACTCTGGATAACACTGAAGATGATCAATATGAAGATATGGTACGCTATGCACGAAATTTGAGTATGTATGCGCCATCTAATAATCACTTTAACCACGAAAGTACAAGTCATTTACATTGTAGGATATAGCTGCTTTAATAAGATATCGTTAATCTGGTTCAACAATGCCCCATAGTCTCTTTGTAATTATAAGCGTGCTTTTATGCCTAAATGTATCAGCACAAGATATAAATTCCTCTTCAGCATCGGCTAAACCTTCATTTGATCAAATTATCGAGAGGACTTTACCTGCAGTTGTTTCATTACAGGTCGAAACAGATGCTCCTGAGCATGCGCCTTCATCTGGAAGTCCGAGGAGTATGGTACCTAAACACAGTGCTGGCTCAGCGTTTTTCATATCATCTAACGGGCTTGCTGTTACTAACGCTCATGTAGTTAAAGATGCAAAAACTATTCTTGTAAGCATGCAGGACGGGCATGAGACTACCGCTTATGTAGTGGGTTTAGATATTATGACAGACATTGCTATTATCAAAGCCTCTCTTGATAACACCCACTTTATCCCGCTTGCTGTATCGCAAGATGATAAGGTTGGTGACCAGGTCTTTGCTATCGGTAATTCATTTGGCCTGCCTCAGACAGTTACCTCTGGTATAATCAGCGCTTTACACCGGACTGTCACCTCTCATCGTGTGGAGGATTTTATTCAGACAGACACCCCTATCAACATGGGGAACTCTGGCGGACCACTATTGAATAAAGACGGCGCACTTGTTGGAGTCAATAATATGATCATTGGTGTTGCTGGTGGGAATAATGGAGTTGGCTTTGCTATACCTACAAATATTGTTAAGAATGTTTCCGAACAAATTATCAAATACGGCGCTACTAAGCCTGGACAACTTGGTGTAATCTCACAGAATGTCAGCCCAGATTTAGCCAAGGTTCTCAACTGCCCTGTAAAAGATGGTGCCCTCATTAGCGAAGTCGTGCCTGGTACGCCCGCTGCTAAAGCAGGATTGCGCGCAAAGGATATTATTACGAAAATTAATAATGACACTATTCATTCCAGCGATCAGCTTAGATCTGTTGTGTACACTCAACGTGCAGGTACGGATATTGATATTGTCGTATACCGTGATGGCAAGCAAGTAAAAACCTCTCTCGCAACTCGTGCAGCACATGAAAGCACCTATCTTCTAGATGAAAAACCTACGCATACTGATATTTTTGATGGCACCATTTTAGTATCACACGAATCCTTGTCTCCTGATGGCAGTCTTCTTGAGGGAATTCGCGTAGTTGATATCCAAGCAGGAAGTAAAGGTTGGCTTGCAGGACTGTACCCTGGAGATATCATCGTAAAGATCAATCAAGATACTGTAAAGAAAATCGCGGACTTAACTAAATTGAAAACCGCTTCAATGAAAAAACCCTACTTAGTTGAAGTTATGCGAGGAGCACATACACTCTTCTTGGTAATTACAGATTAATTTATATTATTTTACTATTTTGCAGGTGCTAAGGCCCCCATCTACCTTAATTACCTCTCCTGTAATCCAACTTGACTGTAACAGCATATTTATTACCTGCGCTACGTCGTTTGGCTCTCCAACCCGGCCTAGTGGGTGCGCTCTTAGTGAGATCTCACGGCCTTGTGGATTTGCTAATATACGCTCACTCAGCTTAGACCTTACCATACCTGGTGCAACACAGTTCACCCGGATACCGCAAGCAGCATAAGTCGCAGCCGCTGCTTTTGCCAAACCGATTACGCCTGCCTTGGCAGCACTAATTGCCTCATGGTTTAGCAGACCAATATCGGCAACAGCACTAGTTAGTAAAACAATATTACCCCCTGTCTTAAGCATTGCTTTGGTGCCCGCATGAACAGCTGCAAAAGCTGAAGTCAGATTGGTGGCAATGGTTTTTTCCCAATCTTTAGCTGTAAGTAGATGGGCAGGCTTAAGCATAAAAGACCCAACAAAACAGACTACCGCTTCGATAGTGTGTGTTTCCTGTATAGTTAAAAAACACTGGCTTACTGCGTCGATATCGCTACAGTCTAAAACGTGCATAGGCATATTTATTCGCTGGCTTAATGTTGTGAGTAAAGCTGCATCTCTTCCGAGTAACGTGACATGATGACCTTGTGCAATACAACTATCTATACAAGGCTGTGCAATGGTGCTTGTTGCTCCAATAAAAACGATGGTTTGAGGCATAATATAACTTTAAAGAATATAGTATTACGCTATCATTTTATCTATAACCTGCCAATATCTATCTTAAAAAGCTTTTTAGCATGGCTCCTGTATTGTTTATTATCCAGAACTTTATTACCATAGATATAGTTTTAATGATTGGGAAATCACTTATGTCATTTTTGAATAAACAACTCTCACGCAGTATTTATAATTATGAAGTTATTTTTCATGGTCCCTTTCTTCTCACTGCTTTTGCTTTATATGCTTTTGTCCCTAAAGCAGTTGTGTTTTGGTATGTCTATGGTTTAGCTTGTATAAGCTTAATTTTTGCTATAAATGGCCTAAATAAGTTTTTTCATGGCATCACTACGCATATATATGAACCCAGCACTAGGCATTTTCGCGAAGCAATCGTTGATACATGTCTCAATGTGATCGATTTCTTGCTTAAATTCATAACTTGTTATGCATTTATCACTAAAGTTATTCTACATTCCGGTGCTATTGCTACTGCGTCAGCCGCCAGATATTCTAGTCAGTTCTCTTCTATACAAGGTCTTTACCAAACCGGCCTTCCTCTTGTCTTTACCCATTTGCATAGATTCTTACTCGAAGGGAGAGCACGCCCGCTGAGTAGAACACTCAGTCGTCCAGTTACAAGTAACATTGTGGGTGCTTTTTTTGTTGGCTTGTCACTATTTTTAGAGCAACCTCTTTTTATGGCTTTTGGCTCATTGTTATATTTTAGTGTTGGAATATTTATGTTTTTAGACGTCGTACATCATATGCTTCTACTAGAACATAATATTCGAGAAGCCTCGCCAAGACTAATATTGGGTGAGCCGTCAAGCATGGTCACAAAGGTGGCATGGCGTATTACGCTTCTCATAGCACATTTATTATCTCTTGTATCCTGGTCTGCAGTAACCTACCTTAGTCTGCAGTACTTTTTACATTCAATCCCGTCTGTACTTGGCATTACTCTTCCAAGCCTCTATAGTAAAATGCTATTTTCTAACCTTATGAGTATGGGAAGTAAACCGATTTACATCATAGCATCGTGTGTTTTTACCTCTGAATGCGTGCGTTGCTTTCTCAATGAAAAGTCCGATTATGATCCAAACCATCTCGATGTTATGCATAGAAAACGTAACAAAGTTTATAGCTACCAGTTAGTGGGGCCAGATAACAAACCACAATCCAAAAATAAACCTGTTGATGAAATAGAGGCCCAAGCCTCAACAGAAAAACATACAAACGCGATATCTGCAGAAATGACAACTGTCACTGCATAGGTGTAATTACTATTTAGCTTGTTATATAATACCGACATTCACTATTAACCATGCCAAGAATGTTAGCAAACTACAAATTAATTGAGTTGATGGAAGATAATATGCGCTCCAAGCTGCAATATATTCCCTCAATGTTGCCAGATATGACCATTGACCAAATTGCGGATACTGCGATTGTTAATACAGGTATGCCCTCTGACACTTTCAATACTGCCTTTGCAGGCACTATTACTGAATCTCATGCACTTGCTGTTATGCAATACTTCAAGAATGCTGTAATGCCAATGGCTTGGTGGATCGGTCCTGAATCAACAGCCCATAGCCCACATTGTATAGACTCTCTTCACAACGCAGGCTTCACTCATGATGAGCAAGATATTGGTATGTACGCCTTTCTAGAAGACTTGAACTTAGACAATCGTCCAGATAGTAGTGGTTTGCACATTAAATTATGTAGTGATGCAACAGACTACTTAGACTTTGGTTATGTACTTGCATCTATTTTTGATCCCGTAGATACTTACGTACAAATTTTTTATAAAAAAACGGCTATGCTTCCTCCCTCTTCCATGACTAAGGCGAAATTATTTGTTGGTTACGCGCATAATAAACCTGTTACAACAGGCTGTCTCTTTCTAACAGACTTTGCAGCCGGGTTTTATGATATTGCAACGTGCCCCAACCAGCAGCGTCGTGGATTTGGCTCTGCTATGTTTCACCATCTTGTAGCATTTGCACATCAAGCTGGATATAAACATGGCGTACTACAAGCTTCTGCAGATGGTTTAAACATCTATAAACGCATTGGCTTTCAATCGGTCTGCGAGTTTAATGTCTGGAGCAATAAAAACACATTAGACTAATTGTCTTGCTTGGATTTTACGTCTGCTTTCACACTTTTGCTCACATATATTCCTGCTAATTATCATCTACTTTACGGATTGACTTGAGTGCTTCTAATGCTCTCACTCTGGCTTGCTTATGATCTACCATAGGCTGAGGATAAGGTATACTATTTGCAACCATGAAACCTTTATCTACCCATGGCTCTTTTCTTAGTGCTGCAGGCACCGCCTTAAGCTCAGGTACGTATTTACCGATATAATCACCTTGAGGATCAAATTTTTCAGCCTGCCTTGTAGGATTAAAGATTCTAAAGTATGGTTGAGCATCTACTCCACAACCAGCACTCCACTGCCAACCAGATAGATTGCTTGCTGGATCATGATCTAATAAGTACTCTTTAAACCATGCTTGTCCTAGACGCCAATCCATCAATAGGTGCTTGGTTAAAAAAGATGCTACTAGCATGCGAATACGGTTATGCATCCAGCCAATCTGTAATAACTGTCGCATACCTGCGTCTACAAGTGGATATCCTGTTTGCCCTTGCTGCCATTGTTTCAAATGATCTGTATTCTGCTGCCATGGCATCTCGTCAAATGCGGGCTTAAATGCCTGGTTTATAACATAAGGGAAATGATGAATAACATAATATCCGAAATCTCGCCATGCTAGTTCTGACAGATATACCTGTGCACCTGTCGTGGTGCCAACCTCATTAACACAGACATCTGCCCATATTCTATGTGGACAAATTTCTCCAAAACGTAAATATGGAGATAGTTCTGAGGTTGCAGCTAAGTCTGGCCTATCCCTCCCAGTAGCATATCCTGATACAAGTTTTTCAATAAAGAGTCGAAGTTTTTCTTGTGCCATCTCTTCGCCAGGTTGCCACCTGGTAATTAATGCATCATTCCAGGTATCAGGAATTTTTTCTAGATTTGCCCGTGCTGTTGACGAAGAATTCCCCTGTACTTTTTGCGGCTGCTTGTTTAAATAAAATTGATCTGTTTGTATGTTTCCTTGTAATGCTTTCCAATACGGTGTAAACACTTTGAATGGTTGACTGGACTTGTTAAGAATTCGCCATGGCTCTAGGCAAAGATAACCTGGATAGCTGTGACAACTAGTATTTTGTGATAGTGCCTCTTTTATTTTTCTATCTAAGTCTTGCTGTGCAGGTATATACCGTCTATGCCAATACATTGACTGAACTTGATGCGTCTTAGCAAAATGTGTGATAGTAGTAAAAGTATCCCCATAAAGTACTGTGAGATTAACTCCAAGTGTGTGTAAACTATTTTCCAGTGCAGATAAACTTCTCTTTAACCAACCCAACTGATAATAACCCCATTCTTCCTCGGCTTGATCCACAATAAATAGGGCTTGAACCAATTCTCCCGCCTGACAGTTTTTTATAGCGCTATCTAAAGCTTGGTGGTCTTGAATACGTAAGTCATTTCTAAACCATACGACATGGACTGGACACGATTTTTGCATATATTCTTACCTTTTCTCTAGTCTCTATAAAGATAGCATAACTTTTAATTGCAAATAACCTATTCCCTAATTTTGTATCAATAGTGTAGCAGTGTTTTCTCGCTCTTCTTGATTTTGACTATTTTGATAGCATTTTCGCATTATCCTCTGATTAATTTGTATTATTTCTTGCATAACTTCTGATTTTTGCTCTTGGTATTGCTGTATATACTTAACTTGCTCGTCTACCATGACTGTTTCAAGCATAGCTCTCAGCTCACTATCTTCTCGTTGTGATAGAAAAAGCGTATACCATGTTGGTGTAGTTTTTAATCTTGATAAATACTCTTTTAGCTCTCTATCCAGAAGTACATCATCTGTAATGAGCTGAATACAATCGCGTAGATAAGTTATATCTTTGCGCCTTTGCTGATTCAGCTTGAGTCCAGATTTTACGATTTTATTTTCATAATATGTAAGTACTTGTAATAGTCTATTCTTGTAGCAATCTAGGTTCCATGTAGGCATATATTTCTCTTTAGTATAAGTATATTGTTATTTTATAAGACGTATATATTTTCAAAGCAATACCGTATTTGTATTAACTATATTGATCACTATGCATAAAATATATTTGTATATACATGAAGTTCATGCTAATTTGTAAATATGAATATTCCTTATATAGATCTTATTTCTGGTGCAAACCTACATGGTGATAGAGAATCTGCAGAGAGAATGCTTAATCTGTTTATGAGCCAGCTTGACCAAGAAATTGAAGATATTACACTCGCATATCAGAATAAAGACCTTGCGTCTATGCGTGAAAAAGTTCACTCGCTTTGTGGGGCAGCCTGCTACAGTAGCACCCCTAGGCTTCTACATACACTGCAAAATATCAATAGCATATTGGCATCATTACAAGACGCACAGACGGCGATGAAACCTTCAGATGCCAAACTTGAGAAAAGTGTTGTTGTTCTTAAGGAGGTCTATCAAGACACCGTCGACCATTTTCAACAGATGGCAAATAGTGGGATAAAGTAAATTTGTGAACTAAGTTATTGAACTTACACCTATGTTGATGATGCCTCTAGGCAAGCTGACTCCACATGTCTTCCAACCAAGTACTTTATATTACCTAGTTGTTTAAGTAAGTGGTTTTTCATACTTGTTTGATCTGCGCGAAATAGCAAATGGATGTTAGGGCCTGCATCCATTGTTACAATTGGCCCATCATCATGCCACTGCCACCAAGTCTGTAAATGCTCTAAAATCTTGGTTACCTTCTGATTACAGTAGGAAAATCTAGGTTTTGCTGTATGAAACATACGATGCATCTCTATAAAGTCTTCCCAAGTAAGCTTATAGGCATCATGCCATCGATTTTTTTCAAGCGCATCATATAGTTGATTATGCCTTTCATGCACATTTTTTTGTCTTTCTAAAAATACAGGGCTTGTACGAACTAATTGATGTGCCTGACTGGATGTAATCCTTTTTTGTTCGGCAGAAAGAATCAATACTACGTGTTGGAGATTATCATAATTGCCAAAAGAGGCCTCACACATTGAATCACCGTCCCCAATTGCCCAAGGACCAAAAAAAGAACGTGCCGAGGACCCAGATCCCATACGTGATAGCATAGCTTTTTTATGCACCGAAAGCTGATGTTTTTTCTGTATTTTCTCAACTGTATAGATGGCATCTAACGCACACTCAGTGAGTGCGGAAAAGCTTGATGCAGAACTCGCCAACCCTGTTCCCATAGGGAAATTGTTATATGCAAACACAGAGAAATTGCCACAGAAATTATATACTTCCTTGACACGCTTTAGATGCTGTAAATACCTCTCTATTGATTTGTAGGCCAACTTAGGAGCTTTAGGATCCATTTTCCAGCAATCTTTGGCTAGGCTTGGAGAATAAGTGAGGTGAGCTGTAGTAATCAGTTCTGGTAGAGCAAAAGATAATGTTGGATTGAGTGGAATATTACCTTCTTCTTTACCAATATACTTTATTAAAGCGATGTTTGCAGGCATCGTTTTTGTAAAATGCATTGCCTCATCTGCTAGATCCATATTACCCCCTCATGTGATCGAGTTAAGTTACTATGATTTATCCAAAATAACAAGCTTGACATTGCAAAAATTATCTAAGCAGTGCGGTCTAGGTATGTAGTTATGCTGCCTTATTTGTTTCTTCGCTTTGCTCAGCAACTGGTTGTGTGCTCGTGTGAATGTTATGTGTAGACTCTGATTCTCCGGTAACACGGGACTCTTTTTTTAAATCTTCTGTAAACTCATAGAAATCTTGTACTATCTCGTCTGTTAATTTAAGAGTACGCTTATTCTTTTCAAGTCGCTCAATGTGGCGATACTCTGCAGCAAGATAACCTATCAATAATAATGCAACATTAACACTAACAAAAAATGGTATTACAATCAGAGACATATTTTGCAATAAAAGTACCTGCACCCCAGTCAAACATAATATTACCATCAGTACGAGTAACGTCATGCCTATACTGCTACTTTCTTGCTCCAATAGGTGCTCTAATTCATCATAAGGAGTCTCACACAGCTTTACATCAGAGACTTCTATATGTTTTTTTTTATCATAGTCATCTAAAAAACTTGCTACAATATCATTAGATACTTTCTTATCCAAAAGCTTTTGTTCTTCGCTATTTGAAGCCAGTCTACTCTCTGCTAGTTCCTCTAGCCTTTGTCTGATTGTCTGCATGTTTTATGCCCCATGTGATAATTTGACTTTGTATAGATGACTTTGATCTATCTTGCTTAAAAAAATCTAACTTTTTTCCTCATTAGGCTTTAGGCAGTATCCATCCTTGCCTGTTCTTCTTGATATTTCATACCCCCAACTTAAAAGAGCATGAATTAGCTCAGAATTATCCTGCTTATAAGACATACTCTCTACAAAAATACGTTGTATGCTTTTCTTGCTATCTTGAAACTCGGGGTTACCGTAACTTTCGGCCCACTCACAGTTCAGTAGTGCTAGATGTTTAAGCGATGTATAGCGGTTGAGTAAGTTAGCTAACTTATCTGCGTTACGCGTGTTGAATGTTTGCTCACTTAGAATACATGCTTCCAGTGAGCCAGACTCTTGCATCGCTTTATCTAGGATATACCCTAGTGCCTTACTGCTCATTTTCATAATACCAGAACTAAAAACTTTTATATCACAATACGGTGAGCTCAAATAAAACAAGAGTAAATCTAATCCGTCGTTACTAATTTGAGCCGCACTTAAACTTAAGCGTGATAATGAGATTTTATTAGCAAACAGGTTCCATAAAAACGCCTTGAGATGCGCAACAGTCCATACGCTCTCTCCAAAGTCCAGCTTCTCTAACTTTAAACTCCTGCTTTTACAAACATTATGCAGTGACCGAACCCGAGGTAAGCTCATCCGCATACGACCTAGATCTATGCTTTCTAATTGAATTGGATGATTTTCTAACCAGTTACAGAATACTTTCCATGCTTCTATCGTAAACTGTGCATCGCTTAGTTGAATGTAACTTATAGTTTTACAACTCGCACTCACCCAATCTTTTAATAGTGTCATATCACACTTAGTCCATAGATGCTTACCAAAATCGATTAAGACCATGCGTTCAGAAGCATTGATGGGTGCTTTGATAAATAAGTTTGAAAACTCTTCGGTACTTAATGGTTTATTGAAGACTACACTTTCTATAGCGGAGATTGGATACTCTGGAAATACATCTATTTTCTTGGGCAGCTTACTCGTAAACAACTCCTTATTTTTTGCCAAACCTGCTAACCAGTGTACTGTCTGCTTCTGTACTTTTTGGGGCATTTCTAGAAGTTGTAATTTCATAGGCGACCTTTAATATTAATATTGCAATAATATAGTATCATGTCTTACTTTTTTTGTAAACATATACTACTAATAATAAGGTAAATATCTTACATAAATATTAGCTAAGATACTCGTTGCAATTTTTCAGCAAAATCTCCGTAGCATTTGTCTTAGAAAAGCTTTGTGCTGCCTGACACATTCTTTGATAACGCCCAGTATTATTTAGTAGTACTGTTATCAAGTTTGCACAAATGTTTTCTTCGACAAACCGACGCTCTGGCACCACCCAACATCCGCCCTTGTCCTCTAAATGCTTTGCATTGGCGTTTTGATGATCGTCGATCGCGTGTGGCAATGGTATGAGTATACTTGGCAAAGCAACTGCACTAATCTCTGATAAGGAGGATGCTCCTGCTCTAGATATAACAAGATGCGCTTTCTGGTATACATCAACAATATTGTCATAGTACTCCAGTACTTGCGCCTGTATTCCATATTTTTTGTATGCTGCGCTAATTTCGGTTGGATTTGACTTACCCTTGCCACACTGATGTATAACATGAACACGTTCTTTATCTGCAATCATTCCTAAAAGTCTAGGTAAATTTTTATTAAGTATCTCCGCACCTTGACTCCCCCCCATAACCATAATGGTGAATACTCCATCCCAGGCAAAAACTTTTTGCTCTGCACGTATCTGTGCATAGCTGGCAATATCATCACGGATTGGATTACCACATTCAATAACAAGATCTTTTTTTACATTAGGAAAGACTCCAGGATATGCGGTAAAAACTCTATCTGCAAGATAACTTAGTAGTTTATTCACTGTGCCAGGTTTCGCGTTTTGCTCGCAGACGAATAATGGAACCCAGGTGAGTTTAGCAATTAAACCCATACTGAGGCCAACGTATCCTCCTGTCACAATAACGAGCTTTGGCCTGTATCTTAATATGTATTGTAAACAGGTAAAAAGGCTTTTAATGACGCCAATAATCGCGAAGATTTTTCTATGCCATGATACCCCTCGAAATGGCGCTGCTTGTATCGCATCGTACTGCCAAGGCATGGGATCTAGTATTTTTCTTTCTACTGCAGTTTTTGCTCCAAGCCAAATAATCCGGTGGGCGCTATGGTGTAACTTCTTGGCGACAGCTAATGCTGGATAAATATGTCCACCTGTCCCGCCAGCTGCAATAATACATGTGCTAGAATCTTTCATATATACCTGTTGCCTTTGCTCCATAACGAGAGTATCTTCGTTTGACTCTCACCGGTTTTATATCCTGCATCATACGTGAAAAAATTCCAAACGCAAAAAAACTAACCGCAAGATGCGTACCTCCATAACTAACAAATGGCAAGCTGATCCCTTTAGTTGGTAGCACTCCTAAATTTACACCCACCGAAATCCCTACTTGAACTGCAATCCAAGAACTAAGTGCGACTGTGTACAGTGCAGAAAAAAGATGGTTGTTCTGCTCGAAAAAATAAGCCCATGACACCATTCTTAAGACACAAAATAAGTAAGCAAGTAAAAGCCCAAGCCCACCAATCAGCCCAAGTTCTTCGCAAAAGACGGCAAAAATAAAGTCAGTGTGTGCTTCGGGTAAATAGAAAATTTTTTGTAAGCTATTTCCTAGACCCACACCCCAAACTCCACCTCGCCCAATAGCCATCAACGCCTGAGTTAATTGGTAGCCAGAACTGTAGGCGTATTTCCAAGGATCAGTAAAGCTGATTATTCTCAGCATGCGGTATGGTTCAAGCACCGCACATGCGACCGCAAGAGTTGTTACAGCAATCGCAATAATGACGAAGCTCGTCAGCGGTATTCCAGCAGTAAAAAGCACCACTAAGGTAACTAAGCCTAATACCGCAGCACTACCAAAGTCTGGCTGTACAATCAATAAACACGCGCAGACCAGTAACCATAATATCGGTAACAACCAGAAAATCACCTTCCTTCGCTTACTTTTATTTTTTGCTTGTGCACAATATCCAGATAGATAAATCAGAAAAAATAGCTTACTAAACTCTGATGGCTGACAAGCCCAACCTGCAATTTTAACCCAACGACGTGAACCGTTTACTTCAACACCTAACCCGGGTAGTAACACTGCAGCTAGACCGAGTACCGAGAGAATTAGAAAAATACCACGCAATTTTTCCCACCGTCTAAAGGGGACACGTCGTGCGCCAAGAAAAGCCGTACACGCAATGACTAGGTGTATAAAATGGTTTCTGGCAAAGTAGAATAAATCATGATATTGCCTTTGAGCAATGAAGACAGTTGTTGAGGTTACGGCTATGGTACCTAGGGTAATCAAGCCCACAATCACTAATGACATCATTGGGTCTGTGATTAATGTAGGCCACTTAATACCCTTTTTTCGCATAGATATCCCCTAGTTACAATAAACTACATCCTCAATAAGTTCATTAAAGCACTGACCACGATGTTGAAAGTTTTTAAATTGATCAAAGCTCGCAGCAGCTGGTGAAAAGACAACAACATCTTCTTTACTTTGTACAATACTCTTCGCTAAGTACACTGCCTCCTTGAGATTCTTCACGGGAGATATATGACAAATACCCTTTAGTGCATCTGTAAATAAATGTGCATCTCGTCCAAAAAATATAGCATGGTCGACTGTACTGGCTACCCACTCAGGTATTTTACTAAAAGACTCTTTTTTTGCTACACCACCTGCAAGCCAAATGACTTTCTTTTTATGCTTAGCACTTATATTTGCCAGTGCATGTTGTGCTGCAGCTAAATTACTAGACTTTGCGTCATTATACCAAAAACCAAACTCTTGATACTGTAACTCACATCGAAATGGCCATGGCTGAAACTCGGTAAGGGCTTTTTTAATAGACTGCGCTTGTACCCCAATAGACGTAGCAATGGTGCGTGCTGCTACCGCATTTTCTTTTAGATGCTTAGGCAAAAAATTTTCTTGTCTATTTTTATCTATAAACAAGGTTTTTTCCGGGCTATTATAGTAGATAGGCTCTATACTATGTCCACTTTTCACAGGCTTATTATCAATTAAATACATTAATTCTTCAGCTAAGAATGCTTTTTTTGCCTTGTTTAATAAGCTCAGCTTAGTTTGGCAATATTCTTGAAAGCTCGCATGCCAGTCTAAGTGGTTTGGAAAAATATTTATCACTGCACCATAATCACAGCGCATATTTTTAGTCCAAAAAAGCTGAAAACTAGATATCTCAATGACAACCCAACTCGGCATACTGGCCTGATTTTTTTCGAGAAAGCCAAGTACCGGAGTACCAACATTTCCAATCATGGCACACGTATGTCCTGCTTCAATCAACATATCATGTACCATTTTAATGACTGTACTTTTTCCATTAGACCCTGTTACTGCAATAATAGGCTTGTCGCACTTTTCTAAAAAGAGGTCAATATCCGAATAAATGATATTACCATATTCCTGTCGGATTTTTCGCATTGTAGCTGTATGCGGACAAATACCTGGGCTCATGATAATTCGACGCGTGCTGGATAGTAGGCTATGATCGTATGCGCCTAGGCAAGTTTGTATTTCTGGATATTTACTTTTGAAGCGCGCAAGTAATGGTGGATTTGTTCTGTCATCTGTAATCGCAATTTTTAGGCCTTGCTCTATCAAGTAGCATGCCGAAGCAAACCCAGAGGCACCTAAACCAATTACAACTGCATCCAACATAAAATCTCCCTATTTGGCTTATTCATCAACTTAGTAGCAATATTGATATACTGATTAGCAAAAAGAATACACTGATAAGCCAAAACCTAACGACCACTTTCGTTTCTTTCCATCCCTTTTTTTCATAGTGATGGTGTATTGGCGCCATAAGAAATATCCTTTGCTTATATAATTTATAATATCCTACCTGAATCATAACAGATACTGCCTCCCAAATAAATAAGCCAGCCATAATAGCGAAATAGACTTCTACTTTGAGCATTAATGCGAGAAATCCAAGCACCGCACCCACACACATTGTTCCCGTATCTCCTAGGAATACCTCTGCGGGGTGTGCATTGTACCAAAGAAATGCTAAAAAAACGCCTGCAAGTCCACTCAAATATACAATGAACTCAGGCAAATACGATATTAGCTGTGTGTCATTTAAAACTGTTTGTGGCAAAGCAGTTTCAAACAAGCTTATTAAGCATGACATGCCTACGCACATTAGTATGATAGGCACACTTACTAGTCCATCTAAGCCATCCGTAAGATTCACGCTATTTGCGCTACCGATCACTACTAACACGGCAAATACTGGATAGAGTATACTCAGATTAAGACCTATTTTTGTTAGAGCATGTGGAAGATATATTATATTGATTCCTGCATGTCCAGCGTAGCTTAACCACAGTCCTACCCCAAGACTAGCAAGTAGAAATTGAAAAATAAACTTCACTCTTACCGATAAGCCTTTATTGTTGTCCTTGAAAATAATCTTAGATGCATCGTCAGCTATTCCAAGCAATAAATAACCTAATAGCACTAACTGCAAAATCCAAAAATATGGATGGCTTGTATCCATCCATAAACCACAGGTTACACACCATACGACGATTAGCCAAAGACCTGCCATAGTTGGTGTGTGCGCTTTTTGCTGATGAGCCGGTCCATCGTCTTGAATCATTTGCCCAATCTTGAGTTTAGTTAAATATTGAATTACCCAAGGTAAAGTTAACCAGCAGAATATGGTGGCGGTAAATAATGCCCCAATTGCACGAATTAATGCTTCTTGCATTAGATTATCTCCTCTTGTTTTTGTATTAATGCGCTAGATAATGTTTGTAACTGCATTACTCTTGAACCTTTGATTAATATGACCATATCGTTGTGCATAGATGCCAACAAAGCAGTTTGCAACTGTTGTAAATCTTCAAAATGTTGCGCATATCCGCTGAAAGTATTGCTTGTATGTATAGCTAATCTACCGTAAGTAAATAGCTTTGTAACCCCATACTTTTCTGCATCATACGCTGCATCTTTATGCCAAGCGAGCGCGTTATCGCCAAGCTCAGCCATATCTGCAAGTACAAGACACTTGTCTTGCTGGGAAAATTCTGACATAGACTGCAATGCCTTCTCCAGTGATAGCGGTGATGCATTATATGCATCGAGTAGTAACCATGCCCCTGCCTGACCATTTTCAACAAGCTGCATTCTATTATCCGTCATATCTACAGTACTCAGTGCTTTTGCTATATCACTTAATCCCATCCCAGCAATAGTCGCACATGTGGCAGCAGCAAGTGCGTTGTTTACTTGATGCGCCCCGATGGTTTGCAATTGGCACACCGCTTGCTCGTCTTGCCATCTCATAGTGAAAGTTGGTTTTGCCTTGTTATCTAAGACAACATCTTTTACGGTAATCCATGCTTGGTCGCTAGCTTGTCCGAAGCTACATTTTCTACTTTTCTGAGCAGCTTTCTGTAATATATCTACATGCGGTGTGTCAGTTGGGATAATTGCAGTTGCGTGTCTACCTAAAGCCTGAAAAAGTGCACTTTTCTCGCGTGCTACACCAGCTAAATTCTCTAGTTTTTCTAGATGGCATGGTGCGATATTTGTGATTATAGCAATGTCTGGTTTGCAAATATCTGCGAGTGTCTCCATTTCATACTTCGCGTTTATACCCAACTCTAATACCGCAAAGAGCGCGTCAGTAGGCGTATTTAGTATGGTTAAAGAAAGACCGAGAACATTATTTTGGTTGCCAAAGGTTTTGTGAGTTTTCCCAAGATTTGTTAGTAACCTAGCACAAAGCTCCTTTGTACTGGTTTTACCTACACTGCCTGTAATTGCAACAACTAGTCTTTGCTCAGGCCAGCGGTTTCTTGTGACGCGCGCAATATGAACTAAGACCGCCAATGGGTCATTTACTTTGATCTGACCTAAACTACAGTTGCTCACAAAACGTGTCACTATTGCACAAGATGCTCCATTTTTTTGTGCTTGGTCGAGATAATCATGGCCATCTTGGTTATTACCGTGAAAGGCGATAAATACATGACCGCTTTGTACGGAACGTGAATCTATTTGATAGCCTGAGATGATGTCCTGGTTGCTGAGAACTCCAAATGCGCTCGCATTGACATCCAAGACCTGTATCACCTCAAGCAGCGATGCTGGTGAGAACATTAACTTCCTTCTTTTAACTTCAGTAAAAACTCTACTTTTTCTTTATCACTAAATGATATTTTTTCATCTCCGATGATTTGGTAGGTTTCTTGACCTTTTCCAGCCACTAGTACCACATCACCTTTAGTTGCTATATTCATTGCATGAACTATTGCCTCAGTTCTATCGTATTTAACATCAATTGCCCATGGTGAGAGTATACCTTGTAATACCTCGGCTATTATGGCCTGGGGCGATTCTTTACGGGGATTATCGTTAGTTAGTATAATCTGATCGCAATATTTTTCAGCTACTTTACCCATCATGCTGCGTTTACCGCGGTCACGCTCTCCACCACAACCAAACACACAGATTAATTTTTTCTCACAGTATCTCTGTAAATTACTCAAAACAGCTTCAAGTGCATCTGGCGTATGTGCATAATCCACAATAACAAGAGGCTGCTCTCCGCCACCCAAAACTTCCATACGTCCATTTACTGGCCTAGCACCGTAAAGTGCTTGCTGACACTCGTGTAAGGAAAAATCTTGACTCAACAATGTAGCAATCACAGCGAGTATATTTGCAGCGTTGAAACTACCTACAAGTGCTGTTTGTATTTTTACAGTTTCATTTTTGTAAGTAACTAGCATGGCTAAAGAACCAAGCCTTGCTTGCACATGATGACCGTAAACAATATTTTCAATGGGGTGGGCGAGACTGCTTTGTAGTGAATAACCAATGACCCTCTCAGTCTGCTTTTTTTGTTGCAGAATAGCTCTGCCTGTTGGGTCATCAAGATTTAGGACAATATTTCGTGCATCGTGCTCGAGAAAAAGTCGTGCCTTTGTGGACTTATATGCTTTTTCACTTCCGTGATATTCGATATGATCTCGAGTTACATTGGTAAGCACTAGTGTATCAAATCTTGTACCAGTAATCCGATTTTGGTCAATTGCATGTGATGAAACTTCCATACACACAGCTTCTGCACCTTGACCACGGACATTATCAAGTATTGTTTGCAGCTTTAATGCGCCAGGTGTTGTAACACCTGTCACGTCTAAGTTATCTAAATCACAGCCATAACCATGGGTTCCAACGAAAGCAGATTTTGTTTGTAGCTTCTGTAAACATATGGTGAGTAATGAGGCCACCGTTGTCTTACCATTAGTGCCTGTTATTCCTATCATTTGCATTTGTACAGAGGGTTTTCGAAAAAAACGGTCTGCTATGATACCGACTATTTCATTAAGTTTGGGTACTTGAATGTGGGGAATGCCGTTCTGGAGTGCCTGCCCTGTTGAAATGTAACCTGTTTTAATTTCTGTGTTTGATGACAGCTCTGATAGCACGGCGACAGCACCAGCAGCAACTGCATCTTGAATAAAGTCTCTACCGTCGAATTTACCTCGCCCTGGCACTGCCACAAAGGCAAATCCAGGTTTTACTTCTCTGCTGTCTACTGCAATGCCGAAAATCTCTCTGTCTAGATTTTTGGGTAAGGTCATAAATGTGTCGACAAGGTCTGCGAGAGTATGGTGGGGACTAATATTTTGTTCGATTGCTTCCTGCTGTTTGATAGCCGGTTTCATACGCTGCTTTATCCATGACTCTTTATCCATTATAGCAAAGGGCTTTCTAGACGCAAGACCTGTTGGTGATTATTCTCATTGTACATTTAACTAGCATCTAGGTATAGCATATGGAAAAGAATTTCAGAAAAAATTGGTGCAGCAACCTGTCCGCCGTAATGCATAGCTTTGTCAGGCTCCTCAATGACTACGCAAATAACATACTGAGGCTTATCTAATGGAGCAAATCCAGAAAATGATGCGATATAGCGATCTTCTGCATAGCCTTTATTTGTGTACAGGTGGGTTGTCCCGGTTTTTCCAGCAACCTCAAGTCCTTTAACCTGACCTAACCGACCTGTACCTGTATTAGACACCACTTTTTTCATCATAGATTTTACGCGCGTTACAGTTTCTGGGGCCAGGATACGCTTTTTTTGTAAAGCTTTATCTGTATTTTGCTTTATTATCGAGACATCTTGTGCATATCCACCGTTTGCAATTTGAAGATATGCTTGTGCAAGCTGTAAAACAGTCATACTCACCCCATAACCATACGAAATAGATGCTTTATCGAATAACTGTGTTTCACCCGGATGATTGATTCTGCCTTTTGGCTCACCTGGATATTCAGCTAGCGATTTTTTCCCTACAGGAAATTTTTGCTCTAGCCAGTTTACAAAATTTTGACCACAACTCAGCACAAGCTTAGCAATACCAATGTTACTTGACCGCATTAAGATATCGTCAACTTTTAGCACCCCAAAATTTCTCACGTCACTGACTTTTTGATTATTAAGCACCCAGACGCCGGGCCCTGTATCTACTACAGTAAGATTCTCTGCCTTCTTCTGTTCTAAAACGTAAGACATACTGATTGGTTTAAAAGTTGACCCTGGCTCAAATAGATCTATGAAGGCACGATTTTTCTTGTAAGCATTGTGCACGCCATGTTTCTGCGGGTTGAAAGAAGGAAAATTGACTGCCGCAAGCACCCCTCCTGTTTTCACATCTAACACGACTGCCATACCTGCCTTTGCACCTGCATTTTCAACGCCTTTTTGCAGTGCCCTGTAGGCTTGATACTGAATATTTTTGTCAATTGTTAGATAGACGTCCTCCCCATCCTTAGCGGCGGTTTCTTGCACATTTTGTACCGTTTCTCCATAACGATTTATAACCACCTTTTTAAAACCTTCTCGACCTGACAACTTCTGCTCTAACATTAACTCTAGACCTTCAATACCCTTTCCATCCACATCTACCTGACCTAATAACTGCGCACTTGATTCGCCAGCAGGATAAAACCTATCAAAATCTTCAATTGTTTTTAAGGGTAAATCATTTTGCTCCAATGCCTTTTCAATTACTGCAGACTCAACCCGCCTCTTTAAAAACATAAAATGTTTATCTTTATGGGTATTTACCATTTTCTCGAGTTTTTCTTCTGATATTCCAGCAAGTTCTGCAATGGCTTTTTGCTTACTATTATCTGCAAAAAGACTTTTTGGATTAACCCAAAGGCTCCTTTTGGGCTCACTCATAGCCAGTACTTTTCCATGCCTATCTAAGATATGCCCGCGCTTATTATGGATTGTTTGTATTCTATTGACCCGAGCCTCACTCTGATCCTGTAGAAACCGTCGCTCTTGATTAGTAAGTTGTACTAACCTATATCCCAGGCCTGCCACCATGGCACACCAGATGCAAAAAAGACATACATACCTGAGCGTTCTGGGTAGTAACACGTGTTATGCCTCAGCATAAGGCAATCGAACTGAAACCATCTCTTTTGTTGCAGGCATGTGTAGATGCAATCTATTTTCAGCGACTCGCTCGACTCTATCATAAGTAAGCAGCTTTTCTTTTTCCAGAAGTAAGCTTTCTCTGCTTCTCACAAGCTCCACGTGTTTTTTCTCGAGCTGATCTAGCCATATTGTATGGTATCTATTCATAAACTTAATATAGATTAATCCAAAAATTGACATTGCTAAAGCCAGCCATAGCACCCGCTCTATCCAACCTGTACTTACGTGCTCAACTTGCCTTGCGTTGAACGATCTTCCGGTAATTTGGATTCTTCTGGTCATATCTTTTTCTCCCAAATTCGTAATAAAGCAGACCGGGACCGCACATTCGCCCTCACCTCTTCAGGAGAAGGTGATTGTGCTGCCCCGACCCGCCTTATCTGAGGTAGGTTTGAGGTTAAGTCATAGGAAATATCGGGGAGCGCATCCCTCTTTTTCAATGTATTACTCACTGCTTTGTGCTCAAGTGAGTGATAAGTTAGTGTGACTAGTCGTGCTTTTGGCCTCAGCCTTTCTGTTATGAGAGTTAAGCCTAGAGTAATTTCTCTCAACTCATCATTGACTTGCATGCGGATAGCCTGAAAAGTCTTTGTGGCAGGATGGTGTGAAGATTTTATACTAGGCACCGCAGCTAACACACATCGGACCAAGTCTTTTGTTGTTTCTAGCGCATTGATACTTCTCGTGGACACTATCTTCTCGGCTATATTATCTGCGTATTTCTCGCCAGCATAGGTCTTGAGCACATAACTAATCTCTTCTTGGCTAGCACGCGCTAACCACTCGCGCGCAGATTGGCCAGCAGCTGGATTCATTCGCATATCTAGCGGCCCATCATTAGTAAAGCTAAATCCTCTTTTCGGATCATCTAGTTGTGGACTAGATACACCAAAATCGATTAACGCGCCATCTAGCATACTTATTAAGTGACTACTTACATTACTCAACTCAGAGAACCGGCCCGCGATTACATACACTCTAGAGTCTTTTTTTGCAAGCTCTTGCGCAATGGCAATTGCATCTGGATCTTGATCTAAAACATAGAGCGAACCTTGTTTTCCAAGCCTCTCTAGTATTGCACGGCTATGCCCACCTCTGCCGAAGGTCGCATCTAGATAGGTGCCTTGTGGATTGACGCGCAATCCATCAAGCACCTCGTTGACCATCACAGGGACGTGACTATTGGTACTGTTCATATTATGCTCTTCCTCTACGCGAGACGTGTTAAACTGATATACTGGATAGCTCATCTGGCATCTCCTCCCCACCTTGGCGCATTGCTTTGCCTGTCTCTAACCATTCATCACGGCCTTTGTTCCAATTCTCTTCACTCCATATCTCAAATTTTTTACCCTGCCCCACCAACATACATTTCTTTTCAAGCTGGGCATGCTGTTTGAGAATCTGAGGGAGTAACATGCGACCTTGTGAATCAAGCTCTGCTTCATTCGCGTGCCCGATAAGTAATCTCTGTATTCTCCGAACTTTGGGATTTAGACTGGGTAAAGATTCTAATTTTGTTTCTATTTCTTCCCATACAGGTAGTGGATATAAGAGCAAGCATGGCTCATCTGTGTCAATAGTGACTACGCAGGTGTTTTTAGCCATATTTTTCAATGTTTCTCTGTACTTAGTGGGCACAGCGAAGCGACTCTTAGCGTCGATGTTGCAAATGCTGACTCCTCTAAATGACATTCCACTATTACCCATTAATCTCCACTTTTTCCACTATATCAACATTTTTCTCCACATGTCAACCATCATATGCCACCCGCAGGCAATTCTCTATGCGCAAGTTAATTGAGAAATTAAATTTATATTATTAATCAGATATATAATTGAAGATAAATCTACATCCCAACCTTTTAGGTGAGAAAACTTAGATAAAAAGTAGATATTTGCCAGAGCTCATGGCTAGTTGAAATTTAACAACTTTTTAATATTTCTTGGATATCAGCCCAGACTTTTTTTGGCACCTGTACTGCATCAACTTCAGCATACCGCTTGATCAACCTACTAGGGCCTGATTGCTGAGATTTCGCCCAAGTAATTACAGGCTCGGTTTGTGCATGATACACATCAAGCCTTTTCTGAACTACCTGAGGCTTATCATCATCTCTTTGCATTAGCGGCTCACCAGTTATATCGTCTATATTTTCTGATTTTGGCGGCGCATACACTGTATGATAGACCCGGCCAGACGCGGGGTGGACGCGCCTTCCTTCCATCCGCTTGATTATAGTTGCGTCATCTATAGCTAGATGCAAAACCAAATCAAAAACTGTATCACTACGCTCAAGCAAACGCGCCTGCTCCATTGTTCTTGGAAAACCATCTAGTATATAACCTTGCGTACAATCATTAGAAATAAGCTCAGCCTGTAATATTTGCCAGATAATATCATCTGCGATTAATATTCCTTCACGCATCTTTTTCGCGACCTCTTGCCCTAGTGCACTAGTCGCACTCAGCTGCTTCTTTAAAAGCGCACTCATAGTCAATATAGGTATACTGAAATGCTTGCTTATTGCTTCAGCTTGCGTCCCCTTACCCGAACCTGGTGACCCTAAAAGAATAATCTTTACCACAATACAGCCGCCACATGATCTACAGACAAAAATCCTAAGCCCACAAGCGCAATCCCTGCGAAAATAGTTGTTATTGCATACAAAAGCCGAGTTTGTAGGGGATTATTAAGGTAGTTGTTATACTGCATTAGACCAGAGCCGATAATCATTATTCCTGCTAGAAGACTGATTTTACGACCCAAACTTGCCAAACCACCTACAACATCAATGGCTTTGTCGAACATGTTTTTAGGCCTTTCGGATTCATCAAATATATATCCACCACAAGGAGCAGGTTGCTGTTGTGGTTTTTTACTTGGCTTTGGTAAGCTCTTCTGTTGAGGTGCTCTGTGATTCTGGCGATACCGCGGCTTTACCTCAATATTATTAATTTCTGCTGTAGCGACCTGAGCGGTGAATCCGCAAAGTATAAATGTGTATATTATAAACATACATAATGCACGCTGCTGCATACCATTTGATCCATACATATAATGGTGGATATTCTAGCACAAAACGTCCACAAGCTCAATTACCACATATCCATTCATCTTTTTACGCTACATCACACTGAGCAATATAAACTCGTTGTCATTTATAAAGGTTGTGCCTAAGAAAATTCAAACAGTATCTCCCAGGGGATAAATTTTAACCTTTTGCACGACTTTACCTGTTACTTCGAGCACTTCTATTCGATAACCTTCTATCTCAAGGCCTAAACAACCGCTTGGTAAGCACTCTAAGTGCTCCAACACAAGTCCACCAATTGTATTCGGGCCATCTTCTGGCAACTCAAACCCTAGTATACGGTTTACATCACGCACTGCAAGTTGCCCAGACAAACCATAACTACCGTCTTTATTTGGTCTTACCGAGCCTAGAGTAATTTGGGAATGCATACTAAACTCTCCGATAATCTCCTCAATAATGTCTTCGATTTTAACCGCCCCACATACTTCTCCATACTCATCCACCACAAGTGCTGTACTATATTGCTGCGCCTTAAAGTTTTCTAACTGTTTATTCAACCTCGTCCCCTCTGGCACAAAGTGTGGCTTTACTAAAATTTTAGCAATAGCCTCTGCTGTGAGCCGACAGTCTTGCATCAGCCTCAATACATCGTGCACATGCAGCATACCCTGGATATTGTTAACCTCACCATCGTATACTATCAGGTGCATGCTATTAGACTGCATAATCACCGCATTGATCTGCCTAATATCTGCTTGCAAATTCACTCCTTTAATTTCTTGCCGAGGAATCATTACATCATTTACTGTCATACTATCTAAATCTAGCACCCCTACAAGCATATGCTGGAAGTCATCTTCACCGCTTTTCCTAGGCTTTAACCTCTTTGCGTGTATCAGCCCTCTCAGCTCATCTTTACTAAGCTTTGCCGCCAATGGACTCTCTAACCGCAGTCCAAAAAGGCTCAATAAGTTATCGGTTACTAGATTGACTAGCCAGACCAAGGGGTAAAACAACCAAAGCAACATCGCCAAAACCCATGATACTCTATACGCTAGAGAATCGGCAAAATGTGCTGCAATGGTTTTTGGCATCACCTCTGCAAAAACCAAAACCAACAAGGTCAGAAGAATAGTTTGCAGCATCACAAACGACTCACCAAGTAACTCTATGGTCAACCACGTACTTAAGGATGCCATGAGCATATTCATAAAAGTATTTCCGATCAACACCATACCAAGGAGCTTCTGTGGCTTAGCTAACAATTTATAGAGTGTCCGCGCCGCCTGATCACTTTTTGAACGCGCACGATATTGCAGCCTATATCTATTTACTGCCATTACAGCTGTCTCAGAGCCCGAGAAGAATGCGGATGCGAGCAAGAGTATGCCTATACCGCTTGCTAGTCCACCATATGCCCAGTCCATGCTATCTTCCCCGTCAATATGCTTGCGCTAGGTTCTTTTTTTGATAATGCACTGGCCATTCTCATCTTTGGTCACATCTAATTGTGCAGCTTCTGTTTTTGGCAGCATATATGGCAACACAAAACCCTGGGTTTCACAGACACCAAACTCTGAATAGATATCAACTATAGCCCAATTTGCTCGCTCTTCTGATGTTGACTTGCGTGAATAAGCTGAGTACGACCATGGTTTTGTCACTTTTTTTGTATCATTAGTTAACTGGACAGTGATAGTTAGATCTGTCATATTATCAACATTGAAGCTGTAATTCGTGCTAGATTCAAGTAGCGCTGCCTGTAACATTATCATTGAGAAGCTGCAAAATAATACTGCATAGATGATGTTCATGCGTAAGGCTTCGCGGGGGTGTTCTTGGTTTTTATTCATCCGTTTTCCTCTTGTGCATACCACTAGAATACGCGCACGCAATCACCTCTGTCAACCTTTGCTGCAGGGTTAGTTAAGGACACCTTGTTCACACTATCTATACCTCCTAGCCATAGGCTTATATATATGTCCTGACCCATCCTTGACCAAACTATATTGTTTAGGGTATTCTAGGCAATCACAAAATCTTATTATTACATATGTTTCAGGCTCTTAGCGCAAAACTCAGCGATGTTTTTCAATCTTTTTCGGGACAACGAACTATCACGCAAGCCGTTATCGACCAAGGAGTTAAGACTATTCGTCGCGCCTTGTTGGAAGCCGATGTTGCGACTGAAGTCATTGACACTCTTACTGCGCGCTTCGCCAAAGAAGCCCTCGGCCAGACTATCACTAAAGGGGCTAAACCTGCAGATATGTTGGCAAAACTATTTTATGACAACTTAGTTGATGTACTTGGCAAACATCAAAATTTTACTTTATCAAAGAAAAAAACCAATGTTATCATGCTAGTGGGACTTCAGGGTGCTGGTAAAACAACGTTTGCAGGCAGGCTTGCACAATGGCTACGAAAGAACGATAGCCGCAGAGTTATGCTGGTCTCAGCTGACGTTTATCGACCTGCTGCTATCCAACAGCTATCTATTCTTGCTGAAAAATCTGGCGCTATATTTCATCCCAGCAAAACCCAGCAAGATCCTCGTGACATAGTACGAGAGGCGTTACATGCTTTGCAGAGTGAATCATGTGACACTTTAATAATCGATACCGCCGGACGAACACACGTAGACTCAAGCATGATGCAAGAATGCCAAGACCTGGCAAATATTGCTAAGCCAGACGAAACCCTATTTGTTCTCGATAGTATGACAGGTCAGGATGCCGCACATATTGCGCAAAGCTTTAGTAACCATTGCGAACTAACCGGCGCAGTCTTGACTAAAACTGACTCAGATACTAGAGGTGGTGCAGCTCTATCTGTGCAGCAAATTACCAAAAAGCCTATAAAATTTATAACAACCGGTGAAAAACTTGAAGATATCGACACCTTTGAACCCGAACGAATAGCCCAACAGATTTTAGGCATGGGTGATGTTGTTGGCCTCATCAAGAAGCTGGAGGCATCAGCTGATCCGCGCAAAGCCGAGCGCATGATGGCTAAATTCAAGAAAAATCAAGCCTTTGACTTCGAAGATCTCCGTGATCAACTTCAACAAATGCAAGCCATGGGAGGCATGGAAAGCATAATGAGCAAGCTACCCATGTTTGGTGCAATACCACAGCAAAAATTACAAGACATTGCAGACCAAAGCTCTAATAAACCCATGATAGATCTCATAAACTCTATGACCCCTCAAGAACGCCGGCAACCTATTCTAGTGATTAATAAACCTTCTCGTCGCGACCGTATAATACGAGGATCAGGTCGCTCAACCAAGGAAATGCAACTTTTAATCAAGCAATATCAACGCATGCAAAAAATGATGCAAAAGTTTCGTGGTAAAAAAATGCAAGGGATGATGGGTAAAATGCAAGACATGTTCCGGGGTGGCAATTAACTATAGCGACAAATTGTCCGGCCTGTTGTTTTTTTTTAAAAAAACATTTCATTTATCTAAAATTTATAGTATTATATGTCTCTTTGATAAATATTACCTTTTTTACAGGGATACAGCAGGAAACACATATGATTGTTATAAGATTAGCACGTGGCGGTAAAAAGAAAGCTCCATTTTACAGAGTTGTAGTTTCTGACAAGCGCTCACCTCGCGATGGTCGCTATATCGAGCGCTTAGGCTCATATAACCCAGTTTTTAACAATCAAGGCGATCAAAAGATCGAACTCAATCTTGACCGTGTTGACTACTGGCTCAACGAAGGTGCCAAAGTTTCTGATCGAGCAAGTATCCTTATTAAAAGACATCGCAAAGACACACTTAAAAGCAATAGCTAATCGATACGATAAGCGTTAACCACCCACAACACTGCAGAAAAGCTACTACACCCACCCCGAAGACTGATAAGATCATTACCTTTTATCATTTTAGAGTCTATGCTAACGGCATTAGGGCGCAACCTTCATATTGGAATCATACTTCTTTAGATATTTTGTGTCAGAAATCTATACCCATTACAGTCCTAACTATTTTCTTTTCTCCTTTTTCTTTGCCTTTTACAACATCATCGCTGAGAGCAACGCCCTGTAGACGTGACTGTGACTTTTCTACACGCACATTCTCACGCCTGGACAACCCTGCTGCATATTCACAAGTATGATCCATCATTATTGCCGTGGCTTCTAATGGCGCATTGGCACGGATTTTAGCAAAAGATTGAACACGCGTACCGTGATCAACGCTATCAAATACCTTAAGTACATTATCACCACTCTGCATCAACACTCTATCTAATTTCAATCCAATAATTGCACCAGAAGCCCCCAAGGCAAGACAAACCCATGAGACCTGATTAAACCAAAGCGCTACTAGAGAAATTACCACCATATGCGCGAGAGCACTTAAGGTATCAAACAATGCAGTATCGATAAAGTTTTTGGGTAAACCAATTTTGGCAAATAGCTTTCCAAATATTCCTTTGGACGCACATATTACGATCCCCATGATTGCAATCGAAATACGCACACCTTCATTAACCTTTCCCAGAAAAAATACCGGTAAAGCACAACGAATTATTAGGTCTACAATCGTTATAGTTAAGCGTATTTTTGTGGCCAAAAGCCCATTGTCAATTTGCTTCATTTCAACTAACCAATGCTTGCGCCCCATTCCGCCTATATTAAAGATTTTACAAATCCCTTCAAATATTAGCCAGACCATACTCATTGCACTGGCAAATAAGCCAAACAAGAAAGCCTCAAGAAAAAAACCTTGTGTCTTCAGGCGATACCAGGGGATAGCATAGATCACCCCATAGTACATAAGCGAAAAATATTCTAGCGCTATCACCCAATTGTATAACCGCCATAATTTTGCATGCGACAATATCGCAGATGATGCATGCTCGTCAAGTTTCAAATATTGGCTAGCATGTGGTTTTTTCGTTTTACTTGCTTCGTTACTGGCCACTGTTGTTAAACTCTATCTACTTACTTATATCAGTGATAATCTTATCATCAGAGGTAGACCAACTCAATACCCAACCTCGATTTGGAAATATTTTTATATTATGATACAATTACTTAGATTAAACACCCCTTTCGTTTACCATGCAAATCCCTATAGGAAAATTTGGCAAAACGCGCGGCCTCCATGGCTGGATACGCCTACACAGCTATACCGCACCCATGCAAGCGATCTACACATACCAACCCTGGCTACTTCACTCTGGCGAGACGATAACTTTTAGCGAGTACCAAGAAACACCCGATAAACTCCATGTATTACTACACGAAGTGCATAATTTAGAGACAGCCCGCCCTTTTGTAGATCAAACCATCTTCATCCCTAAATCTCAACTACCACCATTGGATCCTGGCACACACTACTGGTTTGAACTTGAAGGTCTCACAGTAATGAATTTATCTGGTAAAATTCTTGGAAAAGTTGCTTTTATTTGCGAGGGTAGCCAGTTCCCATTGATTGTTGTAAAGCGTGATGGTAGACCAGATTTACTGGTACCTCATGAGCCAGAAGTTGTCCTAAAAGTCGATCTTGACTCTCAACGTATTACGGTAGACTGGGATGACTACTAAACCACTTATTGTTGACATTATTACGGTAGAACCCTCCATGTGGTCAGCTCTGGATAGTGGCGTGATTGGCCGCGCAAAACGAGAATCCCTTTGGCAATTACATACCTGGCAACTGAGAGATTTTGCTGAGAAAAAAGATGGTCGTATCGATGATAAGCCATACGGGGGTAACCCAGGCATGGTCATAAGCTACCCCCCACTTGACCGCGCTATTAAATCTATTCACAAACACCGTGACCATAAACCCTATGTAATCTTACCAGATCCTGCTGGCACTCCGGTAACTCAATCTATGCTTGCAGACCTTGCCGAACATAAGCACCTTGCGTTTGTGTGTGGACGTTATGAAGGCATAGATGAACGCTTTTGTACGCAACATGTTGACCTACGTGCCTCACTAGGACCTTATGTTGTAAGCGCTGGTGATTTACCCGCCATGGTTATGGTAGACGGCATCGTTAGGCTATTACCAGGTGCATTAGGCAATAGACTATCTGCACAACGTGATTCTTTTCATGATTGGCTTGTGGACCATCCTTGCTATACTCGCCCTCAAACCTACAACGGTGATTTAGTTCCTGAAGTACTTACCCAAGGCAATCATCAAAAAATTCTTGCATGGGAACGCATGCATCAACTTGGGCGAACATTAGAAACACACCCAGAGCGATTTATCGGTCAAAGCCTAAAAATAGATGATATTGCTCAGTTACGCCAGTATTTCCAAAAATCTCCACCTCCAGAATCTGAGTAGTCATACACGAAACACTTTTTCCAGCACGAACCAATGTTCATTTCTAGCAATCTAGATGATGAATTTTTTAGCTACACCCTCATGTTTTTTATATTTTTTATCTATTTATTAGTAACTTGAAGCATTATATGCATTTCAGTATAATACCAATGAGTACTATCTAGGATAAAATATGCACACGGTGTCATCTATATCAAAAGAAGACCAAGACCAATGTGTTATTATAGAATCTAGCGTGGGAGGCTTAGGCTTAAAACCACTGCATAGTATTCAGCATGATAATACTTGGCATGTTATGGGACATTACTGTAGAACCCCCCATCTATACCCTGAGACCACTTGCAAAGACATCTACAAATCTCCCCAGCAAACTCATATTACTGTATTGGATAACCACGGCACACAATTAGGACCGATATGCATGGTCACCCACCCTCAGCGTACTCGCATGCTTGAGAGCGGAGACATATGTCAAATTGCTAATACACGTCAAGTATCTGCCGGCGATAGTAGTAACCACTTTGGCTCTATGGCACAAGATAGTCGCTTTGCTAATGCGCTGATAGAATGGGCCCCCTTTGGCCAGGTAACATCTCCAGCATCTGCCAAGCTTCTTGTTCAGCATAATACTGATAGTGCTGCAGAAATTTTTGTGCGTTATATTAATGACGACAAAGACAACACTAGTATGCAATTTTCACGCTCATACCCCCCTAGTGATCGAGAGATTCGCTTATTTTGTGAATGGATTGAAAGCTCTGCTTTCACCTTTTCAGAAGACTTAAAACCTTATGAAAAGTATAGCAGCAACCCTCTTCAGCCTTTTATTCGACGCGCCTCTAACGCATCGCCATTGCATAGCCAATCCGTATTTAATACCCTATACACAGCGATTCTTGTGCACTCAAGAGTCAGAGTTCTTGTACAAGACACTATATTTAGACTTTATCTAGAAAACCTCTATAAAGATAATAAAGACATACTGGAGAAACTTACGAAACTAGATAAGAATACTATCTGGCAACCTTATTATATCCATGATAAGAAATACGTTGATCGACTCCGTTCTTTGCCGAATTTTACCAATCTTCTCACGCAAAAATCTTGGTCTACTATTAGAAAAAAAACCATACAAATACGTTTCGTCGTTCAAGATAATTTAGCAGGACAGCTTAAACAGCACATACAAACTATCGAGAACCACCCAGACTTAAATCCTCGTGAAAAATCTTTCGCATTAAATCTCTTTAAAAAACGCCCTTGCTATACAGCGCATGAGTCTGCAAAGAAGATAAAAGAAAACTTGTCACAGGCGGAAGGTTTTTTTGCGGGTTCCTACGAAGAAATATCTACTATAATGAACATAAATAATATTATTAGTCGCCTTTCTATTCTTGACCCCTACTATAGTACGTCAGATAGTAATATCGATAAGATGATACACTACATTTGTGCATTACGTGATGATATTCATGCAAGCCTGGCTGATAGATACCAATATGACGCGTATAGCCCCAAGTTAATTGATATCTTATCTTTCAAGATTAGACGCATATTGGAAAATCTTGACAATAAGAGAAAAACTATGCAACTCAATCTTCTTCTACAGGGATTACAAAAAACCAAAGAAAAAATGCATGAAAAAAATTACAAAACCCATCCAATATGCCAGAAAATATACGATGCTATCGCACTGCAATGCCTCTATGACTATGAAAGCTCCCATATCATTTTTTCTAGCCTTGTGCTTGAATCTACTCCTATTTCTATCGAAAAAAAACCTACAGAAATAGATACTGAGGACATGGTAGCTTTGAAAGCATCCATTTAATTTCCTTAAACAATGCTACAGCTAATTTTTCAGCATATGATACGATCTGTAGTATGCAGCTGTATTGCATATACCAGCTGCATAAAAAATAGGTTCGCTATTAATCTAGATTTTAAGTTACTCTTGATCCCGCTTGTATTTTCGAGATGCTATGATGCGCTGCCAAAGCTTCGCTATTTCTTCAAGCTCACTCAATCTATCATCGCGCATTGCCTCTGGCAAAGAAACGTGGTCCAGCCCATGCTCTCTCTTAATTTCTTTAATGCTGCATCGTATATCTATGCCTGGCTTAGTTTTAATATATTCCTGAATACGCCTATTCATAGATAATTCAGATTTGACAATATCGTCTGCGTTACTAAAACCAAATATAGTGATGTTCTTATCTTGACAGATGCTATCAAAATCACATGTAAGTTGAAAACCTGTATTTTGAAAGATCGACTTACAAAACCCGAAAAAATAGGATAACCATACCCCAAGCGACTGCCGGATAGAGTCTATCACACCAACAAAAAAATCGAACAATCCAACTGTGAGAAAGAGCCCTATATTTTTATATTCTGCTTTCTTACAGTACTGATACGCACTATAGGCAAGTAGCGCTCCCATAGAGTGTCCCGCAAGGAGGATTATATGCTTTCCTCTTTGCCGGGCTATTTCCTGAATTATATTCGACTGATCTCGAGCTACATTCACCAAGCTGGCTTCTAGCACGTTACGCTTGAAATAAGGGTCAAGTCTGGCCTGAATATCTGGTGTTCCATTTTTCGTTAAAGCGCGTAAATATACCCGGTAATCACAAATATACACATTGGCTGAGAGATGGTTCGCAAGTTGCTGAGCTCGGGGAAACATTTCACTTGAGAACATATGTCGCTGGTTTCCAGGAAAAAACAGTAGCGCATACTCATGGTGAGGCGTGCTATTTTTCGGTCTAATTTCAATACACCACTGTGATTTTTCATACCCGACCAAACCTCTAAGAGGTATAGTAAAAAACTGCTCTGGCAGACAGTCATTATAGCCTTTTGTGTCTAATGTTCCACTGATATCCCAGGTCTTCTCATAACCTTGAGTAAAATACATAAGCCACTTAAGTGACTGTTCTGAGTCAAGCATTTCCGAAGCACCCTCAGGTAGTTAAGATAGTAATGATGTACAAATACGCCTACATTCAGTAGCATACCTTTCTTTAAACATTATCAGAATCTATATAACTTCACAATGTGGTGGCCGCTTTAATGCATGGTTATGTTATGGATAATTCTTTTATAATCATGGTGTCACATTATGTTGTTGCAAAATTCCTTAGAATTAGGTATTGTATTTATTTAGTTATCCCAAAAAAATATGATACACATAGCAATAAGTGTCTTTATTACATTATCACTTATTCACTGCGTAACGCTCGGGCTTCTCAGGTTTTTTCTCACAAAAAAAAATCAGCCTCGCACACTGCAGAAGGTGTTCGCACCTATAAAAACCCACACGCTACCACCCCCCAAGGTTATTGAACACAAACCAAACATCATAGCCCAACCAACTAGCCACCGACAAACTCCTGTCTCCTCCCCTCATGTGAGTATAACTCAAGTCAAGCCAGAAAGAAGGTCATCACTTAATAACAAACTACCAGTCAACCGAAAAGCGCTAACTAAGCCACGACGTGCGAGCGTTGGCGCGCAATCTGAGCCATTATTTCAGGGCGTGGGTGATCGAGTCCAGGCTTCATTTTCTAAGCTCGTTGATAAGTACAGTGTGTTTTACAAGAATAGGGACTCACGCACACTTCTTTTGGCTGACCTTACTCTTCAAATCGAGTACTGTTTTACTTGTGTGAGTCGTAGATTGCATACTATCTCCGCGAATAATACAAGTAAGAACCACTCGCTTACAAGCCATATCAAAAACAACATTTCTAAAATTCAATATATAATCAATCAGACCCGATTATCTAAATCTTGTCTAAATATTGATATCGATGAAAATTGCCCACTACACACCTATATCCAAAGTTTATCGCACGAAGATCTCACTTCTTTTTCACTGTCTGTATTTAGGGTGCAAAGGCTGTTGAGAAAAACACGTGAGCTTGCGCAAAGCACTCGCCTAGAAGATATTGAAGACACCTACTTACAAGATACCCCTCCTACCAACTACCTATATTTGATAACTATGTTATGGGCTGCTGTTTCCTATGGTAAAGGTAAATTTCCTACTGAGACTAAGAGAGTGTACTTTTTGCGCTCGCTACTTAAAACACATTATGCAGCAGACCCATCTAGCTTCGAATTGTTCCCATTTACCTCGCCTGATATTTGTTATGAAGGCGCTATTACAAAACTAATTGGTTATATGAATAAACTCTTAGGGAAAGACTGCGAGATCAGTGCAGTCACTAAAGAGAATATCAGCTGGGCATACCCCAGTCGTATGAATGAAGCAGCATATAAATTAATTTTTACTCCCGAATTTGACCATCCATCGGCAACACCTCTACCCTTAGAAAAGATCATGAGTATTAATCAGCTTTACCAAGAAGGGCTATCCGGTTTAAAAGACGATAATTTAAGACGTAACATACTTTCCGAGACTGCAAAAATCATTAAGGAAGAATTTAAAGGACACCTACCGGAATTAGATATCGATGCAAGCATTTACACCCTAAGTTGCAATGCAAAATATGTCGAGTTCACCCATCCGTTACTTAAGATGGAGTATGATCGTCACAAAAACTTTTCACCAACTAACAGTTTGCCCTCTTCTAGTGGACCTTCAAGAAAATAATTGGGCCTTCTCCAACTTGACCTTGAGTTAGTCTATGACGTGTCATAAGTTTGTTTAGAGTTTAGCCTACAATCCACATTTTGCTTCATGGTGTCTAATCCATAATCCTTTTATAATCAACACTCTGACACTGTATCTGAGCTTTCATCACTCGAAAATATCTAGAAATAATTGTATCTAGATAAACTTCTCTACGGCAATGTAGATGCTATAAGTAATATAAAATATTCACAGCCCCTACTTAGCATGTAGATAGCTTCTGTGATTTTTTTCATGTTAGAAAGGAGGCAATTTTTCCGCGTAGCACTAGCGTAGCAAGAATTTATCGATATAAATATAAATTATACAAGCTGGGTTTTACCGCTTAAGGTACTACTCAACAACTTAGTGTGCATATACTCAGTACTTTAATTACTAGATTGATCTAATTTGGTATTATCATGTTACACCTTGATATGTGTATCTTGTAAAAGCGTATCTTTAAATACCAGAGGACTCTATTTTACTATCACCATTGCATACTATTTAATGCAGCTATTCACATACTACACTAAGGCATATCACCATTGAAAACATTCGCCTGATGTAGGTTACTTAGTTGTACCACCAAGTAACTGGGCGACTGATTTTCGTGCATGATTGATTGCACATGTCACTTTGTCCATAGACGACTTGGAATCTTGTTTTTGTGGATTATAGTGCCTTATACCTATCTGTTGAGACCAAATAGTTGGTACAAATGCATAGTTTTGCACGGATGACTGTTTATCGTCAGGGAAAAATGTATCCCGGTAATGCACATCGCTGTTTGCTTTTTTACTAAATGCCTCAGTAAATAACTCAGCACCAGATGCACGCTTGTTATAAGTTTGTCGATCACATAGTTTTGTGAGTGCTCGAGATGGGTGTGTGATGTTTTTCTCAAGCAAATCCACTGCTTCACGCATCACCGGGTGGTGCGGCGCACTAGCCAAAATACTTGCCCCCATCATGCTGCTATCTGGCTCTTCACTGGCAAATAAACTGTAGCCCTCAGCTATATCATCGATACTTGTTACTAACTCATAGTTTGTGTCCATATATACCCCACCAAAGTTATCTAGAACTAGGTAGCGCAAAATATGTGCTGGCATGCTCTTGGCTACCGAGGCTGCGTTTGCGACTGCGTCTTGCCAAAAGTTATTTAGATTTGGTAGCGTTTCATTACTTGCAACCTTTACTTCGACTCCGTATGGCACAAGTTTTGCAATTGTTTGTGGTATACGAGACGGATCATTACACCAAAAATAGTGACGCCATCCTTCTTCTGGTGGCGTCATTAAAATACTGGTTTGTATAGCGTCTATATCTGCATCACTGATTTCGTTAGGGGTGTCTTTGCTGGTTAGCCAAATATGATGGGTAATCTTAGGCACTTGATAAGCATTAGCTGGCCTTGGCATAGACCATACTGTCTCGAGTATTTCTCTACGATTTATTGGTGCTTCAGCTGTGTGGCTGGTAGGCCCATCATGGCTTTGTTTAGCATCTATGGCAGCTAATTTGCTAGCATTTATCTGCTGTGGTGCTGAGTTGTGGTTATTGCACGCACTCAAGCCAAATATACCGCTTAAGGCTAGTGTGAGATAAAAGTAAGAATGGGTCGACATAAGAGATTTCTATCAAGAAATATTCAATATACGTGACCTACCACAACCCTGCAAGCCCTGATAAAATCTCTCTATCCTGATGTATTGGAAACTTAGACGCAAACTACACTAAAAACTCAAAAAAAAACATGCTTATAAATGTAAATTGATCTATACACTGTATGCGAGAAAAAAAAAGGCACACACAATGAATGATGAAAATAAACATAGCACTGACACTCCTGCGCTTCGGCATTCTGCACCTGCTGAATTACCATCTAGCGAGCAACCGCTTATAGATTTTCCTGAAAATAAAAAGGCAAACCCCGATGCAGGAGCATCATCGAAGGGTCAAGAGAATAGTGATAATAATCAGAAATATCCATCACTATTTGCCAATATATCATCTTCTATCAGAAACTTTTTTTCACCCACTACTTCTGAACCTAACGGTGAAAACTCCAGTGTTAATACCAGCCTAGATACTCTAGAGGCTAAAGGTGATAATTCCTCTAAAAATGACCAATCTACGCCGCGTGAATCTTTATCAAATTTATCAGAAAAATCAAATATAAGCCAGGTCTCAAGTTCAAGTTCCGAATCAGAATCTAAAATATCCGATGGCAGTGCACCAGCTGTCAGCGAACTCTCAACTTCTTCACTAACCAATGAAGAAAACGAAGCAAAACAACCACAACAATTCAACGCAACCATCGGTAGTCCCCTAGAACCTCAAAATGAAAATAACCCCAAAAATTCTGATCCGAATAATAAACCCGACTCTGTTTCTAGTACGTTTAATATGTGGAAACCACAGCATCAAACTTTTTCTTCTGCAATTTCTCAAGACAACAAAGATAGTAATATCCAACAAGCCGCACTCTGGTATCACACCAGTGCAGCATCGTGCTATGCCCAAGATCCAAACAACTCTCTTTATCTGGAAGAAGTTGAGCAGTTTAATGAATATGCAGATAAGGTCTTTAAAGACGATTTTAAGTTAAACAATGACCAGATAGACGAAATTAAAAAATTGCAGCAGCCTCCACTAGATACCGTGGGTAATGACGGTCTATCACTTCGACAAATAGTTTCTGATCAACTTGAAGAATTTTCCCGATCTAAAAAATCAGATAATGGTTCTTGGCCATTTTTTATCAATACAAGTAGCACTAGCGGCCTATCTTCAGGCACTGTATCCCCCGAGGGTAATCAATTTACCGTCAATAAGAATGCATCTACATTGAGCCTTACTGGATCTAGTGCTGAATCTATAGGATCCAATCTTGTTGAGGCATCTATTGATATGGGGATGTACTCAAACCCTAACGAAAAAGTTCGCTATACACTCTATGGTGATGTTGGGAAAAAACTAGACAGTATACTCGACCGCTTAGATGAAAATGAAACGAATATCGATCAAGCTTGCTTTACCTTAAATGGATATAAATGTAACGATCTCGAGGCTTTACAAAATGCGCTAAACAATCCAGAACATCCACTGTATCAATCTTTGCGCGGTGACTGGACATGGCATAGCGCTTCTTATAAAAGACAAAAATTAAGAACTAAGATTCAACATCTTATTGAAAAACGTGATAATCAAAAAGTCCAGCAAAAATCCAGCACGCCACAACCCGTTGATGCCCGACATTTCACACGTAGTGCGATTGTCAAAAGAGCAGCTATGCATGAACACCCTACTAGAGCATGCCACGATAGTATGGTAAATAATATCAAAGGTATGAAAGATCATGAAAAAACCAAACTTCTTGAGGACGCAGATGGACCTTCAAAAAATCGCATATTCACTGCTGTATGTGAATCTTGTGGCTTGACAAAAGAAGAAGCAGAGACAGTAAGCTCTGCAAATAAACTCACAGGCTGTAGCTCTATAGCGAAAAATCTAGAGAAAAAGCTTGAAAAAGTGAAAGCCCTGTTACCAAAACAAAGTCAAAATCCCTCTCCATATCAAACTGTTTTAAATAATTTTGACAATCGAACCAAGTTGGATAAACTTGTGAATTCAGCGTGAACTCTAAATCTAAAAGAGAGAACTGAGCTACTTAAAAGTGATGCATTTAGCGAAGTAGAACGGCAGTTTGCAGAGCAAGATGAAGTTCTTAAAAAAAATGAAAATCACATTAAAAATCTTGAAGAAAAACTTGCTGTTGATGTCCCAGATAATATACTCCTAAAAGTTTTTGATCGGGATAGTAAAAAACTCAAAGAACGCATTGATAAAATGAAAGATGAGAACAGTAAAGCTCAGGACGTACTGCAAGAAGCTCGCAACCAAGCCCAAGATGCAAAGTCCCAGGCTCTCATATTAGATATTTCTGCTATACAAAAGCAGATCGGACTCAGCAAGCCATATGATAAGAACCAAAATAATTACGTTGAGGCCTATATCGATACAGTAGAAACAAAAAATCAAGAAATGCTTAGCAAGATAAACACAGAGTTGCAAGGTCTTGAAAATAACAACCCGTCTAATAACGCGGATGTTAATGATCAACAAGATCAATTATTGAAGGAGAAAGGCGATCTAATAGCCACCAAAAAAGAAGTTCTGCAAGGCAATATTGAGCATATAACATTGTTGAAGATTGCATGTAGTGAAGATCCTGATTCTATTGCAAAGTATGTTGCTTTGGATAAGCTTAAGCAAATCTCTACCGATAAACCTACACAGTCCATACAGGATCGTGTAAAAGAAGTCTCCGATGGGGTAATAGGAATCTTCAAATATGCCTTCCAAGGTAAGAAGTTATCTGTTGAAGACCAAAATGAGCTCATTAGTGAGCTACAAGAGGCAAGTAATTTTTTTAAAGGACCTTTTTCTAGTACCTTGAGGGATCTAATTAAAAGTGATTCGCCGGTAGCTGAAGATTTTGCAGAAAAGGTTACTAATAAAATCGAAGAACGTTGTCAAAACATAAAACAGTATCAGGATAGTATTGATGCATACTCATATCTTAAAAAAAATAATGTTGATATCCAACCTTTGGAAAATACAAAAAATACAAAAAATACAATAAAGGTTACTTTTTACGATATCAAAGTTGATGACGACCCCATAAGTATTGAATTGACAGAAGATGACTTTACAACTCAAGGTAAGGGTGAGGGAAAGAATGCGAATGAAATCATAGAAGAAAAAATCAAAGCAAAAAGCACACCAAATACTACTACCCCTGACAATATTGATAACCTCGCAAAAAAAGGATTACAAAACAAATTATTACAACATAACTTATCAGAAAATATTCGTATTCTAGCAACGGATCCGCAAGTTTACACTGGTAAAATGCTGTCTCAAGCTTATGATTTTGAGATTTTAGATCAAAAGCAAACTAATAAATTTGTAAGTCGCATAGAAGAAAAGCGACAGGCTAAAGTCGATGCATTAACTAGTAAAGATAACGCCATCCAGAAACTGCAAGAACAACAGAAAGCACTGAAGGAGCAAATTAACAACATATCCAAACCAATTACACCTTCGGAAACTACCCAGAAAACAACGTTTAAGAACGAATAAATACAGTTATTCTTAGCACATCTCTATTGATGTACCGTAGTGATCTCTAGCGATAACCTCGTCACTGAATTATGACTATATCCGGTAAAATAATTCCTTCTGTTCTGGTAGCACGATCGCGAAAATCATGCTTTGCTGTTCTCAGAGCAGGTGCTTATCGGCTAACCATACACGTATACAGATTAGCCACTTAATTTATTGACATTGCTAAAAAACATTGTATAATAAGCGCTTAATTCGTTGAGAATAGATTATGACAACCATACACACGATTATGCAGGATTTTGAGCAAGCGCAAATAGGCCAAACCAGCGTGCCCACTTTTCGCCCTGGTGATACAGTGGTTGTTTCTGTTAAGGTCCGCGAAGGTAATCGTGAGCGTACCCAGGATTTTGAGGGTGTTGTCATTGCGCGTAGAAATCGTGGTTTTAATTCCTCCTTTACTGTTCGAAAAATTTCTTATGGCGAGGGTGTTGAGCGAACCTTTCATCTTTACAGCCAACAAATAGACGGCATCAAAGTCACACGTCGTGGTGATGTACGTCGCGCTAAACTCTATTATCTAAGAAACCTGACTGGTAAGAAAGCACGTATTAAAGAAAAAATTGTCCGCAAAGCAAAGCCTTCAGCAAAAACTGCTCCCCAAGCTAAATCTACCCCCCCTGCCGTAGAGAAGAAGATCACTACCGCATCTGTAGATAAAAAAGCACTTAAAGATCAGAAAGATAAGAAAGGCTCCTAAGTCTTAGCAGGGTCTTGGCTCTTGCTCATCTAACCGCTATAATGAATCAACTCTGACTTGGACTCGCCTATGAAGCCTCCCTATTCGGTTTGTTTTGCGCATTCTGGTGGTGTTACTACAATGCTTAACGCTACCGCTGCCGCATTTTTACAAGCTTGCTGTCAAAATCCCGATATTGATCAAGTCTATGTTGCTCAAAATGGTATCCTTGGCTTAATACATAACAAACTTTTTGCTGTGAAAGATTGGCCAGCGTCACATTGGCAAAAACTTGCCCATACACCGAGCACAGTCTTTGGGTCCTGTAGAAAAAAGCTGCCTAACTATCAAGATGATCCGGATGTCTATCATGCACTGTTCTCTACTTGTTCAGAAAAATCTATTACCCACTTTGTTTATCAAGGTGGAAATGACTCCCAAGATACCACCCACAAAATTAACCAAGCTTGCAAACAACTACATCAGCCATTAACCTGTATTGGCTTGCCAAAAACCATAGATAATGACCTTTTTGGTACTGATTTTTCCCCGGGGTTTCCATCCGCTGCAAAATACCTAGCCACCAGTCTACGCGAAGCCAGCCTAGATACCTTTGCTATGTCGACTAGCTCTACTAAAGTTTTTATTATGGAAGTAATGGGCCGTCATACAGGTTGGCTTGCGGCTGCAAGTGCTACCAGCCACCGATCTTTACCCCTAGGCCCACATATTATTTTGGTGCCTGAATGCCCATTTGATAAATCCCTCTGGCTGAACCGTGTCAAACGTTGCGTTGAGCAACATGGCCTTTGTGTGATAGTAGCCAGTGAAGGTATAGTAGATAAAGCAACCAACCAACCTCTGACTCAAGCGCGGACCCAAGATGCTTTTGGACATCAGCAACTAGGTGGTGTTGGCAATATACTCGCTGAAATAGTCCATCAAGAACTCGGCTATAAAACCCATGTTGCCATCCCAGATTATCTTCAACGCTCCGCCGCCCATCTACGCTCAGGTACCGATTTTGCCTGTGCTAAATTATTAGGCGAGACCTGTGCTGAGCATATTGGTGCTAATACTACTGGCTGTATGCTTGGTCTGGTTAGAGAGTCATCTACTCCTGTGCGCTGGCGTGTTGAACCAGTTGATCTTGCGACTTGTGCCAACCACGAGAAAAAGCTACCTTCTGACTTTCTGAGCGCCGATGGGATGGAGCTTACCCAAAAAGCTTATGACTACTTTATCCCTCTTCTCCAAGGTGAAGTTTACCCACCTTACCAAAAAGATGGCCTCCCCGATTATCTCTCACCCCTCTCACTATCTATACTATCAGACCAGGAACAGACTGCATGACGAATTTTGTATTAAGATCTGCCGCACTTTTAGGGTTGATACATACACTAGCATGTACACTCGCCCTGTGTAATTTCAGCCTAACGGCACTTAGCTTTAACGCTGACCTACTCATGGTCTTATCTATAACGTCTCTAGCTTTTCCTCTCGCCTTAACAATTGTTTATTACATCTTAGCAATACCCTATTACAGAGAACACACTTTGTCTTGCGGGTTCCTTAACTTATCTCTCACTTTGTGGCTACCATGTCTAATCAGCCTCTTCACCACCGACTATGATTGGGTACAATCACTTTGTTTTATTATATGCTTTTGGGGTTTTGCTGCACATCTTATTTTTTTACAAAACCTTACTCGTCAGTCATCTCTTGATGCACAGCCTGCTGTGCAGTCTTGCACATGGCTCGGTTTTCTCATTGCGTGCTCTCTTGTTTTTTTTGTAGGTCCTAACTCTATAATACCTTTTGCGCTACCCACTGCGTCTATCCTCTTTTCTATGGGACTATTTACCGCACTCTATATGTATTCTAGTAGAATTACGCTGGATTTTTCCTCAGAACAAATCACCAAGCCTATAAAGCAGGTCCATATCACAAGTCTTAGTGTCATTATCAACTGGAGCTTAGTTTGGTTGAGCTCTGCGTGGCTTGCAACCTCTTGGCCTAGCTATGAATTCATGCTCGCATGGCTCGCAGGATTTTCCTATGCAGCAGTCGGTTATAGTACGCGTGATTATGAGTCTTTAAGCCTTTATGGCTCAAGCCCCAGTATACTTTTACTTTGCATCGCCTTACTATTTTTAGGTTATCCTGCTATTGATATACTACCAATCGCTAACGCAACCAACCTGCTTGCGCTAGCAAGTATTGGCTTTGCTCATGCTTGTATACTCATTCCAAGTGCAATATTGTTTTTTTCCTACCCAAAATCCCATCCCGCAATCTGGCTATCTGGGTACAGTAGTGCCGCAATACTTTTACTTACAAGCTATAACATAGCCACTGAAAATACCGATGTAACCTGGGCTTTCTTCTCTTTTTTCACCATAGCTATCGCTTATCATTTTACAATTCTTCCGCATGACTGGTTCTTGCAAACCTTTCGTTTTTGTCTAGTTATCCCACTTAGAGTACTGTTTAATTTAAGAGTTGTGGGTAAAGAAAACGTCAGTGACGAAAAAGAGCCTCTTGTCATTGTGAGTAACCACGTTAGTTTTCTAGATACGCCAATTTTAGGTAGTATTCTCAATGAAAAACTAATTTATCCTATCTTTCCCTGGTGGCTAGAGCATTTTTATATAAAACTTGCTAATGGGATCATTGCTGATATTTATCCAACTAGTACCACTTCACCAGCCAATATGCTCACTATTGTGAAAGCAATAAAATCGGGGCGCAAGTGTTTAATTTTCCCTGAAGGACGCCTGACTAATACTGGCAACCTCATGAAAATATACGAAGGATCTACTTTACTTATAGAGAATGCCCAAGCGCGAGTGCAAGCTGTAATTACCGATGGCGGCAGCCAAACTAAATTAGCACGACCTGATTATCGTAGCGCTTGCCGATTTTTTCCCCAATTAACTGCAGCTGTTGGTCCCGTACACACAATTGATTATGGCTCTTTACGCGGCAAGCTCAAGAGACAGTACGTTACCCGTCAAGTTTTTGGTCTGATTACTGACGCCATGCTCTCTGGCAAACCCAATGAGACGTTATTTAACGCGCTTGCTACAGCACAATATCAATACGGCTCCCATAAACTTGCACTAAGGCATGCAGATTGGAGTATGCAATCTACTTATAAAGCGCTTTATCAAGCAGCTTGGCGTATTCATGTTCGACTGATACATCTTGTTAATCACGACGATATCGTAGGAATTTGGCTTGGTGTAGATATTCCCTTTAGTCAAGCATTGTTCGGCTGTTTTGCCAGACAAGCTATTGCTATGCCTATCGAGCCTAATATTGCCCTCACTAGCTGGACTAATATCATAACAACCTACGCACCACGCGTTATTATTACCAATCAACAGCACTTAGAAGACCCAAAATTTTCCGAACACAGGCAACTTTTGACGCAGTATGGGATTAAACTCATTGCTATTGATAACTTAGTCAAACCTCTTAGCTTATTCGCGCGTATCTCTTGTCAGCTAACCAGCCTTCCTAAACGAGATCCACGCGATATCCCGGCGCTTCTTTTACCTGTTGAAGACAAGTCTACAACCCCGGTTTTTTCCCACTATAATCTACACCAGCAAACCTTTCAGCTTGGACTAGTCTCCGATTTACTAGGCCGTGATGTAGTTTTTAACCAAATTGGTCTTCATCATATATTTGGCTTAATACAAGGTTTACTCCAGCCTTTACTCGCATCTGGAGTCACAGTTGTGCTAGATAATACCCGCTCTAATGCTGCTCGTACTTTTGAAGCATTTTATGACTTACAAGCCACTATTATGGTTACTTCCACCGAGTTTCTTCGAAGTGCAGAAAAGTGCGCAAACTCTTATGAAACTCTACGCTTACGTATGGTTTACGCAACTTCACTTGAAGATAGTGCTAGAGTAGATCCTGATCTTGCTGATACTTGGGCAAAGGATGCAAAGTCTTATGTTTTCAATAGTCTTTGCCACCCTGATGTCGGTGTGGTATCCCTTAATCATCCATATTATGTGAATTATGCCTCGCACGGCTGCTTGCTTCCAGGCATGACATATAAGCGAGATGCAAACTTTCGTGACCAACCACCGCCCGAGCTATCGAAACTTAGCGCACTACAAGGACCACAAATGCCTACCTGGCTTTATCAGCCAGCAGAAGGTCTTAGTCAAATGCCATCTCTACCAGTTTGGTATCCGACCAACCTAAGTATTCAGCCACTGGGTTATATTGAAACCGATAACGATCAAAGCTAATTGCCTAGTTGTCTATATATACCCAGCTCTTAAAACACCATTCTAACACTAACCATGCTTGTTGGATTATCCATGAAATTCCATCTATAGAATAAGGCTTCTTACTCGTAGCCAGTATCCCTATAATCCCAAATATCTAAGCCTACCTTTGGAATAGACCTACCAAGAACGATTTTATGAAACTCAATCTGACAACCTAAGGTAATTAGTTGCTACCAATATACTGCAGAAACATGTTGAAGCGTTTGGTCATAATCTAGGCAAGATATATTTATAATTGCCTATAGACTATTGATGAAATATCTTAGTGTCCTACTGGCCTATTTGGGTTTACTTTATAGGTCTCTTTAATCATAAAAGACAATATAATAGATAATACTAATAAGACAGGCATGAGTATCATAGCCTGCTGATATGCTTCAGCCGAATATAATCTTATACCATCTGCGCTTAGATCACCTGCCCAATAAGCATCTAATAACCAACCCACAACCGGCTGAAATACTGCCCCTACGAGTACTGACATCATATTAGCAAATGCCATTGATACACCTGTAAGCTCTTGAGGATGCTGCTCTGCAGATATTGCATAAGCACACACCAAGCCGGTATTTACAAAACCATAAACAAAACAAGCTATTTTTAGACCCCATAATGGTAGCGGTAAATACATCATAACAAGACAACCTGCTAAACTTGCAAAAGCAGAAACTCTCAATATTGGAACCCGCTTTTGTATGCGATCGCTTATAGCACCTGCTAGTACACCGCCCATAGACCAGCCTATGAACAACATACTCGAGGCATCTGCCGCTTGGATAGAGCTAATGTTGTGCGCATATTTAAAATACTCTACCCCCCAAAGTTCAAAGATTGTCATTGGCATAAAAATGAGACCAGCATACATACCGTTTAGCCAAGACTGTGAGGATTGTACTACCTGGAGTAGATCGCGCCATAGTTTTTTAGACCCCTCAACTAAATCTTGTTTAGACCCAGATCCAACACTATTAGGCTTATCAAATACCAAAAAATATGTTGCCACGCTGATGATTAACATGGCGATAGTAATTGAATGTAAGGTTGTTTGCCACCCCATCATATCTGTTCCTAATGCGACATAATGCTCCCCAAATGCCGCTCCTAGCATTCCTAAAACCTGTGTAAGAGCAGCAAGTAAACCGAGCTGACTAGGAGGAAACCACAATGTGGCCAATTTAAGCGCTACAACAAATGCAAAGGATGAAGCAAAACCAGAAAGCAATCGCGCAAACAAAGCCACTACTACAGAGTGGGTGATTGTAAAAAGGTAATTGCCAAAACAACATAGGCTTGTTGAAAAACATAAAAGTTTTCTTGGGCTAAAGCGATCAACTAATGCACCTACTGGGATCTGCATAAAAACATAGGCATAATAGAATGCTGCGCACACGCCACCTAAACTAGCTGCATGTAAACGTAAATGGCCTGCTAACTCGGGCAACATGGCACTTGGTGCCATTCGTACAACGTATTCCCAAAAGAAAAATCCTGCTGCTAACCCCCAAACAACCCATGGGTAGAATGACTTTTCTGAGATCGTATCTTGCCAGCTTCGTGCTAAGTGTCCTGCTTTAGTTTCGTACATACATTCCTCCAATTAATCCTACTGTTAAATAACCAATTGGAATTGACGCTATCGCCAACCCATGCCACATGTCTACTTGCCATTTTATGGCCTCGAATGCTTCTACTACTGTAAAATCAGCAATCAAAATTAATACACTAAAAATTAACCACTTACTGAAATTTGCACTCCGAAGATCTAAACTATTCTGCATGTATATTAGCACGAGACCCACTAGTAAAATAGTACGGACTGGATTTAATACTCTCAGCCATAGATTTACCCAAGTTACCCGATCGAGCACGCCGTGTAATTGTCCTGATTTCACACTGGTCCAAAGTTGTGACAGGGTATAGTAATCTGTTTTCATGCTACTTTTCTCAAGCACTTCTGGCGATATATGTAAAGATAGAAAAACTTTGGCTCGATGCTTTTTCTTTTGTGCTTTGTCTTTAAGAAAGTAAACCGTTTGATTTTCTACTACCCAATGTTTATCTTGCCAGGTAGCACGTGGCGCATAAGACCACGAAGTGATTTCGTTTTTATGAATAGTGTATTCGTATATATCTACTAATGAATCGTTGTCTTTGGTAGTAGTAGCCCGCATCAAGCCCTTATTGGTCTTTAGCCACATATTTTGATGGGTATTCATCAATTGACCTTGACTGCGCGCTAATGTCTGCTCTTGTTTCGCATGCGCACCAAGCACTGGCCCAATCCAGTCTACAAACATTGTACCTATTATTATGAGAATTAGGAGCATTGGCATTAAAGCAATGACAATTCTACTTTTACCAAGCCCAACAGCATGTGCTAAGAGTAACTCTTGACTATTGCGAACCTTAGCAACCCATGTCAATGCCCCTAAAGCAAGTATAACTGGGTAGAACCTACCTATGTTTACAGGTAGTGTTTGCACTGTATATCTTAGCGCATCAGCGAATGTATAGAAATTATTTGTTTGAGACAACTCCCCAATCATGGTTATGCACATAAACATAGCTAAAAAACATACACATACCACTACACATGCTTGTAGATATAAATGTCTAAAATATTTGCTTAATAACACCGTAACACCCTAGAATTTAGCACATGACTAACCAATGATGACAACAAGAGTATGCCAAAATGTGCTAGTGCATAGTACTGCCACAAAAAATGAGGGGCTTGAGCTGCCTGTGTTTGTGCAAAAACTAGTAGCAGATAATAAAAAATAAAAAGTAATAATGCTTCTGTCATAATTACCCCTGGTCTCTGCCTGCAGAAATAATGGGGTGTTAGCTGAACCGCTACAAATGCTAGTACGACAACCGATAATGCCTGGTTTGTACGCCACCAAAGCGTTAAGTTATTTTCTTGGGACTTGTTATCCCATAGATAATCTGTTGTTTTATTATCACTCTCATCATCTAGAATGAATCGATTTTTTTGTTTTACTTGTAAAGGTAGACGTAAATCAGCAAAACGAATTTTTTGCCTGAGGACCATATCTGTGAAATGATAAACCAGCCCATTCTCCAAGCCAATAGATACTGGCTGTTGATTGTGATATGTCATATTTTCAACTGCATAAACTGTTTGATCTGGTTTTAATGCTTCGTTATCAGTTTCTGTATCTGTTGTTTCTTCTTTAATTAAAAATGCTTTTGTGGAATGGTTACTTTTGGCAAAAGGATAAATAATATAGTTTAAACTGCCTGATTTAAGCGTGCTGAATTTTTCGACGGGGAATCTAGGGATATTCATGTCTTTTGTGTAACTCATTAAAATGGCCTGTTGGCTCATTCGCGCTGTCGGTAATATCCACCCATTGATTATAAACATCGCAAGAGCAATGATGCATGCATGACTAATAAAAACGCGTGTTCGTGCAAATTTTGACCATCCCACTGCCATAAATGATTGATATTCATTGGTATGTGACCAGGTAGTCGCACAATTTATCCAGGCAGCGAAAAGACACCCTGGTAGTAGAATCACAACATAAAATGGCCACGAAAGCACCCAAAGACTCAATACGTCTATGCTCGATAAAGCTGTAGGCATGCTAATTGTTCTTTCTATTGCTTCCAGTACGGATGGAAACGCAATACACAATAATAAATTTCTCCAAGTACGGTGTAATACCCCCGCACTAAGATACATGGATAATATATACAAAATAAAAGTAGATTTTTTGCGTAATATCATTTTACATCTATAAAATAGATAAATCTACACTATGTTCTCGAAAACATATTATTATCATATATTTCTTCTTTACACTCAGCGCCATCTTGACTCAATGTTAGCGCACGCTGCACTTCAGCCTGATTAGACTTTCCGGACATTTCTAGACCTTGGTACTGCTGCTTAACTACAGCCAGCCCTAGCCCTTTTACCATACAAATATCATCACCTAGCGTGCTAGCCACCTCATCTGAGCTTACCGCACATAACTCTAGCGGTGGTAATGTCAGTTTTTTATTAACCCTTAACTTACAGCAGCTAGATATAAATCTTGATAGCCTAACCCTACCATCTATATCTTGTATGCCGTCAAATAGCGAGAATAATATACGCCAAATTCCACTATTTTTTTCTATATAGTTCCTTCCTTCTCTCGCTTGATTACGCTGTGCGAAATAGAGATTGACATCTTGAAAGTCGATAATACAGTTAATCCTTCTCTCTAACTGATTTTTCGCATCAAGTGCATTTTCTTCAACTTGGACAGATTGAAATATCCACCTTATTTGGCTTGCAACATATCTATACACACTCTCTGCGCTCATGTTCGTTTTTACTATTTCTGGCCATGTTGCAGTTGCCATGTAGTAGAGTTGTTTATCCGGTGACATTTTCTTGAGATACCCTAATGCGATATCACTTACATTACGCACAAGTGCCTCTGGCATGTAAAAGCTCGCTTTGTGTAATATCACCTGTGTTTGAGCAGCAACTAGCTCATCGATGTAGCTATGTGTAAAATTAATATTTTTGTGTTCAAAATATCTAAGCTTGACCATATCTACAGTGCAGACAGTATCGCTGGTCGAAATATAGTCATGCCCCTTAACAGGATTGCCAGGTGTATAATACCCCTGCCAAAATGCCCAAAGGATTGCGTAAATTTCACGACATTGCTCCCGAGTGTGCACATATAATACTGAATTGTGCGAACCGTCGATTGAAATATCTCCATATAACTGTGTAATTTGTCCTTCTGCATTAATATCAGCGGTTTTTTGTATCCTTTGCTTATACCAATCAGGCGAGTTTTTTGGCACAAGATTAATCCATGACGTTATATTCGGTGAAACTTTGAGATCCCGACTGTTAACGCCCGGTCCAGCAGTTATATCTCCTGTGAGTATATCTATGCGCGTATCTGGATTTCGTTTATACATCCAGTCTGCTATCTCAGAAAAAATCAATCCACCCCTACTGTGGCCAAATAAGATAATTCTTTCAGGCGAGCCAAAGCTTCTGATGTTTTTTCGTATTTTGTTTTTTACATCGTTAAGATTTGCCCCATAACCATGATCACCCTCTCCCGCAATCACTCCTAGAAAACCACATGGCCCTGACAATGGTTTGTGCAAATGATAACTTTCAACTACCAAGCTCTTAGTAACTTTCTTAAAAAAAACATACGGTAGACTATGTGACTCACTCTCATTATTAGTTAGCGCAGTACCGTTAATAAAAATAATCAAGTTCATGAAGCTAGCATTTTCCTATTTGATGTATTAGCGTAATTTTTAATTTAATTTTACTATTTTTTTACAAGAATGTCAAAAAAAACCTACCTACAAATGTTCTGGTAATAACGTATTTATTGTTATAAAATAAGCTCTTATTTGCCTAATAATCACCTACAACCATGACTCATCGTGTAACATTCATATTACAAGAAGAATCATCTTCCACAAATCGCATTGCTTTTCTATGCACATTGCTAACACTTTGGTATAGACGCGGCCAGTCTTGCTTTTGCTTAACACCCGATCAAGACTATAACACGTATCTCGATGATCAACTATGGAGTTTCTCTGCCTCGGTATTTTTACCACATACCCAAGGCCCTGTGTCAAAAGTTCATCAAATTCATCTAAGCAACGATCCAGACCATGCAGCAGGCGCCACAACCATATTTAATTGTACGCAAGACTGCTTAGTAGAATTCCAACCAGATTGCGAACATATAGAATTTGGTATTGCATCTGATAAAAACCGTTTGCGAAAACTCTACAAAAACTATCAAAACCAAAACTTATCCCTATCATTTCTAAGGATGTAACTATGGATACGATCTACAACCCAACCAAAATTGAAGCACACTGGGGCCCACACTGGGAACATGAAGGCTACGGCATACCCAAACAAGCACACGATGCCTACTGTATTATGATCCCCCCGCCCAATGTTACTGGGACTTTACATATGGGACATGGCTTTCAAGCCGCCCTCATGGACAGCCTGATTCGCTATCATCGCATGCAAGGGTATCAAACATTATGGCAAGTTGGCACTGATCACGCCGGTATTGCTACGCAAATGGTGGTTGAAAGACAGTTACTGCAGCAAGATATTACCCGAGACTCTCTCGGTCGCAGCGCTTTTTTGGATAAAGTATGGGCATGGAAACAAGAGTCTGGCAATCGCATTACTGGACAATTTCGTCGCCTTGGCGCCTCTGTAGACTGGACTAGAGAACGCTTTACAATGGATAAAGGGTTTTCTCAAGCAGTTCAAACCCTTTTCATCAAGCTCTACGAAGACAAACTGATATACCGTGGTCAAAAGCTAGTCAATTGGGATCCAAAATTACAAACTGCAATCAGCGATTTGGAAGTACAAAACGTACAACGCTCAGGCCATATGTGGTACCTACGCTATCCCATAACCGGGTCTAAGCAAACTTTAGTAGTCGCTACAACACGTCCTGAAACAATGTTTGGTGATGCTGCTGTATGTGTTCATCCTGATGATAAACGCTACCAACATCTGCATGGCAAGCATGTTGACCTACCACTTACAGGCCGGAGTATTCCTATTATCCCCGATGATAGCGTAGACGCCGAGTTTGGGACTGGCTGTGTCAAAATCACACCAGCACACGATTTTAATGACCATCAAGTTGGCCTCAAACACCATCTTCCCATGCTCAATGTTATGACAAAGACCGCTTGTATGAATGACAGCGTTCCTGAAGCGTTCCAAAACCTCTCCCGTATCGAGGCTCGAAAAGCCGTGGTTAAAGCGTTTGATAAACTTGGCCTCCTTGAGAAGATTGTGCCACACATGCTCAATGTTCCAATTGGCGACCGCAGCGGTGTAATCATTGAGCCCTATCTTACCTACCAGTGGTTTGTACACTGTAAACCTCTGGCACAACCTGCATTAGCTTGTGTACGTGACGGACGCGTGCGGTTTTTTCCTAAAAACTATGAAAACACCTATTTTCACTGGCTAGAGAATATCGAAGATTGGTGCATAAGCCGACAACTTTGGTGGGGACACCGAATTCCTGCATGGTATGACACACAAGGCAATATCTATGTGGGGCAAGACGAAGCTTCTGTGCGCGCATCTCATAATATTGGTAGTGAAGTTACACTTACGCAAGATCCTGATGTACTCGACACGTGGTTTTCTTCTGGATTGTGGCCATTCGCTACCTTAGGCTGGCCTGATCAATCTATCGACTTATCGACCTACTTTCCTACCAATACCTTAGTCACAGGCCATGATATAATTTTCTATTGGGTTGCTCGCATGATTATGATGAGCCTGTATGCAACAGGCGAGATCCCTTTTCGTGATGTTTATATTACCGGCTTAATACGTGATGAAAATAACGATAAAATGTCAAAAAGCAAAGGGAATATAATCGACCCTCTCGATCTAATCGACGGCATTGAACTACCTGACCTAGTTGCAAAACGCACCTACGGAATGATGCAACCTGAACTCGCCCAAAAGATACGCCAAGCTACTGAAAAAGCTTTTCCTCAAGGAATCTCTTCTTATGGTACCGATGCCCTACGCCTTACCTTTTGCGCACTTGCATCGACAGGTCGTGATGTGCGCTTTGATTTTAATCGTCTCAGTGGCTATCGAAATTTCTGTAATAAACTCTGGAATGCAGCTCGATTTATCCTTGGACAAATTACAGATAAGCCCACCTCCCTCAACGAAAACAGCTCGCTTCATTTCACACACATTTGGTTATTATCTCGCCTGGAAGAGACCAAAGTAGCTGTTGCAAAGCATTATGCTAATTATCGTTTTGATTTATTAGTCGCTTGTTTGTACGAATTTGTCTGGCATGACTACTGCGACTGGGCCATAGAAGTTAGTAAGCTACTATTAGTGAAGGGTAACACGCATCAGCAAACCACAGCAAGCGTGTTGGTTACCGTTTTAGATGAAACACTGCGCCTTCTTCATCCAACCATTCCTTTTATCACAGAAGAAATCTGGCAAAACTTACGACCCCTCACTGGAGCAAGCAACCCTAGTATTATGCTTAGTGCTTGGCCAAAAAAACGCGGTCTACCCACCTGTACCCACGGATGCACCACCATGGCCTGGCTTATGAAAATCACCGTTGCTATCAGGACGATGCGTGCAGAAATGCATATAAGCCCAGCGCAAAGTATGGATGTTCTCTTATCTGGCATGTCAACAACTGACCTGCAATCTCTTGAGGAATGTGCAGGATTTATTCGCACCCTTGCTAAGTGTGGCACTATTCGCAGTACCTTACCTCAAGAAACCCTCCCTGTCTGCGCTAAGCAAGTTGTTGATAACATTGTTATCCATATACCATTGGCAGGCCTAGTTGATAAAGAAATAGAAAAAAACCGCGTTATTAAACAACAGCAAAAACTACAAAAACAATACGATAGCCTTGCTAAAAAATTAGGTAACGAAAAATATATAGCACACGCACCCATAGACGTTTTGACTGAAGAGAAAGCTCGAATGCACACGTGGTCTGACCGGTTACAGGCATTGTCTGAACACCTTGTTGCGCTAGATAAACTTTAATCCACCAAAGTTCATCGTGCGTTTGCACTTGCCATGACTTAGAAGCCATCATGCAACATAGAGAAGTTCCCAGTCTTTAGGTTTTCGATTTTAGTTTATCGAGCAGATAGGGTATACTACACCAGCCAACTGCTGCTTGTAGCACGAGCACAAGCCCGACAATCATAAAAAAGCTTCTACCCATCTCTAACCATGCAGCAATACATAATATTACACCAATCACACCTCGATTGATTCTATCAGTTTGATTTATATTGCAGACCACTTTTTGCACCTTGTAGATTATAAGGCAAGATAACAAAAAACTGGTTTTCAAACAACTGCATCTGACGATTATGCCATTATTGACCTTAGCACTTGCACATCTTCTAGGGTATATATTTCACAATTCTACACTGCTAACATTAGACCAATCTTGCAGAGGGCTTCTAACTAACAATAACTAGGTTTAAATCTACTTTTATCGCTCATGTATTAGCATGCGTATTTCTAACACTATTATATTGGGAAGAATCAAAAATACTAAATACATTTTTAATTCCCATGCTTATATATTAATTTATCTGTCTTCAATCTCTATGCAGGGGCCATGATCTATCTAAGGAGCTTACCCAGAAACCTGGGCTAACTCAATCTATGTTGGCCAAACTAACCTTTTCAGAAACAAAGGCAAATTATGTTATCGATAAATAAATCTATGTTATCCCCCGAGTCCCGTGCCTACCTCTACCCAGCCCGTCAACAAATCCGTGTAGCAATATCTACGTAAAGTTGCAGTTTCTAAAGTAAGGTGTATTTCTCAATAATATGCATATCTAATGTATATGGAAACAAGCAATATTAACTTTTTCTATTTTTAGTGTTTTTTCTCAATAAGCAAAATTGACCGGACACTTTGCGTGTGATATAATTCAGCTTGTTTTTTTGGTTAACCAGCGGCACAGCTTGTAACCAATCTATCTTTTTAATCAATTTTATAGGTTTTTGCATGTCGAACGAGAGATCCTCACTACAATCTTTAAGAAGCGTATTTTGGCCCATTTTTGGCAAAGAACATATCAAGTTTCTGCCTTTAGCTTTTATGATGTTTTTTATCTTATTTAACTATTCTATGCTGCGTTCACTGAAAGACGCCATGGTGGTCACCGAGGTAGGCTCAGAGTCAATAGGATTTATTAAGACTTATTTTGTATTCCCCTCTGCTATTTTGCTTACACTTATCTACTACAATCTTTGTAAGGCTATGGACTCAAGAAAAGTTTTCTATTACATAGTTGGATTTTTCTTTGTTTACCTCCTTACTTTCACGCTATTTATGTTCCCGAATATGGAAAGCCTGCTGCTTTCAGACACATGGGCGAACGCAGCTACAGAGAGGTTTCCACCACTTAAATGGTTTATACGTGTTATTCAGTATTGGCCACATACCTCGTTTTATATTATCTCTGAACTCTTTGGGTCAACTATGATCTCCTTGTTTTTCTGGCAGCTTGCTAACCAAGTTACTAGCCCTGCAGAAGCCAAGAGACACTACTCTATGTTTGGTCTGCTTGGTAACGTGGGTCTTTTAGGCACAAGCTTTGCTATAAAGTATGCGTTAGATCGCCCAGAACCTGACTTTAATTTACTTTTTACCATGATTATTGTAAGTCTTGTTATAATCACCTGTCTTTACGCATTCGTACAGTACCAAGCCGAATATAACCCAGAGATAACTAAAGACGTTGTTTCTGTTAAAAAGAAAAGTAAACATAAACCATCTATTGTTGAAAGTATAAAAGTAGTTTTCTCCTCGAGATACCTTGGCTTACTAGCATTACTCTTAATCTGCTATGGAATTTCGAATGTACTGATAGAAAATGTTTGGAAAGATCGAGTTCGTGAACTATACCCGACCAAAGAGCTATACGGGGCTTTCATGGGTAATTACCAGTTCTATCTTGGTACGGTTTCTATTTTCTTTATGCTTGTGGGCTCAAATATCCTTCGGTTGGTATCTTGGACCAAGGCTGCACTTTTAACCCCCCTGATGTTCTTAATAACTGCAACACTGTTCTTTTTATTCATATTTGACTCCCTGGCAGGTGATATGGCTCTACTATCCTCCTGGGTAGGTATGGGTATGGTATTGCAATATGCTGTCATTATTGGAACTGCGCAAAATGTTCTGAGCAAATCGACAAAATATTCACTATTTGATTCTACACAAAAAATGGCCTATATGCCTCTAGACGATGAGCTCAAGACTAAAGGAATGTCTGCGGTTGAAGTTATTGGTGGTCGTTTTGGTAAGATGGGTGGCGGCGTCTGTAACTCTACACTACTTATGTTACTACCTACCTGGACACTATTAGACCTAACCCCAATTCTTGCTCTCATTTGTGCTGGTATTGTAGTTATCTGGCTAGGATCTGTTCTTCTTTTAGGCAAAGAGTATACTCAGGCCATGGCAAACCAGCAGGCCATCACCTAAAAAACCATATAAGTACTCACACCCTTTTCTTAGGGTGTGAGGTAAGTAGTACTAACATAGTACTTTTACCTAATAAACTTAGAATTCTTATACCGATCTCGTTGTAATGACACAATCAAATATTTTAATTCTTTGTTTTTTTATTGTATACTTAGACCTTTATTTGGAGAGGTGCCCGAGCGGTCGAAGGGGCACGCCTGGAAAGCGTGTGTGCGTTCACGCGTACCGAGGGTTCGAATCCCTCTCTCTCCGATTATATGATGCGTTAACTTAGATACTTTTAACTCGTCATGATAAGTTTTCTTGTTTGCGTAGCTTTATATTATCGAGTCATTTTGGAACTACTCACGCTTTTTATTCAAATAACCTAGATCAAACTATAGTTTTACAACATAACATTTTTTCGTTTAGGCGAGTCTTTACTGTTAAAAACTGTACCAATACCACACACTGAGTTTGTATAGTTGAGGCATTTGATATTTAAAAGGATTTTCATTATAATATTACCGGATTTTTAAGACTAACCATAGGTAATATTATGCAGGTACAAGCGCGAAAGCTTCCGGTAACGGTCTTGTCAGGATTTCTTGGCGCAGGCAAAACAACCCTACTCAACCATATTTTAAATAATCGTGAAGGCAGAAAAGTAGCAGTCATCGTTAACGATATGAGTGAAGTAAATATAGATGCAGGCCTAGTTGAACGCGGAGGTAGCAGTCTTTCTAGAACGGATGAAAAACTGGTTGAAATGAGTAATGGCTGTATCTGCTGCACATTAAGAGAAGATCTTCTGATACAAGTTCAAGAGCTCGCATCTGCAGGAAAATTTGACTACTTGCTTATTGAAAGTACTGGCATTTCTGAACCACTACCTGTAGCCACCACCTTTGACTTTCGTGATGAATCGGGCAACAGTTTGTCTGATGTTTCAAAACTAGATACCATGGTCACTGTAGTAGATGCTGCAAATTTAATTAAAAATTATAGCTCTACAGATTTTTTAAAGGATCGCGGCGAAAGTCTTGGCGAAGAAGATGAGCGTACGTTAGTGGATCTCTTAGTAGAACAGATTGAATTTGCCAACGTCATTCTTTTAAATAAAATAGATCTTGTCTCTCTACAGGAGCTTGATATAGTCAAAAGTATTATCCGCAGCCTCAATGCAAAAGCTAAAATTATTGAAACTACACAATCCGATGTTGACTTAAGCGAGGTCATGGATACTGGCCTATTTAATCTTGATGAAGCTGAACAACATCCCTTGTGGTTTCAAGAGCTTAATAATTTCAAGGACCATGTTCCCGAAACAGAAGAATATGGTATCCAAAGCTTTGTCTATCGTGCCCGAGAACCATTCAACCCGACCAAAATTCATGCCTTCTTTAATCAATCATGGCCCGGTATTGTGCGTGCAAAAGGATTTTTTTGGCTATCTACTCGTCCAGAGTTTGTTGGAGAAATCTCCCAAGCTGGAGCACTTGTACGCCATCAAGGTATTGGTAACTGGTGGACAGCCGTACCAAAAGAGCGCTGGCCACAAGAGCAAGAAGCACTAAAAATTATTGAAAAGAACTGGGATGACCATTACGGTGATCGTAGACAAGAGATTGTTTTTATTGGTCTAAGCTCAGAAATGGATAAGATGAAAATTTGCCAACAACTAGACGCATGTCTAGTCAAAGATTTTCTCAATGATCCTAATCGATACCAACAGTTAGACGATCCATTTCCAGTATGGTTTGAAGAGTCTACAGCAGAAACAACTTAGGTTACACGATTAAGTCACACCAAGGTGTTTATTGTCGACTAACCTTATTCGTAACCTTGGTGTCTTTTTGATAATCAGACGTCACCAGTTAGTAGATACACAAGGTGTGGTTAGGAATTCCTATTAATTATGCGCCTATAATAGGAATAAGTAAGTTTAAAATTTTCGAAGGCATCTAAATATCTATTAGGGACCTGCAAAAGTTATATCGACTCTAAATTATCGCCTTTAATACTTTCTTTTAAGTCATTGTAGAAATCTTCTGCATAAACACCGATCGCCCAGAAACCAAGTGCCAAGAAGCCAAAAAATATGCTTTTGGGTGTATCGAACCAAAATAACTCGAAAAACTTTTGCACTATAATGATAGTTAGAAAAGTTAAGCCAAAGCCTCTGGTTATAGTGTTATTAAAATACAAGCCATGTAATATTGAGCAGCATGCTGCAACAAATAAGATTATAACCCACATCAGCTGACTACTGCTGCTTGTGTGTAATAGCCCACCATCTAAATGCAGTAAACTACTAGCAGACGACAACACCCAAAGTGATATGAATATGTACAACAAGCCCATAACTTGCGTACTTTTGCTAACTGGCTGAATATACTTAACCAGGCTAATACCAAAAGCAGCAATTAGCAATACGCATCCATAGAGTATATAAACCTCAGGTAAACTAAAAACCGCCTCCTCAGTAAGCATTGCGTACAATGAATTTGATCCTAATAAGCTACCTAAAGAAAGTATTGCAAAAACCCATACTAGTGAAGATTGTAGCAGCAAGCCTGCAACTGCAAGAATTGCTATCGTTAAGATTTGGTAGCTTGTAATCATCCATAGCATATCTGGCACCTGCATGTCTGGGGCACTTATTATCTGGTAGGCGACTGATATACCGATTGCAACTTGTGTCAGGCAAACCCCAAGAAAATATAATGTCCCTGATACGTAACGATTGCAGGTTTGCTCAGAATTTACGAAGTAGCCTACCAAGAAAAACAAGACCGCAATGAAGCCCAAGAAAAAAGTTGCACCTGTCGTCTCTAAGTTAGTAAGGAAGTTTATCACCTTTTCTGTGCCGAGCATGGCAAAAAAGCTGATGACTGAAAATATTGAAGCCACGGTGAATGCACATTTTGTGATTAAATTCCAGTTTAGGCCACCACCCTCTATTGCAGATAACAGTGATTCTGCAGTTTCGTTACTAATCAGACCCTGCTCTTCAAAGAAGAATAGTAATTGTGATACGAAGGAATACTGCGAGTTTGTTACTTCTAACTGCTGCTGGTCTGACATAGGACATAATTAGTTAAGTGTATTTTAATCATACCACTGGAAAAGTTGTATTCCTAGTAATTTTTCCTAGTAGTGGTGTATATACATTGTATCCTTATGAATTATTACTACCTACAATGTTGATGCTATTGCAGACTAAGATCAAGACAGCTGTGACCCTCTATGCCCTCCTATGCGGGATCTCGACCCAAATCAACCCAAATAGGAGACTCAGGATATTGCTTATTAAGTATATCAGGAAGAATACTTGGTAAAATTACGGGATATATTACTTGTTTACAAGTTTTGATCTGCTCTAAGTTAAACCAGGCTAATTTTTTTAACACCTCTTGCTCATTGACCGTTAAATTATGCAATGAGACATTTGAATTATTCGTATGAGCTACGATAAACTGCTGCTGCATTCTTGTTAAGACCCCTGATAGTATCATTTCATACTCTCCGTACCAGACGATGGGACCAAAAACAATATCGTCTTTCTCCAGACCGGCCTCCTCATACAGCTCTCTTTGAGCCGCAGCCAAAAGAGTTTCACCAGACTCAATCTGGCCACCTATAGTGAACCAAAAACAAGGCAATACCTTGCCGTCTTTTGAACCAGTTGTTGGGTCCTCTGCACAAACTAGCAGTAGCTCATTTGTGTCATTGAGCAAGAGAATTCTTACGCTTTTATGAGTTGGCAAGGTCACTAGATATACCGATTGGAATTTATGTACCTCTTACGCCGCTTAAGCAGTAAACTGTTATCTAGAAGACCCGAAGGCTAAAAGCTTACATCTCGAGGCAACAAGTATACTCATAATTCAGCTTATGCGTTTGCAATAGAGTTTTGGTCTGTGCAGGCTGCATACCAGATAATCATACCGAAAGCGATTTTGTTGACAAAGTCGGCTAGATTATAGATTAGGTTCAACATATCTGAATCCACTTGTCCGGTCATGTACCCTAAAACGTAACCGATTGGATAGATCGCCCACCCTACAGTTACAACTAGACGCAAACTAGTAAAAGCTAGTTGACATGCAGGGCTTGTAGAATTACTGCTAATCTCACTTGCTTCACCTAAGAATATTTCATAAAGAATGACAAACCAGGCTATCATACCTAAGCCGAAGTAGAAGGTTACATCTCCAAGTCCAGCTTCACCAATGTAACCGAACACAAGCATGAGGACTGATGCTGTAAGTAGACGCCAAAAAAGCATGATGGGCACCATTGCAACTGCAGCAAGTATCAAATAAAACTCTACAATTTGTAGCGGCACTGTTATAAACCAGTCAATATAGCGATATGTAATGGGTGATGCGGCGAGTGCTACCCAAATATCTCTCATGTATAAATAATGTACAAATGCAATGCCCGTAACAAGAGTCATTACAGTCATAGATAGTTGCCACTTCTTTGGCACGTTGCTTCTTTCTAATACAAAAAAGACGGTGGCGGCTAGAAGTGCCATGCTAGTGATGAAAAATGATACACCAACAAAATCGAGGGGCTTGAGTAGTTCTTGCATGATATTTACCTATAAAATTATACGCTACTAACCAGTATATCCTGTTGTTGTTCTAAATCCAAGTCATGTGATAAAATCTTGACTGTTATGGTTATTTTAAGTATAATAGTCAAAGTAAAAATAAATGGAAAATATGTTGGTGTGTCTATCACAAATCGTGTCAAAGTTATTTGCTGATCAAGTTTTTTGGCTTGACCATAAATCTATCGCCTATCACGAGAATAACAACTATAGCGAGTTTACGGATCCGAGCCATCATCATCCACAGGGTTTTTTTAGACTGGAATCCACCATCTTAAACTTCAACAACACCAAGCATCAGAATAGCCAAATAAAAATGCTCTCTTTGTGTCTACGCAACCCAGCTCACCGGACCCAACATACACCTTTGCATCATAATATGCATCTTGTCTATTTCCTTGGTGCAAACTCTACACTTGAGCATAAATCTTGGGACTGGAAAGTTTTCGCTATGACTGGGCTCACCATCCACGGTGCCAATTATCCATCTAATAAGTATTGCTTTCAGGATCTAGTCCTTTTCGGTATTGCGATTGTACATAATCTAATTCATCAAAAAAACATACGACCTGAAAACATCATCCTTTATGGCGATAGTTTTGGTGGTGCGACTGCAGAATACGTTTTTCAACATTACGCCAACCGGACAATTTATCTTGCATCAAGAATAGTCTCAAACAGCTTCACCTCTTTAGATAAAGTAATCACTGATATGCAAGAACGCGATGTAACTCATTTTTTTGGAGTCTCTTTTGGATACATTGTTAAATCTCTAATACTTCCCTATTGGAATGCCACTCCTATTGCAACTACCCATTTGCACCCATCCCAACTATTTATCTCAAACCGTAGTGACGATAAACTTTTAAGCGACTCTCAACTGATACATCACACACCTAATCAAATAGGCCTGCTAAATCAAAATATTTTTCGCAGATTTCGGGAAAGATACAATAATCTCCCTAATGATATTTTTCACTCTGACTTTGATAAAACCTTTGATCTGCATAACCCCCATCCTAGTCCTCATAAGTCACACACTATGATGCTACTGATTTGGGCAGCAAGAATTCTACTTCAACATCAGAAGCTGCGTTTGCGTCATAATACTTCAGAATTTAGAAGACAGCAAATTCGCCACGATTCTCATTGTGCAATGTACGTTGAATGTGATCCTGAATCTGCAACAATAGAATATGAAGGTAAGGAAGATGACTCAAGCTTTGGTCATGGTTCAGCTCCGTGTCATAGCGGACCTCATAACACAGAGTTGATGCTTAGTGCCGTACTAACCAATCTCAAAATCACCCAGTCTGTAAAAAAGATTCATAATAAATTATGGTGGATCACCCAAACTTCCGCCTGGAAGAAACACCAAGCACGAAAAATAAATACAAATGGCCTACACAAACCTTTTTTTTCAAAAATCTAGATGATAGGATTTAAACAGCAACAGGAGATAAACCATGATCCGATTACTAAAGCGCTTCCTAAACAACATGGTAGCTAGTTTCAAATTTGCATGTAATATTTTATATCAGGGTTTTCTTAATGTAGTCTGGGCACTTAAAACCCTTGTAAACACCATAGCGTACTACTGCCCACTATGGCTACCAGTATCTGTCTACGCACTTACCATCTTATTTCCACAGGCATATGTACCGCTTATGGTAGCAAGCATTTCTTTCCTACTTGTTGCACACTTTAGCAACCATTCTTTTTTCAAAGCACATCCTAAGCGTGATGTACTCTCAGATTTTACCATATGGTTCCAAGGCGTGATAACTTATCTCACCTTATATCGTAAGAATAACTGGCTTGGTAAAGGCGATGGTAACAACCTGAAAGAATACTACGACAGCCTTACTTCTGCTGCAGATTTAAGCCCAGAAGAACTCAAACTTGATTACGATGAGTGGTTTAAAAAACACCACGGCGATAAAAGTAAGTATACCTCTAAACAATCGCACAAGATTTGGCTAAGACATAATTATGCAAAGATTTTTCAGGGCCTAGTTGTTCGTGACGAGTTTGTCCACGCGAAAAATGAATATAACCAAGATCTATCCCCACATGTCTTTCATATAAAACATAAAAATCCAAAAAGAAAGTCCAGCAAGCATTTAGTAATGTTTCTTGGTAGAAGACTCTCTGCTGAAGATCGTATCGAAGAAATTAATTACCTCGCGTATAAAACCGGTATGCATGTTCACGTTATGAACTATCCTCGTATCAATGACACGAAAGGCATGGGATATACAGAAGCAGATCTGGTCCGCTGCGGCTCTGCTATGATTAACGCACTTTTAGCTAAAAATAGCCAGATTGTAGGCGTTAAGCCCAAAGATGTTGTGCTATTTGGTAACTGTATAGGAGCAAGTATTGCAGAAGCTACCTTCCAGGACTTTAAACGTAAAAATATTCGTTTATCTGGTCGAGTTCTCTCGAATAATTATGCCTATTTTAAGCCTGGAGTACGTAGTATTCTCTTGAGCAATATCGAGACGATTCTCGGCTTGCGTTTCTGTAAGCCTTGGAAACGTAATCTATACTTTTGGTCTTTATGTATATTGTTATCCCCGATTATAATACCTTTATTAATTCTAGTTGAGTTTCTACCATTATTTGGCTGGAAAAACTCCCCTCATGCTACTGTTAAAGGACAGGGTTTTAATGCCTTGCTTATTGGTAGACACGACGATGGTATTCTAACTGGCAAGACTCGACATATTGATCACGCCCAAAACACAGCTATCACTGAACTCGAAAAGAAGTACAATAAAGCACTAGCTAGTGATCCAGCCGTAGTACAACAACAAGATGAGCATTGGATGGCTAAATCTCTAATCATGCTAAAAAAGCAAGCTAGAAGCGCTGATACTATACTTACTAAAGCAACTTATGCACAAAAAGGTCGTATGAAAAACATCTGCAACGAACCGCATTTTGCTGACTTTAAAGACATGGGTGTGCGTAAAACACCTAACAGTACAGATACTTTGGATAATGCTGACGATGCAATAATGGATTTGATTGAGTCGAGTACTAAGTTACAAGACATACACAACGCTCGACATACTATCTTAGACTTTATGCAGCAACATAGAATGCAGATACACCAGCGTTATGTTGGCAAGAAGAAAGTACCATCAGGTACTAAAGGCTACAGTAGTAAAATACCACAATCCACCATCAAACCTTTTCGTGTCCAATAAGATCGTGGACATTTAAAAACTCGCAATACTATCTACCAATTCTATTTATGGTGTAGCATTGCTTTTCTGCATGACTAATGGTCGCCTACTTTTACTCCAGATGAATCTCTAGCCCCTGTTAAGCTTCAGTTCATCACAATATTGTAGTCGCAACCTATCACTCAGCCTATTCATCTTATGATGAGTCACTAGCTACAAACTCCAATGACTGCGCAATTATGTACTTATTCGGTAGTTTGGTAATTCTTTTCTCCTAGCTGAATAAGGATAGCTTTTGCCTCTGCAACTGTTTTGACAAAGTAGATATTTGCCGATATGTTTTTCATTGCTAATTTATTTCCTGCAGGAATTATAATATGCTTAATTCCATGTTGCAGTGCAGCTTGAACCCGCGCTTGTCCTTGTTGTATAGGTCTTACCTCTCCATTCAACCCCAGCTCACCCATAACCACTAAATCTCTGGGCAACTTCATATTAGTTAGAGATGAAAATATCGCAAGACAAAGCGCAAGGTCTGCCGAGGTTTCTTGGATTTTTAACCCTCCTACGACATTAATAAAGATATCATACTGGTGACAAGCTACTTTCGCATGTTTATGTAAAATTGCTAGAAGCATATTGACTCTCTGTTGATCTAATCCCATAACAACCCGCCTAGGATTCTGACCATAACTCTCATCCACAAGCGTTTGCAGCTCAACAAGCAACGCGCGTGATCCCTCCCAAGTACTTGTAATAGTACTGCCTGACTGAGCATCAGTGTCTTTACTTAGGAATAATAAAGATGGATGTTTGACTTCTTTTAAGCCTTGCTCGAGCATAGCAAATACGCCAAGCTCATGAACTGCGCCAAAACGATTTTTTATTGCTCGCAATAATCTATATCTCCCAGTCTGCTCCCCCTCAAGATATAACACTGTATCGACCATATGCTCTAACACGCGTGGTCCAGCGACATGCCCGTCTTTGGTGACGTGGCCAACCAGAATTACAGTTACCTGCTGTTGCTTAGCCATCTGTGTGAGCTGCATAGCGCACTCTCGAACTTGACTCACACTCCCTGCAGCCTGTGATAACTCGCTGTGAGCCATCGTTTGTATTGAGTCAATCACCACAATAGCTGCTTTTGTTTGCTTAATCTGCTCTAAAATTAGGCCCAAATCTGTTGCAGGAAATATCCATACCTGACTGCGATCTAACTGCATACGCTCAGCGCGAAGTGCTACTTGATCTGCAGACTCCTCGCCGGTTACATATAACGTTTTATTGGACTTTTTCCCTAGATAACATAACATTTCTAGCAGTAAGGTAGACTTTCCAACTCCGGGATCTCCCCCAACTAATAATACAGACCCAGGGACTAAGCCACCTCCTAGCACACGATCACACTCCTGCCAACCAGTGGTTATACGGGCTAAACTCTCCGCCTGTACAGAATCAAGACAAACTGCTTGTTGGATCGTTTGACCTGCATAGCTGTGCTTGCTCGCACTCTTTTTCACGATAGCCTGCTCTTCAAGCGTATCCCATTCTCCACAGCTAAAGCACTTGCCTTGCCATTGTCCTGTCTGTGTGCCACAGGCTCGGCACTGGTATAGTTTTTTCACCTTCATTTATACTCCTAGTATAGTGTTAATCAGAGATAGGACTTGTGTTGATCTTAAATTGCTGCATTTTTTCCTTTTTCATTTCCTATCCCTATGTTAGTATAGCAGAAAGTTAACAAGAATAACGGCATGCAAAACATTTTGTTATCGCAAACCTTCTATAAACTATATGTTCTTGCGAGTGTCTTTTTTGCATCATACGTGCAAGCCAAAGTATCCCGCTGGGTTTTGAATATGAAGTTTCCTCCTGAGCGATATGTATTCGAGGACTACTTTAACACTCTCAATCTTGCCATTTTTTGGGTATCACGCTTTATTTTTATAACGTGTAAATCAATTAGCCTCGCTCAAGAAGATTTTAATAGAAACGCTAAATGGAAGATTGCTCTGACTATTTTATCTGGACCTGTAGTCAATATATTGTTAGCAAACTCGCTTCTTGCTCTATCTCTCCTCGCCCCAAGTCTGACTGTTTTTTGTAATTTTGTCTCTATAAGTCTGATTAATGCGACGATAATTTCATTAATACCCATCCCGCCATCTTCAGGCTACTATCTGCTTGCACTTGTTTTACCTAAAAAGTATCGCAATATGATTGTTGAGGAAAAGCCCAACACAGAACAGTGGGAGCGGCATTTATACTTTTTATGTTTCTGGATTATCGCTTCAGGCATGACGGGCCAGTATCTGTTACACACTGCCATACACTCTATGTCCCAATTTCTCTGGGCCTGGCAGCCTTTGGTTACAACAGCTGCTGCGGTTATTTGTCTCTTATCTCTAGTTCGGCGAGTTTCATTATATAACAAATCTAACCCTTTAGGCCTACCTTTAGAGAACGCAGCATGTATAAAATCTCGGCAACCTAGTACTCCACTTAATAACCCCACCCCAAGACCGTCCAACACTACAACCAGCAATGAACCCTCCAAAGAGAAGAAACGCGAGATAATACTCTCTGCTATTGAAAACAGAAGAAAAAAGAGCGCTAGATAAGAAGTGGAAACGGATACCTTTTAGCTATCTAATAGCAATACATGGTTTCAGCCTTCTTAGAGGGCCCCAGCTGTTTTTAAACAAACCTTTTGTATTTTTTGTAGTGTATTTCCTAGTCTTGTATACAAACCACCGCGTATCTCGTTATAGCATTCTATTATCCTTGTCTATACTGTATTGACTCCCCTTATTACTGAGTTTATTATAAATCTTTATATTCACAACCACCTGTTATGTCTAAAGCCCTTTTTCGTTACCCCGCTTTATTTAAGAACTTCATTGCTTTTGTGTCACAAGATGATCTCTGGCTTTTTGACCAAACACATAAGGTTTGTAGGCGGCTCACCCAAGGTATAGGAAGTGTGTCACACCCATACTTTTCACCAGATGGACGTCATCTGGCCTTTAGTTGTAGCCAAGAAGGTGCACTTGAAGTATATGTAATGCCTGCTCAGGGCGGTGAACTTACCCGGCTGACGCACCATGGCGAGCAAGCTATAGTGTGTGGTTGGTCTGGGTTGGATAATATCATTTATGCAAGTTCTCATCAGTCTGGCTTTCGTCAGAATAGTTTATATCAAGTCTCCCTCCTTGGCGGCATGTCGACAATTATCGAGGTAGGCCCTGCTAATTATATATCATTTGGTACAGCATCAGACTGTATGGTAATTCAACGCCATGGATATGGGTACCCAAGCTGGAAACGCTACCAGGGTGGCTTAGCTGCTGAAATGTGGATCAAAAATGGATCAAAGAAACCTTTTCAGCCTTTTGCGCCACGCAAATATAACACCCTGCAACCTATCTGGCACCGTGATAGAGTCTACTATTTGAGTGACTTTCAAGGACATGGAAATATTTACTCAAATAAAATAGATGGTAGTGACCCACAGCGCCACACTCACCATGAGGGCTTTTATGTCCGCCATATGAGTATACACGACGATACTATTGTTTATTCGTGTGGTGGAGATCTTTGGGTATGTTCGACAAAAAATACTAGTAAACCGCATAAGCTTGCCATTGAACTACACAGCTTTTCACCCCAGTCTTCTCGTAAATTTGTGTCTGATGGCTATAGATTAGAATCTGCTGAATTAAATAATGATGGGTCTCAAATTGCTCTCACCAATCGAGGCCGTCTTTTTATTATGCCTACCTGGGCTGGAGGATCTATTAACTTAGGCAAAACCAGCGGCGTTCGCTACAGATCATTATGCTGGCTACATTCTAAAAAATTGGCTGTCATCTGCGATCAAGGCAAAGAAGAAGTCTTATGTGTTTTTCAAACACATAGTAATGCATCACCAAAGATCTGGGCCGAATTAGATATTGGTCGCGTGCTTAGTATGCAAGCTTCGCCCATCGAAGATGTAATTCTTATTGCTAATCATCGCCATGAGCTACTACTGTGTGACCTGACGAATGGCACCTTACAAACCATTGACCATAGCAAACATGCTAATTTTTCTGGATTTGATTTCTCACCTGATGGTAAGTGGCTAGTTTACAGCAAGGCCTGCTCACATGATACTGCCCAAATTATACTCTGCAAGATTGATGGGATACAAAAAACTTCAATAACCACAGGACAATACGCAGACTACAGCCCGCAGTTTGATCCAGCTGGAAAATATATATATTTTCTATCTCAACGAGCATTATCTCCTAAAATGGATGAACTCTGTTTTCGATACTCATTCCATAATACGTCTGTTGCCTACGCTTGCTGTTTGCAAGATCAGACCACCGACCCATTTTTGCCAACCTTAGAGCAGCCTTCTCCTGCAGAAGATTCTAGTGATGGTAAAACGCCTGAAAACCAGGAAGCAGAAAACAGCCCTGAAACCAAAGATACTTCAGTAAAAAAAGATTCTATCAAACCTGTACAGATTGACTTGGATGCAATTGAGCGGCGTATTTGCCAGGTGCCTATCGATGCTGGGCGCTATACCAAGATACTCACATTGACTGATAAGATCTTGTTTATCACTGCTGGATGGCACGACGACGAAACTGACGATCTTGATCATAAAGGTCAAATTATGATGTATGATATGCGTGAACACAAAACTGAACACATCTATGATGGTGTCAGTGATGCTAGCTTAAGCAAGGATAGAACGTGGGCTCTGTATTATCATAATCATAAACTACGCGCACTACGAGCAGGTACAAAGCCAGAACCTAAAGATGACTCCTACCGTAAAGGTGGCTGGATAAATCTTCAAAGAGCTTGTCTGCGTGTTACTCCTCCACAAGAGTGGCTATTCATGTTTACCGAATCTTGGCGTTTGCAACAAGATTTTTTCTGGGATAAAGATATGGGTCAGGTAGATTGGCAAGCTGTGTATCAGAATTACTTACCACTTGCGAAAAAAGTCTCTACACGTGCTGAATTATCTGATGTGATAGCAGAGATGCAAGGTGAACTTGGATCAAGTCATGCATATGTTTGGGGTGGAGATGCCCCTGAAACGACCTTTTTTCCACAAGGTCATTTAGGCGCAGATTTTATTTATGATAAAAAAAGCAAACATTGGTACATTTCTCATATTTATAATGCTGAAGTGGGCACCCCAGCATACCAGAGTCCCCTTTGTGCGCCTGGTCTAAATCTAAACATCGGCGACCAAATATTGGCAATCAACGGTGAGAAAGTCAGTGCTCATGTTTCTCCTGAATCTTTGCTGATCCATAGGGCTAACTGTCATATCACTCTAACTGTGATGTGCAAATCATCTAATAAGAAGCGTGATGTTACCGTAAAAACACGCTCTTCTATGAAATTATTACACTACCGAAACTGGGTTGAGAAAAATCGCCGTTACGTGAGTGAAAAAACCCAAGGCAAGATTGGCTATATTCATATTCCGGATATGTCTAAACGTGGATTTTCAGAATTTACTCGCAGTTACCTGCAATGCTTTGACTGTGATGGACTCATCGTCGATGTACGTTTTAATGGAGGTGGAAACGTATCTAGTCTTATTCTGCAACACTTAGCACTCAAACGTTTTGGACTGGATTCTGTGCGTTGGCTGGGCAGCAATTTATCTTATCCGATTGCTTCTCCAAAAGGCAATATGGTTGCCTTGTGTAATGAACAAGCAGGATCCGATGGCGATATGTTTAGCCATGCATTCAAGGCAATGGGCTTAGGCCCGCTTCTCGGCAAGCGTACCTGGGGTGGTGTCATTGGGATTAATGTTCGCAACAGCCTTCTAGATGGTGGTATGACTTCTCAACCAGAATACGCTGTTTGGTTTTCTGGTGTTGGTTATGGCATCGAAAATCACGGTGTGGACCCCGATGAGGTTATAGAAGTCACACCAGAGCAGGCTGCAAAAGATCATGATTCTCAACTTGACCGTGCCATATCTGTTGCACTATCTCAAGTCAAAAAGAAAGATCACCCTGACCTTGACTTAATGCTTGACCAAACACCTAAGCCTGTCCTCAAGTCTAAGCCATTACCACAAGGTGTTTGCGAATAAACTATTTATAAAAATTATTGTGTATTGGTATCGATCTTAATTGACTAATTTGTGCTTCCAAACCAAGGTATAAGTGTTGGCACGGTCTTTTTGTAGTGCTGGTAGTCCGGGTTGTTACCGAACTTTTTATCCGCATGCTCCTCTAAAAGGTTGACACCTGATATATAACGTAACAATACGTAAAGTAAGCAAGGAGAAATTAAGAATAAATATTGTGCCCCTCGTAGAACAGGTGCCGCTAAACCTGCTAATGCAAACCAAATGATTAATTCTCCAAAATAATTTGGGTGACGACTCAATGACCATAGACCATGTTTTATGAATTTACCCTGATTCTTATACTGTTGTCTAAATTGATATTTTTGCCAATCTGCAATAACTTCTGTAAAAAAACCTATTATCCATAAAGATAGCCAAAATAAATCTACTACACTCAGTGTAGGCACAGTATTTACTAGCATACCTGCCCAGGCACTACCTGCTGTGATGTATACCCACAAGGCTGACAAACTCCACGCTACCGCAAACTGGCCAAAATGTACCTTTATTTTATCAAAGCGCTGATCTTTACCTACTTTCATGACGCGCACTCCAAGGTAAATACCAAGACGTAGTGACCAAACAATAACAGCCATACCTAATATAAAGGTTCGTATAGTCAACTGGTCTTGCACATACCATAAAATTGCGGCTGTTGTTGTCACAAAACATATAGACCCTACAATATCGTAGTACTTTTCTGTCACGTACAGATAAGAAAAGATAAATCCTAAACAGTGTATAGAAAATACGCTTAACCCTGCTAAAACGAATACTGCGAGTCCTTGCTGTGTAAATGGCATAAAATTACACCCGATCATGGCCCATAATATTCCAGCCCCCCAGATACCTAGCAGGGAGTATGCTTGGTATATATGCTCACTTTTTAACATAAAAACACCTTGATCTAGTCTAATAAAATTCAATCTTATCACATTTTTTCACAATTTTTTCTGCAAAACTTGAACTATGGTCTATATAGTCGTGAGTTGTTAAAAAATTGGATCTTTTATGTTAGTCACTATTCTTGCCTTTCTTCTTGCCGCACTTATTCTTGGTAAAATGATACTTTTTCTGTTTTTCCCACGTATTTTACAAAAAATGATTAAACCCTACGTTGATTTAATTAAGAGTAATTACCAGAATACCCAAATTGTATCCCTCACCTTTTTGATACTTATTGGTGGGCTTCTAGTATCGCTCGTAGGCCTACTACCTATGATCGCCTCAGGTTGGTTTTGGACAACACTCTATACACTCACTATTATCCCTGCGTATAGCCATATAAGCTCTCTGGAATCTATAAAAGCCTTAATCAAGCAAAAAGAATTTAAAACTGATTTACAACTAGTAAGTGGTGTATATATCGCTATTTCACTGATTACGATCATCTATATACTTTTTGTCTAGATTTAAATAGTTGCTCCGAGTGGCTTGGCTTTGCCAGGCCACTATTTTATTTTCTCAATCGATAAGCATAAATTACTCATTCTCGAAAGTTATCTATTTTTTGAGCATGCCACTGAGATATTTTTTTAAATTTTCGTAATTTTTCCTGCAAAACTTTTGCTTTTAAACTATAAAACTTCCCAATTCTTTTAATTTGGAGTTTATAATGCTTATCACAACCCTTGCTTTTATTCTTGCCATTATAATTTTAGCACAAATGCTGCTTTTTTTATTCTTCCCAAAGATATTACAAAGACTGATCAAACCTTTTATCAATGCTATTAAGGCGAATTATCTTAATGCCCAGATTATCGCTCTATCCGTTTTGATAGCTGTAGGTGCTGTTATTATCTCGCTAATCGGTTTTTTACCGATGATTGTTGCTGGTTGGTTTTGGGCTATGTTTTATGAGATTGCCGCAATTCCTACATATCGTCATATTAGTGAGATAGCTTCAGTGAAAAAACTCTTGATACAAAAAGAGTTTAAAACAGATATGCAACTGGTTAGTGGTGTATATATTGCGATCTCTTTGACTACCGTTCTTTATATTATCAGCTTATGGGTACTTTAACTTTATATATATGGGGGGGCATGCAGTGTCATACCTTCCCTTTAATCTATAGATCAAAGACGCTGGTTTTAGATTTTTTTGAGAGGCTGGTGATACTGCAAATTTTGCAGTCTCTTCACGCCTTTTTTGTGTATGTTTCTTATAGGAAAATTAGTGAAGTTTTATGTTTACATATCTCCTTTTTCTATGCTATAAGTGACTGAATTTCTTGGGTGTTTAAATTGTGATCAATTTGAATTTTTATTTCATACTTGTTGTTTCTTGCTTACCCTTTATTGGGGCGGATCTTTATGTGCCTTCTATTGTTGCTATGGCACAGTATTTTTCTACTAGTGTTGATATTATTCAGCTTTGTATTTCTACACTCATGTTTGGTGTTGCCTCTAGCCAACTTTTTTACGGCCCAATCTCTGAAGGTATAGGCCGTAAGCCCGTTATGCTTTTTGGGATTGTTTTGTCTCTTTTAGGTGGTATTGTTTGTATATTTGCTAACCATATTAGCTTACTTTTTCTAGGGCTGTTTTTGCATGGTATTGGCCTTGGTGCAGGCTCTCTTTTTCGTAGTGTAATGCGCGACCTATATCATGGACAAGATCTTATTCTACATGGTGCTAACATTTCTATTCTCAACACCTTTATTCTCACGCTTGCTCCATTTATAGGGGGATACTTACAAACTACGTTTAATTGGCAAGCATCTTTTATTTTCTTTTTTATTTTCACCTTGTGCACTCTCATTTTTTGTTTGTATGGATACGAAGAAAGTAATAAACATTTACATCAAGACCGCCTTAAGATTCATTATATCCTTAAGATCTACCAAATTATACTTTCGCATAATGCTTTTGCAGGGTATTGTTTTTGCTGTGCAACAACCATGTTTGGTTACTTTGCATGGATCACAGTATGTCCTGTTCTGATGATTAAACATCTAGGCTACAGTGCCCTTGAGTTTGGCTCGATTCTACTTAGCGCCTCATTCTTTGCTTTTATCCTTGGTAGTGTCTCTAATAGATATGCTGTACAGAGGTTCACGCCCGCTACCGTATTCACTATTGGATGGATCTTTTCTTTACTTTCTGGGCTGCTTCTTTTCCCAACTTATTGGTATTTTGGCATGTCAGATATACAGTTAATATCTTGTATGGTTTTGTATATCTATTCAACCGCTTTTTTGTGGCCAAACTTTTTTGCTTTGGCATTTGAGCCCTTTCATGAAACTTCTGGTTATGCTAGTGCACTGTACGGTTCATCCCAAATTGCAGGCGCAAGTTTAGCTGCGGCAGTAGCCTCTCTTCTACCTGAACAAAACCCGATTCCTCTGGCTTTTGCCGTAATTGCCTCAGCGTTGTTTGGCTGGTCCTATTATGTTTTCATTATCTCTCCTTACGAGCAAAAGGAGTTAGAGATTGCAGCGTCTAAAGCAGAAGGAGAAGACTCTGCATGATGACTAATCCGTATTTCAATTTATAAAAGGTATATTATGTCTAGGAGATGGCACTACTCCCCGCTAGTTACGCTAATGTTCATGATACCACTAGTATCTTTCTATTCTTTTGCCTTGGATTTATATATTCCTCTCCTACCTGAAATACAAAAAGAAATGGGTGCATCCCGGGTACTCATGCAGTATACAAATAGCCTCTTCATGCTTTTTTGTGGCCTAGGGCAACTTTGTTTTGGTCCATTAAGCGACCGATACGGGCGAAAACCTATATTACTTATGTCCTGTTCCATCCTCGTTGCTTCCAACATTACTTGTGCATTTTCTAGTCAGATTTATACGCTTCTTGTAGGGCGTATCTTACAGGCTATTGGTGCTTGCGGGTGTCATTTAACGGCATTTGCAACTATTCGCGATATTTTTCCTGAAGAAAAAAAGAGTACTGAAATGTTTAGTTATTTAAATATTTCTAATTCTTTATCAGCAATTTTTGCACCAAGTATAGGGTCTTTTCTTGGCTCTTTTTTCTCTTGGCATGCAATTTTTTATGCCCAATTCACTACTAGTTTTCTGACCTTCATATATTGTTTTATTTCTTTCCAAGAAACCTCCACTCGTCAAAATCATAAAAGCTTTGGGGTTATGCAGATTATTCAGAACTACCTTACTATTTTCTTTCATGTCAATTACCAGGTCTACACCCTTCCTGCTGCATGTGGAATGGCTACTTTTTTTAGCTACTACTGTGTATCGCCTTACCTTTACCAAGAAGTACTTGGTTTTGATACGCTAAGTTTTGGCTTACTGTATGGCACGTGCGGTATTACTTTTTTTATAGGAAGTTATATTTGTGGACTTGCTGTTGCTCGTGCAGGCATCTTACCTAATCTTATTTTTGGACTTGTGTTACATCAACTTGGTTGTGTTGGAGTTTTATTAAGTTTCTTTTGCTTTGATACTTTATCTATCGTTACGCTGCACTCTAGTGTGATTGTATTAATATTTGGTTCTGCATTTATGATTGGCACAGGTATTGGCGGTACGATGGCACCATTTGCATCAATGGCAGGGGCTGCGTTTGCAATGATAAGCTGTTATAAGTTCTTAGTTGCAGATTTATCTGGAGATTTAGTTATTCACTTTTATGATGGAACGCCCTTATCTATGGGATTTCTCTGTCTTGGATTCAATCTTTTATGCTGCCTTGTACTCTTCCTGTTTCATCACAAGCTTCAACGTGCTAAAGAAACGAAAGTTGGTAAAATGGTCCGTGCAATGGATCAAACCGGTGACCAGATTCTTTGATGAGCCTAAAACGGTAACTTGTTTGCGTCTTGAAAGTATGCTAGCTTGAAAAAATCTAAATCTTTATGAAAAATAGAATCGACATAAAATATTATGCCAGAATCAAACTCTGCCCAAAACATTGGTACCTCCTCTCTTTCCCCAGACCAAGCTTTTTCATCTAGCTCAAATACGATTAATGCTGGGCAAAATTTACACACCCGACTATCCTCCTCTCCCTTAAATATAGATGAGAACAATGATACTAATGACCAAAACTCCTCCCTACAGCGTAAAGATATTGAACAATTACTCTGTCACTGTGAGCATTTTGTAGATATTTATAATCCTGATGATGATGTCATAAGACCCTCACCACTTTTAAACGAAGCTTCGCTCAACCAATGTAAAGAGGTGGTAGAATACATGTTAAACCAAGCATCTTTTTTTCGCTTTTTTAACACTTATTTAGACTCTCTGCCGCATCTCCCCCAATTTATCTGTTTTATAGTCAAGTATACCCCTGAAGATTCACAGAAAATTTTCTTTGCACGTCTTAAACCTGATCTTTATGTGTCACTCTTATTGCAGAACGCACACAATAACGAATTTTACAATAGTATAAAAATAGTCATGGATTTGTACCTTTCTGAGAACTCCCAACAAGAGTTACATGGTGACTGTACATCTTTACTAACACTGATATTTGAGTATGTTCAAGATAACCCCTGTGAATCTACTATACCTATCCTTGAATACTGCTATAGGTTTAATCATCACTCTCCTACACTTAGCCAGTTGTGTGCTCTAATTTTACTTGTCAAAGAGCGCAATAATAAACTAATTCCCTCTGATCTGTACGAAGAATATTTAAATAAAATACATGTTGAAAGCGAGTCCAAGGCACTATCTCAACTCCTTATCTACTCTTTAAATCCCTACTACTCTTTTGACGAAGAAAAGTCTCGTTATTTTCGACATACTAACCACTCATTTGAAACTCTTCTGCGGTATATAGAGGAGAAAAAAAAAGATAGTAATATGATATCTGATATTTGTGCTCCCGCCTCCCAGTACTGTATAGCACAAGGACATTTAAGACATATCGCCTACTTCAATAAAAAACAACTTGTCTCTTTTAGTAAGCAAGATCTTCGGCGTGTATTTGCTAATAATACAGATTTCATTAAACTACCTGTGATAGAAGATTTGGGCCTAACATCAGGTGATTTGGCAGTATACTTATTTTCGTCTAGTTCTTATAAAGATGATGAATCTAATATTTTTCTATTTTTAGAAAAACTGCATGAATTTGTCCAAAAACTTCCTCTGGAGAGCCAGATAGGTTTTATAAAAAAAACTGCAAGTAAGATATTAGAACTCCTACAGCCTACCTTTGCTGAGTACCATAGACTTGATCCATGTTTCAAATTAAGTCAACCCTTTTTAACCATTGTAGACGACTTAATTTGTAGGGGTGCTGACATAAAATATTTACCCGATTTCTATTTGGACCTACCTAGAAAACACCTACCACAAAAAACATCTGACTATAGCCAACCAAAGTTTTTATCATTACTTGAAGAGGTAAAGAGTTCGTGGCTGAGGTTATTTTCTCCGACTAAATATGATAGAGATTTTAGAAATAGACTAATGCAGTACTTACCACAAATACAATTTGCCAGTACAGCGTTGCAAAAAAAGCATGCATTTACCATTCGCTTTCTAATATGCTGGCGTTATCTAAGCTTTTGGCGTTTCATTTATAGCTTTATCTCTAGTAAGTTTGCTAATGCAGAAATTAACCGCGTTCTTGCTGAAAAATACCATCTACCTGAGCCCACACGCCAAACTATTTTAAATAGGTCCAACAAAGAAAATCTTACTATCACAAAATCTAACCCACCAAATATTTCATCTTCTTTTCTAGATATGGGGTCACCAAAGGTAAAAAATGATAGACTGCCATCTACATCTGGGAAAACTCATCGTCAACAATACAAATTATAGGTCGAAAAAACTGTTCTTAATCGTTTTGTTTCTTTTCTTATATTGTATAAATACTCGATAAATGCTAGACTAATCAACTATTTTAAACAATTAAACCATGAAAAAGTCATCTCATCAATTGGGCTTTTGGGGGCTCTTCTCAATTGTCATAGGCAGCCAGATTGGTTCTGGTGTATTTATGCTTCCTTCTACCTTAGCGCCCTTTGGATATTATGCATTTGCAGGCTGGCTTACCGCAGGAGCAGGCGCCTTAGCTTTGACTATGGTTTTTGTTAAACTCGTTGAACGCTTCCCTAAAACTGGTGGACCACACGTTTATGCACAACAAGCCTTGGGTGTTGATGTAGCTTTCTTTACTGGCTGGACATATTGGGTGATCTCGTCTGTTAGCTCTGTCACTGTAGTTTTGGCTGCCCTAGGTTACCTCTCTCCTATCCTTGGTGTTTTATCTCCACACACCTCTGCAGCCTGCCAACTTATGCTCCTTTTTGCAGTGATGGTATTGAATCTTTATGGCGTCGACCAAGCAGGTAGCGCAGAAACCCTACTCGCGATCATAAAAATATTCACGTTAATAGTCATTCCTGTTTTCGCATTACTTTATTTCAATGTAGATCATATAGCTACTTCTTCCTCACTACTTCAAGAAGCCTCTGCTTTGAATTTGACCGGTCAGGCAACACTACTTACACTCTGGGCTTTTATTGGGCTTGAAACAGCAACAACCCCAGCTGAATCTACCGTAAACCCAAAATTTACAATCCCTGCGGCTATGCTCAGTGGGACAACCTGTGTGCTCTTACTGTATCTCCTTAATTCTATTGCATTACAGGGATTGATTCCGTTTTCTGTACTTGAGCAATCTCAAGCTCCCTATGTCGATGCTGCAAAATTGCTTCTTGGAGGCGAGTGGTCTGCTGCGGTAGGTGTATTTGCTGCGCTAGTTTGCTTATCTAACCTAAACGCTTGGATATTAACGAGTGGACAGATCGCTCTGGGTTTAGCACAGGATGGTTTTTTACCCCCTGTATTCAAAGAATGTAATACCTATGGAGCACCAAAGTTTGGACTCTTTGTTAGCTGTGCCATGATTGCCCTTCTAATTTTAACTAGTATGGACTCAAGCTTACTCTCACAAGTCATCTATATTATAAATATCTCTGTAACCGCTTTTCTTTATGTATATTTAGTTTGTTGTGCTAGCCTGCTGGTATTACTCTGGCGGGAAGCAAAGCCATGGTATAATGAGGAATACTATTTTGCCTTATGTGCAGGCTTTTTCTGCTTGTACTTGATCTTTACTACAGCATGGACTATCAATCTTGTTGCCCTTCTATTCATACTAAGCGGCATACCTATATACTTACTACGCCCAACATGGCATTTAGCAAAACCAGTATGACCAAGCTCCCTCGTAGATGCTTGTTCATTTTACTAATTTGTGCTTTAATGCAGCACATCTAACTACTTAAGATATCATGCCAGCTAATTCCATGGAACAACTTGTCGCACTTTGTAAACGAAGAGGTTTTATTTATGCATCATCTTCTCTTTATGGCGGATTACAGGGTTTCTACGATTATGGGCCAATGGGTGTCGAGCTCAAGAAAAATTTACAAAATACCTGGTGGCAAGATATGGTTTATGCCAGAGATGATATGCACGGTATAGATTCAAGTATCTTAAATCACCCAAAAACTCTGCATTACTCTGGCCATGTAGATACTTTCTGCGATATGATGGTTGATTGTAGATCTTGTAAAGCACGCTGGCGCGCAGATCATGAAGAAAAGGGGTGCTGCCCTGTATGTGGTAGCAAGGATATAACTGAGCCCCGTCCATTCAATCTCATGTTTCAAACTCAGCTTGGACCGCTACAAGATGGCAAGCATATTGCCTATCTTCGCCCTGAAACAGCCCAAGGTATATTTACAAACTTTAAAAATGTAGTTGATAGCCAATCACCCAAACTACCATTTGGGATTGCACAATCAGGGAAGGCATTTCGTAATGAGATTACGCCACGAAATTTTATCTTTCGTGTACGAGAGTTTGAACAAATGGAAATAGAGTACTTTGTGCCACCTGAGTTAGATACAAAATGGCATGATTATTGGATTGAAGAGCGCATCCGCTGGTGGCATGCACAGGGCCTATCCCCCGAAAGACTTTTAGTTGAAAGACAAAATGCAGACGACCTTTCGCATTATGCAAAAGCAACCACTGACCTTATCTATGCTTTTCCTCATGGAAACGAAGAACTTGAAGGCATTGCAAATCGCACAGATTACGATTTAGGCTCACATAGCAAAGATCAACAGGAACTATCTATTCAAGCAAACGTTCAAGAGAATCATGATTCCACCCAGAGGATGGCTATTCAAGACCCACAAAGTAAGTCTTGGCAAGTACCCTATGTCATTGAACCTTCATGTGGGGTAGACCGTGGTGTATTAGCTATACTCACCGAAGCCTACCATGAAGAACCTCTCGCAGATGGTAAATCACGGGTTGTATTACAACTACCTCCCCATCTAGCCCCAGTTAAAGTTGCCATTATTCCACTCGCTAAAAACAAACCGGATCTAGTTAATCTTGCACGATCTATTCGTCAAAAACTACAGAAAGCGTTGCGTTTGCACATCGTATTAGAAAATAGTGGCAATATAGGAAAAAATTATCGACGTCATGATGAAATTGGCACCCCATGCTGTGTGACCGTTGACTTCGATAGTCTCCAGGAAACTACAACGGATGTAGACTTAGTCAATACGGTCACTGTCAGAGATAGGGACTCTCTGTCCCAAACACGTATATCTATTGACACCCTTGCATCGTATTTACAATCCACTTATTTTGACTACGATTTTACTCCAGCATCTTTCTCCATTTTATAATTGCAGATCAGACTAGAAAGAATACGCAAGCAATGTTAAACTAATATTATATCCAAGATAAGGCTTTCTTGAGCAACTTTCATTTCTATTTTGTCGCCTTTCTGACCCTTGCCGGCCTGTTGCCTCTACAGATTGTTGTCTTTGGCAACCAGATATTTTTCTTAGCTGGTCAATTTTTTGCCTTTTCTTATATATCCATTATCCTTGCCTTTCTTTCAGGTGTTCACTGGGCCTTTGGACTTATGTTACGCAAATGGTTTTTGCATTTAACGAGTATTGTATTGTCTCTAGTTCCATGGGCTGCTTATTTCGCACAAAAGCTAAATTATATACATGAATTAGAAACCGTTTGGACTATTATACTCTTAGACACAGTCCTACTCCTTTTTATTGATTACTTTTATTTATACAATCACTATGAGCCGAGATATCTGAAACTCCGCGGTATAACCACAGGGTTACTTATGGCAAGTATCATCATCATAATCGCCCGTCATGTTGACATTACAAAGTTCAGTTAATTCCCGTATTATGATACCAAGTATTTATATTCAACTATATTGGCAAAGAGATTACTGCATGTTAACATGCAGTAGGTAGCTTAAGGAATTATCAAGAATTGTCATGAAGACATTAACCTACTCTGAAAACGTTGCTAATCCATCCTGTGCTAATGACAGTATTTTTTTACAAAGAATGCAGCTAAAAAAGGCAGCGGGCTCACGTGTCTATTGCGACCATGGACAAGCTTATATTGACTTATCTTTTTGCGATACCAATAATATTTTAGGCCATAATATTCAAGCCGTGCAGCAGGCTATACGTGACTCATATGGCTCTCAACCACAATGCTCAGCTCACTTACTAGAAACCTCTTCGCATCGTGATTTACAAAACTATCTAGCAAATATTTTACCTAGTCAACACTTCCCTTATTTTATGAGCAGCCATGAATCGGTCGCAATGGATATGGCTTTGAAACTAGCTTATACCTACTGGAATACACATGGTGAAAAGCAAAGAGTCTCCCATCTCGCCTTGGCACATAGCTATCATGGACCTTCGTTTGGAACGCTTGGTCTGAATGCTACCTTACCTGGACTTGATGTATTTAGGCCGGCAGCAGCGACATGTGAGCACATTCCTTTTCCCCATACTTGGCTGGAAGATGTACAAGTTGAGCAAAAAGAGAAGATCGCCTATGACCGCTTAGCTAGTTATTTATCAGAGAACGCCTCTACGGTTTCCGCTCTTGTCATTGAACCCATGTTACAAAGTCTCGGCGGCATGCATCTATGCCGACCTGCATTTCTATCACAGGTAGTAGAACTTGTACATTCTTATGGAATCTTGATAATCGCAGATGAGCGGTTTACTGCACTATTACGTTGCGGTAGCCTTTTTGCGAGTAATTTACTTGCAATAGAGCCCGATATTATTGTCTTAGGTAGTTCCCTGACTAATGGCTGCTTCCCTTTTGGCGTCACCTCCCTCAGTAAAAGGCTCTCTGATTCTCTAGATGTGCAGTTAAATGACCCCCATTTTCTTGAGCTACATGGCTATAACGCCCATAATGCCTCGATCTATGCAGCCTCTGCAACACTAAAGCAAATTAACACCGCAACCATGTCTGACCATGTTCGCCAACTACATTTTGTGCATGAAAAACGATTACGAGCACTCACTCAACGGCTTATTGTTGAAAAAGCCCGCTTCATTGGCACAGTTGCAGCCTTTGACTTTGTTTGTGAAAAGCACAACCTTAAATATCAACTTACTAGTTGGTTCCAAGATGCCTGTGCAAAAGAACGTATTCTTGTACAGTGCCGCGGACAGACTGTTTATCTTATTCCTCCTCTTTGCTTAAGTGTAAAGGATCTAGAACACATCTATGATAGTATCGAAAAAATCATTGCATCTGTGCCTCTTGCTTATATAACAGCCTGCTCCTAATCGCCCGCTTAACTTTGCACCTACCTTGATATTCTGCTAGGATAAATCACGTTTACTGGAGAGATTTATATGTTTACAGTTGGTCTAATTTGTGGTGGTCCGAGTGCTGAGAGAGGGATATCGTTAAATTCGGCAAGATCAGTCCTTGACCATCTCCAGGGCTCTCATATTTCCGTTCGTGCCTTCTTTGTTGATATTTACTTAGATTTTTATGCTATTGCCACAGAACAACTCTACTCTAACACTCCGTCTGACTTCGATTTTAAACTCTCATCAGTAGGGACAAAACTTGATACAGAGATGTTAAAAAATACGCTACTACAATGTGATATGGTTCTACCTGTTATTCATGGCTCTTTTGGTGAAGATGGTCGTTTAGCAGGCCTTTTCGAACAATGGGGCGTCCCATTTGTAGGTAACTCTAGTCAAGCTAGTGCACGTGCCTACCAAAAAGATCGGGCCCAACTCCACTTAGCCACAAATAAAATGCCTACGCTACCTTATTTTTCTATCCAGCGCGAAAACTGTCAAAGTAAGGATTTGATGGATTTTTGGTCGACCTATGTTAACGATAAAGCCGTACTTAAACCTGCTTGTGGCGGCTCATCTATAGACGTTTATGTTGTAGATAATACCAATACACTATTTGAGCATATACAAGATATGCTTGATAGGCATGAGATTATTCTACTTCAACCTTTTTATCGTGGTACAGAGCTAACTATTACTGTTTTAGAGAATCCACAAGGTGACCTTATCGCATTACCAGCTACTGCAACAAGGATACTTGGAGATGAAGACAGTATCTTTACTTACCGTGCCAAGTATCTTCCTTCTTACTCAACTCACAACCACACACCTGCTCCCCTCGAAGTCAGTTATCTAAAAGCTGTTTCTGCGGCAGTAAAAAAAATATTTAAATTATTTGGCTTACGCGACTGCGCACGCTTTGATGGCTGGTACGACGAAGAACAAGGTTTTATCTGTAATGATATCAACCCAATGAGCGGACTTGAAGAAAGTAGCTTCTTTTTTAAGCAAGCTGCCTGCTGTGGCTTAAGCCATGCTGCTGTCTTGTCCTTGTTGTTACGTCGCGCGTGTATACGCCAAAACATCACCCCTCCTAAATCCCTAACCAACTCTAGCGATAGAGTCAACAAAACTAGCATACCTGTCATTTTTGGTGGTGCAAGTACAGAAAGACAGGTCTCTGTTATGTCTGGTCGTAATGTATGGCTTAAACTGATGCAATCGACTACCTATCAACCTATTGCATTTTTTCTTGATCGTAATCAGCAGATTTGGGAGCTTCCATACACCCTGGCTTTACATCATACGGTAGAGGAGATTGAGGCTGATTTAGAAACTTATCAAAATATATCTGCGCCTATACGTTCATATATTCATGAACTAGGAGATCAACTTGGCACCTTCTTACCTTACCGACCTTTTCAAAAGACTCTCAAGCCTCAATCCTTATCTCAGTTTGTTGCCCAGTGTTCATCTAGATTTCCTTTCGTATTTCTTGCGTTACACGGTGGTATTGGTGAGGATGGAACAATACAAAAATTACTGACTCAAGCCGACATATCATTTAACGGCTCCCTCTCTGAAGCCTCTTATTTATGTATGAATAAATATGCAACTAGGACTCGTTTACGTGACAGCAATATTTCTCATGTACACTGTCCAAAACAATTCATTTGGCATGTGCAAAATCTGTCTGAAAAAGGCATTGCTAGCGTAAAATCTCTTTGGTCTGACCTGTGTCAAGAAACTGGATATAACGGCCCTTTTATCATAAAACCTATGCGAGACGGTTGCTCATCGGGTATTGTAAGGCTTAATTGCTCGAAAGATTTAGAAAATTATGCCCAAATGCTCATCAATGCAGTCGACTCGATTCCTGCTAATACCTTTTTTGATCAACCCCAACCTGTTGAAATTGACTCTGACGTTGCACAACTGCTGATTGAACCTTATATTCTCACCGATGTTATTCATATTAAAGAACAACAACTATCACATCAACACGTTACAGGCTGGCTCGAATTAACTGTGGTAGTATCTGAAAAGAATGGTATTTACCAATCCTTAACTCCGAGTATCACTGTTAGTGAATCGGCTGTGCTCTCTGTTGAAGAGAAGTTTCAAGGTGGTACAGGTATTAATCTCACTCCCCCGCCGTCTGAACTGGTAGATTCTACTGACTTAACTCATATAAAAGATATCATTATCCAGGTAGCGCAAGCCCTAGGTATTCAACAGTATGCGCGGATAGACATATTTTTTAATACTTCGACCCGAGAAATTCTCGTCATCGAAGCTAACTCATTACCTGCATTGACACCTTCGACTGTACTGTTTCAACAGGCACTGTGTGAAAAGCCTGCCTATAAACCTTTAGCATTTCTCGAAAAGCTGATATCAGATAGGTTAGTTGAAGTTGGAGTAAGTTAGATAGGCACGAGTGGGATTGAACCACCGACCCTCACCATGTCAAGGTGATGCTCTACCACTGAGCTACGCGCCTAGAGGTAGAGAATATATCATAATAGCAGTCATCTTGCAATTTCTACGCGTTTTCCCGGTCATTTTTCTCAACACCTTTACACTCATCTTTTGATGTAAATTTTTTACTATATACGATTTTATTTTTATTCCATCCGTCCAAATACCTCCGTTCATATTAGAGTGCACATTCAAGTTGGTTGTTATAGTTATTTTTATTAGCTGGTCTTTTTACTTTTGACACTTTCACATTTGGGCTCTTTTTGTCAGGAATACTGTTGCGTATTGCATAATACTAGCACCTCAATTGCTTTTTCTACTCTTTTTAACGACAAGTATGAGTTAAGCCAAGCACTTTTCTGTTTAACACCATATCCACTGTTTTACTAGTATTTATCTGGCATTTACGCATATTTTATGCTAAGTTATACTCGTAGGCTTGGTTCTTTCGCGACGATAGGTTGTCAACCCCGCCAGATCTGGAAAGAAGCAACGGTAGCAGCTGATGCGGGTGCCGAAATGTAGCTAGGCCTACACCTTTTGGAGTTTAAATGACCTATTGTGCGCTTGCCAGAACTTGGCGTCCCAAAAAATTTTCCGACTTCATCGGACAAGAACATGCCGTATCTGCGCTACAACATACTTTGACTGAAAAAAAAATACACCATGCCTATTTATTTACAGGGACTCGTGGTGTTGGCAAAACGTCTATCGCTAGATTGTTTGCCAAATCACTGAGCTGCCAACAAGGCATACAGGCTGAGCCCTGTGGTGTATGTAAACACTGTGAAGCTATCAAACAAGGCCGCTTTCTTGATCTGATAGAAATAGATGCTGCATCACGTACCAAAGTAGAAGACACCCGTGAGCTATTAGCACAGGTATCTTATCCCCCCGTTCAAGGTAGATTTAAAATATACCTTATCGATGAGGTACATATGCTCTCTACCCATAGTTTTAACGCTCTTTTGAAAACTTTAGAAGAGCCACCTCAACACGTGAAGTTCTTACTCGCAACCACTGATCCACAAAAGCTGCCAATCACTATACAGTCACGCTGCTTACAATTTCATTTGCAGCACTTACCTCCGAATGTCATCTCCAAGCAACTTAGTACCATCCTAGAGGCGCAAGGAACCCACTACGAGGATGAAGCACTCAAAGTATTAGCTCAGCATGCCCAAGGCAGTATGCGTGATGCGATAAGCTTACTTGAACAAGCACTTTCATCGTGTGCAGACTCACTTGATCTTGAGTCTGTGAGTCAAATGCTTGGGACATTACCTACTGATAAGCTTTATCAACTACTCACTGTGATTGCAAAAAATGATAAGTCAGGTGTCTCTAGTTTATTAGACCAGTTACAAAGTCAATCCTATGACTATATTTCTATTATTGATCAGTGCATCAATACTATGTGTCAGATTACGCAATTGCAACTCCGCGAAACTTCTACAGTACAAAATAGCGCCACTGACAAAGACACTCCCCTTGATCAACTTGCTGCACTCATCCCTAGTGAACAAGTACAAATGCACCTTAACTTGCTTGTTGATACCAAAAAAAACTTACAATTCTATCCAGATCACAATATGGCCTTTGCCACTTTAGTAATGCGGCTCATGTGCTTTACTACCTCAACCGTTAGTATTGACGATCTAATCAAAAAACATATCCCTACCGAAGAACCTCGAGCTATTCAGCCCAACCAAAAACCTGTTCTTCCTATAGAAAATGCTTCGCAAAAATCGCTTGCAGCCCGAGATATTATTACCCCCCAACCAACCCCTACCCCTGAGCAGAAAAAAAATGCTAGCGCGTCACCACAAGCAATTCCCCAAAACTCGCCAAGTGCGAGTCATGCTGCACCCAAAAAACCTTTACAGATACCAACTTCCTGGGATGATCTCAAAAAAAACATTGAATTGTCAGGGTTTCAGAAACAAGTTTTTGGCCAATGTACGCTAAATAGTGATTTTAACGACTCTAACTGGACGATATGTATACCATCCCAGTACCAAATCATGCTTCATGATTCTGCAAAAAAATCGTTAGGGCAAACTATCAAAGCAACACTTGGACGTGACATCTCTATTGTTTTCTCCGTACAAAATACTGCGACTCAGAAAGGCTCGGTGAACGCTGACCCATCCACAAAAAATCATTCAGTACAAAAACCAACGTCAGAAGACACATCCATTCAACAGGATGACCCTAAACTACAGAAATTACTTCAGACACTGGATGCCCATATCGGGCAAGACGCTTAGTTAAAGATAGTTTAGCGACTTTTATCGGCTTTATTTTTATTTGGTGCTTTGCCTAGCAGCTGGTCTTGATTATTTACCTCGCCCAAACTAGAGCCTAAGTTCTTTTTTGTGTCAATATAGTTTTTACCCAGAAATCCTAGTCCTACGGGCTTCTTCATTCTTTCAACTAAATGTACTGGGATATCAAGAGGATTTCTCTCTTCTTGCCACTGTTTCAAGTAGTCTTGTGGTGTTGGTATTTTTTTGTAGAAAAATCCTTTTTCACCTTTAACTTTTTCATGTATGTGTATAAATAAATAAGAAAATACCGCGCTTATTTGCACTGATAAAAATATGCTTGCTAAAATCAACGGAAGCGCAGGAGGAAAAAGTGCACTAACAGCTGTAATTCCTATCAATCCACTCATCGTACCTACAATTACTGGAACGGTACTCACCGAGGTAAACAATAAATTACGGTTTGTATGATTCTCTTGAGTAGTTTTTGCAACGAGTAGTGGTCTTAAAAGACACTCCGCAGCTTCCTGTGATATTTCTTTTTTCTGTAGCATTTCTGCAATTTCTTCACAACGTTTTGTGATTATTGACAATTCATAGTCCTTATTTAACGTATTACGTATAGTCCTAATTAAATTGGTTTGTTGGCTTGTCACATATGTCAAATACTTCTCTGACTCAAGCATTTGCTGACGTAAATTAAGAATATCTTGTATTTCTTGCTCTTTACATAAGCCCCCCAGCTCTTTGCGAAGATCTTCATCTGATATAGAAAAATTGAAAATTTTATTACGCGGTATTGATTTTTTCGAAGCACGTATAGATTTTTCTAGATTTTTTGTAAGCCACGAAATTTTCCCACAGGCCATGGATATTCTTGGATTAAGATAAAACTCCGAATTGATTGAACGCTTTGCTCCACGTATAACCCAGGCAACAAATGAAATTAATGCGCCTATAGATGCTAAAATAAAAACTAAAGTTGCTGCATTTACTACCACAACGTTAGCTAGTAAAGCTAATTGTATTGCTACTATGCATAGGCCAATAAAAAATGCTGTCAAAAATAGATATGTTGATATATCATCTTTACCTTTAACGCGTATGTTATTGATAAGTCCTACAAAACTTAATATACATAAAGTCAGCCCCCCGTATAATGGATTATAAACTGAAGATACTAATGCAGAAAAAATAAAATGAAAAATGGTGAACGGTAAGAAAATATCACGAAATATATCTATATTTTCATCTTTTTTTAGTACTGTTCTTTCTTTGTTTAATACCTCTAGCATACTCTTCTCTGGCTCTGATAAGGCACCCTCGGATTCTTTAATCGCTTTACTAATACGTAGCTCATAGGCATAAATTGTCTTATACAGCTTAGCATCACAACCAATTTGATAAAGCATATAGAAATACGTCCAAAAAGATTGTTCGAGTTGGGTTAAAATATGCTGCACTTCATCGGGTGAGTAGCAACCCAACTCATCAAAGTCAACTTGTTTTTTTTGTGGCCAAGGCTTCCCAAGCAATTCCTTTAACCGATGATTTTCGATATCGTTCAAATGGTTGATACTAGTTGCCCTGAGCTTGAGATTTTTGATACATTTCTCTGCACGTCGATCTGTAAGCTCTTTGTAGTTTTTGTTAAATTCTATTGCTGAATCTGCAAGAATCTTTTTTTCGTCTTTTATAGGATCAAGCTTTTCTATCTTTGCTAAAGCTACGATAAGTGCTGCTCGCTGCGTCAAAAGGTCTCCTGGGAGTATTGTAGTGAGTTTTTGATGCAATTCATCAGTTAAAGTGTATTCTGCTGCGTCTTGATATGTATTATCTAGTGCCGTCAACCAGAATTTTAGATAAAGTAAATGATGTTTACGTAGGTAGGCTTTTGTATCAAACTTCTCAACGGATTTCTCAACTATACTTGTATAATATGCCTGGTCTGTATTATTGTTTTGTAGTACTGCTGCTAGATGCCGCATGGCATATTCTTGGAGTAAATATGAGTATTCCAACGATCTTGTTGGTTTTTTAATAGCCTCAGATAACGATAAATTGTAATTATGTAATGGCTCAAATAGGCAGGCCCACTCTAAGTATTGATTTTTCCAATGCTCAATATCTTCGATTTTCCTTGCGGTAGCACATAGGCTCTTCAGATTCTGAGATCGATGACTTATGACATAATTTTTTGGATCACTATTGTATGGTCTAACATTTAAAAAGCTTACGCTATCTCTTATTGGACTTAGAATCCAACCTATAATAGGAATACTCTTCCACCAGCATTTATGCTTTAAAGCCAAAGTCTCGCCTAAACACTTGAGCAACCTATCTCGCTCAATCATAGTACGCTTGCTTTTTTGTGGACTGTTGTGAAAATTTTTTTGATCTATCTCATAGATCTTTTTTTCTAAATGCATCACACATTCTTTTATTTGCTTGAAAGATGGTTGATTTAATTCTGTAATTCCATGAATATTCATATAGCTTTGTACTTTCTCTACAGCCTCACTACTCTCTACAATAGCGCGATAGTAGCGCTTAGTGAGCTTATTTTTCACGACTCTTAACGCACTGGACTGGATATATTTTGTAGAAAAACCTTTAGAAAAAAATAGAAAGTATTTATGCTTCTGCGCACTTCTTATCCAACTCTGAATTTGGCTAGCCTTTTTTCTGTACTTAATGATACGGTTTTTATCTCCTATGAGATAAGCTTCTGCCATCTTTTCTATTGTATGGTCTAATTCTGATACTAACTCTTTGTCTATTACACCTTGTAGAATTTTTTCATAATTTATATTCAGAAGAAAATATGACCTAATAAGTTGCAATGCAACTATCATTATAGAAGCTAATATTATTACTGCTAATATTGATTTTATTAGTATGTCTACTGCAATCGGTGCAAAAATCACCGCAGGACCTAAGATAACTATAGACGGTGATGCAAATGAAAGCAGTAGTAATACTACTAAACTTAATATCAACGCTAAGGCGATGTAACAGGTTATGGTTATTTCATGCTTAAGAAGTGGATTTACCTTATTGGTGGTAAATTCAGTAAAATCACACAGTAAAAGATAGCGTAATTCTTCTATTTCCGCATCAGACAGTTGCGTATCTAAATTACTCTTTCTTTTTAGAATTAATCTTAGCTTGGTTTCTGCACGAGGATACATGTTACAGCACAAATAAATTAATGTGCATATAGTATAATTATTTTATATTGTCTGAAAAATTATGCTGTGTAACGATTATAATCAACGAAAAGTAGACTATTATCCGAATTTATGCCTTTGGCACGCTGTAACCAGTAATTTGCTTCAGCTAACCCACCAAAACCATCGATCAAGCCTAACCCTAATGCATCGCTACCTAAGAAAATTCTTCCTTCTGTAACACGAGCAAGTTGCTGGTCATTAAATCGCCGTCCGGTTTTAACTATACCTTTGAACCAGGTGTAACTATCCTGACCTTCAAGATAGAGGTATTTCTTGGTAAAGTCATTTAACCCTTGAAAAGGTATCCCTGAAAGATTCTTACCCTGTCCATTTGTAGTATACTGGACGCCTATCTTGTTTAATAAGTCTTTTACCACCGTTACAGAAGATATAACGCCTATGCTACCTACCAGGCTAGTCTCTTGTGCTAAAATAACATCAGTCGCACAGGCCATAAGATAAGCAGCGGATGCAGCTTGACTTTTGACGATTGTAATAATGGGTATTTTTTTGCGTATTCTTTGTAGTAAAGAGTACCCTGCTTCGGCAACATGAACGACACCACCAGGACTATCTAAGACGAGTACAAGTGCTTCTACATCATCGCTTTGTGCCACCATTTGTAGTTGCTTATACCAATTCTCAGATAGTGATTCTATAGGATGCCCCACCGTCACTTCTGCTACATGTTTACCAATCTTTTCTTTTTCTTCACTTACTCCCCAATGACTGAATACGTATATAAGGCTTAATATACTGAGAACTATCCAAAACTTTGTCTTTTTCTTCAGTGTTTGTGCATACATTACTTCAGCGCAGACATTGGGCTCTGCTACTTGTTTATCAGTCATAGGATTTTCGTCTTTTGGAGGGTCTCATACTGCCAAGCAGATAGTGTTGCGGTAATGTGCTCGCTTATCAGACGTTGTATTGATTTTCTTAGTTTTAGCTGCGCGGATCTTAGCCAACTAATGTTATCTAGTCCTAGCTCAGCTTCAGCATGTGGATTACTATAGTCAATGATTGGCAATTCGTCTTGGTTTCTAGTTATGGAGTGGTGGCGTAGCCAATTCTCTGCTTGTATGATATCACCTACTTCGTCACATAAAGCTAGAGATTTCGCTCTATTCCCTGTATACCACTGGCCATCTTCTATGCTTTTTGCTTGCCTTGCATCTAGATGACGATTATGAATTATATTATCCATCATCCATTCATGCATCTTTTGATATACACTTAATCTATGCTGAATGAACTTTTCATAATTTGGATCACTTTTTTCAGGTTCTATTTTATAATCTCCAAAGCCCCGGTTTACTACTTTAACTCCTACTCTTTTCATAAGCTCAGAGGTGTCAAACTTGGAAGTAACAACGCTCACTCCACCTATTGATGATGTCTCTTGTGCAACTATGTAATCTGATGCACTTGCAATTACATAGCTGTTACCATGTGCGTAACCATAAATAAAACTTACTATTGGCTTACTTTTCTTTGCTCTAAAAATTGTTTGTAAAGCTGATTCGGTTTGTGCAAAGTCACTACCGTCCATGATCGCTTGGTCTACAAACAGCAAGATACCTTTCACGTTTGGGTCTTCAATAGCATACTCAAGCTGATGTATCCAAGTTTGACGTATGGCAGGGTTTAAGTCTACGTGTATTTTTGCGAGATGTTCTTGTAAAACACTGTTTTCGCTAGGTGCTTGCGAGGAATATATAAGAAATGCAAGTATAAAAAGTCCAACTCCTGTGAGACGCCAACGTTTGTAGTAGGTCTCATAGGAATGGAGAGAATAGTTGTCTACTTGGCTGCTGAAAAAATCTTTAAAACGTTTGAAGTATTCCATGACTGTAGTTTAAATAAATATTAACACATAGGCAAGCTCTATCTGCATGCTATCTTACTTATACTACTATTTGTGCAAACTCAAATAACCCATAAGGAATAAAACTAAATAAAATCAGCATTGTAGAACCTATTGTTATCAGTAAAACACTTATTCTTGCATACTGTAATTGGATTGATACTACAGAGTCTGTAGCTTTTTGAAACATCATACGCTGGATGATACTAAGGTAGTAATATGCTCCTAAAACACTACCCAATACCGCTAGTATAGCTATCTCTGCTAAATTTTGCTCAATTAGGCTGAATATGAGTTGCATTTTAACAATAAAGCCAAGAACTGGTGGTACACCTATCAATGAAAAAAGTGCGATGGTAAATACTAGTGCATACCCTGGGTGACGATAGTATAATCCCTTAAAATCATCGATCTTAGTCATCTCATCCCCTGCTTTTCTAAACTGTGCTAATGTAATAAATAGTGTGACGCTAACTATGATATATCCTAAGACATAAACGAATGCGCTTTGCATACCAATCTGTGATGCCATCCCAAGAGCAAGTAATATGTATCCCATATGCGCGATAGAAGAATACGCTAATAACCTCTTGATATTTGTTTGGACTAGCCCTAATAAGTTACCATATAAAATGGATAGAACACCCAGTATAAGTAAAGGTGGTGCCCAAATATCCGACATTGGGGATAATGCTCCTTGATAACCGAATAGCCTGGACCAAACTACTACTAAGACAAACTTAGGTAATGATCCAATCACTGAAATAGCAATATGTGTTGACCCCTGATACACATCCGGCACCCACATATGAAAAGGTACTGTACCGAATTTAAATATCAATGCTGCCAATATCATAACAGTTGCGAATACAGCAAGTATGTAGTTATCGATTAGTGGAATTTTCTCCATACCTCCAATGTTGTTTGATAACAAATTAAATAGCGCTGATTCGATACCACGTAATTCCATTGTAGCACTTACACCATATAATAGGCTTGCGCCATAAAGAAAAAATGCTGATGCTAATGCTCCTGTCACGATATATTTTATTGCTGCCTCTTGCGCTTGTAAGTGTTTTTTACGCATAGCGACTAATGCATAAAGTGGTAGATACATAAGCTCTAACCCGACGAATAATGTAATGAGGTGACCTGCTGAAACAGTGACCAACATACCCAAGGTTGAAAGTAAGATCAGAATATTAAATTCTAACGTGGGAAACCCAAAGTCTTTTTGCTCATTCTCCGAGCATAATACGATCACAAGTGTTGTACAGCATAGAAGTATCTTTGCAAACTGCGCTAACTTATCCTGTATGAACATTCCCTGCCACCAAATAATTTTTTCTGGTGAACCTAAGCTTTGTATGCATAACGCTAGAGTCGCTAATAGGACCATAGCACTTGCTTTTGTAGAGTATGATTTCCCATTTGACCACAGAGAAAATAATAAGATAATACTGAGTATACCTAGACTTAAAAAACTTTCTGGTAGTAAAACTGACATAGTACTGGACTTCTTATATGCTGGTTTATCGTTGCATCCATTATATCTACACACGACTGGTGCGTGAATGTAACTAATGGATTAGGATTTAACCCTAATATTAAAACGCCCGCTGCAAGAAGGACTAGAACCGTAGTTTCCAGCCAATCAATATCTTTCAATACTAATAAATCGGTATTAGTTATTCTTCCATAGAATACGCGCTTGACCATCCATAGAGTGTATGCAGCTGAGAGTACTAAGGTAACACTTGTAGTAATTGCAAGAAAAGGGGATGCTTGAAAACTTGCCATGATCACCATGACTTCCCCAACAAAGCCTCCTGTTCCAGGTAAACCTAGATTACTTAAACAGAAAAGAATAAATAGGGTCGAAAGTATTGGCATCGTTTTTGCTAACCCCCCAAAAGCACGCATATCTCGCGTATGTATTCTTTGATAAATGAATCCGAAGGCAAGAAACATCCCTGCAGAACTGAACGCATGAGCAATCATTTGTATAACACTACCCTGCAACCCAATTATGCCAGCTTCATATACTGAATGCATACTAAAAAGATATATAAGAAATATACCCATAGTCACGATACCCATATGTGCAATAGAGGAATATGCTATCAATCTTTTGATATCTTTTTGGGTTAAGGTAACCAATCCAATAAAGAGAATAGCTATTAAAGAGAGAGCAACCATATAACTTGAAAAATATGCACTTGCTTCTTGAGTAATCGGGAGGTTAAAACGAAGAAAACCAAATGCTCCAACCTTAAGCATGAGCGCAGCTAGCATGACAGATCCCCCTGCTGGCGCTTCTGTATGAGCATCTGGCAACCAGGTATGTACGGGCCACATAGGGACTTTCACTGCAAATGCGAGTGTACAAGCAAGAAATACTGCTATTTGCTCGTATTGAGAAAGAGATAAGGTATAAAAAGTAGTTAGATCAAAACTTCCTGCTTTCACTCCTAAATATATGATAGCAACTAGAAATGGTGCTGAACCAAAAAAGGTATATAAAAAGAGTTTATATGCTGCTTTTACTCTATCTTTGGAACCAAAAACTCCCATACTAATGAATAAAGGAATTAAAGTTGCTTCATAAAAGAAATAAAATAGCAGCGCGTCTAGAGCACTAAAAACCCCAATAATAGTTGCTTGCATCAGAAAGAAGCAGGATAAGTATAGGGGAACATTTTCTTTTATCAGTTTATGATGACACGCTACTAATATGGTAGTAGTAAATACTGTTACCATAATCATTGCGACGCTGATCCCGTCAACACCAAAATGATACTCTAAGCCTAAACCTGGAAGCCAAGGCGTACGCTCAACCAGTTGAAATCCGCTTAGGGTTGGATCAAATGCTCTGAATAATTCATACACCAACCCTACACTGATTCCTATAAGAATCAGGCTTAATACTTGAGCAAGGCGTTTTTGTTGACTGGGGATACTCAAGAGTATTGCTGCGCCAATTGCACTTTCCATTATAAGACTAGCTAGAATTTCCATGCCTTTTCCTTATCTTTACCCAATGCTCATATAGGATATTAATGCCAACCCTAGTACCATCACCGCTACATACTGATGTAAATATCCTGTTTGTATCATCCGGCCAAATGTTGCTAATGTTTGTATACTTGTCGTCATACGCACGCTTATACTTTTATCGATACACTCTTTTTCTACCACGGTATTACTTTCACGACTCAACCAGAGTATTATTGGCACAAATAGACTCTCATATAACCAATCAAATCCAAGTTTCTTCTCTAAGGCCCAATATACCAATGGTATGTAGTTTGGTATTGATAGTAAAAAACGGTTTTTTCTCTCAAAGCATAGATATGTCAATATAATACCTAACGCTGTGAGGTATAAAGGTAGGTGTAGAAACGCTGTCATAATCATGTAATTTGGATCTATCAATTCATGCATAATATGATCTGTAACATCTAAGCTCATATCTTGGTAAATGGGAATGCTTTCGTATAACCAAGTGCCTAAAGCTAGCTGTCTGGCTCCAATATACCCTACTATACAACTTCCTAATGATAACGCTGCTAGTGGAAAAAGAATGGACATTGATGCCTCTTCCACGTCCTCTGAGGTCACATCTTCTCCGTAAAAAGTTAACCAAAAAGCTCGAAAAATATAAACTGGTGTGACAAATGCACCAAGTAAAACACACAAGTAGGCATAATTGCCGATATACATATTGTGCTTCTGGTATGCAACAGCTTGAATTATTGCTTCTTTAGAAAAAAATCCAGCAAATGGTGGAACTGCAGAGAGTGCCAAAGCACCTATCAAAAACATCATGCCTGTCAGTGGCATTTTACTATGTAGCCCTCCAAGCTTAGATAAGCTTTGCTCATGGTGGTTACAGACAATTACCGATCCTGCAGCAAGAAATAGTAGTGCCTTGAAAAAAGCATGCGTCACAAGGTGAAAAATAGCTAAGCTATACGCACCAGCTCCGACTGCAGCTACCATATACCCAAGCTGCGATAAAGTAGAATATGCGATAACCCGCTTTATGTCTGTTTGCACAACACCGACTAGCCCAAGCCATAAGGCGCCTGATGCTCCTATACCAAGAATTAAATTTGCAACACCTGGTGCACACTCGAAAATTGGTGCGAATCGACACATGACATATACGCCTGCAGTTACCATTGTTGCAGCATGGATTAATGCAGAAATTGGCGTAGGACCTTCCATGGATTCTGGTAACCATACATGCAAAGGCATTTGTGCTGATTTAGCCATCGCCCCAATAAACCAGCATAGCGCAATCACACTGGGTACTGCAATCACTGTAGTATTGGTAAACACGATATCTTTGGCGAGAAGTTCCTGTAAATTATCAAAAATATCAGCAAATTGCACTGTTCCTAAACAATATATCACGGTAGCAATCCCAATGATAAAAGCCATATCGCCTATCCTGTTCACTAAAAAAGCTTTCAAACTTCCCTGTATAGCGCTCTCTTTCTGATAGTAAAATCCAATTAATAAATAAGAGACTAGCCCTACGCCTTCCCACCCAAAAAACAACATGATTAGATTATCTGCAGTTACAAGGCATAGCATCATGAAGGTGAACAGGGACATATAACTAAAAAATCGTGTGTAGCCACTTTCTCCATGCATGTAGCCTAGAGCATATATATGTACTAATAGTGATATTGATGTCACAACCAGACACATCGTTGCGGTGAGTGCATCTAGCCAAAAACCGTGTATTACTGTCATCCCTTTTAGATCTAACCAAGTATACACTGCAAGGTCTACTTGAGGATTACCCTCTAAAATAAATACTTTACCTAAAATTAATGCCGCGTAAAATGCCGTTGCCAGCAATAAAATAGTAATTTTATCTGCATATCCTTTTAGGGTATTTTGCCCAAAACCTGCAATAGCACTACCCAAAAGTGGAGCAAAAATGATCGTACTAGTTATATTATATAGGTTCATATTTCTGTGGCTCACTCACTCTGAGATTGTGCAATAAATGGCTCAAAACGACCATATAATGGCTCTTTTAGAAGTATTTTTTCTTCTACAAAACCACTTTTTTTTCTAAAAACCTTCACTTGCATCTCCTCATTGCTACTACTTTTCTGTGGCGCCTTCAGAATACCATGGTTGTGCAAGGCTATGCACCATGTTTTAGGGATTGTACCACATATGAGATATGTTACCACAATCGCATCGCAAGGCACACCCGTACCTCCGCTCCATTTGTAAATTGCATGTCCACATTGATGTATTTATTTTTTATCAAGACTGCTTGTGCACGTATAGCTTGCGGTTTGATTTGCCCAAATAATGTATCTTGATCAAATAATACACTTAAAATAGCGGCTTGATAGCCTGATCCTCCTCTAATTCCTAAAACATATTGATTATGTCTTGTAATTGTATTCAACATCTTCTCTATATTGATATTATTTCGTTTCATACAATATGCTCTTGGTGAGCTCCTGGAAATATTTGTTGGCTTTATAGCTTATCCGTGCATGGAACGTAATTTACCTGTATCTACACTATGTACTTTTCTGTACATCAACACCATCAATGCAAGCGCTATTGCAGACTCACTTGCAGCAACGGCGAGGATTAAAAAAACCATGATCTGGCCTTCAATATCGTGAAAATGACGAGAAAATGTAACAAAGTTCATGCTGATAGATAAAAAAAGTAGCTCTAAGCACATTAATAAATTGATTAAATTCCGTCTATTGATAATCATACCCACCAATGCAATGCTCATCAGTAGCATAGATAGAATAATATAATGAACAATAATCATGGTTGTGTCTTTCTGTTAGGAACTAATGTGATTCTATCGGATTTTTTCACGGTAAGTTGATCTGCTATGACTTGCTTTTTACTACCTTTACTTGGCCTTGAGACCAGGCCTACTGCAATCATGATTGCAGTTAAAAGTATCATAGATACGATTTCAAAAGGCCAAACGTATTTTGTGTACAACACCTCTCCTAGACTCACAACATTGTTGTATTGGGCACCAAGACTTGGTAATACAGCAAAAAAATCAATCTTCTGCCACAAACTTGGATTTATATACGGTAATATTGATAATATAGGAAGATTTAAAGTTACAAAGGGAGTTGTGATAATCCATATTGTTGATAATTTATCTTGCTCTGCATAATGATCAATATTTAGCATCATCACCATGAATAGAAAGAGCGTCATCACTGCCCCAATATACACAAATATAAGTGCTAGAGCTAAAAACTCAGCATCTAGTAACAACCAAAGTATAGTGGCACATAAAAAGCATCCAATTAAACTTAACACACTTCTTATGGGGTGATTAGATAAAATAACTGTATGTGCGAAAAATAGCATCATCAACGCTACTGGATAGAATAACCATAACATAGACTTAACCCGTTACAACTTAGCGGTAATCTTTATCAGCATATCTATCTTGAGCAAGCTGTTCTTCATATAAGTCCCCTATTGCAAGTAGTTTGTCTTTTGTAAGGATATTTTGACCTCTCTCTGTAGGAGTGTAATGTATTGCTGGGGTGAGTACAATAGAATCTACTGGGCATGACTCTTCGCATAAACCACAATTGATACATTTAAACATATCTATATCGAAGCGTTTTGTCCGCCGACTCCCATCGTCCTCACGTGGCTCTGCTTCAATGGTGATTGCAAGCGCCGGGCAAACGGCTTCACATAGCTTACATGCAATACAGCGCTCCTCTCCATTAGGATATCGTCTTAATGCAAGCATACCCCTATGTCTGGGTGATCGGGGTAACTCTTCCTCTGGAAATTGTACGGTCACTTTTTTTTGGGTCAAATAGTTTTGTGTGGTCCGCATACCTTGTAATAACTCCCATAGGGTTATTCGTTTGGCCAAGCCATAATATATGATAATGGCAATTGTTGCTGTAATCACTACAACTAAAGCTATCTGCCAAATCATAGTATGCCTCCTTGTATCATTAAAGCTGTGACTAATAGCCAAACTAAGGTTATTGGAATCAATGCTTTCCAACCTAACATCATCACCTGGTCATACCGATACCTTGGAAATGTAGAGCGCATCCATATAAAAAGGTAGATAAAGCATAAAGCTTTACACAATAGCCAAAAAGTTCCTGGTATCCAAGCAGTTAATGTTCCTAATATATAGATACCTTCAAAAGGAGATAACCAGCCGCCAAAAAACATCAAACTTCCTAGCGTGGAAACTAAAAGCATATTCATATATTCGGCAATAAAGAACATTAAAAAAGCAAAACCTGAGTACTCCACTTGGTAACCTGCGACAATTTCTGACTCTCCTTCTACCATATCGAAAGGTGGTCTATTGGTCTCTGCTACCGCGCTAATCCAATATATTACCGTAAGAGGGAAAAGCGGAATAAAATACCAATGCCAAATACCACCTTGTTGTGCAAGTACAATTTCTTTTATATTCATAGACCCAGCGACCATTAATACCCCTACTAAAGCGAATCCCATCGCTATTTCATAGGAGATAACTTGGGCCATACAACGCATTGCCCCAAAAAATGCATATTTTGAATTCGATGCCCAACCTGCTAATAAAATTCCATATGCGCCAAGCGAGGTCATGGCAAACACAAATAGTACACCTGCATTAATATCTGCAAAGATCAAGTCTACATCGTAAGGAATCACCGACCACACGGCTAAAGCAGGTGCTAAACTTAATATCGGCGCTAATAAAAATAACCCTGCATTAGCAGACTGTGGGATAGTAATTTCTTTATGCAAAAACTTAATTGCATCTGCAATCAACTGTAAAGAACCCATAGGACCGACGCGGTTGGGACCTACACGAGCCTGCATATACCCCATAACTTTGCGTTCGCCTAGAACAATTGCTATCACGACCACGAGAATCGGCACTAAAATCAGACCGATTTTGACCAAGGTCCATGCTAGTTCATATAGTGTCATTTTTTACCCTATGCAAGAATTTCAACCCAGTCGGATGTACCACCAAGCTCTCTAGACTCTACGAGTGCAGTCGGAATGTCAATACAACCTTCGCAAACATTATCATCTATCTTAAATGGAAAGCAAAAGGATTTTTTCTCCATTCGTAAGCGCAGCTTAATTCTTTGATCGACTTTGAAAGCTTTGGCTGTCTTGCTGTGCATGCGTACCACCATTTTTTGAACCGCGCTTGCTTGCTGTAAAGCATCTGCTCGCCGTACTATACCATCAACACGGTATATTGGTTTTATACCTATACGATGTACTAATGACTTTTGTACAGGTTCTTTTTGCCAGTCTAGCTGATTCATATCTGGTAGAGTGTCTGGCATCTCCTTGACTAAATTTGTATTTATTTCTTGTTGCAACTCGTCTATTGCACGGAATACAAATCCTTCAAGCCCAAGCAAGGTACCTAATACTCGTAAACACTTCCAGCCAGGTTTACTGTCACCAAGATGCTCTTGACTCGCTTGAAACGACTGCATTTGCCCCATCGCATTTATATAGGTGCCTGACATTTCACTCGGTGGGGTTATAGGTAACAGTATGTTTGCATATTCACGCATTGCTTTAGTTTCAAATGGGGTAAAACACACGACTGTGTCACTATTTTTTAAGGCAGTTATAGCTCTTTTGGGATTAAAAATATCAAACTCGGGCTCAAATTGATGTATCCATAGCATTTTTTTTGGTTTTTCTAGTAAAGCATGGCAATCTAACCCGCTTGTTTTTCCATCTTTTTGGCCTGGTATGGCTCCGATCATGTGCAAGCCGCGTGCGTTACACCCTGGCGTCATTAACAACTTATCTGTACCAGTAATTCGGCTAATATAGTTAATTATTTCAATGAGTAAACCTGCATTATGCAGACTTTGCGCATACTCTCCCACAATAATACAAGATGCGTTTTCGCTTATTTTCTTTGCTAATTCGTCACTTTTAGCGCTACTACGGATTTTTTTGAGTAAGTTTTTCCATGCATCATCAAGCGGTAGTTTCTTGATTTTACATGCGGAAACTAACACCTGTGCACAGAAATGTAGCATGTTATCATGAGCTACTTGAATACTTTCGCAGATCGGGAAGTTCCAATCATAATGCTTAGGGTTGATACTGAAGACATCTGCACCTGCAAGACTTGCCTCACGTACTCGTATAGAGGCTACTGGTTGCTCATGGCGGATATAACTACCGAGCAAAAGAATCGTTTTTTTACTCGAAAGGCTCGACAAATCTTCTATAGTACTGAAAGTTGATGGATTAATTTCTTTTTGACCACCACTTGAGTAAATACGATAGTCAATGTTTGGGCACTTGAGTTGTTTGGCAATTTTGGTAAGTAAATACCCCTCTTCGTTGGTGGTGCTGGGTGATAATAGAAAACCACACTCTTTGGCTCCATGCTCTTTGATTGTTTTTATTGTTCTATCTGCTACCTCATTGAGTGCTTCTTCCCATGAAATCGATTGCCAAATGCCATTACGCTTTAACTTAGGTTGTGTCAGCCTATCACTATGCCTTAAGCCGAGGTAACTAAATCGATCTCTATCAGATAACCAAGTTTGATTAAGTGATTCATTTTTCTTTGGTAAAACTCGCATGATTTCTGTTTTGTTCTCATACCCTTTGTTGATGGTTTGGATATACTGATTTGAACCTATACAGTCATGGCTTGCAAAAGCAATATGCTGATTAAATCCCCATGACCTACCTCGATACCTAAATGGCCTAGAAGTTAATGCACCTACTGGACATACATCGATACAATTGCCAGATAACTCTGAATGTAAACCACGCTCAAGATAGGTTTCTATACGCATATCTTCTCCACGGCCTGTTGCTCCAAGCTCAGGAATTCCTGCAATTTCAGTACCAAAACGAATACATCGAGTACAGTGGATACAGCGTGTCATGTCTGTTGCAATCAATGGGCCTAAGTTCTCATCATCAACTGAACGCTTGGGTTCATGGAATTTACTTTCAGTATGCCCAAAACCCATAGCGAGATCTTGGAGTTCACATTCGCCTCCTTTATCACAGATTGGACAATCCAGTGGATGATTTACCAGTAAAAACTCCATAATTGCTCGCTGTGAGGCCACTGTTGCTTTTGATTTGGTGAATACCTGCATATCTGGCATGATCTGAGTAGCACATGCTGGAAGTGTCTTTGGTGCTTTTGCTACTTCAACAAGGCACATACGACAATTTGCTACTACGGATAATTTTTCGTGATAACAAAAGCGGGGAATGTAAATCCCATAGCGGTCTGCAACCGCAATTACAGATTCTCCTTTTCTCCCTTCGACTTGCTTACCATCTATAGAAAAATATATCTTGTCGTTTTGCTGCTGCTCAGGCATTATCCGCGATGCTCCTTGGTTATTTTGGAGTGTTTATGTTCGATGAAATAACTGAATTCATCTTGAAATTCTGTCACAAAACTTAGCACCGGCCAGGCAAAAGCTTCGCCAAACGCACAAATCGTTCTACCTTCAACGTTTCCAGCGATACGTAATAGCTCATCAATATCTTCTGGACGCCCCTTACCATCTAAGATTCGTTCAACTATACGCATTACCCAACCGCTACCTTCTCGACAAGGCGTACATTGTCCGCATGATTCTTGTTTGTAAAAACGTGCAATACAAGCGAGGGTGTCTACCATACATGTAGTTTCATCCATCACAATCACTCCACCTGATCCTAACCCCGAACCCACTCCCTGTAATGAAGCATAATCCATGTTGAGTTCGAGCATTTTTTCTCCGGGAATCACTTTCATCGAGCTTCCACCTGGTATGACTGCTTTGAGTTTACGTCCTTGTCGTACACCGCCACACAAAGCTAACATATCCCGAAAAGGCGTTCCTAATGGCAGCTCATAGACTCCTGGCTTTACTACATGACCACTAATACAAAAAATCTTTGTTCCACCACTGCCTGCACAGCCTAAGTCTGCAAACCATTCTGCACCTTTTTGTAATATCACCGGCAATGAAGCGAGGGTTTCTGTATTATTTATTGTAGTAGGTTTACCATAAAGACCATAGTTTGCTGGAAAAGGTGGTTTTACTCTGGGCATACCCCGCTTTCCTTCTAAAGACTCTAACATGGCTGTTTCTTCACCTACTATATAGGATCCTGCACCTAATACATTATGAAGATCGATATCTATACCTGTGCCTTGAATATTTTTTCCTAGGAGACCTTCGGCATATGCTTCTTTAAGTGCTTGCTCACACCGAGCAAATTGTATAGTAAACTCACCTCGTAAATAATTATAACCGCATGACATTCCTTGGGCGTAACAGGCTATCAACATGCCTTCAATGAGTTGATGTGGGTTGTTCTGTAGAATTAAAGTATCTTTACAGGTACCAGGCTCTCCCTCATCTGAATTACACACCAAATAACGTGGATGTGGTGCTTCTGCTCGAATAAAGCTCATCTTTAATCCAGTTGAAAAACCGGCTCCTCCCCGTCCTCTTAGTACTGAGTCTTTTATTTTTGCCACGATAGACTGGGGATCGATTTTTGTCTTTAGAATTTCTCGCCACACTGTATAGCCACCTACAGACTCATAGGTCTTTAATGACCATGGATTGTCTAAAGCTAGAGTTCGATAGCATACCTGGTTTATATTTTTTGGATTTAATTCTACTTTGTTTGCCTGGGTCATACACTGCCCCGCTGTTGTAGTTCTTGAATGAGCTGATCAACTTTTTCTTTTGTAACAGATACGTGGGTGTCTACATCGTTGACAATTAGCACTGGAGCCTGTGTGCAAGCGGCCAAGCATTCTGCCTCTTCGAGCGTGAATAATCCATCTTTTGTGGTTTCTCCCAGTTTTATTTTTAGTTTTTTTTCAATATGGTGTATGACGTCATGTGCCTGACATAGGTGGCATGATATACTCGCGCAAACCTTTAGTACATACTTACCTTTTTGTACGCGCTTGTACATAGAGTAAAAACTAGCTACTTCATAGACTGTGACGTTTGGCATATTTAGATAAACTGCAACTGCATCTAGATGTTCATCATGTAGCCACCCGTGTTGATCTTGCATGATTCTTAATGCCATCAAAACAGCTGATTGCTGTTTGCCTGCTGGAAACTTGGCAATCCAATGGTCAATTTTTTTCTTTTCTTCTCCTGTGAGAATATAGTTATTTTTTTTCATCTATCAATCTCCCCAAAGACAATATCCATCGAGGCTAAGATTACAACAATATCTGCTATCATATGCCCTTGGCATAGTTCATTATATGCAGCTAAATGGGGAAATCCAGCGGCTCTTACTTTCATTCGATATGGTTTATTCGCCCCGTCTGATACAAGATAAATACCAAACTCTCCTTTCGGTTGCTCACATGCGGCATATACTTCACCTTCAGGAACGTTATATCCTTCTGTGTATAACTTGAAATGATGAATGAGTGCTTCCATGTCATCTTTCATATTCATTCGGCGTGGTGGTACAACTTTCATTGCATCATCTTTGACTGGACCTGGGTTTTTTGCAAGCCAATCTACACACTGGCGGATGATTTCATTCGATTGACGCATTTCTTCCATACGGACTAAGTATCTATCATAACAGTCTCCTGTTTTACCAACTGCTACATTAAAATCTATCTCAGGGTATGCAGCATAAGGCATATCTTTACGTAAGTCCCATGCAACCCCCGTACTTCTGAGCATTGGTCCAGTAAAACCAAGTTCTTGCGCACGTTTAGCTGATATCTTTCCTATATCAACTGTACGCTGCTTCCAAATTCTATTCTCTGTTAAAAGGTTTTCATATTCATCTAGTCGACTTGGAAATATCTCTGTAAACGCCCAGATATAGTCAAGTAAAGAGCCTTTTCTAGCTGCATTCATCTGCGCAATCTCTGCTTCATCACGCCATGTACTCGTGGCAAACTGTGGCATGCTTCGAGGAAGATCACGTGCTACACCTCCAGGACGATAATAGTTTGCGTGCATTCTAGTTCCAGAGACTGCCTCATAACAGTCTAGTAGTATTTCACGCTCTCTAAACGCATAAAACCAGGGTGTAAAAGCTCCAATATCTAAAGATGTTGATCCAACTACTAATAAATGATTGAGAATTCTAGTTATTTCATCAAACATTGTGCGTATATATAGTGCTCTTTTAGGTGGAGTAACTCCTAATAACTTTTCAACTGCCATGACATAACCGTGTTCATTACACATCATAGAGCAATAATCTAGCCTATCCATATAGCCAATATTGTGATTGAATGGTTTTGACTCAGCTAACTTTTCTGTTGCTCGATGTAGCAATCCAATATGAGGGTCGATATTTTTAATCACCTCTCCTTCAACCTCAATAATAAGCCTTAGTACACCGTGTGCTGCAGGATGCTGAGGTCCAAAGTTGAAAGTATAGTTTTTCATTTCTGCACTCATTTATCTTCCTTTGGCTGACTATAGTAGCGATTATCTTCTTTCCTTATCACCTTTGGCACGCTTACTCTGGGTGTTATTTCGCAAGGCTCATAGACGCAACGCTCTAGATTTGCATCATAACGCATTTCAACGTAACCCTCTAATGGAAAATCTTTTCTAAATGGATGTCCTATGAAACCATAGTCAGTTAGTATCCTTCTTAAATCAGGGTGGCCGGTGAAATGAATACCATATAAATCATACACTTCTCTTTCATACCATTGGGCGTTTGGCCAGATATTGACTATTGAGTCTATGTGTAACCTTTGTGTGTCAAGTGATACACGCACGCGTAACCTTTTTTTCTGCTGCATGGATAAAAGATGGTAAACAATAGCAAACCTAGCATTAGATTTTGTCTCTTTATTTACAAAGCGCTCAACACCTCTACCGTAGCCTGTAGCAGTGGCAGACGATGTTTCCCACTCTGATTGGCCATAGTGTAAATAATCTATACCGCATAAGTCTACTAGCATTGCCATATCTAGGCCAGGCTCTTGCTTTAATGCTTTTAATAACGTGACTGCATCTTGCGGCTTACACAATATTGTGGTTTCACCTAACGCAGAGATCTGTGATACATCTGGAAAAGATTTTAGTAGATGTGTAAGTTTTTTGTTGAACTCTGTCATGTGAATTTCCCTTCATCAGGTCGCATACAGATCACATCTTGCCCTTGAATTTTATTTTGTAGCTGTATCATTCCATACATCAATGCCTCTGCGGTAGGAGGACAACCAGGAACATAAATATCAACTGGCACAATTCTATCACAACCCCGAACGACTGAGTATGCGTAGTGGTAATATCCTCCACCATTTGCGCAAGATCCCATAGAAACGACATATTTAGGCTCAGCCATAAGATCGTATACTGTACGTAATGCTGGTGCCATTTTATTACATAGCGTGCCTGCAACAATCATGACATCTGCTTGCCGGGGGCTGGCTCGTAATACAAAACCAAAACGGTCAAAATCGTAACGAGAGCCAATAAAATGCATCATCTCTACACCACAACATGCTAGCCCAAAACTTAATGGCCACACAGAGTTACCACGTGCCCACTGTACCAGCTGCTCATATTGTAATACAGCAAAACCAGGTTGCTGAATGGGATCGCCGTTTTTTTTATAATTATCGACATCTTTATGCAGCTTTTCTCTCAAGCTGTCGGATATTAAGATACTGTTTTGAGAACTTGAACGTATTCGTGACATATACTTTCCTTATCTTTATATTATATCACAAACGCTTACACACGTAAAAAGTGAGAAGCTTTGACCCAGGTCATTGATACCGCCATTACTCCCATTCTAGCGCTCCTTTTGACCACTCATACACAAACCCAACCACTAGCACGCCAAGAAAAATTGCCATCGCAATAAATCCCTCACTACCGAGCTTACGAAAACACACTGCCCACGGAAATAAAAAGGCTGTTTCTATATCAAATATTATAAAAAGAATCGCGACTAGATAAAAGCGCACATCGAATGGCATCCGTGCTTCGCCGATTGCAGGAAATCCACATTCATACGTGGCCTTTTTAGCACTATTGGGCTTATTTGGTGCCAATAATCCACCAAGCACAAGTAAAAAGATTGACGCAGAGAGGCTTACCAACAAGAAAATGAGAATTTGCAGGTATACTGGCATGCGCGCCTTAAAGATATACTAAATCTAAATTATACTGATTGAGTACAAGATTACTATACTAAAAATAAAAATACACTACAAAGAGTGCCGAAGGTCGGACTCGAACCGACACGGCTATTAAGCCACTGCCCCCTCAAGACAGCGTGTCTACCTGTTCCACCACTTCGGCAATAACTTTTATTACTTCTTGGCCTCTTGATCTACTACTTTCTCAACAACTGTTGCATTCGCTAGATCTTGCAAATGAATATGATTTAGCGATTGGTTTATCACAAAGCCAAGTGCTAGACTTAGGATAAAAAAGAGCCCTGCTAAAGTACTCGTGAGCTTTACTAGGAAAGAAGTTGTGCCTTGACTACTCAGTACAGCACTTGACCCCGCACCAAAAAGATCTCCACCAGCATCTTTACCTCGCTGCATCAAAATAACTAGCACCAAGAATAAGCATACTGTAGCGTATAGTATTTTTAAAATCATTAACATTATGTAAGCAATCCATGTATAACTTGTTGATCAAATGAGGCTTTTCCAATCAAAAGCCCATCTAAAGCATGCGCCTGTGCAAAACTTGCCATGTTACTGCTATTAACACTACCTCCGTAACACCAAAACAATGGATTTTTAGTTGTAATGAGAGAAGCTAACCATTTTTTCAATTCTATAACGACATGCGTTATGTCATGAATAGTGGCAGCTTGCCCAGTGCCAATAGCCCAACCAGGTTCATAGGCAACTATTATATCATGCTTTTTAAGATTATCAAAGCCTTCTCCTGTCAACACACTTGTCAACTGATTTTTTAACCATACCAGCCTTTCACCAGCTTCCATCATATCCCCCTTAGGCTCACCGACACAAAGGATTGGCTGCATATCGGCCTCCAGGATCGCCTGGTATTGCCTAAAACAGTCAATATCTTTTTCACCAAAGTGTGACCGTCGTTCTGAATGCCCAACACAAACATACTCACACCCTATCTCTCGAAGCATTCCTGCATGAAAGGCACCTGTATAGGCACCTTTATCTGGATACGTACACTGCGCTCCAAGAAAAACCCAGTCCGGCCAATTATAATTTTTCCATAACGCCAGAAAAGGCGCAGGTAATAGAACCACCAAACTCAAGCTTGGCTTTTGAATAGACGACACCCAGGCATAGAGGTCTGATAGATTCTGCACCTCGCCTTGACATTTCCAGTTTGCAATCAATATACGCATGCTAGCCTTTTCCTAATATTTGATACTATACATTAGCAAACAAGCTTATCTGTCTCAATTAAACACCTTCTACTAATCTATAAAAACTAAATTGGATTGCATGTCTAGTGTGTCAGCGCAAGACCTAGATAGTAGTGAGGCAGCTGAGCCACTGGCATATGCTTGTATTTACCTCAATAATCACAGTTATTGTCAAGCCTCTACAAAGACTGTTGCCAACAGGTATTTATCATCTGGTAAGCTCTGCTACAACTTGATCTGGATCATTTAATCTACCTGATAAAATCTTCGATCTAATTTGCGCTGTGTTATCCGCGTCTTTTTGTAAGTCTACTTGCATATTGCTCACAACTTTTGCGGTAACACCATTGGTTTCGCTAAATTTTTGGTCACATTCTGCGTCTTTTACTTTCTTAATGCGCACTTCTTTTTTGTCCAAAGCATTGAGTCTAGAAATTTCTGCTGCTTTTTCTGGAGTTGGCTGTGCTGCTGCGCTTATATAAAGCGCTTCTAGTTTGGAAAGCTTAGATAGAGCTTTGATGGCTCCATCTTTGATATTATAAGTAGTTTCTGAATCTTGAACCCACTTGAGATCAGCATTACTAGGCGCGTCGCTTGATGCTGCAAAAGCAGCTGTATATAATGCGCTTTGCATAAGTTGTACCGCCCCGTAAAAAGCAAGTGACACACCTAAATAAAAGACCCAACTTCCAGTAAGTATCGAGAAACCAGGGAAAAATGATACTATTGAAGCAGTAAGCTCTAGCTCCTTCGCGTACAGTGCAATTGTTTGAATTAGTGGCATTACAAACATGAGCATTGTCATGCGTCGGGTAAATCCAAAGCTGCCATCTGTTACCAGCGCGTTGTCTTTTTTTGTGATATTTTCACGTGCATAATGTGTCATCCAGGTCTGCATGCCTATTGTCAGAATTAACGGTATGCGCGCCAGCGCTGCAATTGGCATCATCATGACTAAAGCTCTTGTTATAGGCGTGATACAAATATAGGTACTAAACGCCACACATCGTTGTAGCCATTCATACATTACAGACCTATCCACTACACTGAATACATCTGTTCTGCCAACTTTGCCATACTCAGTTCTTTTTTTATGTAAATTATTTGCCCAGTTAACCATTAGAGGCTGTGATATCATAACCGCCATAACCGCACAGAAAAAGACATACTGTGAACACCATAGCATTACTGCTGCAACTCCAGCCATTACAACTTGAGAGAGAAGCCATTGAGCTGAGCTCTGTGCTTTACTCCATAAAGATTGTGATTTTTTTTGTGATTTTTGTTTGCTAGATTTGAAGAACATGGCTATTCCTTACATTATAGTTTTGTTACAAAATAATAACATTTTGATACGCTCTTGTCAATGAATACCACGCCTAGCTGTTTGCTTTACTTGTATAATCCCATAATTTATAATGTTAATATTAATATTCTTTTGCAAGATGCCAACGTATACACCCGACAATATTTTCTCTATTGCAAGCACCCCTCCTAAGCTTGCCGTTGTTGCGGGCGACGACACCTTTTTGCATTACTGGCTTGTTCGTACTTTAACTAGTTTTTGTCAGGCACCCCAAAATACATCACCAAAAAAAATCCTATTCTCTGGCGACTGGCAAGAGCTTCTTGCGCAAATCCAGTCTAAAGACCTTTTCTCACAACCTCCTGTTTGTATTATCGATATTCCTAAACCAGCTCAGCTTAAGGGCTGTAACACACAAGCACTGGTTGCTGCTGTAAAAAACGCTGCCTGTCCAGCTATATTCTGCCTAAACAACCTCACGCCCGCTCAACAAAAAAGCGCTTGGTATACAGATATTACTCGACATGCATCGGTGTTTATTGCCAAGCCCATGCAGGCTAAAAATACTCTAAACTGGGCACATAAACTTTTTAAGCACCATGCAATACCTATCAAGACCTCTATATTACAACAAATATGCGAACTGGTTGAGTACGATCCCATTTGTATAGATCAATGCGCTCAACAGCTTAGCCTTCTAAATCTTACTGAGCCTTTATCCCTCCAAGAAATTCAACCTTATCTTATGACTTCGCCCAACCAAAGTCCCGCCTATACCGCCGTGGACTTGGTACTGAGTGGATCTCTAACCTCCTTTACCTCCCAGTTTTCTGATAAAAAAACCACTCTAGATCAGACTCATGCCATCTATTGGCTACTTATAAAAAAACTTCGTAGCTTTATCCGTCTTGCTGAGCAAGCCACATACACAAAAACTCCGCTCTCAACGCTTTTTTCAAGTGCAAAAATCTGGCCCAAACAACAGGTTGTCGCTAAAAAATGCCTCCGCGTGCCTCGATCCCAGCTATACAAACTCTATCAACAACTCTGTGCATTAGAACTCGTACTGAAAGGCCAAAACCCACTTGCTTTTCAGCCACACTTTTTTACGCTCGCCACAAACATTTGCCGCCAGGTTGCTCAGAGCACTTGACAGCTACGTACAGCGAGGATATTTTAGCCTGAAACGCTCAGGAGACCGAAGCATATGTTTAGCTATACGAGCCAAGGCTTAGGGAAAATCCCTGCCAAACCACATGATACTATCTTTTTTTTAGGCGGCACTTTTGACCCACTACATCTTGGCCATATTAAAACACTCAACTTTTTATGCGATAGCTTTCCTTGTGCACGAATTCACATACTCCCGAATAGGCAGCCTGTCCATAAGCGAGACTCACTGGACCATACCCACCGTCTTGAGATGCTAAAAAGGACTATAAAAACTCCAAGAATTACAATCGATACTACCGATATTAGCCTACCTACAGACAACTATACCGTCTATACACTACAGGCGCTTCGATCACAATGGCCAAATGCAAGTCTTGTTTGGGTCATGGGAGATGACGTTTTTGCATCCATTGAGAGCTGGGGCAACTGGCAAAGCCTACTCGAGTATGCACATTTTTACGTTATTTCGCGCCAATGCATTAACTTACCTCACTCATTACAAGAGATTGCTCAAGAATTATCAGCTTCACCTGATACTCTGATGCAAGAAAAAAAAGGCCGCATCGTTTTTGATAATAAATTCCAACCACTCACCATCAGCTCGAGCATTATAAGGCAACGCCTTCAAGAGCAACTACCTGTGGATGATATGGTTCCAAAGGAGGTAGCGAGCTACATACAAGCACATGATCTTTACAAGAATCGCACTCATAAAATCATACCTAGATCCACTAGCTCATAAAGTCTTGCACTTGCATCAAAGGCACTAGGTTCTCATCTAGCTTCTGTGTAGCACTTTCTATCAACTCTACATAACCTTTAGTGTAAATTGGCGCATAGTATGTTGTGATACTCACGACTTTTGATTGCTTCCACCACTGCTCATCGCTTATTGAGGTTCTTGCAAAGCTTAACACTAGTAGTCCCACCAGCAGTGCACCTTGTATCATCCCCAAATACAAACCCAAAAACTTATCTACAACAACTAGACCTAGTACACTTATTGCCCGGCCTAACATAATTTGCACAATAGCCGATACTATAAAAGTACTAACTATACCAATAGAAAAAACAGCAAATATTTGTAAAAATTCATTACCAATACTCTGATCGAGTATAGGTATATGTGCGAGCGTGAGATAGTAATTGTATAAAAAGTATAAAACCCCTATCCAGAGAACCCAGGAAAATACCATGCGACTTACCCCACGTAACGCACCAACAATCGTAGCTATTGCGAGCACACCCAAAAGTACTAAGTCAAGTGCATTTAAACCTAAAACCATTATTACTCGGACTCCTCTATGACATGCTTATAAGTTAGTTTTGATAAAAGGCTTGTTAACTTTTTGGGTATATCTTTTCTAGCTACGACCATGTCTACAGCACCGTTTTTCAGCAAAAATTCAGCACGCTGAAAACCTTGTGGTAGGTCTTCCCTAAGGGTCTGAGCAATTACCCTTGGTCCTGTAAACCCAATTAATGCGCCACGCTCTGCAATAATAATATCTGCCTGCATTGCCATGCTCGCCGCAACTCCCCCCGATGTTGGATCAGCTAAGATAGTGATGAAAGGATTTTTTGTGTGTTTAAACCTGGCAATCGCCATAGATGTTTTAGCCATCTGAAAAAGTGCAATAACCCCCTCCTGCATGCGCGCACCACCACTAGATGTAACACAAACAAAAGGCAGGTTATACTTAGTCGCATATTCGCAAGCGCGCACAAACCGCTCGCCTAACACACCTCCCATCGACCCCCCAATAAAATCAAAAGAAAATATCGCCACTACAACCTCGGTTTTGGCCAACTTAGTTCGGGCACATAAAATAGACTCACTCAATCCAGATTTTTTTTGCGCTTCGGCCAAACGTTGCTTATAGGGTTTTTTATCTTTGAAATTTAGATAGTCTTTGGTTTTTACTTCCTCGCCTATCAAGGTGTAGTCAGCTCCTTGGTTTAATTGAAGCAAGCGACTTTTAGCATCTAAACGATGATGATGCCCACAATGCTCACATACTCTCCAAGATTTCCTAAAGGACTCGCTAAACACCATCTTGCCACATGCCGCACACTTATCCCATAATCCATCAGGTATAGGTCTGGCATCGTGAGCTTGCCTAGGTTTCTTTTTGGGCCATACTTCTTCTATCCAACTCACTTTATTCTCCTGGTTATCTACCTAAAATATTTTTAAGTAGATTTACAATACTAAATGATGACTCTAAGCGATGGAAAGTTTCCACTGAACCTGGAGATTCACTAGGTACTAAACCTTCGCTCTGAGGCATTGCTTCGATACCTGGGAAGTATACTCGCGCATCATTTCTATCAATTTTGGTAAAACGTCTATTATTTTTCTCAGACTCTACTCCTTGTAGTTGTGCTGCAGAGAAAATGGACCCAGCCATGCCTGCTTTGCCTTTGTACCCAGAAGACGTATAGTATTGAAAATAACGATAATCTTGCCCATCTAATTGACATAATCCTAGATGATTGAATTGCGCCCCAATCACAACCGCATCGCGAAACCGTGAGAAAACGCGACCAAACTCTGTTATCAGCTGATCATGATCTAGCAAAACGTCGCCGTCTACGATCTGAATACCAGAACCAGATCTGCTTACATAATTTCTATCTTTTATTTTCTCTTTGAGCCATTCCCAATATTTTTCTGCAGCCAGTGTTTCTTCAGGCACAAAGGCCTCACTAGGTATATCATCGAGTTCTAGTGGATCTTCTTTAATGCATAAATCAATATCCAGTTCAATTTTGTAAGCACCAAAAAACTCGTCACGCTCATTTAAAGCAGTGAACCACTGATATAATATTATCGGATCTTCAGATATCCACGCAAAGCCTAATGACGGCATTATTTGTTTTGCCAAGATATAAGTTACTTCAGGAATCAGCTTCTTAGCCATGCCTTTGCCGTAGCGAATTTTAAAATATTGTCCGTAATGCAGCATAGGCTTATCGAAATATTGCCATTGCGCCCTGTAGCGACCTTGCGCATCACATAAAATCACCCTTCTATCAATACAAATGTTACCAATTTCGAATAATAGCGCTGCAGAAAATACAGCATACAATAATCTTGCTCCTACATCTTGTACCAAATACTCAGCACCGTGGCGCTCTTTTTGGTGTTTAGCAAATTCTCGTAGCATTATGTATGAACGCTTAACCGATCTCTCAAGCATAGTTTCTGTTTGCCCAATCAATGGCTGGGGCAGCAGTTGCACGAATTCAGCGAACTGCTCTATGAGATCTAGATAACACGTTTTCTCATGGGCAACATCTAGGCGCGTTATATCACTTATCTCACGTATGACTTTCTGATATGACCCGATACTAAGTAACTTATGACCAGAATGTACTGGGGTAACACGAGCTTCTTTTGGTGTTGCTTCGTCGTGCAGCATATCTTTTCTTCATAGTGTTCATTTGTCATAATAGGCAAAAACGCCGTCATCTGCAAGGCTGTCAGGCTTTGGTAAACGATTTAATACTTTAGTCCATGGGTATGGATAGAAAACATCTTGCAAGAAAAGCCCGTGCGCAGGGGCAGTTATTCCTGCTTTACTCCTATTTTTTAATTGCAACACTTCATTTGCCCAATCGACTGGTGCACGATGAGAGCCGATTGGTACTAATACTCCTATCATATTTCGTACCATATGGTGTAAAAAAGCATTGGCAGATACGGTGATAACGACAATGGAGCCTTTTCTCTGAATATCAATCCCTAACAACCTCCGTACCGGGTGTTTTGCCTGGCAATCACTTGCCCGAAAGCTAGAAAAATCCTGTTCTCCCAACCAGAAGTTCGCTGCATGGCGCATTTTTTCAAGACATAGTTTACCGTGGGGCAACCACCAGGCACGATCTACGAGAAAAGGATTTGCCAATGGGTGCTCATAGAGATAATATTTGTACTGTCTTGATTTTGCACTAAATCTAGCATGAAACTCTTTATCAATGGCCCCCACCCCTTTCAACTTGATTCCATGTGGTAAATGCTTATTCGCACCGAGCACCCACGATTGCGCGGTCCTGTGTGCAGCAGTATCGAAATGTACTATCTGGCTTACAGCGTGGACACCCGCATCAGTGCGTCCTGCACAAACTGTTTCTATAGGCTCTGCTGCAACAGAAGATAGTGCCAAGTCTACCTGATTTTGTATAGTCTCTGTTTCTTTTTGTTTCTGCCATCCATGTCCTGCTGAACCATGGTATTGAATTTGTGCTACCCACCTTTGCATGGCTATCTTTTTTTTTGCTTACTTCTATTATAGCACGATCAAATCAAACTTGCTTCTATCATCAATTTATCGCATTATATTAGTAAGCAAAGTAGGTTTTATTATGTTTAAAAATGTAACATTGCAAATATTTATTCTTTTTTTATGCTCTTGCATCCATGCCAACCCATCGTCATATGGCCCAGTAGGGCAAGAGTCTCTTCATGATATTGCCTTACAATTCAGTGAAGATTCTCCTTACACATCAGAGCAATGGGTTGTAAGTATATGGCAAAGCAATCCACGTAGTTTCGCTAAGCAAAACCTCTTTGCTATCATTCCTAACTCTGTTCTTAAGATTCCAAGCGAAGATATCGTCAAAAATATCTCCCATGATATCGCAGTCGCTACCATACACAACCAACTGCAGCACTGGCAAATACTTTTTCAACAAGACCCTGAATCAAGTCGTGTGCCTGCCCCTTATATTGCTTTCAAGGCCAATAACACCCTCAACTTAAACCAGGAGGCGGAACAACCTCGCGTGGCCAAAGCAAAAACCACTATACTAGATGGATTCCTATTGACTTTTTTGCGAAGCAGTCACTACTTGCAGCACAAAATACAAACTATCTCAGCAGCCTTTGTCTCACGCCAAGTTATCCCTATGATGGTCATAACATCTGGAGTAGGACTTTTAGTATGCACCCTATGGTTTGCAGTAACCAGTGCTAAAAAGGAACAGATCAATAAATCTAAAAGCGCTATAATCCAAGATTCTACTTCCATTGTAACCCATCACGAGAAAGGCGTTCTTTCACTCCAAGACACTGAGGATCAAAGTGACTTTAATGTGTTTACTACCCAAGAAGGTATTCCAATCAAACTTGATCTCGCCCGTGCTTATATCACTATGCGCGACATCGCAGGTGCGAGAAGTATATTACAGGAAATTATCGAACTACATCCTGGAGACGTTGCCAGTGAAGCAAAAAACATGCTTGCAGAGATCTCATAACAATAGTATTTCTTTAATAACTACAATAGTTATGTAATTTCGTTCCTGCTAGTTTTTTATCAATATCAAGACACCCAAGGAAGATTATATGACCAATTAGCGTCTATTTTCGTCGGTATATTTTTTGACCTAATATCTACAGCTAAATCGAGTCTATTATATCCATGCTTAAACGCTGCATATCATACCTGTCGCTACATACCTGGCGGCTTGGGTGTGGGTGTTTTCCACGGAGAAAGTGGACGCTCTTTTTTTAATTCCTCAGGCTCATATCGCCGCATAGGCCTTTTGGTGCTCTTGCCCTTCTCAATATCTGCTGCAGATACAGCAAAGCGCCGATCATCTACTTCTGCGAACTTACGGTCTCTTTTCTTGGCAACTCGAACTTCTACAATTTCACCTTTTTCATTTTTTTCAAATATAACTTCTGAGTCGCTTGGTATATTGAACTTACCCTCTCGCACACTTTTAATAACCGCTTCGATATTAGCCTGATGGGTATAGGGAGAAGAACCTATTAGGCTCCCGATATATTCAGCGAGTGCTTCGGAAGACATCTCAGCATCGCCACTGCCTTGACTACCACCATCACTACTATCTTCGTCGCTGTCTTTTGTCGCTTGTCTCTTTGACTTCCTAATTACAGACTCTTGATCTAATGGATCGTTATATACATAAACGTCTGACTTAGACTTGTATCCTGACTCTTTGGGAGACTTCTTTGCTTTCGACATAATAACTTCCTTATAATTTTATTATAAACTATCACCTTTTCACACGCAAGAATATCCCTGGCTACACACCTACTCTTTGTTCTGCATTCAGCCAATACATATAGATTTGTATTGCATTCCATGCTCCGCCTTTGCGCATATTATCTGCAACAACCCACATACATAATCGATTAGGATCGGTGAGATCCCGTCTTACTCTACATACATGCACCTGATTATTTCCTCTCGCGTGTGTATACGGTGTAACTATCTGATCTTTATGCCATATTAGACCTGACTGGGCATCTAATTTATCTGCTAAGATATGCCAGTCTATTTCTCTATGCGTCTCGACGTGACAAGCCTCTGCGTGTCCGACGAACACTGGAACCCGAACACAGGTGGCTTGTATGGTTATCTTATCATCTCGCCAAATCTTTTGAGACTCCCAGTGCATTTTCATTTCTTCTTTTGTCATTCCTGATTCCATTCTACTATCGATACTAGGATATACATCTAAGGCGCTTGCGGTTTGATCGTTGCTGTTGCTGAATTGTGTCAGCTTTTTCTCAAAATCTTGTATAGCCTGGTTACCTGCACCACTAATAGATTGATAAGTGGCCACATCTACTCGCTTAATCCCGAAGCTTGTTTGTATGGGGTGTAAAGCTATAATCATTTGTGCTGTAGAACAATTCGGATTACTGATTAAATTTGGACAACCAAGATCATACCAGTGACTAAAGTTTACCTCGGGCACAATCAAAGGCACAGCAGGATCTAATCGATACGCTGAACTATTATCTATGACAAGACGACAATGAGCTCTTGCAATGGGGATATAATGCTTAGTCAAGGCATGATTTAATGCAAAAAATGCACAGTCTACTTCGCTAAAATCAAACTCTTCTAGAGATTCTATATCAACTTCCTTACCACAAACTCTCAGTGTATTTCCTTGGGATCGCTGACTTGCCACAAGTCTAACTTGCTGTGGTTGCGCATCCTGTGATACTTCTTCTAGTAATTGTATAAAAGTTTGTCCGATTTGACCTGTTGCTCCAACAATTGCTAGCCGCATGGTATATCTCCAAATTATTCTTCACACAATATAGTTTTTTCTGACTCTTTGTACAAGCCTTATCTATACCTCCAACCATATCTTGAGATAACGACTATAATTTTGATTAATTGCGGTGTACATGCCTAAAAATATTACATATTAATATATGAATAATTGATTTTCAGTCACAAACATCCTAATGTTCTCTAACTTAATTGATTCATATTTTTATGCGCGTATATTTATTCACTTTTGGTTTAATTGCTACTTACGTGCTTTTTGCTCAAGCACTTACTATTGAACCAACACCCATGGAGCACCCTCATCTAATGGTAAAATCCCACAAAAAGTGGAAACTGGTAAACAACACCCCCTATGCGATCATACTCCATACGCATGACCCAATTACCATGCCTGCACATAGCGAACAACAAACCATTTTGCCCAACCTTACTCAAGATCGACCCTTA